>CANGEP010000003.1 GCA_947452905.1 Bacteroidota bacterium | reverse complement strand
TACGATCTTCCTCAATTTTACGTAAACGCTCTCTTTGTTTACGCTTACCATTTAAATACACTCCCACTGCTACTAGAACTAAACAAAGTGCGGTTATAATTAATATCTTTTGCTGTTTGGCTTTTTGTTCGGCTAACTCTCTTTGCTTAGCTTCCTCATTTATGGCCATGTTTTGTGCATCATTGGCCTTGGTATTATTAAATATTTTTTCTCTTAATGCCTCCGTGGCTTCTAAATATTTTAAAGCACTATCACCTTTATTTTTTAATTTATACAAATTATATAATAATAAATTGGTTTTTAAAAGGCCCTCATTAAAAGTAAATTCAGAAGATAATTTTATTACATTATTAGCATACACAATACTTGAATCATATTGTTTTAAATTGTAAAAATTATTGGCGATACCTAAATTTGACTCTAAAATATCTTTGTAAAAATTATCCTTTATTGCATAGGGTATATTTAATTTATAATAATGGATGGCTTCGGCATATTTCTTTTGTGCAGTTAAAATATCTGCACGAACTACATACACATAACCGAATTGCTTATCTGCTGAGGCCTTGTTATTTAACTTTATACCTTGTTCATTATAAATATAAGCAGAGTCGTACTCATTTATCAATACAAAAAATTGTGAAGCAATAGTATTCATGGTCATCTTTTGGCCTAATGGAAGATCTTTCGTGTTTTCCATTTCTTTATTAAATTCGATAAATGTTTTATTGCCTGTGCCTTTATAAAAGTATTCTAATGCCTTTTTTTTGTTTCCTAAAAAACCATACGATAATGCAACATTAAAATTGGACCAAACTCTTCCTTGCATTTTTTGGTTATCTGTTTTATATGAACCATTCTCAATCATCAAGTTCACATATTTTAAATTTTCCATCGCATAGTGTAAAGAGGCCGGGTAATTACCTATCACTACTTTCATTACATTACTTAAATAAAAATAAGTGGTAGTTAATGGCAGTAATAAATTATTATCTAAACTTAATTTTTCGGCTTTAGAATAATAATAAATGGAGGAATCTCCCTTATAATAAGCATAATAAAGCCCAATATTAATATAGGTTTTTACCTTTGTTAAATTATCATTCGTGTTTTCGATTTTTTTTAATGAATCTTGAACATTTATCTTATCATTATTTCCAGCAAAGCTTACATTACAAACCAAAGAAAATAAAATTATGGCAAGGAAATTTTTCATAGCAATCGTTTATTGTGTTTATTATTTTGCGTTTTTTTCGTTAGCAGCGGCTCTTGCACTTAGTCCAACCATGCCGTATTTTAAAACAAAAGGGATTAATAAAGGGATGAGTCGTCCAATAGTAGGATTTATAAATACAACGCCTAATGATATTAAAAATAGTATAGGCACTACTAGAGTAAAATAAAACCCTAATAAAATTCTTTCTCTAGAAATCTTGTGTGTAAACAAATCTAAATTATGGTTGGTTAAATAAAACCATAAAATGGCATTCATGGTAGCTGTTAAGCAAATATTAATTACATATACCGTATAGGGCAAATGCAATTCACTGTCAGCAGCATATTCGCCCAATAAGCCTGATGTAAAGGGCAGCAATACTACTGAAAATAAAAACAATAAATTAAGCCAAATTAAACGTGTGGTGTATTTTTCTACATACCCAAAAATGCGGTGATGCACCGACCAATAATAGCCCACAATACAAAAGCTAATAATAAAGCCTAACAATTTCCAAGACATTTCCTGTAAAGATTCCCATAATGCATGGTCGGTAGCGTGCTCTATAACGGGCACTTTAAATTCAATAACTAATAAAGTAATTGCAATGGCAAAAACACCATCGGTAAAAAATGAAATACGATCTAATTGAAAATTTACTTTATTTGCACTATGCCCCGCTTCTGCCATTTGATTATTTTTTTAATTGTTGTTTAATAGTTGCTAATACTTCGGCTTTTAATTTATTCCTGCTGCCATTTGATGTTTTAGTAAAATAAATATGCTTAGTTAAAAATGAATCTTGAATTTTTAACCATTCTAAGTCTGATACTTCCTTTTTAAGTCTTAATTCTTGTAAAAGCAATAAGCTATTTTCGGTGTAGCCTTCTCTACCAAGATAATCTAAATCGGCATCACAAATAATTTGCTCTAATGTATTTTTAGGGCTCTGTGGAATTTTAGTAGCTAAAATCATGCCCGTAATTTTATTAATTTTTTGTGCCGGGAAATCCATAGCATTTAAAACCGTGGTCGCATACTCTGCACCTCTGGCTTCATGTCTTGCTGGCTCCCATATATAACCCACATCATGCAACCAAGCCGCTAATTTTAAATCAGCAATATCCTCTTTGCTAATTTTTTCTTTTTTGGCTATTCTTTCGGATTGAATAACCACATCTCTAATATGATGAATAGTATGATAAGTATACTCTTTAGGCAAATGATTAATTAAAAAAGCTTCTATCATATTATAAGCTACTTCGTAATTAAACGAAGGGCGTTGATATAGTATTTCTTTAATCTCGATGGGCTTAGCTTTACCCTTCACTTTTATGGGATTTAATTTACGCCCCTTAAAAGTTTTATTGTTTTTTACATGTTTCCATACTGCGTCAGATACAATAATCTCGTCCGACTTAGCAGCTGAGCATAATCTGGAAGCTAAATTCACAGAATCACCAATCACTGTAAAGTTCATCTGCTGACGTGAACCAATATTGCCACTAATTACTTTTCCTCTGTTAACACCAATGCCAATGGTGATAGGCAGCTTGGAATGAATTATTCTTTGTTGATTAAACTCAATTAATCGTTCTTGCATCTCAATGGCTGTGAGCACTGCATTTTCTGTATCTCTTTCGGTAGCTATAGGAGCTCCATATATAACCATCAAAGCGTCTCCAATGATTTTATCCAGGGTTCCATTGTACTTAAAGATTATCTCAATCATTAAATTAAAATAATCGTTAAGCGTTTCTACCACTTCATTTGGTGGCATAGACTCTGACATAGAAGTAAAGCCTCTTATATCAGAAAACAAAATAGTGGCTTCTTGCTCCTGTCCACCCAAATTAAGCATATCGTCATTTTCTAAAAGTTGATCCACAATTTGTTTGGATACATACTTTTTAAATGTAGATTTTAATTTATCTAAATTGGATAAATCCTCCATAGCAACCACCGATCCAATTGGATCGTTATTGTCATTTAATAATGGAGATACTGAGATATTAACAGAAGTTGACTTGCCATTACAATCAATCTGAATTTGAGACTCTGATACAGTTTGTAATTCAATTTCACATTTAGAAATAAGCTCGTTGATGAGTTCGTTGGATTCAAAAACATATTCGTAATGATTTCCAATAACCATTTCCCTTTCTAAATTAATGATACTAGCAGCGGCTCTATTCACATGATTAATCTCTCCCATTAAGTTAGTAGTAAAAACTCCTGTAACGATAGATTGCATTACGTTATCGTTAAAGGTTTTTGCTTCTTTTATATTTTCGATCAATTTAATATTATTATAAGCTACTCCAGCTTGTGTGGCAATAGCAGATAACATATTGGTATCTGACTCATCGAAGGAAGAAATTCCTGCTCTAGATTCTTTGTCAAACAAAACAATAACCCCTACTAAATCTTTTTTGTCTAATAAGGGAGCAATCAAACCATATGTACATTTTGTTTTTGATAAGAAGGGATCAGCAGAAATTTGAACGTGTATGGCTTTACGATGTTGATACACTTCGTTAAAAAAACCACGCTTTTTATTAAAAATAACGCCTTTTAAGGCCTTTACATCGATGTTGAATTCTGCCTCAATTTGAAAAAGGTCTGAGTTATTGTCTTGCATTAATATCATACCAGAAGAGGCATTTAATACAGCACAGGATTTAATTAATATCTCCTGTAATAAAACAGAAACATTTTCAAATGAGTTTAACTCGTTTGTAATATCCAATAAAGTTTCTAGTTCTAGATACTTTAATTGTAACTCATTTATGTTAAACTGTTTGATCATTATAAGGTACCCACTGCTTCTTCTTCTGTAGCAAAAACAGTTGAATATTTAGTAAGACCCATAATGTTAAATGTTTTAGCAACAATTGGTGCTAAATTATAATATCCAATTTTTCCATCAACCTCTTGTAATTTTTCGATGATTTCAATTAAGATAGAAACACCAATACTATTTACCACCTTAGTGCCTGCCATATTTATCAAAAATTTATTTTGACCCGATTTCATCTTATCATAACAAATAGCTGATATCGCTTCTCCACCTTCATTATTTAAGTATCCGTCAGTTTCGATGATCACTATTTGGTTTGCTTCTTTTGTACTTTTAATAAATCCACTCATGACTATTTTGTTTTTATTGTTTGATATTTTTTTTCATTGTTACTGTTGTGCCGTCGCCATTTGATTCGAATTCAACTGAATCCATTAATTCTTGGATTAATTGTAATCCCCAGCCACGTTTACGTTCGTCTTTACCAATTTTGTTTTCAATCTTAGGAATCTCCACTTTTGTTTTATCAAAACCAATTCCTTGATCTATCACTTTTACCACCAAAGAATCCTCTTCGATTAAAAAATGGATAAATACATTGCTGTCAGTTTTAGAATGTTCAAAAGCATTAATACAAGCTTCAATTAAAGCCATACTAATTTCTCCTGCTTGATCTTCGGTAAGATGCATATGCCTAGCTATCACTTCGGCTGTTTGTGTTGCGATCAATTCCATATTTGGAATAATGGGCAACTTAAGTTCAACGCTTGGTTGTTTCATTTTTATGGTTTTGTACTGATTAATTTTTTATGCTATACAATTTAAAAAAATTTACTTAATTATGATTTTAGTCTTTGTTATTTATCTTTTACAATTGCATATATGCCATATTAAAGAAGGACTTTCTTTAATTTTACCATTTTAAATAGCATTTTGTGTAGAAATTGGTACCAAAAAGAAACTAAAATTATTGATTTTCAAGTTATAACATATTGAAAATGAATATACTATTAACAAAAACGACCTATTGATTAAAGCGATATCAAAATACGTTCCCAATAGCTTCTTTTCTAATTTAACCCTGGTTAATATGTTCCAATTAGGCGAAATGGAACAAAATTTACTATATTGAAGCGTATTTAACTAGTATTCATACTCTTATGGCCATATTCTTTCCGCTTTTTGGGATATTTACCTCCTTCATCCTTATTTATTACCTAAGCTCTTTGAATAGATCAAATATATTCTTAGCCTTGTTTTTCCTATGCTGTAACCTAATTGTATTGGTTTATTTTGGGCTGCATTTCACCAAAGACCTGTTTTGGGAGGGGGTTTGCTTTGTACATTGGCTACCTCTTTCGTACTTACTTGGGCCCCTTTTGTTTTATTATGTAAAAACTACACTAGCAGATAACAATAAATTAGAAAAATGGGACTGGCTGCATCTCATACCTGCTTTTTTAACCATTATTAACTGCCTGCCTTTTACTACCCTGCCATTTGATCAAAAAGCAGCGATTGCGCATGAAATAGTAAATGTAACCGAAAACTATCGTTTACATTTTTCATTTGTCTCTTTTGAATTCATTCTATTTTCAAGATCGGTGCATTTACTTTTGTACTCCTTATTTTCAATTGGCTACTTTTATTATCATACTAAAAAAACATTTGTAAGGTTCCAAACCCTGCCCTCTAACCATTCTATTATAAAAAGATGGATTTTATTATTAAGTGGTATTCAAATTGTAATTGCCATTAATAGTATTGGACATATGACCACTATTTACGGCCTACACTTTAGTATAGCTGGCATACCTGCTTCAAGCATTTTTACCGAAAAATATTATTTTGGAATTTGTGGAGGGGGATTTTTTATGCAAAACATTTTTTTATTCTTGTTTCCTAAAATCCTTTATGGTAATGTATCTTATACCATTGAGAAAGGGAAAGACAATATTATTGATGAGATAAAATCTAACCTGCCAAAAAAGATAAAAGAAGTTTCGGTAGCAGACGATATTGAAAAAACGCTGCAAATTTATTTAGCAAAACACCCTTATGTTGAAAAAGATTTTTCACTTTCCCAAATGTCATTTGATTTAAAAATTCCAGAAAGATTTTTATCGAATTACTTTAATAAAGAATTAAATATCACTTTTAGTGAATGGCGTAAACACTTAAGAATAGATCATGTATGTAAAATGATTGAACAAGGAGAATCCAAGAATTTAACCATTGAAGCAATTTCGGCCAATGCAGGATTCGCTTCACGTTCTAAATTTATTGATGCTTTTAAGGAGCGAAAAGGAGTAACCCCCTCTGCTTTCATTAAATCCAAAATTAATTAAGGGCAAGTTTAAATTGATACCAATTAACTATCTCTTGCATTGCGAGGTTACCACCTCTCATACCACCTCCACCTCTCATGCCACCGCCCCTCATCCCTCCTCCTCCCATGGAGCCCATACCTCCACCTCTCATGCCACCTCCACGCATACCGCCACCTTCGTTATTGGAGTATCTAGATTCATAATTAGCTGGCCTGTTTCCTGAAGGCATATTCCGAACAATTACACCAACACTAATATTAGGTGCCATTTTTGCAGTTAAAGATTTACCTGTTAAATATTGGATTGGCACTTTGGCTTCAATTACTAAATTACCGTATTCATCATTATCTACCGCCACTTTTAAGGGGCTTTCATCAATATAATAAACACCATTTTCTAATCCAATAAAACCATCCGCCTTAAATTGCCTATTATTTAATACCGGAAACACAAGACCTACTTTTTTATTTTTTGTACCATTCATATCAAAATAAATTGATAACCCAGCTCTTAGTATTCTATTTTGTGTGTTCTTGTCATTGGTTAAAACACACACATAAATATTATCATGATCATTAGTAATATTATATTGCAAGGAGCCTAACTCAGAACCAAATCGCAAGGGTAATCCCCAATCGTTGGCATTACCGTCAATGTTGATTTTAGTGGTTTGATAATTACCGGTAGGAAAATTTTTATTACTGCAACCTGCAAGTAATAACCCCATTAATATAGTAAAGTATGTTTTTTTTATCATAGCTATCTTATTTACCAACCACCTTATACTTAAGTGTATTGTTCTCTATAAACTCTTCAAAATAAATATTTGTAGGGCTTACAAAATATTTTTTATTATTAAGCACAATCACCTTGCAGTCTGATGGAAGCTGATCAACAATATCTCCAATTGTATATTGTATTGTTTTTACAATTGTAACTTCTGGGCTAGAAACTATACTAGCGTTTTCTCCTGTGATAGCGTTAGTATTTAAAACACCATTTAATCCTGCCACCAAATACCAAACACTGCCATCTTCTTTTGTCATTGCTTTATAATAAGTACCATTGTACTCATAATATTTTTCGTTGTTTATTATCACCTCTTTAGCTTCTTTTGGAATATTAGGCACAGTAGCACCTATAAGAGCTTGCACTACTTTATATACATTATCCTCTTGTTGATAATAAATACCCGTATGATAATAATAAGGGTAGCCGCCAAAATTAAAACCCCAATAACCATAAGGAAGCATGCCTATGGTTAACCCCAAAGGCGGAAAAATACTTCTGTAATACCCTCCCTAATAATCAAAAAATAAACCATTGTAAAAATAAAATGGCATACCTCTAAAACTTATTCTTTGATAATGTCTTGGCAAGCTTCTTAAATAACCTTGGCCACCAAAACTAGTAACTCTATTTACGTTACTCATGGATCTATTTACACCCACTCCAAAACTAAATGAACTACCCCCAAAACTTCGGCTAAAACCAACTCCTCCTCTCGAAAAACCACCCCCTCGACCACCTCTTTGAGCATAAATACTATTGCTATTCAACACCCAAGTTAAAATAGCCATCATCATAATTGATAAAAGAATTTTGCGTTTCATAACTTAAAAATTTAAGAGTAACCTAGAATAACTATTAGACTACTAAATAGTTCGTAGGTTTAAAATTAAATCGAATTATTAGTACAAAATATGATTAAAAATAGTTTTAGGAAAAAATTGTAAAACTTAAGCTATTCTTAAGTATCCTGCTATTGTAAGAAAACAAAAAGAGGATTAAAACACTTCTCCTAAATTCACAAATATCCCTTTGGATCCATCCGTTCCAAAAGCATAATCGATACAAATATTGGTATTGGTATGTTTATTAATTTTAAAACGCAAACCTGTGCCATAGGCAGGTGCAATTACAGACAATTCGGATTTTATATCCTTAGAAAAAGATTGTGCATTCGCAAAAATAACACCCCCTAAAAACCCATTTCGCGAAATTCCGAAACGATACTCAGATTCTAAATACATCATATTGCGTCCACGGTATCTTCCTTGAATATAACCTCTACCAGTATTATAAAAATCGTCCCAGCCTGTGGAAGGCAATAATAAATATGGAGGCTTGCCTGTAATGGTAAAAACATTATAGGTCCAAAAAGCTAAAATATTATTAGATGTTTTAGAAGGTTTAAAATACTTCCTTCCTTCTACTAATATAGATTCCCAATGCGTATCACTTCCTAAAGAAGTATAATTAGGTCTATAAATAATATTCCCCAGCCAACCATTTGCTGGATTAATTTGATTCCGTCTTGAATCATATAATAATCTAATAGCTAGCCCAACAGATTTTTCTTTATCAGAATATCCATATCGTTCAAATGAACTTGTAGTTAAAAATTTATTCACTTCTTCGATATTCCAATAAGCGTCATAAAATATGCCAGCACCAACGTAAACATTTTTGATAATTAATCTTGAAACCATTTCATGTAGTTTCAAATAATTGTAATTAATATTTGACTCATTTTCTAAACTTGATCTTGTGCCTAAACCATAGGTGACAGAAGGATATTTCAAATAACGAAAGTCGGTTGTATAATTAAACTTCTTGTCCTTGGACCAAATATTGGCTTGAAAAGGGATAATAACTTGTTTGTTTAAAGTATAGGTAATACTCGTATTTAAACTAGAAATTTTTTGTTGATCTTGGGTGCTATCTCCATTATAAAATCCAAGATTATAATTAAGTACTCCAGCCCAATTAGTTTGCAAAGTATAGCCAAAAGCAGGTAAAATGGTATTATGAAATTTATGGTCTTCTTGTGCCATCATAATTTCACTCCTTATTAAACCAAAAAAGAAAACTAATAAACGAAGGTATTTTGGCATATCTATTACAGGTTTAATAACAATTTTTTGGACATTCTAAATTGAAAAAGGTTTAAAAAACTTATATTTAGTAAAACAAACGCCATGCTTAATCGTCGCAAATTTATTCAAAATACCGGATTAGCCTCTTTGGCAACTATAGCTAGCACAAATAAAATATGGGCAAACCCTTCTATGCTTAATAAGGTGGGTATCCAATTATTCTCGGTGCCTAAAATGCTTAACGAAAATTTTGATGGCGCTTTAGCAATGTTAGCAGAAATAGGATTTAAAGAAATTGAAATGTATGGGCCCTATCCATTTAGTACCGACCTTGCAAAAAAATACTGGAGCTCGGTTACTGGAAGTTTAGGTTTTGAAGGTAGTGGCTTTTTTGGAAAATCAAGTACTGAAATTGCTAGCTCCTTAAAATCACACGGATTGTCGGTACCTTCTATGCATACCGATTTAGATACTTTACAAAAAAAATTGGGTTTACTTGCCGATGCAGCTCATAAAATTGGTGCCAAATATGTAGTATTACCTTCAATACCAGAAGATCATCGTAAAACAATTGACGATTATAAAAAAACAGCAGAAGCATTTAATAAAATTGGTGCCGAAGCCGTAAAAAATGGAATTCGATTTGCTTATCATAATCATGGTTATGGTTTACAAGTAAGCAATGGGAAAATGCCTTTAGATTTTATATTGGAAGGGACCGATCCGAATTTAGTTTTTTTAGAGATGGATTTATATTGGACTACTGCAGGGGGTGCCAATCCTATTGAATTACTTAAAAAACATAGTGGCAGATATAAAATGATGCATGTAAAAGATATGAAACAAAAAGTACATTTTTCTGGTGATGGTGGTGATGCCAGTCAATGGATTGCTTTATTTCCATTTATGAGTTCAGCAGGTGATGGTATATTAGATTTAAATAACATCTTGAAAGTTGCCAAAGAAAATGGCACGCAGCATTTCTTCGTAGAACAAGATATGGTGCTAAATCCAGAGATTGCATTAAAACGAAGCTACAACTATTTAAAGTCTATATAAATTACTGTTAAATAGTGTTTAATTAAACTGCCGCTCCAAAAAGAAGCCGCAATTGTGATACCTTTGCATTACTTAAAAATCTACTTCTGAGAAATATGTCCTAGAATTCTGTTTAGGCATTTCGTCTTTTCTCTCCTGTTACCTTAATAAGCACTAATTAAATAAGGAACTAAATCGTTACCGATGGCATATATGCCATTGATTCATAGAATATATTCCTACAAATTTGTATAATGGCATCCGACAAAGACCAGGTGGTGAAACTTATTGGGAAACAAATTAGAAAATTAAGAATTAGTAATCACCTAACGCTTGAGTCATTGGCATTTAAAGCCGATATGGATTATACTCAATTAAGCCGAATTGAACTGGGTAAAATTAATACCAGTGTTTTTCAGTTATATAAAATTGCCTCAGCTTTAAATATTCCAATTCAGGAACTTTTCGACGACATTCACCGATAAAGCCTTAGTGCCTTTTTCCAAAATCGAATAAATGATATATTTTTAGGCCTTAAGCAGGGCCATGAAAATAAAATATCTTTTACTTTTCTTATTCACTATTCAACTGGCAGATTCTTGGGCGCAAGTTAAACCCAGTTCTTTTACTATTATTCCTTTAGGTGTAAAAGGGGGATTAGACGAATCTGATTTATCGGCCTATCTAGTGAGCGCGAAAGGGAATAATCAATTTATTTGTTTAGATGCAGGCACCATCAACCATGGTTTACAAAAAGCAGTTGCCAACCATTTACTTAAAGCTACTAATGCCCAAAAAGCACAACAGGATTTTATTAAAGCTTATTTTATTTCACATGCACATTTAGATCATACTGCAGGGCTTATTTTAAATTCGCCCAATGACAATGCCAAAAACATTTACGGATTTGAATCGGTTTTAGATGTTTTAAAAAACAACTATTTTACTTGGAAAAGCTGGGCCAACTTTGGTAATGAAGGAGACAAACCTATACTCAATAAATATAATTACAGTTTACTTAGTCCAAATAAAGAAGTAGAAATTAACAATACAGATTTACGTGTAAAACCTTTTTTGTTATCACATGTAAATCCTTATGAAAGCAGTGCTTTTTTAATCAATAATAAAGGTCAATACCTTTTATACCTTGGAGATACAGGTGCCGACACTGTCGAAAAATCAAATCAATTGGAAACCCTCTGGAGATCAATAGCTCCTTTGATTCAACAAGGTGTTTTACATGGAATCATGATTGAAGTTTCCTTTAGTAATCAAGTGCCAGAAAAATCACTCTTTGGACATTTAACACCTTCACTACTAATGAGTGAACTTACAAAACTAAATTCTTTATCAGGCAATCGTTTACGCAATACTCCTATACTTGTAACTCATATTAAACCTTGTGATACCTGTGAAAACCAAATTAAAAAGGAGATTGCCGATGCTAACACTTTAGTACTTAAAATCATCTACCCAGTGCAAGGACAAAAAATTGAACTATAACTTAACCGCTTATCCATTTTAGCGTTAATCTCATCTCATTTTATGATTATATTTAAGTAATTAATTGCTTACCTATAAATTAAAAACATGTCAAAATTTATCACGCAGAATTCTCGACGCGATTTTTTACAAAAAACATCTTTTGCTTCTTTGGCCTTATTATTGGGCGGCAAAAAAAGTTTTGCGAATAGTATTTTTGCAGGAAAACCAAATTCATACATTAATGGTGTTCAATTAGGTGCCATCACTTATTCCTTTAGAAGTATGCCTGGATCTGCTTCTCAATTATTACAATATTGTGTTGATGCTAATATTAGTGCTATCGAACTTATGGGTGATGCTATTGAAGAATATGCAGGTGCACCTAAAAGTCCAATACAATGGAGACCAGGTGTAAAATTTGAATGGACCGACGAACTTAGGGCGAAGGCAAAAGAATACCAAATGGCTTTAGCTAATTGGAGAGAATTCGCACCAATGGATAAATTTGCAGAAGTTAAAAAAATGTATAACGATGCTGGAGTAAGTATTTATGCATTTAAGCCCAATGCCTTAAACCCAAACAATACAGATGGCGAAATTGAATATGCTTTAAAAGCTGCCAAAACACTTGGTGCTAAATCAGTAACCGTTGAACTCCCCGAAAATGCCGCTCATTCAAAGCGTTTAGGGGATTTAGGTCAAAAGCATGGCATTTATATTGGTTATCATGCCCATACACAAGCTACTGATACCGCATGGGATATTGCATTAGCACAATCCCCTTATAATACCATGAATTTAGATTGTGGTCACTATATTGCTGCAGGCGGTGCTAACACCAAAGAAACTTTATTGGCTTTGATAGAGGCAAAACATGATCGCATAACTAGTATGCATATTAAAGACCGTAAAAATAAAGAAGGCAATGGAACTAATATGCCTTGGGGACAAGGTAATACGCCTTTAAAAGAAATACTTACCTTACTTCGTTCCAAAAAGTATCCAATTCCTGCTACTATCGAATTAGAGTATGATGTTCCCGCAGGATCAGATGCGGTAAAAGAAACAAAAAAATGTTTCGATTATGCCAAAGCCATTTTAACAACTTAGAAATTTTTAAATAGATTTTTGTAAAACGTCAGGTATTTTACTTGGCGTTTTTTTGTAACCAAAAATAAATGGGAATTCCAGAAGCCATTAACGACAATCCCCAAATGGCCTCATAGGGTTGATTAATAATGGTACTCACAAAAAGCGTTACACAAAAAATACAAAAAATGGCTGGTACAAAAGGATACCCAATTACTTTATATGTACGTTCAATTTCGGGGTGTTTAATACGCATCCAAATAACCCCAAAAGCAGTGCTTCCATAAAATAAAAAAGAAGCAAAAACCAACATATCGGTTAACTGATCAAATGTACCTGAAAACACTAACACAATAGCCCATATAGCTTGCACAAACAAAGCTATATCGGGAGTATTGTATTTTTTATGCACCGATGCAGCTTTATATAAAAACATTTTGTCTCTAGCCATCGCATATAAAATTCGAGCCGACATTAAAATGCTACTATTGGTAGAGTTTAAAGTAGTAACTAAAATTAAACAAGCTACTAAAATCATTCCCAAAGAACCACTAATTTGTCCGGCAACTTCAACGGCCGCAATTTTATTAGGACTTGCCGTTAATCCGATAAAATAATCAATGGGTAAAATGTAAACAAAAACTAAATTCAATAAAACATAAGTAACAATTACTAAAATTGTTCCAAGGCCCAAAGCCAATGGCAGATTGCGTTTGGGTTGCTTAATCTCTTCGCCTATATAGGCAATATTATTCCATCCTTCATAGCCCCAAAAAGCACCTAAACTTGCTATAAACAATGCTTTATATAAGGCTGCGCCTGTGGGTGGTTCATGTCCAGCCATATGACTATTTGTGGTAAAATGTGCCATGCTTCCTTGAGCAGAAAAAAAACCAACCACAATAAAATAAGCAATGCCTGCCAACATTAAATAAGTTAAAACAGAACTTAATTTTTCGGCAAATTGAACGCCTCTGTAATTTAAAAGGGTAAGTAAAATAATTAAAAATGAGGCCAATATTTTAACGGACAAATTTTGAAATAATGCAATGCCTAAAAAACTAGCATCAGAACCCCATTCGGGAAGTGGAAATAAACTATTAAAAGATTGTGCAAAAATGTAAGCGAGTGCTGATATGGCCGAAGTTTTTATGACTGTAAAACTAGACCAACCATACATAAAAGAAAAAAAGCGACCATATATTTTTTGAAAATAAAAATACTCACCCCCCGAATTGGGAAACATACTTACCATTTCGGCAGTGGATAAAGCGCCCGCTAAACTTATAAATCCTGCAATCACCCAACAAGCAATAACCCACCATGGACTCCCTAACTGATCCGACATGGGAACAATTTTTTTAAATACACCCGAACCTATAATTACACTTACTACTAAAAAAGTAGCCGATCTTAATCCAATTTTAGGCTTGAGTGTTTCCATAAGTAGAAGCTTACTTTTAGCTTAGCTCGCAGCCAAAGCCTATTTTGTGGTTAATTAACATTTCGCCATCAACAAGGGTAAAGCCGCCTGTGACGATATCTTCGGCCAAATCAAAACTTCCATCCAAATCGATATACTTTGTATGAGGACAAGAATAAGCAAAATGTAAAGCAGCTGTAATGCTTAAGATACTCTCGTCATTACAACCCCAAAATAAATCTATGTCTGCATTACCCGCAATTGTTGCAATACCCAATGCCCCCATTAATCCACCGCATTTCATAAGTTTAATATTATAAATACCAAAAGGCTTATCGTTGGAAGCAAATTGCAATGCCGCTTGAGAGTCTTTTAAAGATTCATCTGCTGCAATTAACTTACGATCGGCCCATGACAAACCTAAAAGTTCCAATTCGGTACCCACTTTCATAGGTTGTTCTATTAATTCCAAATCGGCATGTCGAGTGGCAGCAATAAATTTTTGTAAGTCTTGTAAGGTATATCCCTGATTGGCATCTACTCTTGTTTTAAAATGATTACCAAATTTTTCTTTTAGTTTTATTACACGTTCAATATCCTCTTCTACTGCTAGACCTGTTTTTACTTTTAAAATTTTAAATCCCAAATCTTTATACCCCGCAGCTTCTGCCAAAGTATCTTGTACATTTTTGATACCAATGGTAACGGAGGTAGGAAGTGCTTTTATTTTTTGTCCATAATACTGAGCTACCGAGCAGCCAATAAATTTGCAAAAAGCATCATGCAATGCCAAATCAACAGCAGCAATAGTTCCAGGCTTATGATAAAAATGCTTATTGGTTTCAAAAATAATTTGCTGAAAAGATTGAATATCTCTACCCACCAATTGCTTAATAAAATCGCTCTGTAAATTGGTATAAGTTTCCAAGGTAGTTTCGCCCACTACTTCTTCGGCTGGGCTTCCTGTACCATAACCTATTACACCATTCGCTAATTCGATTTCTAAAAAAGCAATGCTTACATTAGTAAAAGTATTATAAGCAATGGTATAAGGCTTAGTTAAAGCCATATTTTTTAAGTAAGATCGAACAGCAACTATTTTCATACTACTATTATTTAACTAGAGATTGTAAAACTGGAATAAGTGAACTCACTCCCTCTTGAATAGGAAGTAATACCGGGCGATTTAATTTTTGCGTATACTCTTTTTGATAAGCAAATGCTTCTTCCTCGGTGCAATTTTCGGTATTAATAGCTACCGCAATTACTGTAGAGCCTAGCTTTTCAATAATTTCAATTTCAGACTCCACCGAAGGAATGGCCCCCCAATGTTCATCGTTGTCAAAATATTTTCTTTTAGGCGCAAATAATAACACCACATGTTTGGCATTCCCCGAAATTAATAATTCAATGCCACAAGGACCACTAGGGTTCCTTAATGAGGATTGTCCTTCTAAAAAAATAAAATCGGCATTGGTTTCTTTCCAACATGTAACAATCGCATTTTCTAATTCGCCCGAAACAAAATCATTTAAAGTAGAATCAAAAACAAAACCATATTTACCCCCTTGCAGCCATCCTGTTTGCCCCGTATAAATCATCTGTCCATTTAAGCCATTAGCTTCACAAGCTTGTCTTAACATTCTAGCAGTAGTCCTTTTTCCCATGGCGCAATCCATACCAATGACGGCAATAATAGGGGCTTTTACTTTATAAATTTCGCCAGTCCAAAAATGTAATTGCTCTCTAGTTTTTGGCTTACGCACATCAATCAATTGTACCCCCTTACTTGCTGCTAAAGCAACCACATCCGGTTTCTCATTTAAATATTCATGAAGACCATTAACAATAGAGAGCCCTGCTTGTATAGCTTTAATCACTATCTCTAACATATTGCCAGGTAAACGTCCCCCAACAGTAGCTACTCCAATAACCAAAAATTGTACTTCTTTTATTGACGCTATGGCTTCATCAAAAGTTCCAAAAACAGGGATATTTCTGTTCTTACCATCTAATAACTCACCAGCTTCTTTGCCTGCTGTAGCAGGCGCGTCTACAATGCCAACAATAGTAAATCTTTCGGTGCCTCTAATTAAACCATGTGCTGTTTTAGCATCCGTAGAAGTTAGTAGTCCATTGGTTAATACAATTGCCTTGTTCATCTTATAGTGCTTATTTTCTTTTAATTAATTCCCCTGGTAATTTTCCAGTAGCTTTTTTATTATTATAAACGAGCGCTCCATTTACCCAAACCATTTCAATACCTGTAGAGAGTGCTTTGCTATCTCCAATTTTTGCATGATCTACAACTGTAGCAGGGTTAAATAAAACTAAATCTGCTTTTTTCCCAACTTCAATAACTCCTCTATCCTTTATACCTAAATATTCGGCTGTTTGCAATGTCATCTTGTGAATGGCGTTTTCTAAATTCAAAGATTTATCTTCCCTAACATATTTACCAAGTACCCTTGTAAACGATCCATAACCTCTAGGATGCCCACCAGCATTACCATCTGAACAAATAACGGAATAAGGCCATTGAATAAATGCACGTAAATCCTGATCGCTCATTGATTTGGCAGCAATGGCTTCGATAACCTCAGAATAATTTGGATTTTGCTTTTTGAATTCAGCCGCCAAAGCTACTAAACTCATTAAAGCTTGTGCATTTGATTCGTTTCTTTCTTTGGCAATAGCAGTTACTGTTTTACCCACATAAGAAGGATGAGGTGCGTATCTAACTATATAAGATTCATTTGGGTCAAATAATTCATTTACTGCTTCCTCGGCACTTTTAAGATTGTCATAATCTCTTTTAGGAAAAAGAACACGAATAGTTGAATTCCAAAAAGTGTAAGGATATACATCGGCCGTAATATTGATGCCTGCTTTTCTGGCACTATCTAATCTTGCTAAAACCTTTGGGGCATTTCCCCAAAATCCTTTATTGGCAATTTTTATATGAGAAATTTGAACTGGCATTTTAGTTATTTTACCAATTTGAATGATTTCATCAATGGCATCATCTATTTTATAATCCTCACTTCTTATATGACTAATGTAACGGCCTCCTTTGCTTGCTGTTAATTTTGCAAGCGTTAATACCTCTTCTCTATTAGAGTAAAATGCTTGTTCATACTCTAAACCAGTAGATAGTCCTAATGCACCATTCGCTAATTCCCTATTTAAAAGAACAGTCATTTTTTGCAGTTCAGCATCAGTGGCATTTCGAAATAAATTATTTTCACCCATCACTTGTTCACGTAAAGAGGAATGTCCTGCATAGGAAGCTACATTGGCTGCAACAGGTATTCTTTTCATTTGCGCTTCCAGTGTATCCATAAAATATCCTTCCCCATCCTGACCAATTACAATAGTAGTAATCCCTTGATTGGAAGTGCTTAAACCTGCTGAGTTTTTTTGCAAATCGCCCAAATGATGACTATGTGCATCAATAAAACCAGGGGCTAAATACAAACCTTTACCGTCGATATATGTTTGCCCTTGCAATGAAATTTTATTCCCACCAATGGCCATAATTTTATCTCCCTTAATAGTAATGGCTCCTTTTTTTGCAGCTTTTCCAGTACCATCTACAATATAAACATTGCCAATGATCGTTTCTTTTTGCGCCTGTAAAGTAGAAGCAAAAAACATAGCTATACCTGTGTAAAATAACACCGATAGTATTTGAGGCAATTTGTTTTTATTCATAAAATGTATTTTACCAAAAACGAATATATAATCCTGCAACCACAATTAAGATGGTAACAATCATTGCTATATGCGCGTTGGTTAATTTATATTTAGTGCTATCTTCTTGTAATGAGTTATCATGTGTTTGTCCTTTAACATCCAATAAACTAATGCCAACAATAATAATACAAGTAAATAAAAACACCCAGCCCATTTGAATTAAATAAGGAATTTCGAAACCGCCATGTCCATTGGGTAAAGCAGTATATAAAAAAGTTTCATTCCCAAACATGCCTGGCAAAAACTTATCAAATAATATGGCTAACACTAATCCTAAAATAATTCCTGAGATAGCTGCTTTGGATGTAGTCTTTTTCCAGAAAAAACCTAATAAGAATACAGGGAAGATGGCAGGAGAAATATAGCCTGTATATTTTTGGATAAATTCAAAACCACCTTTACCACCAATGCCTAAGCTATCGTTCCAGTTAATGATAATAGCAATAATTAAGGATATAATAATCATGATACGACCCGTAGAAACTACTTTTGTATCATTGGCTGCTTTGTTTACATATTTTTTATAAATATCTAAAGAGTAGATAGTGGAAATACTATTGGCTTTACCCGCTAATGAAGCAACAATAGCTGCTGTTAAAGCAGCCATGGATAAACCTTTTAACCCAATGGGTAAAAAACCAATCACAGAAGAGTAAGCGTTATCTTGATTAACCACACCTGCTGTAAGCATTTGTTGTTGTAATTCCCCATTTTGATATAATACATAAGCAGCAATACCAGGAATAACAACTAATAAAGGCATAAATAATTTTAGCATAGCAGCAAAAAAGATACCCGATCTTGCTGTTTTTAAATCGGCACCCAATGCTCTTTGGGTAATATATTGATTACATCCCCAATAATTTAAATTAGCCACCCACATACCCGCAGCCATCATCGCTAATCCTGGCAAGGAAGAGTAATCATCAATTTGTTTTTGGGTAGCGCCAGCACCTGGTTTATCAAAAATCATTTTAAAATGATCGGGTGCTACTTTAATTAAATGATTTAATCCGGCAATAGCATTTTTACCAAAACCAAATTTCTCACCCACCACCGTTAATGCTATATAAGAAGTAATTAAACCACCAATAGTTAAAACAAGCACTTGTATTACATCGGTATATCCTATCACTTTCATACCACCCAGTGTAATAAATAAAGCGAAGACTGCTAAACCAATCATAATTAAATGAAAATGAGTACCGCCAGTAAGATTATTAATAGCAATTGATCCTAAATACAAAATGGACGTAAGATTTACAAATATGTATAAAAACAACCAAAAAATAGCCATCATCATTGCCACAGTTTCGTTATACCTCGTTTTTAAAAACTGAGGCATGGTGTAAATTTTATTTTTTAAATACACCGGCATAAAAAAGATACCCACTACCACCAGCGAAATAGCTGCCAGCCATTCATAGGCCGAGATAGCAAGGCCTAATCTAAACCCGTTGCCACTCATGCCAATAAATTGTTCAGCCGAAATATTAGAAGCGATTAACGACGCTCCTATGGCCCACCATGTGAGTTGCCCTTCCGCTAAAAAGAAATCGGTAGTATTCGCATTAACTGTTTTTTTACGCCTATAAATATAAAATCCATAACTCGCTATTAAAATAAAGTAAAGTATAAATACTAAGTAATCGTATGTCTGTAATCCCTGTGGCATAATCGTTTTTGTTTGTTGCTTTAAATGTAAGATTTTATCTGTAAAAAATAAACTCCTAAAAATCAGAAAGGCGCTCAAAGAGCGCCTTTCTTCATCAAAACATCAAACTTCAGCCTACTCTATCCCAATTTTTTGAATTTGTTTAATTTGAAAAAATAAATAAATGATTACAGACCAAACAGCCACCACAATGGTATATGCTAAAAGCGCTAACCAAATAGGTGAATGTCCTCTTCTAGCAAATAAGGTACGATGATCAAAATTAGATTCATAAGTATAATATTTTCCCCAAGGCACTACCATCTCTGCATTTAAATTTCCATAAATATCATTGTCTAAAACTGCCGCAACAATAGTTATATTGCCTTTGGCGTCTCCCGGAATGCTATCTCTTTTGAATTCAGCTTGTACTAATCCACTTGAATCAGTGGGATAGCTTGCAGTTTCGTTAGCATTTAAAATACTACTTAATCTTTTAACTCCCACTACCATATCTACAGCTGCGATTGCTGTCCATGTAGTATCAACCAATGCAACTAATTTAGCCGTAATAATATGGCCTGCCGTAGTATCAATTTTAATTTTTGCTTTAGTAATAGTTAGTTCTCCTCGACCTTCTTCAAATTTTTGAGTAGCTGGCGAAACAGCAATAAAGTTTTGATTCGGTGATTTTAACCATTCCGCTTGTGCTACTGCAGGAATATTAATGAGTAATACCCCTTTTGCATTGGTAACTCCTTTACCAATTAAGTTGGCTTTATTGGCATCGCTGCTTATAAAAACCTGAACAGGTATATTGGGAATTTGTTGAAACTTCCCCTCTATTTTAGACTTTGCAGAAATTAATAAATGATGTGTAATATTATAGTCGTTAAAATATTTAATATTTAAAGACAAAGTGTTTTTATCGGCGGTTTGACCAACTAAAATAGCTGGTGTAAATACAATTATCCAAACCATTGGGAGTAACCAAAATTTAAACATTTTCATGGGGCAAGTTTTCGTTAGCAGCTTCAATTATTGTTTCATGAATAGGAATGATGGGGAAAATTCTAGCAAAAAATGTAATCACTAATAAAGCGCCAGCTAGTGATCCCCCTGCGATAGCCCATTCTTCCCAGGTAGGAAAATAATGAGTATAAGTAGTAGGCACATCGTGCATGGGTAAAAATGGGTGAAGTAAGGTTGGTGTTACAATTAAATACCTTTTAAACCAAGACCCAACTACTACGAGTATGCCAGCAACGAAAGCTGCATTGGGTTTACGGCCCGTTTTAGTAATCAAAATAAGAATTGGAATTAACATAGAAGTAGAAATAGCAAACCAAAAAATAGGTGAAAATTCTCCTGTAAATAAACCCATTAAATGTTCTTCTTCGGATTTTTTCATTTTAAAAGCGGGCACTAAAAATTCATTAATATTAAAGTATAAATAAATTAAAGCAAGCAATACCACAACTTTCCCCATTTTATCGAAATGATCGTTGGTAATATATTTTTCCAATTTGTAATGAGTTCTAAAAACATACATAGCAATTAATACGCCTCCTGCACCCACTAAAAAAGCACCTGAAATAAAATAAGCACCAAAGTTAGTACTATCCCAACCTGGCCTATAGGTAGTGGCAAATAACCAAGAAGTTACAGTGTGAATAGCAAAGGCAACAGGAATAATAGTAACAGATAAAATATGAATAGCCCTATTGGTGATTTTAAATTGTGCTGGTTTATTTTTCCAAAAAGAACCTAAGAATTCATATAATTTTTGTAACCACTTGCCATTGCGTTCTTTAAAACCAATCATAATTTTTAAATCTGGCAGCAAAGGAAAATATAATAATAGTAAACTCACAAATAAATAAGTTGTAATTACAATTACATCCCAGATGATAGGTGATTGTAAACGACCATGTGTAAATAAATTATAAAAACGATCGGGACGCCCCATATCCACTATTATAATCAATCCTGCAAAGGCAATAGCAGATACTGCAATTATTTCTGCGATTCTTGTTAGAGGTGTGCTCCAGTGAACATCCGTGAGTCTTAGCACCGCTGTTATTAAAGATCCAACTAAACTAATAGCTACAAAAAATACAAAATTAGAAATATAAATACCCCAGGATACATAATCTCTTAACGCGGTTACTTCTAAACCATAATATAATTGTCTTGCATAAGCAAACGCACCTATTGCACAAACAATCATTAAACTTATTACCCAAATGACTCCTTGTTTCCCAAATTTTTGTGGTAGCAAGTCTTCAATTATTTTATTTTCAGCTAATTTTTCCACGATGTACTATTTTAATGAACTATGATTTTTTTTCTTCAGCTTTCTCGGATTCGTGATTTTCAAAAGGGAAGTTTCTGTTTACAGGAGGTAAATAATAAACACTTGGTTTAGTTCCTAAGTCTTCCATTAAACGGTAACCCGCTTTATCTTTAATTAACTCACTAAATCTAAAAGTTTCTGAACCATTAGTTATTGAATCTTCGAGAATATCCCCAAAAAAGAATACGCCATTGGGGCAAGCCGAAACGCAATGTGGTAAAGAGCCCTGGCGAACCATATCTGGACAAAAATCACATTTACCTACTGTTCCTTTTTTTTGCGGAACACTTGTTTCACAAGAATAAGGTTGATGGGCAACTTCTTTTTCAATGGTAGGCTCTTCCCAGTTAAATACCCTGGAAGAATAGGGGCAAGCCGCCATACAAAAACGACATCCCACACAACGATCACTATCTATTAAAACAATACCGTCTTTCCTTTTAAAAGTAGCATCTACAGGACAAACTTTTACACAAGGAGGTTCGTCGCAATGCATACAAGTAGTAGGTTGCCAATAAGGAGCAGTTTTTTCGGACTCTTGCATAGGATACACTTTTATCCAGTTTTGACCTGGATGAATGTGATGCATATGATTACAAGCAGTTTGACATTTTTTTAAACTCTTACATCTAGACAAATCAATCACCATCGCAAATTTTTTTCCTGGTATTCCAACTCTTGCATCATCATTAGAAACAGATGGCAAGTCGGGTACTGGTTTTAAAAATGCTTTATCCACCTCAATTACTTCTCCATCAACCGAAAGTAATTTTACCATTTCACCCGAAGGCTTTACTTCTCCCAATTCATCTGGGGTAAATGGATTTTTACTACTACAACCTGCTAAAGCCGCACTAGCCATTAAACCGGCAGCTAAAAAATCTCTTCTTGAATTTTCGTTTATTTTCATGCCACACTATTTTAATTACAGTTCTTTTTTAACCCAATCTTGTAATTGCTTATTAGATATTTTTTCTTTAGCACCATTTAATTTAGCGATATCCACTTCCACAAGCCTTCCATCTTGAGTAAGCATTTTCATGGTTTTAATTTCGGGAGCACAACTAATCATTTCTTTCTTTTTAGTTAAGAACCCAAGTTTTACAAGTGGAAATAAGCCAAGTGCACTTATACTGGCAATTAGTTTTCTTCTGTTGTTCATACATTAATTATTATGTAAAATTGAGCTTGCTATTTTTTTAAACTGCGCATATAGTTTACCAAATTCCAAATATCTTCTTGATCTGGTATTTTCTTTTTAAAACTTGGCATATCATCACGACCTTCTGATGTCTTATAAAATAAAGCTCCGTCTGTTTGACCCTGAAAAGCAGCTTTGCTAAAATCAGGTGGTGTAGTTTCTAAGGTAGAAGCTTTTGAACCATCTCCCAAACCCGCTTTACCATGACAAGAGGCACAATGTTGACTCCATAAAGCTTTTCCTTCAGACACAGATGCTGCACTTGTTTTTACTGGATTTGCCATTTTAGCTTTATCAGCAGGAACCGTCCATGGTTTTTGAAACATGGTAAAACTAGCAGCCGTGATAAATACAACCACTAAAGAAAGCATTGTTAAATTTTTCATTTGCATATATTTTGATAGCACAAAGGTTAGAATAATGACAAATGCTGTTCAATGATAGCGGTCATTAAAAAAGATGAGTTTCATCAGTTATGTTTAGATGAGCAGTATCATTTTAATTTCTGATGAATGTCATAATTGGAGGGAATAAGCCATACTAGTTTTGTGCAATCAAAATGGTAGACTATATATTAAACCATTTCGCAGTATGTTGATTTCTTGGCTTCTACGATTATCAAGAAGCAATTTCTTTCACAGTTAAATTTTTTATTTATGAGAAAAAATTCTTTGGTCAAGCTCATCACAGTGTTGTTGGTTGGGGTATCCATTACTACACTTTCTATTCAATGTAAAAAAGAAGATAGTACGGCTACCATACAAGGATTGGACAGATCCTACAAGGGTATGGCAGATAGCACTGTATATTCCGCTTTTTATAGTAGCAATATTGTTGCCATGGCAGATATAAATCCTAGCAAAAATGACAGTATTAATTTTAGAGGAGTATTGAGTATTTTAACACAAGATTGTGCCACAGCCAATTGTCATGGAGGCCCTATTAGTCCTAAGTTTGAAACCTATGCTGATGTGATGAAATATGTGAGCCCTAAAGATCCAGCGGGTAGTAAATTATGGGTATATATTACCACCAACGATTTTAACAAAGCCATGCCACCAGTTAGTTCTAATACCGAAGTGGCAGCTTCCGATAAAGGAATTATTTATAATTGGATTTTAAATGGCGCAAAGGAAAAACCAGATCTCAACGATTTTAGACCCGCAGCGATTTCAATTATTAGTGGTGGATGTACCTCAGGTAATTGTCATAATGAAGCTACTAGTACCGGTGGCTGGGCCAGAAAAGGTTTGTTAACTGGTTTAACTACTGCGGATACTGCACAATGGACTTATACCAATCCAGTCACTGCAGTGAACACAGTTTATTGTCAACTTACAAGTAATGCTGTACGCGCTACATTTTTACAAGCCTATAAAGATAGTGTTAGAAAATTTTATGCCGATACTTTAGCCAATGCGAGCTTTAGACCTTTTAAAACATTTTCTACTCCAGTATCTGCAGTAAGCACAAGAGGCCCTTTAAATAATTACGATGATATCCTATTTGATATTAATTATCCTAAAGGTATAAGAAGTAATACTGCAGTAGCCTATACAGATCCTACTTCTAAAAAAGCCTATTATGTTAAGGGAGACATATACAATACAACTAGTAGTATTATTTATCGATTAGATTCTACTATGCTCATGGCTAATCCAAGAACAGGGGTATTTACTACCTCAAATACTGGCGGCATGGCCAATCAAGATGGGGGTATTAAACCTGCCGAAATAGCACTTATAAAAGCCTGGTATTTTTCTGATCCAAATATTCCAGATGTATGGAAATATGGTATAACAGGTACAGGTATTTATAAATACAAAGTATCAGGAAAATTAATTACTAAGTAACAAAATTCAAGTCACTCAAATTTTAGAGATATGAAAATAAGATTAATAACAATGGCCAGTCTTGCAACAATTGTACTTAGTACTTTCTCTTCTTGTTACAAGAATAAATCTGATATTGAAAGCTTGCCAACAGTTTCCTTTAGAAGCGAAATTGTTCCCATAGTAACTGCTGGAGGATGTGGTTGTCATAATAATGGAGTGAGTAGCACCGCAGTTCAATTTTCTCATTTAGATACTATATTTTACCCCACTATATTAGCAAGGGTTACTACTTTTAAAGATATGGTTACAGACACTACCAAACATCCAGGAGATGGTGGTGTTCGTTTTACTCCAACACAAAAAGCAGTAATGCAAGCATGGATTGCTCAAGGTGCTAAAGATGATGGTGGTGGTTGTATTGTTTCAGGAACCATAACATACACTGCCAATATTTTACCCATCTATAACAGCACATGTAAAAGTTCTACTTGTCATGGAACAGTATCACCGGTTTTAAGTTATAGTACTATGGTTAATGATAAAGCTATTTTATCAGCAATGATGAAAAGTGGCGGTGCCACAGGCCATCCAGGGCCAGTACTTAGCCTTAACACATGTACTACACAAACTATTGCAACATGGATTGCACAAGGTCAAGCTCAATAGTAATCTTCAACATCCATTAAAAATTACATTATGAAAAAAATATTTACACTTACTATTATATGCCTTGGTTTACTTAGTCAATCTATAGCTCAAACGGATTCCACTATAACTGTTACCGAAGTAAAGCCAAAAGTTAAAATCACTAAAAATGTTTTTAGTACAACTAAAATTATTAATACCCAAAGTACAGAAATGGGAGGCAAGGGTTTTTTACAATTTATGATCTCTCACCATTTTAGTAATATTTATAACAAAGGGGCTGAGTCACAAATGGGCGCTCAATTATTAGGACTTAACTCTGGTGTAGCATATACTTATTTATCATTTGACTATTCTTTACTCAGATGGTTAAACATAGGAGCTGGAGCTTCTGGAAGTTCTAAATATGAGGGATTTTCAAAAATTAAATTTATACGTCAACAAACAGGCGCCAAAAACATACCGGTATCTGTGGCTTTGTTTTCACTATTCAATGTAAATACTGCTCCTGATAAAACAATCACTTTTGCCGGAGATAGATTTAATTACATGAATCAAATTTTAATTTCTCGTAAGTTTAATGACAAACTCTCTTTGCAATTATCTCCCACTATTGTTCATTTTAATAAAGTGCCTTATGGGATAAATAATGATAACGAAGTATACTCAGTAGGCCTTGGGGGAAAATACAAATTAACCGATGTACTAAGCTTAGATTTCGAGTATTCTCGTCAATTAAATATGTTTGAAAATGTATTAACCAGCAATGGTGCAATTTTAAATTATGAACCTAATTTGGTTTCGGTGGGTATCGAAGTAAATTCTGGAGGTCACCAATTTCACTTTTACATTGGCAATACCACATTCTCCTCTTGTATCGATCAATTATCTAGAAACAGCAATAAATTAAGTGGAGAAGGAATGGCCATAGGCTTTACTATTAACCGAAGTATGTTTATGGGCAAGTAGCCGTATTTTACTTATCAAAAGAGTCTAAAGGGATGTGGTACAAACTGTTACCTCATCCCTTTTTTAGTATATTTGGGTATGAACCCAAATTTTAATCGTTTTAAGCAATTAGTCACCCATCCTTTAAAGTATAAACTTTTTTTATTACAAGGGTTGCCTGCCGCTTTTTTTGTAGGACTTCGTGTACAAGAATTAACAGAAGAAAAATGTGTGATAAAGATTAAGCATACATGGTTTAGTAAAAACCCATTTAAGTCGATGTATTTTGCTGCTCAAGCAATGGCTGCAGAAATGAGTACGGGTTTACTAGCCTTAGGGCAAATTTACAAACGCCAACCCTCGGTAAGTATGTTGGTGGTAAAAATGGAAGTGAGCTATGTAAAAAAAGCCACTGGTATGATTTATTTTAGTACCGAGGATGGAGCAGCTATGGCCAACACCATTGAAGAAGCCATTCGTACAAAAGAAGGTAAAACATTAGTCGCAAAATCGATTGGTACAAATGAAAACGGTGAAATTGTTTCTGAATTTTTATTTACTTGGAGTTTTAAAGCAAAAAATTAAATTATACCCTATGAAAAAAATTTTTAACATAGCATTATTGGCTTTATTTAGTCAATGCCTACTAGCACAAACGCCTCCAGGCTTATCTCTTATAAAAGAAGCCGACTTAAAAAAAGATTTGTATGATTTAGCAGATGCCCATTTCAGAGGGCGCTCTGCTGGTACCCTGGATGAGTTAAAGGCTTCCATGTGGTTGGTGGAAAAATACCGAGCAATAGGATTAAAACCTGCTGGCGATGATGGTACCTATTTGCAATTTTTTACTTTATGGCGTAATCATATCGACGAAAAATCGATACTTAAAATAAATAACACCACACTTAACTTATGGAGTGATGTTCAGGTAGCACAAATGGCCAATGTTAATTTTGCCTCCCCTATTGTATACTTAGGAAATGGCGCTAAGATTGATACTAATAAATTAGACATTAAAAATAAAGTAGTGGCCATTGAAGCATCTTCTTTAGGAATCAACTTAAATGTTTCCTTACCCACTTGGCGCTATAGCCGCAGTGTACTAACCAAATATGGCATGCCTATTATTCGCAAAGGTGCTGCAGCGCTCATTATTATTGCCGATGAAATTGCTGAGAAAGCTTGGGATGACGCCTCCGAAAATTTTAAAAGAGGCTCTTATGATATTGATGGGGGACCTAATGTAAATGTAACCAGCACTGTTCCAGTAATTTGGGTACATAGCAATATGAAAAAAGAAATTGCCGCACCTAATGCTAATTTTAATGCAAGTATTATGGTAAAACAATTTGAATATCCTTCTGTAAACATTATAGGTTTTATACCCGGTACTGATCCAAAATTAAAAAACGAATATTTATTGTATAGTGGACACCAAGATGCCCATGGTATCAGAAATGCGATTCATAACGACTCTACTTATTATGGGGCTGACGATAATGGTAGTGTAGATGTTGCAATGTTATCCAATGCTAGAGCCTTTGTTAAAAACCCTCCTAAACGTTCCGTTTTATTTGTGATTCATGGGGCCGAAGAAAGAGGTTTATTAGGATCGAGATATTATAGCGCTCATCCTACAGTCCCTATAAAAAATATAGTAGCCGTATTAAATGGTGATATGATTGGTCGAAATAATACCGATAGTGCTGCTGTTCTTGGTATGCAAGTGCCACACCGAAATTCTCAAGAATTAATTAATATGTTAATTGCTGCTAATAATGAAGGGCCTAAATTTAAATTAGATACTACTTATGATAAAGTAACTCATGTCGAAGGCTGGTATTTTAGAAGTGATCATGTACCATATGCTAGATTAGGTATTCCTGCAATTATGTATACCTCATTATTACACGATGATTACCATACTCCATCTGACAATGCAGAAAATATTAATTATCCTAAATTAAAAAAGATGGCGGATTGGATGTACCGTACGGGTTATAAAGTAGCCAATGCCCCTAAGCGTCCTGCAACAGATGTTAATTTTAAATTGGAAAGATAATTGTAGAAAGTGATTTCACATAAAACAAATAAGGGGCCCGCAAGCGGGCCCCTTTACTTTTGGGGGAAAAGCATTCCTAAACTAAAATGTTTTAGTGCCATTGGGTTGATACATAAAACGAAATGTATAATAACGTTGTTTGTTTAATTTATCGATATCAGAAGCAGTTGCAGGTAAAGTAACTCCTCCTTTATAATAACTTACAATCTCGATTTTGGCATATTTACCTGAAGCTGTTCGTATAACTAAAACACGTCCAGCCAAAGGTGTAATTAAACTTGTTAGCTGATCATAAGAATACCAACCTTTGCCACTTCCATAGGTAATAGCATAAGAAGCAGGGGCATTATCTGTTTTAAAAACAGAATCGGTAGGAATAGTTTTTAAATCAGTAAATAGACCATTGTACACAAATGCACCTCCCATACCTGGACCACTGGTACCTGCGTTGGTTAAAATTTTGGTGGCCATTAATGCAATATCCCATTTAGTAGATGCACTATCTGTATTGGCAACAATTTTATTATTTTCTAAACTATAAAAAGTAAACTTACCATTGGTTAAAGGAATCCCTTGAGCACTTAAACCTGTTACCGTATCGGCTGGTAAATCAGACACTGTTTGAGCGGTAATAACAACAGCAGTGGTTTCATCTGATTTTGTACATGCAAAAAAAGTAATACTACTTAAAACAATAAAACTGAGACTTAAAAATTGGTTACGCATAAATTTATTTTTTGAATGTGAATTGATATTTTAAACTGATATAAAATGTTCTTCCGGGTAAATTGGGCAAATTTGCAGCATCAATATAATTGGTCATATTATCGCAGCCTACTTGTGCTGAAAATTGATTGGAAAACTGCTTCCCCATACTACTGTGTAGGGAAATATATCCTTTGGCAAAGCTGTCTCCTTTGTCAAAAACTTCGTTACCATTGGTATTATTTACCGCCCATTCGCTTCGATATATAGCTCTAAAATTTACAAAAACACCTTTAGTATTATTGTAAACTATTTTTACTTGTCCTTTGTGAGTGCTATTATTGGGAAGCCCTACATAATCAATTAATGATAATCTTTTACTAAACCCATAGGCATCTCTTGTATATACGGTACCTGCTTTTATTTGAGCAATCTGATCCTTATCGCCTGTTTGTAAATATTGATACCCCCCACTAATCAACCATTGTGTGTTTATAGATTTTTTATATTCCAGCTCTATGCCTTGTGTAAATGCTCTTCCAATATTTAAATAGCTAAATATTTGTGCACCTGTTTTATAAGCACCTACTTGTTGTACTTGTATAAGGTTGTTGATATCATTTCTAAATAATTGAAAACTAAATTGGGTACTTGTGCTAGGCTCATATTCCCAACTCATATGTAACCCTGTAGAGAATTCTGGTTGTAAGGTTTTTAATTGATAAAAATTATCATACAAAATACCAATTTGTCCAAGTGCATTTAACTGCTCGATTACTTTTTGTGCCTGTACAGTTCCAAAAACACTATACCCGCCAGCGGCGGCATTGGTAAAATCTAAATACAGTTGTCTAAAATCTGGAGCTTTAAAACCTTGTCCAACACTTAGTCTTATTTTATTTTTAGCATTTAATTTATACAAAATCGAAAATTTAGGGCTTAAGGCAGACGCATATGTTTCATTATGATCAAATCTTACACCACCAATCATAATAATCTTGGCACTTGGATTATACTCTATTTGCGTAAAAGCATAAGAATTGGTATTATTTTTTCTGATATGTTCACTATCATAACGGGTACTTTTTACTCCCTCCCACACCGAGCCAGCTCCAACAAGTAAAGTGGTTTTTGAATTTATATTCCAATCCGTCTGGTTTTCGATCCTTTTAAATAAGTGATTTAATAAATCATAATAAGGTTCGCCAGATAAGGTTAACAAATATTGTTTGGCATTATAATTAGTTAGATAAGTTCTAAAGCTAGTTTTGAGATGATTAGAAAAACTGTGATTTAAACTTGCATTCAAATTATAATCACTATTATGCTCTTTACCATTTGAATTGATAGTTATACCTCCATTACTTACTGAAATATTATTTTGAATTTGCTCATCGGTAAATCTTGCCCCCACTAATAGTTGTGTATTCGCCCCAAAATAATGTTTGTATTGTTGGTTTATAGTTACTCTTTCTATAGGTGTCGTAACCCTACTTGAACTATTGGGTCTAATACTATAACCATTGGTTGAAAAATAATTATAATAGCCTTGATAAAAGTTAGTATTGTTTTGTGCTGTTTGGCTAACTCCAGCATCTACAGTTTGATAAGTACCATAACGAAAATTTGCTTGTAAAGGGATATTTGAATTTGCCTCAGTGATTATATTAACCACTCCAGCCATTGCTTCACTTCCATATAAGCTCGAGGATGGACCTTTAACTATTTCAATTTTTTTAATATTGCCTAAGGAAATTCTGTTTAAATCTAAAACACCGGCAGTTCGACCTACTAAGGGCTCTCCATTTATTAAAATAATAGTATAATCAGGATTTAACCCTTGCAATTGTACTCCTGCTCCAAAACCACTAGTAATAATCAGGCCCGGTTGTTCTTTTAAAATATCAGTAAGCCTTAATGAACCAGTTTCTCGTATTTGCTTATTGCCAATAATAGTTACAGGAACTGTGCTGTTACTAAGCTTTCGCTCTGTTTTTGTAGCGGTTACCACCACTGTATCCCCTTGAAACTGCAAGGTGTCTTTCGTCCATTTTGCCTGTGAAAACAAAATAATAGGGAAAAGAAAAAATATAAAAAATATTACTTTTTTCATGCTAATGCAAAATTGCATCAGCCTTTACATAAATCATTTTAGTTGTGCAATTAATTGCAACTAAATGCCCATAAAATGACAGTATTATGACATTAGTTTTTTTCTATGATTCTTTTAATAGCAGATAGCTCAGATGGTTCAACAAAATATTCAAAAAATCTTTTATCGTCCTCTTTTCTAACACTAGCTATAAGATTTATCTTAGACTGTGTAATAAAATGATACTTTTCGTTAATTGCATTCATGGTATCACTTCTTACCTTTTTTTGCAAGCCAATATTTTTATCTTTGATGCCCAAAACATGATTAATATCATGTATATCTACTCTGGTATTTTTTTGAGCTGCTTTTAACAATAAATCAATCAAAGCTAATTCGGTACCTACAAAAGCTTGTGTTACCGATTTTGATTTTAAAATTTGAAGCTGCGCTGCTTCTAACTTTCTTTTTACGCTTCGATTAAAAAACCAAATAGAAAATATAATTATACTAGTTAAGACTATTAAACCAATGGTGATATAAATAACCATCGATTCATAACCCCAAATGGAATCACTAATAAGTTCAAAGGAATTAAGATTTAGAGGATATTTTACAAATTCTCCAGTGTTTAATTTATAACTATAAATAAACCCATTTTCATAAAACATATTGGAAAACTCAACTCTACGAATTAAGAATTGGTTAAGTTCGGCGCTTTTGGATTTGTATATTTTATTATGAATAAAATCAAAATAGTAGGTTTGATCATTAGATACGGTGATAAAACCATTTTCTACATTTAAAGTTCCAGAACTGGTACTGATAAGTAAAATATCGTTTGCCTTATCAGATAGGCTTCCCAACTTAACCCATTGTTTTTGTTGTATATCTAAATAATAACTATCTCTGTTTATTTGTCCTTTTATGTTTTCGGGTCCAGCTAAACCTGCATTAACAATTCTTTGAAAAGGCACGTACAAACGACCCAATTTTGTATCTACCCAAATTTGATCGGAATTAATCACCTCAATATTAGTAGGTATGATATCCCATTCATGGTCTTCTTTGTTAAATTTTCTAAGATGACCATTAGTTTTCCAAAATCCATATCCCCCATAACTATAAATCTGGTTTTGATAAACTAGATTTCTACAATTAATATTATAATTTAGGTTAATGGTCCGGTCGAGTTTTCTAAAAAAGGCTTGACTCGAATCGGCATTTATGAATTGATAAATAAACCCTGTTTGGGATATAAGCACAAATAAGTCATTTTTATATTTTATTAACTCTTGCGCATTACTTTCTACCAGGGTTCCTACTGTGGGAATAAGTTTATTCTCCTTTGAAAGAGTAATATCTAAGTTTTCACTTTTACTCTCTAATATATGTTGTAAAAAATTGGTTTTAGGAACCTTATATGCAGTATCCAGATACTGCGCATCTAGTTTTTGGGCTCCAAAACCTAGAAGTAAGACGTAAATAAATAAAAATTGTCTAATTTTATAATTCATTGATAATCAATTAAAATAAAGGTAAATAACCCATTATATTATGAATAAAAGCTATTAAAGATAAGAAATAACCTATTACGAGTCTTAATAGTTTACATAATTGCCTATTAAGAAATTCAAGTGGAGCTATTATTGCTTCAGCTTTTGGGGGAAAGCTATGGATTTTGTAAAGGAGTCGGGTTTTACCCGACTCCTTTTTTGTTACTACTAAATGAATCTCCCTTGGCCATTTTAACTCAATTTGGTAACAATTTGGTAACATTAGAATTACCCCGTTTAGGGCTCAAAATCAGAATTTTAGGCCTTATTAAAAACACTTTTATGGACTTTAATTCAATCATGAAGATCTTCCTTCCTAAGGACCGCGTTTTTTTTCAATTATTTGAAGAAGTTGCTGAACATGTGCAACAAATGGGTGTAAAATTGAAGGAATTAGTAAACGAGCCAGATGCTGATGTAAGAGCTAATATTTTGGCACAAATCGAAAATTTGGAACATAAAAATGACGATTTAACACATAATATATTCACAGAATTAGGACGCAATTTTATTACTCCCTTTGATAGAGAAGATATACACTACTTAGCTACTTCATTAGATGATATAGCCGATTATATTTATGCCTCTTCTAAAAAGATAAATTTTTATAAGGTAAATCCTAATGATACAGGTATTCAAAAATTAGCAGAACTTATTTTACAGGGTACTATTGAAACCAAAAAAGCAGTGATGGGTCTTCGTAATATGAAGAATATAAAGGAGATGACCGAAGCCATGATTAAAGTAAATAGTATTGAGAACCAAGCGGATGATGTATTTGACATGAGCATTGAAAAGTTATTTGAACAAGAAAACGACTTTAAAGAAGTAATTAAGAAAAGAGAAATTTATCAAGTACTTGAAATTGCTACTGATAAAATCGAAGACGTTTCTAACGTTATTGAATCCATTATTATCAAGTACGCTTAACTTAAGTAACTATGACCTTATTAATTATCATTATAGCGCTTGCGCTTATATTTGACTATATCAATGGATTTCATGATGCTGCGAATTCCATTGCCACTGTAGTATCTACCAAAGTACTTACCCCTTTTCAGGCAGTACTTTGGGCAGCCCTATTTAACTCGGTAGCTTTTTGGATATTTAAAGATCATGCAGTAGCAAATTCTATAAGTAAAACAGTATATAAAGACTTTATTACCTTGCCTGTTATTTTTTCCGGTTTATTAGCTGCTATATTTTGGAACTTACTTACTTGGTGGTATGGTATTCCTTCCTCTTCGTCTCATACTTTAATCGGAGGTTTTGCGGGTGCTGCCATTACACATGCTTTATTACAAAAAGGCTGGGATTTTTCATGGTCAAAAGTAGTTGATGCCGATACAATAATAAAAACGATATTATTTATATTTCTGGCTCCAATTATTGGTATGACTATTTCAATATTTATTACAGTAGTCACCATTATGCGAAATATTTGGTGGCGTTTTTTGATCATTGGCTTAGCCACCACAGCTACTATATTAATGTTTGACCGTTTCGAGGATAGTAAAATTCACGAAAATGTTCAAAAATTTTATGGCATTGATAAGTATGAAAAAGAAGTTAAAACATTAAAAGAAGATTTAAAATTAAATCAAGCAGATACCGTTTTATTAGCAAAACTAAAATTGAATGAAGAAAAATTAGCAAAAGCAAATGAAACTTATGCGCATCTTGATCCTTATTTAACTCAATACGATAAACTAGGAGCAGCGCAAATAGCTAAAACCGCTAAAGATAGTGGCTGGTTAAATAATACCGCGGTGAGTAAACTAAAAGATGCTGTGCGCAATGCCAACGACTTTTTAGTATTAGAGGCACAGGCCCCTGAAAATAAAACCGCTAAAGAAGAATATAATATTGCGAAAGATAAAACCGAAGGCTATAAAGCACCTGTTAAATTATTTTTAGCCTCTGAAATTTCTTTAGACTCTGCTGTTACTGCCATGAATGCTATATATCCATTACAAACAAAAAATTTGGATAAAGTAAAAAGCAAAATGACTAGTTTTAACATTGAAAAAAGTTTTGCTGGCGAAATTGATAAAGCAGATAATTCGATGATTGAATATGGTATTATTGGCACTGCCATTTTATTTATGCTTATTTATTTATATATCGAAAAAGTAAAAACGCCTACTGCTTATACTGTTGCTAATATGTTCAAAAAATTACAGCTATTTAGCTCGGCAGCTTTTAGTATTGGTCATGGTGGAAATGATGCACAAAAGGTAATGGGTATTATTGGCGCAGCACTCATAGCCAATGGTAGTATCCAAGAATTTAGTCAGTTACCAAGTTGGGTTCCCGTATCTTGTTATTTAGCAATTGGTTTAGGTACCATGAGTGGTGGCTGGAAAATTGTAAAAACAATGGGCTCTAAAATAACTAAAGTAACACCACTTGAAGGAGTAGCTGCAGAAACTGCAGGCGCTTTTACTTTATTTTTTACGGGTCAAATGGGAATCCCAGTATCCACTACACATACCATTACAGGGTCAATTATTGGTGTAGGTGCTACCAAACGTTTAAGTGCAGTAAGATGGGGCGTTACCACTAACTTATTATGGGCTTGGGTTTTAACCATTCCTGTGAGTGGAATTTTAGCAGCCATTACTTTTTATATTGTACAATATTTTATGAAGTAATCATTACCTACTTTATGCTAAAGCCGCTCTATTCCAAGAGCGGCTTTTTTATTTTTTACTCATTGCAAACCTTTGCAAGCGTGATAAATTAATACCGTTAGTTAGTTAATACATTAATTGTCTAATAGGTTGGGTTACTTTTTACGCTTGTACGTATTAAGAGTAGCAAAAACATACAACTATGATTGAAAAAAAATATTACAAAACAAAGGATTACGTTAAAGTAAAATTTTCTATTGCTACAGAAGCAAAAAAAGTAGAACTATTAGGCTTAAACAACGAATGGAAAAAATCGGTAATCATGTCTAAAAAGAAAGACGGCACCTTTTCTGCAGAGGTAAACTTACCAAAAGATAGCCGTCATGAGTTTAAATACTTAGTAGATAAAAAAACATGGATACAAGACGCAGAGGCAGAGGCAGAAGCAATCAATGTTTTTGGTACTGCCAATAGTATTGTTACAGTATAATGCAATGGTTCGGGTTTTAAATAAAAGAAAAAAGCTTCTACCCATAAGGTCAGAAGCTTTTTTCTTTAGATACCTCTATAGCATCTATTTAGAGGAGATGGTATGAATTTTTGTTTGTCTTTGATCGATATAAGAAAAATTTACACCATTAAAATATCCATTTTGTTCTAAAGCTACTCTTACAGGTTTATCCCATCCTTTTAAATTATGCACTGCATTTAGTTCGATAGAATAACAAGTTTTAGCATGCATGGTATAATCACCAGAACCAGGAACACCCCCTTGCATATCCCACATACCAATAGTGGTGCCAGCTGCATGACCATGAAAACCGATAGGATGGGTATAGATACTAGGCGTTATTCCTTCGGCTTTTGCCTGGGCCAATGAAGCAGCTAAAATTGCATTACCCGATACCCCCTTTGCAAAATGATTAGTTAAAATATCTTGTAGTCGATTCGTTTTTGTAAAAGCAGCTTCAACATCAGTTGGAACTGAAGTTTCATTAGGTAATAAAACATAAGCCTGCTCTTGCACATCTGAGTTAAGGCGTAAATAACTAATACCAAAATCACAATGCAAAAAATCACCAGGTCTAATAATATTGTCGTTATCATTGCTTACTCTTCTTTGAATTTCAACAGAAGGATGAAACCAAGTACCTAAACCCATATTACTAAGCTTTTGACGAAACCACCATACCAGATCTTCGGTGCTTGTTTTATTTACCTTGATTACTTTATTGCTAAAGCCTTCTTTTATAATCGCATGCGTGATTTTTAATAAGGTAGGGTAATAAGCCATTTCTTTTTCAGTTCTAGTTTCTAACCAGGCAACTGCCAATGGTTCGGCCGATATTAGTTTGGCTTTTTCATTAGCCCCTAAATAACTTGTAAACTCAGTATATTCAGTATAATCGAGTCCATCAGCATGACCAAAATCGGAGGAATAATTAAGTGCTATTTTTTGAGGATTCAAAGTTCTTATTAAATTAACCAATGCCTCCCATTGATTAGGTGTTTTAGCAGGATCCCAAGCGGGTTCTATTTGTTTGCCTACTGCATACCTTGCTACTGCATATTTTTTAAGTATATTATTTTTAGGATCTCTATAAAAAACTAAAATAGTTCTTCGTCTGGCCGACAACCATTCGGCAGGTAAAAATGTTTTTACAACTGGATCTTCATTGTATTCTCTTGTCATCATTACCCAGCAATCAATATTTGTGGAGTCCATCAAACGAGGTAATAAATTTTGTAAACGATCATTTAATAACTCATTAATAATTTTTGCTTGATTTCGCATGGTTTCGACCTGTGCATGAGTAGTAATTACCCCCACAAAAAAGAATAACCATAAAAGTGATTTTTTCATAATTCAAAAATAGTGCTTACACCAAAATAGGCTTTGACTAAATTAACTACTAAATTTGCAAATATGAAGTTTTCTTTCCTGCTTTTTATGGGCCTTATATGTATTAACACCCTCATTGCTCAAAGTCAGGACACGAGCTATAAGCCATTATCTAAAGTTATTGTAAGCGCCAGTAAGCTTAGTCAAAAAAGAACTGAAGCACCTGTTTCCATCACTCAAATTACGTCCAAAGAAATTAAAGAGTCCAAAGCGCAAAGAATTGATTATTTATTGAACAAGGTAGCGGGTGTTTATATGCCCAGTATTGGTAATGAGCAACATATGATGTCTATTCGTCAACCCATCTCTTTAAAAGGATTGTATTTATATGTCGAAGATGGTTTACCTATTAGAACTAGTGGCTTATTTAGTAACAATGCACTTATCGAAATTTTAAGTAGTAATATTCATAGTATTGAAATTATAAAAGGTCCCGCCTCTGCCATCTATGGAGCCGAAGCCATTGGAGGTGTCATTAACTTTATATCTAAGCCTGTGGACTCCGTCAAAAACTTACAATTAAGTGCCCAAGCTAGTAATTTAGGTTTGCAAAAAGTAGATATCAATACAAATTTACCAACCCCTCATGGCGCTTGGCAAATAAACGCAAGTTGGGCCGAACAAAAAAAAGGGCCCATTGAATTTAGTAATTATATTAAAAAAGGCATTAGTAGTAAACATGATTTTAGTTGGAATAAAAAGTGGAGTGGTTACCAAAGTATAAATTATATCAACTACTACTCACAAATGACAGGATCGGTAGACAGTGTTCACTTTTTTCAAAAAAACTTTTCATCTCAGCAAACCTTTACTTACCGTAAAATTGATGCCCTCAGACTTAGACAAAATTTACAATATCAATGGACGCAAAATAGTAGTACTCATTTTAATTTCATGTTTCGTGATAATAGAATGGATCAAAACCCAACATATTCTATTGCTGCTACCAATAACCCTACAAAATATAAAGGACAAACTAACAGCAATCAATTTAACTCTTATGTATGGGACCTTCAACAAATTTGGAATATCCCAACCCTACAAAGTAAAATTATTGTAGGAGGCTTTATGGATATCACCCATCAACAACTTGAAGCACATTATATTGATATTTTTAAAGACACCCTAGTAGGTAAGTATAGCTCATATAGTTACCCAGCAAAAGACTCATTATTAACCCATTACCAGAGCAATATCATTAATAAAGCTGCTTATCTTAACTTGATTTCTAAATTAAGTGATAGGTTATCAGCCAATGCCACTCTACGTTACGATCAATTTAATTATGCCTTTACAAATGCTCTATTTACAGGCACCCCTTCGGCTAATAATGTATTTACTAATTGGGCACCTAAAATTGGATTTACATACAACCAACAACAATGGGGAGGATTTATAAATTATAGCGAAGGTTTTGTACCCCCTCAAATAACCGAAATTTACAACGCCATTAGAGTACCTTATTTATTACCACAGCAATTTAAAAATAAAGAATTAGGTATTTGGGCAGCACATAAAAAATGGCAAGCCGAAATAACAATCTATCAACTAAATGGAACTAACGAAATAATTTCAGTGCGACAAACTGATGGTGTTAACTTAAATCAAAATGCCGGAAACACCTCTCATTTTGGTCTTGAATATCAATTGAAGTATAAATTACTAAAAACGCTATCGGTGGGTTATAATGCTACTAATACCTTACATACCTATATCAATACCAATATAAAAGGCGTAGAGGTAAGTGGCAAACAAATGAGTGCTGCACCTACCTATTTTGGAAATATATATGCAGCATGGCAAGTCAATAATAATTTATATTTTCATTTGGAATGGCTTCATCAATCCAAATATTTTATGGACGAAACAAATGCTACCACTTTTAATGGATTTGATATTGGTAATCTTAGAATTGCTTATCAAATGAAGCAATCTAATGTATGGCTTAATATACTTAATATAACCAATGCTTATTATTCAAGCATGGCCACCAAAAATTTTAGTGTAAAAGGAAATGCCGCGTACTCCTATTATATAGGGGAGCCACGCAGCATTTCAATTGGTTATTCATGGAGCTTACAAGCCCATAATGATTAATTCATTCTAATTCTCATTCCACCCATTCCACCACCTCTTTGCATATCTTCCATTAGCTTTTTCATAGCGTCCTGAAATTGTGCTCTATTCATTTTATCTCCTTTAGTAGGTTGTACTAATTCTTTTTTAGGATATTTAGTAGTAACCTCTGTAGCCATGGTAACATTAGCACCATTATCCATATCCACCTCTAGTATCGCGCCCGGAAGACCCGTATAATTATCGGGACCTACCGATGCGGAAATATCTTCGGTATACCATACTACCACTTCTGTTTCTTTAGGGGTAATGGCAGCCGTTGGTCTATTGGTACTATCTCCATTATTACGTCCCATTCCTCTTGGGCCACCTCCACCGCCAATTCTAATATTTTGTGCAGCCACCGAAGTGGTTGCTTTTTTGCATAAATGCTTGGCGATAGTTTTAGTTTCTTCAGATATTTTCCATTTTAAAGGCTTTAAAGAATCTACCACTAAAAATGTTTTTTCAAACATAGGTCTTGATTCATATTGCATTTGTGCATTTATGTCGGTATAAGTAGTGGTTTCTGGCATACGAAAATTAAATCTTTGACCACCTCTATCACCGCCATTGTTGGCAAAAGGATCTGGGGCATCCTCGTCTGGTACCGAACGAAATAAGCTTGACTGCTCATTAAATAATAACTCAAATTGTGAAGTTCTAAACTCAGGAATTCTAGCTCTCATTTCGGGATCGGTAATCATACGATACATATTTATTTTACGTTCGTATACAATTTTACCTTCTTTCATTTGTGCCATCACTGTTGTAGTTGCTAATGCAATAAAAGCTAAGGCGATCATTATTTTTTTCATACGTATAAAAAATTTTATTTTTCTTTATTAAAGATACAAGTTTATTTGCTCTTACATTCTAATGGTCATTCTTGGACCACCACCTCCGCTATTGTTGCCCGTTAATCCAGATTTTTGTAAGCTATAAGTAAAGCCCACTAAGAAATATTGATTAATCACGTTATAGGATTGATCTACAATTTGGTTTTGTGATACATTTCTCGAAACACCTGCATTTTTGTTTAAAATATCAAAGGCGCTAATTTTAAGTTCCGCTCTTTTATTTTTCATAAAAAATTTAGAGAAACTTGCATTCCAAATAGGAATAGCAGTATTATAACCTGGCGCACGGCCTTCGTTAATAGTATAATTCAAAGACTGGTTAAACACAATTTCAAAAGGCAAATAATTAGTTACATCGGCACCATAAATACGTGTTACATAATTGGTATTTAATGCCGAATTTAATTTGTTGTTGGTATTGCTATAGCTATGGCGTGCGGTAATATTAATATCAATTACTTCGTCTTTACTATAGGTATAAGTAAAGCTTGGGCCTACCGATTGAACGATGGTTGTATTTAACTTGCCGTTCGAATAGTTTACATTATTGTTATAGCCACCATTTAAACCAAAATTAATTCTAGAACTAATTTGCTTAATACCAAAGCCATAGTTTACTGTACCATTAATTCTATAAATTCCATTTACGTTTACTGGCTTTGATAAAATAGCTCTTGAAGGCAAAACGCTATCATAATTTACAATAGAGTTATCAGCCACTTGTGCATTTAATAAAGCAAAGAAATTTTTCTGCGCTAAAATTTTTGAAGAGAAATAACTAATATTAAGATTATGGTTATACGTTCTCTTTAAATCTGGATTACCTATGCTTTGATTATTAATATTACTCTGATCTAGTACAGGCTGTAATTGTGTAAGGGATGGCTGATTGGTAGATGTGCGGTAATTAATTCTAAAATTTTGTGTTTGAGAAAATATATATCTAAAATCAGCAGAAGGCAAGATGTCTCTAAAATCATGTTTAATTTTAGTATTCGCGCTTGTGTTTTCGCCGTTTAAGATTGCGTCTTGTACCGAGAATCCAGTACTAAAATTGTACATTTTTTTATTAATGCGATAATTCATTCCTCCACCCATATAAGTATACTCACTACTATACTCGTTGGTGAGTTTTGTGTTTAAAGCATCTCCTAAATTTCGATCGTACACTTTTTTACTAGTAGATCCTACATTTTTATTTAAGAAAGCATTCATTTCTAATAAAGAGGTCTTAGTAACAGGCTCGGTATAAACTAAATTGGCCGAATATGCATTGGTTAAACCTTTACGGTTGCTTCTTTGATCAATTAAAGAATCTTTGGTTACCTTACCCAAGGTGTAAAACAATTGATCGGTGTATTGTGTACTATTGGCATCAGAATTATTATAGCTTTGTGTAATAGTAGAAGAGATGGTACGACCTTTTTTAGCAAACTTTTTTCGAAGTAATAAATTATTGGAAAAACTTACTGCATCAGAAATACTAGTTGATTTCGTTTTAGTTCCGTTGGTCATAGTGCCATCAGGTAGCATGGTGCTACTTTCAGATTCACCCACCGAAGTATTATGTTGATTAGAAATACTTGGTGTGTATTTATAAGAAAAACTTTCAGATACTTTATTGTCGATGGTTACATTGTAGCGTTGTTGTTGGTTTCTAGAAGTATTATTTGAAATACTGCTTCTGTTAAATAAATTACCAGGTGTTAAGTTTTGTGTAAATGAATTACTAATGTTATGTCTTTCTACATCACTCGCATTAGCATTGGCATTAAAATCCATTTTTTTATCATTCAATACATTCGAATAATTACCCCCTAAAGAAAAAGTATTGGCTACCCCTTGAGAGTTTGCGTCTGTTCCTCCACCACCGCCGCCAATGTTTATACTAATACCACCGCCACCTCGGCCGCCACCACCGCCACCAGAGAAATTAGAAATATCTCCATTCGAAAATGATTGACGATTGGTGTTGTTAGCGGTTCCAATTAAAGAATATTGTTCGTCATTATTAATGCGGTTAACATTACCTTGACCATCGAAACGACCTGGCGTTCCAATACCTCCCCCAATTTTACCAAAAGTAGATTGCTTACGATCTTTTTTAGTTTTAATATTAATCGCCGTTTCCTCGTTACCATCATCAATACCTGTAAACATAGCCTGATCAGATTTACGATCATATACCTGAATTTTATCTACCGCATCGGCAGGTAAATTTTTAGTTGCCATTTTTGGATCGCCAGTAAAAAACTCTTTTCCGTTTACATATACTTTCGTTACCGACTTACCATTTACTGTGATAGCCCCTGCTTTATCTACTTCAATACCTGGCATCTTTTTTAACATATCTTCTACCACTGCATTGGGAACAGTTTTAAAATTCTCAGAGTTAAATTCGATAGAGTCACCATTGATTACTACAGGAGGGCGACGAGCTGTTACTGTAACAGTAGACATTTGACGATCATCACTTAAATAAATATTACCTAAGGATAGTTTTTGAGATCCACCCACTTTTATACCTAACCATAAATGCTGATAACCCACATACGAAACTGATAACAGATATTTACCCGGATTTACATTTCTGATTTGAAAATAACCATCCTCATTGGCTCTTGTAAAATTGATTAAGGAAGAGTCTTTGGAATTTGCCAAAGAAATGGTAGCAGAAGTAAGTGACTTTTTTAAAAGACTATCCATAATGGTACCATCGATAGTCACATTTTGAGCCTGTGCACTTAACCCAAAGCCTAAAAAAGCCAAGCCTAATAATAGACGCATATATAGTTTATTTAACATAGTATAAAATTACGACCGAATTCGTAAATCCCTCAAAATTAAGGCCTAATGGCATTAGGTTTTACACCAAATTAGGATTTGAGTGATAAACGGCAAGTTATTAGTATAAATTCGAGTGCTCATAAAGTCTATTTTATTAACTTTCCTAAAATAATCTACTTTATGAGACTAGTTACTTTGATGCTATTTTGGGCTATTGGTTTAACCCAAGTTTTTGCCCAAAAAACAAGCAGCACTAAAAAAGACAGTACTGTATTTTCCAGTTTTAAAGGCATGCCTTTAAAAGCGACCAGGGCCATCCCTTTAAAAACCAATGAGGGCACATGGACCTCTTTATCGATAAGCCCTGATGGAAAAACAATCCTTTTTGATTTAATGGGCGATATTTATAGCATTCCTGCCACAGGGGGTATGGCTACAGCAATCACCAAGGGTATCCCCTTTGATAGTCACCCTAGTTTTAGTCCTGACGGAAAACGAATTTTATTTATATCGGATAGAGGTGGTGCCGAAAATCTATGGTATATAGATATAGAGAAAAAAGATACAGTTGCCTTAACCGACGAAAACAATATTGAAATCCCTGGTGCGGTTTATACACAAGACGGTAATTACATTGTGTATTCAAAAGGTAGACGCAATCCTAAGCTATTCATGATGCATAAAAATGGAGGTGCCGGTACAGCTTTAATTACAATGCCTGCCAATTTAAAAACCATTGACCCTGAAGTGAGCAGCGATGGTCGTTATGTATATTATTCACAAAGAATGAGCGCATGGAACTACAATGCAATGCTTCCACAATATAGTATTGGTGTGTATGATAGAGAAAAAGGCACCACTCATAATGTAGCTTCTAGATATGGATCGGCCTTTACTCCAGTATTATCAAAAGATGGAAAATGGTTGGTATATGGTTCTAGATTTGAAGACAAAACTGGACTCGTAAAAAGAAATTTAGCAACAGGCGAAGAAACATGGTTGGCTTATCCTGTGCAAAGAGATGATCAAGAATCTATTGCAGTATTAGGTGTTTTACCTGCTATGACATTTACACCAGACAGTAAATTTTTACTCGCTTCATACGGAGGAAAAATTCATAAAATAAATATTGAAAATGCAGCACAAGAGGAGATTCCTTTTTCGGTGGATGCTACAGTAGAGATGGGGCCCGAAGTATTATTTAAATATCCAGTAAAAGATACTTCTGCAATGAAAGCCACACAAATTCGTGATGCAGTTGCTTCTCCTGATGGGAAAAAATTAGCTTTTACTGTTTTAAATAGATTGTATGTAATGGATTATCCTAATGGAAAGCCTTCACGTATTACACAAAATAATTTCACAGAAGCGCAACCTACTTGGCACCCCAATGGACAAACTATTTATTTTGCTACCTGGGCTGCAAAAGGAGGAAGCATTCAAAGTGTAAACTTAGCTACAAAACAAATAAGTACTATTACCAATGAAATGGCCTTATACCAAAGCTTAGTTGTAGACCCCACTGGTAAGCGTTTGGTGTATAATAAAACACAGGCACAAAAATTTATCGACTCCAAAGATCCTAATTACAATGATGATGAAGATGATTTAGCATGGATTGATTTAGCCAATGGTGAAGAACATTTTATTGATAAAGCAAATGGTCGTGGTAATGCACATTTTGTAAATAATGAAAACAGAATTTATTTAAACAAAGGAGGAAAATTATTATCCATTCAATGGGATGGAGGAGATGAAAAAGAAATTGCCAAAATTACAGGCATCACTACTTTTGGTTCGGTACCTACCCATAATGGCAAACCCGCCGGTGATCCGTGTATGATACCACAAGTATTAGCAGAAGATAACGAAGCAGCTAAAGAAAATAATCCACCTTCTAATGCAGCAAGTATTTTAATGTCGCCAAAAGGAAATGGCGCCATTGCACAAGTAAATAATAATATTTATTTTGTAACTATTCCACAAGCAGGAAAGTTATTAGAGATTTCTGTAGCAGATGCCAAAAACGCTGCTTTCCCAAGTAAATTATTAACTGAATTAGGAGGTGAGTTTCCAAGTTGGGAAGCCAATGGAAAAACCATTCATTGGAGTTTAGGGGCCGCCCACTTTACCTATAATATTGAGGCTAGTTATGCGTTTGATGATAGTTTAGCCATTGCTAAAAAAGCAGAAGAAGCTTTAAAAGAAGCTAGCAAAAAAGATTCTGTTAAAAAAGATAGCACTAAAACAGAGCTTGCCAAAAAAGTAGATAAAAAAGAAACCCCTAAATACAAAGCCGAGGAACATTGGGTGAATGTATATTTTGAAAAAGATATGCCTAATGGATCGGTATTATTAAAAAATGCAAGAATCATTACCATGAATGGAGATGAAGTGATTGGACATGGGGATGTTTATATTGTAAATAATAGAATTAAAGCGGTAGGTAAATCGGGAAGTTTAAAAGTGGCATCAGGAACTGAAACCGTAAATGTGAGTGGCAAAACAATTATACCTGGATTTGTTGATACACATTCTCATATGTGGCCAAGTTGGGGTATACATAAAAACCAACCTTGGATTTATGCGGCTAATTTAGCATACGGTGTAACTACTACACGTGACCCACAAACAGCCACTACTGATGTACTCACTTATAGCGATATGGTAGAAGCAGGTTCGATGATAGGACCCAGAGTTTACTCTACTGGACCTGGTGTTGGATATTGGTCTTATAATTTAAAAGACTCTGCACAAGCTGAATCGGTATTAGCACAATACTCAAAATATTATAATACTAAATATATTAAAATGTATTTAGTAGGAAACAGAAAGCAAAGACAATGGGTTATTCAAGCAGCAAAAAATCAACAATTAATGCCCACTACGGAAGGTGGCTTAGATTTTAAATTAAACATGACCAACTTATTAGATGGTTATCCTGGTCATGAACACTCCATTCCTATTTATCCATTATACAATGATGTTACCAATACTATTGCAGCTTCTAAAATGATTGTAACGCCTACTTTACTAGTTTCTTATGGTGGACCATGGGCCGAAAACTATTGGTACGAAAACGCAAATCCTTATAGCGATGTAAAAATGCAAAACTTTACCCCTTACGAGGAGTTGGCAGCAAAATCACGTCGTCGTGCAACTTGGTTTTTACCCGAAGAACACGTGTTTCAAAAACATGCTAAGAGTATGAAAAATTTAGTAGAAGCAGGTGGCTTAGCAGGTATTGGAAGTCATGGTCAATTACAAGGATTAGGTTATCATTGGGAGGTTTGGAGTATGCAAAGTGGTGGCATGCGCACTATTGACGCTTTAAAAGTAGCTACCATCTTAGGGGCTACTGGCCTCGGTTTAGATAAAGATTTAGGAAGTATTGAAGCTGGTAAGTTAGCAGATTTAATTATCCTTGATAAGAACCCATTAGAAAATATCCAAAATACAAACAGCATTAAATATGTAATGAAAAATGGTCGTATGTATAGTGGAGATACTTTAGCTGAAATAGTTACTGGTAAACATGAGCTTGACCGTTCAGAGTTGAACGATAAGAAGCCTATTAAAAACACTAAGGTTCAGGATTAAATTGTAAGTTTAACTACTAAAACGAATTGCTATGAAAAATTCAAGAAGATCCTTTTTAAAAAACAGTTCCATGGCCATGATGGCTGCTGGTTTATTGCCTAAAGTTATAAACGCGGCTGCTTTAGCACCCGCTAAAAAACCTTCTTTATTAGGTATACAATTATATTCTGTAAGAGGAGACATGTCTAAAAAACCACTTGAAACCTTAAAGGCCTTAGCAGAAATGGGTTATGAGTATGTAGAACATGCAAACTATACCAACAGAAAATTTTATGGATATACGGCCACAGAGTTTAAAAAGGTATTAGCTGATCTAGGATTAAAAATGCCTAGTGGACATACAGTAATGAACGCGACCCATTGGGATAAAGCCAAAAATGATTTTACAGATGCATGGAAGTATACCGTAGATGATGCTGCCACTTTGGGTCAAGAATTTGTGATAAGCCCTTGGATGGATGAAAAATTAAGACATAGTTATGATGGTTTAATGTTACAACTAGACGTATTTAATAAATCGGGTGAACTCTGTAAAAAACAAGGCATGTTATTTGGCTATCACAACCACGATTTTGAATTCACTGAAAAAATAAACGACACTCCTATTTATGATTTAATCATAAAGAATACAGATCCTAATTTAGTGATTCAACAATTAGATTTTGGTAATATGTACGGTAGTGGTGGACGCGCTAAAGAGTGGATAGATAAATACCATGGCCGTTTCCCTTCCTTACACGTTAAAGATGAAATTAAATCGGCGGGCAAAGGCGAGATGAATGATGGCTATGAAAGCACTACCATGGGTAATGGTGTGGTAGATCCTAAAATGCTTTGCTTGCTGGCCAAAAAAGTTGGCGGTGCTCGTCACTTTATTATTGAGCAAGAGTCTTACCAAGATAAAACACCTTTACAAGCAGCTAAAATAAATTTAGATATTATTAAAACCTGGGGACTTGTTTAATGAGTTTTACAAAGTTTTAAAAAAGCACAATCTTTTAGATTGTGCTTTTTTATTTTGCATAACTTTAAGATCTCTCTAAAACAATGTTTATGAAAAGCGCCTTAGCCTTATTATTTATTTTTTCTTTATCTTTTTTAAGTATTTCCTTGAATGCTCAAACCAACACAGAAAAAGCAAGATGGGAAAAACATGTACAACAAACTACCATCATAAGAGACGAATGGGGCGTTCCACATATTTATGGCAAAACCGATGCGGATGCGGTTTTTGGATTAATGTATGCACAATGTGAAGAGAATTTTCCGCAGATAGAGAAAAATTATTTAGAGATGCTGGGGCGTTTAGCAGAATTAAAATCAAATGACATTAGTAGTTTAAAAAAGAAGGATGTTATTTATGCCGATTTAATGATGCAATTAATACAAGACAGCGTAGAGGCCATTACAGATTTTGAAAGGAGTCCCGAATGGTTCAAAAAATTATTAATTGCACATGCCGATGGATTGAACTATTATTTAGCCAAACATCCCGAAGTGCATCCCGAGGTAATTACCCAATTTAAACCCTGGTATCATTTAATGTGGACCGATGGAAGTGTTTCTCCTACTAGAACAGGGGGCATTAAAGAACCAGATGTGGCAGCATTTTATGGAGGAGCTAAGCAATCAACCAGTTGGAATCAAAATGAAATTGTTTCGCCATTTGATATGGAAGAAAAAACCTTAAAAGGCTCTAATGGTTTTGCTATTGCACCCAAACATAGTAAAAATGGAAATGCTTTATTATACATTAATCCGCATGTGCCTTTTTATTTTAGATCCGAAATGCATATGGTAAGTGAAGAAGGCTTAAATGTATATGGGGCAGTTACTTGGGGTCAAATGTTTATCTATCAAGGTTTTAATGAACACTGTGGATGGATGCACACCAGTAGCTATGCCGATGTAGCTGATGTATATTTGGAAAAAATAAATAAACAAGGCAATGGATTTGTGTATGAATATGAACAAAAACTATTGCCCGTTTCCACCAGAACAATTCATGTTAAATACATCGAAGAGGGTGCTATTAAAACAAGCACATTTACAACTTATAAAACCCATCATGGACCAGTTATGGGTGCAAGAGATGGACAATGGTTAAGCTTGCATGAAAATAATCGCTCCTTAAATGCTTTACTAGAATGTTGGAACAGAACAAAAGCCAAAAGTTTTGCAGATTATAATAAAGCCTTATCCTTATTAGCCAATAATAGCAATAACACTGTGTATGCAGATGCCGAGGGCAATATTGCTTATTGGCATGGTAATTTTATGCCAAAGCGTAACAATGCTAATTACGATTATTCTAGACCTGTAGATGGTACCATTAAAGCAACCGACTGGAAGGGTATTCATGCGCTAAACGAAATAGTTCAAAGTATAAACCCCATCAATGGTTGGTTACAAAATTGTAATGCTACTCCTTTTACTGTAGCTGGTAGTGCTAGTCCCAAAGCCAATCAATACCCAGCTTATATGGCACCTGATGGAGAAAATCCAAGAGGTATAAATGCAGTAAGGTTATTAGCTGGTGTTGATAAAATTAGTTTAGACGATTTAATTGCATTAGGATATAATAAACATTTAACCGCATTTGATATATTACTAAATCCATTTGTGGTAGCTGCAAAAAAAATGCAACTTACTTCACAACAGGAAAAAGCAATTAACTATTTTGAAAACTGGAATCATGAAGCCGATACTAATTCAGTAGCTCAAACATTGGCTATTGAATGGGCCACTGATCTCGCTAAAAACATAGCTCCTCCTAGTACCGAAGAAGAGGGCACTGAATTGGTAAAAAAATATGAGCGCATGAACTTGTTATCCAATGAGCTAAAACTAAAAAGCTTGGATAATGCTATTACTGTTTTAATGAATAAGTATGGATCATGGGAAATTAAATGGGGCAGCATAAATAAATACCAAAGAGTTAACCCTGGAGCAATTTTTAATGACATGGAGCCAAGTATTTCGGTGGCACAAACTTCTAGTAGATGGGGGCAATTACCTGCGTTTGAAAGCAGGTCCATAACAACGGCAAAAGGCAGTACTCAAAAAAGATATGGCTTTTCTGGAAATAGTTTTGTTGCTGCTGTAAGCTTTGGTAAAAAGCTAGAAGCTAAAACAATTATTACGGGTGGGCAAAGTCGTTTTGATAACAATACTCATTTTACCGATCAAGCACAAATGTATATAGAGGGTAATTTTAAAACTATTCATTTTTACAAAGCCGATGTTTTGGCACATAAAGTAATATCATATAAACCAGGATTGGAAAGGTAGTGTCTGTATAACTTAGACAAACAAGCTACTTTAACAAGCCCGGCTACATTTTTTACTTCAAAAAGTTGCATGAGTTTTGTGCGATGTCCTTCGATGGTCCTTTTGCTATATTTAAGTTCCTTAGCGATTTCTTTGCTGGATGCTTCTTGACAAATTCGAATAAGAACATATTTATCGTAAATACTTAAATCCTCTACTTTTTCAATTAATTGAATTTCACTCATATTGTTTACCAAGGCAAATACTTTATTGGCAATGGTAGTACTAAAAAATACTTTATTGTTTTTAGCCATTTCTACCCCCTTTAGCCATTCTTGTTTACTAACATCCCTTGAAACAATCACCGACATTCCATTTTCAATGAGTTGATACAACACAAAATCGTCCTGTTCATTTAATACTACCATAATAGGAATCTTTTCTTTAAGTGCCATAATTTTAGCCATTGATTGACGCTTATTAGTCTCCAACATGGCACTATCAATGACCAAAACCCTCGAATATTCGACCTCACTACCTATAGGCAAATCGTCTATATGATTGATTATCGATGGCTTAGGATACTGTGGGTTGTTTTTTAATAAACTATGGCTTCCTAGGGCATACATAGTTTGTTGATCACATATAATTACTTGGCTTTGCATGATAATTAAGGTTTAGGTAATTCAAAACAACTAAAGGGTAGCCGTTATCATCTCAATAGCTCGTATTGAATTACTAAAGGTGCAATTAAATATGCCAATTGGCCCTACGATAACCAACCCTATGAAACGAACAATGGTTCATAGTTATTAGACTTTATAAACAGGAAAAGTGACTAAATAAAAGGCTTAATAATTTGCTAGTTGTATATATTTAATAACTTCAATCAATCATTTTAAACCCACTCATTTAAGCGTTGGCATTGATTCGTAATTTATTTTATCCTTTTGTTCCTGTTGGACATTTAAAAGTTTGGGTACTAGCCCCAGCCTTAGAAAATCCCGATCCTAATTTGGCTTATTACTATGATTTTAGCCAAAGCATAGAAGAATACACAAAGGTGTTTTCGGAATTAGATTTACCCTGGAAATGGCAGCCTGTTACCATGGAGAATTATAAAATGATTATTCAAGAAATTGCACACGAAAGAGAACAAGGTTTTTATTTTCCAGTAGTTTTAAATTTATGTGATGGAGACGAAATAAATGGAGCACCTGGATTATCGGTCATCAAATGGTTAGATCGAAAAAATTTAGTGTATACTGGAGCGAACGATTTTTTTTACGAAATCACTACATCAAAAATTCCAATGAAAAAAGCTTTTGACGAAGCTGGAATTGTAACACCGAATTGGATTGGCATTCAAGATCCTAAAGTAGAAGTAAAAGAAATTGTTGAAAAATTAGGAAGTCCTTTAATTGTAAAACCTGCTGTATCGGGAGGAAGTTTAGGTGTTGGTATTAAAAATGTAGTAAGCAATACCGAAGAGTTAACAATACAATTACAAAAAATGTTTGAGGGCTATAGGGGCTGGAACTTAGCTACAGATGGCATTTTAGCAGAATCATTTATACAAGGCCCCGAATATACGGTTATGATTGTAGGAACGCATACACAACCAGAGTATGCAAAAATTTATCCGCCCGTTGAAAGAGTTTTTCATCAGTCTCTCCCTGAGAATGAAAAGTTTTTATCCTTTGATCGATTATGGGAAATTTATGAGGAAGAAACAGCAATGCCCGAAAATGAAAATTTTTATCAATACCAACAAAGTGCAGATAGCATTAATATGAATATTCAAAAAGTATGTTGGGATGCCTATGTAGCGGTAGGAGGAACAGGTTATACAAGAGTTGACGTAAGAGTAGATAAACATACAGGCAAAGCACATGTATTAGAAGTAAATGCACAATGTGGTATTAGTGAAGATGAGGATTTTACTTCCATTGGCGCTATATTAAAATTTGCTAATCAAAGTTTTTCGGAATTAATTGTACATATTATTAATGACGCATTTGCCAGAAGAAAAAACTAATCATCATGCGCCCACTACCCCAATTACATCAGCCAGCTAGTTTTTCAAATTTAAAAATTTGTGTATTACAGCCCGACTATTCTACCTCTGGGGTCGATTATCAACATTATGATCCTAAAAGAAATTTAAGTAGTCTACTACCTGAAGTACAGTTTGAGCATGTGTTTTTAAATAAACTTACCACCTATCAACAATTAAAAGAATTAAAGGATAAAGGCTTTGACTTATATATTAACTTATGTGAAGGATACCTAGAATGGAAAGTACCTTCGATAGATGTAATCACTAGCTTAGAATTATTAGAACTACCCTATACAGGACCCACGGCAAATTTATATGATCCGCCAAAAACCATTATGAAGTACTTGGCCTTTTGCGAATCTATAGTTACACCTCCTCATATTTTAGTTGAAAATAATGATGAAATAGAAGATTTGCCTGGCAATTTAACATTCCCACTTTTTGTAAAACCGGCCAAAGCGGGTGATAGCTTAGGGGTGGACGATGCCAGTAGAGTAAATAATGAAACGGACCTAAAAAATAAAGTAACGGCTATTGTAGATGAATTTGGATCGGCCTTAGTAGAACAGTATATTGATGGACGAGAGTTTACAGTATTAGTTGTTGCCAATGAGGATGGTAAAACTTGTACCAGTTTTACGCCGGTTGAATATATTTTCCCCGAAGGCTTTTCTTTTAAAACCTATGCTTTAAAAACTTCAGAGTTACATCCGAATGCCAATATTCCAGTTTCCGACCCAGTGCTTGCTTCAAAATTGAAAGACTTGGCAGCACAAATATTTATGTCGTTTAATGGCGTGGGGTATGCAAGAATGGATTTTAGAATGAATGAAAAAGGAGAACTCTTTTTTTTAGAAATTAATTTTACTTGTTCTGTTTTTTATGCAGAAGGGTATGAAGGATCGGCCGATTATATTTTATTACATGATGTTATTGGTAAGAGCGGATTTTTACAACATATTATTATTGAAGGTTTAGCTAGATATCAGCGTAAACAAAAAAAACATATTATTAAAGGCAATGCCATATCGGGTTACGGCATGTATGCTAAATTTGATTTACCTAAGGGAACCTTACTTTTTAAAGGAGAAGAAAAAGCACAACGTATTGTTACCAAAAAATATGTGGATGAAAATTGGGATGAAAGAGAAAAATTAAATTTTAGAAGATACGCCTATCCCATAGGGAATGAGGTATATATATTATGGGCTTTGGAGCCCGAAGAATGGTCGCCACAAAATCATCATTGTGATGCCAACTGCGAATATGTGGGTTTAAACGTATTTACCAACAGAGAAATTAAAAAAGGGGAAGAACTTACACTTGACTATGCTAGTTTTTTAGATCATACCATGGAACCCTTTACCTGTTCATGTGGTTCTCCAAAATGCAGAGGCTTAATCAAAGGAAATTCGAAATAATTTTCTTAATTTAGAAATTAATAACGCCATTATGAAAAAAACATTAGCCCTATTATTGGCTTGTATTAGTATTGCTACAAGTAGCCATGCACAAGCAAAATATAAATCATATCAAGATAGCATTGCCGCCGAAGCTGCCAAATTAGAGGTTTGGACCAATGTACCAGAAGTAGTGGCAGGTAATTTTATTAATGATGCCCCTTCTGATGCGATTATTTTATATAATGGAAAAGATTTTTCGGCATTTCATGGAAGAGATGGTAAAAAAATTGGTTGGAAAATTGATCCTGATGGCGCCTTAACAGATGTTAAAGGAGCAGGTGATTTAATCACTAATCAATCTTTTGGCGACTGCCAATTACATGTTGAATTTAGAACCCCTGCTAATGTTAAAGGAGCCGGACAATCCAGAGGTAATAGTGGAGTATATTTAATGGGTTTGTATGAAATACAAGTGTTAGACTCTTATAAAAATCCCACTTACTCAAATGGTCAAGCAGCGGCTGTTTATAAACAACATATTCCATTAGTGAATGCAAGTAGAGAACCAGGAAATTGGCAAGCTTATGATATTATTTTTAAAGCACCCCTATTTAAAGAAGACGGAAGCCTTACTAGCCCAGCCACTGTTACTTTATTACATAATGGCGTTTTAGTACAAAACAATGTAAAATTATTAGGACCCACCGACTGGGTCACTAAACCAGTGTATAAAAAACATCCAGCTACTTTACCCTTATTTTTCCAAGATCATGGAGATGATGGTAATCCTATAAGCTACCGTAATATTTGGATTCGTCCACTTTAAAAATTAGCTATGGGTCAATTTCATCCTCCTGCTTTTATTACTCCTTTTTCTTCTTTTTGGTGGGAGTGTATAATAGTAGTTGTATTTATTATTGTACTTATAGTTCGCCTTCCCTTACACTGGAAACAATTAAAGCATCGTAACTACGATATTTTTATTGCGCTTGTTTTAATTTTAAACACTTTGGGCGAAAACTGGTATAATTATAGTCATGGTTATTGGAACCTGCAACAAAGCCTTCCTGTTCATTTATGTAGTATTACCAATATACTATGCATTATTGTACTATTTAATTATAAGCAATGGATGGCCGAACTAATTTATTATTGGGGATTAGCAGGAGGGATACACTCCTTATTAACACCTGAATTTACTGTAGGCATGGAGGGTTATAATTTTTATGGTTATTTTATTAATCATGGAGGTCTACTTTTGGTTGTTGCGTATTTGGTGGTGCATTATAATTTTACCCCACGACCCAAATCATGGCTATATGTATTAGGTTATACGCAACTTGTAGTAGTTTTTGTAAGTATAATTAATTACATGGTAGGCGCTAATTACATGTACTTATCACATAAGCCCGAAGTAGATAATCCTTTTGTAATAGGAGATTGGCCTTATTATATTTTGGTTTTAGAAGCAGTGGCGCTTTTACATTTTTGGATATTTTACTTACCCTTTGCTAAAAAAAATAAACTAAGCGCAAAATCTATCAAAGCCTCATAAGCTTACTATAGCTCTTCGATTCGCTTTGCTTTATCGTCAATTACTAAATCAAAATTAGGTTTTGTAGGCCCGCCATTTGGATCATAGCCAGTAATTAACTCATGAAACTTGCAACCCCATGTAGTAAGTTGGCTTAAAGTTAGTGCTCTTAAATCTCTCTTGGAGCTTTCACCTCTTCCTGTCCAATAAGTGATATGCCAGCCTTCTTCATACAACTTATTAATTTTAGCGATATTATCAAAATTGGGTTCAGCTAATTCATAGGCTCTTTTATTTGAATAAAAGCAGATAGTTTCATCTATATCCACTAATGCTTTATTGGATCCAAACCTTTTTGACTCTATCATTGTTATCTATTTAGTTAGTAATAAGTAGCGCAAATTTAGATATAATCTATAAATTACAGTTCTCATTTTTAAAATAAAACAATGCAGCCATCTTTTAAAAAAATCATTAGCGTTTTTGTATTTACTTTTTGTGTATGCTTTGTGCATGCACAAAATGCACCCATCATACATCTGGAAAAAATAACGATAGCCAGAGACGCTTATGGCGTACCTCATATTTTTGCACCCACTGATCCCGAAGTAGCTTATGGATTGGCTTGGGCGCATGCCGAAGATGATTTTACCACCATTCAAACTTTGCTATTAAGTGGTAAAGGAAAACTATCCACTTATTTAGGAAAAAAAGGAGCTCCCGTAGATTTTGTAGTGGGTTTGCTAAATGCAAGAGCAGTGGTAGACGAGCAAATTGGATCAATGGACCCAAAATTTATCTCTTTAATAAAAGGCTATTTAATGGGCTTAGAAGCCTACGCTAAAGCACATCCATCGGAAGTATTAAATAAAAACGTTTTTCCGGTAAGTGTTGAGGACTACTTAGCCACTACCGTTTTTTCGGTAGCTGTATTTTGTGGTGTTGATAAAGCATTACCTAAAATATTAGACGGTACAATACCTCATCTACCCGGTTTTACGGGGGAAGGTAGTAACACTTTTGCCATTCATGCATCAAAATCAACTACTGGCGAAAACATGTTAGTGATAAATGCACATCAACCCATTGAAGGAGCAACTGCTTTTTATGAAGCACATTTACAAAGTGAAGAAGGTTGGAATATACTAGGGGGATTGTTTCCAGGAGCACCCTTAATTTTTCATGGAGTTACACCTAATTTAGCTTGGGCACATACGGTTAATTTTCAAGATAAAATAGATATCTATCAATTACAAACCGATAAAGAGCATCCTGGATTTTATAAAGTTGACGATGAGTGGTTGCCCTTGGAAAAAAGAAGAATTAAATTATCAATTAAAGGAATTCCTTTTCCTGTTTATCGAACTGTATACAATACAATTTATGGACCTACAGTAGCAACACCCAAAGGAAAATATTTTGCTATGCGTTTGCCTTCTCTCATGGATGCTGGTGCTTTACAACAATGGTATGCTATGAATAGAGCTACCAATTTTACGAGCTTTAAAAAGGCATTAACACAAAATCATTTACCCATGTTTAATATTATGTATGCCGATAATAAGGATACAATATTTTATATTTCTAATGGAAAAATGCCTTATCGCAATCCAGATACTGCTTATCATTGGAATAGTACTTTGCCTGGTAACACAAGACAAACTTTATGGACAAAGTTTAAACCATTATCTGATTTGCCACAACAATTAAATCCAGCAAGTGGCTATTTATTTAATACCAATCATTCGCCTTTTTTAGCCACCGACGAAAAATATAATTTAGATCCTAAAAAATATGACGTAAATGATGGATATGAAACTTATCACAATAACCGATCTAGACGTGCTAAAGATTTAATAGATATGCAAGAAAAAATTAGCTACGATGATTTAAAGCGTATTAAATTTGATCGAAGCTTACCTACAAAAATTTTGTTCCCTTATGGATACAATGCAGATAGCATGTTTTTAATTGACGAAAATAAATATCCTAATCTTGCAAGTATTATATCTACTTTAAAAAGCTGGGATCATGCAGCAGTGGCCGAAAGTAAAGGAGCTGCTATTTATAATCTGGCTTATTATTTAGTGCCAAAAGTTATGAAAAAGCGTAAAGAAGATAAATTAACCTTAGACGAAGCGCTTATTGTTTACCAACAAATTAATGATTACCTATTGCAAAATTTTGGACGCACCGATATTGTTTTAGGAGATTTACAAAAATTAGTGCGTGGCGATGAAAGCTGGCCCCAAGGAGGAATGCCAGATGTATTAGCTGCAGTAATGTCTGAGCCTTATATGAATGGAACACGCAAGATGAATAGTGGAGATGCTTATATTAATTTAGTTCGTTTCCCTAAAGACGGTAGCTTACCACATATAGAAACGGTCAATACATTTGGAGCAAGCATGCATAAAGAAAGTGCGCATTTTGCAGATCAAAGAGAAATGTATCAGAAACAAATTTTAAAACCTATGACGCTTGATAAAAACGAAGTACTTAAAAAAGCAGAAAAAATTTATCATCCTCAATAAATTTGTAAGGGAGGATAAAAAAATAGTTACAGCCTTGCTGTAACTATTTTTTTATCCAAGATAGCTTTGGTATCAAAAATAACAGTTGCCTCCGATGTTTTTAATTGCTCATAGTTAAGGGAAACAAAAAAGCTGTGTGCTACAGTAATAAGTATAGCGTCATAGATTTTTAAATCGGTACTTAGCGTTATACCCTGTTTTTGCAACACTTCATGCGCATCTGCAAATGGATCAAAAGCCTCCACCATGGCTCCTTTCTCCTTTAATTGATGATATATATCAAACACTTTTGAGTTTCTAATATCCGGGCAATTCTCTTTAAAGGTTACCCCTAATATTAATACTTTAGCCCCATTAATATCTTGATTGTTTTTTGCCAATAAGCGAATTAATTTATCGGTAATAAAACTACTCATTGCATCATTCACTTTTCGCCCTGATAATATTACTTGTGGTGTATGTCCCAATTGAGTTGCTTTATGAGCCAAGTAATATGGATCCACGCCAATACAATGCCCACCCACTAAGCCGGGCTTGAAGGATAAAAAATTCCATTTGGTGGCTGCTGCGGCTAGCACCTCATGAGTATCAATATTCATTTTATCAAAAATCAAAGCAAGTTCATTTACAAAAGAAATATTTATATCTCTTTGTGCATTTTCAATGGCTTTGGCAGCTTCTGCTACTTTAATACTACTTACTTTAAAAGTTCCCACTTCAATAATTCGAGCATATAGCGCATCAATATAATTTGCTGCATCAGGAGTGGAGCCAGCGGTTAATTTTATAATTTTAGTAAGTGTGTTTTTAGTATCACCCGGATTAATTCGTTCGGGAGAATATCCTACAAAAAAATCAATATTAAAAGCTAAGCCACTTTCTTTTGCCAATACTGGCACACAATCTTCTTCGGTACATCCAGGGTAGACAGTGCTTTCATATACTACAATATCTCCTTTTTTTAAAATAGCGCCAATCATTTTAGAAGCCGCTAATAATGACTGTAAATCGGGGTTTTTATTTTCATCTACCGGAGTGGGCACTGTTACAATATAAACCTGCGCATGCGCAATACTATTTAGATCCGAAGAAAATTGTAATTGTGTTGCTAATTTTATTTCTTCCTCTTTGCATTGTAAGGTATCATCTTGTCCTTCTTGCAGAGAGGATACACGTTTTACATTGGTGTCAAAACCAACTACCTTATAATACTTGCCAAAAGCTACCGCCAATGGTAAGCCCACATAGCCTAAACCTATTATGGCAATTGTTGGTTGCTTATTTGTAAAGTTCATTTGCAACCAAAGTTAATGGACACATTAATGATGGCCATATTTTTTTTCTCCTGCAAGTATGGCAATGGAAAGCCTGTTTTGTTTAGGAGGTAATGGACAAGTGGCAAAAGCAGTAAAAGCACAAGGTGGATTATAAGCTTTATTAAAATCAATATAGGTATTGCCTTCTGCGTCTGGTTTTTCAAGGTCCATATACCTGCCCGATCCATAAGTAGTTTCTCCTGTGGTGAGGTCGGCAAAAGCGATAAATAAAGAAGCCCCTTCATTGGTAGCATCTAATGTATACTCTTTGCCATCAATACTAAAATGAAGTGTCCCAGCTGATTTTTGAGCCGTTGTTTGGCCCAAAATATTTGAAATCATTATAAAATCTTGAATAGGTTTTTCTAGTTTCGCTTTAACACGCCATTTAGTTGATATAGGGAAATAAGTAAGTCCAGGAAATGTTTTTAATAAAGGGGCTTGATAGTTTCTAAATCGAATCCCAATTTTATCTTCCCTTTTAATTACTACCCAACTATAATGTGTGTAATCCATAACCGAATTCACTCCATTATTGTTAAAAACAGTAATGGGTGACTGGTTTCTGTAAGTAGTATTATTAATAGAAATTAATGGCGCTCCTTCGTTTTTCCATTGAACCGAATCGCCTTGCAAAATAAAATAACCTAAAACAGAGGGAAAAGTGGGTTGTTCATATTTCGCATCGGCCTTAGAACTACTGCCAAAACTATTTACCCCTTGGTGAAGCCAAAATAGTCCTTCTAAATTTAACCAACCTTCTGGCGCTTTTAAATAATTAATTCTGGCTTTATGCCAATCATTAATAGATTGTAAATAAGGATCATTTTGTGCCTTTCCTATTGTAAATACGAATATCAAACTAGTAAGAATAAATAATTTTTTCATGGAAAGGATTTAAACATAAATATAAGAAAGTACAAATATAGGCATAATTTTTATTAGTCTATTATTTTAGTAGGTTATTTAATTGGTATTAAGTTAACAAGCATGGCTTATTGTAATTATTTTGTACCTTGAAAGATCAAAATAAATAAATATGAAAATTGTGTTAACGGCAGGCCTTCTTTTATTTTCAATGCTCACTATGGCACAAACCAATGCATCAAAAGTTCATATCAATCATACCGCCATTTATGTAATGGACTTAGCTAAATCGGGGGCGTTTTATTCAAAAATAATTGGCTTAGATAGTATTGCCGAACCTTTTCATGATGGCAAACATATTTGGTATAAAACAGCCGAGCACACTATGCTACATGTAATTCAAGGAGCAGATGTAAAAAAGGATTACTATAAAAACCAACACACTTGTTTTACAGTACCCAATTTTACTATTTTTTTACAGCAATTAAATGCTGCTCATTGGAGCTATGAAGATAAAGAAGGCAATAAAAATAAAATTACTAATAGAGTAGATGGGGTGCATCAGGTTTGGTTACAAGATCCAGATGGCTATTGGATTGAAATTAATGATGATCAATTTTAAAAATAATTAAAATGATAAAAAAAATAAGTTTTTTACACATTGCTATTATAGCTTTTAATTTTTCTTTTGCACAAGGTTTTGTAAAGGAAAAACAAGTGATTAAAAGCGAGATTTTAAATAGAGAAGTTCATTACAGCATTTATTTACCTGCAGATTATTATACCAGTGAAAGAACCTATCCTACCACCTATCTGCTTCACGGTTTGGGTGATGCCGACAATGGTTGGATTCAATTTGGTGAAATTAATCGATTGGCAGATGAAGCCATTAAAACGGGGGTCATACCGCCTATGGTTATTGTTACACCAGATGGCTTTTCTAGTTTTTATATTAATGCAGCAGATGGCTCTTTAAACTATGAAGATTTCTTTGTTAAAGAATTAATACCTCATATTGAGAAAACCTATAAAGTAAAAACAGAAAAAAGATTTCGTGGTATAGCTGGATTATCCATGGGTGGATACGGATCTCTAATGTATGCTTTAAAGCACCCTGATTTATTTGTGGCGGCCGCGCCTTTAAGTGCTGCCATTTATACAGATAGTGATTTAGAGGGCTTACAAGATGGCCAGTACAATAGATTATATGGAGCACCCATCGGTAAAAATTTAAAAGGTAAGGAAAGACTCAATCTTACCTGGACAGAAAATAGTGCTTTTGATATAATCACTAAAAAAACAAGTGAAGAATTATCCGCTGTTAAGTATTGGATTGATTGTGGTGACGACGACTATTTATCAGTAGCAAATGCAAAATTACATATTGCTTTAACAGATAAAAAAGTTCCTCATGAATTTAGAATGAGAGATGGTGCTCATAATTGGACCTATTGGAGAACAGGAATCATTAATGCATTATCTTTTATTGGTGATAATTTTAGACAAAAATAACCATGCATACAGGTATAAAAGTATTTGTTACAGGAGGTACATTTGACAAGGAGTATAATGAGCTAAATGGAAGTTTATACTTTAAAGAAACCCATTTATTTGAAATGCTTGATTTGGGACGAAGCCGACTGGAATTATCCATTGAAACGCTCATGATGAAAGATAGTCTTGATTTTGTGGATGCTGATAGAGAAACCATTGCTAAAGCTTGTAATACCACTAATGCATCCAAAATACTCATCACACATGGTACCGACACGATGACTATCACAGCCGATTATTTACTTGGGCATTGTGCACATAAAACGATTGTACTTACAGGGGCTATGGTACCTTATAAATTTGGTAGCTCTGACGGGCTCTTTAATTTAGGTAGTGCCCTTGCATTTGTGCAAGTATTAGGACCTGGCGTTTATATTGCTATGAACGGAAAAGTATTTGAAGCAGGTAAAGTAAGAAAAAATACAACCAAGGGCGAGTTTGAATCTTATTGATACATATTATAAATAAGGTATTGAATTTTCCAGCCCTCTTTTAATTTAACAAATTGAAAACTATCTATACCCTTGTGGGAAAACTTTCCATTTAAATGGAAAGTATAGGGCGCCCAAGCAGTAGCTAATTCTTTGTCTACATAAATAATTTCATCGAAAGATTTTTCATCCAAAGCCCCTGCCACTTGTTTGCCAATACCTGTAACAAATTCAGCCGCAGTCCTGGTTCTTACTATGACAGAGTCTTTTTGATTTTGTACAATTTGCAAAACCGAGCCAGGTGCAAAACAAGATTTAAGTAAAACAGTATCGGCATTTATCATAGCTGTAAAAGTTTTTTTAATTACTGCTTTAACTGCCTCTTTTTCCAACTCATTATTAGAACTATTATTTTGAGCGCTTACTGTTTTTGTAATAATAAAACTAAAAGCTATAAGTAGTATTAATTTAGAATTCATGATTTTTGCAATTTTATAAAAGTAAATGTATATTGTATTCAAATATAAAAATTTTATTAAACTAACCACTCTATGAAAACTACTAAAATTATTTATTGGGTTACTACGGGCATTATTTGCTTATTCTCATTGAGCGCAATTCAAATGAACTCACAAATGGCTATTGATGGAACAAATCATCTTTTAATTCCTCGTTATTTGGGTCTTGAAGTGAGTATTGGACAACTCATTGGACTAGTGTTATTGATTGTACCCGCAGTGCCTGCTCGTGTTAAAGAATGGGCATATGTAGGTTTTGGGATTATGTACCTAACTGCTTTTATTGCCCATATGGCAATAGGAGATTCCTTTGTGCCTTTTGGTATGATGGCATTGCTATTCTTTGGTTTACTTCTTGCCTCTTATATTAGCTTTCATAAATTACAAGCAGCAAAAAAATAAAATCAATTTTTTATATCAAAAAAGCCGCTCCAAAATGGAGCGGCTTTTTTGGTGCTCTTTAATACCCTCTATTTTAATTGAGTCGTATCTACTCTTGAAGGGGTGTCTTTACCAGAAATAATACTTTGTGAACTTAAGGCAATCGCTTTTATAATTTCGTTCATATTATTCATATCTAAGGTCTCAAATTGATCACTTACTTTATGATAATTGGGTTCACTATCCATTTTAGAAGTTGAAATAGTATGCGCTGGAACTCCTAAACGAGCAAGTGTAGCATTATCAGATCTGTAAAACAAATTTTGATCGGTATAAGGATCTGGGTAAAATTGAAAACCAGTACCCTCTAAATTTTTTTGTAGTATAGCGCCCATATTCGTTTTTTCATAACCAGTTATGTAAGCACTATTTTTACCCCATTTACTTTCCGTACCTATCATCTCTAAATTAAACATAGCTTTAACAGTTAATGGATCTAATTGTTTCGAAAAATACTGAGCGCCAAATCCACCCACTTCTTCGGCAGTAAAGGCAACAAAAATTAAAGTTCTTTCATTGTTATTTAATTTTTTAAAATATTTCGATAACATAATCATTGCAGTAGTACCAGCTGCATCATCATTGGCACCATTATAAATAGAATCTCCATTTACAGCCTTACTACTATTAATACCTAAGTGATCGTAATGCCCAGAAAAAATAACAAATTCATTGGCCAATGATTTACCAGGAATTACAGATACTACATTCGCTAAATGTTGTTCTTCTATTTTATGGGTAGCTTCAATGGTATATTTAGTAGGTGTAGTATTGGTTAAAATAAATACTACCGTTTTTTGGTTTGCTGTAATATTACCTTTCAAAGAAGTAAGTCTTCCAAAATTATTGGCAAAGCTTTCGTCTACTAAAACCAATAAGGGTTTAGCACTAGTGATATATTTTCTAGCTAGCATCCCCATATTGTCTTCTTTATTTATCTTCACTATTTCATAGCCGCTATTTTCATTTACAGTCACTGTAGGTTCTGCTGTTACTACAATTATATTCTTAGCATCTACTGCGTTGCCATCCACCACTCCACTTACGCTTATAAATCTGGCAGTTAAACGAGAAAATTTTTGCAAATAAGAACCACTGTTGTTTAATGTAGCCATTCCTGCTTGTTTAAATTCATTCACAATAAAATCGGCTGCTTTATCAATACCCTTGGTAAAAGTTCTACGTCCTTCCAATTCATCGGAAGAAAGATATTTTTCGATTCTTTCTGTTTCAGATTTACTAATTAGTTCAGTAGCTTTTTGAGACTTTGCTTGAAAGCCTGCAAATAAGATGGCTAGTGCCAAAAAGGAATACATTTTTTTCATGTTACAATATTTATAAATAAGGATATTAAAGATAAAGCTTTAAACCATTCTACAAAAGGATTGTCTTAATTTGCAAGTATGCTTAGCGACCAAGAATTAGTGATTCAGTTTCAAAAGGAACATGAAAAAGAGGCGGTTTTTACAGAATTGCTTAAAAGGCATCAGCAAAAGGTTTATTACCAAATTAAAAGAATGGTCAATGAACATGCCGATGCCGATGATATTGCACAGTTAGTATGGCTCAAAGTATGGAATAAACTAGAGGGCTTTAAAATGGAAAGCGAATTTAGTACCTGGGTGTTTAGGATAGCTTATAATGAAACACTAAATTTTTTACAGAAACAGAAAAGAGATTCTCAGCATTTGTTGAGTAGTGAACATTATGACTACGAAAATGCGAATGTGGGTTTTGATGACCCAAAATCGAGTCAAATTCAAATAGCCTTAGAGCGGGCCATTCAACAAGTCCCTGAAAAACAAAGAATTGTGTTTATGTTAAGGTATTTTGAAGAGCTCCCTTATGATAAAATTGCTGCTATTACAGGTACTACGGTGGGCGGTGCAAAGGCCAATTTTCATCAAGCGCTTAAAAAAATGCAAGAAATTTTAAAAAAGAATTAAACCTATACACTCAATTAAAGTCTTATTAAAGTAATGCATAGTAACACAAGAGATATCGAATTAGAATTAGACAAGCAAAAAATAGAAGAATTGCTTACTAAATCAGCACTCAGTCATCTTTGTGCAAAGCAAGAGCAGGTCCCCCATGGCTACTTCGAAACTTTTGATACTCAAGTATTAAATAAAATTAAAAGTCAAAAGCGTCAAAATCCCATCATTCGTTTAAGTACTTATATGCCTTATTTAATGGCAGCCGCTATTACTATTTTAATAGCAACAACTTTTATTTTTATCCAAACAGATAATAAAACCAATACTATTGCCAAAGTGAATATGCAGGATATTCCTACAGAAGAAATTGATTCATATGTAAGTGAAAATGAATCTATTGCAGAAATTGATTGGCAATCAGAAATTAATTTAATTGGCGGTTCCTTAGATAAAGAAACTGGAGATAATTTATTACAAGACACAAATACAAAACAAAATTAAACCCCATAATTATGAAACGTATCTTATTCATGCTCTTAGCTGCCATGTTTGTACTACAAACCTATGCACAACAAGAGCCCAATCGACAAGGACCTCCACCACCACCCCCACAACAGAGAGGGCCAGGTCGTACAGGTGGCTTTTTTAACCGACCGGGACGTAATGGCGCCCAAAAAGAAAAAATTGAAATGTTTAAAATTCAATTTATTACAGAGAAATTAGCACTTTCAAAAGAAGAAGCGCAAAGTTTTTGGCCTGTATATGAAGCGCATAAAAAAGCGATGAAAGAAGTTATGACTTCTAAATCGAATGATGAAATTGCTTTACAAGAAGCCATTTTAAATGCAAGAAAAAAATATAAGGCCGATTTAAAGCCTGTATTAAAAACTGAGGAGCGTATAAATGAAGCACTTAAAGTAGATCGCGAATTTTTAAGAAAAGTGCGATTTGAAATGATGAGAAGAAAAGGTTTGCAATCATAGTTTTTGGTTTTGAATTGAACAGGATGCCTCCGAAAATCGGAGGCATTTTTATTTTATGGGGCATGTTTAGTATATTACAGGATAATCATTTTTATGAAAAATATAGTTCGTGTAATAGCTGCCATTTTGGTGCTTTTGATCATTGTTGTAGTTGTAAAAACAATTAGTAATAAGCCTAGCTTACAAAAGGGTGATGTAAGCTTAGAGGAACTCCCTTCCAATGCAATTACACATATGAGTGAGGCTATTCAAATAGCTACAGAAACGCCTAATGATGATTATGCGTTTGACACAGCCACTTTTATGGCTTATCGAAAATTCATAGAAAAAAATTACCCTTTAATTACTCAAAAACTACCCCGTACAATTATTGATAGTTTTAATTATATCTACGAATGGAAAGGAACAGATACTAGCTTACTTCCCATGGTTTTAATGGCGCATTACGATGTAGTGCCTGTGGAAGCCTCTGCTGTTAAACTTTGGCATGCTAAACCTTATGGAGGAGAAGTAAAAGAAAATTATATATGGGGAAGAGGCGTTCTTGACGACAAGTCGAGTATGATAAGTATACTCGAAGCTGCTGAAGCACAATTAGCTAAAGGGTTTACACCTAAGCAAACTATTTTATTATGCTTTGGTGCCGACGAAGAATCAAGTGGTAAGGGAGCAACTGCTATGGTCAAATATTTTAAGAGTAAAAGTCAAAAATTTGATTTGGTAGTGGACGAAGGGGGTGAAATTAGTACCGAATCAAACCCCTCAATACATAACCCAATTGCCTCTATTGGTGTAGGCGAAAAAGGATATGTGACTTTGGTATTAACTGCGCAAAAAGCAGGAGGTCATTCTTCCATACCCGCTAGTAAAACGGCTATTGATATCTTAAGTACGGCTATTGCCAAAGTGAATCAAAATCCGATGCCTACAAAATTAACGGCACCTATTAAAGCTTATTTAGAAAGTATTAGTGCTTATAATGAAAGTTTTATGCAAAAAATGGCTTTATCTAATTTGTGGTTATTTGAAAGCACTGTGGTAAATAAATTAACCGAAGATCCTCAAAGCAATGCACTTGTAAGAACCACATTAGTACCAACTGTTTTTAATAGTGGGGTAAGAGATAATGTAATTCCCACTTTTGCTACTGCCTATATCAACAGTAGAATTCTACCTGGTCAATCTAGTAAAGATGTTTACGACTATGTGCAAAAAACAATTAACGATACCAATATAAAAATTACGTATTATAAAAACTATATGACTGAACCTTCTCCTACCACCGATGTTAATAGCAAGTACTATAAAAGATTGGAGAAAGTAATTCGAAATATAGTTAAAGACGTGGTGGTAGCACCCATGCTAATGGTAGGAGCCACTGATTCCAGAAATTATAGGGAAATAAGTGAAGGTGTAGTTAACTTTACACCTATAACAGATGCTAAAGGGTATCATGGAATTGATGAGCGTATGTTAGTAAGCGATTTTCAAAAATGTGTCAATTTTTATACATTATTAATTAAAGGTGAATAATCAACAATAACATGAAAAAATTTTTAGTAAGCTTTTTAATTTTAAGTACTTTTTTTGCAACAGCACAAAAATCTACCGTTGTAAAATGCGGAAAATTATTAGATACTAAAACCGGTAAGGTTTTAGAAAATCAATATGTATTAATTAAAGCAGGTGTGGTGGTATCTGTAAGTTCGACTCCTGTTAATGCAGATAGTGTAATTGATTTAAGTTCCTATTTTGTAATGCCTGGAATGATTGATGCGCATACCCATGTATTATTACAAGGCGATATTACATCCGAAGATTATGATGTGCAAGTTTTAAAAGAATCCATTCCTTATCGAACATTAAGAGCAAGTAAAAGTGCCGAAAAATCGATACTAAACGGATTTACAACCATTAGAGATTTAGGTACCGAAGGGGCGGGCTTTGCCGATGTGGATGTAAAAAAAGCAATTAATAAAGGAGTAATTACAGGACCGAGAATGCAAGTGGCTACTTTAGCTATGAACACTACAGGTCATTATCCTTTAAAAGCTTCTGATTACGCTTGGGAATTAAAATTTCCAAAAGGCGTCATCGAAATTACAGGCGCTGACGAAGCCAGAAAAGCAGTACGTCAGCAAATAGAACAAGGTGCCGACTGGATTAAAATTTATGCCGATCGTGGTTATTATAAATTAGCAGATGGCTCATTTAGATCATTGCCCAATTTTACTAACGAAGAAATTAATGCTATTGGGGATGAGACAATCAAAAGCCGGAAAAAATTAGCCGCACATGCCATGACAAGAGATGGTATTATTGCTGCGATTAACGCAGGTGCAGTTTCTATTGAACACGGATCAGGCATGGATGAAGAATGTATGAAACTCATGGCTGATAAAGGCGTGTATTGGTGCCCCACTCTTTTTGTAAATGAATATGTTGCAGAAGGGAGAGCAAAAATGGGAAGTATGATTAATTTATACTTTCAACAAAGTATAGAATCCACTTTTAAAAAGGCCATTAAAATGGGCGTAAAACTTACTTATGGTACCGATATTGGTGGTTATGATTGGGGCTTACCACAAGCAAAAGATTTTACTTATTTTGTTCAGTGGGGGTTAACGCCAGTTCAAGCCATTCAAACAGCCACTACTACTGCGGCCGAATTATTAGGTATGCAAGGTAAAGTGGGTGAAATTAGCCCAGGCGCTTTTGCCGATATCATTGCTTTTAAGAAAGATCCTTTAAAAGATATTTCGGTTTTACAATCTGTAAACTTTGTAATGAAAGAGGGTAAAGTGTATAAGCAGTAATTAGGATTGTACTTTACTTCCTTTCCAACCAAAATAAGCTACTACTAAAAAACATAGTAGAGGTACGGTGTAACCTAATTGTATATTGCCTGTTGCGTCACTTATGATGCCCACAAAACGAGGCAAAATGGCTCCCCCTACAATAGACATTACAATTAAACTACTTGCCATTTCGGTATCAGAACCAAGTTTTTGGATGCCTAATGAAAAAATAGTAGGAAACATAATGGACATAAAAAAACATATGGCTATTAAAGCATACACGGTAATTAATCCATGGCTAGTGATAGCTACTATACATAATAAAGCACACGCAATAGCATAGAGGGTTAATAAAATCTGTGGCTGAATTAAGCGCATTAAAAAAGTGCCCATAAAACGTCCAATTAAAAAAGCAAGTCCTCCTATACTTAAATAATCTGCAGCTTGTATTTCAGTAATTTTAGCTACTTGTGTACAAAATAAAATAAACAAACTAAACACACAAACCTGTGCGCCTACATAAAAAAACTGTGCTGCCACTGCCCAACTTAAATGGGTATGTTTAAAAGTGGCAAGAATAGTAGATTCATTTTTTGCTTGTTTTTCTCTTATATCGGGTAATTGAATAAAATAAAATAGGATAGCAATAATTAATAATACAATTCCTAAAATAGTATAAGGTGTTTTAACTGTATAAGCTTCGGTTGCCAAAGCAACTTTTTTTGCCACTTCGGTCATAGTGGCTAATTCGGTATCGCTATAACCCTTAGTGAGTATTAGTCTGGCCCCAATAGCGGGTGCTAAAGCCACCGCCAAACCATTAAAGGATTGTGCCAAATTTAATCTTTGAGTGGAAGTCGCAGGATCCCCTAAGGCAGAGGCATAAGGATTAGCAGCTGTTTCTAAAATGGTTAACCCGCAGGCAATTACAAATAAGGCAAATAAGAAATAATTGTAGGATTGATGATTGGCGGCAGGTACAAATAAAAAAGCGCCTACAGCAAATAAGAGCAAACCTGTTATAATACCCATTTTATAACCCCATTTTTTCATAATATATCCAGCAGGTAAGGCCATTATAAAATAGGCCACAAACACCGAGGAATCCACTAAAGTAGATTGGGTAGTACTTAGTGTAAAAGATTTTTTTAGATGAGGAATTAATATAGGATCTAGATTATGGGCAAAACCCCATAAGAAAAATAAACAGGTAATAAGAATAAAAGGGAGGGCCGAAGTTCTTTCCTTAAGCATAGTATATAATTATACTTAAATATAAAACAAAAAATGTTTCCATTTAATTTATTGCCTACATTTGAAAATAACATCGCCCAATTATGAAAAAAATGATTACCCTAATAGCTATTGCTTTAACAAGTGCTATTACAATTACGAGTGCTAATGCCGCAAATACTCCTAGAGAATTTTACTTAATTCAAATTTACCATTGTACAAATAAAGATCAAGTTAATGGTGTTGATGCTTATTTAAAAAATACCTATTTACCCTTCTTACACAAAACTGGTATAGCAAAAGTGGGTGTGTTTGCTCCTATTGCGAATGATACTGCCTCCGACAAAAAAATATATGTTTGGGTGCCTATGCCATCTTTAGATATGCTTGATAAATTAGATCAAGCGGTAGAAAAATTGGACCCCATGGGTAAAAACGCTTTGGTAGATTTAGAAAACGCAGATAGTAGTTTGCCCTATACAAGAGTGGAAAGAATTGTTTCAAAAGCATTTAAATTACAAACTCAGTATGAGAAAAAAACTAGCTTAACAAAATCACCCGATCGTATTTACGAATATCGTAGTTATGAAAGCCCTACCGAAAATGCACATTTAAGAAAAGTGCATATGTTTAATGAAGGAGGTGAAATAAGTTTATTTAAAAGCTTAAACTTTAATGCTATATTTTACTCTAAAGCAATTGTAGGCGCAAGAATGCCTAATTTAATTTACATGACTAGCTTTAATAATATGGCCGACAGAGATGCCCATTGGAAAGCATTTAGTGCCTCTCCTATTTGGAAAGACATTTCAACAATGCCTAAATATTTAAAAGCTGTAAACAGAAACGAAACAGTTTTAATGACTGCCAGAGACTACGCTGATTTTTAAAACTTACTCAATAATTTCTAAACCAATAGCTTTGGCAAGTTCTAATTGAGCATTGCATAATTGAAATTGATATAGCAATTGATTTAATAAGGCTTTTTGATAATCTGCATTAGCCGATGTTATTTCGATAGGAGTAGCAGTGCCATTTTTTAATTTTGCTACACTTAATTTTTGAACCAAACTTGCTTGCTCAATTTGTGTGGCGGCATTTTTAATTCTATTTTGATTGCTAGTAATATCAATTAAAGCGCCCTGAATATCTTTTTCAGTATCATGTATTATTACGGCAATATTGGTTTCACTTAAAGCTAAACCCTGTTCTTGTATTTTAATTTGTTGTCTTGTTTTACCTCCATTAAATAAAGGCACCGAAAAGCCAATACCTGCATTGTAATTGAATCTTGGGTCATTAATAGCCGGCAAATATCCATTTCTAGAACCTACACTTGCCTTTAAACCTACTGTAGGCTTAAGTCCTATTTTGCTAATTTCAACATCCGCTTTAGAAATATTTACTTTGTCTCTTGCAATGGCTAAAGTAGGATTATGTGCTAAAGCAAACTGAAAAGCTTCATCGTAGGTGTAAGATTTTACATTTAACTTTAGTTCACCTTCTTTAATATTTTTAGCCCCTGTAGCGTAGTTTAATAAATTCAATAATTTATCTAAATTATTTTGCAAGTCAATTTTTCGATTTACTTCGTTATCAATTTTTGCTTGAATAGTTAACACATCTAATTGAATTGCATTGCCATTTTTTAATTGCGTTTCTAATAGCGTTTTATTTTCGGCCAATAATTGTAAAACTTGGTTTTGAATTTCGATTGCTTTTTTAGCAAATACAATTTGAAAATATAATTGGCTTACTTGTGTAAATAAGCTAACTTTTAATTGCTCCGCCACGTGTGTAGCAGTGGCTAATTCGTGTTTCGATTTTTCGATATTCGTTTTTAAGCGGCCAAAGTCAAATAAAATATAAGAACCATTTAAAGCGCCAGATACATTATGTTCGGGTGCAAACTGAAACGCTTTTTCTCCAAAAGGCACTTCAATTTTAGGTTGCACATAGGCATAACTTGCATCAATAGTAACATCAGGATATTTATTAAGCTCGGTTAGCTTTGCTCTATCTGCAGCTAATTGAACCGATTGCTCAACTTCTTTTACTTTAGGAAAATAAGTTAAGGATTGTTGTAACAAGGCTTTTAATTCTCCATTTACAATGTTTTGTGCACCTGCACTCAACATGATACTTAATAAGAATAAAGAAGAAATAATTTTTTTCATGTTCATATTTTTTTAATGCGCTTCGGCAGCAGCCTCCATCGCAGCTTTATCAACAGTTATTTTACGTGTTCTTAAAAAAGAAACTAAAGGAATCACTAATAAAAAAAAGATACCTACTAAACGAAAAGTATCTAAATAAGATAAATAGTAAGCTTGTCTATCAACAGACATATCAATAAGTTTATAGGCTTTTTGGGTAGCGCCATGAAAATCACCCGTACGTGCTGCTATACCTTGAGAAACGCTAGCTACTCTCTCTTTAAAAGCTGCTCCATCGGATGGCATATTGGCAATTAAACTTGATCTATGTTTAAAGTATTGTTGTGCTACATAGTTATTAGCAATAGCGATGCCAAAAGCACCCCCTAACTGACGAATCATATTGTTTAAAGAAATACCCGATGCGTAATCCTTGGGATTTAAGCCCACCACCGCCTGATTAATTAAGGGTAGCTGGCTCATACTAATTCCAAAAGCACGTATTAATAATGGCCAGAAGAAATCCCATTTGCCAGCATCCGGTGGCATAGCAGCGCTATAAAATGCATATACAGAGAAAAGGGTAAAGCCTACAATTACAAATGGAATGGGCGTTACTCCCTTACTCATAAGTTTACCAATAATAGGCATCATAATAACCCCTGCCAATGTAGGTGGCAGTAATGAAATACCCGTTTCAAAGGCGGTAAAACCCATTACCCTTTGCGCTAATACGGGATACACAAATACAGAGGTAAATAAGCCAAAGCCTGCTACAAAAGTAAAAATGGTAGTGAAGGCTAAATTTCGGTTGCCCAAGACTCTCAAATTAACGGCAGGTTGTTTAATATTTAATTCATACCAAATAAAAATACCCAATCCAAGTACCGCAATTAAAGAACAATAACGAATGGTCTCACTCGAAAACCACTCTTCGGATTCTCCTCTTTCTAAAACATATTGTAAACAGCCAATACCCACTGCCAGCAGCATGATACCTGTGTAATCAATTTTTATATCTTTCTTGCCCTTACCTTCTCCCTCTTTCTTTTCAATAAATGTGAAAGATAAAAAAGTAGCTATAATACCAATGGGAATATTAATCATGAAGATTAAAGGCCAGCTATTATGCTCTATGATCCATCCCCCTAAAGTAGGACCAAGTGTGGGACCAAGTACAATACCCATGCCAAATAAACCAGCAGCCATAGGCCTTTCCTTGGGTTCGAAAGCATCAAATAAAATAGCTTGAGAAGTTGATAAGAGTGCGCCTCCACCAACCCCTTGCACAAATCGCCAAATAATAAGTTCTACTAAACTATCCGACTGCCCACAGAGATAGGAGGCGGCCGTAAAGATGATCATGGAAACGATGTAATAATTTTTACGTCCAAAGTATTCGGCTAAAAATCCTGTTAAAGGAATAATAATTACATTGGCAATCGCATAAGAAGTAATCACCCAACTAATATCTTCAATGCTAACACCTAAGCTTCCCGAAATATCGGTAAGGGCTACGTTTACAATCGAAGTATCTATCAGCTCCATAATAGCAGCTGATACGGTTGTAATTACAATTATGGCTCTTGCGAATCCTTTAGGGGTTGCCATGTAAACTATTTGTCAACGGTGATAAATACACTCATGCCTGCTCTTAATTTATCTTTAAAAGCAGCTTGATTGTTGATCGAAATTTTTACGGGAATCCTTTGTGTAACTTTTATAAAATTACCACTGGAGTTATCGGGAGGTAACAAAGAAAATTTAGCACCAGTAGCATCACTTAAACTAGCAATGGTTCCTTCTATGGCTAGATCAGGAAAAGCGTCTAAACGAACTTTTACTTTTTTGCCTTCCTCTAAACTCTCTAGTTGACTTTCTTTAAAATTGGCTACAATCCAATAGCTGCTATCATTTACAATCGAAAATAGGGGTGTACCCGCTTGTACAAATTGTCCGATACTAATATTTTTCTTACCTATTTTTCCAGCACTAGGTGTAGTAATTTTTGTATAAGAAAGTTTTAATTCTGTTTCTTTAATTTTTGCCTCTTTCATTTGAATTAAGGCATTGGCTCTATTTACATTTTCTCTTAAAACAGCGATACGATTATTCGCAGTAGCATATTCAGTTTGCGCGTTAACCGCCTCTTGGTTGGCAGCAGCCAATTGAAATTCAGATTCGTCTAATTGTTTTTTTGTAATTGCTTGTTCTTTAAACAAATTTTGATCGCGCGTAAAATCATTGGTCGCCTTGGACTGACGAATGCTTTTTAATTGAATGGCTCCTTTATTATTTTGTAATGACAAAATTGCATTGGCCAATTGTGCTTTTGCATTAGACACATCTGCCATTGATTGTTGTAGATCGGCTTTTTGCTCTACCAATTGCATTTGTAATTCTGCATCATCTAATTCAACCACTTGTTGATTGGCATTTACAGAATCGTAATCTTTTACGACAACTGTTTTAACATAGCCAGAAATGCGGGCTAATACAGGCACAATTGAAGTTTCTACTTGTGCATTATCAGTGGTTTCGTGGGTTAAAGTAAAGGCAATTTTCTTTACTCCAAAATACAAGGCTACGATTAATAAAACACTAATAATAACTTTTCTAATTGTGGCCTTTTTTTGATTGTTTTCTTGCTCCATCTGTATGAATTATAATGATGTTGAATTAAGGCTGCAAATTAACAAAATTATACTAGATAGAGGGCGTTAATTTATTGTAAAGCTTCTTCGTTTTGCTTTCGGTTAAAAATCCAAAATATGATAGGGAATACAAGTAAGGTCATCACTGTAGCTGTTACCAATCCTCCAATAATTACCACCGCTAAGGGCTTTTGAGATTCAGATCCTATACCTGTACTTATAGCGGCAGGCATTAATCCTATCGAAGCCATTAGAGCCGTCATAACAACAGGTCTTGTTCTAACGATCACCGCTTTAAAGATGGATTCATTCAACGTTAATTTAAGTTTTAAATTATTGTGAAATTCTGAAATAAGTATGACCCCATTTTGGATACAAATTCCAAATAAAGCAATAAAACCTACTCCCGCCGAAATACCAAAATTGATGCCCGTTAAATGAAGCGCAATAATACCCCCAATAATAGCAAAAGGTACATTGGTTAAAACCAGTAAAGAATCTTTTATGTTCCCAAACATGATAAATAGCAAAATGAAAATACCAATTAAGCTTACCGGTACCATTTGACCTAATCTATTACTTGCACGTACTTGATTTTCAAACTCACCTGTCCAACCCACTGAATACCCATCGGGTAGTTTAATATGATCAGCTACATTTTTTTGAGCCTCAGCAATGGTACCTCCTAAGTCTCTATCTCGAACCGAAAACTTAACACCAATAAAACGTTTGGTATTGTCTCTATAAATAAATGCAGGACCCGTTAATTTTTGAATAGTGGCAATCTGTTTAAGCGGAATTTTAGCGCCTTGCATCGTTGGCACTTTTAATTCACCAATGTCTTTTTCGTTTTTACGAAACTCTTCCATATATCTTACACGTACTGCAAATTTTTTCTCTCCTTCATATTTTTCAGTAGCTGTTTTACCACCCACTGCCATTTCTAACACGGCTTGTGCATCACCCACTTTAACTCCATAGGCAGCCATTTTTTCTCTATCTAAAATAACGCTTAATTCTGGCTGTCCCACATTTCTTAAAATACCCACATCCTTAATCCCTCTTACCCCTTCTATTTGTTTAATTACCTCATTGGCAATTTGATCCAATTTTTCTAAATCATCCCCATAAATTTTTACTGCATTCGAAGCATTAATACCCGCTACTGCTTCGGCAACATTATCAATAATGGGTTGTGAATAATTATAACCAATGCCTTGATATTTGCTTAATGAATCGTCCATCTCTCTCACTAAATCATCCATGGATAATTTTCGTTTCCAATCTTCTTTAGGCTTTAAATTTACTTGCATTTGCACATAATAAAAACCGCTAGGATCTGTTCCATCATTGCTTCTTCCCACTTGTGATAATACACCGTTTACTTCTGGAAACTGCTGCAACTCCTTACGAAGTATGGCTGTTTTTTGAACGGTTTCTGGTAGTGATTGACTCATTGGAAATTTAGCTTCTACCCACAAAGCACCTTCGTTTAATTGAGGTAAAAATTCGGTACCTAAAAAGCTAGCCGAAAAAAATGTGATGGCCATAAAAGCGAATGAACCAATAAGCGTAATTTTTTTATTTTTAAACGTCCAAGTAAATCCTTTTTTAACACCATTATTCCAAAAATTTACAAATCGATTGTTCTTTTCTTTTACATTCTTATCTAAAAGAATATGACATAACACAGGTACTAAGGTTAAAGTAAATAACAAGGCACCTAATAAAGCAAAACCCAATGTATAAGCAAGTGGTGAAAACATTTTTCCTTCTACTTTCTGAAATGAGAAAATAGGAAGTAAGGCAGTGATGATAATTAATTTAGAAAAGAAAATAGCTTTACCTAAACCTGTTCCTGTTTTTTTAATAACACTTCCAATGGCTAATTTATTATAAGCATCCATTCCTCTTTTATGAGCGATATGATCTAAGGCTACAAATAGTCCTTCCACCATCACCACTGCTCCGTCAATAATGATTCCAAAATCTACCGCGCCCAAGGATAATAAATTGGCCGACATTCCTTTTAAGTGCAAGCATAAAAATGCAAACAAAAGCGATAAAGGAATAATGATAGAAACAGTAACGGTGGTTCTCCAATCGGCCATAAACAAAAACACGATCACCGTTACAAAAATGATACCTTCTAACATATTATGCATTACCGTATGAGTAGTATAATCCATGAGATTATCACGGTCATAAAAGGTTTGCATTTTTACATCCTTGGGTAATACATGTTCATTTAAATTCTGAATTTTATCCTTTACACGAGCTAGAACTTCTTTGGGGTTTTCACCTTTACGCATTACTACAATACCTTCAACCACATCATCTTTATCATTTAAACCTACTTGACCCACTCTTGGCATAGAACTCTGAATAACAGATGCTACATTTTTAACTAGTACTGGATTGCCATGCTCCTGGTCCACTATAATATTTTCAATATCATTGGAGGATTTTAATAATCCCACCCCACGCACTACATAGGCCTGTTTGTTTTTTTCAATTACATCACCTCCTACATTCACATTACTTTGACTCACTGCTTCATATACTTGCAAGGGAGTAATATTGTATTTTGCCAATTTTACTGGATCTACACTTACTTCATAGGTCTTTTCTTGTCCTCCAAATGCTACTAAGTCGGCCACGCCTGGCACCGATCTTAATTGTCGATCAATGACCCAGGTTTGTAAGGTTAATAATTCGCGAGTATCTCTGGTATCTGATTTTAAAACATATCTAAATATTTCTCCAGTAGGACCATAAGGAGGCTGCACATCGGGATCTACTCCATCTGGTAAAGAAATAGTGCGTAATTGATTATTCACCTGTTGCCTTGCAAAGAAGTCCTCCACATCGTCGTCAAATATGATTTTGATTACAGATAAACCAAACATAGTAATACTACGTACACTTGTCTTTTTCTGTACCGAGTTCATGGCAATTTCAATAGGCGTAGTAACAAAACGCTCAATTTCTTCGGCACTTCTGCCATTCCATTGTGTAACTATAATAATTTGTGTGTTGGTGACATCAGGGAAAGCCTCAATGGGCATTGTTTTAAATGCAATAAACCCTGCCACCACTAAAATGCCCACCCAAAAAAAAGTAAAGGCTTTATTTTTTAGCGAAAAGGCAATAATATTTTTTATAAACTTGTTCATAGAAATAATGTTAATGGGAAAAATAAACTCAACTAATCATTTAATGCATCGTAAACCAATAATTGATTTTGAGTCATAATTTTTTCACCTTTTACTAAACCTGCACTGATATAGGTAATATCACCTACTTGTCTAAATACTTCAATTTGACGTGTATCAATATGTGTTCGATCTTTATATACCATTACATAATTTTTGCTTTTATCAAAAATGATAGCAGAAGAGGGTACTATGAGCATTTGCTTATCTTCTTTATAAGACAATTTTATAGTGGCACTCATTTCAGGCTTTAAAATAAAATTGGCATTATTTAATTTTATGATGGCCTTCATTGCTTTGGTTTCTGGATCAATCACATTAAAAATTTTATCTAAACGCCCTTTAAAAACTTTATCGGGATAGGTTAATGTAGTTACTTCGGCATCAATACCCACTTTTACTTTATTAATATCAGTTTCATTGATATTGGCTACCGCCCAAACATCATTAATTTCAGCAATATCAAAAATGTTATCGGTACGATCGTTTCTCAATAACATATCCTCATTAATCTTTTTTTCGATAATGAAACCACTCATAGGAGCACGCACTTCATAGATTGCCCCTTTATTCATATTATATATACGATAGGTTTCTTGAATTCTATTTAATTGTGATAAGGCTTTTTCATACTCACTTTTAGATTCTATCACATCTCTTTCGGCGTTCAATTTTCCTTCAAATAATTCTTGAGCTACTTTGTAATTATTCTTTTTAACAATTACATCATTTTTGGCATCTTCAAGATCTTTTTCATATCCAGCCACTTCGGTACTTCGTATTGTAGCGAGTAGTTGACCTTTTTTTACATAATCCCCTAACTCTACAAATACTTTAGTAACATTCCCCCCTACAACTGGATACACTTCGATTAACTTTTTATTATCGGCGGTAATTTTGCCAAAAAAACTTAATTCATTTTTGAGTTGATCGCTTACTACTTCAGTAAAACTACTAGTAGATAACATTTTATTGCTCATCACATAACCTTCCTTAATTTGTTTTACCTCTGGATTTGTTTGGCAACTAGAAATAGTTACTACTAAAATAAATAGTTTAATTAATGTGCTATTTTTCATTTAAAATTTATTTAAAAAGTTCTTTATTTACTACCGTATTTAATGCTTCAGCTGTTAATACCATATTTTTTGTAAGTGTATTATAATGCGACCTCATTTGATTATAGCTTTCTAAGAAATCGGTGAATTCTAAAATACTGATATTCCCTTTTTTGAAATTATCAACAATAGATTGATATACTGTTTGATAGCTATCAAAATTGGTTAGGGAAATTTGTGCAAAGTTGTTTTTGGCTTCCACCCATTTTTTATAATTAGCAATCACTTCTGATTGCAGTTGAACCGATTCTGATTGTTGATTTACTTTTGACTGCTCATACATAGATGAGGCGTATTTAATATTTCCCTGATTACGATTCCATAATGGCAATGGTAATCCAAGTGTTAAGTTTACTTGATTATTAAAAGCACCTCCATGCTGATCCCAAGAGGAACCTACTGTAACATCTGGAACACGATTTGCTTTTTGAAGTTTTACATTTAACTCCGTCGCTCTAACAGTTTGTATATTTTTATTAAAATCTGGTCTTTCTATTAGGGCCATTTGTTCCAAGTCAGCTAAACGAATTTGATTGGTATGCATAAACTTGCTTAAATAATCTTTAGATAAAACAGGTTTAATATCATTACTGTCTGATAATAAAACATGCAAACTAGATTGCTGTTCAATATTATCTTTTACCAATTCCATTTTGTCATTTTTCAAATCCAAGAGTAATGATTGTAAGCGTAAATAGTCTTTGATAGGCACATTCCCTTTATTAGATTGAACACCATACGCTTTTACCAATGTGTCTAAATTATTAATTTGGATATTAATAGTTTCTATTTTTTCATTATTAAAATAGAGCGTGTAATAGGATTGTCTTAAGGCAAATTTTAAATTACGAAGTAAGTCTTGTAAATCTAATTCGGCGAGCGCTTGATTTGTTTTGGCGATTTCAATTTGATTTTTTCTTTTCCCACCCAATAAAATGAGCTGTTGAATGGCAGCTGCTTTTTGACCCGAATTACCAATATCAAAATACTTCCCATTTTGGGGGTTGCTGGCATTTAATTCGGTACTTAAATAAGGATTATCCCAAATTTTTGCTTGTACAACTAAAGCTTTAGTAGCATCTAAATTATACTGAGCAGCTAATAAATTTAAATTCTTTTGTATAAACTTTTGTTCACACTGATCAAGCGTTACAGCAGTTTGAGCATTTACTAAAATGCTTATAAACAATAGATTAGCAATCAAAATAGGTCTTAACATGGTTCAATAAGTATTGTATAGCAAAGTTGAAAGCTTTGACTTTAGTTCTCCTTAAAAGAACCTTAAAATTAGCTTAAAGAGAAAATCTTAACATAAACTCATTCCAATGAGTGTCAAAGGACCTGTATTGAATAGTGCCTTTATGTAAATGAACAATTCTTTCTACAATTCTTAAACCTAAACCAAATCCAGAAATACCTGTTGAATTTTGACCTCTCATAAAAGGTTCAAACAAACGCTTTTGATCGGCTTCATTTATTTGTTTACCAGTATTGGTGATGATGCATTGGATTTCGTTTTGCTTTTGTACAATTAAAATATGTACTTCTTGATTATTACTATAAATAAAAGCATTTTTAATTAAATTGATAAAAGCAATTTCAAGTAAACTTTTACTTCCCCTTAATTCTTTTATTTCATCGGCTTCATTTTCAATTTCGATATCAAAATACACTTTACATTCTGGATAAAGTGAGTTTATTTTTTCGATACAATCATAAATAATTTCATCTATCCGATTCATTTGCTCCTGACTGGAGATAGTTTTATCGTTTTTGGATAAAATGAGTAATGAATGTATTAATTCGGAAATTTGATTATTGTCAGATAATAATTTTTGTAAAAATGATTTTGTATCCTCATTGGTTATAGGGTCATTAATTTTATTCTCCAATTGTGCAATAATCCTAGCTATAGGGGTTCTTAATTCATGGGAGGCATTGGCGGTAAACTCACTTTGATGTTTTAAAGAATCATCGATTCTTTTTAACATGGAGTTAAACTCTTGCGCCAGTAAAACAATTTCAGTATTGGTGGATGCTACTATTATTTGCTCTCCTAAATTATTTTCATTGATCGACTTGATTTTTAAAAGTAATTGATCTAGGGGTTTTAATAATCTTTTAACTGTTGACCTTGTGGTAAACCAAGCTAGTAATGTAAATAATAAAAAAGAGCCTATTAAAACATAAATTAAATAATTTAATTTACGAAAACCCGCTATATCATTGGCTGATACAATGGTATAATAATCTTCATTTTTGTATTTGTAGAGTATACCAAAAGTTTCAATATTGCCATTACGTTTATAAAACTCATGATTTTTTTTTAGATTTTCTAACTCTCCTTTTTCCCAATTAAAAGCGGTATCATATAAACTTGTATAAACTAAATCAAAATTTTTATTAAAAACTAAGGTCTTTTCTTCCATGAGGTGATCGGCCTTTTGCTTGTCTATGGTTTTTATGATTTCTTGATCGGCTTGTTTTATTTCGATCATTAATTCGATGGTAGAAATAGCTTTTTGTCTTAGTCTATCCTGAAATTCTTCGGTCCTAAATTGAGAAAATAAAAAAATTACAGAGCCCGCCATCACTGCATATAGCACTAAAAAAAGATTGGTTACAAATATGGAAATTCTGGTTTGTAAGGTCATTTATCAATTTTTAAAAAATAACCATAACCTACTTTTGTGTGTATTAATTTAACTTCATTGTTTTTATCTATTTTTTTACGAAGGGAATTAATATAAACCTCAATTGTATTTTGGTTGGTAATAATCTGATAGTCCCAAAGTTTTTCACTAATCACATTTTTTGATACAATACGACCATTGGCCAATGCCAAAATCGATAATAATTTAAATTCTTTTGGTGTTAAAATAATTTCAATGCCCCCTCTAAAAACTTTCATTTCAGTATTTGAAATAACTAAATCTCCAATGGTTATATCTGCTTCTTCTTGTATAGTTTGTTTTCGCTTTAATAGTGCATTTACCCTTGCCAACAATTCCTCAAAATGAAAAGGCTTTATTAAATAATCATCAGCACCATTGTTAAAAGCAGTTAATTTATCGCCTATTTCGCCAAAAGCAGTTAACATTAAAATAGGCACTTTACTATCCTTTGCTCTTATGGCTGTACATACCTCTAAGCCACTCTGGCCGGGCACATTTATGTCTAAAATAACAATATCAAAAGCATCTTTTTGAAAATGTAGACTAGCTAGCTGACCATCAAAAAAGGGGGTGCATTGCAAATTTTTTGAATGAAAAAACTTTTCAATTTCATTTGACAAAGTAAGGTCGTCTTCTAATAATAAAATTTTCATAAGCTCGATATTAAACCAAAGTTACGATTTATGAAAATAAAAATTTAAACTCTACTATAATTTAACAAACAGTATGCCAAGGATTGCTTTAATAAAAAGTAAGCCATCTATATAAAGGATATGCTGGTGTACTTTATTGATACCCTTCATATTACCACTAATGCTTAGTATCAAAATTCCGGTTAGTGACTGAATTAACACATAATACATTGGAAATTTAGCTACAAAAAACAACAATGTAATTAAGCTAAAATTAAGGAGTGTTAAAATAGGCACTAAAAAACGAAGAACAAATTGAATCCCATATACTGTAACAAGCGTATTTCTTTTAAGTAAAGCATCTGCTTCTTGATCTTTAATATCAAATAAAATGGCCAAGAGTAAAATAAAAATAAAATTTTGACAATAATATAAAACAGATGTGTTAGCTATGATTGGAAAAATACTCGTTGCAAACATCCATATCCAAGCTATGCTAATGCTTTTAAACCATGCTTGTATTTGATTGTATAAATTATTTTTATTGAAACTCAATAATTTACTTGATGGTAAATAATAAAGTAAAGCCATTATGCCCGTAATAAAAACCACTAACCATTTACTATTTGAAACATTTTTTAATTCATCTTTAACCGAAAAATTATTCAATAACAAATAAACAAGGACTCCTATTAAAAATACTTGTCTAAATTTTATATAAGATTTATGTTTTTGATACCAATTAAATCTTTCGGTACAATGAATACTTGAGGCTTCTAATAAATAAGCCTGTGTATAATACCATAAAGTAAGTAAATACACTAATGCAAGTATCAGCCATCTAGGGAATGAATGTGCTATTTGTAAACTTGACTCTATCGTTAATAAAACTGCAGCGATAGCATAAAACTGATTACTCCAAAATACAATTCCTTTCCAATCAATTAATTTTTTCAATACAAGTCTGTTACAAAGTTTGGTTATAATTTAGTCAAATGATATTCTTGAACCAGTGCAGGATTTTCGGGCGACAATGTGAATGCTAGTTTTAATTTACCTTTTTCACAATCCAATATGCAATAGCCTCTTAATTGGTTTTCTGCCATCATCTTATTTACTTTAACAATACCGCCTACTTCTTTAAATAGTTGGTTGGACTCACTTACTAGCATATCAATGGGATAATCCTCGTAAAAATTTTCAGCAAAAATTGGCGATCCAGTTGTCCAATGCACAATCATTTTAACTAATTCTTGTTGACGCTTTTCTAGAATAGGGGAAATGCCTACTTGACGTGGTTGTAAAGCAGCTAAGTGAACCAAGGTATCAATAACTGCTGTATTAATAATGGTAGTAGGCGCATAGGTAACATTGGCAAATAAAATAACCCCAATCCCATAGTCTGGCAAAAATTGCCAGTTACTTCCAAAACCTGGGAGTCCGCCACTATGTCCAATATTTTTTTTATGCTCCGCATCTATCATCCATCTTAAACCATAAGTATACGCTCCTGCAGTAGCTAATTTTTTCCCGCTGGGAAAACTATAATTAGGATTTAAAGAAATAAAACGAGCAGGCTGATGCATTTCTCTGATAGAAGCTCTTTTTACCGGCAAGGTTTCGGCATCATTCCTTTCCGGCCAGGCCGCTTCATGCATAGCCACATATTTACCAAACATATCAATAGAGGTTATCATTCCCCCCATCGCACCATAAATACCATCTTGCAAGGGAATTTCTTTTCTCCATTTGTCATTTATATAACGATAACCAAAAGCAAATTTATCTTTAGGGATAGTTGTAAATTCATAAGTGGTAGTATTCATGCCTAAGGGAACTAAAATATTTTTTTTAATATAAGCGTCATACGTTATACCAGATACTTTATGAATGATATAACCCAACATAGCGAATCCTAAATTGCTATACTCATATTCAACACCTGCTACATTTGAAAAAGAAAGTTTTCCTTTAATTAAATCATTCAAATCTTTTTCAGAATCGGCTAATTGTCGGTCACCCCAGGGATTATCTTCGGGGAAACCGGCGCTATGACTCATTAAATGACGAATAGTTATAGGGGGCGAATCCTTCGTTAAACCCTGTCCTTTTAAAGCAGGGATATATAAGTAAACAGGATCATCCAGTTTTAATTTACCGGCATCTCTTAAATGCAAGATGGCTAAAGAGGTAAAACTTTTTGACATGGAAGCTATACGAAACATTGAACTAGTAGTAGCTGGAATTTTTTCTTCCAAATTAGCATACCCCTCCGCGCCCTTATACACCAACTGTCCGTCCACTACAATACCATAGGCATAGCCTGGAAAATGATTGGCAATAGCAAAATCCTTGTACATTTTTTCAATTACTGGCATTGCTTTTTTAATTCGCTCAACTCTTGTTTCATCATTAAAAGATGCCGGCGTAAAATGGGATGGGTTTTGTGCATTTATTTGTTGAACAAACAATATCAAAACCAAGGAGCAAATTTTTTTCATAAAAAATTATTGTAGTAATGAATAAACTAGCACTAATTTAATCAAATTTTACGCAAGTATTTGCTAAATTACTTTGGTAAAATAGCCTTATGAAAAAAGTATTTGTAAGTATTTCGGGTATCCTCATTCTTCTTGCGTTTAGCTATCCAACTAAGCCTCTTACACCTGCTTATATACTTAGCCCCGAAAAACCCATTTATTTTAACTCCTTTGTAGATTGTAATATGGCGGAAGCTTGGGTGGGGGATACTTTCAGAATTTTTCCTGGGAAATACGGTGAAGATCCTTTATGGGGTTATTCCAATGAATTAAAGTACGCCGATGCCTTAAGTCCTGATATCGTTTTTGAAAAAAAACCCGATGCATTTGTGGCTCCCAAAATGCCTAGTAATGTGTTGCCTACCGAAGAAGGATTACATGGAGCTGTTTGGTTTGAAACTATTTATCAAGATAAAAAAGATAAATCAGGTAAAACCTTATTTGCATTATACCATAATGAAAATTATCCGATGACTTATCCCTATCGAAAAAGGTCCCAAAAAGGATATATCGATAAAAATTGGCCACAGGGACTAACAGGCGAAAAAACACCTGCGGCTGTTTGTAGAATAGGAATTATGAAATCGATAGATGGTGGAAAATCCTGGGCCAACAAAGGCATTATTTTAGAAGACAATCAAAATAGAATGATTTTAAAACCATATAATAATTCTGTCACTTTTGCTGGAGGTGTGGGTGATCCATCGGCTATTGTTAGTGGTGATTATTTATATATATTTTATGGAGAATATGGATATGCGGGTGTGTATGACTCATTAAAGTATGATAGTAATTTAGAATACCAAGGCCAATGTATTAGTATGGCAAGAATTGCTTTACAAGATTTAGAAAACCCTGCTAGTAAAGCTTACAGATGGAATGGGGAAAAATATGCTGCACCTTATGATGGGATTGGAAAGCCTATAAAAAGTATACAAATTACAAAGCGTGAAGGAGGTGGACCAAGCTCCCATATAAACAGTAAATATTATTGGGGACCCTCTGTTAGTTGGAATAATTATTTACAATGCTGGGTAATGTTGATGGCAAAATCCGAAGGTGCTTCCTGGAAAGGCTCTAGTATTTATATTTCATTTAATACGCATAAAAACCTCAATGAAGAAACTTCACAGGATTGGTCTACTCCTAAATTATTAGTCAATAAACCTGGAACCATTGTATGGTATCCTTCCTTACAACCCGTGGGCGATAAAGAGGCGATAAAAAACAAATATACTTGCTTACAAATAGGACAAAATGCAAGATTGTTTTATAAAGTACAAACAAAGGATACCTCTTTTTATACTTCAGAATATAGTATCCATTTTAAAAAATAATCTTACTTCTTAGCTTCTAAAATAGTAATTGCTATGGTATTTTGTTCTACCAGTTCTTTAGAAAAATAAGAGGGGAAATACGCATCATTGGCCCAAGTATTAAATAAATTACTATAAAAAGGGCTTTTATAATCTCCCGATTGCCCAGGCGTATTAATCATTAGGGTTTGGTCCCAGTTTTTGGTATCCATTAAAATTCTAAAACTTGCCCCACTGGATTGGTTTTCTGCCGATCCCGTGGAACCTACCGTATATCCATATCCTCCTCTGGGAAGAGGCCCTAAATTTATCTTAGCTCTTAAATTATCATTTACCAGTGCCGATAAGGGATGTTCAAAACTAATATGCTTGTACTTTGTTTGTCCATACACCCAATCTTTGGTATTGGCGCCTAATTTTTTTTGCATCTTATCATAAGCTTGCATAAAACATTTTAGTAATAGTGTATTTCTATTTTCGATGGAGGACAATGGAGCATTTAAGTTTTGTAATTGAACAATTAATTTTTGCAAAGGCATGGTTACTAATAATCGAATGTTTTCTGGAATAAATAATTTATTGGCTTCGGCCATGAGTTCTTTTTCGAAGCTTACATAAAAAGCAGCTTCTATACTTTGTTTATCCAATACCTTATTCCAACCTAATAATTGTTTTTGCAAATTTGCTAATTCAGCATTGGGCATGTTTACCCCTTTTAGCAAAGGAAGTAATTGACTAGCAGGTACCGAAAAATAATCGGTTTGTAAATGTGCCATCTCTTGAAGCGTCAATTTCTTTTTTTCGCTTAAGACATTGTTAATTCTGTTGGCTCTAAAATCATCGGCCCAAGTATATCCAATCGCATCCCATCTTTTATAATCGCTGGGCGTAACATCATTATTCGCTGTAGCAAAAAAACCTTTGGAAGGATTATATAGATGAGGTCTTTCTTTAATAGGCAAATAGCCCGCCCACTCATACCTTCCATCACCTGGGATGGGCACATAGCCACTAAAGTTTTTTCGAACGGGAACAATGCCTACTGCTTGCCAACCAATATTTCCTTTTTTATCAGCCCAAATCATATTCTCTCCTGGTATATTACTATAACTACAAGCATCCCTAAAACTCTCCCAATCGGTTGCCTGATCAATTCTAAGAGAAGCTAAATAGGGCGAACCTCCCGGTTCCATCCAAGCACATTTCATTGCATACCCTACATGATTGGCAGAATCAACAAAAGTTACAGGACCATGTACCGTATAAAAAAATTGCACATTTTTTGCAGGAGCATTTTTAATGTTAATTTTTTCTTCTATCATTTTCATATTTTCCCAATGACCTTTATACCAATACTGTTGTAAATTTTTAGGATTTAATTTATATACATAAAGATCTTCGCCATCAGTTTCAAATATGGTTAAACCCCAGGCTCCTTTATCATTGTGTCCAATGGAGACCCCCGGTATAGTAGGCTCTCCGCCCCCAACAACATTCCAACCCGGTGCATTTAAATGAACAATATAACGAAGGGAGGGGAGTGCTATTTTACGATGTGGATCGTTGGCTAACATAGGAAAACCACTCGCTGATTTCTGAGCACTAATAATCCAATTATTACTACCCTCCATTTCTTGATCTGTTAAATAAGGCTCTTGTCTTTTTAGTTTAGGGGTAAAAGGATACACACTTACATCGTCTTCGTCATACTCTGTTATGTTGTTCTTAGTAAATTCAATATCGGTTCTATAGGCATTATATATTCCTAAAATATCTTTGTCAAGTAATTTCCCGTCAATGGTAGAATCTAATTGTAAATGAGGTTCCTTTGGATGAAACCACATAATGTCTTTTACTTTTTGCACACCCACTTTAGCAACCGCTCTTCCAATATTTAATTCCTGAGGGGCATTACCCAACAAACCTTGATGTCTTGATATCACTACCTCTGCTGTCCAACGTCCAGGTTTTATATGTAATGTTTTAAATTCAAAAGGAAGCGCTTCGGGGTTTTCATTTACTTGATCAATATAAGCATTTACACCCTCCACATAAGCATTAATAATACTTGCCCCTCTAGGATGATAATGCTGTAATTCTTTTTGCATATTGCCACGGTACTTAAATAAACGCGTACCAATATCTCTTTTTAGTTCACGCTCACCCAAAATTTCGGAAACGGTACCAGTGGCTTGACGTCGCCAAATTTCGAATTGAAACAATCTGTCCTTGGCAGCAGCGTACCCTTGTGCAAAAAATAAATCGTGTTCGTTTTTGGCATAAATATGATTTACGCCCCACTGATCCCTATGAATAACCACTTGCTTTTGCAAGCCTTTTAGTTTTAATTTTTGTTCTTGTTGCGCGTTAAGTGAAGTGGTAATAAGAAGAAAAGCTAAAACTAATTTTTGCATAATAGTGGGTTAAATTATAATAAGAGCGTAGTGGGACTACTATATTCAGTAATTGGAAATTGATGAGATTCTTTGATGGCCGTAAAGCCTCCTTTAATATCAATTAAATGATCAAAGCCTCTTGCTTTTAAAATAGATATAAAAATCATGGAGCGATAACCTCCTGCACAATGCACATAGTAGGTTTTATTTTTATCAATGGCAGCCATACTATCATTTATAAAATCGAGGGGCGCATTTTTCACTCCTTTTATATGTTCACTTTTATACTCAGAGGCTTTTCTTACGTCTAAAACTAAAGTGCTTGAATCTTTCTTTTGAATCTCCGCTAATTCATCAGCGCTAATTGATATTATATGATCTATCTCTTTACCTGCATTTTTCCATGCATTAAATCCACCTTGTAAAAATCCAATGGTAAAATCATAGCCCACTCTGGCAAGTCTGGTAATAACTTCCACTTCATTTCCAGGCTCAGTAACTAATAAAATTTCTTGTTTAATATTGGGAATCATAGCACCTACCCAGGGAGCAAAGCTACCATCAATGCCAATATTAATGGAATTAGGAATAAACCCTTGCGCAAATTCTTGCGCATTGCGTGTATCTAATATTAACGCATTTGTTTCGTTGGCGGCTACTTCAAATTCATTAGGATTTAATGCGTGTTGTCCTCTTTCTAAAACAGCGTCTATGCTATCATAACCTTGAATATTCATCATTACATTTAAAGGGAAATAGCCAGGAGGCGCTACCAGCCCATCTAATACAGCAACAATAAATTCAGCTTTTGTTAAAGAAGTATCTAAGGCGTAATTTGTTTTCTTTTGATTGCCTAAAGTATCTTGCGTTTCTTTACTCATTTTTTTACCACAAGCGCTGCCAGCACCATGCGCAGGATAAATTACGATATCATCGGATAATGGCATTATTTTATTGCGAAGAGAATCATATAAATGACCTGCTAAAATATCTTGTGTTAAATCGGCTTTTACTTTTTGCGCTAAATCGGGACGACCCACATCGCCAATAAATAAAGTATCCCCACTAAACAAAGCTTTTTGTTTTCCTTCTTCATCGATTAATAAATAACAAGTACTCTCCATAGTATGCCCTGGCGTATGAATTACTTTTATTTTTATTTTACCCAAACTTAATTCCTCTCCATCCTTAGCGGCATGAAAATTAAAAGAAGGATTCGCAGTAGGACCATACACAATAGTGGCTCCCGTTTTTTTAGCAAGGTCGATATGCCCCGATACAAAATCGGCATGAAAATGCGTTTCTAATACAAATTTGATATTAGCATTATCTAATTTTGCTTTTTGAATATAAGCATCCACTTCACGAAGTGGATCAATAATAGCCACTTCCCCCTCACTCATAATATAATAAGCTCCCTGCGCTAAACATCCTGTATAAATTTGCTCTAGTTTCATAATCCTTTATTTGACCCAAAATTGTTCTATAAAATTAAGTTTTCTGGTGACAAAAATCACTTTTAGGTAAAATTAAGAGCTGTGTGACAAATAGTACCTAAATTGTAGCGCCATTAACGCAAGTTTGTCTAAAATTTAACTATGGAGATCATTGGTTACGCGGCATCAATTTTAATAGGAATATCCTTAGGTCTTATCGGAAGTGGAGGCTCTATTTTAACAGTGCCCGTACTTGTTTATTTATTCCATATCGATCCTTTATTAGCCACCACTTATTCTTTATGTATTGTAGGGGTAAGTAGTATTGCAGGTGTTATCTCAAGAATGCGCCAAAAATTAGTTGACTTTAAAGTCCTAGCCGTTTTTGGCCTACCCTCTATTGCCGGTGTCTTTTTTGCCAGAAAATTTATTTTACCAGCCATCCCTTCTCAATTTCATATAAGCGCTACAACCATTGTTACTAAGAGTAATTTTATCATGGTATTTTTTGCCAGTTTAATGTTGGCATCAGCACTATCTATGATCTTAGGGAAAAATAAAAAAGAACAAGAAGGTATACAACCAGTTTATGGTTTTACTTTAATGATGGTGGGCTTTGCAGAAGGGCTTGTTACAGGTATTGTAGGTGCAGGTGGGGGGTTTTTAATTATACCAGCATTGGTAATACTTGGTAAGCTACCCATGAAAAAAGCCATTGCCTCCTCTTTGGTTATTATAAGTGTAAAATCATTAGTAGGCTTTACGGGCGATTTAACGCATGTAACTATTGACTGGAAATTTTTATTAAGTATTGTGATTTTAGCTACCCTTGGAATAATTACTGGAAACTATTTAAACAAAAAAATGGATGGAGCTAAGCTTAAAAAAAGTTTTGGTTGGTTTGTACTCTTAATGGCCCTTGTTATAATGATAGAGCAGTTTCTTTTTTAAATAACTAGCTTACTTTATAAAGAAAATATTTTATTCATCAACATCCATTTCTCGCCAGGTTTTGCAGTAGGTAAGGCTTGTTGATAGTCCCACATGAGCTCTTCCCATTTTTGTACAATTTCATTTTTAGTATCCAGCATAGCTTTATTTTCAAAACTAAAATCGGCATTTGTTTCCATAATCATAAATAAACGATTGGCCACTCTATAAATTTCAAGATGAGTAATGCCCGATTCTTTTATAGAGCTGATAATTTCGGGCCAGACCGATTTATGATACTCTTCATAATGTGCAATTAATTGTGCATCGTCTTTTAGATCAAGGGCTAGGCAGTATCTCATTAAAATGAATTTTTTCGACGTATCATAATTTGTAAAGCACCAGGTATATCTTTTTCACTAACTAATATTAAATAACCACCACCACCCGCGCCAGATAGCTTATAGCCCAAACATTGATTGCTATATTTTTGTATAGTAGTTAAAATAGTTTCATCCACCATATGAGGGAACATGTGAATTTGTGCATTAAATGAATTTGTAAAATGTTTCCCAAAACTTACAATATCTCTTTCCTGTATACTCTTCCAACATGCTTCAGCAGCAAGCGCTAAGGCTTTGGCAGCTTCTTGGTTAATATGAGTATTCTCCAAAACATTATATTCACTTGCTCTAGGGTCTAAGGGTACCAAATATAAATGTGATTCTAACCAAGATAAAATAGTTTCCTCCTCAACAGATTCAATGGTAACTGGCCAATAATTATTATGGGTATAATTTAATTTATTAAGGCCAGGTAATACAATACCAATGGCATCCTGAGATCCAGAAACATTTTTAGTACCTGGAGGATTTTCGTAGCTAAACAAAATTTTAGCCAACTGAATAGGATCGCCTTCTGGTAATTGCGCCTTCCATAATTCAATCGCTTTATTTCTGGTACTACTTGACATGCCACTTCGATGATTGAACTCAATGGTAGGCTCAATAGAAATAGTTAAAACCGAACCCTCAGCATGTTCATTCACATAGGGTTGATCTAACCATCCCCCCGCTAAATCGATTCTAAAAGGTATTATAGTATTAGTTCTTAAACTAGTGGTAGACCTTGCAGGAAGCCCCTCCGTAGGGATACGTTCTAAAACCTTATACTCGATATTCATTTGTGCGCATAAGGCAGCCTTCGCAGGTGTATTGCCATCTTCATTTACCACAAAAATATTGGGCTGAATAGTTTTAATTTCTTGATCAAAATCGATTATTCCCGAACCTTTATTAATCTTACATTCTTTCACACATTTAAGTGCTTGCAACATATATTGGCGTTCATCTTGCGTGATTACTGGATACCTACCTTTTAAGTCATTCACGGTTTTATCAGATCCTATACAAACATATAAATCTCCAAACTTAGCAGCTTGTTCTAAAAAAGCAATATGGCCACTATGTAATAAATCGAAACAACCACTTACAAAAACTTTCTTCATTCTACTTTAATTTTTTTCCATAAACAAAAGCTTCCATCACACGCATGGATTGTAAAGCGTCCGCTGCACTACATGGATTTTCTCCATTATCTAAAAAGTAAGATACAATTTTTTCGATAAGATTTTGCTGGTTATGCAAAGGAGAGTCAAATTCCATGGTTTGTTCTTGATTGTTTGTTTGGATAGTTAAGCTATTACCAAAAACTGGAAAACTAATTTTTCCTTGGGTACCTACTATTTCAAACTCATCTTTTTCATCCCCTTTATCGACCACAAAACACCAATCCCCATTACATATAATACCCGATTCCATTTCAATTTTCCCATGCACTGTATCTTCTGCTTCATATAAACCTGCTGTATTGCTAGCAAAACCATCATAGGATATAGCTTTCCCAAAAAAATAAAAAACAAGATCGAGTTGGTGGGGGGCTAAATCATAAAAAAAACCGCCTCCAGCAATAGCAGGTTGCACACGCCAATTATTGTCATAAGATTCTTTAGGCATTGCATATTTATGCATTCGAATATTTACAGATTGAACTACTCCAATTTCATTATTTACGATTAACTCTTTTACTTTTAAAAATAAGGGAAGTGCTCTACGATAATGTGCAATCACTAATTTTTTATTTGCTTTTTGGGCGAATGCCTGCATACGTTCACAAGCAGCTACTGTTAAAGCCATTGGCTTTTCAACATATACATCTTTGCCGGCAGCTAATGCTTTAATAGCATATTGTTCATGCACATCTGGTGGGGTGGCTATATAAATAGCATTAATTTCGGGATGTGCAATAAGTGCGTCAACATCGGTGGTATAAAATGGTACTTGTTGACGCAAAGCATAGTCTTTTAATTTTTGTGCATCTCTACGCATTACCCCAAATAGTTTTGAATTAGGTACTTTATTAAAAGCAGGACCACTTTTTTGTTCGGTAACACTACCTGCACCTATCATTCCCCATTGTATCATTTTAAATAAGTTTTAAACCAGTTAATATGACTATTGTAACGGTGTACCAAATAAGAAGGTACTCTTATGCCGTGGTTTTGATTGGGGTAAATAATGAGTTGCGTTGGAATACCCACCGATTTAAAGGCTTGATACATTTGTTCGGCGCCTACCACTGGAACATTAAAATCGTTTTGACTTGCCATAAATAAAGTAGGGGTCTTTATTTTATTCACTTTAAAAAATGGATAGGAAACATCCAACCACTTTTTAATATTTTCCCATGGCTTACCTAATTCAGGTTCATACTGGCTTATATATTGATCGGTACCATAAAAAGAGAGCATCAAAGAACTACCTGCTCCACTTACAGCCGCTTTAAACCGGTGGTCTGTAGCAATGGTATAATTAGTTAAAATACCGCCATAACTCCAGCCTGCAATGGCCATTCTATTTTCATCTACAATGCCTTGTTTAATTAATTCGTTGGCGATAGCAATAATATCTTTTACTTCCTTGTTGCCCCAGTCACCGTATATAGTTTTAGTATAGCTGGCACCTCTACCACTACTGCCTCTATAGTTAACAGCCACCACAGCATAGCCAGCTGCGGCATAAATTTGTCTACTTAAATCAAATGCATACTCATCCTGTGCCACTGGCCCACCATGAATAAATAAAACGAGTGGTAAATTTTTTGCTGTGCTATCTGTAAGGTATAAAATACCATTTACTTTATTTTTATCTGAGGTGGTAGCAGTTACACCAGTTACATACATTTTCTTTAAAGGCGCTGTAAATGTTTTTTGAAGATGAGTAAGAGGTTCGTATTTCCCATTCACTAACTGATAAATTTCGAAGGGCTCATTGGGCGTACTATATAATACTACTTGTTTTCCTTTGGCATTCATTTGCAAATTATTATACACCCCGGTTTGATTTGTTAGTTGCTCATACGTATTATTGGCTACAGAAAAACTTACTATATTTTGTTTGCGATCATCTTCTACCAAGGCGTAAATATTTTTTGAATCTGGCGACCATTGAAGATTATCCACCGATCTATCGATACTTATACCAATTAATTTTTCTGATTGAGTAGCTACATCAATAACCACTAATTGTTTTAGATCGTACATATCGTAAGCATCTTCTGAACTTGATCTCGTAAAAGCCAGATATTTATTATCGTAACTAAATACAGCATTGCCATCTGAGCCTTTATAATGTGTTAACTGAATGGGACTAGCGCCTGCATTTAATGATAATAAAAATATATCGGTATTTGAATTTTGATCGGGATTCTCGGATACATTACTACTATAAGCTATCCAGTTACCATCATAACTAATGGCAGCATCCGTTTCGTTATACTTGCCTTTAGTTAAAGTATCTAATTTTTTAGTGGCAATATCGAATACATATAAATGTGTATGACGATTATCTAAATAACCTTCGTAGTCGGCTTTAAAACGATAACGATCAATTTCATAGGGGGTTCTTATTTTCGATTTTGCAGTATCGGCATAATTAAAATCTTTAATTTGTAATATTATTTTTTTAGCGTTAGGTAGCCAATGATAATTTTCAATTTCAGCTTTAATTTCAGAAACTTGAACTGGTTCGCCGCCTCTACGGTCCATTAAAAATAACTGAGACCCCTCTTCTTCGTTTTTACCCTGGGCTAAATAAGAGATATATTTTCCATCGGGACTCCAATTATAATTAGCTGCCCCTTTTGTTTGTGCTGTTAATAAAACTTCTTCACTATTAGTAGTAGAGCTCATATACAACTTAGCACTAAACTTATCTTTAACAGAATCAACTTTAGATACGGAATACAAAACCCAATCACCTTCGGGAGATAATTTAGGGGCTCCAATATTAGTGAGTCGATACACATCATTTGGCTGAATCCATCTTTTTTCTTGGGCACTCAATTGGCTAACAAAAAATAGGGATAGCCATGTAAAAACTGATTTTGAAAAAATTGACATTTTGCGTGTTTTAATACGCATCTAATTTAATCAAATAAACTTATTTAAGCGTAAAATGTAAAGAGATTACATTAGAGTTTAAATCGGTTGTTTGAACATAATGGCCATATCTAATTTCAAAAGAAGCTAGATAAGTATTTGGGAAACCTCCTGGAGGAGCTGATCTAATACCTAGTCCCATATAATTGCTACTAAATGCCGAGGAGGCGTAGTTACTAGTAAAATAAGATTCTACAGGATTACCAATGGCATCTACTTTATGTTGATACAAGGGAGCAAAATATTTAGTAGCGCTTTGTGTATAATATCTATAAAAAGGAGAGACCGATAAAAAAGGATTTATTTTATAGGGAACCTCGATACTTGCGGTATGTGCCGTTAAACCCCAATCATCAGTGTAATAGCGATAATAAGATCTTATAATCACATCATCACCCATAAAATAATTGAGTCTTAATCCAATAGGTAATTTTGTTCTGGAAGAAGGCAATTTTTCAATTCTTTCTAAATGATTATTAAAAATAACTCTATGAAAGGGAAGACTTAAAAAACCATCTTGTTTTACAATATCAAACAAAACAGCCATTTGTAGACTTTTGTTAATTACTTGCGCATAATTAAAAGAGGCTGTATAAGTGTTTCTTGCTGTAGTGGGAACCGATGACTTTTCACCTTGGCTAGCACTAGCTCCATAATAAGCAACTGTGCGGCTTGCATTTGTTTTAATAATAAAATCATCCAATGGTGTATTGATAGTATTGGTACCGGTTTTAAATATAGTTGAGTCGTCACTTGGATAAATTAAACTCACTTTATCTAAATAAGCAGAAGCCTTAACTCCAAATTCACCACCCGTTTTATTTTTAAACCCAAAATGACCATCGAGCGCAAAGGAAGTATAATTGTATTCATGAGAATAATAAGAACCCAATCCAAATTCAGTTCCTTTATCTGTGTTTTCAACTGTCCAATTTACTGAAGGATATACTCTAGTACCTTCGGGTTTAGAAGCGCCTGAAGGAGAAATCCATTTTTGAGAAGCAGCGGTATGATGATCAATACCAAGTCCAGCTAAAATTGTGTGCTTATTGCCTGTTTCGCCATAGCCCACTAATTTTAATTCGAGCATATTGGAAAAGTCATTCAACTGTTCAGAGCCTGGTAATGTAATTGCATGGGTTCCCACACCTAAAATAGAAGTGCCTCCACCCGTAACCGCAGAGTGTGTCCCATTTTGCGTATAATAACTAGTGACTAAATTAATTTCTTCAATTTTTAAGGGCTTCGCTTGGAAAATATTTTCATATTGTTGTTTTATTTGCGAATAACCTTGCAAAAAAAGTAAATACAAGCCAATTAATGTAAGAGATATTTTTTTCATGAAATAAGTAAAACGTAAATAATTAATTAATTGCAACCACAACCACCGCCGGTTTTTCCGCCATTGGCCCCAGCAGCACCTTCTTTATAAGATTGAAAATTTTGTTCGTTCTTTTCTACTTTACGAGCAGCTAATGCCATTTCGGCATCATTAAGACGATTTTTTTGATATTCTTTTACTGTTTCACAAGCAGTAGTAAAAACGACCAACGCTAATAAGTAAAAAAGTTTTTGGGTTGTCTTCATAAAAATTATTTTGTGAGCTTTATATTTTTAGTGGCGTATAATTTGTTTTGATCATCAATCACAATGGCTTCGATGTCGTTGATTTGATTAATCATATCTAATCCAGCTTCAATACCCATAATCATCACTGGGGTTGCCATAGCATCGGCAATTTCGGCATTGGTAGAAACAATGGTTACACTTTTTATACCTGTTACAGGAAGTCCCGTTCTGGGATTAATCGTGTGAGAATATTTTTTCCCATCAATCATAATATATTTTTCATAATTACCCGAAGTGGCTACAGACAATCCACTCACGTTAATATAAGAAAAAACATTGTTGGCTAATTCGGGATGTACAATACCAATAGTCCATTTTTCACCATTAGGCATATTACCCCAAGTAGTTAAATCACCAGAAGCATTTACTACGCCACTTTGCACTCCTGCTGATTGCATAATATGTTTTGCTTTTTCGGCCGCATAGCCTTTTCCAATGCCCCCAAAACCAATACGCATTCCTTTTTGTTTTAAATACACGGTAGAGGCTTCATTATCAATCTCTATATTTTTATAATTAATTAAACGAACCGATTTTTTAGCTTCTTCTCTCGAAGGCAAACTTGTCATAGTAGTATCAAAATTCCATAAGGATTTATCCACTGAGCCATAAGAAATATCAAATGCACCTTGAGTAACATTTGATATTCTCAATGATCTTTGTATGAGTGCAATAATTTCTGCGCTTACTTTCACTGGAGCTACGCCTGCATTATTATTAATTAAATTGGTCTCACTATCATTACTATAGGTGGTTAATAATTTTTCGATTCTTTTTATTTCTGTTACACCTAAGTCTATCATTTCATTAGCCCAATCGGCACTATCAGCTACCACTGTTATTTCAAAGTGGTTGCCCATTAGCTTCATCGATTTTTTATGTAAGGATAGTTCGCCCATTTATTTTCCTTGTACAGCGGTTTGAAGATCTTCGATAAATAAATCCACAGAGGGAGGAAAGCCTTCCCAAGATTTTATAATGTCTCCTTTGTTATTTAACAGAACAGTGTAAGGAAATAAACCTTTATTGTTATACTTTTCGGCTATATCATCATTTATTTTTTGTTGAGCTGCAGGTAACTGATTTTTCTTATACCTAGGAAAATCAGCATTTAACAGCACTAGTCTTTGAGAAGCTATTTCGTTGAAGGCGGGTAAAGTAAACACCTCTTTATGTAAACGAATGCAAGGCCCACACCAATCCGATCCTGAAAAATTTACTAAAATGTATTTATTTTCTTTTTGAGCAGTTTGTAAGGTCTCTTGAAAATTATGCTTCCAATTTTGAGCAAAAGAAGATTGTAAACTAATTAAGGTGATGAGAAAGAAAACTATTTTACGCATATATTCTATTTTGTGTTTTGCCTTACACAAAGGTCGACTATTTAAGTGTTTAAACATAGACAATGTATTTTATTTAACTTATTAATAGTAACCTTAAGCTAATTTTAAGTTACAAAAAAGGGCAGTATAAAAATACCGCCCGGATTAACGATTGCCTGCCTATGAGCTGTCATAGATGGGTTCGAACCATCGTTAAGGGTTTTGCTGACCCTTGCCTCTCCACTCGGCCACATGACAATATTTTACTTCTCACTTCAAATGAGTGATGCGAACAATGTTAGAATAGTGGGTGGAATGAATTAAAGTTATTTTCATATAGTTTTATTTTGACCTTGTCCTCATCGATTTTACCACCGCGGAGTGAAACTCTCTCGGTTGGTATCCATTCAAGGATTCTTGATGACAAGACAAATATAGTATATTATTTCATATTGTCTACTATTTTTATAGACTTTTATATTATATTTTTAAATTTTTTTACAAATTACTGGTTATCAATGTATTAAATAAATATAATAGAGCTATTCTCCGATACTAATCCTCCTAAAAAAGCGTTAATAGAATAACTAGTAGCTTCGTTTATGACATTGAAGTCTTCATTTATATTATTACTTTTCATAGTATCCTTACTGGGATGTATTCAGGTACAAGCACAAATTTTAAATACAGACCAAACTCCAACACTGGATTCTATCAAAAAATTTCAAACAAAAATTGCGATTTCCATATCAACGGATCAACAAAAGAAAAGTTTAGTGGATTTATTTTATTCGGGCGACTTTACATTCATAGGCCATAACAATGCTACCACCTTATATACTAAAATTGATCGCGTTACCAATGGAGGTCAATCTATTCAAGATATAGGCACTTTTCAATTAAAAAATAATCGACAGCTATTTAAAAAAATGTATCTGGAAACTTTTGTTCAACAACAATGGGATGGTGGATTAGGATTAGAATCTAGAACACTATTAGGCGTAAACCTTGTTCATTATTTTAAAAACACTTCTACTGAAGATATATTTTTAGGTGCGGGTATTTTTGAAGAAAAAGAAAAATGGAATTGGTCGGCAGTGGATGATGAAAGCCTTACACATAATCCAAGCATCACCAATAATAATCCAAAATTAAATATCACTTCCAAGTATTCTGTAATAAATCCTATTAACAATTTTGAATTTATTATTCGTGCATTTAATCAAACAGGGCAGTTTCAACATTCATGGAGCAACAGAACTTCTGTTTTTAGCACTATTCAATTACCGATTAGTAAAAAAATAAATACATCTTTTAATATAGATTTTATATACGATACTAACCCTATTGTACCTATCGGTAATTTTCATTATAACTATTATCAGACCTTGTCATATAGTTTTTAAACCAAGTGCATGTTTAATTCAGCTTCCAGTGCAATATTATTAAGTCTATTTATTTTCTCCACCATTGCGATATGGGTAAGTGGTATTAAATTAACTAAAGCGATTGATGCTATCACTATGCATTATGATTTAGGAGAAGCTTTTGGTGGTATGGTATTTTTATCTATTGTTACCAATCTTCCGGAGATTGCCATTACCGCAGTAGCAGCTTACCATCGTGATTATGACATTGCAATAAGTAATATTTTAGGGGGTATAGCTATTCAAACTGTGGTATTGGTATTAATAGATATTTTTGGAGTGGGTCGTTCAGCACCACTTACTCTAAAGGGTCATTCTAAAGTGTTAATTATCGAAGGAGTTTCGCTTATTTTTATTTTAAGTATGGTATTAATGGGCACTCAATTTCCAGCAAGTTTTGTATTTGCAAGATCTACTCCTTTTGAATGGATGATACTAGCTATCTGGCTAGGCACTATTTTTATGATTTCAAAATTTATGGGTACTCAAAAAAAATCAAATCAACATACTATTGAGAGCAGTTTAAGAATGCCTAAATCAAAATTTCAGGGTACTTATAAACAAGCCATTGGGGTACTTATTATGGGGGCCATAATTACTTTATTAGCAGGATGGACACTCGAGCTTACTGGTGAACGTTTAGCTAATAGATGGGGCATGAGTGGTATTTTATTTGGAGCCACCATTCTTGCTTTGTGTACAGCCCTTCCCGAAATTTCAACGGGTATTGCTTCTGCAAAAATCAGAGATTATAATATGGCAGTAAGTGATATTTTTGGTGGCAATGCATTTTTACCTGTTTTGTTTTTAATGGCCTCTATCATTGGAGGAGATGCAATTTTACCCAATCTAAAGCCCTCGGATATTTACTTAACCATTTTAGGTATTATCCTTACCGGTATTTACATGATGGGTATGGTGATACATTCTAAAAAGCAGATTCTACGAATGGGCATTGATTCCTTTATTGTAGTCATTGTTTATCTATTAGGACTATGGGGATTATTGAAACTTGTGTAAGTTAAACCCTTGTTTAGTTTATGCGTCTAATCTTATAAACAACTTAAGGTTAATTAATAGTTACCACTTATAAAAAACAAAATAAAAACTCTAATTTTGAACTTAATTTTAACACTTAAACTCATTTATGAAAAAAATTTTCATTGTTTTATTTTTAGCTCCTCTTTGTTTATTAGCACAAAAAACTAATTATAAAATAGAAAAAGAATTTTCTATTAAAAGCGGAGGTGGATGGGATTATTTAATTGTTAATCAAAACAAATTATATGTTTCACATGGTATACAAGTAAATGTACTTGATAAAAATACCGGCGATTCCTTAGGTGTAATAATGAATACCACAGGTGTCCATGGAATCGCTTTTGAACCTAGCAATTCCATTGGTTTTACCAGTAATGGTCGTTTAAATAATGTATTTGCTTTTAATATTAGTACTAACGAAGTGATAGCGACCATTGCCACGGGTGCAAATCCAGATGCAATTTTTTATGAGCCATTTACAAAAACAATTATTACTTGTAATGGCTCCGGTAAATCATTGAGTTTTATAAATGCAAAAACGTATGAGCTAATAGCTACTACTGATGTGGGTGGGAAACCAGAAACTGCTGTGAGTGACGAAGCAGGAAATATTTATGTAAATATCGAAGATAAAAATGAGATCATTAAGGTAAATGTCGTTTCCCATAAAATTGAACAACATTGGAAATTAGATCCTTTAGAAGAGCCCACTGGCCTTTCTATTGACCTTAGTACTAAACGCTTATTTGCAGGAGGCGATAAATTATTAGCAGTCGTAAATATGGAAAACGGCAAGTTAGTTACCACTATTCCTATAGGTGAAGGCTGTGATGGCGTTGCCTTTGATAATAAAAATAAATTAATTTTTACTTCTAATGGTACTGGCACCATGTCCGTGATTAAAGAGGTAAATGCCAATAAATTTGAGACCGTGCAAACACTTATCACTACAAGAGGTGCAAGAACTATCGCCATTGACGATGCAACAGGCACAGTGTATATTCCTACAGCAAAATTTGAACCACAAGCAGCAGGTGCCAAAGAAAGACCCAAAATGATTCCTGGTAGTTTTACGATATTAAAAATTAAATAGCACTTACTAAAATTTACGCATGAAGCGAACGCAACTATTATTATTGTTTATTGTATTTTTTTTGCAAGCCAATTTTTTAATGGGGCAAAAAATTACGGGTACTGTTTTTGATAAAGAAACCAAAAAACCTTTAGAGGAAGTATCCATTTTGTTAGCTAACAGTACTAAAGGGTTAGTCACCAATAATAAAGGTCAATTTACCATTAACAATCTAGTCGCTAATAAACTTACACTCCATATTAGTTATACAGGTTACGAAAGTATTGATACTACTATCACCCTTACAGATAAATTTAATTTTGAATTTTTCTTAGAAGCTGCTAAAGAGGAATTAGAAGAAGTAATTATTATCTCCTCTTCCAGAACCAATTCTAGAATCGAGGATTTACCTACCAAGGTAGAAGTATTAGGTTCGGAGGAAGTAAGAGAGGAAAATGGAATTAAACCCGGTAATATAGCTAGTTTACTGGGTGATATTGCAGGTATACAAATACAACAAACCAGCGCTGCAACAGGCAATGCCGACATGCGTATCCAAGGTTTGCAAGGTAAATACACTCAAATATTAAGAGATGGAATGCCTTTGTTTGGAGGCTATGCAGGTAGTTTTAGTATTTTACAAATACCCCCACTCGATTTACAACAAATTGAATTAGTCAAAGGAGCAAGCTCTACTTTATATGGTGGAGGGGCTATTGCGGGTATGTTAAACCTCATTTCTAAAAAACCTAAATTAGGTAAGCCAGAGAAAAGTCTCACACTCAATTATTCGAGTTTAAACGAAGCGAATATAAATAGTTTTTTTACTGCCCGTAATAAAGAAATGGGCTACACTTTATATGCAGGTGCTACACAACAAAAAGAAATGGATGTGGATAAGGATGGTTTCTCCGATGTACCTTCAGTAAAGAGCGTTTTTGTACACCCTCGTTTTTTTATATACGGTAAAGACAATAGCACTCTCACCCTTGGCTATACCTTAAATTATGAAAATCGTAATGGAGGCGACATGCAAGTGCTTGCAGGTAATAGCAATACGACTCACCAATATTTTAATCAAAACAAAACTTTACGAAACACGGCCGATGCAGTGTGGGAAAAAAAGTTTGAAGATGGCGGACAGCTCACTGCCAAAGCGAATTATAGTATCATGAATCGTGATATTATTACCAATGTATTTGGCATGCAAGGACAACAATCAAGTTGGTATTCAGAAATTGCCTATTCAAAAAAATTAGAAGCGCATAATATAGTGGGAGGCATCAATTTTAATGGAGAAAAATTTAGTAAAATTTTGCCTGATAGTAGTGCACTTCCCAATGAGGCGTTTACTACCCTTGGTGCTTTTATACAAGACGACTGGAAATTAAGTCCCATGCTTACTTTGCAATCTGGTATACGATTAGATCATAATGATAAATATGGGAATTTTTTACTGCCAAGACTATCGCTCATGTATAAAGTGAATAATAAAATTACCATGAGAATGGGTGGTGGTGCGGGTTACAAAACACCTAGTTTATTTAGCGCCGAAATTGATGAAAGAGATTATCATTACATCTATGGCTATGCCGGTAAAATAAATTCGGAAAAATCGGTAGGTGCAAATTTTGATATAAATTATAAAACTAAGTTAGCAGATTGGGAATTAACCATGAATCAAACTGTATTTTATAACAAAATTGACAACCCGATTGAATTATTTCGTTCCTATAGCTTTTCCAATTATAGCACGCCTCTCTATTACTTTAATAATGCAGTGGGTAATATCAACTCCAAAGGTTTGGAATCTTATTTTCAGGCAATGCGCGCACCATTCGAAATTTATGCGGGTTATGTATATACCGATGCTAACCGCTCTTATAGTATAATTAATCAGCACTTGCCCTTAATTGCTAAACATAAGTTTGCCACTGTATTTGGGTATGAATTTAGTAAAGAATTTAAAGCAGGTATTGAATCCTCTTATACCGGAAAACAGTATTTAGATAATGGTACCAGTACCAATCCTTATTTAATGGCAGCGGTGATGTTACGATATACGATAGGTAAAGCAAGCTTTGTATTAAATTGTGAAAACCTATTTGATGAACGCCAAAACAAAAACGGTTCAATAGTAAGACCACCATTTACCAATCCTAGTTTCCCTGAAATATGGGCACCACTAGATGGTAGGGTGATTAATTTATCGATGCATTTAAAATGGTAAAATAGTTTTAACTTAGGTATCTAAATGATTACCTATGGCAAATCGTAGAAACTTTGTAAAACAAGTAAGTTTATTAGCAGGTGCTTTTTCGGCCAGCAGTTTGTTTAATCAAGCACATGCTGCCGAATTCGAGCATCTGAATTTACTTAAAAAAGACATGAGCCCTAAGGACTTGGCTATGGATGAGGATTATTGGTCTATTATTCAACAAAGCTATACCACCAGTCCAGCCCTTATTAATTTAAACAATGGAGGGGTGAGTCCTAGCCCACGCATCGTACAGGAAGCCGTTGAACGTTTTAATAAACTCACTAACGAAGGGCCCTCTTATTACATGTGGCGAATTTTGGACCAAGGACGTGAGCCACTCAGGTATAAATTAGCTCAATTAGCAGGCGCTGATCCCGAAGAAATTGCCATCAACAGAAATGCCACGGAAGCCTTAAATACAGTCATTTTTGGCCTTAATTTAAAGGCTGGGGATGAAGTGATTGGCACTAAACAGGATTATCCTAATATGATTAATGCCTGGAAGCAAAGAGCCGAGAGAGAAGGAATTGTTTACAAGCAAATTAGTTTTCAGTTCCCTATCGAAAATGACGAGGAAATTGTAACGGGCTTTGAAAAAGCGATTACCCCCAAAACAAAGATTATTCATATCACTCATATTATTAACTGGATTGGACAAATATTACCCGTTAAAAAAATTACGGCCATGGCTAAAAAACATGGTATTGAAACTATCATTGATGGCGCCCATAGTTTTGGTTTATTAGATTATAAAATTCCCGATTTAGGAGGTGATTATTTTGGCACTTCTTTACATAAATTTTTATCGGCACCTATTGGATCGGGTATGTTATGGATAAAAAAAGAAAATATCGAAAAAATATGGCCCTTGGTTTGTAATGATAAACCCAAGAGTGGCGATATCAGGAAGTTTGAAACCATTGGCACCAGAAGCTTTCCCATTGAGCAAGGGATTGGCGAAGCTGTTAATTTTCAGAATGGGATAGGCAGCAAACGAAAAGAAGAACGTATTCGATATTTAAAAAATTATTGGGCGAGCCGTGTACAAAATATTCCTAAAGTAAAAATTCATACTTCTTTTAAAGACGAATATGCTTGTGCTATTTGTGGTGTATCAGTAGAAGGTATGACACCTGGTGAATTGGATAGCGCTTTATTTAATGGCTATAAAATTCATACAGTAGGTATTGTATGGGAAAATATTAGTTGTGTGCGCATTACGCCACATGTATATACGCGTATACAAGATTTAGATAAATTGGTTTACGCCATTGAATCGATCGCAAAAAAAGCCCCGTCGAAAGCTTAGTCTCAACGGGGCAATTATCTATTAGGGGCTATATTACTTAGCTGCTAATTTAAAAGTTACAGTTTTGCTATTGGTAGCTGTTGACTTTGAAGTCACTACTACTGTTGCAGTACAAAGCACTCCTGGTGTTAATCCAGTAATGGTAGCTGTATTATCAGCTGCCACACTTGAGGCAGTATTACTAAACACAGAGGTATTGTCTGAATCCTTTTTTACACTCACGTCAATACTAACGCCAGAAGAAGGTAAAGTAGAACTTACTTTAATATTGATAGCTTGAGAAGTACCTGCCACCCCTAAAATATTGCCTGCACCAGGGTCCTGCGTAATAGAGAACGCTATTGCAGACTCAGTGGGTGTTGGCGTAGGTGTAGGTGTGGGTGTTGGGGTAGTACCGCCATCTCCTCCCTTGCTACAAGAGAAAAGTACAAAAGGAAGTGCTACTAGTATTAATTTAAACTGTTTCATATAATTTATATTATGCTTTTTAATTTATTTACAATTTAACCATTTTGAATTGGTAAGAGATTTTTCCATCCGCCGAACTTACCTTAAAGATATAAACTCCAGAGGATAATTCAGCAAACGATAATCTAGAACCAGCATACACGTTTTGGCGAGTAGCTACTCTATTACCAGATGATAATTCATACACATCAATATTTAATTTTTGATAGCCTTGAACTACATAATCAAAGTTGATAAAGTTTACAAATGGATTTGGTGCCAATTTAATATACTCTGTAGCACTTAAATTAATGATATCAGTTACTAAGTAGTAGTACGCAACACTATTAGCACTAGTACAACCGTTTTCAGTTGTTTTAATTGTATAGCTAGCTGCAGCACCTGGTTTAATTTTCAAGTTAGTGCTATCTACTGCAACACCATCTTTATACCAAACTACTGCTTTAGAAGCCGAAGCCACTAAGTAACCAGCAGTATCTCTAGAGATTGTTGGTGTAGTTGGTAAAGGTTTCACAGTGATATCTAATTTAACTCTATCAGAATAACAACCTGCTACAGTATCTGCTTGACCTACATAGTAAGATAAAGTTCCAGCTGCACTTGTGTTAAAGGTTGGTGTCGCTGTGGAAGCAGTACCTCCCGTTGCATTAGTACCATACCATACTAATTTAACCACTTTAGAAGGCGCTGTATAACCAAGCGCTACCGTACTTGAATTTTGACAGATGGATGCTGCAGAGATTACTGGAACTGCTGGTTGAGCTGCTACAGAAACTGCAATTGATTTAGCAACACTACATCCTAATGTATCCACTGCTTTAATATAATAAGTACCAGTTGTATTTACTTTGGTTGGATCTGCCACTTTAATAGTTGCATCGATATTGGCAAAGTAGCTAAATTTCAAGTTAGCTGCAGAGCCACTAATTACTGCTGTATCAGTTAAGTTAACCACTAATGGTAAACAAGCTGTGGCAGATGCCTTCACTGCTAAAGTTGGTTTCTTAGGACAATCTAAGTTGACTAATTTAATTATACGTTCAACTGATAATCCATATTGATCCACTGCAGAAACTCTTAATCTGATGGTATCAGCATCATCTAGTTTACGCTTGTTAATTAATACTGTATTAACTAAATCAAATAAACCATTGTTATCACCACCAGTTCCTGAAACATATTGGTAGTTTAATACCGGTGTAGTGGTTGGCGTAGTGTTGTAGAATGCCTTTAATGATAATACTAGTTTAGCAGAATCAGCAGTAGATTTAGAGAAGTAGATGATAGAAGAATCTTTATCATTCACTAAAATCTTAGACGCTGCTTGAATTACAGAGAAAGTAAACACTTTCTCATAGAAAGCACCATAATTATCTGTAGCTCTAATTTTAACTTTATAACTAGCATTAACAGGTGCACTTAAAAGTATTAATTTATTATTAATAGTATCAATTTTAAAGATGGCGTCAGAAGTAGTCGTTGCATCGTTAACAATTGAATATTTAATAATTGCAGTTGTATCATTATCAGCAGCTGTCAATTTATATGAAGCAGTAGAATCATTTTGCTTCAAGTATAAACTAGTTTCTGCTACTTTGTTTAATAATACATCATAAGGAGCACTTCTTTCAACCAATGATCTGTTAGCATTTACTTGAATGGTTTTAGTAGCACTAAATGTAGATCCAGCATTAGATTCATCAATAGATTGTGCAGTCCAGTAATAAGTACCTGGAGATAATAACACAGTCATTGAAGTATTCTTGCCCGCATTACCAATTTCAGGTGTTTTTCTAGTACCCGTACTCAAGCTAGCATTACCATCTAAGATATCGCTCTTTCCAGAAGCTGTACCTATTGATACTGCATAGCTTAAACCATCTGTTGGCGTTTTATCATCCGAACCTGGTTTCCATGTTAATTGTACTAAGAACTGTTCTCCTACTTTACTGATAATTTTTGAAGTATCAATTTTTGGAGAAGTTGGTACACCGTTAATAGTATATTTAGTTTCAATGTAGTTAGAATCCACCACAGCAATGGTAGAATCAGCGAAACCACGAATGCTTGCAAAAGATGCAATACCATCCGCAGTAGCCGTCATGCTATTGGCCGTAGACATATTTTGAATACCACCCACTGTTGTACTAATACCTGCTGGAGTAGTTGGTACTACTACCGCTGCAGCAATATCACGAACGTTTTTCAAGATCTTGAAGGAAGATGTTGTTGTTGTTGTATTATCTGTAGGGTTGGTTACTTTTTCGGTACCTACTAACACTAAGTCAAGTACTTTTTTACCACTAAAGTCACCCAAGCTTGGTCTCATTACTGAGTAATTACCGAATGGGAAGGTTGGTAATTCATTGTATTTAATTACTCCATTTACTAAACCAGATGCTGGATCTGCTAAAGCCATTGAGCTAAAGGCACCAATACCTGTTCTTGTACCACTAAAGATAACATCAGGGTAACCATCAGAGTTAATATCACCCCATGTAGTTTGACCACTTTCAAATGGTTTAACTGGAGAGTTAGTTTGTAAGAATTGGATTGTTTTAGCAGCAGAATCTAACCACTTGTTTTGGTATATTCTAAATACCTGACCAGTGGATTGACTCGTACCTGACACAGCCATATCTAATAAACCATCACCGTTGTAATCGATTAAGTCTAGCGTCGCATTTCTTAATGCAGGTAAGGCAAGTGTATTGTTTTTAGTAAATGAAATACTATTGGCAGTATCCGTTGTGTTCATATATACTTCACCTAATCTTCTACCATTATTATCATCATATAAAATAGCGATATCAGCTTTCAAGTCCTTATTCAAATCACCAATGGCAATATTCACATTGGAAATTCCATTATTGGTTAGTAAGGTATTGATATTACTATTTATGATAGCAGTCTTAATACCCAAAACTTTATTCGTTGTGTCTTTGTATACACCTATAAATTTAAATTGACCACTAGCTTGATCGTCAATACCCGTATATACTACATCTTTTAATCCATTGTTATCCAAATCAACAAAGGTAATTTTTGGATTCGCTAATAAGTTACCCACATTAAAGCTGCTAGTAATATTATCAAACTTATAGTTGCCTTTGTTTCTAAATATTGCTAAACGTCCTTTACCAGAATTATAGTCGGTACCTGCTACTATTAAATCTACATAGCCATCATTGTTAATGTCTGTCCATTTAATTTCAGCATTCACGATACCTGCTAAGTCGTCTCTAAAATTCGTACCAGTACCTGCATACGTTGATTGTGTAGAGTCGTTTCTTAATTTAGCAAACTTACCTCCCATGTTTCGGTATAAACCTACTGGCGTATTATTATTACCATAATCTTGACCATTATTACTTGTCACGTGACCTAAGTATAAGAAGTCAAATACTCCTTTATTGTTAACATCGGCCCAAGCAAAGGCTGGTTTTTCTAATGGTTGAATTCTTGTATCTACAATACCACCTTGGTTAACGAACTGCCAAGGATATTGTAAAACAATTCTTTGGTTAGCTGCAAACTTAGAAGAAGTGTAGTTGCCATCTACTGCTTGAACAGACCAGTAGTAAACGCCTGGAGGTAATTCAATATAATATTGATTAGAACCAATCAAAGAAGTGTTTGGCGTTTGTAATTGGTCGGTACTTGCGTTTACTTGTATAACTCTTAAATCACTTAAGCCAGGCTTAGTTCCTAATTTTAAGTTGTAGTATAAATTTGAAGGATTGGTATGATCGTCTGTAGATGCATCCCATTGTAATAAAACTCTACCCTGACCTTGGTCGATGAATCTTAAATTAGCAGGTGCAGACGGCGCTTTATTAGTATTCGTTCCTTGATTGTTCAAGTAAATACTAGTAGAGCTACCAATTGTTTTGTTACCACTAATTACTAAGTCCATATTACCATCCCCATTCGCATCACCCCAAGAGATAGCCGAATTTGCATATTGAGGAATAGAAGCATTTTTAGACAATGTAAAGTTTCCAAAACCACCTTGGTTTAAATAGAATTTAGTTACAGGATTTGCTTTTTGATCTGTACCAGTAACTGTAATATCTAATAAACCATCATTGTTAAAGTCAACCAATTTAACATCTCCATTATTGATGCTATCTAAAACAGCTGCAGTAATATTGTAAATACTACCGTAAGAGAAGTAATTACCATATTTGGCATTTTTATTCTCAACTGTTTGGTTTCTTAAAATTAATAATTGAGGATAATCGGTATTTACATTGTTATTGGTTACACGAGCAGTACCAATTTCAACAATATCAATATCACCATCACCATCAATATCACCCATATCAAATCTTGAATCCTTCATTGATAATCCAAGATTACATTGACACTCCTGGCTATAGTAGTTTAAGTAATATGTATAACCATTATTATAAGATCCATTGGTATAGTTATTCGTTGATACCTTAGGATCCAATAATGTATTTACTCTTACACCACCATTTGGATTACCTCCACCATCGGTACCAGAGTATATTAAATCAAGGTCGCCATCTAAATCATAATCAACAAAACGAGCGTCGGCATTTGATAAATTAGGCATTCCACCCAATTGGTTAAACTCTTGGTCGATAGCAAAATTACCTTTGCCATCATTCTTGTATAAATAAGAACGAGCGTTTCCATTCAAGTCTTGACCCGAAGTAAACATATCCAAAGTACCATTATTATCATAATCACCGAAGGCCATATTAGAGTACTTTAATCCATTCACACCTGTTGGGGTATTAACTTCAAAAACTCCTTTATTGTTAATTAATACTTGGAAACTTACACCAGCACCTGATTGTCCAATCACAGCTAAATCTAACCAACCATCATTGTTTAAATCAACCCATTTAATATCACCATAACGGAATGCTTTATTGGTTAAGTTTAAATCGATAAAGGCACCACCAGTGTTTTGATACACTTTAGTTATATTACCAAAATCGTCATTTTGACCTATAACCGCTAAATCCAATAAACCATCATTGTTAAAGTCACCCCATGTAAATCTTGCATTGTATAAACCTGGGATGGCATTATCGATACTTGATAATGGATCAGTTGGCATAAAGGAGGAAGTAGCAAAAGCAGATGCTTGTCCTTCTTTATTTACCATTTGAATACCTACATAGTAAAGCTTTTTACTTGTTAAGTTAATATCATTAAACTCTAAAGAGTCTGGATAATTTCTTGAATACACTCTATCTAATACAATTGGCACCGTTGGATTAGTTGCACGATAGTTATAAGCATTATTAATTCTAGCTGCTTTAAAGGTTGATAAAGTATCTACTTTTAAGTTAGCAAATAAATAACTATCAACAGCATCCTTACTTGGCGTCCATTTTACTTTAACCTTATAGCCATCATTAGATAATTTAATATCATCTGCAGTAATGGCCGCAGGTGCAGTTCTAACCTGATCACCTGGGGTTTGTATCCAAGATCTCATTACGAAATCATTACCTTGCCAGTTAACATTACCATCTGATTGTGGTGCATATTCAAACCATAAGAAATCTTTAAATCCATCACGATTTAAATCAATCAATTTCAAATTATAAATAGACCATGAATAGTTTGTATTAAATGGTGCAGTACCAATTTTCTTTTTAACAAAATCAGATTGATGATTATTAACATAAGCAATAAAGTTGCCTGTGTTATCGATGGTTACCACATCAGGATATGCATCATTATTTATATCACCCACATCAATTCTTCCATCAGTTAAGGCATCTGAAATTTGCATGTTTGCAGAAACTGCACTATAGGTGTTATCAAAATCGTACACTCTATAATTGCCTCCATTCACACGAGTTAATACTTGTACTTTTCTATTATTTTGGAAATCACCAAAATAAATATTAGAACCCCAATCTACATTTAAACCAGTAACATACATGTAAAACTTGCCATCTTTTTTGTTGGATACAAATACAACTAAAGGATTGCCATTTACATTACTTAATCCAATCGCTCCTGCCCAGTTGGTCATTGCAAAAATATCTGGTATACCATCATTATTAATATCTACAAACTTCACTAATCTTACCGAGCTATTGGTATTTTGAATACTTGTATTATTACCATAGTTTAAGCTTGCATTAGGCTCCCATTTCACTTGGCTTAATGAGGCAACTAATTCTTCTTTACCATCAAAATTACCATCCATAAATTCGGCAGCAGTTTCTATGTTTCCTCCTACATTAGTAGACCAATCATTAAGTTGGAATGTTTTTTGATCCCACTTATAGGCAAGATTAGTAGATTGATTCCAAGAGTTAACATTTGGATTAAAGAAGTTTTTAGGCGTATTTACAGTATCTAAAGTAAAGGCTAAATTTTTATTGTTTAAATAAGCAATTTGTGATTGTTGATTAAGATTGGTGCTTTTTCTATACAAAGCAACCAAGTCAAATTCATCATCACCATTTATGTTTAATGGTGCAACAAATTGGAAATAATCATTTTTACCTTTTGCAATAGATGATTTGCTATTTAAAGAAAGTTTAATACTATTTGAACCTGAACTAGGTTTAGTAATATCATATGTATAAAGAGAATCGGATGGATAACCACCTTTAGTGCTATCCACTTGTCTCCACTCTTGAGAATACATAATTAATTTAGGTAAAGCTGTTGTAGCATCTGCTGCCAATTTTACTAAATTAACAGACTGTACCAAAGCGTTTCCTTGTCTGGATGCAGCACGAATTTTTAAAGAAGCTGTATCATTACCAAACACTAAGGCAGGAATGAAAATCGTATCTAAAGAGGATTTTACATTACTAGCTCCGGTTGATACCGCATTTGCACCTGTGCCTACAACACCTCTTAAAACATAATAGTATACCTTATTACTTGGTAATACATCTGCAATTGTTTTGGTAGTGGCTGCTGGATCAACGGTAATATTTAAAGCTGCTACTGTGTCTAAAGCTTTAGCAGATGTATCTCTGTATACTTTAATAGCGGAGTAACTTGTGTTTGCATCAGGTTTATCCCAAGTTAAAGTAACAGAAGTACCAGATTTTTGTAATCTAGTAATTTGAGGAGCAGCAACACTATATTTACTTTCAAAAGCACCTAAATCGGCTTTTGTTCCAGTAGGATTTGGTCTTGTTCCATAATTATAATCGTAAGTAATAGTTTTTAAAGTATCATTTAATTGAGAACTTGTTAAAACCAAACTTGCTTCTGCTCTACCTAAAGCAGGAGAGTAGTTGGATAATGTAAAGTCATTATTTAATTGTGCCTCTACATTTAAATTAGTAGCTGATTGTGCTAATAGTTTTGAATTATCAACAATAGATCCTACTACTTTATATACACTTTCATTAAAGCTATTAGCATCGTAACCATTTGCAGTAATAATACAATTAAAGAATACCCCACTACCTTGTGCACCACCATTTCTTGCGAAGTATGTGTTATTTGCAATGGTGCTGTTCACAAATTTGGCCACTTTCTTTCTTGGTAAATCACTGTTTTGACCACCCCAGAATTCTATTATACCATTTGAACCAGTATTGTTTACTATTAAACAGTTAATAAATAATGGGGCTGATTGATCTATACTGAATACACTAGTAGATGAGTTATTTGAGAAAGTACATGATTCAAAAATTGGATTAGATCCATTATAAATTATAACTGCACTAGGTGAAGTATTGTTTTGTCCTCCAGTCATAGTATTTCCAGAGAATACCAATCCAATTATTTTATTTTTTGCTTTTGGATATTCGTTATTACCTGTCCAAATATCATTACCATCATTAAGCTTTAAAGTATTTTCAGAAGATGGATTTAATGGAGTAATAGTAACCTTACCTATATTTTTGGCTTTAATTACATATGTCTTAGAGAATATTTGTAAGCTTTCGGTATACAATCCATTATTAATTAAAATGGTATCTCCGGGGTCCCCATTATCAATTGCATATTGAATACTCTTAATTGGAAATGCAACAGAAGCATTGTTAGTAGCTTTACCTGCTGTATCTATATTCCAAATATTATTTGGCGTAGCAAATGCTAATTTAGAAACTGTACTTGATGCACCTACACTATCTACAACACTAATGCCAAAATAATACTTGACATTTGCATTAACCGAATTATCAACATAATAATTTGTATCAACAGCAGATGCAATTTTTTCTAAATTAGTAGCTGTTATACCTCTATAAATATTATATTTTCTTTTACCTGCTGTATCTGTCCAACTCAATGCTACATTTCTTGGACCGGCATAAGCTTTCACAGTATCAACTGGAGTTGGAGGTGTGTTAGGTTTAACGCTTAATTCATTTGAAAATGCACTATAGGTTTTAGTATTTGTTCCGGCATAAGCTCGAACTCTATAATAATATTTAGTTAAATTAGTTAAAGCAGTGTCAGTTACATTTAAACTATCTGCTTTGTTAATAATAAAGGTGGGAGAAGATGCACTAGATGGAATTGTAGTTGTTGATCTAAATACTTCATAACCAGCAATTGTGCCGTTAATTGGTTTTCTCCATTTAATTGAGACTTGTTTGTCAGCTCCGTCGGCACTTGTTAAAATTGGTGACGCAATTCCAAAGGATGATTCAACTGCACCAATATCAGAGTTAGTACCCGCAGGGCCAGGTCTTGAATTACCATACACATCTTTTGAATCAACTGATTTAGTTCCTTTTGTACCAAATGAATTTATACCACTGTTAATTAAATTACTTGATGGATCGATTGTTAATTTTAGAGAATCTTCAAATATGTTTTTATTTAATAATAAATTATTGGAGAAACTTACACTACCAAGATTTGCTAATCTTGAACTTTCTATTTCAGATGTAGAAGCATTATTTTTTACATAAAAATCTGAACTAGAATTATTCGGATAAAAATCTAATGTGTTTTTATAAAATAAGTTATTAGTTATATGTGTTATTGGGGTTGGATTGTGGAATGTGAATAATGTTGAATTATTCTTGTAGAAAGTATTATTTGTGATAAATGTTGAATCATTTGAGTTACCACCAATATTAACAATAAAGAATTGCCAATAATCATTGTTTTGCATAATACCGTTATTTGCAAAAATATTTCCAGATAAAGTAAATCCTGCAAACCAACCTTCAATCAAGCCAGTTCCACACCAAACATTATTTGCTTTTGTTATGTTATTATTGTTATTTCTAAAAATATTATTCTTAACAACCATGCCCATTCCATCCATTCTAATTTTACCAGAGTTATTTTCAAAAGTTGAATTTTGAATTAAAGTGCTATCCTGAAATTGGATATAAATAAAGTCTTGATTGGCATCTCTTCCATCTACAAATTGAATATCAGTATACCCGTTGTTTGCAAAAAGACAACGATCAATCAATGTATATTTTTGCCATTGTTGTTGGGTATTCATAATCATCTTACCCTTACCAGCAGCATTTTTCATACTCAAACCTATAAACTTAGTCCATATAGGATTACCATTTGTTTCATAGGCGGCATAAGTAATCATATTTCCATTTAAACCAGTTGCATCTAAAATAGTTGATCTAATGGATGCCGTATCGGTATTATCTAACAAATATTTAGAACCAAAAGTTACCCCTGGATTAATTTTAATTTTTTCGTTGTATGAACCAGGTAAAGCAATTACTGTATCCCCTTTAACTGCTTGCGTCATGGCAAAGGTTAAAGTTTTAAATGGATCTGAAGACGACCCACCATTGGCATCATTACCATTTGCTTTATCTACATACCATCTAACAGCAGAAACATATGCAGGAAGTGTTAAAGATTTATTTAAACTTGAATCAGACACTACTCCATTGGCATCTCTGTTCACTAAATAATAATAATATTTAGTACCTAAATAAGTTGTCTTATCTGTATAACTACTTGAAGTATCCTTTATTGTTGCAAATAAGCTTGCGTTTGATGAATTAGTACCTCTGTAAATATCTATATAAAAATTAGCTCTAGTAGATGAATAGGTACCAGTATAAATATTAGAAGAAGTCCATGTAATTGCCACATTTGAACGACCCGAAGTGGATAATGTTAAATTTGTTGGAACACTTACAGTGCTAGAGCTTGCAGATGTAGTTACACTATCAACTGCACTTGCTTCAGATTTAATTTTACCACTATTAATAAACGCTTTAATTGTATAGTAGTATTTAGTACCATTTGCAATTGCACTTGTATCTGTAAATACACTTGAGTTAAATGCAATGGTGTCTTTATGATTGGTTGCCGAATAAGTTCCAGCAGATGATACAATCACAGCAGTATCTTTACTAGCTGTACTTCTATAAATAATTACTGAATCAACTTTTGGATTATTAAAAATTGAAAAATTAATTTTGATAGCTTTTTTGCTTCCTGTAACAGCTTTTTGTAAAGAGGTAATAGAAGGAGTTGGCATAGCTAAGGGAGACTCAATAGCACCCATATCTAATTTAGAACCGGTTGGATTTGGTCTTGTATTTCCATAAAAATCTTTTAAAGAAGCAAGACTACTTGTACCAGCACCAATACCAGCACTTGTTGGAATTAAGCTAAAATCTAAATTAGCAGTATCCTTGAATTTAGCAGTACCAATTATATGCGATGCAGTATCGTAATTAAAATCAAAGGTTGTAGAGAAATTACTTGAGGTTCCTCTTTGTGTGCTTATTTCTTGTGCTAGTAAATTGTTCTTAAAATTATAGGATTGATATTTACCATTACTACCACCATCACCCCAAGAAAATTCACTATTTGTATTCCATGTAGCTTTTGTATAATTATTGTCAATAATATTATTATACCAATTTGAGGTAAACATACTAGAGCCAAATTCACCCCACCAGTTAATGAAATAAGCTGTTTTTGTATTGTTTTTATAAAATATATTATTAATAAAGCTAATTGTGTCAGATGTTTGATCACCTCCAGAAGTAATGACGTTATCGCCACTATTATTATAGAATATATTATTAACGATTTTTCCATTAATTCTCTCAGCCCAAATTATGGCACCAATACCTTGTTGCCAAGGTCCACCCCTATCGTCTCTTAATGTGTTTGAAGCAATGGCGCTATTGTTATAGAATAGCGAATTTGATACTTCAAAAGGAGAATTTGCTCCTCCAATTAATTGAAATCCAAAAACCGACACCCCTATATTGTTATATACTTTAACATTTCTAACTTTTGTACCTCTAAAAAAATATGGAATAGAGGAATTTGATCCGGAGTTTTTAAAAATACAATTAGCAACTAAACCACCTTCAATATCTAATCCCCATTTGGAAGCACTATCTACTGTAAAACCTAAAAATTTAAACCATGTACTATCAGAGTTATCGCCATATGCAGCTACCAGAACATCATTTTGACCATTTTGTGCAATACCACCTCCACTAATTATGGTTTTACTTATATGACTTGTATCTCCATCCAATAAAAATTGAGATGCCAAAACTAATTTTCTATTGCCAGGGCTACTCCAACGAGAAAAAGAAAATTTTTCTTTATAAGTACCTTCCAATACAATCACTGTATCTGCTGCTCCAGCACCTGCAACTGCTAATCTTAAAGATGCAAGTGTATCTGTACTAGCACCTGTGTAACCAGATTTTACAATCCATCTTTTTTGTGCATACAAGTTGGAAGACACAGATGTAACAAATATGCTAATAAGCATCATTACATACAAGGCATAATTTCTTTTCATATAACAATAATAAAAGTTAGTTATCGTAGGGGCTGATAACGTAAAAAAACTGTTTTTAAATGAGGTCGAGGGGGAGCAACCTGTACATTAAAAATAGAACATATATTATTATTAACAAATAATTCAGAAAAATTGCTAAGAAAAAAATCGAAAACAGCCGTTTTTAGATTATTATCTGTGCGTAATTAACACATTTACAATGACTTATGCATATATTATATTTATGTAAATACTATATGTGTAAAATCTTGATTTTAACCCTCTTTTTGATCCCTTTTTGGAGTCTTGGGCAATTACAAATTGACCCAGTTGGCACCACTAATAATGGAGGTCAAAATAAACTAACAAATGTTATTGTTGACTGGAGCATGGGAGAGGCATTTTCTATAGTAACAGTTGTTAGCAAAACGAACGCTCTTTATTCCACTGGCTTTTTACAAGGAGTGATGGATCCTCAAGTACAATTTTCTAGTGCCGACAATTGGGAAAATAGTTTTCAGTTAGGACCCAATCCTATTTTTCAAAATTCCTGGTTAAGGGTAAATGATGCCAACCTTCGCATTACAAAACTAGAACTGCTAAATAGTGTAGGACAAATAATCCATGTTATGACTGGCCCCTTTTCGGGCATTCGTTTTTCAAAACAAATTCCAATGGGTTCGGCAAATACGGGTAATTACTATTTACTCATTTATTACGTTGTGGGAGAGCTCTATTTAAAAATGAAAATAATCCCCATTACAAAAATTTAACCCATGAAAATATTTTTTTTAGCAGTCATTATTTTACTTAGTTGTCAAAACCTATTTGCACAAAATAATAAAGGAATTAATTTTCAGGCCATTGCAAGAAACGCCAAAGGATTTATTGTAGCCAATAAAAAAATGAGTGTGCGTATTTCTATACTAAAAGACACCCTTACTAAAGAAATTGAATATCAGGAAATTAAAAATATAATTACCAATGTTGTTGGATTATTTACCCTTGTGGTTGGCACCAGCGAAGAAAATAAAATTGTTACTGTTAATAATTTTGAAAACATTGATTGGAATAGTAATCAAAAATTTTTACAAATTGAAATTGATCCAGAAGGATCTTTATTATTTGAAAGTTTAGGATATCAAACAATAAATTATGTACCCTATTCATTTTTTACCGATCATATAAATGCAAGCGGTGTAAATGGTATTATAAATTTACAACAAGGAGGTACAGGCGTAAACAGTTTATTAAAATTAAAATCATTACTCGCTATTGATCAAGTAAACAATAGTTCGGATAGTAGTAAACCCATAAGTAATTTAACAAGTATAGCACTGAATGATAAATTAAAAAAATCGGATACTATTATTTTAAGTACGCGCATTAATAGTAAATTAAATAGTATTGATACTAATTTTTTACACAATCAATTAATGTTAAAATTAAATAGTACCGATACTATCGGCATTAGTAATCGCATTAATACAAAGCTCTACAGTACTGACACAGCAAAGCTTTCCAATAGAATTAATTTAAAATTAAATAGTACCGATACCAACTATATGCATAATCAGTTACTGTTAAAAGTAAATATAATAGACACTTTAAATTTAAGTAATCGGGTGAATGCAAAACTTAACAGTACAGATACCAATAGTTTAAGTGCTAGAATAAATAAAAAATTAAATAGTGCCGATACTACTAGTTTAAGCAATCGAATTAATAATAAAATAAATATAGGCGAAAAAAATTATTTCGGAAACTTTTACGACACAGGTAAACAAGTAGCAATTATAAATACAGCAACAGCTATTAAATTAAATTTTCAAAGTTTTAGTAATCAAATTACTATAGTGAATAACAGTTCGGGAAATCCAACAAGAATTTCCGTGTCTGATTCGGGGGTGTACAATGTTAAATATGCAATTCAATGTATAAAAGCAGATGCAGGCAATGATGAAATAAGTATTTGGATTAGAAAAAATAGTGCTGCATATCCTAATACTCAAATACTTAATACCGTTGTAGGTGGAGCTATGAAGAATTATTTTACCAATAACTTTTTAGTGGATTTAAAAAGCAACGATTATATCGAAATATTTTTTAGCATAAAAAATGCCAATAGTATTTTAACTGGATCAACACCTATTACCACAACACCTTCTCGACCAGCCACGCCGTCTGTAATGGTAAGTATGCATTCGGTAAATTAAAAACTAGCCAAAAGGTTGTTCGATACTTATGCTTTGTGGCGTAAAAAATTTAGCACCCTCTTCGCTTATATATAAACAATCTTCGAGACGAATACCAAATTCACCTGGGATCGAAATAGTAGGTTCGTTGCTAAAACACATGCCCACTGCAATGGGTGTTTTGTTGCCTTTTACAAAATTGGTCCATTCGTGTCCTTCTAGCCCAATACCATGTCCTGTTCTATGCGGCAGTCCCGGAAGTGCATATTTTTTTCCAAATCCAGCATTTTCAATAACAGCTCTTGCCGCAGCATCCACGGTTTCACATGCAGCACCAATTTTAATAGCTGCAAAAGCAGCATCCTGCGCCTTCTTTTCTAAATTCCAAACCTCTATCTGACGTTGAGAAGGTTTACCACAAACTATGGTTCTTGATATATCCGATTCATAGCCCTCACAATTAGTGCCGCCATCCACTAAAACAATATCTCCTTCTTGAATGGTTTGTGGTACTATGCTTCCGTGAGGCAAGGCCGAATATTTACCTACAATTACCATGGCACCTCCCGAAAATCCAATCGAACGAAAAGCCTTGGCAATATTGCCACTAAACTCTGATTGAGACATACCAGGGCGAAGACTAGGAAAAGCTATTTTATAAGCTTCAATAGTTGCATCATTCGCAATTTGCATAAGTGCAATTTCTGCTTTTGATTTTATCATTCTGCATCCAGCAGTAATGGGTGTTGCATCAACAATGTTAAATCCGGTAGCTAATTTTTTAACGCCATTGGCAATAAAAAATCGAACTCTTTCTTCCATCCCAATTGTATGATATTTTACACCTCTATCTTTAACGGCACCTACGATTAATGCATATGGACTTTCGTGCTCTTCCCAGCAACGAACTTCGGTACCAAAATCTTTAATGATAAGCTCACGCGCACGGTCTTCCTCAAATTTGGGACATATATATATAAGATCCCCCTTGGCAGGTATCACTACTCCAAAGGTTCTTTCACTTTGTCCCCATCGCATACCTGTAAAATAAAAACAGGAGGTTGTACCTTCTAAAAATAGAGCATCCATTTTTTCTTGCTGCATGAGTTGCTGTGCTTTGGCAATTCTTGCTTTACGCTCAGCTACCGAAATGGGCACTACTTTTGGTGTAAAGTTGCTATTGTAAGATTGAATAGAAGAATGATTGGCTAGTAATGGATTGGCGAAAGGGATACTGGCAGCTCCTAAAGAGGCTAGGCCTAAAAATTTACGACGATTGTACGACATGGTTTTTAATTTACCATTTAAAGATATTACTAATTTAATTACACATAAAACTTTAAATTTAACAATAGAATAATTGAAATCAATTATTCATTCATTTTATAATAACGATTGCTTTGAAATTTTTACCTCTTTCAGTTTTATTTATTTGCTTAATAATAAGCAGTTCTATCATGGCGCAAAAAAAGAATGCACATATTCAGTATCATATTCACCAAGCGATAGATAGTATTATTATTGATGGAAAAATGACCGAGTCCTCTTGGCAAAAAGCCGAGCTCGCTACTAAATTTGGGATGGTGCTTCCTATGGATACGAGCATTGCGAATGTGCCCACCGAAGTTAAAATGACTTACGATAAAAATAATTTATACATCATTGCTATTTGTTATAAAGCCAGTAAAGGCAGTGATATGGTAGAGTCTTTAAAAAGAGATTGGAATTTTGGCAAGAACGATAATTTTATTTTGTTCATGGATACCTATGGCGACCTAACCAATGGATTTGCTTTTGGTGCTAATGCTGCTGGTGCACAGTGGGATGGCACAATGTATGATGGTGGAAGTGTTGATTTAAATTGGGATAATAAATGGACTTCGGCTATTTACAACGACTCCACCAAATATGTTTGGGAAGCCGCTATTCCTTTTACCTCTATTCGTTATAAAAATGGAATCAAAGAATGGGGCATCAATTTTAGTAGAAACGATTTAAAGACCACCGAAAAATCGAGTTGGGCTCCGATGCCAAGAAATTTTCCAACTGCTTCTTTGTCGTATACAGGTAACTTAGTTTGGGATCAGGAATTACCTGCGCATCAAAATAATTTTTCACTCATTCCCTATTTTAAAACCAGTTATAGTAAAGATTTTGCCAATGCAGATGGTTCTAAAATAAATACCCCTGCTAGTTTTAACAAAGAGATGGGTATAGATGCCAAAATAAGTTTATCCTCCTCCCTAAATTTAGATTTAACCATTAATCCCGATTTCTCGCAAGTAGAGGTAGACAGGCAAGTAACTAACTTAAGTAGGTTCGAGTTATTCTTTCCCGAAAAAAGACAATTCTTTTTAGAGAATGCCGACTTGTTTTCTAATTTAGGTTTTGCGAATGTGCGTCCATTTTTTTCTCGCCGTATTGGACTCAATACCCATATCGATTTTGGCGCAAGAATGAGTGGCCGTTTAGATAAAAATTGGCGCATTGGTATTATGGATATGAAAACGGCCGAAAATACCAACGACAACACATTAGCTCAAAATTTTGCAGTTCTCGCATTACAAAGAAAATTATTTAAAAAGTCGAGTATCGAATTATTCTATATCGATAAAACGAGTTTAGATTACAAAGCGCCCTTAGCTGCTAACCCAAATTGTAATTGTGTTTATCAAGATCCGGGTGTTCCTTATAACAGAAATATAGGTGTTGAATATTTAATTGCACCATCAAATAATTTATGGTCGGGTAAAACAATATTTATAAAATCTTTTTCGCCACAAAAATCAGGAAGTGATTTTTTAAACGCGGGTAACTTACAATATAGCACTCGAAAATGGATCATTTCCTGGCAACATGAAATAGTAGGTAATAATTTTAATGCCGAAGTAGGTTATGTACCCAGAAATAATTATATAAAAATTGCGCCCTCCATTACTCGATTGTTTTTTCCAAAAAGTGGTTCTATATTAAGTCATGGTCCGCAATTGATGGGTACTTTTTATTACAATACCGATTTAGCAAGTACCGATAATACTAAACTCTTTACTTATTTAATCACCTATCGAGATAAAAGTACTTTAACGGGTGTAGTTCAAAATGATTTTGTAGAATTATTAGCCCCTTTCGATCCAACCCGAATTGGTAAACAAACTTTAGCAGCACATACCAAACACTCTTGGAGCACAATTGGTTTTGATTGGATATCTGCGCCACAACATCAAACTACCTTTGCATTATCAACCAGACTAGGTGGTTATTATGCAGGTGGTGATTTACTAAGTATCACCGGCGATATTGGCTATAGAGTGCAACCCTTTGTAAATTTTGATTTTGCTGTTACCTATAATAAAATAAGTCTTCCTCAGCCCTGGGGTAATAATAATTTTTTACTCTTAGGTCCCAAGATGGATATTACCATGACTAAAAATGTTTTCTTTACCGCATTTTACCAGTACAACGAGCAAACAAAAAATATTAACTTTAATACAAGGTTTCAATGGAGATACAAACCAGTATCCGATTTATTTGTAGTGTATACCGATAATTATTATATCGGACCCGTATTTATCAAAAACAGAGCTGTGGTGCTGAAACTTAATTATTGGTTTTAAAAAAATTATATGAAAAAAATCATCATGGCTTTATTGGCCTTAATGCTCCTGTCTCAAAAAGGAATAACTGCCATTCGCTTACCCAATATCATTGGTTCACATATGGTATTGCAACAAAAATCTTCTGTAAAAATTTGGGGATGGGGATCGCCAGGAGAAGAGGTAAAATTAAAATCAAGTTGGGATACTACCACTTACACGGCCACCACACAAAGCAGTGCTAAATGGACGATGTCCATAAACACCCCTAAGGCAGGTGGCCCTTATACAATAACAATTAAAGGAAATAATGAAATTATTTTAGAGGATATTTTAATAGGAGAGGTATGGGTTTGTAGTGGACAAAGTAATATGGAGTGGTCTGGTGATCAAGATTTAGTCCAATCCAAAGAAGAAGCACCTAAAGCCACCAATCAAAATATTAGATTATTTTATGTAGCCAAAGCTACTTCTGAATTTCCACAGGAAAATGCAGAAGGACATTGGATGGTTTGTAGCCCAGAACAAATGATACATTTTAGTGCCATTGGTTATTTTTATGGCAAGAACCTAGAAGCTGCTTTGCACAGTCCTGTGGGATTAATTAATAGTAATTGGGGGGGCACCCCTGCCGAAACTTGGACGCCTCAAGAAATTGTAATGAGTAGTCCAGTTTTGAGTGAAGCTGCAAAAAAACAAGATATCACCCCTTGGTGGTCACATAGAGTGGGTGAAACCTATAATGCCATGATTGCGCCACTCACTAATTTTTCAATTGCAGGTGTTATATGGTATCAGGGAGAAAGTAATACAAATACCTATTATGGGTATGAAGAACTTTTTACAAAAATGATTGGCGCCTGGAGAGAAAAATGGAACCATAATTTCCCATTTTATTTTGTACAAATTGCGCCGTATAATTATGGTAATAATATTATTGGTGCTTTATTAAGAGAAACACAATCCCGTGCAGCTCAATATCCCAACACAGGCATGGTGGTAGTTTCCGACTTAGTGCCAGATACTAACAATATTCATCCTATGCTAAAAAAAGAAGTAGCTAGTAGATTAGCCAATATGGCACTTAACAAAACATACAAAATTAATGATGATGTAGTAGAGGGGCCTCTATATAAATCACATCAAATAGATAAGGACAAAATTAGTATTGAATTTACCCATACGGGAAGCGGAATAGTATGTAAAGACAAAGAGCTTACTAATTTTGAAATAGCTGCAGCTGATCAAGTATTTTATACTGCAGTAGCAAAAATTGTGGGAGATAAAATTGTAGTATCCCATAAAAATATAAGTAAACCTGTAGCCGTTAGATATGCCTTTAATAACACAGCCATCGGCAATGTTTTTAATAAAGAAGGTTTACCTTTAAATCTGTTTAGAACAGATAACTGGCCTGTGGACAGTAGTAAAAAATAAAGCAATAGTTGGTATGAAATATTTTTTAATTGTTTTTTGTTGTTTTAATGTTTTAATATTCACTGGTTGTAAATCAACTGGTGTATTAACTACAAGTAAAAAAATAGACGCTATCATGTCGCGCTATGCTGCTACTGATGCACCTGGTGCAAGTGTGCTCGTTTTTCAAAACGATCAAATAGTTTTTTCGAAAGGATATGGTGTAAGTAATATTAATACACAAGAAAAAATTACGCCTACTACTAATTTTAGATTAGCTTCTGTAACTAAACAATTTACTGCTATGAGTATATTGTTGTTGGAGAAACAAAAAAGATTATCCCTAGAGGATCCAATCACTAAATATTTTCCCGCCTTCCCTGCTTATGGAAAAAAAATAAAAATAAAACACTTACTTACGCATAGCGCTGGTTTGGTGGACTATGAAGATTTAGTGCTGCCCACTCAAACCACTCAGTTACACGATACCAATTGTTTGCAATTATTATTTAGAACCGACTCCCTTTATTTTCCCGCTGGCACGCAATATAAATATAGTAATACAGGTTATGCCATCTTAGCTTTAATTGTAGAAAAAGTAAGTGGTCAAAATTTTGCTAGTTTTTTACAAAACCAAATTTTTAAGCCCTTGGGAATGAAAACAACGGTAGCATTTGAGGAAGGTAAATCCGTAGTTGCCAATAGAGCTTATGGAAATAGTTTTGAAAATGGGAGCTGGTTGCAAACCGATCAAAGCTTAACGAGTGCTGTTTTAGGTGATGGAGGTATCTATACAAATACCGAAGAACTTACTAAATGGATTAAAGCATTGTGGTCCTATAAATTACTACCTGAAGAAAAACAAAATAGAGCATGGTCAAGAACACTATTAGATAATGGCAAAACCATTGATTATGGTTATGGTTGGCATGTAGAGGAGTTTCAAAATATTATTCATCCCTTTCATGATGGTAGTTCTATCGGCTTTAGAAATAGTCTAGGATTATTTCCTGAACAAAAATTAATGGTGGTCATTCTTACTAACCGAAACGAACACGACCCAATCGAAGAAGTGCACAAGATTGCTTCTCTTTATTTGATACCTTAATCATTAGCTATTTAGTTACATGAAAAAACGCTACCAAGTATTATTGGTCCTATCCCTTTTATCGATGATTACTTTTTTAGATAGAGTAGCCCTCTCTTCTGCAAGTAGTACTATCATGGATAATTTGCATATTAGTACTGTACAATGGGGATGGATATTGGGTATGTTTACATTAGCCTATGCTAGTTTTGAAATTCCTACTGGCTGGTTAGGAGATAAATTTGGTGGGAAAAAAATATTAATCAGAGTGGTACTCTGGTGGTCCTTATTTACCATTCTAACAGGTATGGCCTCTGGTTTTATAATGTTATTAATGGTGCGATTCTTATTTGGTGTAGGCGAAGCAGGTGCTTATCCCAATACCTCTATTCTATTATCAAAATGGTTTCCTGTTTTAGAGCGTGGGCGGGCTCAAGCAACCATTTGGGGGGCGAGCCGAATTGGGGCAGCATTAACTCCTTTTATAGTTTTACCTATTCAACAAAGATACAGTTGGCATATCTCTTTTTATACTTTAGGCTTGGTAGGCATTGTATGGGTTGTATTTTTTATTTATTGGCAAAAAGAAGATCCTACTCAAAGTAAAAACATATCTGAAGAGGAATTAAATTATATTTTAGCAAACAGAGATTTACCTATCCATTCCGAAAATGAAAAAACTTCTTTTTGGTCGGGATTTAAAAATAAGAACCTGGTTTTTTTATTATTAATGTACATCTGTTATGCGGTAGGTGCTTATTTTTTTCAATCCTGGTTTCATACATATTTACAAAAAGGAAGACAAATTCCTGCTGCTCAATTAATATGGGCCTCTTCGGTGCCCTATGTATTAGCAGCGATCGGCTGTTTTACAGGGGGTTGGTTAAGCGACAAAGCTTGTATAAGATGGGGCAAAAAATGGGGTCGTCGCCTTGTGCCAATGGTGGGTTTATTTGTTTCAGGCATTTGTATCATGAGTGCTGCACTTGTTAATGATAATTTAACATGCATTATTTTACTTGCTATAGGCATGGCTTTTATGGATTTAACTGCTCCAGTGGCATGGGCAGTTGCCATGGATTTAGGTGGTACAAAAAGTGGTACCGTATCAGGTGCAATGAACTCTGCAGGCTTACTAGGTGCGTATTTGAGCACCGTAGTATTTGGTTATATGGCTTCTAGTTATGGATATTATTTACCCGTTGTTTATATTGGTATACTTGTTTTTTGTGGCAGTTTTATTTGGTTAAAAATTGATGCTTCACAAAAAATTGAGTTCCGTAAAATTAGTACCTTGTAGCAACAAATTGCTACCATGAAAAAAATCTTGTTTTTTGTTTGTCTTTTATGGCAAACAGTTTTAGTATTTGCACAAGTAAATACCAATACCAATAATAAAATCCAATTACCTAATGGTTGGAAATTAAGTCCTGCCGGTAAAAGTTTACCCTTAGGAGACCTGCCTTTGAATATGGCAGTATCCAAATCAAAAAAATTAATGGCTGTCACTAACAATGGTCAAAGTAAACAATCCTTGCAATTAATCGATTTAGTAAACGATAAAGTTGCAGACACGATTACCATTGACAAGTCTTGGTTAGGCATTGTATTTAGTGCCGACGAAAAATATTTATATGCATCAGGTGGTAATGATAACTGGATATTACAATACGCAATAGCAAATCAAAAATTAAAATTAGTTGACTCTATAAAATTAGGAGGTAAATGGCCCAATAAAATTTCTCCTGCAGGTATGTGTATCGATGAGGCAAATCAAAAACTCTATGTAGTGACCAAAGATGATAGTGCTTTATATACCATTAATTTACGCACTAAAAAAGTGATGCAAAAAACATATTTAGCAGCAGAAGGTTATACTTGTATTTTATCGCCCATAAAAAATGAATTATATATAAGTTGTTGGGGCGGTAAAAAATTATTGGTCTTTAATACAGCTACGAATCAAATTACCAAAGAGGTTTTGGTGGGTGTACATCCAAATGATATTTGCATAACTAAAAATGGAAAAATTATTTATGTTGCTAACGCCGAAGACAATAGTGTTTCCGTGGTAGATCTAAATACCTATAAGGAAATTGAAACCTTAAACACTGCGCTCTATCCCAATGCCCCAGCAGGATCTACCACCAATGGAGTGGCTTTGAGCGACGATGAAAAAACTTTATATGTAGCCAATGCCGACAATAATTGTATAGCTGTTTTTGATGTTAGTAAAAAATTGGAAAGCAAATCAAAAGGTTTTATTCCAGTGGGTTGGTATCCTACAAGTGTAAAAGTAGTTCATGGTAAAATTTATGTAACCAACGGAAAAGGATTTAGTTCTTTTCCTAATCCACTTGGACCCGATCCATATAAAAGAGGCGCCCAAATGGCGTATCAACAAGGACTTATAAAATCGATCGAAGACGACCAGTATATTGGAGGATTAATGATAGGCACATTAAGTATTATTAATACCCCTTCCGAAAAACAATTAGGCTACTACTCCACTGCTGTTTATGAAAATACGCCTTATACAAAAGATAAAGAACAAAATTCATTGGCGGAGGCTGGATCGGTAATTCCACAAAAAATTGGACAAGCTTCTGCGATAAAACATGTTTTTTATATTGTAAAAGAAAATAGAACCTATGATCAAATCTTAGGAGATATCCCTCAGGGTAATGGTGATACCACACTCACTTTATTTGGAGAAAAAATTACACCTAATCAACATGCACTTGCTAAAGAATTTGTTTTGTTAGATAATTTTTATGTTAATGGGGAAGTAAGTGCCGATGGTCACAACTGGACACTGGGAGGGTATGCCAATGATTATTTAGAAAAAAACTGGGTAACAAGTTACGGCGGAAGAGGGGGCAATTATGATGCAGAAGGTACACGCGAAATAGCTAATAATAAAAATGGGTTTATATGGGATTTTGCTAAAAGAGCGGGTGTAAGTTACCGTACTTATGGTGAGTTTGCCGATGATTACAAACCCAATTTGCCTGTGCTTAAGAATCATTTTTGTACTTATTTTACCAGTTGGGATCAAAGAGTAAGAGATACTACAAGAGTAGGTCAGTGGAAGAGAGATTTTGATTCTTTACTCGCTATACATGCGGTACCGCAATTAAATACACTTAGACTTATCAACGATCATACCGAAGGTTTACGATTAGGAAGGCCTTCGCCTTATGCGCATGTTGCCGACAATGATTTAGCAGTGGGTATGTTTGTGGACTACTTAAGCAAAAGCCCAATATGGAATGAGTCAGTAGTATTTATTGTAGAGGACGATGCTCAAAACGGACCCGATCATGTAGATGCACACCGAAGCCCCGCTTATATTGCAGGAGGATTTGTAAAAACAAATTTTGTGGATCATTCCATGTATTCTACCTCTTCTATTTTAAAAACTATCGAACTTATATTAGGTATGCAACCCATGAGTCAATATGATGCGGCGGCCAATACCTTATGGAAATGCTTCGACAAATCACCTAGCCATAAGGGTTTTACTACTAGACCCAACCAATGGGATTTAAACGAGAAAAATACCGCTCGCAACATTATGCAACAAAAAAGCGAAGCCTTTAATTTTAAAAAAGAAGACAGTATTAATGATCATGATTTTAATGAAGTATTGTGGAAAGGTTTAAAAGGAGAAATGGCGGTTTTACCTGCACCTAAAAGAGCTGCATTTTTACAAGTCACAAAAACTAAAGACAAGGATGATTAAGGAAAAGATTATTTTTGTACCTAAGAAATAGGATTATTATGAGACCCCAATTTAACCACTCCAAGAATTTATTAATACTAGGTCTTTTACTCGCAGCAGCTTGTGGCAAAAAACAAGAAACTATTCATGCCAGCACCGAAACCATTACTTCCTCGGTGTATGCTTCTGGGACAGTAAAAAGCAAAGGCCAGTACGAAGTATACTCTAAAGTGAATGGCATTATTGAAAATATACTGGTAAAAGAGGGTTCAGAAATTAAAAAAGGACAAACCCTTATTGCATTATCTAATAAAGCACAAAGTTTAGGATTTGAAAATGCAAAATTATTAGCCAATTTTTCATCAACCGAAGGCAATCAAGAAAAATTAAATCAAGCGCAAAACGAATTGGATGTTGCAAAATTAAAAATGGAAAACGACGCTTCTTTATTAGAGCGACAAAAAAAATTATGGGCAAGTGAAATTGGTACTAGAAACGATCTTGATCAAAGAGAATTGGCTTTTAAAAATAGTACCGCTTTATTTAATGCAAGTAAGCTAAAATTAAATGATTTAAAAAAGCAGATCGAATTTCAATCTAAACAAACCACTAAAACAGCCGCTATATCTTCTACAACGCTCAATGATTTTTTAATTAAATCCGAAATCAACGGAAAGGTATACAGTATTAATAAAGAAGTGGGTGAAATGGTTACTACACAAATGCCAGTTGCTGTAATTGGAAGTATACAAAATTTTTACGTAGAATTACAGGTTGACGAATATGATATAGCTAAATTACAAAAAGGACAAAAAGTAATGGTGTCCATGGATAGTTATAAAGGACAAGTTTTTGAGGCCATAATTGATAAAATTTATCCTATTATGAACCCTAAATTAAAATCTTTTAAAGTAGATGCTATTTTTACAAAGCAACCTTCCAATTTGTTCCCTAATTTAAGTGCACAAGCCAATATTATTATTGAAGTAAAAGAAAAAGCCATCACCATTCCTCGTGCTTTTTTAATTGACAATGAATATGTGTATTTAGAAAATAAAGAAAAAAGGAAAGTGAAAACAGGTTTAATGGATTATGAAAAAGTTGAAATAGTATCTGGTATCACTACAAGCGACGCTTTGGTAAAATCAATTCAATGAGAAAGCGTTTATTGTTAAATATTGCAAAATCACTTTTATTGGCAAGGTGGAGACAAACACTAGTTGCAGCCGTTGGCGTAACTTTTAGCATTACTATGTTTGTAACCTTACTTAGTTTTATGTCGGGTTTAAACGATTTGTTAGATGGATTGATACTTAATAGAACACCTCATGTTAGAATTTACAACGACATTAAACCCAATGCCGACCAACCTATTAATAATAGTACTGATTTTAATAAAGCCCATAATTTTATTGGTTCTGTAAAATCTGATGGAAATAGACAAGCCATATATAATAGTGAAGCAATTATGAAATCTATTTTAAAAGATCCTCGTGTAATAGGGCTTTCGCCAAAAATTACTGCACAGGTTTTTTTTAATGATGGTAATGTGGATATTACTGGAAGTATTTTTGGCGTTAATCCAACTGAGGAAAGTAAACTTTTTCATTTTGATGAATATGTAACTACAGGCAATTCGGCCGATTTGACCAAAGTAAATAATAGTATTATTTTAGGTAAGGGCTTAGCAGATAAATTATTGGTTCAAATAGGAGATGCTATCCAAATTACTACTTCAAAGGGAGATCGCATTCAATTAAAAGTGGTGGGCACTTTTCAATCTGGTATTAAAGACTTTGACAATGTACAGAGTTATGCCTCAATTAATACGGTTCAAAAAATATTAGCAGTGCCTAACGACTATATAACAAGTATACAAGTAAAGTTAAAAGATATTTTACAGGCCCCGGCTGTTGCTAAAGAATATGAGCGCTTGTATCAAACAGATGCAGAAGATATTCAAACTGCTAATTCACAATTTGAAACCGGTAGCTCTATACGTACTTTAATATCTTACTCAGTAGGGGTTACCTTATTGATTGTAGCAGGTTTTGGTATATACAATATATTAAACATGATGATTTTTGAAAAAATGGATTCTATTGCTATTTTAAAAGCAACGGGATTTTCGGGAAGAGATGTTAAAAATATATTTATTTACATCGCCATTTCGATTGGTATTTTTGGTGGGCTCATGGGTTTATTTTTTGGATTTAGTTTATCTGCATTAATTGATCAAATCCCATTTAATACTGCCTCTTTACCCACGATTAAAACCTATCCCATTAATTACAATCCAAAATTTTATGTAATAGGAATTGTATTTTCATTTATCACCACTTATTTTGCTGGATGGTTCCCTGCCAGAAAAGCAAGTAAAATTGACCCAGTAGTAATTATTAGAGGTAAATAAGATGAACAAGATATTAGAAGCAAAAAATATAAATAAATTCTTTCACGATCCTGTTCGCATTCAGGTAATTGAAAATTTGAGCTTTAGTATCAATAAGGGAGATTTTGTATCACTTACTGGTAAATCGGGCTGTGGAAAGTCAACCTTATTATATGTATTATCCACTATGGATACCGACTACGATGGAGGTTTATTTATTGATGGTGAAAAAATGCCTAAAAATAATGAAGGCTTTTTAGCTAAAATCAGAAACGAAAAAATTGGTTTTGTTTTTCAGTTTCACTATTTGCTAAACGAGTTTAATGTTTTAGAAAATGTTATGTTACCGGGTTTAAAGCTGGCAAAATATAGTAGAGAAGAGGTGGAACACCGTGCTATGGAGAAACTAAAAATTTTAGGTATCGAAAATTTAGCACTAAAAAAATCAAATCATATTTCAGGTGGTGAAAAACAAAGAGTAGCCATTGCACGTGCTTTAATAAACGATCCACATATTATTATGGGTGACGAACCTACTGGTAATTTAGATAAAAAAAATAGTGATTTGGTTTTTGATATTTTTAACCAACTGGCCGACGAGTTTAAACAAACCTTGTTAATTGTTACTCACGATCCAAGTTTTGCCGAGCGTACCCACCGTATTATAAAAATGGAAGACGGTAAAATAATTTCTTAGTTTTCAATACTGTCTATTTGAATTATTTTATTTTATGCTTATATTTAAAGTATAAATACGATTGCTATGAACAATGAACAACAAGGCATGGTGCCTACCATGGTTCCCACTATGACACCTACAATGGCTACTCCCAATAGTGATGCACATAAAGACATCCCCGGGAATCCTTCTACTGCAAAAAGTAGTGCTTCAAAATTAAACGACCGTTCTAATGGACAGCCTCTGCGTGTATTAAGCGAGGAGGATTGGCAATTTTGGATTCACAATGGATACATTGTTGTTAAAAATGCAGTACCCCGTGAACAAGCTTTAGCCACTGCACAATTTTTATGGGAATTCGAAGAAAAAGATCCAAACAATAAAGAAACTTGGTATACAGCTCCAAGAGCGGAAATGAAAATGAAAGAGTTGGCAGGTACTGGTATGGTGGAGTGCTATAATAATCAGCATCTATGGAACAATCGACAAATGCAAAGAGTATATGATGCTTTTGTAGATATTTGGGGAACCGAAAAATTATGGGTAACCATTGATCGTGCCAATTTAAATTTTCCCATTCGACCAGGACATGAATACAAAGCATTCATACATTGGGATTATGACCCTGAGACAAAACCTGTAAATGTACAAGGTGTACTAGCACTTGCCGATCAAACGGATGAAAACATGGGTGGGTTTCAATGTATTCCGGAACTATTTAGAACCTATGATACTTGGAAATTAACCCAACCCGAAGATCGCCATAGATTTCAACCCGACACTACGGGATTCACTCCTACTAAAGTAAAATTAGAAGCGGGGGATTTACTAATTTTTAACAGCTTAGAACCACATGGGATTAGAGCAAACAATAGTGAAGACAAAGTGCGAATTGCACAATATGTTTCGATGATGCCTGCCGAAGAAAACAACGAAGCTTTAAAAGAGTGGAGAGTGAATTCTTGGAAACATCGTATTGCACCAGAAGGTTACGCCTTCCCGGGTGATCCTAGAAATTGGGAACAAACTAAATACGATACAGCAGTATTATCTGATTTAGGAAAAAAATTATTAGGGGCCGAAAAATGGTAAATTTATAGATGCAAAATACTGTAATCCCTAGCACTAAGCTCAATAATGGCAAAGAAATGCCTTTGTTGGGCTTAGGTGTTTATGATATGTACCAAAAGCAGGCAGAGCAAGCGGTAGAAACAGCAATTGAAATTGGCTATCGTTTAATTGATACCGCAAGCATGTACGAAAATGAAAGAGAAATTGGCAATGCTATAAAGAATAGTGGTATAAAAAGAGAGGACATTTTTATTACCACAAAATTAAATAATACCGATCATGGCTATGAGCAAGCTTTAAAAGCTTTTGATAAAAGCTTATCCTTGCTTCAACAAGATTATGTGGATTTATATTTAATTCATTGGCCCATAAAAGAAGGTCGGGAAGCCTCCTGGAAGGCGGTAGAAAAAATATACGCACAAGGAAAAGCCAAATCGATTGGTGTAGCTAATTATACCTTACCCTTTTTACAGGAACTAGAAAAATATAGTACTATTACACCTGCGGTAAATCAAATTGAATTTACTCCTTGGTTATTTGATAAAAAAACATTCGAATATGGTAAAAGAAAGGGTATTCAATTGCAATCTTACTCGCCTATAACTCGGGGAATTAAATTTTCGGATGAGCGACTCAAAGAGCTTACAGATAAATATCAAAAAACGCCAGCACAAATAATTTTAAACTGGAATTTACAATTAGGGGTTTCCACCATCCCTAAATCCTCGCAGGAAAGTCGACTTCGTGAAAATTATGAAGCTGCAAATTTTAGCTTAGTAGCTAAAGATGTTGAATTAATGAATACATTTAATGAGGACTTTCGTATATGTGATGACCCAATAATATTCTTATAAAAACAATTAAAAAATTTAATAAAAACAATCTCATGAAAAAATTACTATTCCTATTCGCTTTTGCTATTAGTTTAACAGCCACTCAAGCTCAAAATAGAACGGGCCAGCTTAAACATATTGTTTTATTTACATTTAAAGCAAGTTCCACCCCTAAGGAAGTTGAAAATGTAGCCAAAACTTTTGCTGCTCTGTATGGCAAAGTGCCACAGGTTAAAAAAATGGAATGGGGTATTAATATGAGTCCCGAGCATTTAGACCAAGGTTTTACCCATTGCTTTACCCTTACCTTTAATTCTGAAAAGGACTTGGCTGATTATCAACAAAATCCAGATCATAAAGCTTTTCAAGCAGTATTAAAACCACATATGGATAAGGTTTTTGTGGTCGACTATTTTGTGGAGCCTAATAAATAGAGTTTCCAACAAAGCACTTAACTTTAATACAGCCTACAAAAGGGCTGTATTTTTTTATGTATACCAAATCAAGTTATTTAAAATATAGTGCCTATCTAGTAGTAGCATTGCTTATCATTTTTGTTTCGGTATTTGCGCAAAATGATATTCCTAAAAGTATACTCATAAAAAAATACGCAACGGGGGCCTCTACCTTTATGCCCATCATGGGCATGAATGTGCATTATCGTGATCAGGGTAATAGCTTAGATACTATTCCACTTGTTTTAATACATGGCACTTCCTCTTCCCTTCATACCTGGGAAAAAGTAACCGCATTATTAAACGAAAGTAATTATGGAAATAAAAGAGTGATAAGTTTAGATATGCCTGCTTTTGGTTTAACAGGACCCAATCCCGAAAATAAATATTCTTATGAAAACTTTACACAGGTGATTGACTCTTTACTCCTCAAACTCAAGGTAAATAAATGTATCATTGGCGGAAATTCACTTGGTGGTGGCATTGCATGGCATTATACAGTAGCGCATCCCAATAAAGTATCCAAACTTATTTTAATAGATGCCAGTGGTTATCCCAAAAAAAATGAGAAGGGTTCCTTAGGTTTTAAAATTGCGCAACTTCCTGTAATAAATAATTTACTCTTATTTATTACGCCTAAATCTTTAGTACGAAAAAGTTTAGAAGGCGTATATTATAATAAAAATTTACTGGAAGAATCTACTATTACAAGATACCATGAACTTTTATTGTGTGAGGGTAACCGAAAAGCGGCTTTATCTTTATTTAAAAATAAGATTGAACAAAATACAGAGCTCATTAAAACAATTCAAAGCCCCACACTTATTTTATGGGGCAGAGAAGATGGATTAATTAGTGTGGATAATACCGCCTTATTTAATCGTGATATTAAAAATAGTCAAGTAGTAATACTTGATAAAGTAGGACATGTCCCCAATGAAGAAGCGCCCAAAGCAGTAGCAGACGCTATTTATACCTTTATTAAATAAAGATCATTTATAAACTCAATACCTATGAAAAATTATTTTTACTTATTACTAGTGTTGGTATTAGCCTCTTGCGGTACTAAACAATATGATACCATTATAAAAAATGGAATGGTGTATGATGGCAATGGAGGAGCACCTTTTAAAGCGGATATCGCTATTAAGGCCGATACGATTGCTTTTATAGGAGACTTATCAAAAGCAAGTGCGAACAATATTATTGACGCCAAAGGAATGGCTGTAAGCCCTGGCTTTATTAATATGCTTAGTTGGGCACCCACTTCATTAATGATTGATGGAAATTCTCAAGGAGATATTCGTCAGGGAGTTACCCTTGAAGTATTTGGTGAAGGAGAAAGTATGGGTCCTCTCAATGCCAAAATGAAACAACAAATGATCGACAATCAAACAGGCAAAACAAAATTACCTATAGAGTGGAACACCCTTGGTGAGTATATGCATTACATGGAAAAAAAGGGAATTAGTTGCAATATCGCTTCTTTTGTAGGAGCAACCACTATTAGAGAAAATATTATTGGCGAAGACAATCGAGCTCCAAGCGAGAAAGAATTACTTGAAATGCAGGCCTTGGTAAAACAAGCTATGGAAGAAGGCGCTTTAGGTGTGGGTAGTTCTTTAATTTATCCGCCTGCTTTTTTTGCAAAAACCGACGAACTAATTGCTTTGTGTAAAGCAGCGGCACCTTATGGGGGTGGCTATATATCACATATGCGTAGCGAAGGCAATAATTTTATAGAAGCAGTCAATGAATTAATCAGCATTGCCAAAGAAGCAAAAGTGCATGGCGAAATTTATCATTTAAAAGCAGGTGGTAAAGACAACTGGCCTAAAATGGATTCAGTGATTAAATTAGTGGAAGCTGCAAGAGCCAAGGGTATTGATATTGCAGCCAATATGTATACCTATACTGCAGGCGCTACAGGGATGACAGCAGCAATGCCACCCTCTTTACAAGATGGAGGCTTTGGAAAACTATGGACCCGTTTACAAGATCCTACTATTCGTAAACAAATGATTACGGCAATGAAAACCAATGCCAAAGATTGGGAAAATTTATATTATGGCACGGGTGGTGCAGACAAGGTTTTACTATTGGGTTTTAGAAGAGACTCTTTGTTTAAATATGCGGGTAAAACTTTAGCAGAAGTAGCTAAAATTAGAAATACCACACCCGAAGATTGTGCCATTGATTTAATTATTCAAGACAGCAGTAGAGTAGAAGTAGCTTATTTTTTAATGAGTGAAGAAAATGTAAAAAAACAAATAGCACTTCCTTGGGTTAGCTTTGGCTCGGATGCAGGATCAGGTTCTAACGAAGGTGTGTTTTTAGAACAAAGCAATCATCCTCGTGCCTACGGTAACTTTGCAAGGGTATTAGGCAAATATGTAAGAGAAGAAAAAGTAATTCCCTTAGCAGCAGCCATTCATAAATTAGCTAAGGTAGCTGCTACTAGTTTACATTTAAACAAGTATGGGGAATTAAAAGTGGGTAAGAACGCCGATATTTTAGTGTTTGATCCTGAAAAAATTTCGGATCATGCTACCTACGAAAAACCTATACAATATGCTACGGGTATGATTCATGTTTTTGTAAATGGTAAACAAGTATTAAAAGAGGGGGAACATACCAACGCTAAACCAGGAAAATTTGTAAAAGGCGAAGGCGCTAAAATTTAAAGTTTAGCTAAAGCATTTTCTAAATCCTGTATTAAATCATCCACATTTTCAATACCTACGGAGTATCTAATTAAACTCTCTGGGATACCTAATTGTTTTCTTTGTGCTTCGGTTAATTCCACATGACTCGTGGTTCTAGGTGGTCCTGCTAAAGTACTTACCGATCCTAAACTAGCTGCTAAATGCACAAGATTTAAAGAGGTTAAAAGCTTTGCTACATTATCATAGCCGCCCACCAATGCAAAACTCATGATACCCCCAAAACCAGTCATTTGCGCTTTGGCAATTTCATGCCCCAAATGAGAAGGTAAACCTGGATAAAATACCTCTTGTACCTTAGGATGTGCTTTTAAATAATGGGCAATTTTTAAAGCAGAAGCGTTTTGTCTTTCAATTCTAAGCTCCAAAGTTTTCATGCCTCTAGCAATCATATACGCCGGATCGGCTTGCAAGCTAGCGCCATTAATTTCTCTATAATTATATACTTTTTGAACAAGTTCTTTTTTTCCTGCCAATACCCCACCCATTGCATCTGAGTGTCCACATAAAAATTTAGTGGCACTATGTAAAACTAAATCTGCTCCTAAGGATAAAGGATTTTGATTAATGGGGGTAGCAAATGTATTGTCTACAACCACAATAGCGCCTACTTTTTTAGCAGCAGCTGCCAAGCGTTTTATATCCACTACTTTTAAAGTGGGGTTAGTAGGCGTTTCTAAATATACCATATCACAACCTTTGGCAATTTCAATTTCAAAATTATCAAAGTCGGTGGTATCACATAAAGTAACATTAACATTGTTCAGCGGTAAAAAATCTAAAAATATTTTACTAGTACCTCCATAATTATCTTTCTGTGACACTACTCTTTTACCTGCTGTTAAAAAAGTATACAGGGTATTACTTATAGCGGCCATCCCTGTAGAAAAAGAGGTAGCGGCTTCGGCCCCTTCTAATAATCGAATTTTTTCTTCAAGGGCAGCTACGGTAGGATTGGTGTTTCGACTATAAATAAAACCCTCAGCATTGCCCAAAGAAACCTGATGCCATTTTTCGACATCCTCATAAGCGAAAGCTACGCTATTAACGATGGGTGTTGTTACTGCACCACTCACATTCAAATCACCTTCCCCTCCCCAAACTGCTGTGGTACTTTTTTTAAACTTAGAAAAATCCATGTTGAGTCTATTTTTTTTGAATAATCGATTGAATTAAAATTACAATTTTCTCACCAGCTATCCTTTATTTTCAATATTTATAATGAGTATTTAGTAAATTTAGGTTACAACTCTTTTTATGAAAAAAAGCTTTTTTATTTTATCTCTTTTTATTAGTTATTTAGCCATTTCGCAAAATGCTGATTATATTATTCGTAATGGAAAAATTATGGATGGTACGGGTAATAACTGGCAATTAAAAGATGTGGCCATAGTACAAAACAAAATTGCTGCAATAGGAAATTTAACCCATTGGAAAGCTGCCAAAGAAATTGATGCCAAGGGACTTATTGTAGCGCCTGGTTTTATTGATGTACATGCACATATCGAAGGAGGTGAAAGTAAAAATCCACTCGCCACTAATTTTATTTATGATGGGGTTACCACCGTTATTACTGGCAACTGTGGTGGATCGGCCGATGACATGAATCTTTATTTTAATTTTATCGATTCTTTACAAACTTCTATCAACGTAGCTTCATTAATGGGACACAATACCATTCGTAAACAAGTAATGGGAACGGCTAACCGACATGCAAGCGATGAGGAAATTAAAAAAATGGAAGCGATAGCAGATAAAGCTATGAAAGAGGGGGCGGTAGGAATGTCTACTGGCTTAATTTATATCCCTGGTACTTTTGCACCAACCGAAGAAGTGGTTGCCTTAGCAAAAGTAGTAGCTGCTAACGGTGGCGTTTATTCTTCTCATATAAGAAACGAAGAAGATAAAGTAGCGGAGGCCGTCAAGGAAGCCATAGAAATTGGAAGACAAGCAAAATTACCTGTCGAAGTTTCTCATTTTAAAGTGAATGGGCAAAACAATTGGGGCCGAAGTAATGAAACTTTATCCTTGGTTGAAAATGCTCGAAAAGAAGGCATTGAAGTTACCATTGATCAATATCCTTATACCGCTAGTAGTACTAATTTAGGTATTCTTTTACCCGATTGGGTTTTAGCAGATGGTCAAGATTCTATTTTAGCGAGATTGCATAATCCCACTATTAGAGCCAAAGTAAAAGCGCATAGTATGGGAATTATAAAAGCGCGTGGTTTAAAACATTTTGATTATGCTTTTGTAGCCAATTTTAAAGCTGACACTAATTACAATGGTAAAAATATTAGAGAAATTAATTTGTTAAGAGGGGGTAAAGACAAGGCCATGGAGGAAGCAGAAACCATAATTCAAATGATGGAAAAAGGAGGTGCCCAAATGGTATATCATGGCATGGCCGATAAAGATGTAAAAAATATTATGGCCTATCCCTTTAATATGGCGGCAAGTGATGCTGGTATTGCCGTGATGGGGGTAAGCCGGCCCCATCCACGTGCTTATGGTACAAACGCAAGAGTATTAGCTAAATATGTAAGAGAAGAAAAAGTGATGAGTCTTGAAGAAGCGATTCGAAGAATGACTTCACTACCTGCTAATAAATTTAATTTAAAAGAAAGAGGAATTATTAAAGAAGGCTTTATAGCAGATATCGTAATTTTTGATGAGAACGAAGTAACCGATATGGCCACTTTCGAAAATCCTCATCAGTATTCGAAAGGATTCAAATATATATTTGTAAACGGAGGTTTAACAGTGGATAATGGTGTACATAATGGAACTAGAAAAGGAATAGCTATCAGAAATAAAAACTAATTTTATTGAATAAAAATATGGATATGCATAATAAATATATTCTCTACTTAGGAATCAGTTTGATGGGTTTATTAAATTACCAAAAGCTGAATGCACAAATGAGCCCTAGTCAACTCATAACTGATATACGCGAAATAGATCTTAACAGTATTGCATACGATCCTGCACATCCTAAAACAAATAAAACCATAAGTTTAAGTTATGCCGATATTGATGGCAGCCCTTTTTGGGATGAAAAATGGAATCCAGCCATCTTATTTTTTTCCAACGGAGCCAAGGCAAAAGTGAATCAAGCCAAACTAAATTTATATACCGACGAGATACATTATTTAAGTTCCGATGGCACCGAACTCGCTGTTGAAAACGAAAATGTAACAAGACTTGTTTTTTTAAATAAAAATAATTTAACACAGCCTATTGCTAGTTTTGCCAAATTAATAAATCATACCACCGGTAATGGCACTGCTTTTTATAAAGTATTGAATGCAGGTATGTATCAACTAATTGTTTTACAAAAACAATTAGTAAAAACAAGCCCATACGACCCTATTCAAGGAAAAAGTATTAGTAGTTTTTACAGCAAAAAAAATTATGCCATTTATAAGGAAGGAAACGTTACGCCTTTAAAAGATTTAGATCGAACAAGTGTTTTAGCCGCAGTGCCTACATCCAATTCATCGGCAGACTGGTTAAAAGAAAACAAATCAAAACTAAAATCCGAGAGAGAAGTAATTGATTTTCTTTTACAAGTAAACAAACAAAATTAAGATTGAATTAATTTAGCAATCGCAAATGCAGTAGCCGCTGCAGTAGCGCCTATTAGCATCACTTTCACCCCACCCCACCAAGGATTAATGCCTGTCATCTTACTTTTAAAGTAGCCAAAAATGAATAAGCAAGCTAGAGTGATTAAAGCAGATATCTCTAATCCCTTTAAGGCATCGTCTACAAAAAAATAGGGAGTTAAAGGAATAAAACCTCCTACAATATAACTAATACCAATATTAAAGGCGCTGTTACGGGCACGCTTTGGATTGGGTTCTTCTAGTCCTAATTCAAACTTCATCATAAAATCCACCCAACGCTTATCGTCTTTGATAATTTCTTGGGTGGCTTCTTCGGCAGTAGCTGCACTTAAACCCCAACCCAAAAACACATTGCGTACTTCTTGTATTTCTACCTCTCTTTTATGTTCTAGTTCCCAATACTCTTTTTTTAATTCACTTTTATAATGATCCTGCTCCGTTTTACCAGCCAAATAACCCCCCAAACCCATGGCAATCGAGCCTGCCGCCACCTCTGCAATACCTGCAATCCAAATTAAATTTACATGGCCTTCTACCGCTCCGCTTAAACCCGCAGCCAATGCAAAAGGAACAGTTAGGCCATCGCTCATTCCAATAACGATGTCCGTTAGTAAGTCACTACTTTGCATGTGCTCCTCAAGATGTAAATGTAATTCGCTCATACGCCAAATGTAAACAAAATTGAATAAATTTAAGGAAGATAAAAAACTAATATTAATCATAAGTTAAAATGAAAGTAAATGGCTATAAAAAATAATTCAAGAAGAAAATTTTTACAAAATGCAACAACATTATTGGCAGGTATTTCTATTGTGCCTCGTCATGTATTAGGCCGAGGATTTTTGGCCCCCAGTGATCAACTCACAAAAGGTATAATTGGTGTAGGTGGCATGGGCCGTGGTCATATTCCTTATGCTGGCACTCGAGTAGTAGCCATATGTGATGTAGATAAAATTCATTTAAAAGAGGTAGCCGATAAAATTGGGGGTGGTGTTAAAACATTTCACGATCACAGAGAATTAGTGAATTTACCAGAGGTGGATATTGTACATATTGCTACACCTCCCCATTGGCATGGTATAATGTCAGTAGATGCAGCCAAGGCAGGGAAAGATATATGGTGTGAAAAACCTATGACCAGAACCATTGGTGAAGGAAAAATTGTGAGAGAAGCAGTATCTCAATATGGTCGAATGTTTCGATTAAATACTTGGTTCCGATTCGAAGATAATTTTTATGGCATGAACACAACAGTGAAACCAATTAAAAAATTAGTAGAGAGTGGTTTATTGGGATGGCCATTAACAGTTACAGTAAGTAAGACTACTGGATTCGATTGGAAATTTTATTGGGTTGGTAAAACCAATTTAGAACCACAAGTGGTACCTGATACCTTAGATTATGATCGCTGGCTAGGACCCGCTCCCTATAAGCCTTACCACGTTCATCGCACGCATCAAACTTTTAGAGGTTACTGGGATTACGATGGAGGCGGTTTAGGAGATATGGGTCAACACTATTTGGATCCTATCCAATATTTTTTAGGCAAGGATCATACCAGTCCAATTAAAGTAGAAGTGGACGCCGAACAACAACATCCAGATGCCTGTGGTACATTTAGAAAAATAACCTACACTTATGAAGATGGTTGCAAAATTATTTTAGATGGTGAAGCCAAAGATCCTAATGCCGCTTATATAGAAGGGCCCAATGGAAAATTATTTGCAGGTTTTAAATCCACGATTCCCAATTTAAAAGAAAAATTAGCCATGATGCCCGACCCGGCACCTCAGGTAACAAATTTTTTAGAAAGTGTAAAGTATCGCACACCATTTGCACTTAATGAACAAAATGGTTTTAAATCTTGTACCTTAATTAATATGGGAAAGATTGCTTTACAATTAGGTCGCACCTTAAAATTTGATCCATTAAAAGAAGAGTTTGTAAATGATACCGAAGCTAATTATTTAATTAATCCTCCTATGAGAGGCCCCTGGACAATATAAAATTATTCAAGAAAAATTATGACGAAAATTATACCAATGAAAAAATTATTTATCTCTTTTTTAATAATACTTGTTACAGTAAAAGGTTTTTCACAGAGTAACCAAAAAGTAAATGAGGTATTGGCTGTTTTTCCTTATCAACATACTAGCGAGGCTAGTGCTGCATTAGAAGCAATGAGTGGTTGGAAAAACAAAGATTGGAAAAGCTTTTTTACTTTATTAGAAGATACAAGTACTAAAATAAAAGCGAGTTATGCTTTACACGCCTATGTAAATAAAGTTGCCCTCGAGCCCATTACTAAAGGAGCTTTTGTAAAATTTCTCACCAAGCAAGGCAAAAGAGCAAAATCGGAATATGCAAAAATTTTAATAGCAGAAGAACTCAAGTTATTAAATAGTGACAGTTATGTAAAAGAAAGATTGCAATTAACAATTCCTAAACAGGAATTAGGTAGTGGTAAGGCATATACCTATAATCCCAATGGCACTCAGTTATTATTAGACTTACAAAAGAAATTAGAAAAACCAACCAACCCTATAGAGAGAAAAAATATAATTTGGCAAGCAAGTAAAATTTCAGGTATTAATAGCTTTATGTTAGTAGCTAAATTTTTAGAAGACGAAACAGTAAGTAATAATGCAGCAAGCGTTCTTGCTAAATTAGCCTTAAATGATGCTAGTATAAGAGGAGCAGAAGTTCGTACTGCCTTAGCAAAAGCAATGTCTCTTATTCACGGTGAGGATAGCGCATTGTTGGTCACTTCTTTAAAAGCACATCTAAAAAAAATGCCTTATGATTATGGTTTTGTTTCTTTATTTAATGGCAAGGATTTAAGTGGTTGGAAGGGTTTGGTTGCCAATCCGATTGCAAGAGCTAAAATGAGTGATTCCGCATTAGCTGCAGCACAAATGAAGGCAGATAATAAAATGAGAGAGGATTGGGTAGTACAAGATGGCCTTTTAAACTTTACTGGAAATTTACATGGTGAAAACCTAGCTACGGTAAAGCAATATGGAGATATGGAGATGTATGTGGATTGGCGCATACAAGAAAAAGGCGATGCTGGTATTTATTTAAGAGGTACCCCACAAGTACAAATATGGGATACTAGCCGCCGAGAAGTAGGTGCACAAGTGGGTAGTGGAGGATTATACAACAATCAAAAAAATGTAAGCAAACCTTTAGTAGTTGCGGATAATAAAATAGGCGAATGGAACAACTTTCATATAATCATGAAAGGCGATAAAGTAACGGTGTATTTAAATGGCATTTTAGTTACAGATAATATTGGTTTAGAAAACTATTGGGATCGAAGCTTACCTTTATTTGTAAAAGAACAAATTGAATTACAAGCTCACGGCACTTTTGTTTCTTATCGAAATATTTATCTAAGAGAATTGCCTACAGCTGAGCCTGTGAAATTAAATGAACAAGAAAGCAAGGAGGGTTTTAGTGTATTGTTTGATGGTTCCAATCTAGATGCATGGACAGGAAATACTACCGGTTATTTAATTCAAGAAGGTGCTTTAGTTGTGAGCCCCGAGAATGGATCGGGAGGTAATTTATATACCAAAGAAGAGTTTAGTGACTTTATATACCGTTTCGAATTTCAGTTAACACCTGGTGCTAATAATGGTATTGGTGTGCATGCACCACTTGAAGGAGACGCTGCCTATGTAGGTATGGAAGTACAGGTATTAGATAGTGAACATCCTGTCTACGCTAATTTACAACCTTATCAATACCATGGTTCTGTATATGGTGTTATACCCGCTAAAAGAGGTTATTTAAAACCAACTGGTGAATGGAATAGCGAAGAGATTACTGTTAAAGGAACTAAGATTAAAGTAGTACTAAACGGTGTAGTAATTGTAGATGGAGATTATGCAGCCGCTTCTAAAAATGGAACCATGGACCATAAAGAACACCCTGGTTTATTAAATAAAACAGGACATTTGGGTTTCTTAGGTCATGGAGATGTGGTTAGATTTAAAAACATGAGAGTTAAAAGAATCTAATCTTAGAGATGTAAAATATTGATTGCATAAAAAAGCCCTCCAAATTGGAGGGCTTTTTAGTATAGTTAGTTAGTACTAATTAAATATGTATCTAACACCTAATTGAATTTGGTAACGAGAACCTATACCTGGTGAAGGCTTTTCAGCTCTTGTATATGGTAACTTATTAGCACCATCTAAGTAGTTAAACTGATAGATAGGTGTTTTACCATCTGTATCAATTTTACTAAATACCAATGGAGTAGTAGTAGTTGGAATATAATACACACCCCAATCTTTATTTAACAAGTTAGTGAAGTTATAAATATCAGCAGTGAAACGTAAAGTGTGTTTAGTTTTACCGTAAGTAAATTTATAATCTTGAGTAAAGTTTAAATCTAATTTATGCGTCCAAGGTAATACATAAGCGTTTCTTTCTGTAAACTGACCTCTGCGTGAATTTAAGTAAGGGCTATTTCTGATAAAGGCATCTAATTGATTCCATAATTCGTTGCCATTTCTTGTATCAGCAACACCACCTACTGCAGAAGAGTTAATTAACTTAATTTGAGAAGGATCCTTAGGAACAAACATTAAGTCGTTATAAGTAATACCATCTCCGTTTACGTCACCTTGTACATAATAAGAACTAGAACCATTTGGTTGTCCTTCATATACTAAACCTACTGAACTTAAGGCGTCTTTGATAAATTCTTTCTTATACACTACGCTCGCAATAATTCTGTGAGGTAAGTAGTTATTAGAATATCCGATAGTGAAATCGTTAGGATTATCAGAAGTTACTTTAGATCCCCACATTGTTTTAGCAGTAGAACCACTTACAGCTGCATCTTTAGCTTCTTGTCTTGTGTAAGCTGCAGTGAAAATAAAGTTTCTAGTAATTTTTTGAATTTGTAAAGTACCTGTCCAAGCATAACCCGCACTTGAATTTGTCATGTAAATGGCATCAGCGATAGTTGGGTTAGCAGCTGAAGCTACAGCAGTTCCTCCCATTTGCTTCCCTTGATAAGGATAAGATGAAGTATAAGGGAATCTCCAACGACCATCCGCTAAACGAATTAAACCTGTAGAAGGTAATGCAGCGTTTTGGAATACTGAAGCATTTAATTGCTTAGTGTAAGTTCCTTCTGCAGTAAGTGTCCAACCGTTGCCTAATTTTTTATCAGCAGCGATAGTAGATTTTAATACATGAGGGAATTTATAGTTTGGATCGGTAGCATTTACAGAGTAAGAGCTACTTAAACCACCAGTAGCTGATGGGCGGTAAGCATTTACGTCTGGATTAAATACGTTCGTGTTGTTGTTGGTGAATGATCCAAACAAAGCCATACCAGAGTTAGAAGCTTGGTTAGAGATCCATACAAAAGGAGGTGCTCCTTGGAATAAACCAATACCACCACGGATTTGTAAAGTTTGATCACCATAAGCATCATAGTTAAATCCAATTCTTGGAGAAACTTGTACAGCAGCTGTTGGCGCAGAACCAGTATTTAAGTGTGTTCCATTGTAGAAGTGCGTTAAAGTATCTACTACTGGGTTGTATAAGAAAGTGTTGTAGAACTTAGAGTAATCAAAACGAACACCATAAGTAATCGTTAATTTATCATTAGCTCTGTATTTATCTTGAACATAAAAACCTGCTTCAAAATCTTTAGGTCCTACTAACGGGAAAGCACCACCACCTAAAGTATAAGATAAGTTATACACGGCAGCTTTTGTACCTAAACCATTGGCTGAATTATAAAAATCTTGTAAGCTATTAAAACGGAATACACCTTCATATGATGGTGAGAAACCATTTAAATATTTTTTAAATGAAGTTTGTGTACCTAAAGTAAGTTCGTGTTTACCTGCGTAAATTGTTAAGTTATCATTTAATTGATAAACGTCGGTATTTAATTTATTACCATAAGTATATTGCTCATAACCAAATGAGGTAAATGGCTTACCATTACCATCTAAGATATCCACCAATGGAAATTCTTTGCTCGTTAAAGCATTTCTGAAATCTCTTAAAGCAGTGTATCCAACTTGTAATTTATTACTCATTCGGTTACTCAACTTTGTGTTTAACTCAGCAATAAATACATGGGCGTTATTATTAATTTCATAACCTGCACCAAAGAAAGGCATTGCTGTAGCACCTGCTTGTCTTGTAGATACCGAACCTGAGTTAGAAGGAGGTATTTGGTTAGAAGAAGCTAAGTAGTTATACTTAAGTGTGAAAGTATTGTTCTCGTCAATATTCCAATCAATCTTAGCAGCTAAACGCTTTGATTGAGATACATAAGAGTATCCTTGGAAAGCACCTGGATCGTAACTATACTTAGATTTTAAGAAATTAGCTAAAGCTGTTAAAGAGTCGGCATTTGCAGCAGAAATAGTTGTTCCGTTTGCAGGGCTGCTAGCAGTAGATGCTCTCCAAGTGGTACCTGGAGTGGTAGTAGCTTCTTGCTCACCGTTAACAAAGAAGAATAATTTATTTTTAATGATGGCTCCACCTGCAGTGAATCCTTTTAAATCATAAGAATAATCTTGCTTAGGAACAGTGATTGTGTAAGGAGCAGCGTTTACTTCATACCCTTGCCAATCTTTATTTTTTAAGAAAGTATATACCGAACCAGTACTTTGGTTAGTACCACTTCTTGTTACTGAGTTAACACCACCTCCAACGAAACCACCATTCTTTACATCAAATGGAGAAGTGTTTACTTGAATTTGCTCGATCGCATCTAAAGAAACCGCATTGGCTCCTGTTTGACCACCAATATCACCAGCTAATCCAAAAGAGTTATTAAAGTTAGCACCATCAATAGTAATATTATTTAACTGTGTGCTTTGACCACCAAATGAACCACCACTATAAGTAGGCGTTAATTTAATGATGTCCTTGTAAGAACGAGAAATAGTAGGTAAGCTTGTAATTTGGTTTCTGCTAAAAGTTTCTTGAGAACCTGTACGAGCGTTGTTGAAAATTTTATCCTGCTTATTGGCAGTTACCACCACTTCTTTTAAAGAGCTAGAAGCTTCTTGTAAATTAAAGTTTGCTTTGTAAGACTGACCTAATAACAAGGTAATGTCCTCTTGCTTGTCGGTTTTGTAACCAACATAAGTTACTTGTACCGTGTAAGGTCCACCAATTTTTAAGTTGGTTAAGTTGTAACGACCGTCGGTACGACTTGAAATTACATACTTAGTTCCAGTAGGTTGGTGAATAGCAGTGATTGTGGCACCCGCAACACCTGCATTACCTGCTGTAATTAAACCTTGTATTTCAGCAGTTGTTTCTTGTGCGTTTACTTTAACAATAGAGATTAAAATAACCAACAGTAGAGACAAAGCTTGTTTTAAAACACTTTTCATTTTGTGAGGTATTTGTTAATTGATATTAAAGTGCGAAATTAAACTAAAACTTGCTAAAAAACCTAGGTTTGGATTAACAATTCATTAACTAAAAAGGCTTAATTACACAATGGCATTACAAATATTATATATAATATAATAAATTAATGTATAAGGAATTGATTAAAAATGACTTAATTAATTCTCTAAGGCAAGCAATAAATCATAAATTTTATGGGCAAAAGAATCGGAATAATCAGATTTTATTAAAGTATCATCAATCTGATGAACGGGTACGATTCTTTTGGTGGAACTGCTTATAAAGGCCTCTTTGGCGGTGACAAACTCACTAATGTTAATTTTTCGCTCTTCTAGGGCTATTCCGTTTTGTTTGGCCACTTTAATAATATTTTTTCTGGTAATACCCTTTAACATGTTTATCTCCGGAGTCACCAAAACATTATCCTGGGTAAGCATAAAAAAATTGGATCTTGGACATTCACTTACCCAGCCATCTTTATGATACAAAATATCATTTCCCCCATTTTCTTTCATCCAAGGCTGCAACCATACTGCCATTAAATAATCGGTGGTTTTCACTTCGGGAATTTGTCGTTGATAATTATAGCTTACTAATTTTAATGTGTTAGTGGGTAATTGCTCAGATGGTTTTGCAAGTGGCGCTTGTATAATAATGAGATGGGGCTTTTCGATCGTATAGCCATCTGGCGCATCCCCACCAGCAATAATTAAACGCAATCCAGAATAAGGCATATTATTTTTGGCAATTAACTCCTTCACAATGGTTTTAATATCTTCTCTCGATTGCTCAATAGTTAATCGCATGATGGAAGCAGAATTAAAAAAGCGATCTAAATGATCTTCTATAAAAACTGCTTTATTATTAGCGACTCTTAAAAAATCAAAAATGCCATATCCTCTTTGCACTAATAAATCCGACACAGGAACACCTGCATTTTCGATAGGTTGAATTTTATGATTGGCGAAACAATAATTACTCATATTAAAAACTTTTTTTAAAAGAATTATTCATACAACTGATTCATTAAAAATTTATAGCTGGCATGAGTTTGACCTCTAAAGGTAATTTCCGGACCGTACACAAATAATTTTCCTTTGCCAACATTAGCTTCAAAAGCAGCTACCCCGTCTTGTAAATAAGCTTGCCCAAATGCCCAACCACTTCTTAAAGTATTGGCAGAACCATACCAGGCAAGGGGTGTAAGTTCTTTTGATGCAATTGCAGCAGGTGTTAATTTAAACACAGGGCTTGCACTAAAATACACATCGGTCGTTTTTTCCATTCCCCAGTTGGGAGTAAAATTATTATCAACACCCACTTGCATAATAGAGCCTGGAATATAAAATTTCTCTCCAGGTAGGGGTCTCTCTTTTCCATTCACCATTTCCACTAGTGCATTGCGTACAGGTAAATTTAAATGATACACTAAGTTAGAACTTGAACCAATGGTTACAATACGTCCTCCATTATTTAAATATTTTTGTAAAGCAGGAATCGATTTTTGAACTGTAATCTTACCTAACATATATTGTAAGTTAGCTGGTATATCATCTACCTTAGGTTCTTTCTCTTCCCATGGAGAAGGCTCTGCTCTTAGCGCAGGAATGGCACCTTCCACAAAAACAATCACATCATATTTGCTATTTAAATCAACAGAGTCAATTTGTTTAGCATAAATAAGTTCAAACGGAAAATGATATTGCTCAAAAATCCATCTCACCCAACCCGATGACATAGAACCACCATATCTATCCCATAAAGCAATACGTAAAGGCTTCACTATTTTTTGGGCAGCAGTTGGTTTAGCAGCCGCAGTAAACACAACACCTTGCTCAGCACTTAATTTTTGAAGCGTTGCTGTAATTTTATCTGCACTACTAACAAAGTATTGATCTTTGTTTTTATAAATACTAGCACCTTCTTTTAATAAATCATTTACTGCCACGTAGGAGGAATTGTCTTTTGCAGAAAAACTGTACCCTGCTAATTGTTTGCTATCGGCATTTATTTTACCAATTGGTTTTTGTATATCACCGTAAGCAATGGTTTCAAAGGGCCCTTCAAAATTATCTAAGATTCTATCAAATTGAATGCCCATCGTATATGCGGGCGTCCAACCGGCAGCATCGTAAGGGCGAACAGGAGGACCTCCAGGATATTGAAAATCATTTGGATGATCTTGAGGCTCAAACATATCTAAAACATGGGGGCGAAATGCTTGATTGGTTTTAACAATATAAGAACCTGCGGGATAGTTTTTACCAGCCACCGTAAATGAAGTAGTTGCTTTTTGTACTTTAATACCACTATGAATTAAAATATTGATAAATGAAATAGCTGTCGTTGTTTGATCGGCAGTAACAATATATCCACGAGGATCTCTTAGTTCTGCTTTTTTATAAATCTTACCAAAATATTCTACCGGTAAAGTATCTCCTTTAATTTCTTTTTTATCATTTTTAAAAGTCTCATTTAATAACTCAACTTTTTTTGGAGACAGTGTCCAAGTATCTTTATTACCGGCATCAATACTATTTTTACCCATCGTATATATATTATACAAGAGTTCATCTTTATATCGAGCTGCATAATTAAGTACACCATAATTTAATGAAACAGAATAATCGATAGAATTTTTAAAATACCATTTTTGAGGCGTGATAGGAAAAGGAGTAGCACTATTAGGAATAAGTCTTTGTGGTACCAATGGAATGTTCATAGGCGTAGGGTTGCCTATAATTTCCGTTAATAAACCAATAATATTATGATAATAGGCTGCAGTTCTTAACCCACCATTCCACCAAGTAGAATATACCGATCCAGATTTCATGGTATAACCAGGTTTGCCTTCGGCATTTAAACGACTACTCATTGCAGCACCTAAAGCATCAATGCCTGTTACTAATAATGGATCATACACATAATTAAAGGGGTCTCTGTAAGGAGGGCCTGCTACAACAGTTCCAGGAGGACCTGTTTGATGATGATTATATAATACCTGTGGCATCCACTCTATATACAATTGATGACTCATGTTTTTAGACTCACTCATATTATTCATGAAAAAATCTCGGTTATTATCATGACCAATATATTTTTCATATAAACGAGGTAAATTTTCGGTACTTCTTTTTAATGTATCTGTATTACGCATATACCAATTAGAAACAAGTTCTTGTCCATCAGGATTGGCATGTACGAATAAAATAATGGTAGATTTTAAAATACGTTTTGTTTCCTCGTCCTCTCTAGTTAGAACCGTATAAAGTGTTTGTATTAATTGATGTATGCCTGTTACTTCAGTAGCGTGTAAGCCACCATCAATCCATACAACGGCTTTACCTTCTTTAGCTAATTGCTTAGCTTCTTCGTTAGATAAATTTTCGGCATGCGCTAGCTTTTGAGAAATAGATTTATACTTCTCTAATTGCTTAATATTCGCTGGATCGGAAACAATCATCATATATTGATTGCGTCCTTCTTCGGTTTTGCCAATCACTTGTAATTTTACTTTATTAGAACTTGCAGCTAATTTTTTAAAATAAGCTTCGGTTTGAGTAAAAGTGGCAAGATGATAATTATCGCCAATATTAAAACCAAAATGTGAGTAAGGGGTAGGAATATTTTGTGCAAATGCTGCAGAAAATACCAGCAACACCATTAAAAAACTACATATAATTTTACGCATACTTTATATTTTGTAGAAAGATAAATAAAGCATCGCAAAAATGTATCTATAAATTAATTTTTTATACGAGCATAAAAAACAGCAGGCACGGGTCTTTGTCCTGTAGCATCGGAGGGGATGATAGTTTGCTTACCATTCACTAATAAACAAGAGCTTCCACCACCATCTAAATTCAGAGCAGCCTCACATCCTATTTCTTTTAATAAACTAGCGGTTTCGTTTAAAGTGGCACCTATAGCAATGCCTGCCATCCTGCCTTGAATGGCCATAATAATTAAATCCCCATTTTTAGTATAGCCCATCGCAGTTCTTGGATGTCGGTCCAAAATAGCTTTACCTGCAAATTTGCGTTCTTCATTGTTGGTTATATAAATTTCACTGTTTTTTAAAAGTACGGGGCCACCGCCAATAGCCCACTGTACATTCCAAGGTTGTAAATTTTGTAGTTGACTATCTTTTAAAAACATTTTTTCACTGGAATCTCTATAAGGTGTAAGTGGCATTGGTTGATACCAAGCTGAACTCAGGGAAGAGTCGGTATAGGTATACATAATTTCAAACCCACCATTGGGCTTCCTGCCAATAGCCGAGTTCAATGCATGATAAAAAGTAAGTGTATCTTTTCCTTTGGCTGGGATTCCTTGTATGTTATGTCCTACCAATTTCCCGTTTTGTACAATTACATTCACATTGGTATTTCTTTTGAATTCAAAAAATGATGCGTTCACTACAATGGTGGGATGGTCAAGCTTTTCAAAATATTGCGTAGGAGTTAGTCTTCTATATAAAGTACTGTCTGCATCCATATACAAGCCTATAGCGTCCTTGTTTATTTTAACATAAAAAGCGCGAAAAGCACTATCAGCAAGCTTTCCAACCGATTCATATACAGTACAAGAAGAGGGGTTTACACCAAAATCAGTAGACACTTCTTTCCAACTTATTTGTGCAAAAGAAATTTGTACAAATAAAAAACTACAGCCTATAATACCAAGTATTTTTTTCATGAAACTCTGTTTAATTACTGAAGTTAGTAAACTAGGGGCAAAAAAATAACCCCTCGAAAGGGGTTATTAAAAAAGTCAAATTCATTTTTATTTTTGAGAGAACCACATTTCTTTGGTGTGATAATCTAAAGTAGTTGCACCAATACGGTTTAACTCATTAATATTCCATACATATTCAGAGTTAAATCTTGGACGCACTCTGTAAACCAATTTACCATTATTGTCTTGAAATAAATCTGAACCTGTTGGAGGTGTAAAATCACGATATACTTGTTTACCTGTAGCTGGATCAAGATCTAGATAATGATATCGACGCATATCCACCCAAGTTTCGAATGTTCCATAACCCCACATCGCAATATATTTTTGTAACATGATTTGTGTAAGCGTTAATTCAGCCGCAGTAGCTGGCACCACTGCTGTATTAGCCAAGAAGGCGTCTCTTTTGGCTGTCGTTAATAAATCGGCAGTAGCCACATTGGTATTATAATAAGACATTAACATATCAAAGTGCTTAGCGATACCCTCTTTGTAAGCAGCTAAGGCACCGGCTTTATCACCTTTCCTGAAAGCGGCTTCGGCACGCAAGAAAGCCATTTCAGTAGCAGTCATTACAGGGAAAGGAGCAGCGTTTCTAAAAATAAAGCGACAGTTTACATCGGTGGCAGGTGCTGTATTATTGACAGAGGTTGCTTGTGATACACCCCAAAAACTTTCTGGTCGATCATTGGCAGCCATTACAGCTTGACCTTTAACCACATCTACCCCTTTAAAAGTACCATTCGTGTTTTTTCTTAATAAGTAAATAGCTCTTGGATCGGCCACACCAGGGAAAGCCGAATTAGCACCACTCATTAAATTAGCAATAAAGGAAGATTGTCTGATAGCAGTAGGTGTAACCACACTAGCACTACTTAAATTAGCTCTAAAAGGACCGAAGAAGTTATTGGTAGCACTTACTGCTGTTGCAGCAAATTTTACCATAGCATCATCGGCGGTTTCTTTCATAGCTAAATTAGAATAATAAATTACAGAGTCTGGTTTGTAAGTTGATTTATTAGACAAATGCGCATAATTACGCGCCAACACACCGTATACAAATTTCTTCCATTTAGCTACATCGCCTAAATACATAAAACCATCTCCCTTGGCAAGATTCGCTTGGCTAGCGTTATCTCCCGTTTTATTTAATAAGTCTAAAGCTTCAAAACAAAGTTGCTTAGAGTAAGCATATACCTCATCTTGGTTATCATACTTAAATGTAATTTGATCGGTATTAAAAGCTTCTTTTAAAATCACTTCTCCATGATAGTCAGTTAATGTTAACCAGCTCCATGCAAAAATAGCTTTACCTACGCCCGCATAATCCCATTGTTTATTTTCAATGGCCCATTGAATCATTTTCATATTGTTTTGGCCAATATCATAATAATGAGAACGCCAAAACGAAGCAGCGTTATCGGATCCAGCAGTATAACCCATTCTATCAAAGTTACTTAGGGTTCCACTGTAAGCAAAGTTTTGTGTATAGGCTCCAATAAAACGAATATCGTTTAATGGACCATGTCCACCATAGTTACCTCCCATAGAGGAAACAATCTGTGGCAATAATGTTTCTGGCGCAACCTTCACATCATAGTTAGGGTTTTTGTAGGCCTCATCTATTTTTTTAGAACAAGCAGCACCCATCACTACAAGTGCCCCTATGACTAAAAGATGTTTAAAATTATATTTCATATCTTATTGTTATTTATTGATTAAAAAGAAGTTCTAAAACCAAAGTTGAAACTTACTGGAGCGCCCATGTTACCATAGTCAAATCCAAAGCCACTTACACCACGGCTAGCCGCAGAGTTAGCACCTACTGCAGGATCTGCACCAGTATAGTTTGTAATTAGAATTAAATCATTAACCGTTAAAAAAGCTGAAAGTGTTTTTGTGTATTTAGCAAAACTACCTTTTAGATATTTTTTAAGATTATAATTTAAAGACACATCTCTTAATCTAAACCAATTAATATTCTTTTCGATAAACGCCTCTTCAGGCATGGTAGAATAATAAGTATAGTTATTATAAGGAATCACTTTTACATTGTTAGGGGTTGGGGTTGCAGTATTTTCTTTACCATCTTTTAATACACCATCTACCAATACTTCGGCAAATCTCATAGCTGTTCTATTACTTCTACCAATGGTAGTTAAGTATCTGTCGGTTGCATTAAAGATATCGCCACCCACTTTAATATCCCATAAGAAAGAAATTCTTAAATCCTTATAAGTGATATTGTTTAACCAGCCCATCGTAAAGTTTGGATTACGATCGCCACGTACTCTAAAGTTATTATCTAAAACTGGGATACCTGTTTTAGGATCAATCAAGATTTTACCAGCAGTATTTCTTGCATAACCATAAGAAGTAATAGTAGTAGTAGGTCCACCATTTATTAAACCACCACGTGCATTGGCATATACCCAAGTATCAGAAATGTAAAATTCTGGAACGTTAGAAGGTAAAGAAGTTACCTTATTACGCATTCTATTAAAATTGATTCTTGTACTCCAAGTAAAATCTTTTTTAGCCACTGCTAAATAATCTAATACTAATTCAACTCCTGTGTTTTCGTTAGAACCTACGTTTAAGGTATTTAATACATACCCTGTAGCATAACTAGCTCTAAAGTTTTCAGCAATCAAATCTTTGTTCTCCGTTTTATAATAAGTAAGCTCCGTGCTTAAACGATTGTTAAAAAATTTAAGTTCGGTTCCCATTTCAAAAGTTTTTTGACGCTCTGGAGTTAAATAAGGATTCGCGTTGGTAAAATCATAATAATATCCGCCACCACTACCGGTATTAAAGTTTAAGATAGATTGGTTGGCATATGGAGCACTTGAACGTGCTGTGCTAGCCAAAGATCCTCTTAATTTCCAGTAATTAATTTTATCTTTTAAAGCAGGGAAGATATCAGTCATAATCATACTCACACTTCCAGCAGGATAATTATAGGATCTACTTTGTGTTGGGAAAATAGAAGACTCTTCGAAACGGTGAGAATAAGTAAAGAATATTTTGTTATCATAGTTTACAGAAGCTTCTCCAAAATAAGCAGCTTGACGACTTATATTATAGTTAGGTAAACCAAAACGAGTCATATTACTATTTCTAATTCTAGTAGCCGCTAAAGTATTCGAACTATCCGTTCTGCTAGCATCTGTTAAGTTATTACCAAAAATAGCAGTGGTTTGTGTTTCATAATCCTGCCACATATTACCCACCATTAATCTTGTATTTACTTTGCCAAAACTTTTTTTCACTGTAGCAGTAACGGTATGGTTGTATCCATAATACTTACGGTAATAATTCTCTAAAGCTCCTTTTTGTGCTCTCGTTAAAAAGTACGAAGAGGAATCCCATTTAGTCCAACCATTTTGACTATACGTATCATAACCCACACGACCATTAATAGTTAACCATTTTGTTGGATTATAGGTAATCGCTAAAGTAGCTACTGATCTTTGTACTTCGTCGCGGCTTCTGTTTCTGTATACGTTAAATAAAGGGTTGTCTAATTCTCCATTTGGATTGGTAGTAAACAATGGCTTTTTTAAACCATCTGCCGACTGCCAATCTTTTATATCATTTGTAACAGGCCAAGCCAATAAGTTTAATAAATAACCACTCACACCTCTTAAAGGTTTGTCGTTGGTGCTATTGACAATACTAATGCTTGGAGAAATTTCTAATTTATTGCCAAAAAATTTATGGTTGGTTACCACTCTAAAATTTTGCTTAGTGTATTGGTTTGTTGGTACTGGCGATTTTTCATCTACAAATGAAGACGAAAAACGGATGCTATGATTTTTGATACCATAATCCAAAGACAGGTTTTGATTTTGAGAAAAACTGGTTTGGAAAAAATTATGCAAGTTATCATAGGTCTTAGTACCTTCTGGAAACTCTGTTCCAAAATAAGAGAAGATATCACTATTAACACCATTTAAACCAGCCGCATAATTAGAGAAAATTTTTGGATAGCGTGTATACGTGGAAGATCTAAAACTATTGTCATAGCTAAGATTTATTTTACCAGTAGTACTCGTTCCTTTTTTAGTACTAATAACAATCGCACCTGAAGAAGCTTGGCTACCGTATAAGGCTGTGGCTTCTGGTCCTTTTAATACTGTTACATTTTCAATATCATTAGGATTTAAATCTGAGATACGGTTAGCGTAGTCATTCGATCTGTTTTCGGTAGAAACACTTGCACTTGTTGGCTTAACAGCTAAACCTGTGTTACGATTGTTTTCAGATACAGATGAGTTATCTACAATCACCCCATCAATAATAAATAAAGGGGAGTTATCTAAAGAGAGTGAGTTAAAACCTCTTAATACTATTTGTGAACTCGCACCCGCAAGACCACTTGTTGGATTAATGGTTAAACCTGCAACACGTCCTTGTAAACTATTTACAAAATTGTTTCTTTGTGTTTCAGCTAAATCGGCTCCTTTTAATTTTTGTACCGAATAACCTAATTCTTTAGGATTACGTTTAATGTCCATCGCAGTAACAACCACTTCTTCCAAAGTATTATCAACTGCGTTTAAACGAACATTATACACTGTTTTTGTTCCTACTTTTACCTCTTTGGATTCAAATCCAACATAGGAGATAGTAAGGGTTTGACCAGTGCTTGCATTAATAGAGAAGTTTCCTCCCTTATCTGTGGAAGTAGCCACTCTTGTTCCTTTAATCACAACACTAACATTGGAAAGGGGAGTATTGTCACTATCCGTAACTTTTCCCGAAACCTGGCTTTGTTGTGCATTTACCATGCTAGTGCTAAAAATAAGCGCCAGCAATAAAGTCCATAGTCCTTTGGTTTGCATAAATTGTACTCTTTGGGTTAATTAAATAAGTTGCTCTTCACAACTTAACGTGAATTTAAGCTTTTTGCATTTTGTTAACAAATGTTTGCATAATTATATTATAGAATAATTTCAATCAATTTACATTGATAAATAATATAATTTATATATTAATTTAAAATATAATACTTAATTCTTTAAGCTATATTTAAGTATATGAGAAGCTAAAGGCTGGCTTGTGGCTGATGCTTGATGATAAAACCTAGTAGAATGTCTAAGTTAATCCCGGCTCTTTGACTAGCGTCCTCGATATCTTCCCTGGAAACATTGGCGGCAAAGGCCTTGTCTTTGAGTCTTTTTTTAACCCCTTTTATATCCATGCCCTCATACGCACCTGGGCGCATCAATGAATAAGCATGAATGAGACCCGAGAGCTCATCAAAGGCATAAAGCATTTTATCCATATTGGTTTCGGGGAAAACTCCAAAATGCACATGACCATGAGAAGCAATGGCTCTAATTATGGTAGGATCAATATTATCTGCTTCTAAATGTTCAATAATTTTTTTACAATGTAGTTCGGGCCATTGATCCCAATCGGCGTCATGTAATAAACCAGCCATTTCCCACTTCCACACTTCGGCCTCATTGCACCTCTCTACTTCGATAGCCCAATTTTTCATGAGATGCGCTACCTGCACCATATGTAATTTTAATTTGGGATTTAATACCCATTCATTCAATAAAGCATTGGCCCGTTCTCGTGTATACACATTGTCTTTGCCCGAAATATTTCCAAAACTTGAACGACCTAATTGTAATGACATCTTTTAAAATTATTGATAGTCAGAAAAATCATCTTCTTCGAAATGTAAATTACCCAAATTCATCATGCTTCCCATTAAATCTTTAAACTCTATTTTTCCATCAATCATTTTTTTACTAATGAGTGAATAAGAAGCGAGTCCATGTAAAACAAATTCCATTAATAGCGCTGCTTGTTGTTCGTCTGCTTTTGGATAATGTTTTTTAACAATGCCAAACAAGCCCTCTACTTTATAGAGTGCAGCAATTTTATCTGCATCTTTTAAATCTAATAAAATATCAACATGATTGCCTGCATCAAACCATTTTGTAATTAGTCCATAAGGGCTTTCTGCAGCGGGTGCTTCTGCTGCGCCTTTCTTAGGGGCTTTGCGCTTTTTAATTTCATCCGGATTCGGAAAATATTGCACAAATAAAGTTCGGATAGATTTGTTGACTAAATTCAATGCTACTTCATAAGGTCCTTCTTGTTCACCTTCATAAACTAATTCAATTTTACCAGTAATGGCGGGAATAATTCCCGATAAATCACTTATCCAAACCTGTGTATGTTTTTCGTTATTAATGATCGCTCTTCTTTCGGCACTACTCACAGCAGACTCAAAAGCGGCTATCGTTAAACGTGCACTCACACCACTTTTTTTATCAACAAACTCATTCGTTCTTGCTTCAAAAGAAACTTGTTCAATTAATCTTTTCGCTAAATCACTTACTTCCACTCGGCTGGATTGTGCAGGTAAAATATTGGCTTCTTGTTCGGTAATGGCTAAAGATGTTTCGATACTCTTTGGATAGTGCGTTAATATTTGTGATTCGATACGATCTTTTAAAGGAGTAACAATAGAACCACGATTGGTATAATCTTCGGGGTTGGCCGTGAATACAAATAAAATATCTAAAGGCATTCGAAGTTTAAATCCTCGTATTTGTATATCTCCTTCTTGTAAAATATTAAAAAGTGAAACCTGAATTCTTGCTTGTAAATCGGGTAATTCATTAATTACAAAAATGCCGCGGTTGCTTCTTGGTATAATACCATAATGAATAACCTTTTCGTCGGCAAAACTTAATTTTAAATTAGCGGCTTTGATGGGATCAATATCGCCAATCAAATCAGAGACACTTACATCTGGAGTGGCTAGCTTTTCACCATATCTTTCCTTGCGGTGCACCCAATGAATAGGTGTATTATCGCCATGTTCGGCAATTATATCCACTGCAAACCTGCTTAATGGTTGTAAAGGATCGTCATTTACTTCTGAGCCAGCAATAATAGGTATATACTCATCTAATAAATCCACCATTTGACGCGCCATTCTGGTTTTGGCCTGGCCTCTTAAGCCTAAAAACAAAATATTATGACGACTTAAAATAGCTCTCTCCACATCGGGAATCACCGTGTCCTCATATCCTAAAATACCTTCAAAAGGATTTTGTTTGTCTTGAATACTCTTAATTAAATTATTTCTAATTTCTTCTTTGATAGATTTAGATTGATACCCCGATTTTTTTAAATCGCCTAGGGTAACTATTTTTTGTATGTCTATTTTTTTACTCATAATTAATACACTGTTTTTCTTTTTCCGCTTTCGAAATCATTAAATATAAAACTACCTAAATTGTCAAGCGAGGCAAAAAAGGCTTTCCCATTATTCATCTCTGTAAATTCTTCCACAAATTTTTGTAAATAAGGATCGGAGGCAATCATAAAAGTGGTGATAGGTATTTTTAACTTCTTGCATTGAGAAGCCAAGTTAATACAACGGTTTACCACTTTACGATCAAGTCCAAAACTGTTTTTATAATATTTACCGCCGATTTTTAAACAAGTAGGCTTACCGTCGGTAATCATAAATATTTGCTTGTTCGCATTTTTTCTTTTGCGAAGTAGTTCCATGGCAAGTTCTAAACCCGCCACCGTATTGGTGTGATAAGGACCTACTTGTAAATAAGGCAAATCTTTTATTTGTATTTGCCAAGCATCGTTTCCAAAAACCACAATATCTAAACTATCTTTTGGATATTTTTTTGTGATGAGTTCACTCAGCGCCATGGCTACTTTTTTAGCAGGCGTAATTCTATCCTCTCCATACAATATCATAGAATGAGATATATCAATCATTAATACTGTAGAGGTTTGTGTTTTAAAATCTGCTTCTCTAATCACCAAATCATCCTCTTGCATCGAAAAAACATCTACCCCTCTATTGACTTGTGCGTTTTTAATACTCTCTGTAAAATCTATTTGTTCCATTAAATCACCAAACTGAAAACTGCGCGTATCTGAATTGATATCTCCCGATTGTCCGGCCTTAGTAGTTGTATGACTACCTTGTTTTGTTTTTTTAAGTTTCCCAAAAATTTCATCCAAGCTTTTTTGACGGATAGTTTGTTCTGTTTTGGGCGTTATAGCGAATCGACCATCTTGTGGATTTTCTTTTAGGTATCCATTATTTTTTAAATCCTCTATAAAATCACCTACTCCGTAATTATCATCGGTAAACTTATGGGTGCGATCTAACTGATTCATCCAATCTAGTGCTTCGCTCGCATCCCCACTGGTATAATTGAGTAATTGCGTGAAAATATCCAGCATTTGCTCAAATTTTGTTTTTGAATTTTCGCCCGGTATAAAGTTGATAAATCGATGCCCAATCATAGTTATGCAATTTAACAATTTTGTAGCCACAAGGTTGTCCATTTCTGTAACTAATGATAGACTCTATGTTTAATTCCGTAAATAATAAATTCTGTATACATTATTTCTTAATTTCATACTTATTAAGCGCTACTTTATGAGATCGAATATAGTTTTAGGATTGATGAGTTTATTTTTTAGTATTTCAGCATTGGCTCAATTGTCCAACGCCAAGGAAAAAGCAATTAAAATTGCTGCAGCAAATGCAAAAAATTTAAACGGAATTGAGCAATTACTTATAGTATATACAGAAGATACCGGTTCGCGTAAAGCCACATTTGCTGTAGTAGAAAAAAAAGAAAATAAATGGGTTGTCATCATGGACCCGGTGCTAGCAAGTATTGGCAGAAACGGTTTTGCCCTCAAAGGCAAGAAAAAAGAAGGAGATGGAAAAACACCAACAGGTATTTATCCCTTAGGTCGTTTATTTAGCTATGAACCCTCAGTAAATACTAGACTTGCTTTTAAACAAGTGGACTCTAATGATAAATGGATTGATGATCCCAAGGATGCTGCTTATAATACTTTTGTAAGAGGCGCTACTACTGCTGCTTCTTTTGAACATCTTTTATTAAACAGTATCGACTATAAATATTGTATGGTAATTGAATACAATACACATCCCGTCAAAAAAGGAAAAGGCAGTGCTATATTTTTTCACTTAGCCGACGAAAATTACACCCCTACATCGGGCTGCGTGGCCATTCACGAAATGGATATGTTACCCGTTTTAAATTGGCTGGATCCTTATAAGAAAAAAGCCATTTTACTTGCTGGTGTTAATGGTTTGTAATTTTCCGTTCATAAATACTTTAGCCGTTGGCTTGGTCGCCGACTTAATTTTTAGTTTAGTAACCTGACCCGCCGACCAGCTCATATCAATCTCATAATTACCTCTTGCTTTTATGCCTTTTACTTCTCCCGATGACCATGCCTTGGGTATTGCTGGAAGTAATTCAATAATATCGGAATTAGATTGTACTAACATTTCCGCCACTGCAGCAGCACCTCCAAAATTTCCATCTATCTGAAAAGGAGGATGCGCATCTAACAAATTAGGATACGTACCTCCTGCATTGGTATAATTTTCTTTGGTCTCATCGGGTGGAACAAACTTTAATAATTCACGATACATTTTATAAGCATGCTCACCGTCTTTTAATCTTGCCCACAAATTTATTCTCCAACCTTTTGACCATCCAGTAGTTTCATCTCCTTTAATTTCTAAAGTTTTTTTAGCAGCCGATGCAATAGCTGGTGTTTTATCTACACTAATATGACTGCCCGGAAACAAGCCATACAAATGGCTTTGATGACGATGCTTGGGATCGGGATCTTCCCAATCATAATACCACTCTTGTAAATTACCCGCTTTACCTATTTTATAGGGATGTAAGTTTTCTAAGGCTGTATTTATTTTACTTACAAATTCATTATCGTTATTTAATACTTGTTGTGCAGCCACTACTGCTAAAAATAATTCTCTTATCATGGCTAAATCAGCAGTGCCTCCAAAAGCAGTAGCGCCTATAAAACCAGTAGGCGTTTTAAAAGTATTTTCGGGAGAAGTGGAAGGAGAAGTAATTAATTTACCCGCTGAGTCGTTCACTAAATATGCCAAACAAAATTCTGCAGCACCTTTCATTAAGGGATAGGCTTTTTGTTCTAAGAAATTTTTATCGAGTGTAAATAAATAATGTTCCCATAAATGAGTGGAGGTCCAAGCGCCACCCATCGGCCAATTGGCCCAACTTGGATCGCCATTGCCATTCCCCACAGGATTTGACATAGCCCAAATATCTGAGTTATGATGTGCTACCCATCCTGGTAAATTATAAAATGTTTTAGCAGTAGTTTTTCCAGTACTTGCCAAATTTCCTATGAATTGTAAAAACGGAGTATGCATTTCCGATAAATTGGTGCTTTCAGCTAACCAATAATTTTCTTCGGCGTTAATATTGAGGGTATAATTACTCGACCACGGGGGTTGTAAATAGGGATTCCATAAACCTTGTAAATTAGCTGGTACACCTGGTGTGCGTGAGGAAGAAATGAGTAAATAACGGCCGTACTGAAAATACAGGGTTTCTAAATAAGGATCTGTGGCACCTTCACTATATTTTTTTAATCGCTCATCGGTGGGAATATTAGCTACTGTACTATTGCCAATTTTTAATTGAACACGATTAAAATATTTTTGATAATCAGCTATATGTCTTTTTTTAATTTCCGTCCATCCACTTTGTTGTGCATGTTGCATTTGTGTTTCGGCAATCGCAATATTATTAAGACCCTTGGTTGCAGGATCTTTATCAAAACCATTAAAACTGGTTGCCATCGACACATACACCGTAGCTTCGTTGGCATCGGATAATGATAAAGAAGAATCGGTTTTAGAAATTTTTCCTGTGCTGCTTACAATTTTTATTTGAGCCGAAAACTTAGTTCCTTTTTTGGGATCAAATACAATCCCCTTCGCTCCTTTTTGAACATAAGAAGGGTCGGCCTTCATAGGCGCTGATCCTTGAACCACAATAGTATTGGCGTTGATAGTTCTAACATGTTTTAATAAAGATTCGAAACGAATCGTAAAACCAAGTGCCCCTGCTTTTTTACTAGTTAAATGAATGGCGAATATTTTATCTGGATTAGAAACCAAATACTCTCTTTCTACCACATTATTATTGGAGATTGTTTTTACTTTAGCTAAAGCCTGATCAATATCCAACTCTCTGTAATAATCAGTGATATACGGATCGTCGTTAATGTCCATTAACAAAGTACCTAAGGGCGCATAGGACTCCGAAAATTTACCTTGTATTTTTTTTATAAGCTGTCCTGCTTTTTTATAATTTTTTTCTTGCAAAGCTTTTCGTACATCTGGTAAATTTTTATAGGCGGTGGGATTCATATTGGCATTCACCGGTTCGCCCGACCATAATGTTAAATCGTTTAAATAAATTTTCTCCGTGGAGATACCACCAAATACAGTTGCTCCTTGCATTCCATTGCCCAATACCAAGGCTTCTTCAAAATAAGAAGCAGGTTTATCATACCAAAGTTTAAGTGGCGCTTGTATAGATACCGCAGGCGCAATGGGTGCTGGCGTTGTTTTTTTAATGGGCTTTTTTTGTGCCAACACAAAAAGCGGTACTAAAAATAAGCTCCCAATTATGGTTAATTGTCGCATGGTATAAAAGTATTAGGATGTAGTTTTAAAAATACAAAAATTAACTACAATCAACTGAATTATTGATTAATTTCATCAGGTAAAATTTATACCATGAAACGTATTATATCAATTGTCTTTGTAAGTGTATTTAGTTTTTTAATAAATGCTGCCGCACAAATTAGCAAGCCCATAAATAGTCATCAAATTGATTCACTTACCGAATTGGTCTTAAAAACATTTAATGTACCGGGTATTGCAGTAGGGGTTATTAAAGACGGAAAGTTGATACACGCAAAAGGATATGGAATTGCCAATCTTAAAACCGGAAAGAAAGTAGACGAAAACACTTTATTTGGTGTGGCTTCCAATAGCAAAGCTATGACTGCTGCGGCTTTAGGTATGTTAGTAGAAGAAGGAAAAATAAAATGGGATGACGCCGTAACAGATTACATCCCCGAATTTAAAATGTACGATCCCTATGTAACCAACGCCTTTACGATTCGTGATTTATTAACACATCGCAGTGGACTTGGTTTAGGGGCAGGCGATTTAATGATGTTTCCTGACCAAAGTGATTTTACCAGAAAAGATATCATTCATAATTTAAGATACTTAAAACCCGTTTCAGCATTTAGAACCAAATATGATTATGATAATAATTTGTATATAGTTGCAGGTGAAGTGGTAGAAAGGGTTTCGGGTACTAAGTGGGAGGACTTTATTGAGCAAAGAATTATGAAGCCCCTACAAATGTATAGTAGTGCGGCTTCAGTGAATCGATTAAAAGATCGTAGCAATTGTATTGTACCACATGCACCTGTTGGTGGAAAAGTAGAAGCCATTAGTATTGATTGGAGCGAGAGTGCAAATGCTGCAGGTGGAATATGGAGTAGCATTAACGACTGGAGTAAATGGATTATTGCTCAAATGAATCATGGTAAGTATGGTGAAAATTTATCGAAACAATTATTTTCTGATGCAATTCATGAAGAAACTTGGAGCCCTCAAACTATTATTAAAGCAAATACTACAGCACCTTATTTTACCAATTTTGCAGCCTATGGTTTAGGATGGTTTTTAAGTGATGTGAAAGGTCATAAACAAGTAACTCATACGGGTGGTTTAGCCGGCATTGTAACGCAGGTAGTTATGTTTGATGATTTAAAATTGGGCATTTTGGTGTTTACTAATCAACAATCAGGGGCTGCATTTAATGCGATTAGCAATACCATCAAAGACAGTTATTTAGGCGTGAGTGGTTACGATTGGGTGAAATTAATGAAGTCGCGTGTAGATGCTGGCGAGGCAGAAGCTAAAAAAATTAATGAAGAGATTAATAAAAAAATGGAAGAGCAACTTTCTAAAGCAGGAGGCAAATTTGATGTTGCGCCTTATTTGGGAACCTATAAAGATCAATGGTTTGGTGATATTACCATAAGTGTTAAAGAGGGCAAAGCTTGGATGGCTTCACAAAGATCACCTCGATTAAATGGCGAACTTTTTCCTTATAAAGGCAATACTTTAATTGTACGCTGGAGTGATCGTAGTTTAGATGCAGATGCGTATGTTGTTTTTAGTACTGATATGGATGGTAAACCTAATGGTATTAAAATGAACGCGCTTTCTCCTTTAACAGATTTTAGTTTTGACTTTCAAGATTTAGACCTAAAAAAAATAAAATAGTATTAAATTTTAGGTAGTTCATATCCATTGTAATAAGGCTTAGTATAATAGTCCTTATAAATAGAAGGATCGGTAAATTTTTTATCGGCTTCGTTCCAACTAATTTTTTTACCAGAGCGGTAAGCAATATTACCCATTTGCGCCACAGTGGCTATATGAGCGCCTTCTTCGATAGAACAATGCAATGAAGAGGGGTTATTATTACGAATAGCGGCAATAAAATTTTCCCAATGTAAATCCACGCCACTATCCTGTGATTTTGCTAATGGCTTTACAACTTTGTTTTTTGATTGTCTTTCTTCAATCACCTCCCATCCACCTCTATCTAAAATAAGCGTACCATTGTTGCCAATAAAAGCAATACCATGATCCCGATTATAAGAACCATTATCAATACCCATCGCAGAGTCCCATACTAAATTAAATTTTTCAAATTCATATAAGGCTGTTAAAGTATCGGGTGTTTCTTCGGCTAATTCTGGATACGCAAATTTTCCACCGAGTGCACTTACTGAAATTGGATTTTCTGCTTTCATGCCTTGCACTGCATAGTCTAATAAATGTACACCCCAATCGGTCATTAATCCTCCTGCATAATCCCAAAACCATCTAAAGTGAAAATGAAATCGACTGGGATTAAATGCTCTAGTAGGTGCAGGACCTAACCAGGTTTTATAATCAATATAATTAGGAGCTACTGAATTAGCTACAACAGGTTGAGGGCGCATCCAGCCTTGATAACACCATACTTTGGTGGTTCTAATGTTTCCCAACTGACCACTATGTACAAAATCTACGGCGTCTTTAAAATGTTGCTGACTTCTTTGCCATTGACCCACTTGTACAATTCTATTGTATCTGTTTTTTGCTTTTATCATAGTATCACATTCTCCAATTGAATTACCTGCAGGTTTTTCAACGTAAACATGTTTTCCGGCAGCACAAGCATTAATCATTTGTAAAGCATGCCAATGATCGGGTGTTCCCACAATCACTACATCAATATCTTTTCGGTCTAAAATTTTTCGGTAATCGCCATAAGTATCTACCTGTTTAACACCGGGTTGTTTTAACAATAACTCTTCTTTTCTTTTACCCAATACAGAAGCGTCAATATCACACAAAGCCACTACTTCCACATTTTTTACTTTTATAGCAGCCATGGTATTAGACCATCCCATACCATTTACACCAATAGTAGCTACTCTAATAGTATCGCTAGTAAATATAGCGCTACGAGCAAAACTGGGTGTGGCAATAATAGAGGCAGAAGCAAGGGTAAGTTCTTTGATAAAATCACGTCTTTGTTTCATAGCTAATTTTTTATGGCTACTTAAATATAATAAATATTGGTATCTTGATGGTTCAAAACAATTAAAAAAATTTTTATGCAAGAACAAAATTATAAGAACCACACCCAAATGGTACCAGGCTTTCACTACTTTACTTTTACTTTGCTTTTTGCTTTATTAGGTGGTTCTATCAATTATTTAATTAGAGCTACTGCCGAAAATAAATACCTAGCTTCTTTAATGGTTTTAGTATCTGTCATTCTAGTAAGTTTGGCTTGGTTTGCGCGCGGCTTTGCTTTAAAAGCACAGGATAGAGCGATAAGAGCCGAGGAAGGTTTACGCTACTTTATAATGACAGGCAAACCCCTACCCAAGGATTTAATTATGTCACAAATTATCGCCCTTCGTTTTGCTAGTGATTCCGAATATTTGGCTTTAATGGATAGAGCTATAAAAGAAGGGTTAACTAATAAAGAAATTAAACTAGCTATTAAAAATTGGAAGGCCGATTTTGATCGTGTTTAATTGGCATTGATGGCATAAACGGCAAAGCTTGCTAGCCAATGCTCTCCGCCATAATTACCGCTTACTACATTTGGTAAACTTGCTTTTAATAAAGTAGTGGAGGCTTTTTGTAATAATTTTTTTCTTTTGTCTGAACTAGGTAGTTGTTTAGCTATTTCGGTCATACACCAAGTTCTGCTAAAGCAAAGCCCATCTAAATGTACTATTTGCAAATCAGTACGGTCCGATACTTTGGGCACTTCTGATAAGTGCGCTAAAGCTTTATCAGAAAGCCATCCATTAAACCAAAGGATAAATTGAGCTGGTGACAGTACTTTGCGCATGAGCGCAGCTTCCATCAAAGAAGGAGAAAAAAAATCGGCACCATCGGGTTCCCAAACAGTGGGTGCCTTTTTATCTTTACTAAACAATTGAATAGCCGATTGTACAATTGCTTTTTCAAAAACAATATTTTTTGTGGCCCTTGCATAATCTAGTGCAAAGCTTAATCCAAAAGCAGTATTCCCGTGCATTCCAGATCTGCTAGGATAGGTTTGCTTGGGTAAAAAAACCAACCAATTTTTTATGACTGTATCACACAATGGTTGTAAAGCCATTCGCCATTTAACTGCATCAGCATCATTATAACTAAGTAGTTCCTCTTGCAATTTTAATAACCAGGCCCAACCATAAGTTCTCTCAAAACTTTTAGTAAGTGGAGAAGCAAAATATTTTATTTCTTGCTGAATATTGACGGCGGTTAGTGTGGTTGAAAGTACTTTTCTGATAGCTGCCTGCTCTTTTAAATCGGGAAATTGTTTAAGTAGGTTTACCAACATCCAATGGCCATGCACCGTACTATGCCAATCGAAACAACCATAAAATGCTGGGTGTTGTTGGATAGGTGTAAGCATTTGATCGCTATCCGAAATAGCGGTATGGTTTATTTTATTAGGATACTGTTGTTGAATGCATTTCAAAGGAAGGGAAGCTAAATAGGAAGCGCCCTCTTTGGTTAAACTATAATGTGTTCCATCCGCCTTTATAGTAAAATAGTTTTGGACCTGTGCTGTTGCTAAAAAAGCCCAACTCAAAAAGGTAAGTAGAAATATCTTTTTCATTGCTAAGTTTTAGGGAAGTTAAAAAAAATAGGGTAAATTCAAAGTATAAAAAAATTACTATGCCGCATTTTTTAACCAATCGATTTTTTAAAATAGGATTTTTAGGTTTGTTTCTTTGTTTTAGCTTCCATAATGCTTTCGCACAAAACTTAGATATCAGTTATTTGTCTTCGGGGGGTAAGCTAAAACCATTACAAGCCAATATGGATATCAGACATTACACCATTAATTTGGAGGTGAATATTGAAGAAAAAACTATTCAAGGAAATACGATTGTAAATGTAAATCTTTACAAAAGTGCTGATACAATTTTATTAGACCTTGTTCACTTGCTTAGCGTCGAAAAAGTTAAGGTGAATAATAAGGCTGTTAGCTTTGAACAAAAAGACGATAAAATTTATATTACCAGTGCAGGTGGTTTTAAAGAAGGAAAGCAAATAGTAGATATTGCTTATGGTGGACACCCTCCCATTGCAGTAAAACCTCCTTGGTCGGGTGGTTTTACCTGGTCTAAAGACAAAGCAGGTAATGATTGGGTTTCTATTAATTGTCAGAAAGAGGGTGGACGTGTTTATTTTCCTTGTAAAGATCATCCAAGTGATGAACCCAATGAAGGGGTTGAAATGAATATCACTGTGCCCAAAGGCTTATCTGTAGCAGGACCAGGGCTTTTACAAAAAATTACTCCTAAAAAAAATAAAACAACTTTTTCGTGGAATACAAATTACACGATAAGTAATTATTGTGTCGTATTTAATATTGGAAAATACCTTGTTGCCAAAGATACTTACACCACTATTAACGGAAACAAAGTGCCTATTGAATTTTATGTATTAGAAGAAGACACTGCACAGGCTAAAAAATTAATTACTACTAAAATTAGAGACACTAAAATTTTAGAAAAATATTTTGGGGAATATCCATGGTTTAAAGAAAAAATAGGTATTGCCGAAGTGCCTAATTCAGGTATGGAACATCAAACCATGATTACTTTTAATAATAAATTCGAATACACTAAAATTGGAGGACAAGATTATTCGGCCAATTTATTTCACGAATATGCACATGAGTGGTGGGCTAATAAAGTAACCAATAAAGATTGGGCGCATATGTGGATACAAGAGGGGATTGCCACTTATGCAGAAGCATTATGTATGTATGAACTGGGAGGTCAAAACGCTTATGACGAAATAATTGCAGGACATAAAAAATCAATTAAATATAAAAAACCAATGGTAGGCGCAGAGGAGTTATCAGAAGATGAAACCTATGCAGGTAATGATATTTATACCAAGGGTTCTTTTTTTATGCATAGTTTAAGATATGTTATTGGCGATGGTGTTTTCTTACCTACTTTAAAAAAATTGGCTACCGATCCTGCGTACACCTATGATAATTTTGTAAGCTCTAATGATGTAGAAAAATTATTTAGCAAAGAAGCGGGCTATTCTTTACAACCCTTTTTTGACTTTTATTTAAGAACTACTAATGTGATTGATTTTGCGATCAAAGAAGTGGGATACCAACAATATCAAGTAAAAATTAATAATTACTTTATGGATGTACCGGTAGATATTTTTATGAATGGTAAAACAGAAAGACTCATGATGGGTAAAGAGGGGCTGAAGATAAAATCAACGCTGCCTCCTATGGTGGATCCCAAGGGTTATTATTTAAAGAAGGTAAGTTTTCAATAAACGCATAAACAAAACTATTTAACTAACTTTGTACTATAAATTGAACACCATGTTACAGAATATTATTATTGGCATTTGGATTTTATCTGCTATCTACTGCCTTTACAAATTATACAAAAGATCAAAAATGTCGTCTTATGATGGCGTTATAGGATATTCACCAGGCCTAGAAGTTATTATGGTGGTGATGATTGGACCCTTACTTGCTATCATCGATATTTCTCTTACATGGATAAGAGTTTATAAAGAAGCGGAGGAAGCGCGCAGAAGAGCCGAAAAAAAGGACTAAAAAACGTCGAGGTCCTTACCATTTACAATGGCACCTTTATACTTTGAACTAATCTCATCTATTAAATTTTGCAAGGGTACTCCCAATGGCAACTGATGAGTTAACACTAACAATTTAGGTTTCGCTTTATTGGCTATAGCAGCTAATTGTGAGGTGGAAGTATGAAAAGAAGGGAAATACGCTTTATCATCCTCGGTTTTAGTAAGCAATCCTTTTTCTGAATAAACCTCGTGCACTAAAATATCACAGTTTTGTGCTTGCTTAATTAATTCCTCGCTGTAAGTACAATCTCCAGAAACAACAATTGTTTTATCGGCAGTGGTAAATTTATAGCCCAAAGCCGATTTCCAAGTTCCATGTTTTACTTGAAAAGCTATTACGCTAATATTATTGTCTTTATAAATAAGACCACTATCCACTTCATGTACATTTACTATATAGCCTTCGGGCTCTCCTTTTTCTAAACCATGAATGCGTTTATCTACATCTTCTTGATAGGCTTGCATAATATGATGGGTCATATTTTGTAAGCCAATGGGTCCATATACTTCTAGTGCTTCTTTACGATGTAACACAGCCGGTGAAAAAATAATATCTGGATAACCAATAGTATGATCACTATGCAAGTGTGTAATAAAAAGTTTTTTTAAATTTTTAGTTTGTAAAGCTTCTATCCCGTTTTCACTGGCCGCAGCTGCTCTTCTAACTACACCTGGCCCACAGTCTACAATATAAGAGGCATTATTAACTACAATAGCCAAAGAGGGGCCCGATCTATCCGCATTTGTAATAGGTGTGCCCGTACCCAACAAAACCAATTTTGTGTTTTGCGTTTGTGCAAAAAGAGAAATCGAAATAGTAAAAACCAAAATCAGCGTTAAAGAAATTTTCATTGCAAATGTTTAAAAAAGCGCTTAATTATTTATTTAGGCCCGTCTAAAATAATGGCATTTATTAATTGCGTTAAACTTTTCATATCGTTGAAATCCATGACCTCGATAGGGGAATGAGAATATCTACCTGGCCATGAAAGTGGCACCGAAGGAATTCCATTAGCTAAAAATCCTTGTCCATCAGTTCCACCAGCGGTCATACCATATTGAAGTTTAATATTTTTATGCGTAGCTAATTTTTGTAAATAAGCTAAATTTTCTCTGCTTACAAAATTCACACTCTCAAGCACCCTAACAATAGCTCCTTTTCCTAATGGGCAATAACCAAATATTTTTGATTCCATCGGAGCATCCGCTGAAACATAAGTATCTATGGGATAACCCACACTTACATCTTTCATATACTGCTCCGCAAAAGTAGATCCAACAAGCCCGGTCTCTTCTCCTGTTGTCCAAATAAAACTTACTTTATAAGGAATTGTGTTGGGATTGATATTTTCTAAAGCCATTAATAAAGCAGCACAACCCACTCTATCATCAAAGCCTCTGGCAGTGGCTTTTGATTCACTTAGTCTTATCATTTTTTTAGGCATCGTAACAGTGGTTTGCCTTGGCTTTACACCTGCCAGCAAAGCTTCTTCTTTGGAGCTAAACCCTGCATTAACCAGTAGAGGCGTACCAATTAAATGTCTTTTATTTTCTTGTAAATAATTAGCACGAGGTTCAAAAACGGCATTAATATCCTTATTATCAGTATGTACTAAGGCACTATGTCCCTCCCATACCCAATTAAAAAATCCACCAATTTCTTTTAAAGCCAATCGACCATCATTTAAAATAGAGTCTACCTGAAAACCAACTTCATCCATATGTGCCACAAAGGCAATATGCTTTTCTCCTTTTCCAAAGGCAATAATTATATTTCCTTTTTCATCCACTGTTGGTTTTGCCCAAGTTGGTAATTGGGTTAATATAAAATCACGAACAGGTTTCTCATCGGGATTAACACCATATTTACTTACCAGATTAGCCACTATATTTTCTTCCTTTAAAAAGGTAGTATAGTTTACATTGGGAACAGGATTATTGTATTTTTTTACATTTACTAATTCCCAATTTTTATTTTCTATACTTTGTAAAAATAATTGAGTGAGTAATTCAGCTGTGTTTACCGAAATCATTTCTACTGGCGTGGAAGTATAGACACTAGTCATTCCTAGCTCATACACTTTTGCTTTGCCCCAATTTGGACCATTGGTGTATGGATTTTTAAAAGAAGTATTAGGCGAAGCAGTCAGTTGATGGGTATTCGTATTGGGAATAGTTTTGTTTACAAGAATATTATTTTCACTCGCTTTGGGTGCATTTAAAAATCTATTAAACCTGAGGACCTCATCAAAGGGACCATAGTTATTTAATACTGTTTCAATTCCCTTACCATTTATTAATTCGAGGGTTGTAAAAGCAATAACAACCGTACCGGTAAATTTTTGATGTAACAAAGTATTGGCAACAGTTGCTAAAGCTATAACAGCTGCTTTTGAATTTACCGAAGGGGCAGCGATATATTTTTCGGAAATAACAATTGGTTTTTTATTAGTAGTTACCGGGTCTAATAATTGAATACCCTTAGCTGCCACTTGATTGCTGCTGCTTACACCAACATCTACAAAAGCCTCTTGCCATTGAAAAGCATTTTTACTTTTTTCAGGAACCGCTCTTAATAAATCGTAATGAGAAGAGGGCACAGTAGATACGCCTATTTGACTATTTTTTTCGGTGGTAATTTTTACTTCACTTCCTTCTAAGAATTGATGATACATAGTGCCTTGCTGACCAAAACCAACTGGTGTTATTCTTAAATAACCATCCTCCTGAATTTGACTAATTACATAGCCTGGTTCATCCAAAGCAGCTGTAAATAGTCTTTTAGGGGCACCCGAGCCAATAGTAATGACCAGGTTTCCCAACCTATCTTGTTTACAAATTCCTTTTTCAAATAAGTTAGTTAAAAAATTTCTGGCTTCTTGTACTCTGCCAGTAACAGCACTTGTTTTTGAAAACTCAACGATTGATGACAATAAATTTTCCTGCGTAGCACTTAGCTGTGCAAAGTTTTTTTGCGCAGCCATAATTAATAAAAACAAAAATACTTTTTTCATACACTATTAGGGATTACTAAATTTTAATACAAAAATGCCAGTAGGAGAAATATCATTGGGTTTTATACTAGACATATCAACAAAAACATTTGCTCCTTTTTGTTTCCAAATAATTTTAGCTGATGAACCTAATACAGTAACCGTAGCGGTGTTAGATAATACTACATTTTTAAGCGTAATATTATTTCTGTAGGATGGGATGATACTATAAAAATTATTTTCTTTTTTGGTAAAAAAAGCTTCGATATAAGCACTGTCTTTTTTAGGTACTACTAAATCGGCCACTCTATAAGCTGCCATAAAACTTGCTTTATTTTTAGTAGCCTTGGGGCCTTCACTCCATTGAGCGGGTTGACGCCAAGCGGTGGTACCATAAATAGCTTCTCCGTTTACTTCAAGCCAGTTACCCATATCGGTAAGCCTTTGCTGCATGATAACAGGAATATTGCCATCGGCATCGGGTCCAATATCTAATAAAAAATTACCGCCTCTAGAAACCAAATCGTTAAGCATTAATATTAGTTCATAACTCGATTTATAATCTTTTAATTGTTCGTTTCTATTATAGCCATAAGAGAGTCCTACGCCCTGACTTTCTTCCCAAATAATACTCGCATCCATGCCCGCTCCATATTCGGAAGTGGTGTACATGGCTCCATGATTTTTTTCTCGGGTATTATTGCCCCAACGATCATTAACAACCACATTGTCTTTTACGGGTGATTCATTAAATAGCCATGCCAATAATTTAGGACTCTGCCATGCCGAATCCGACAGGTCCCATTCACCATCCGAAAAAATTATGGAAGGTTTGTATTTGGTGACCAAATCTTTAAACTGAGGAATCATATGTTTTTCAACATAGGATTTTTTATCATAGAGCCACATTGGATTAAACCATTCATATAATGAGTAATAATAACCCATTTTAAGACCCGCATTACGTACCGAATTGGTTAAATCTCCTAATAAATCACGATGTGGAGTGCCAGTAACCGCATTCCAGGGTCTATTCCAAGCTTTATCTGCTTCGGCGCTATTCCATAAGGTATAACCCTCATGATGTTTAGAGGTTAATACCACATATTTAGCACCCGACTTTTTAAACAAGTCGGCCCACTGATCGGGCTGAAACATTTCGGCAGTAAATTTTGGCTCAAATTGTTCATACGCAAAACTGCTTCCATAGGTTTTGGTATGAAATGCCATAAAGTCTTTTTGCTTTTCAAAAAGACGATGCCAATACCATTCTGCATAACTATAACCACTATTAGGCATAATGGGAGCATAGGCTGGTACCGAATAAACCCCCCAATGAATAAATATGCCAAACTTATCTTGATTAAACCATGCGGGAATTTTTCTTGTATTTAAAGAAGTCCAATTGGCTTCATAATTTTGTGCATAGCAAGCATTCGAAAAAATAAAGCCAAACAATAAGACATAAAAATATTTCATGGTATACTTTTTTATTGAGTATTTAATATTCTAAACTATTCATTAAATTTACTTAATCCTTTATTATGAAAATTATTTATACCTGTTTAGTTTTACTCTTATCCTTAAGCACTTATAGTCAAAACATGAAATTAAATCTTTGGCCCGAAGGGAATATTCCTTTAAGCATCAAAAACAATTTACAAGAGCAGGTAGAGAGTACCGATATTGTAAGAATTAGTAAAGTACAAGTACCCCAATTAGAGGTTTTTATTCCCAATAAAAAAGGAGCAACCGGACAAGCCGTGATTATTTGTCCAGGGGGAGGTTATGCAAGACTTGCTTATGACTGGGAGGGAACTGATATAGCAAAGCTTTTGAATGCGCATGGCATTGCAGCTTTTGTATTAAAATACCGACTTCCAGATTCTCTTTCTAGTAGCGCTCCAGATCAAACACCTTTACTAGATGCACAACAAGCTATTCGTATTGTAAGACAAGGGGCATCAACCTGGAATATCAATCCTAATAAAGTGGGTATTATGGGCTTTTCAGCAGGCGGGCATTTAGCTGCAACCTTATCTACGCATTTTGACCAAAGTACCAGACCCGATTTTAGTATTTTAATTTACCCTGTAATTACTATGGATAAATTAAATGCCCATACAGGATCTAGAAAAAACCTACTAGGCGACAATCCGAGCGAAGCCCTTGTTCAAAAATACTCCAACGAATTACAAATTACGGGACAAACGCCACCCAGTTTTATTTTACATGCCACGGATGATACCACGGTACCTGTAGAAAATAGTTTATTGTATTATCAGGGTCTTAAAAAAAATAAAGTGCCCGTAGAAATGCATATTTTCCCCACCGGAGGGCATGGTTTTGGACTCGCTCTAGGAAAAGGTGCTTTAGAAAATTGGCCCAGTTTATTACTTAATTGGATGAAAGAATTAAAATAAACCTAATACCCTCTTAAACCTTTGACTTCAATATAAGTCTTATTTTCAGTCCCCCCAGATTGTTTATGATGAAATACAAAAAAATAATAATTACCCTTGTAATTATATTGCTACTTAATATCGTACTCACCGGTTTTTTAGATGTTACCATCAAAAGGCCGCTGCTCTATTATGAATATATTTTTTTACCCCTTGTTTTAATTATAGTTCGAAAACATTTTTTAAAACTGGTGGTATTCATGGGACTGGTTCTTACAGATATCATTTATAACTTATCCCATTTATATTATTTTGATGTTTTTAATTATGTGGAGAAACTACCCTATTTGTTTATCTCTCATTTTTCGATACAGTTTTGGGTTATCGCAATTCTTGGATTACTACTATTCATAGGGCTTTCCAATTTCTTGATAGGTTTATTTGATAAAAAAATAATAGAACTAGGTAATAAAAAATACAGGATTAATATTGTGGTGGCCGCAAGCTTTTTTTTATTCATTTATACCGTGGACTCTTTAAACGGTTCTTCTCTATTAGGTACCGTACAAAAAGGCAGAACAATTATCAATATTAGAACCGAAAAAAGAGGCGAGTATAATTTAGGTAAATCCCTTTTCAAAGATTTGTATACTGATTATAAGCTTTATAAACTAGGGCAAAAAAGCGTTCATGAAATTGCCGATTTTAAAAATATAGACGGTGACTCCTCTTTATCTTATAAATATTTTTACAACTCAACAGGTAATAATGAAATTTTAATTGTATTAGAAAGTTGGGGGGGTTATTTAGATGATACTTTAATGCAAAATCAACTGGCTCCCTTCTTACAAATTGACAGCCATCGATATGATGTAAAAATGGAGAAATCTTATTTTGATGGCGCTACCGTTCAGGCCGAAAGCAGAGAGCTACTCAATAAAGAAGGGGAGGCTTATTTTTCGGTTATTAACCATAATAGCTGTGATATAAAAAGTTTAATTCAAAAAAAGAAAGAGGCGGGTTATACCACTATGGCTGTACAACCCTTTATGGGGGCTTATAGTGTAGGCGCAAGGTTTAAAAAGCTAATTGGGTTTTCCAATTTTAAAGATTATTCTTTTTTCCATGACACTCTGGGTTATGCCCCGGTATTTAATAATCAATACACGGCTGTAAAAGATGAAGCTGTTTTTGAATGGATTTTCAAAAACACATCCAGCGCTAAAAAATCTTTTACTTATTGCTTAAGTATTAATACGCATCTGCCTTTTCATTTAAACCAAAGAGTAAATAAAAATCCTTTGTACAAACCTTTTACAGAAAAATACAAAAACTATTTCCCTTCCACTCAATCCTTAAAAAGATATTTTAGAATGAGTGAAGAGTTGTCTTATTTAGCTGCTCTGATCAATAAATATGATGTAGACCGAGTAATAATTGTGGGAGATCATGCTCCTCCTTATTTGTTTAAAGAGGAGCGTTCTTTATTTTCGGACCATTTGGTTCCTGCAATAATAATTCAAAAAAAATAGTTTACTCTTTAGCCAACGCAATTATTTTATAATAAGCGGGTTTGGGTTTTCCATTTCTATCAAAAACTAAGGGATAATTTGTTCGACCAGCAATGGGCCAACCATTTAACCAAGATTGTTTATCATGTACACCCCAAAAAGTAATTCTACTTATTTTATCGCTATATTTTACAAAAAGTTTAAATAAAGCGGCATAACTATTGGTTAATTTTTGTTGTACAGAATCGGGAAGCCCATTGGGATAAGGGTTCATAAGTGCATTATAGGTTGCTTTTTGATTCACATCCGCAGCATCCTTATCCCAGGGATTAGGAAGTACTGTTATGTCTAATTCGGTAAACATTACTTTTAATCCAAGAGCACTATAGGCCAAAATACTTTCTTCAATTTCTTGTAAAGGAATTTTTTCGACACGCCAATGTCCTTGTATACCTACGCCATCAATACGCAATCCCTTTGCTTGTATGCTTTTGATAAGCGCTATGGCTCCTGCTCTTTTTTTGGGTTGTTCTATATTATAGTCGTTATAATACAATTCGGTGTGGGGTGCCCATTTTGCTGCCAGTCGAAAGGATTCGGTAATATAATCCGGTCCTAGTTTTTCTAAGAAAATAGATTTTCTTAAACTTCCATCCTCTTCTAAAGCTTCGTTAACAACATCCCATGAAAATATTTTTCCATCATATCTAGAAGCAATTGTTTGAATATGATTATTCATAAAAAGGGAGAGAGAATCTTTACTTTGAATTTGTTTTACAAAAGGCGCTAACTGGCTATGCCAAATTAAAGTGTGGCCATTTACTAGTAAATTATTTTTATTTCCAAACGTTACCAATTTATCGGCTAATTCAAAATTATAGGTATCCCAAGCCGGATGAATATTTTCACATTTCATGCAATTTTCAGGCGTGATGGCCCCAAACTCATTTTTAATAAGGGGCATTGCCATACTATCTTTTTCTAGAATCTGTGGTGCATTTAAGGCCGTGCCTATTAAAAATTTATTTTTATACGCTTGTTGTAAAGAATTTTGCGCTTGAGTAAAAGCGGTGCTCAGCTTTAATAAAACGATGACCAATACTAGCCGTAATTTATTTTTATTATTCATACTTTTTATGGAGCCTGAAATTTATCAGCTTGCTTGAAGTTAATAAAAAAGCCCCCAACTTTCGTTGAGGGCTTGTGGCACCACCCGGGCTCGAACCGGGGACACAAGGATTTTCAGTCCTTTGCTCTACCAACTGAGCTACAGCGCCATTGGAACCTAATCCATCCTTACAAATTGCTTTGTTCGGGCAGCAAATATAGGCTAGGCTCCCTTAAATAGCAAAAAATTAGGCTTGTTTATTGAAAATCAGCTGCTTTTTAGGTTAAGCGCTAGCGGCTACTATAAAAAAGGAAGCCACAATTAATACAATCCCAATCCACTGTTTTAGGCTTAGCCTTTCTTTAAAAAACATAAAACCTAGCAGAACCGAAAGTAGTTGAGAGCTGATGATTAAAATATTAATCACCATAATGGGTAAATATTGATAAGAAATATTAATAGCCAAACCACCCGCTACTAATAATATACCCTGTACTATATAAGTTTGAATATGAACCGACTTTGTATAGGAAAAGATTTGTTTTCCGAGTCCGTCTCTAAATATTAATACTAATCCAAACAACATAGCCGTAGTTTCAATGATTAAACTAAATCCGAGTGGACCCCACCACTGAATAGGATAAGTATATAAAGCATAAGAGCTGCCCCAAAAAAAACTTGCCGCTAATCCATAAATAATTCCTTTTCTTACTAATGAAGCTTCTTCGTTTTTAGAACCTTGTAAAAATAAAAATAATAAACCCAGGGTGGATAATACAAATGCATATAAATAATTAGTAATCCAAACTTCCCCTACCACAAAAACTGCCGTTAAAATGGTAAACACTTTTAAGGAAGATACAGGCACCACAACACTTACAGCTGCTTTTTGTATACCTCTTAAAAAAAACATGAGTCCAAAAATATTAAAAACACTTAAGGCGATTGATAAAAAAAGCTTGGTATCAAAAACCAGATCTTTGACTACCCAATATTTAAAAAAGGGGCTGTGACGAAATCCAAAATATAAAATAGAAAAAGTAGCGGAGGCAAAAATGCCACGATAAAACATGCCTACTTGATAAGGAATGGTTTGGGTAACTTTTTTCCAATAAGCATTACTGAGTGCAAAACAAAAAGCACCAATTAAAACAAATAATATTCCCATGAAGTAAAATTAGTATTCGCAATTTTTAGGAGTACGTGCAAAAGCAATTACATCTCTAATATTAGTCATGCCAGTTACAAACTGCACCATACGCTCAAAGCCTAGTCCAAAACCTGCATGAGGCACCGATCCAAAGCGACGTGTATCTAAATAATAACTCATCTCTTCTAATGGGATATGCATATCACGCATTCTTTGTTCTAATTTTTCAAGACGCTCTTCTCTCTGAGATCCGCCTACAATCTCTCCAATACCAGGTGCTAAAATATCCATCGCTGCCACCGTTTCTTTTCCTAGCTCACAACCATCATTCATGCGCATATAAAACGCTTTGATGGCAGCAGGATAAGCTGTAACAATGACGGGCTTTTTAAAATGTTGCTCCACCAAAAATCTTTCATGCTCACTTTGTAAATCAATACCCCATTTTACATCGTACTGAAATTTCTTTTTCTTATAGTGGTTGCTGTTTAATAATATATCAATCGCTTCGGTATAAGTAATTCTTTCAAAACCGTTTTCTAGTACAAACTTTAATTTTTCAATTAAACCTAGACCACTTCTTTTTTCGGTAGGTAATTGTTTTTCTTCTTCTGCCAAACGTGCATCCAAAAAAGCTAGATCATCTGCATTGTGTTTCATTACATAAGTAATCAAATGCTTAATAAAATCTTCCGCCAAATTCATATTATCTTCCAAATCATTAAAGGCCACTTCGGGTTCAATCATCCAAAATTCTGCCAAGTGTCTTGTGGTATTAGAGTTTTCTGCTCTAAAGGTTGGACCAAAAGTATAAATGTCTGAAAACGCCATGGCGCCTAGCTCTCCTTCTAATTGACCACTTACTGTTAAGTTAGTACTCTTACCAAAAAAGTCTTGGGTAAAATCAATTTCACCCTTATCATTTTTTGGTGCACCCTCTAAAGGAAGTGTTGTTACACGAAACATTTCACCCGCTCCTTCTGCATCCGAACTTGTAATAATAGGTGTATGTAAATATAAAAAACCACGATCATTAAAAAATTGGTGCACTGCAAAGGCCAAGGAATGACGAATACGAAATACCGAACCAAACGTATTGGTTCTAAAACGCAAATGCGCCTTCTCTCTTAAAAATTCGAGAGAATGTTTTTTAGGTTGTAGAGGATATTTTTCGGCGTCACTATCACCTAAAATTTCGATACTCGTTGCTTTTAGTTCAACTGTTTGTCCTTTACCCAAACTCTCTACTACCTGCCCATTTACTTTTAAGGAAGCACCCGTAGTTACTCTTTTTAATAAAGCCTCTTCAAATTCACCAAGGGTAGCCACCACTTGCAAATTATTATTTGTACTTCCATCGTTAAGCGCTATAAACTGGTTATTACGAAAAGTACGCACCCATCCCATTACGACTACTTCGCTACCAATAGCCGAACCCTTGTCGGTTCCGCTTAATAATTGCTTTATTTTTACTCTTTGATTGAACATATTGCTTATTTCGAGAGGCAAAGATAACCCATAAAAAATTGTTTTTTTATTCAAAAACTGCTTATCATTGCAGTAGAAAGGAGCGAAATTCGGTTTTTATCTTAATCGCCCTAGCTCAAATTGGTCGTGTTCAGACCCCAAATCCCAGCATTCATTCGATTTTAAATAATAATTACGATTTTAACGTGCAAGAAAAAGACGACAAACCAAAAAGGGGACGAAAACCCGTTGCGGCGGCCACTGCAAAAACAGCTCCTAAAGCCGAAGCGCCTGCTAAAAAAAGAATTCCTAGCAAAAAAGCAGACCAAGACGAACCAGTAGCAAAAACAAGTAGCGAAGACGACAAGGCTTCCAAAATTGCTGCCGCTTTGTTTGGCGATGAAAGTGCCGCGAGCGAGCCGGGGCCTGCTAGCACAGTGGTAACAGAAGGCGGTTCGGAAAACGCTGTTCAAACGGAACAGCCCGCCGAAAACAACCAAAGGGGTCCTGGACAGGGTCAACACCAGGGTCATCGATATCCACCTAAAAAAGAGCCCGTTTTTAATGTCGAATTTGATGGAGCCATTGCTTCTGAGGGTGTATTAGAAATGATGCCCGATGGTTATGGCTTTTTGCGTTCTTCGGACTATAATTATTTATCTTCTCCCGATGATGTATATGTTTCTCCATCCCAAATAAAACTATTTGGCTTAAAAACTGGAGATACGGTTCAGGGTTCTGTTCGCCCTCCTAAAGAGGGAGAGAAATATTTTGCCTTAACAAAAGTTGATTTTGTTAATGGTAAAAAACCAGATGAAATTAGAGATCGAATTCCGTTTGATTATTTAACTCCTCTGTTCCCTTTTGAAAAATTAAATTTATATACCAACGCTACTAATTATAGTACGCGTATCATGGATTTATTTACACCCATTGGTAAAGGTCAACGTGGATTGTTAGTGGCACAACCAAAAGTGGGGAAGACCATGTTATTAAAAGAAGTGGCAAACGCCATTGCCGCCAATCACCCAGAATGTTATTTGATGGTGGTATTAGTAGACGAGCGTCCAGAGGAGGTTACCGATGTAGAACGTTCTGTAAAAGCCGAAGTAATTGCTTCAACCTTTGACGAACCCGCAGAAAAACACGTGAAAGTATCTACTATGGCTTTACAAAAAGCTAAGCGTTTAGTAGAGTGTGGTCATGATGTAGTTATTTTATTAGATTCCATCACGCGTTTAGCACGTGCACATAATACAGTAGCACCAAGTTCTGGTAAAGTATTGTCTGGTGGTGTAGAGGCTAATGCTATGCAAAAACCAAAACAATTTTTTGGTGCTGCTCGTAAAATTGAAAATGGTGGATCACTTACCATTATTGCTACAGCCCTTGTTGATACTGGTTCTAAAATGGACGAGGTAATTTTTGAAGAGTTTAAGGGAACCGGTAATATGGAATTAGTATTGGATCGTCGTTTGGCCAATAAACGTATTTTCCCAGCGATCGATTTAACAGGGTCTAGTACACGTCGCGATGATTTATTATTATCTCCTGATGTGTTACAAAGAATGAATATTTTACGTTTATTTTTAAACGATATGAACACCGACGAAGCAATGAATGAATTATTAAAACGAATGCGAGGTACCAAAGACAACGAAGAATTTTTGGCCAGCATGAACCGTTAAATAATAAAGCCCTTAAAAAAAATTAAGGGCTTTATTATTTTTATATAATGATTTTTTCAAGGCCTAGTCTTTGAAGTAATTATTATTTTCTATTTCTTCACGTACTTTTTCTGGAACTAAATATCGAATCGTTAGACCTTCTTTTCGATTATTGCGAATAAGTGTTGCAGATAATTCTAACATCGGCGCTTCTAAATAAGTTACTTGTGCCCCATAAGTTTCCTTAATTTCAAAACCCGGTCTGCGATATACTATAAAGCGATAATTTTTAATCAGTGTTTCAAAATTTTTCCATTTAGGTAAATTTTGAAAACTATCGCCCCCCATTATTACATAAAATTCGTGCTGTGGATATTGCTCCGTTAAATAGGTAAGTGTATCAATGGTGTAGGAGGGTTTGGGTAATTTAAATTCAATATCAGAAACCCTTAATTGAGGATCTTCCTCAATGGCTAATTGCGCTAAATGTAATCGGTCGTACTCGTTTAACAAACTTGCCTGTGCTTTATGTGGATTTTGTGGCGACACCACTAACCATACTTGTTTTAATTCGGAATGATTGGCAATATAACTAGCCACCATTAAATGGCCGTTATGAACCGGATTAAAAGAACCAAAAAACAAACCTATTTTCATTTATAATTAATTGATAATCAGTGTTTTATTGTCTATTCGATGGTTACAAAAATACTTTCAGCTTCATCCATTCTTAAACTTAATTGATACCCAGCAACAGAGATACTTATCGGATCACCTAGGGGCGCTATTTGTTGCACGGTGATTTGTTCACCTGGTATGCATCCCATTTCCATCAATTTTAAAAAGATATCATCGTTTTGAAATGAATGTATAGTACCCGTTTCTCCTATATGTAATTCAGAAAGTTTCTTCATAGTCTAGTACAAAGATACTTTGCTTTATAATCATATACTTACGAAATTTGGAGCAATAAATAGGGTTGTTTTTTCGTATCTATTTGTAATACATTATTTTATGTCCAATTGTATTTCTTTTAATAAGGCCGATAAAACTACCAGCTTGTCTAATAAGGTAGCACTAAAGTCTTTTATTGAGAAGCGTGTAAAAAAAGAAGGGCTAAGCATTGAATCCCTGAACTATGTTTTTTGCTCTGATACCTATCTGTTGGCCATAAATAAACAGTTTTTACAACACGACTATTATACCGATATTATAAGTTTTGATCTTTCTGAAACACCAGGACAATTAAATGCCGAAGTATATATTAGTATAGATAGGGTCAAAGAAAATGCCAAGTCACTATCAATTAGCTATCAAGAAGAGCTTTTACGTGTAATTTTTCATGGGGCTCTCCATTTTTGTGGCTATAAGGATAAAAAACCGGCCGATGTTAAGTTAATGAGGAGCATGGAAGACAAATGGCTACGCACCTATTTGAAAAAATAGCGATGCTTCTGATAAATAAGATACCTTCTTTAAGAATGTTCCATGTGGAACATTTTTGGGGAGGGTGATAATATAATTTACTTTTTAAGAAAGTGTTCCACATGGAACACTTTCTTAACCAAACCCGACTTATCTTTGCACTCTTATGTTTCCAAAATACAATGTCATAGTAGTAGGAGCTGGTCATGCAGGCTGTGAAGCAGCTGCAGCGGCCGCGAATATGGGCTCAAAAGTCCTATTAATTACCATGAACATGCAAACCATTGCGCAAATGAGTTGTAATCCAGCCATGGGTGGTATTGCTAAAGGGCAAATTGTAAGAGAAATAGATGCACTTGGTGGATATAGTGGAATTGTGTCAGACTTAAGCACAATTCAATTTAGAATGCTTAATAAAAGCAAAGGACCGGCCATGTGGAGTCCAAGAACCCAAAATGATCGTCACTTATTTGCTTCCAAGTGGAGAGAGATGTTGGAAAAAACTCCCAATGTAGATTTTTACCAGGACTCTGTAAACGAGTTAATTATAAAAAACGGAATCGCTTGCGGGGTTAAAACAAGCTTGGGTCATTTAATTGAGGCCGATGCAGTAGTCATTACAAGCGGTACCTTCCTGAATGGAATTATGCATATTGGTGAAAAACAAATTGGGGGTGGTCGAGTGGCGGAAAAAGCGGCTACGGGAATCACCGAGCAATTGGTTTCATTTGGATTAGAATCGGACAGATTAAAAACGGGGACACCTCCAAGGGTAGATGGCCGTAGTTTAGACTACTCAAAAATGGAAGAACAAAAAGGAGACGAGGAAGTTGTGGGCTTTTCTTATTTAAACACGCCCCGTATAAAAGCAGAAAATCAAAGATCTTGTTGGATTACCTATACCGACAACACGGTTCATGAGATATTAAAAACTGGTTTTGATAGAAGCCCCATGTACGCTGGTCGAATTGAAGGGGTGGGGCCTCGTTACTGCCCAAGCATAGAAGATAAAATAAACAGATTTGCCGAAAGAGAGCGTCACCAACTATTTGTAGAGCCAGAAGGTTGGAATACCGTAGAAATTTATGTAAATGGTTTTAGTACTAGTTTACCAGAAGAAGTACAATACGAAGCTCTTCGTAAAGTGCCTGGTTTTGAAAATGCTAGAATGTTTCGTCCTGGATATGCCATCGAGTATGACTTTTTTCAACCGACACAATTAAAATATACCCTAGAAACAAAAGCTATAAGTAATTTATATTTTGCAGGGCAAATAAACGGTACTACGGGTTATGAAGAAGCGGCCTGTCAGGGTATAATGGCGGGAATAAACGCGCATCTAAAAATTAATCACAGAGAACCTTTTATATTACAAAGAAGTGATGCTTATATAGGTGTATTAATTGATGATTTGATTGGGAAAGGAACCAACGAACCCTATAGAATGTTTACCTCTCGTGCTGAATTTAGAACACTTTTAAGACAAGATAATGCAGACATTAGGTTAACACATATTAGCCATCAACTTGGATTAGCGGGTTTGGATAGGGTTAAAAGAGTAGAACTTAAAAACGAGGAAGTTGCAAGGGTAAAAAATATATTAAACACACATTCCATAGAACCAGAGGAGATAAATAGCTTTTTAGAAAGTATTGAATCGGCCACTATAAGTGAAAAACAAAAAAGCGCGAAACTAGTTCTACGACCGAATATTAGCCTAGAACAAATTATAAATAATAGTGTAAACCTTAAGGAGAAATTAGAAAATATAGAAACAGAATTTTTAGAACAAGCTGAAATTCAAATTAAGTACGAACGCTATATAGAAAAAGAAAAAGAAATAGTAGACCGTATGGCCTCCTTAGAAAATCTAGTAATTCCAGATAGTTTTGATTATGATAAAGTAGCTGCATTGTCTATTGAAGCATTACAAAAATTTAAAAAAATCAGGCCAATTACTATTGGACAGGCTAGCCGCATCAGCGGTGTTAACCCCAGTGATATTCAAATATTAATGGTATATATGGGTAGGTAATTACTATCACCATCCATCAAAAAAGTTTACCCTCCTATTTTTTTAAACGGAGTATTTTAGTAGCTTTAGAATATTCTATCAAACTAAAATACTGTAGCGTATGAAGAGGATCTTTTTATGGCTCACTTTACTTACTGTAAGTGTAGCTTCTAAAGCACAGGAATCTTTTCCGGTCAACGGAGTAAGAGACATTCGTTCGGGTTTGTATGCATTTACAAACGCAACTATTGTGCAAAGTTCAACCACTAAAATTGAAAAGGCAACACTTGTCATTAAACAAGGAAAAATTATAGCCGTAGGTGCAGATGTGGTTGCACCAAAAGAGGCAGTAATTATTAATTGTGAGGGAAAATTTATCTATCCTTCTTTTATAGACGCTTATACTAATTATGGTGTGGGCGCTCCTACAAGACAAGCAGGTGGATTTAATTTTGGAGCCCCAGCTCAATTCGTTTCCAACAAACCAGGTGCCTACAACTGGAACCAAGCCATTAAACCAGAAGTTAATGCATTTGAAATATTTACTCCAGACGAGACGGCCGCTAGTGGATATAGAGCTAATGGTTTTGGTGTCGTTTTTACACACGTTAAAGATGGTATTGCAAGAGGTACGGGTGCAGTAGTAACTTTATCTACAGAAGATGCGCATCAAGCACTTATAAAAACAAAAGCTGCTGCTGTTTATTCGTTCGAGAAGGGTTCCTCTACACAATCTTATCCTGGTAGTTTAATGGGATCCATTGCCCTTTTGCGTCAAACCTATTTAGATGCAAAATGGTATCAAAATAAACCAGCGGGTGAAGGAACCAACCTTTCATTAGAAGCTTTTAATGCAAGTCAATCATTGCCACAAATTTTTGCAGCCGATGATAAGTGGTCCACGTTAAGAGCAAACAGAATTGGAGCAGAATTTGGAGTGCAATATATTTTAAAAGGTGGTGACAATGGTTATCAAAGAATAGATGAATTAGCTAAAACAAAAGCGTCCTTTATATTGGGTGTAGACTTTCCTTCAGCTATGGATGTTGAAGATCCTAATGACGCGCGATTTGTTTCTTTAGCAGATATGAAGCATTGGGAATTAGCAGCTACTAATTTAGCAGCATTTGAAAAAGCAAATATTCCTTTTAGTATCAGTGTTTCAGAAATGAAAGACAGTAAAACTTTTTTTACGAATCTTAGAAAGGCAATTGCAGCTGGTTTGTCAGAATCAAAAGCATTAGAAGCACTTACAAAAACACCGGCTACTCAAATTGGTGTATATGATCAAGTAGGTTCAATTGAAACCGGAAAGTGGGCAAATTTTATAATTACAACCGATCCGGTGTTTAGTAGTAATGCTAAAATTATAGAAAACTGGGTGCAGGGTAAAAAATACGGAGTAAACGAATCTGAGTGGGTTAACCTTGCTGGTAAATATAAACTGACAATACAAAACGGAAACGCTAACAGCGAATTCAATTTAGAAGTTAAAAAAGATTTATCTGCTAGTATTATAGGTAATGATACTTTAACCGCTAAGCTAAGTGTTAATGAATCTTTGGTGAAGCTTAGTTTTCCTAGTAAAAAAGGAAGGGGGGCAGAACAAATTAGACTAGGGGGTGTAATCGTTGGAGATAATTGGACCGGTATTGGTACAGATGCACAAGGAAATAAAACCACTTGGACTGCAAATTTGGTGAGCGCTATGGCAAGTACACCAGAAAAGAAAAAAGACAATGATTCTACTAAAATTTTATCTAAAGTAACTTATCCGTTTTTAGGATATGGTAACGAAACTGTTCCCTCTCAAGAAACTGTTTTAATTAAAAATGCAACAGTATGGACAAATGAAAAAGAGGGTATATTAAAAAACACAGACGTATTATTAAAGGGTGGTAAAATCACTAAAGTAGGTAAAGACATTACAGAAGCGGGCGCTAAAGTGATTGATGGTACTGGTAAGCATTTAAGCGCGGGTATCATAGATGAGCATTCTCACATTGCAGCACTTTCCATAAATGAGGGTGGTCAATCAGTGACAAGCGAGGTTCGTATTGGAGATAATATGAATCCAGAAGACATTAATATATACAGACAATTAAGTGGTGGTGTAACCACCTCTCATATCTTACACGGCTCTGCAAATACCATTGGTGGTCAAACACAATTAATAAAATTACGTTGGGGCGCAACCGACGAGGGTTTGAAATTCGCGGGAGCTGATCCTTTTATCAAATTCGCTTTAGGTGAAAATGTTAAGAGAACCACTTCTGCAAGTAACAATCGTTTCCCTGATACAAGAATGGGTGTTGAAGAAGTATTAAATGACGCTTTTGATCGTGCTGTAGATTATCAAAAAGCAATGAAAGCCAATCCTAATACAAGAAGAGATTTGGAATTAGATGCCTTGGTAGAAATTATGAATAAAAAGCGTTTTATTACTTGTCACTCTTATGTACAACCAGAGATTACCTATACTATGCGTGTTGCTGAAAAATATGGATTTAAGGTTAATACATTCACTCATATTTTAGAAGGATATAAAGTAGCTGATAAAATGAAAGAACATGGGGCAAACGTATCAACTTTCTCGGATTGGTTTATGTATAAGCAAGAGGTAATAGATGCGATTGCTTATAATGCAGCTATTATGCAAAAAGTGGGATTAAATGTATGTATCAATTCTGATGATGCTGAAATGGCTAGACGCTTAAACCAAGAAGCAGGTAAAATCGTGAAATATGGTGGTGTTTCTGAAGAAGAAGCCTTAAAGATGGTAACGCTTAATCCAGCAAAAGCATTACACGTAGCAGATAAAGTAGGTAGTATAAAAGTAGGTAAAGACGCTGATGTGGTTTTATGGTCTGATAACCCATTAAGCATTTATGCAAAATCTTTATATACTATTGTAGATGGTATAGTTTATTTTGACAGAGACAAGGACACAGAAATGCATAAAACAGTGGCTACTGAGAGAGCGCGTTTAATACAAAAAATGTTAGGTGATAAAAGAGCGGGGGCTCCAATGAGACCGGCTACTGCAAGCTTACAAACGATATTAAACTGTGGCGATCACGAACACGAAGATGGTATTGCTACTATTTACGAAAACGAAAAAAACTAAACCATGCAAAAGAAATATTCTAGTTTATTTATATTGTCTCTTGCATTGTTATCAACAACAACAACAAGAGCACAAGAAACAATTTATCCAGCAGGTCCACAAAAAGGAGCTACTGCAATTACACACGCCACTGTACACGTAGGCAATGGAACTGTTCTTAACGACGCCACTGTGGTTTTTGAGAACGGAAAAATAACAGCAGTAGGCGCGGGTATAACAACGCCCGCAAACGCTACTGTAGTAGATGCTACAGGCAAACAGGTTTACCCAGGACTCATCTTATCTAATTCTTATTTAGGATTGAAAGAAGTGGCTAATGGAGTAAGGGGCAGTAACGACTTGGTTGAGATTGGCGAAAATAATGCCAGCATTAGATCATTGGTTTCCTACAGTACCGATTCTAAAATTACCAATGTATTAAGAGCCAATGGTATTTTATTAGCGCATATTTCTCCCGAAGGAGAATTAATTGACGGACAATCTAGTGTTATACAAATGGACGCTTGGAATTATGAGGATGCGGCTTATAAGTCAGATATTGGTCAGTTTATTGAGCTACCCTCTTTTGTGGTTCGTGCTAGAGGCCGTGGTTTTATGAGACAAGCCCCATCTAGTGATCCGGTTAAAGAAGCCTTTAAAAAAGTAGAAACATTAAATAAATTTTTTACTGAAGCAAGGGCTTATTTACAAGAAAAAAATCATCTGGCTAATAATTTAAAGTTTGAGGCAGTGCGTGGTTTGTTTGAAGGAAAGCAAAAATTATTTGTACGCGCCAACGAGGTAAAACAAATGTTAATTGCCATTGATATTGCTAAAGAGTTTGGTTTTAAAATGGTAATAGTGGGTGCCTCTGAAAGTTTTCAAATAGCTCCTATTTTAGCTGCAAATAATATACCGGTTATATTAGACAACCAACACGCTTTACCCAATGCGGAAGATGATGATATTGATCAACCTTATAAACTTCCGGCTCAATTAACCAAAGCGGGCGTATTGGTGTCACTAAGCGATATGAGTGAAAACACTAAGCAAAGAAACCTAAGTTTTAACGCTGGTACAGCGGCAACTTATGGCTTAACCAAAGAGGAAGCGCTAAGTGCTATTACCCTTAACAGTGCTAAAGTGTTGGGTATTGATAATATGACCGGATCTTTAGAAACAGGGAAAGATGCTAATATTATTATCAGCGAGGGTGATATCTTAGACATGCGTGGTAATCAAGTTACAGACGCTTTTATTCAGGGAAGAAAAATTTCATTAGATAATAAACAAAAGCAATTATTCGAGCGCTATAAGTATAAATATAAAATTAACTAAGCTCTTTTAATCGTTTTTAAAACCTTTTAAACATCCCCAGCATGAAAGTGTTGGGGATGTTTTTTTTGCTACCTTAGCCCCATGGCTAAGAAATTATATTTATTAGATGCGTTGGCACTTATATATAGGGCCTATTATGCATTAATTCGTAATCCAAGAATCACCAGTACCGGTATAAACACAAATGCGCAATTTGGTTTTACCAATACCCTCTTAGAAATCATTAAAAAAGAAAACCCATCCCACATTGCGGTTTGTTTTGATACACACGCTCCTACGGAAAGACATACCGATTTCACCGATTATAAAGCCAATAGAGAAGAGGCTCCCGAAGATTTATTAAGTTCTTTACCCCATATTAAGGCCATTATTGAAGGATTTAATATACCAGTTGTAGAGTGTGATGGTTATGAGGCAGATGATGTTATTGGCACACTAGCTTGGCAAGCGGCAGATATGGGTTATGAAGTATACATGGTTACACCCGACAAGGATTATGGTCAATTATTGGTAAAGCCCAATGTATACATGTGGAAACCTCCCGCTTTTGGAAACGAAAGAGAAATATTAGATGCAGAAAAAATCAAGGCTAAATGGGATATAGCAAGAGTAGATCAGGTAGTTGATATGTTGGGCCTGATGGGGGACGCTGCTGATAATATACCTGGAATTCCGGGTGTGGGTGAAAAAACTGCAGCTAAATTATTAAAAGAATATGATACCCTAGAAGGTGTTTTAGCGAATGCAGATAAAATTAAAGGCGCTATGGGAGAAAAGGTAAGAGCGGGATTTGACTCTGCTATTATGAGTAAAAAACTAGCCACCATCATCACTAATGTTCCTGTACAATTTCATGAAGAAGATTATAAACTGAGTGAAAAAAACATTCCAGCACTCACAGAAATTTTTAATCTATTGGAGTTTAAAACATTAGGAAAGAGAATTTTGGGTACATCATTTGAAGTAATAACAGAAGTGCCTAAAGAAAAACAAGTAGATTTATTTGGGAACGAAGTTAAAGCGCCAAAAGAAAAACAAATAAAGACAAAAACAATTGTTTTAGATGCTGAGAAAGGAACGCAGGAAACACTAGAAGCAAACGATGAAACAACAGCACAAACCGATGAGCTTCCAGCGCTAGTAGTAAATAAAAACATACACAATACAACACATACTTATGAAGCTATTGTGGGTGAGGATGCAATTGAAAAACTAGTTTCTAAATTATTAAAACAAAAAGAAATTTGTATTGATACAGAAACAACTGGTCTAGATGCCAACAACGTTTCGTTGGTGGGAATAAGTTTTTCATATGAAGCACATACGGGCTTTTTTATTCCAGTAGCAAACGATGAAGACGGCGAAAATGGGGCAAAATTTATTTTAAAAAAATTAGCCCCCTTGTTTGAAAATGAAAATATTTTATGGATTGGTCAAAACCTTAAATATGATTTTTTAGTATTGAAATGGTATGGCGTGGAGCTAAAAGGAAAAACCTTTGACACCATGCTAGCACATTATGTAATTGAGCCAGAAGGTAGGCGTAGTATGGATTTGTTAAGCGCTCAATTTTTGGGTTACGAACCAGTAGCTATTGAAAGCATAATTGGTAAAAGGGGTAAGAATCAAGGTAGCATGCGTGATGCAGAATTAAAAGCCATTACCGAATATGCAGCCGAAGACGCTGATATTACCTTACAATTAAAATCCTGTTTTAGTCCTTTATTAATTTCGAAAGGCGTTACAACCGTATTTGAAAAAGTAGAAAACCCCCTAATGCGTGTTTTAGTAGACATGGAATACGAGGGGGTGAAGGTTGATACGGATTTTTTAAATGAATATAGTAAGATATTAGAGGTAGATGCCAAAAAAAGCGAGGAGAGTGTATATGAACAAGCGGGCGTGCGATTTAATTTAGCCTCTCCAAAACAATTGGGTGAAGTTTTGTTTGATGTAATGAAACTTGATAGTAAAGCTAAGAAAACTAAAACAGGTCAATACGCAACGGGAGAAGATGTTTTACAAAAGATGGCCGCAAAACATAAAATAGTAGATGATATATTAAACTTTAGAGAACTTACTAAATTAAAATCAACTTATGTAGATGCGCTACCAGAAATGATAAATCCCAAAACCGGTCGAATACACACTAGCTATGCACAAGCAGTGGCAGTAACGGGAAGGCTAAGTAGCACGAATCCAAATTTGCAAAACATACCCGTTAGAACAGATCGTGGTAAAGAAATTAGAAAAGCTTTTATTCCTCGTGATCCCAGTCGTGTTTTAATTAGTGCCGACTATTCGCAAATTGAATTAAGAATAGTAGCGGCCATAAGTGGAGATCCAAATATGTGTGAGGCTTTTAAATTGGGCAAAGACATTCATACTGCCACTGCTGCAAAAGTGTATGGTATTGATGAATCCGAGGTAACCAAAGAAATGCGCTACAAAGCAAAGAGTGTAAATTTTGGAATTATTTATGGACAGGGCGCATTTGGTTTAGCAGAGAATTTGGGTATTTCAAGAACCGAAGCCAAAGAAATTATAGATAATTATAAAAAAGAGTTTCCTAATATTCAAAAATATATGGACACTCAAATAAACAACGCTAAAGAGTTGGGCTTTGTGGAAACCCTTATGGGGCGTAAGCGTTGGTTAAGGGATATTAATAGCAATAATTTTACAGTAAGGGGCTTTGCAGAAAGAAACGCAATCAACTCTCCTATTCAAGGATCTGCAGCGGACATGATTAAATTGGCCATGATTAGCATTCATGAGGAAATGATGAAAAAACAATGGGAATCAAAAATGATTTTACAAGTGCATGATGAATTAATTTTTGATGCTGTTGAGGGCGAGGTGGCTGAATTACAAAAATTAATTATTTCATGTATGACTACTGCAATGATATTACCCAATGATGTTCCTGTAGAAGCACAGGTGGGTGTGGGAAAAAACTGGCTAGAAGCGCACTAATCTTTTCTTTTATAAACAGGCACTGTACTACAGGGTTCTCCGTACATAATGCTTTTTACGACGGGTCTTAGTTTTTGAGTAATGGCTATATAAGCAGACGCTGCAATAGGTGTTTCTCCACAACCCTTAATAACCACCCTTTGGTCTATATAATCAGTAGTATCAACCTTTTGAATGGCGTCCATAATTAATTGTTCTCTTACTATATCCTCTGTTCCAAAATAAACCGCTTTAGCAAAAGGATTTAAAGCAGAAGCTAATAACATATTGGCCCACATGGGTATAATGGCATCGGCAGAACAAAAAATACCTACCACCTTATTGGTATAAACAGAGAAATCAAAGGCAGAAAGAGAGGCACGAAAATCTTTTTCTTTTAAAATTAACTCCATAAATAAAAAGGGCTTTATATCAAACATCATAATATCATCACTATTAATAAAACTAGCAAGATCAATGCTGATTAGTCCACTTTGGGCCACCTTATTATCTAGGGGTAAACTCATAATACAAAACTAAATAAAAAGCCCCGCAAAATGCGAGGCTTTTATTTTTATATATACTTACTAATATAACTTAGCACGATTGTCCTCTATTTTTGCCACTTTCTTAAGCGCTACATTGGTTCTGTAAACAACCGATCTTGTTCTGTTTAACAACTCTTCTTTAAAAGCAGAAGGATCTTGTTGTGCTTGTTTTGCAGAGACGCCGTTTACGCTAATAACATATACACCACCATTACCCGCAATAGGAGCACTTAGCTTGTTTACTAGTGATTTATTAAAAGCAGCACCCACTAATTTAGGTTCATTTCCTAAACCAGGAATCATAGAATAGTTAAAGTTTAGGCTATCGGCTGTTTGTACCATTGCTTTTGCGTTGGCTGCGATTTGTTCTAAACTTGATCCTTTTATATTTGCTTTAATTTTCTCTGCTTTCTTTTGGTCTCTAATTACACCTTCCACTTGAGGTTTTGCAGCTTCCACACTTGCTAAGCCGGCTTTTTCTTCACCCGTTATTACAGCCACAAAATAATTATCTCCAATTTCAAATGGTTCAGAAACGGTATTTACATCTTTATCGAAAACCCAACGTACGGTTTGTCTAGTTTCACCCAAACCCTGAATTTCAAAATCATTGATTTTAATATTACTTGCCGGTAAAACTTGTTTATTTATTTTAACCGCGTTTTCATTAAATGATTTTACATCCTTAGATGAAGAGGCAAACTGTGCGGCTGCTGTTGATGCGGCATTAATTGTTTCGTTACTAGGTAAAATAGGTTTTGATAAATAGGCAATTTTATAAGCTGGGCCCTTGGCTGTTTGTTTTAAAACTTCTATATAATGATAACCAAAATCAGTTTTTACAACACCCTTTCCACCAACCGCGTTATCAAAAGCAAAATCGTTAAACGGTGTTACCATTTTACCCTGTGGGAATAAATCATATTTCCCATTATTCGCTTTACTACCAGCGTCGTCTGAATACTTAGCACAAAGATCATCAAAAGAAGCTCCTCCTTTAATGGCGTTTGAGATACTATCTGCCAGCTTTTTAGCAGTAGAATCATCTCTAACCACTTGTCCATTTTGTGGATTACTTGTAGCAATTAAAATATGTCTAACACTTGCGCTATCCGACCATTGTTTAACGCCTAAAATTTTTGCGATAGTATAATTTTTTCCATCCACATATGGACCATATACATTACCTACACCCACATTTAATACAGAGTCCTTTTGAGGAATTTGTAAGGTTTTTTTACTAAGATAACTATTGTAATAAGGGATTTCTGTTCCTGCTTTGTTTAAAAACACAGCAGCGTCGGTCGCGTTTTTAAAATCTTCTTTATAAGCAAGAATTTGTGATTTTGCAGTGGCACTATCATTTGAAGTAGGCGCCGCGCTAAATCCAACATAACCTATATTTCTAGAAGTTTCTTCAATTTGAAAAGCTGCAGCATTTTCTTTAATATAAGCTGCGATATCGTCATTTGAAACTTTTATACTACTATCTGAAATGGTAGTAAAAGGAATTCCAACAAATTTAATAGAACTGATTGAGTTAAGCTGGGCATATTCTTTTTCGGCCAACCACTTGGGTAATTGTACACCTCTTACCACTAAAGCTTGGTATTTATTTCTAATTCTATTTTCTATAGAAGGCTCTATATATATTTTTTCGATTTGTTTTATTTGATCCTTGTTTTTGCTTTTTTTAATTTGTGCAATTGCATTTTTAGCGTCATTCACTTTAAACTCACCAGTGGTTTTATCGGTGAACTCTTGTCTTAGTGGTGATTCGTTTCCAAATAAAACGTCGGATAATTCTTTGCTACCAACATTAATACCAAGTTTATCTGCCTCTGTTTTGTATAGTAAACGATCTACTTCTTGACTCCATATATAGCCAATCATTTGTTCACGCTTTACTCCTTGTGAAGCATAGTTTTGTACTTGAATATCAACTTTTTCGTCAAATTCAATTTTATTAATTACTTCACCGTTTACTTTTCCTAAAGTAGATAAATCGGTAGCACCTCTTTTTCGGCCAATACCATCCTGTAAAATAAATGCTATTAATGCAATAGCAATAATACCAAAGATGATCCAAGCACCTCTTTCTCTAATGTTCTGAATAATTGACATATACTATAATTATAGGATGGCAAAAATAATGGATTCTTTTAACTAAACACCTGTCAATACTTAATTAAACAAGGTATTTTTATTAAAAACCTAGTAAAAAAATACACAATAACAGGGTGTATAAATAAAATTTTAGTGGATAAACCCTAAAAACAAGTGAATAAATCTGCATAAGTAAAGTATAAACAAAATAGGAAAAGTAAAAAACAGTAGTTTTTATGTAAAATTCCTATAATTATACCCGTTAATTAACAGTTCATAACCTGTTATTTGAAAAATAAAAAATATTCAAAATACTTTAAAAGTCTTACTGTACTTACATTTAAGAAGATAATAATGAATAAAAGAAGATGTTAGTAAATAAGATATTAAGATATTAACAGTGGTAATAGTATTAGTTTATTTATATAAATGTATTATAAGTTAATACTACCAAAGTAATTAACAGAGTATAAATTAAACACAATTAGCTAGCTGTATTAAAAACCAGTACTTTTATTCTCTATTCAAAAAGCAGTTCTAAAGCGTAGAGTAAAAGCCAAAAAATTGATTATAATAAAAATACTAAAAAAATACTAAAAACATAAATTATTGATAATCAATAATTTAATAAAATTTAAATAAATACTACTAACCAAATTAGCAATAAAATACTAAATATTTTAGTTTATTAACAATTTATCCCTATCTTTACATAAATATTAAAGAAAACATAAAACGACTAACCATGAGTAACGCCAACGCAGAAAAATTAAAAGCACTAAAATTAACCATCGATAAAATCGACAAAGATTATGGGAAAGGAAGTGTAATGATGATGAATGAAAGAAGTCAAGAACCACAAGAAGTTATATCAACTGGATCAATTGGTTTAGACACAGCATTAGGAATTGGTGGTTTACCAAAAGGTAGAATAATAGAAATATATGGACCAGAATCTTCTGGTAAAACAACGGTAGCAATACATGTTATTGCAGAAGCACAAAAAAAAGGTGGAATGTGTGCAATTATTGATGCAGAACATGCTTTTGATAGTGCGTATGCTAAAAAATTAGGAGTTGATGTTGATAATTTATTAGTATCTCAACCAGACTATGGAGAACAAGCTTTAGAAATTGCAGATCGATTAATATTATCAGGAGCTATTGATGTAGTGGTGATTGATTCTGTAGCAGCCTTAGTTCCAAAGAGTGAATTAGAAGGAGAAATGGGGGATTCTAAAATGGGTTTACATGCACGTTTAATGTCACAAGCATTAAGAAAATTAACGGCTACAATTAATAAAACAGGAACAGTATGTATTTTTATTAATCAGTTACGTGAAAAAATTGGTGTTATGTTTGGAAACCCAGAAACAACAACAGGAGGAAATGCATTAAAGTTTTATGCGTCGGTTCGTTTAGATATTAGAAGAATGGCACAAATTAAAGATGGTGATGAAGCCATAGGAAATAGAGTAAAAGTAAAAGTGGTGAAAAATAAAGTAGCCCCTCCTTTTAGAGCAGCAGAATTTGAAATAATATTTGGAGAGGGTATCAGTAAAATTGGAGAAATAATTGATATGGGTGTTGAATTAGAAATAATTAATAAAAGCGGTTCCTGGTTTAGTTATGAAGGAAATAAACTTGGTCAAGGAAGGGATTCTGTAAAAACAATTTTACATGATAATCCAGAAATGGCTAATGAAATAGAAGCTAAAATAAGAGCAAAAATTGCTGCAAAAGTAGAAGAAGCCGCAAAGTAAAAAAGTTTAAACTTGTTTTTTAAGGTTAGTAGGTACAGACCGCATCATAATATGGTGCGGTTTTTTTATATTTATAAAAAAAAAGATTGATCTATATTTTAAAATTATTTATTAGAGCTGCGCTTTGGATATTTTGTGCGGATGTAAATGTGAATAATAAATCATTATTAAAAACAAAGGGTCCCTTATTAATTATTGCCAACCACCCCAATTCTTTTTTAGATGCCATTATAATAGGAGCACAATATAAACGTAGAATTCATTTTTTAGCAAGAGGGGATATATTCACTAAAAAACATCACCGGTTTTTATTGGGTTTATTAAATATGATTCCAGTGTATAGACAAAGAGAGGGGAAACAATTTTTACACCTTAACGAGTATGCTTTTAATAAAGCCACCGAATTATTAGAAAAGGAAGAAGCTGTTTTAATTTTTATCGAAGGGGTTTGTATTAATAAAAACGAAATACAGCCATTTAAAAAAGGAACAAGTAGAATAATTGAAAGAATACAGGCTAAAAAAACTAATCCTAAAATACACATTGCCGCAATCGCCTATAATAACTTTAGGGGAATAGGAAAAAAAGTAAACATTTCTCTTGTAAACTTTATTAATATTCCTATCATTATTACGGCAAAAGATAGGGTATTGTTTAATCAAAAAGTAGCCACTATTTTAAATGAAAATATTTTAATTCCTACTACCGAAACCAAAATAATAAAAACACCCCTTTATTATTTACACCTTTTTTCTTTTTATCCTATACTACTGATTGTAAATAAAAAAACTAAAGGAACCGTTTTTTATGATTCTATTTTGTTTGCTCTTTTATTTTTTACCTATCCAATTTTTTTATGCCTAATTTTTATATTACTTAATCTGATAGGCCTTTCTCTACCAATAATATTTTGTATATTAGTAGCAATTCCTATTATTAGCAAACAAGGTATTGAATAAAAATATAAATCACCATGAGCACGGCCATAAGAAAACTTGAAAAGAGAAAAAAAATTGCACTCATTGCGCATGATAATAAAAAGAAAGATTTAATAGAATGGGCAATACACAATAAAGTTGCTTTATCAAAACACTCTTTAGTAGCAACAGGCACCACAGGAAAATTAATAGAAGAAGCCCTTGACCAACCAGTGGTAAAACTACTAAGCGGTCCTTTAGGCGGTGACCAACAAATTGGTGCCATGATCGCCACGGGAGATATTGATGTTGTATTTTTCTTTTTTGATCCAATGGAGGCACAGCCACACGATAGCGACGTAAAAGCATTATTAAGATTAGCGGTAGCTTGGAACCTTCCAATGGCTTGTGATAGAACCACCGCCGATTTTTTAATGACATCTCGTTTTATGCAAGACGAATATGAATACAAGCTTCCAGATTACACACAATATTTAACAAGAAAAATTTAATAAAGACTATATATGAAAAACAATAAAAGTATTTTGTTTTTTTCTGCCTGTTTTTTATTTATTAATACCCAAGCGCAAAACATTTTGGGTTTTAAAAACAGCGACAAAGAACTAAAAACAGAAAAAATATTTGATGCGCAACTAAACGCTAAACGCGTAGGAGAAAATATTAAATTATTATCATCTGTTCCTCATCATGTTGGATCTGCGGGTGGAAAATTTGTTTCTGACCAAATTGTAAAAGTTTTTAAAGATGCGGGTTGGGATACTAAAACAGAAGTATATCAATTAATGTTTCCAATGCCCATCACAAGACAACTTGAAATGTCGGGTGCCACAAATTACAAAGCTAAACTAAAAGAAACTCCATTAAAAGAGGACGCCACTTCGGGACAAACCGATCAATTACCCACCTATAATTGCTGGAGCGCCGATGGAGATGTTAACGCTCAACTGGTTTTTGTAAATTATGGTTTACCAGAAGATTATGAAACACTAGCAAAATACGGTATTGATGTTAAAGGTAAAATTGTAATTGCTAAATATGGTCGTAGTTGGAGAGGTATTAAACCCAAAGTGGCTCAAGAACACGGTGCCATTGGGTGTTTAATTTATTCTGATCCTATTGACGATGGTTATGGGGCTGGAGATGAATATCCAATTGGCGCTTTTAAAAACGACCAAACTGTTCAAAGGGGCTCTATAATGGACATGGTAATTTATCCTGGAGATCCTACCACCCCCAATATCGCATCTACTACAAACGCGCCTAGGGTGGATCACAATCAAGCAGAGAACTTATTAAAAATACCCGTACTACCTATTAGTTATGGAGACGCTACCCCCTTATTAAAAGATATGGCTGGTCCAGTAGCTCCCAAAAACTGGGTGGGCGGACTCCCCTTTACCTACCATATTGGACCTAGTAAATCTAGTGTTCATTTAAAATTAGCTTTTGATTGGAAGTTAAGACCAGGTATAAATGTAATTGCCACCATCAAGGGTTCAGAATTTCCAGATCAATGGGTTATTAGGGGAAACCACCATGATGGTTGGGTAAATGGAGCCGCGGACCCCATTAGTGGAATGGCGGCTGAATTAGAAGAAGCCATGGCTATTGGGGAATTATTAAAACAAGGATGGAGACCCAAAAGAACATTAGTGTATTGTGCTTGGGACGCCGAAGAGCCCGGACTAATGGGCTCTACAGAGTGGGTCGAAGATCATGCAGCAGAACTACAACAAAAAGCGGTAGCCTATATTAATTCAGATGGCAACGGAAGAGGCTTTTTAGGGGTAGAGGGCTCACACGCTTTCTCACCATTAATCACCGAAATAAGCAAAACAGTAATAGATCCACAAACGGGTGTTACTGTTTTTGAAAGAGCAAAAGCATCAAAAGCAACAAACGCCACAACTACTGCCGCTAAAAAAGAAGCTTTTAACGCTACCAATTATCCACTCGCTGCCATGGGTTCGGGTTCTGATTATTCTTCCTTTATTCAACACCTAGGCGTACCCTCTTTAAATATTGGATACGGAGGAGAAGACGAGGGAGGAGAGTATCACTCTATTTATGATTCTTATGATATGTATCGTCGTTTTAAAGACCCTAGTTTTACTTATGGTGTAACACTAGCACAAACAGCTGGTAGGGTTTCTCTAAGACTTGCCGACGCCGATGTATTACCCTTTGATTATAGAGTTTTACACAGCACTATAAAGGGATATATCAACGAGCTAATAAATAATGTAGATCAATTAAGAGAAAAAACTGCTATCGAAAACGAAATGGTATCTAAAAAAGCATACGACTATGCCGGCGATCCAACAGAGGCACTTGCCAAACCAAAAAATGTTGCTGAAGTTCCCTATGTTGATTTTTCGGCCATCCAAAACGCTTTGGCTAAATTAGAAAAAGCAGCAGCACATGTAGAAGATAAAAAAGCAAGCGCAGACCCGGCAGCATTAATTGTATTAAACGCAAAAATTTATACCGCCGAACAAAAGCTTTTATCAGAGACGGGTCTTCCACGTAGACCATGGTTTAAGCACACAATTTATGCACCAGGTTTTTATACAGGCTATGGTGTTAAAACAGTTCCAGGTGTGAGAGAGGCGATTGAACAAAAGAATTGGAAAGAAGCGACCTCGCAAATAAAGGAAGTAGCTAATAGTATTGAAAAACTTTCTTCGTATTTAGATGCTTTATAGCATGTAAATTTGCGTATGCCCTTTCAGTTACAATCTAATTATACCCCCTCGGGAGATCAACCTACTGCAATTGCCGCGTTGACCGAGGGGGTTTTACATAACGAACAATATCAAACCCTTTTGGGTGTTACAGGAAGTGGTAAAACATTTACCATTGCCAATCTGATTCAAAATACACAAAGACCCACACTTGTTTTAACCCACAACAAAACACTAGTGGCGCAACTTTATGGCGAGTTTAAACAGTTTTTTCCTGATAATGCTGTGGGGTATTTTGTTTCTTATTACGATTATTATCAACCAGAGGCCTACCTGCCCACCTCGGGTGTTTATATCGAAAAAGATTTAAGCATCAATGAAGAATTAGACAAACTTCGTTTACAAGCAACCGCACAATTATTAAGCGGCCGCAGAGATATTATTATTGTAGCAAGTGTAAGTTGTATTTATGGTATGGGAAATCCTACCGAATATGAAAACGGAATTATAAGAATTCAAAAAGGAATGGTGCTCGCCAGACAAGCTTTTTTACACGCGCTTGTTAATAGTTTATATCATAGAACAGTAACAGAGTTTGATAGGGGCTCCTTTAGGGTCAATGGAGACACGGTTGATATTCGTTTGCCCTATGTGGATTATGGATATAGGATTACTTTTTTTGGAGATGAAATTGAGGCCATAGATAGTATTGAGATTGAATCTGGAAAAAGAATTGAATCTATGGACAACGCCGCCATTTTTCCCGCTAATTTATATTTAGCGCCCAAGGAAATGTTGCAAGAAATTATAATTGAAGTACAAGACGAAATGAGATTACAAGTAGAGTACTTTAAAAAAATTGGAAAAAACACCGAAGCACAAAGAATTAAAGAGCGCGTCGAATATGATATTGAAATGATAAGAGAACTTGGCTATTGTTCGGGTATTGAAAACTATTCTCGTTTTTTTGATCGCCGAACACCGGGCTCAAGACCCTTTTGTTTATTAGATTATTTCCCCAAAGATTTTTTATGTGTAATAGACGAAAGTCATGTAACCATTCCACAAATTAGTGGTATGTATGGAGGAGACCGCAGCAGAAAAATGAATTTAGTAGAATATGGTTTTCGATTACCAAGTGCCATGGATAATCGTCCCCTTAATTTTAATGAGTTTGAAAACATAATTGGTCAATCCATTTTTGTAAGTGCGACTCCCGGTGAATACGAACTAGAAAAAACCGGCGGCCTAATTGTAGAACAAGTGGTTAGGCCAACAGGATTATTAGATCCTCCTATTGAAGTGCGCCCAACTAAAAATCAAATTGATGATTTGTTAGAAGAGATTGCCATGCAGGTTGAAAAAGGAGATCGTGTTTTAGTAACTACGCTTACTAAAAAAATGGCCGAAGAGATGGACCGTTTTTTACAACGCATCCAAATAAAATCAAAATACATACATAGTGATATTGATGCACTAGAGCGTGTCGAAATATTACGCGAGCTTAGGCTAGGTGTAATTGATGTTCTTGTGGGTGTAAACCTTTTAAGAGAGGGATTGGACCTTCCCGAAGTTTCTTTGGTAGCGGTTCTTGATGCGGATAAAGAGGGTTTTTTGAGGAATGAAAAATCTCTTACACAAACGGCGGGTCGAGCTGCACGTAATGTAAATGGACGTGTCATATTTTATGGGGATCAGATTACCAAAAGCATGCAGAGAACCATCGACGAAACCAATCGACGCAGGGAGAAACAAATAAAATATAACAAAGAAAATAATATTATTCCCACCACTATCATTAAAAGCATAGAGCAGGTAATGGCCCAGGGCTCCGTATTAGATATTAAAGGGTTTACCCTTAACAATATAAATATAAAAACAACCGATGGTATAGAGACTGAAACAATAAACGACGACAAGTATACCACGATACCGCAAATTGAAAAAGCAATTCAGCAAACCAAAAAACAAATGGATAAATTTGCAAAAGCACTCGATTTTATGGAGGCCGCTAAACTAAGAGACGAAATGTTCCGCCTCGAAGCGCATCTACAAACTATGAAAATCGCTAAATAATTTATGCAAGAAATTTTTGAATCTATAATTAAGGGATTATTACAAACGGGTTGGGTAGAAGCAATCGCTGTTATAGCGGGTATTGTATCGGTTTGGTATAGTAGAAAAGAAAACATATTAGTATATCCCACGGGACTAATTAACACCACATTTTATGTTTATCTAAGTTATAAAGGACATTTGTTAGGAGAAGCCAGCGTAAATTTATACTACACCATCATGAGTATATATGGTTGGTATTTATGGACCCGGAAAAAAGAAGATCAACACACCGCTTTTTTACAAATAACCAAAAGCAGTTCAAAACAGTGGAAACAACAGCTTTTATTTTTTACTGCCTTTTATATAGTTATTTATTTTGGATTAACGCTCGCTAAATCGGCATTTGCACCCGAAGCTATACCCTGGGCTGATGCTTTTGCAAGTGCTACTGCCTATACGGGTATGTGGTTGATGGCAAAGAAAAAAGTAGAAAGTTGGTATTGGTGGATACTTACTAATTTAGCTTCCATCCCACTTTATTTTATAAAAGGATATGCCTTTACTAGTGTACAATTTTTAATTTTATTAATACTTGCTATTGCGGGTTTACAATCTTGGAAAACAAAAGCAAATCAACAAAATGCATAAGCCTCAAAAAATAGTTGTACTAGGCCCAGAGTCAACCGGAAAATCGACTCTTTGCGAGGCATTAGCAAAACATTACAATACAGAATGGTGTCCCGAGTATGCTCGACAATATTTAAACGAAAACGGAACCAACTATACCTATGATAATTTATTAACCATAGCCAAGGGTCAACTACAAGAAGAAGACAATTATGTGCAAAAAGCAGCCGACTTGTTAATAATTGATACCGATATGTATGTGATGAAAGTTTGGTGTGAATATGTGTTTAATAACTGCCACTCTTTTATTTTAGAACAAATAAATAAAAGACAATACGATTTGTATTTGCTTTGTGACATAGATCTTCCTTGGACCAAAGACGAAATGAGAGAATATCCAGATGAAAAACCAAGACAAGAGTTGTTTATGATTTATAAGGATCTTTTAATGAATCAAAATACACCCTGGGCTATAGTATCAGGCAAGGGAGATCAAAGAACCAAAAATGCGATTAGTCAAATTGATTTGTTAATAAAGCAGTAATTATTTTCTTTTTAGTAGTTCACCGATATCATCATCTCCCTCTAAGTTGTTCATTTCGTGTAAAATTTGCAAATAACGCCAAGCCACTCTTTTAGTTAATGGCACTGCTGTAAATTTTTTTGGATTGGGAAAACCCGCAACAATCATGGCTGCTTCGGCCCTAGTTAAATTTTTGGCCGGTTTATGAAAATAATGTTGTGCAGCAGCTTCTACACCAAAACAACCGGGTCCGGTTTCAATTACATTTAAGTATACTTCTAAAATTCTTTTTTTACCCCAAACCCATTCAATTAAAAAAGTAAAATAAAATTCAGGAATTTTACGAATGTATTTATCCCAACTTCCTCCTTGCCACAAAAAAACATTTTTTGCTGTTTGTTGAGTAATGGTACTGGCCCCACCCCCAAGTGGAATTTTTGATTTCTTTTTTTTCTTTTTGGGGTGTAAACTTTTTTCCATGGCATCCCAATCAAATCCACTATGATCGGTAAAACTTTGATCCTCGCTTGCAATGGCGGCAAGCTTTATATTATAAGACATGTCTTCCCAGGCTATATAATCTCTTTGTAAACCCAACCCAAAAGCATTGGTTAATTGAGTAATCGTGATTGGCGGATTAACAAATTTTAAAACTAGTAAATACAGGGAAGAGCCCAAGAACAAATAAAAAACAAAACGTTTAAATTTTTTTATCACAAAAAAACTGGTTAAATAATTTCGACGCTAAATCGTTTACCAATAGGTCTATAATTAGGATGCGCTTTGTGTTGAAGTTTTCCTAAAAACCAAGTAGCCACCCCTGCACCTATTTTGGTAATATTAGTAGCACTAAAAACAATATCGTTTTTAAGCAGCGAGTTGGTGATGTTTAATAAAGAGTAGCCTGCGCCTGCGGTCATTAAAAAAGCACCGTTGCTAAATACACTATTATAATGTCCTCTCTCGTGCGCAAAAGCTAAAATTTCAGATTTGTGAAATGTAAAGTTTCCCAACTGTAATGTGTCTTGTCCCATAGTACCATATCCCGTCATTATAGTTTGTAGTGCAAATTGATGAATATGAACAGAGTCATCTTTAATCTCGTTAACATATCCCGTAATCCATTGGTGATTCGAAAATTGAAAATTAATATAATCACCCTTGGTGAAGGATTTAACAATAACCCCACGATCTTTTAGCGCCAACAACTTACCACCTTGTGCAAATGAACTTGAGGCGGCAAATAATATAAGAAGCCAACTAATAATTTGTATTTTTTTCACAGGCTCAATTTACGAACTAAAATGCAGAAACTATTAATATTGTAAGGCACCATAAAACAAGCCTGCACTAAAAACTAAAATAATAATACCCGACACACGATTAATCCAGATTAGATTTTTTTCTGTGAGTTTAGGTCTTAGTGTTCCCGCCAATACTACTTTAGCAAGGTCAGATAGTAATACAAATGTCAAACAGGTGCCAAAAACCAACATTTTATAAATCAGTGGGTTGTTGGTGGGTTCTGCAGCAGCACCAATGGCGGCCGTCCATGCAAACCAAAATAAAAAAACCGAAGGATTTAATGTGTTCATTAAATAGCCCGACATAAATATGCCCACAAAATCTCTTTTCCTCATTGTTTTTTCTCCCTCTTCACTCACCGGTTCAAGCTTAATTTTTTTAAACAGAAGGGTATACAATCCCATAAGCAATAAAAAGCCAGCACCAATAAGTGCAATAGTTGCCTTATGCGATAAAACAAGTGTAAACAAGGCAGTAAAAATATTACAAACAAGCAGCAGGGTAATATCACTAGCCGAAACACCAGCCACAAAGGTATATCCAGCTTTTTTACCACTAGTTAAGCTTTGTTTGATAATTGCAAAAATAACAGGGCCAATAGAGATACTCAATAAAAAGCCTAGTAATAATCCTTTTAATATGGGTGTTAACATGCTATTTATTTTCAATAAAAATTTTCCACTCTTCTAAAAGAGTTCCTTTTAGCACACGTGGAAATTTATGTTGACCTCCAATTTTCCCCTTGCTTTGTAAAAAAGATAAAAATATATTTTCCCCTAAAACAGATACTCTAATTTCTTTTAACGCCGTTTTTCTTTCAACCGCATAATCATCATTTAACAGCACTAACTTTTCATCAATTTTTTGTGCTACTAATTTTTCATCTACAATTCCGTCGGCAGCTATATACCAATGATGACCAAAAAAATTCCCTACTGGCTCGCCGGTAACTGTATATTCAGGAATAGAAATATTTAACTCCTCACTTACCAGTTGAATGGCTTTGTTCATGTTATCAACACTCAAATGCTCGCCCACTAAGCTTAAAAAATGTTTAGTACGACCCGTAATAATAATTTCTGCATTTTCTTTATCTACAAAACGAATGGTGTCTCCAATTAAATAACGCCAGGCGCCGGCAACGGTACTAATTAATAGGGCATAATCTTTATGCTCTTCCACCTCTTGTATCATTAGGGTTTGAGGATTTTCATACAACTCTCCATCCGCATCAAAATTATTTTCATCAAAAGGAACAAACTCAAAAAAGATATGTTGATTATAGCTTAATCGCATACCCTCTCCATTTTGTTTATCCTGCCATGCCAAAAACCCCTCACTTGCTAAATAAGTTTCGACATAAGAGATGGGTCTACCCAATAATTTTTCAAAACCATGCTTATAGGGTTCAAAACTTACACCACCATGCACAAAAAAAGCAAGATTAGGCCATAGTTCATGAATGTTATTGAGTTGATACCTTTCTATGACCATTTCAATACACATCTGTATCCATGCCGGAACCCCCACGATAAATCCAATATCCCAATGGGGTGCTTTTTCTACAATTTCTTTTAATTTTTTATTCCAATCTCTTTCCTTAGCAATTTTTTTGCCAGGCTTGTAAAAAGGTTGAAACCAAAATGGAGCTTTTTTGGCCGTTATACCACTTAAATCACCGGCATAATAGCCGGGTCCTTTTTGCAAGTCGGTACTACCACCAAGGGTTAGCCAACCCTTGCCTATACTAGCTAAGGGAACTTCTTTATAATTAAACAAACTAATTAGTTGTTTAATCATTATTATTTTATTACCTCTTAATAAATCATTGGTAACAGGAATATATTTACTAGCCGCTTCGCTGGTACCACTGCTGAGAGCAAAAAATTTAATTTTTCCAGGCCAACAAATATCGGGCTCTCCTTCTAAGCTTTTGTGCCACCAATCGGTATAAATTTTATTATAATTAAATACAGGAACCGTTTTTTGGAATTGTTTGGCAACGGCTCTGTTTTTTAAAATTTGTTCGAATCCAAATTTTTGGCCAAACGCCGTATACTTGGCGCGACGCAAGAGCTTTTTTAACACACGTAACTGTGCTCTCTTAGGGCTTCTTGGGGGAATACCTAATGCCTTATTAAGGCCTTTGGGCAAGTTAATCTCAAAAATTGGCATCTACGGGTTCGGGTTTATCTTTTAAAGATTATTGACAAATTTAGGAATGTTATTCGAGCAAACGAAGCTACTTTTGTTAAATGATTAAAAACACTTTATTAAAGGCAATAGAAGCAGGAGCGAAAGAGTTAACACATTATTTTAATGGTAGTTTTACCATCTCTAGTAAGGGTAGTTTAAACGATTTGGTGACCGAGGCAGATCACGCATCTGAAAAAGCAATTTTTAAAATTATACAAGACGCACACCCCGATCATTTTATATTGAGTGAAGAAACGGGTGCAATGCCAACAGATTCTACTACTAAGTGGATTATTGATCCTATCGATGGTACTATTAATTTTGCCAACGGCATTCCTATTTGTTGTGTAAGTATAGGAGTAGAACAAAATGGAGAAATGATTATGGGTGCCGTATATAATCCCTTTATGAAAGAAATGTTTTTTGCAGAAAAAGGAAAAGGGGCCACTTTAAATGATAAGCCGATTAAAGTAAGTGATAAAGATAATTTACTAGCCAGTTGTTTGGTAACAGGATTTCCCTATCAATATTTAGACAGCGAAAACGGACCTTTACAAATTTTTGAAAAACTAATTAGAAAAGCGGTTCCTGTAAGAAGATTAGGAAGTGCCGCGCTAGATTTATGTTGGACAGCAGCGGGCCGCTTCGATGGATTTTACGAACACAAATTACAGGCATGGGATAGCGCAGCTGGTTTTTTAATTGTGCAAGAAGCTGGTGGAAAAGTAACCGATTTAAAAGGTGACCCCTATAACCCTTATCAGCCGGGCATTATAGCCACAAACGGAAAAATTCATGAATCTTTATTGAACTTAATTAAAGGTGGATCTTTATAAATAATTTTATGTCAACAGAAAGAACAGAGATAGAAAAACTAGGAGAGTTTGGTTTAATCGATCAACTTACTAAAAATTTTGAAACACAAAACGCAAGCACTGTTTTATCGATTGGTGATGATGCTGCGGTGATAGATCACTTTGGCAAACAATCCGTTATAACTACCGACTTATTAATTGAAGGTGTTCACTTTGATTTAATGTACACGCCTTTAAAACACTTAGGATATAAATCAGTAATAGTAAATTTAAGCGATGTGTATGCGATGAATGCACAGCCCACACAAATAACAATGAGCTTGGCTTTTAGCAATCGATTTAGTGTAGAAGCTTTAGAGGAATTTTATGAAGGTGTTCAAATTGCTTGCGAAAGATATGGTGTTGATTTAATTGGAGGAGATACCTCCACTTCACAAAAAGGACTTATCATTTCGGTAACTGCCATTGGCGAAGTTACACCAGATCAGTTTGTAAAAAGAAGTACAGCTGAAAGTGGCGATTTAATTTGTGTATCAGGTGATTTAGGTGCTGCTTTTTTAGGACTCACCTTAATGGAAAGAGAAAAAAAAATATTTTTAGAAAATCCACAAGTACAACCTTCTTTAGAAAATGAAGATTATATAGTAGGTCGACTATTAAGACCCGAAGCAAGAAAAGATATTATCGATTATTTAGCCGAACAAAATATTGTGCCCACATCCATGATGGATATTAGTGATGGTTTAAGTAGTGATATTTTACACCTTTGTCGTCAAAGTGGCTTGGGGTGCAGATTGTATGAGGATAAAATTCCTTTACACGAAGACACAAAAGCCGCTGCTTTTAAATTCGGGTTAGATCCTACTGTTTGTGCATTAAACGGGGGAGAGGACTATGAACTTTTATTTACGATGAAGCAAAGTGAATATGATAAAATAACCATGCAGGAAGAAATTAGCGTGATTGGCTATATGTGTGATTTAGAAGAGGGAAATAAAATAATCACCAAGGGCAATAATGTTTTTGACATTACCGCTCAGGGTTGGAACGCTTTTGTTAAGTAGTTATTATTTTTAATAGCTTTAGATCGGCACTTAAAAAAAGCAAATTTGCAGGAGCGTCTGTTTCGATGGTTCCTTTAATGGCTTCTCTATTCATCACTTTTGCTGGATAAAGGCTACACATTTTAAGTGCTTCTCCTAAATCAATGCCCACCTCGTTCACTAAATTATTAACCGATTTTAATTGAGTTAAACTAGAACCACTCAAGGTTCCCGCGTTTTCATATTTAGTTCCCACTAATTGATGTTGATATTGCCCTTGGGTGGTGGTAGTCACCGCGTCGGTAATACAAAAAAGACGCTCCCCCATTAATTGTTTGGCAATTTTTATAGCACTATAATCTACGTGATGTCCATCGGCTACCAAACTACACATTGCCCTTTTGTGTGTATATAAAGCACCTACTACTCCAGGTGCGCGGTGTGCAAAAGGGCTCATAGCGTTAAATAAATGAGTAGCTACCGAAATACCATTATCAAAATACTGCATTGCTTGCTCAAAGCTAGCATTGGTGTGCCCCGCCGAAACTATAATTCCGTTTTCTTGTAATAAATGAATAATTTTTTCGTCACAAATTTCAGGCGCCAAGGTAACCATACCAATATATCCTTTACCGGCATCAATAATTTTTTGCACTTCCGTTATAGTTGGTGCATGAATAATGCTTTCGTTATGTGCCCCTTTTTTGTTTACATTAATCCAGGGCCCTTCAATATGCAATCCCAAACACCCCTTACCCCCTGCATCCATATATTGTTTAACTGCTTCTATAGATTGTAAGATTATTTCATTTGATTCAGAAGCAATAGTGGGCATAAAATAAGCAGTCCCCCCTTGCAAGCAATATTCATAAATTTTTTTTATTGTATTTGCTTCGGGATAAATAGATAATAATTTTTCGTCAGCACCATAAATTTGTAAATCGATAAGTGCCGGTACAATTAAAGGATAAGCGTTTTTGGCAACATATCCTTCTTTTTGAATTTTACCTACTTTGCCATTTGCCACTTCAACAACTACTTCACTAAACCAATGTTTACCTGTAAACAATTCTTGTGCGGAAAAATATTGAACCATGATATAGCAATAAAATTATAAAATAGAAAAATCGTCAGCATCTTTTAAAAAAGGAAACTGTTGTCTTGTTTTAACTAGTTCCTCTTTTTGTAAACTTATGTGAAATACATCTTCTTCGTAGGCACAATGATAAAGCACTTCTCCTAAGGGGCCTACTACCATTGAGTCTCCGCTGTGCGCAATATTATTACCATCTAATCCTACTCGGTTAACACCAATAGTAAAACATTGATTTTCGATGGCCCTTGCGGTTAATAAGGTTTTCCATGCGTGGTTTCTTTTTTCGGGCCAATTCGCAACATACAATAAAACATCAAATTCAGCCTCCTCCTCTATGCCCATACTTGAATGCCCTTGTCTTGCCCAAACAGGAAAACGTAAATCATAACAAACCTGTAAATTTATTTTCCACCCTTTCACACTTGCTATTAATCTTTTATTGCCTGCGCTATATTGTTTATCCTCTCCAGCAAATCCAAATAAGTGTCTTTTATCATAATAACCAAACTCACCATTAGGGAGCATCCAAATAAATCGATTAAAATAATGCCCCCCTTCTTCGATAATAATAGAGCCCGTTAAAATAGCTCTTTGGTCTGCAGCTATTCGGCGCATCCAATCCACGGTGGGCCCTTCCATGTTTTCGGCTAATTTTTTTGGCTGCATGCTAAAGCCAGTTGAGAACATTTCGGGTAATATAATTATTTCGGTGGGCTGCTCAATAGCATTAATTTTTTGACTTAGTTGGTCCAAGTTGGCCCCCTTGTCTTCCCAAAAAAGGTTGGTCTGAATAAGTGAAAATCGGAGTGTATTCAAAGGATTAGTTTTGTATCAATACTAAAGATACAATAAACACATAATATTATTTTGCTTTGTACAAGGCCTGTACCAGGGGCTGAACGAATTGTGGTTCAAAGCCTCTTTGGTGTAAAAAAGCCCGAGTTTTAGCCATTCTTTGTAATCCTTTTTCCCCTTTTAGGCTATTCCATTTTTTAAGGGCCAATTCGGCCAATTTTTGTTCATAATCCTCTTCCTCTAAAGCTTTTAAAGCCTTTTTAATATTGTAAGTACTTACTCTTTTTTGTTTAAGCGCGTGGCTAATTTTTACTTTACCCCAACCCTTTATTCTAAAATGTCCACCGGCAAATTGAATCGCAAATCGCTCTTCATTTAAAAAATTTTCACTTATTAATTCGGCAATAATTTCCTCTACCTCGTCCTTGGTCATACCTAATTCATAGAGCTTGTCTCTGGTTTCTTGTTGTGCTCTTTCTTGGTAAGCACAATACTGACGTATACTGCGTATAGCTTGCTCTTTGCCGACTCTAACTTTTTTCATTGATGTCAATAAGTAGTGCTAAAATAGCTTTTTAATCTTAACATTTTGCATTAGGTTTGTCTCGTGTAAAATTCTAGAATATTTATAAAACACTTCACATGAAATTTATTGTTTCCTCTTCCTCTCTTTTAAAGCACCTACAACAAATTTCTGGTGTCATAAACACCAATACGGTTCTTCCCATCTTAGAAGATTTTTTATTCGAAATAGAAGATAAAAAATTAAATATTGTAGCTACCGATTTAGAAACAGTGATGCGCGTGCAAATGGAGGTAGAAAGCAAGGCGAATGGTCGTGTTTGTATTCCTGCTAAAATTTTAATTGACTCTTTAAAAAATATCGCTGACCAACCACTTACTTTTAATATCGACAAAAATTATGCGGTTGAAATTACCAGCGATAATGGTAAGTATAAAGTAATGGGAGAAAATCCAGACAATTTTCCTAAAGAGCCTACAGCCGATGATACCACAGGCTTTAAGATGACCAGCACTGCACTATTAACAGCTATTAATAAAACATTATTTGCCGTAAGTGGTGATGACTTACGTCCTGCAATGACGGGTGTGTTTTTTGAACTTTCAAAAGATAGTGTTCAGTTTGTAGCTACGGATGCACACCGTTTAGTGCGTTATAAGAGAACCGATACCAAGGCAACGCAAAATGCAAGTTTTATTGTACCTAAAAAACCATTAAACTTATTAAAGAACGCCTTGCCAGACAATGACGATCCCATTACCTTAAGCTTTAACAATAATCATCTTTTTGTGGATCATGGATCTACCCAATTAATTTGTCGATTAATTGACGCTCGTTTCCCTGACTATAAAGTAGTAATTCCTGCCGACAATCCTTATCGTTTAACGGTTAATAAACACGATTTTCAAAATGCTTTACGTCGTGTAAATGTATTTAGTAATAAAAGCACTAATCAAGTGGCTTTAAATATTACAGGAAGTGAATTACAAATGGCTGCACAGGATATTGATTTTAGTTTTGAAGGTAACGAAAGAATGAGTTGTGAATACCAAGGGGAGGACATTCAAATTGCATTTAACGCAAAGTTTTTAATTGAAATGTTAAGCGCTGCCGATACCGACGAAGTATACTTAGAATTATCAACACCAAGCAAAGCTGGTTTAATTAAACCATCAGAACAAGCACCTGGCGAAGATTTATTAATGCTGGTGATGCCATTAATGTTGAACAGTTAATCCGTACCATAAAAACAACCCGAAGCCCGATGATTTCTGCCTAAGAACATCGGGTTTTTTATTTAGATTTACAATATAAATACAACGATATGCTGGAGACCATTCAACAATATTTTGCAACTATTTCTAGTTTGCACCGAGCTTTGTTATTAGCGGGTGGCATTAGCTTTTTTTGGTTGGTAGAAATTGCCGCGCCTCTTTTTAATTTTAAATATCAAAAATTTAAACACGCGGGTATTAATTTATTTTTCACCCTCACTACCATAATTATCAATTTTGGTTTTGCCTTATTCATGGTAAAAGTAAGTGATTGGACGGTTGCGCAACATTTTGGCTTACTCCCCATTTTACATGTAAACGCTTGGGCTGAGGCAATAGTTGGTTTATTATTATTAGATTTTATCGGTGCTTATTTAGTGCATATGATAGAACATAAAATAAAATTTTTATGGAAATTTCATATGGTTCATCATGCCGATACGCATGTGGATACCACTACTGGTAATCGTCATCATCCAGGAGAGTCGGTCGTAAGAGCCGTATTTGCTATACTAGCGGTATTTATTTTAGGAACACCTATGTGGCTAGTGATGTTGTACCAAAGTTTAAGTGTAGTACTTACTCAATTTAACCATGCTAATATTCGAATCCCTAAATGGTTTGATCAAAGTTTTGGTTTAATAATCGTTTCTCCTAATATGCACCGCGTGCACCATCATATTACACGTCCACAAACAGATAGTAATTATGGAAATATATTTTCATTTTGGGATCGTTTATTGGGTACCTATAATAATACGCCCATGGAAAATATTGTTTATGGTTTAGACGTTTTAGATAATAGCAAAGACGAATCATTGGCCTATCAATTAAAAGCGCCTTTTGATAAGACAATAAAATCTGATTATTAACATGACAAAAATTGGTGCTTTTATTCCTGCACGCTATGCTGCTACTCGCTTTCCGGCTAAACTAATGCAAGTACTAGGTAACAAGTCTGTTATCAGACACACCTATGATAATACCAAGGCTACAGGCTTATTTGATGAAGTGTATGTAGTAACAGATAGTGAAATAATTTATAATGAAATAACTGCTCATGGCGGTAAAGCAATCATGAGTGTACGAGAACACGAAAGTGGAAGCGACCGAATTGCCGAAGCGGTAGAAAAGGTAGATATAGATATTGTAGTGAATGTACAAGGAGATGAACCTTTTGTAAAAAGAGAACCACTTGAAAAACTCTTAGCCGTTTTTTCAGATCCCTCTGTTCAAGTGGCGTCCTTAATGCAGGTATTAACCATTCCTACTTTAATTCAAGATCCCAATTATGTTAAAGTAGCCATAGATAAAAATAATAACGCTTTGTTTTTTTCGAGAAGTGTGATTCCTTTTCCAAGAGCCACAGATTTGAGCATTACCTATTATGAACATATTGGGGTGTATGCATTTAAAAAACAAGCCCTACTTGATTTTACCCATTGGCCAATGACACCATTAGAGGCTGCCGAAAAAATTGAATGTTTGCGTTATTTAGAAAATGGCGTTTCTATTAAAATGGTAGTTACCGAATATATGGGTGTAGAAATAGATACGCCCGAAGATTTAATTAAAGCTGCTTCACTTTTAAAATAAAATTGTATGAATAAAGGAAAATTATTTCAATCAACGGTGGTCGCCGCTTTAGCGGGATTTATTTTTGGATTTGATATGGTGGTAATTTCAGGAGCAGATAAACCAATTCAAGAACTTTGGCATACTACGCCTTTGTTTCATGGCTTTTTTATTATGTCGATGGCTTTATGGGGAACCGTTATAGGCTCTGTGTTTGCGGGCGCCCCTACCGAAAAATATGGACGCAAAAAAGTATTGATATGGTTGGGTATAATGTTTATTGCTTCCGCCATTGGCTCCGCTTTAGCACAAGACCCCTATACGTTTTCGTTTTTTAGATTGATAGGGGGTATTGCTATTGGCGTTTCATCGGTAGCAGCACCCACTTATATTTCTGAAATATCTAATAAAAATAATCGTGGTAAGCTAGTAGGCATGTATCAATTTAATATCGTGTTTGGTATTTTGATAGCCTATTTATCTAATTATTTTTTAGCAGGCTTTGGTGGTATTAATGATTGGCGTTGGATGTTGGCGGTATTATTAATTCCTTCTACCATATATACTTTAATGACTTTAGGATTACCCGAAAGTCCAAGATGGTTATTATCGGTTAAAAATGATGAAGCTGGTGCTAGAAAAACATTACAAGAAGTGGGTGTTGATACTATCGACGAAACCATTCAAGAAATAAATATTTCTAATGCACAAGAAAAGTCTTTTGGTGCTTCTCAATTATTTACCAAGCATCATACTAAAATTATTTCGATTGCCTTTTTTGTTGCTTTTTTTAATCAAGCATCGGGCATTAATTTTTTATTATACTATGCGCCAAGAATTTTAGAAGAAGCGGGCTTTGCAAAAAACAATTCACTTTTAAGTTCTATCTCTCTTGGGTTAATGAATTTGATTTTTACCTTTGTGGGTCTTTGGTTAATAGATCGCATTGGTCGTAAAACATTATTAATTATTGGGTCTTTTGGCTATATCATTAGCTTATCCATGGTGGCTTATGGATTTATAGCACATAGCGCTCCCACATTTATGTTGTCTTTTTTATTGTTATTTATTGCCTCTCACGCCATTGGACAGGGCGCCGTAATTTGGGTATTAATTTCTGAAATTTTTCCTACCCCTATACGTGCTAAGGGACAAGCTTTTGGGGCCAGTATTCATTGGGTATTTGCTGCTTTAATTACTTTAATCACGCCCTTGTTTTTAGATAGTGAAACAGGAATTTTTAAAGATAACCCTTGGCCTATTTTTGCATTTTTCACTGCCATGATGGCTCTACAGTTGGTATGGATTTTGGCAAAAGTGCCTGAAACAAAAGGCGTATCTTTGGAGGACTTACAAAAGAAATTAGTTCAATAAAATATTGTTATGCAGTTCAAGAATTTAAAATTAGTAGACTATGTAGTGTATGGTCGTGGTGCTTTTAATCAACTAGATGAAATTTTAGCACCTCGTCGTAAAGATAATTTTCCCATGATCTTTTTTTTAGATCACTATTTTGCAGGTAAACCATTAGCAAGTCGAATTCCTTTAAGAGGAAAAGATAAAATTATATATGTAGACGTTACGCATGAACCTAAAACCAAACAAGTAGATGCCATTGCTGCTGAATTAAAAGCTGAGTTTGGTGAAGTGAGCGGTATTATTGGTATTGGAGGTGGCTCCGCCATGGATTTAGCCAAAGCAGTTTCTTTAATGATGACTAATCCTGGTTCTTCGGCCGATTATCAAGGTTGGGATTTAGTAAAACAAGTAGGCGTTTTTAAAGTGGGCATACCTACATTAAGTGGAACCGGTGCCGAAGTAAGTCGTACAACAGTATTAACTGGTCCTGTGCGTAAACTAGGTATGAACTCCGATTTCACGCCTTTTACTCAAATTGTATTAGATCCAGATTTAGTTAAAAACGCACCAGTGAATCAACGTTTTTATACAGGTATGGATTGCTATATTCATTGTATTGAATCTTTAGAAGGCACTTATTTAAATGAGTTTAGTAGATCCTACGGTGAAAAAGCCTTGGATCTATGTCGCAAAGTATTTGTAGAAAAACCAAAATGGGACGAGGAAAGTGATGAGCAATTAATGATGGCTTCTTATGCAGGTGGCATGAGTATTGCTTATAGTCAAGTAGGTGTTGCACACGCCGTGAGTTATGGTTTAAGTTTTTTATTGGGTACCAAACACGGAATTGGTAATTGTATTGTTATGAATCATTTGGAAGAATATTATCCAGCAGGCGTAAAAGAGTTTAAATACATGGTGGAGAAAAACAATATCGAAATTCCTATGGGTATCTGTGCTAATTTAACCGAAGAGCAGTTTGATTCTATGATAAACGTATCCTTAGGTATGAAACCATTATGGGAAAACGCTTTAGGAAAAGATTGGGAGCAAATTATGACGCGCGAAAAATTAAGAGCCCTTTACGGAAAATTATAAGGCATTTAATAAACGTATAATGCTTGTTTTAAAAATAAAAATTATAAACTTTAGATTGCTTATACTTGGTGTAAGCCTTTTTATAGCAAATAGTTTTTTAGCAGCACAAAATAGTTCCTCTAAAAAATTTTTCGAACCCCGAAACTTAATGAGTATCGGAGTTTATTATTATCCCGAACAGTGGCCCGAAAACCAATGGGAGAGAGATTTAGCGAATATAAAAAAATTAGGTTTTGAGTTTACCCACTTCGCTGATTTTGCTTGGACTTACTTACAACCCCAAGAATCCGAATATGATTTTACCTGGTTAGATAAAGCCATTGCGATAGCCGAAAAACAAGGACTCAAAATTATATTATGTACCCCTACAGCCGCCGCACCGGTTTGGATGGGTGAAAAATATCCCGAAATTTATTTAGTTGATGAAAATGGCATTAGACGTAAATATGGAAACAGGGCCGATCACTCTATTGCGAATAGTAGGTACCAACAATTTGCTTATGCGATGGCTGCTGCAATGGCCAAAAAATATGGACATCATCCGGCTATTATGGGTTGGCAAATAGATAACGAACCCAATGCTTTTGCAGATTTTAGCGAGTCTTCCCAACTTGCTTTTCAACAATGGCTACAAAAAAAGTATGTTCATATTGATAGTTTAAATAAAGCATGGGTGGGAAGTTTTTGGAGCACCCGTTACAATAGTTTTGATCAAATTATTATTCCCAACATAAAAATATATACGGAGGATAAATTAAGTCCACATGCAGTATTAGATTTTAAAAGATTTACAGCTCAAACTACAGCCGATTTTATCAACCATCAAGCGGATACACTTAAAAAGTATATTTCCTCTACACAATTTGTGACCACTAATTATACGAATGTAGGATATGAGGTAGATCCAAGATTAACCAAACAACTTGATTTTCCAAGTTTTACTATGTATCCTGTGAATGGATCTAATGTATGGGGAAATAGTTTTAGAACGGGTGCCCCTTATCGATTAATAGAAGCTAATGATTATTATCGCTCTATTGCAAATACTACCGGTATTATGGAATTACAACCTGGTCAAGTTAACTGGGCGTCCAATAATCCACAACCTATGCCAGGTGCCGTTCATATGTGGATTATGCAAGCGCTGGGAGGTGGCAACTCCTTTGTTTGTACCTATAGATATCGCCACCCCTTGGGAAGTAGTGAAATGTACCATGAAGGGATTGTAGGAACAGATGGAACTAGTTTAAGTCAGGGAGGTAAAGAATTTGTTCAAGCCATAAAAGATATTAATAGCTTAAAAAAACAATTTAATGCTAATGATACGATGCCTATTATTTTGCAAAAAAGAAAAACTGCATTTTTATGGGCGCATGAAAATTTGTGGGATTTAGAAAACCAAAAACAATCTGCCGATTGGAATACATGGACTTTAAGAAATAATTATACAGCTGGCGTAAAATCGGCAGCAGCCCCCATGGACTTTATTAGCGAATCAGCTAATTTTAATCAGTATCCATTTATAGTAGCACCAGCCTATGCTTTAATATCAGATAGCTTGGTAGCTAAATGGATAGCTTATGTTAAAGCAGGGGGACATTTAATTTTATCCTGTCGTTCGGGGCAAAAAAATAAATCGGGACAATTTTTGGAATCTGCTTTAGGCGCATCCATTCAAGAATTAATAGGCGCATCTATTGATTTTACTGATATGTTGGTGGCTCCTGAAAAGGGAGTGGTAAAGATGGGCAATCAAAAATTTACTTGGAATACTTGGTCCGAAATTTTAAGACCATTTGCTGGTACTCAAACTATAGCGTTTTATGCCAATCAATATTATAAGGGTAAAGCAGCTGCTATAAAAAGAAAACTAGGTAAGGGAACTGTTACTTATATTGGAGTAGTAACACAAGAGGGTGATTTAGAAAAACAAATTATAAGATCGGTTTATACAGAAGCCGGTATTGCAATAGAGAATTTACCAAAGGGTGTATTTATAGAATGGAGAGATGGTTTTTATGTGGGTGTAAATTATATCCAAAACGAAATTAGGTTGCCCATGCCTAAAAAAAGTAAAATATTAATAGGCACCCAACCCTTGAAACAAGGACAGGCATTGGTTTGGAAATAAAGCCATTATATTTGTAAACAATCTTTTTGAATGAGTTTTTCTGTTAACGAAATAGCCGATCTATTAAAAAACCATTTTGGTATTAGTGGAACTATACAATTATTGGAGGGCTATGACGAACTTAATTTTTTAGTAACTAGCGCTGACCATAAAAAATATATTGCCAAGGTGGGCAATTCCACTCATGTATTTTCATTTATCGAGGCGCAAGCAAGCATATTAGCACATTTATCATCCACCCCATTGGCCGAACATTTCCAACATAATTTATTAAACAAAGAAGGCAACGCAATTTCCTATGTTAAAAAAGCAGATACTGAATATTGTATACGCGTATTAAATTTTTTAGAGGGCATATTTTGGCATGAATTAACATCGGTTCCTAAGCACTTATTACTTTCCTTGGGAAACTTCTTAGGAAAGATGGATACATCATTGCAAACATTTTCTAATCCATCTATGCATAGAGAATATACTTGGGACATTGCCTCTTCACTTAATGCAAGAAATAAAGTATCCTATATTAAAGATGCTGAGCAAAAAAGAATGGTGGATTATTTTTTACTACAATTTGAAACGATTGTATCGCCTCATTTATTTTCACTCAGAAAAGGATATGTTCATAATGATGCTAATGATTATAATATATTAACGAATGGTGAAATAGTAACCGGCTTAATTGATTTTGGAGACATGGTATATACCGCTATAATTAATAATGTAGCAGTGGCATGTACTTACGCTATGTTAGATGAACCTGATCCAATGGTAGCAGCTAGCTTAGTGGTTAAAGGATATCATGAACAATTTCCATTAGAGGAAAAAGAGTTGGACTTATTATATTATTTAATTGCTGCCCGACTATGTATAAGCCTTACACAATCTGCTTATAATGCAAGTAAAGAAAGCAGTAACGAACATCATTTTATTACCATGCGTCCCGCTTGGGATTTATTGTATCGATTGATACAAATCAATCCGCTGTTGGCACAGGATTCTTTTAAAAAAGCTTGTGGTTATAAAGGTGTTATCCACCCTAACAACTATGCATCGGATGTAGAGGCACGTCAAAAAAATATTGGTAAGAATTTAAGTATCAGTTATCAACAGCCAATTAAGATTGTACAAGGTGCTTTGCAATATTTATACGACGATCAGGGTAAAACTTATATTGATTGTGTTAATAATCCTTCACATGTAGGTCATTCGCATCCTGTGTTAGTAAAGCAAATGCAAAATCAAATTGCAACACTTAATACCAATACACGCTATCTAAATGATAACATTATTGAGTACGCAAAAAAACTTACTAAAACACTTCCAACCTCTTTATCGGTTTGCTATTTTGTAAATTCAGGGAGCGAAGCCAATGACTTGGCTATTAGAATGAGTCGATTATATACTGGCGAGGAAGATGTTATTGTACTTGATCATGCATATCATGGTACTTCAAGTTTAACCATGGATATTAGTCCCTATAAATTTGATAGTAAAGGTGGAAAGGGGCAAAAATCATGGGTGCATAAAGCAATCAATCCTGACGGTTATCGAGGACCTTACAAATATGACGATACTGCAGCCGGCGAAAAATATGCAGCTGATGTAAAAAAAATAATTGATGTTTTAGCAAATCAAGAAAAAAAACCAGCCGCTTTTATTTGTGAAAGTTTATTGGGTGTTGGAGGTCAAATGCCTTTGCCCAAAAATTATTTAGCGAATGTGTATGCACATGTACGTGCGGCAGGTGGTGTTTGTATTGCAGATGAGGTTCAAGTGGGCTTTGGTAGAGTAGGAGAAAAATTTTGGGGATTTGAATTACAAGAAGTGATACCCGATATAGTGGTCATGGGAAAACCCATGGGAAATGGACATCCACTTGCCGCAGTAGTAGTCAATCAAAAAATTGCAGAGGCCTTTAACAACGGGCTAGAATATTTTAATACCTATGGGGGCAACCCAGTTTCGATGGCCACTGGACTAGCTGTATTACATATTATTGAAACAGAAAACATGCAAGCCAATGCTTTAGAAGTGGGTAATTATTTTATGGATGAACTTCGAAAATTACAAGATAGATTTTCGATAATTGATGATGTAAGAGGGTATGGATTATTTATAGGTGCCGAATTAGTGAAAGACCCCATAACCAAAACTCCCGCCCTACCAGAAATTGATATTATAGTAAATAAAATGAAAGAGAGAGGATTTTTAGTAAGTACCGACGGCCCTCTTCATAATGTACTTAAGATAAAACCACCTATGACTTTTTCAAAAGTCAATGCTAAAAGCTTTTGTGAAAATTTGGCGCAGGTATTAACTGAATTATAATTTACTCCGCTTCGGCAACTACTTCTTTTACTTCAGGAATCATTCTTTTCATCATGCCTTCGATACCAGCCTTAAGGGTTACCATACTTGAGGGGCAACCACTACAAGAACCTTGTAACATTAAATTTACGATGCCGTCATTATAACTTTTAAATTGAATAGCCCCACCATCCATTTCAACTGCGGGCTTTACATAATTTTCTAATAATTCTTTTACACGTTTTACCACATCATCATCATCGGCGTGAACGGTATTGGTTGCTTCTTGTTTTATTTTTGCTACTTCTTCTTCGTTCACTACCATGCCACCATTTTCTAAATATTCTTTTAAGAATGTTTTGATGGTAGGTATTACATCCTGCCAATCTTCTGTTTCGGCACTTTTGGTAAGTGTAATAAAATTGCTCGCAATAAAAACACTTTTGATAAAAGGAAAACTAAATAAGGCAGTAGCTAATGGCGAAGGACCTGCTTGACTTTCATCAGCCACATCGATGCTTTTACCTGGATACAATAATTTGTTGGCCACAAATTTCATGGTCTCTGGATTAGGGGTCATTTCGGTATAGATACTTACAATTGTATTTCCTGTGGTAATCATAATGTTCAATTTGAGCCACAAAAATAATCAAAAAACAGGGCCTATGGCTTTTAAGGGCTGCCAGGAGGGCTTATTTTTCCGATATCGAAAAACAAAATTTAAGGGATGATGCTTAGTTTGGCATAGTTAAGCATGATTTTCTTTTCTCCGTTTTTATCAAAAAGGATTAAGGCAATAGGATTATGTGCCGATCCTTCAATTTCTTTTATAACCCCAAAACCAAATTTTTGGTGTTCTATTTTCATACCCGCTTCCAATTGAGATGGGTCGGCAGCTACAAAATTCTCAGAAGGAATATGATTTTTATTGAGTGTACTAGGAGGTGTTACGGGTAAGTAGCTAGGCTTAGAAGCTGTGCTTGGGCTACTTGATTTTTGTTTAGGTTCGGTCCAGCCTCGAGTGTTGCCGCCATGCATTCTATCATAAGCCGATCCCCATCCACTGCTGCTTTGGTTGCGAGCGCCTCCGCCAGCACTCGATTTATCGAGCATCTCTTCTGGCATTTCGTCAATAAATCTAGAAGGATCGTTTTGAACTAATTGACCAAATCGATATCTAGAATTAGCATAGCTTAACCATAAATGTTTTTTAGCTCTAGTCACAGCCACATAAAATAAACGTCTTTCTTCTTCTAGCTCCTCTCGTGTATTAACACTCATCCCACTTGGAAATAAAGTTTCTTCAAGCCCTACAACAAAAACACAAGAGAACTCCAATCCTTTAGCAGCATGAACAGTCATTAATTTAACAGTGTCCTCATTACCATTGTCATTATCGGAATCGGTGATAAGGGTTATTTGTTGCAAGTAAGCGCCTAGGCTTTTATCCCCTTGTTCTCCGTCTTCATTGCTTGGACTCTCGGTCCATTCTTTAATAGAGTTTAACAATTCTTGTACGTTTTCGTAACGCGCTAATCCTTCGGTTGATTTATCGTTAAAGAGTTCCTTTACAATATTAGTATGTTTACCTACTTGAACGGCTACATCATAAGCGTTGTGTTTGGTGAGCTGATTTTGAAAATATTTAATCATAGTCACAAACTCTTCAATGGCAGTAAGTGTACCTGCTTTAAATCCAAATGCTTTTGCTTTTTCAAGAACTTCAAAAAAAGTTATATTTTGTTCACTGGCAATTACTAAACATTTTTCAACAGTGGTTTTACCAATTCCTCTTGCAGGATAATTTATAATTCTTTTAAGTCCTTCTTCGTCTTTTGTATTGGCTATAATTCTTAAGTAAGCGATAAAATCTTTTACCTCTTTACGTTGGTAGAAGCTAAGCCCACCATAGATCTTATACGCAACCCCTGCTCGACGTAAACTTTCCTCAAAAGATCTTGACTGTGCGTTGGTACGATATAAAATAGCGAATTCACTATTTAAAAAATGATTGCGCAATTTATTTTCTTGAATGGCATCTGCCACAAATTTACCTTCATCATTGTCGGTCATTGTGCGCACCAACTTAATTTTATCACCTTCGTCATTATCGGTCCAAAGCTCCTTTGGTATTTGTCCTTTATTATTTTTTATCACATGATTGGCTACTTCGATAATCGACTTACTACTTCGATAGTTCTGTTCTAATTTTACCAGCTTGACATCATCATAATCTTTTTGAAATTGTAAAATATTTTCGATGGTAGCGCCTCTAAAACTATATATACTCTGTGCATCGTCACCTACTACACATAAATTTTCATGTACCGCCGCCAATAGTTTGGCAATTTGATATTGTACCGGATTGGTATCCTGATACTCATCAATTAATATGTATTTAAACTTGTGCTGATATTTATGTAAGACCTCTGGAAAATCTCTGAGTAACTCGTGCATTTTAAAAAGTAAATCGTCAAAATCCATGGCACCACTTTTAAAACAACGGGCTACATAGCTTGCATAAATTTCTGCAATCTGCGGACGGTTGGATCGAGCATCTTCCTGTTTTAAAAAATTATCCATCGCATATTCGGCCGGACCCACCAATGCATTTTTGGCAGCAGATATTCTATTATGTACAATATTGGGTTTATATAATTTATCATCCAAACCCATGTCATTAATTACCTGTTTTAAAACTGAACGAGAATCGTCGGTATCGTAGATAGTAAAACTTTGAGGATAACCTAGCTTGCTAGCCTCGGCTCTTAAAATACGTGCAAACACACTATGAAAAGTGCCAATGTATAAATTGCGCGCTTCGGTATTACCTAGGGCTTTTTCGACACGCTCTTTCATTTCGGCAGCAGCCTTATTGGTAAATGTTAGCGCTAAAATATTAAAAGAGTCCACACCGCTATGCATGAGATGAGCAATGCGAGAGGTAAGTACTTTTGTTTTTCCACTTCCTGCCCCCGCAATAATCATAAGGGGTCCTTTTATATGTTCTACCGCTTCTTTTTGTCTTTCATTAAGTCCGTTCAGATACGCTTGTTGCATGAGGCGAAGATAAGAATAAGAAGACGGGAATGCGTCTGATGCATAAAAAAACCTCACTCTTTTTTGAGTGAGGTTTTTAAAATTTAGGGGGAGAAAAATTACTTCTTCTCTAATAACTTAAAGAATTGATCTAATTGAGGTAAGATCACAATTCTTGTTCTTCTGTTTTTAGCTCTATTATCTGCAGAGTTGTTTTCTGCAACAGGAATATATTCTGATCTACCAGCAGCAGTCATGCGTTTAGGATCGATGCCATAAGTTTCTTGTAAAGTACGTACAATAGTAGTAGCACGCTTTACAGATAAATCCCAGTTATCTTCTAAAGTAGATCCTGAGCTAATTAATTGCTTAGAGTCGGTATGCCCTTCTACCATAAATTCAATTTCTGGTTGAGCTGCTAATACCTTAGCCACTTTACCTAATACTACTTTGGCTTTATCAGTGATATTAAAGCTTCCACTCTTGAATAATAATTTATCAGAGATGTCAACATAAACTACACCTTTATCAACTTTAACATTGATATCGCCGTCACTTAAATCACCAATAGCACCTTTCAAATTCATCACCAAGTTCATGTTGATAGAATCCTTACGCGCCATAGTGCTTTGTAATCCTTGGATATATAAATCCTTTGCACCAATATTATCCAATGATTTTTTTATGCTTTCTGCTTGAGCGCCTGTAACAACAGACATATCTTTTAATTGACTTAACACTACATTATTGTTAGTCTTTAAAAATTCAACTTGTTTGTTTAAATCATCAATTGTGGATTGTAATGATTTAGTTTTATCGCCTGCTTTCTCAGCATCGGATTTGCTTTTTGCAACCGCATCTTGAGCATCACGATATTTACTTTGAAGTTCAGCATAAGCACCATTCAATTGGCCATATTTTGCTTCTGCTTCTTCCAATTTTTTAGGACTAACACAAGAATAAGCACCTAAACTTACAATGGCAAGCGCTAAAAAAATTTTACTTTTCATACTCTTTTCTTTTTTTTAAATGAATAAAACCAGCCCAAGGCTGTTACAAAAATACTAATATAGTTTTGAGTCAAAAAACAAATATTATAAAAACTAGTTAAATAGTTTACCCTTCAATATCTTCTGTAATGCTGTACTCGGGAATAAAGCCTTTTAAACCCTTAAAAAAAGCGACTATTTTCTGCTTATCTGCTTTTTCGTCGTCAGAAAGGTAAAAAGGGTCTAAAAAAATCACTTTTTTATGGCTAACATCAAAACCCACCAGAATAATGGGAATATTCGCTTTTTTAGCAATATGGTAAAAGCCGGTTTTAAGCCTGCTTACTTTTTTACGAGTTCCTTCGGGCGATAAAGCAATATGAAAACGGTCTTTTTGGTTAAAAAGAGCTACCACCTGATCCACCATATTATTATTTTTAGATCTATCAACAGGGTATCCCCCTAGGGCATTAAGAATCCAGCTAAAAGGGGGTACAAACAATTCTTTTTTACCTAAAAAATGAACAAATTCAATTTTCATTTTTTTTCGCACTGCCAAACCCAAGAAAAAATCTAAATAATGCGTGTGTGGTGCTACCACTAAAATTGATTTTTTAATTTCAAAAGGGAAACGTCCCTCTATTCTCCAGCCCCGCACAGTAAACATCCACCAAGCCAATAATTGTTGCATAAAAAATAATTAGTTAAAAATAGAACATCCTTTTTATAAACCGAGCAACAAATTAGCATTTTTAATAGGATCCACTCTTTCCGCCTCTAACCATTCAATAGAAGATAGATTATTTTCGGCAACCATACTTTTATTGGCTTTAGAAAATTTATCATACCACTTATCATAGTACTTTAATAATATTGTAAAGGCCCTTCTGATATCCCCTTCCTGTATAGCTTCTATGGCATTTTTAGTTTCTAATCCTCCTAAACGTTTTTGTATTCTTTGTGTAGCTCCTATCAAACTTTCTTTATCAAAGCTTCCATAATTGTTAACAATAAAATTTAATCTTTCTTCAAAAGGAATTTGTACAAAATAACAAGTACTGTTTTTTAATTGTGTAAAAAATGAAGTAGGTATCATCACCGTTCCTATTCTTTGGGATTCATCTTCTAACCAAATAGGAGCATTTAATTTTTGGTGTTTATAAATAGCTTCAGCTAATAAATTCTCAAACATTTCTTGGCTGGGTTGTGGTGCCTGACCTAAAGCTCCAAAAGAAGAACCTTTATGATTGGCGATACCTTCTAAATCAATGAACGATTTTCCTGCATGAGCAAGGGCGTGTAAGGTTTCTGTTTTACCTGAACCTGTATAACCACCCAAAATTTTCAAATCACATGTTTTACTATACTGTTTAATCACCCAATTTCGATAAGCTTTATATCCCCCTTGTAATTGAATGACTTTAAAACCATATAAGTCTAATAACCAAGCTACGGCAGCGCTTCTCATGCCACCTCTCCAGCAATGAACAAATAAAACAGGCTTTTGCCCCATTTCTTTTTCAAAATTTTTACTCCATTCTTCTACTAGTTCCACCATCTTTCTCATCTTTTCGCCAAAAAAGGGAAGGGCTATTTTGATAGCCTCTTCACGGCTTTGCTTTTTATAAGTAGTACCCACGATAGCTCTTTGCTCATTATCAAAAAGGGGTAAAGAAAGCGCTCCTGGAATATGTGCGTGCTCAAATTCGGCCGGACTTCGAACATCCAATAGTAAATAAGCAACACTCGCGTTAATAAAATCTACAATACTGTTTTTTTGAACGGCCATGTTATAAAGATAATCGCTTTAATTCGTTTGATAATGATTCGGTACTAAAGGATATATAAGGGGGGCTTTGATAATTTAATTTACTTGCTTTATCAATGGCAGATGCCAAATTAAAACTGGCTTGGTTCATATAAACAGCCCAATTTTTATTTTGCCAATGTGTAGCCAGATATTCTTGTTCTGTTTGACCAGGTGTGGGTACAAAAATTAATTTCTTTTTAAAAGGTATCAGTTCCATAAGTGTAGTGTAACCACCTCTACAAATAATGTATTCTGCATTCATTATTTGTTGTACTAAATCGGCAGCTTCTAAATGGTGATATAATGCACCCTTGGGGGTTATTTTATTATACAATTTTTGTTTTGGCAAACCTGCCACAAGTACAAAACTTACTCCTAGTTCATTGCCCTGCTGCCACAAAATATTTTCTAATAAAGTTCTTTGTGGTTCAGGTCCCGAAACCATTCCTAAAAATTGTATGGAGGATGTTTTGCTTATTAGGCTTGCTTGCTTTTGAAATCTAGATAAGCAATTCATATACCACAGGGGTACGCTAGGAATCTTACCAGGATTGGATAATACGCCAGATAAATTTTCTGATCCCTGCATATCAGCAACCCAACAAGCAGAGAATTTATTAATAAAAGCATAAGTAATTTTTTGAATTAATTGGGTACTCCAGCCAAAGGGAGTTTGTAATTCAAGTTGATGAGTAATAAAAACACTTTTAGTTTTTTTATTAAAAAACCCAAATCGATTGTCTGCTATTATTAAATCAAAATTATATTTTTCTTGTGCTTTTTTTAACCATCTGTATTCATTGATAACAGCATAAATTATTTTAGGCAATTGTAAAACTAAGGAAGGTATTAAGAGGGCTCTTTTTTTTGTATAACGAACTCGGTAACCTCTTAATGGTAAAAAATGAGCAGTAGGAACCGCTTCCCTTAATATGGCTTCATGAGGTCCTTCGCTGGCAATAAATATGAGAAAGCCTAAGTCTTCTAAAGCTTGAATTAGTTGTATGCATCTAGTTGCGTGCCCCAATCCCCAATCTATGGGAGATATACAAACAGATTTTTGCTTCATGAATTAGTTTCAATTATTTCTCTAGTGTTAAAACTACACCATTAATACAATAACGTAAACCTGTGGGTTTGGGTCCGTCTTCAAATACATGTCCTAAATGAGCTTTACATTTTCCGCATTCAACCTCGGTTCTTACCATACCATGGCTATTGTCGGGAAGGTAAATAATAGCTTCTTTGCTTATAGGTTCAAAAAAACTCGGCCAGCCACAACCACTTTCAAATTTGGCATTGCTTTTAAATAATGGATTACCACAGGCAGCACAATGGAAAGTACCCACTTCTTTACTATTCTCAAAAGCACTGGTAAAAGGTCTTTCGGTTCCTTTCTGTCTGGCAATTTGATATACTTCTGGGCTTAATACATTTTTCCATACCTCATCAGCAATTACAATAGGATCTTTACTGTTAGGGTTGTAATAGGGGTTCTTTTTTTCCATAGTAGTTGTGTTTTTGGGCTTGTTCGGTTGCTGGGCACAGGCCGAGAAACTGATCATCATCATTATAAAAAGTAGTTTACGCATAGTTGAAATCTTTATTAAAAATACTAACAAGTATTCAGATTTATTGTTCGCATTTTGTGTCTAGTATTCCTAAATAATTTAATTCTGTTCAGTATCTTTGAAGCCAACACCTCTCTATGTTTAATTTAATCTTATTTGGCCCTCCAGGAAGCGGCAAAGGAACACAAAGTGAAAACATTATTGCTGCCAATGGTTTGCAACATTTATCTACTGGTAATTTACTCAGATCTGAGATAACCGATCAAACACCTTTAGGATTAAAAGCAAAAACATTTATGGACGCAGGTCAGCTAGTACCTGATGAAGTAGTCATAGGCATGGTAGATAATTTTATGAATGCGCATCCCGAAGCTAAAGGCTTTTTGTTTGATGGTTTTCCGCGCACTACTGCACAATGTATCGCGCTAGATGCTTTATTACAACAAAAAGGTACCGAAATAAATGTGGTATTAGCTTTAGAGGTAACCGAAGAGGAATTAGTTAAAAGATTATTAGGCCGTGGGGCTACTTCTGGTCGTAGTGATGATACCAATGAAACGGTAATACGCGCACGCATAAAAGAGTATCATGATAAAACAACTGCGGTGGCTTCTTATTATGCACAGTTTAATAAAGTAGTGAATGTAAAAGGAGAAGGCACGGTAGAAGGTATTTATGCCGATCTCAAAAAAGAAATTGATACAAGATTATAATCGACATTGAATAAAATAAAAAGGCTCCTATCATTAGGAGCCTTTTTTATAAAAAGTAAATAGCTTTTAAATATTTAAACCACCGCATGCACTAATTACTTGACCCGTAACATAACTGCTTAATTCACTTGCTAAATATAAAGTGGTATTGGCAATTTCTTCGGCCTTGCCAAAACGACCCAAAGGAATTTTATCTAAAAAAGCTTTACCCGCTTCGCCTTCATTTAAATAATGCGTCATATCTGTTTCAATAAAACCAGGCGCTATTGCATTACAACGAATATTACGGCTTCCTAATTCAAGCGCGATAGATTTTGTAAAACCTATTATACCTGCCTTACTTGCTGCATAACTACTCTGACCAGCGTTTCCACGAATACCTATAATAGAACTCATGTTAATAATACTACCACTCTTAGCTTTCATCATAGGACGAATGACTTGCTTAGTCATATTAAAAACACTTTTTAAATTGGTATCCATTACTTCGTCCCATTGTTCTGCTGTCATGCGTAAGAGTAAATTATCTTTTGAAATACCTGCATTATTAACACAAATATCAATAGCACCAAAATTGGTTAATACATCATTTACTAATATTTCACAAGCCCCAAAGTCGGCCGCATTGGCTTTATAAGCTTTTGCGTTTACACCTAGTTTTTTTATTTCAGCTTCTAATACAGCCGCTTTGTCGGCACTGCTATCACTCACATAAGTAAAAGCAATATGTGCTCCTTGCTCTGCTAATTTTAAAGCAATGGCAGCTCCAATGCCCCTAGCAGCACCTGTAACAATAGCTACTTTTCCTTCTAATAATTTCATAGTTTTATTTTTAATGTATAAACGCTTATGGCTGCAAATATAAACTTAGTTTTTTAATTCACTCTCTCTGCTCATCTGCTCGTTGATGATTTTAATTTCTTCAAGATATAAACGTTCGTTAGAGAGTCTGGGAACTTTATGTTGACCACCTAACTTTCCTTTTCTTTTTAACCATTCGTGAAAACATCCCTTTTGTACACTGGTAATTTTTGGCAAACCTAACGCAATATCTTTATGTCTCTTGGCTTCATAATCACTATTAAGCGCCTGTAATTTTTTATCTAAACAAATAGTAAAGGAAAGTAAGTCCTGTGGATCTTTTTCAAATTCAATTAACCATTCGTGAGCACCTGAATTGTTATCGGACATATAAATAGGTGCAGCTGTATAATCAATCATAGTGAGACCAAATTCAGCACAGGCTTCGCTAATCGCTTTATCAGTATTATCAGCTATCACTTCCTCCCCAAAAGCATTAATGAATTGTTTTAATCGTCCAGATACTTTTATTCTGTAAGGCTCTAAGCAAGTAAACTGAACTGTATCTCCTACTAAATAACGCCAAAGACCACCATTAGTACTTATTATAATGGCGTAATTTTTTCCTATTTCTACTTTGTTTAAACCAATGGTTAATGGATTTTCTTTTCCATATTCTTCGATGGGCATAAATTCATAAAAAATACCATGGTTTAAAAAAAGTAACATGCCCTCTTCGTCCACTCTATCTTGTGCAGCAAAAAATCCTTCACTAGCATTATAAATTTCTAAGTAATGACAACCTTCTCCAATTATTTTTCTAAATTCATTTTTATAAGGTGTAAAGGAAACACCACCATGAATATATAATTCAAAATTGGGCCACACTTCTTTTATTGTTTTCTTACCACTAATTTCAAGTATTCTTTTTAATAAAACCATCGTCCAAGTGGGCACCCCTGCAATTGAACTTACATCTTCATTAATGGTGCTTTGTGCTAAACTTTCAATTTTTGATTCCCATTCATCCATGAGCGCAATGGAGAGTTCTGGTGTTCTAATAAATGCCGACCAAAATGGGGAGTTTTGTAAAAGCACTGCACTTAAATCACCATACTGAAAACCTTCTTTAAGCGGATGCACTTGATGAGAACCACCAATCACTAAACCTTTGCCCATTAATAAATCACTATTGGGTAAATCATTATAATAAATGGTAAGTACATCTTTAGAACCCTGAAAATGATTGTCTTCGATGCTTTCTCTAGTAAGCGGAATAAATTTACTTTTATCGTTGGTGGTACCACTACTTTTGGCGAACCATTCAACAGGTGTATTCCAGAGCACCGATTCCTCACCCTCTAAAATTTGTTCTATATAAGGTTTCAAATCCTCGTATTCATGAATAGGAACCGTTTCTTTAAACTTTCGAATATTAAAAATTTCGGCAAACTGATATTTGCGCCCAAATTGGGTGTATTGGCCATGCGTAATAAGGTCTTGCAATACCTCGCGTTGTGCAGCCATGGGATTTTTTTCCCAATGCTCAATACGCCAGTATCGTAAGCGAGCCAATCTAGAAAGTGCGGGGCTAAATATCTTCATAGGCGTTACACAATATACGCCATGCAGCTAAATAAATTAGCTTTTTTGACCCATTTCAATAATCCAATCTTTGCGTTTTAATTCAAAGTTGGTACCTAAGTATAATCTACGTACTTGTTCGTCTTCGGCCAACTGCTCTGCTGTGCCGTGTTTGAAAATTTTACCTTCGATAAGTAAATAAGCACGGTCACAAATTGATAAGGTTTCATTTACATTATGATCGGTAATTAAAATACCTATGTCTTTTAATTTTAAGCGAGCCACTACCGATTGAATATCCTCTACAGCGATAGGATCCACGCCAGCAAAGGGCTCGTCTAATAAAATAAATTTAGGATCTACAGCTAAAGCACGTGCAATTTCTGTTCTTCTACGTTCACCACCACTTAAACTATCCCCATTGTTATGTCGCACATGATGTAAATTAAATTCATCTAACAAGGTTTCTAATTTATGTTCTCTCTCTCCTTTGGTTAATTTGGTCATCTCTAATACCGCCATGATATTGTCTTCTACCGATAGCTTACGAAAAACACTAGCTTCTTGAGGTAAATAGCCAAGGCCCATTTGAGCTCTTTTATACATCGGTAATTTGGTGATATCCTCTTCATTTAAAAAAACGCGACCTTCATCGGGGGCAATTAAACCTACCACCATATAAAAGGTAGTGGTTTTACCTGCTCCATTAGGGCCAAGTAAACCCACAATCTCGCCTTGCTTTACACTAATACTTACTTGGTCCACGACCTTTCTGTTCTTGTATTGTTTGATGAGTTTATCGGTATGTATAGTGAGTATCACGGTATATATTTATACAAAAATAAGGGTAATTATAGCTTTTGAGTCTATCGCTTGCTAATATTAACTATTTTTGCAAACTATTGTTTTAAAATAAGATTATGCACGTTACCGAACATTTGGCTAAGTCAAAAGATACTTTAGTTTCCTTCGAGGTTCTCCCTCCTTTAAAAGGCCGTACTATTTCCTATATATATGAGCATTTGGATCCTTTAATGGAGTTCAAGCCCTCTTGGATTAATGTTACCTACCATCGAAGTGAGACCTTGGTCCGAAAAAACGAAAACGGGGTTGAGGAAAAAGTGGATGTGCGCAAGCGTCCTGGTACCGTAGGAATTTGTGCTGCTATTATGAATCACTACAATGTGGATGCAGTGCCACATATTATTTGTGGGGGATTTAGTAAAAGAGAAACCGAAGATGCTTTAATTGATTTACAGTTTTTGGGTATTGATAATGTGTTGGTATTAAGAGGCGACGCCGAAAAAGGTCAAAAAACTTTTGTACCCGAACCCAATGGCAACCAACAAGCTATCGATTTATTAAAACAAGTGGTGGGATTAAATAAGGGCGAATATTTAGATAAAGAAATTTTGAACGGTAGCAAGACTAATTTTTGTATGGGTGTATCTGGTTATCCCGAAAAGCATTTCGAAGCACCAAGCTTTGAATTTGATTTGCAAAAAGCTAAAGAAAAAGTAGACGCGGGTGCTCAATATATAATGACACAAATGTTTTTCGATAATCAAAAATATTTCGATTACGTTAAAGCTTGTCGTAGCATAGGTATTAATGTACCTATAATTCCAGGTTTAAAACCAATTACCAATAAAAAGCAACTCACTATTTTACCGAATATTTTTTATGTAGATATTCCTTCGGATTTAAGAAAAGCTATGGAAGCGGCAACCACCGATGAAGCTTGTGAGCAAGTAGGCACAGAGTGGTTAATTCATCAGAGCAAGGAGCTAAAAGCAGCAGGCGTTCCTGTATTACATTATTACACTTTAGGGAAACCTAAAGTAGTAAGAGATGCCGTAGCAGCAGTTTTTTAATTGAAAAATTAATTTAACAGATACTTGTTGGCAATTTTTTCGAATGCTACCATTTGCTCTTTCATCTGCTCATCCTCTTTATTTGCATAGTTAACAAAAATTTTCGCTACTTCTTTTGCTGCTTCTATGGCGGCTTTGGCGTCTAAAAAAAGGAGTCTAATTCTTCTTGCTAAAACATCTTCAATAGTCATAGCCATTTCATGTTGTATTGCATATACAACTTGGGCTTTTGTAAAAGAAAATGCTGGATGAATTTTTTCTGCTAAGGACTTATCAGACAAAATATAAGATTCGATTGTTTTATTTTTTACTGCACTAATATCTACACTTATATATTCGGTCTTGCATTTTGAGTTAGGCAGTTTTTGATTAGCAATAACAAGTTCCATAACATCTTCTGCCATTTTTCGATAGGTAGTCCATTTGCCTCCTGCAATGGTTATAATTCCAGAGGCACTGGTAAGAATAGAATGTTCTCTCGAAATTAAAGCGGTAGCATCCTCATCAGACAATTTTATTAATGGCCTTAATCCAGCAAACATCGAAACCACGCTGTTTTTATCAATTTTGTTTTCACTCAAGGAATTATATAAGTATAATAAATACGCTACATCCTCCATGGATGCTGCTGGCTCCGTAGTAATTTTTTCAATGGGCGTATCTGTTGTACCTACCAATAATTTACCCATCCATGGAATTACAAAAATCACTCTATCATCCTGTTTAATTGGGGACATTAGTGCATATTTTGTTAGGGTTTTTCCTGGATCATTGAATACCAGGTGTACTCCTTTAGAGGGCTTAATAATGCTGGATTTTTTGGGGTCGTCCATTTGTAAAATAGTATCAGAAAACACACCAGTAGCATTGATTATATTTTTTCCTTTAATAGTATATTTTTTTTGTGATAATCTGTCAACACCTTGTATGCCTATTACTTTTTCATTGGATTTAATAAAATCAGCACATTCAAAATAATTGATAATGGTAGCATCATTGTTGGTTGCTGTTGCTGCAATATCTATGCAAAGTTGACTGTCATTGAACTGGGCGTCATAGTATAAAATACCTCCTTTTAAATTCTTAGTTTTAATAAAAGGTAAATTATTAATGGTACTTTTTCTGGATAACAAAGTAGTGCGACCAATATTGGACCCCCATCCTGCTAACATTTCATATAAAAACAATCCAATACCATAATACAACATATTAAAATAGGAGTATATGGGGATTATAAAAGGTAAGGCACTAGAAAGATGAGGAGCGTTTTTTAAAATAATTTTTCTTTCTTTAATAGCTTCAAAAACTAATTTAAAATGAAATTGTTTTAAATACCTTACACCACCGTGTACTAATTTAGTGGATCTACTTGATGTACCATTAGCCAAATCTCCTTTTTCTACTAACAATGTTTTTAATCCTCTAGTGGTAGCGTCTAAAGCAATTCCCATGCCAGTTGCACCACCGCCAATGATAATAATATCCCATGTGTCAACAGTGCTAATTTTATCTAAGGATGTTTGTCTATTCATTTTTACCATTAAGGCTTTGACTTAGTTTTAATAAAATCATCAAATTGATCTAATGATAAATTTTTGGCTATAATTTTTTTATTGGCATCTAATAAATAAAAAGTTGGGGTTTTAAACACATCGTATAATTGACGTATAGTTGTTGGCCTACCTTCTCTAATTTCTTTATTTAAATCTTCCTCGGTTTGATAAGCGTGGATCCAATCGTTTAAATTATGGTCATTAATAAAAGATTTCCATGCATTTATCTCTTTGGCATTAATATTTACCCCTAACACTGCTACGTTTAGTTTTTTCCAACTCGCTTTATAAAAAGAATCTAATTTAGGGATTTCAATTTTGCAATGGCTACAAGTGGGGTCCCAAAAAGCTACTAAGGTATAGGGTGCTTTAATGGTATATAAAGATATTTTTTTGTCTTGAGCATCGTTTAAAAGCAGTGGTGCTGCGGCTAAGCCGAGTTGGTTAGCCATTAGGCTGTAGGCTCTTTCTTTAATTGATTTATTGGATTCTGCATTTAATAATACCGTATCTCCTTTGGCAAAAAAGTTTTGATAAATATGTAAGAACACTTTATCCTGACCCATAAACTCGGGCACTATATATTTATTGGTAAACTTAAAAAGTAAAAAAGGATATATTTCTTTTCCTGTTTTTGCTACTGTCAACATATATTGTACTTCTTCAATAATGGAATCAGGTTCACGAGAAACGTAATTTTTAAAATACTCATCTAATTTATCTTCAAAAAAAGGAGTACGTAATAATCTGTTATCATTAAATACCACATTGTCCCAAAAATGATTTTTCACATAATAGTAGGGGTAAAGCGAATCGGCTTTGGTATTGCCTTTACCCATAGCAGGCGCCTCTGGTCTTTGCATTACATTTAAAAACCAACTCATCATCGATGTAGGATTAGCTTGGATAAATGATTTTCTTTTATTTTTTATTTCTTTATCCTTATTTACATAGGCCTCTTTATACTTTGTAGAGTCGGCCGCGTTACTGGCAGTTTTAAAATTATTTTCTAACCCATTTAGCTGTACAAACAATTCATTTATAGAAGTTGAATAAGATTTAAATAAATCATTTTCTTTAGAACCAATTACTTGAAATTGAGAAAGTGTTAAGGTGTCTGCAATAATTTTAAAATGTTGTTTATCGTCCACAATAAAATCAAATAAAATGCTCATTTTAGGAGATACTACAAAGTATATCCCAGGGGTTAATTTTTGTTTGGATTCAAAAACACCTTCACTTTTTTCATTTAACAGACAAGAGTCGGCCAAGACCTTATTTTTACCATAATTAGTGCCAATGTAAATTTTTGTGTTTTGATAAGGCTTTAAGGTAATTTCTATGGCATGTCCTATAGGGTTGGTGCTTGTAGAACTTGTGATGGCTGTTTTTTTATTTTGGGCTACACAAAACAAAGGTGCCCATAAGCAGAAAAATAATAGTTTTCTCATTTTGTAAAAATATAATTTTTGTGAACAACTTAAATTATAAGTCTAATTACTTTAAATATAATATGGGTTGAGTACCTTTGCCCTAGTGAGAAAAAAGAAAGAAGCACCCGTTTTAGAGAAAGTCCTAATTGAGGATTATGCAGCCGAAGGAAAATCTTTGGCTAGGGTAGATGGTAAAGTCATTTTTGTAGAAGGTGCCGTGCCTGGCGACCTTGTAGATGTGCAATTACAGAAAAATAAGTCGGACTGGGCAGAGGGCTTTGTAAAAAGGTTTCATAGTTATTCAGACATACGTGTAAAGCCTTTTTGCACTCATTTTGGGGTATGTGGTGGTTGTCAATGGCAAATGCTTCCTTATGCACAACAATTGGTGTATAAGCATAAACAAGTGGTTGACAATTTAACCCGTATTGCTAAAATTCCTTTACCTGAAATAGCACCCATTGTAGGCGCTGATAAAACAGAAGGCTATCGAAATAAAGTAGAATATACTTTTGCTACCGAAAAATTTATTCCTTTTGAAGCTTTTAGAGCGATGAAGGCAGCAGGTGAAAATCCTCAAGCAAGTCCTGGTGCAGGTGGATTTCATGCACGTGGCTTTTTTGAAAAAGTAGTAGAAATTGATACTTGTTATTTACAAGAGGAACCTACTAATTTATTAAGAAAAGCAGTAGTGGCTTTTGCTATCGAAAACGAAATGCCTTTTTATAATATCAAACAACATCAGGGTTGGCTACGAAATATGTTTATTAGAAACACTACCAAAGGGGAGTGGATGGTCAATTTAATTTTAGGCTACGAGCACAAAGAAAAAAGAGAGGCTTTATTAAATTCTTTATTAGCTACTTTCCCACAAATCACCACGCTATTATATACTATAAATACCAAACGTAATGATAGTATGCAAGATTTGGTACCGCAGGTGTTTTTTGGGGATGGATATATTAGTGAGGTATTAGAAGATTTTGAATTTAAAATTAGCCCTAAATCATTTTTTCAAACCAACTCTAAGCAGGCCGAAAAACTATATCAAATTACACGCGACTTTGCCGAATTAACAGGCAAGGAAGTAGTGTATGATTTGTATTGCGGTACGGGAAGTATTGGTATTTTTTGTAGTCGTCAAGCTAAAAAAATAATTGGAGTGGAATTTGTTGCTGATGCTATCGAAGATGCCAAACAAAACGCAAGTATGAACCAGTTACAAGATTGTGCATTTTTTGCAGGTGATGTAATTGATATTTGTGATGATGCTTTTTTTGAAACACATGGTAAACCAGATGTAATTATTACCGATCCTCCTCGTGCGGGTATGCATGAAAAACTAGTACATAAACTATTGGCAATGGAAGCGCCTACTATTGTATATGTAAGCTGTAATCCAGCCACACAAGCTAGAGACTTGGCATTATTAGCAGAAAAATATACGGTCACAAAAATTCAACCCGTAGATATGTTTCCACATACTTTACATATCGAAAACGTGGTTCAATTAAAAAGAACGATTAAATAAATACCAATGAATCAATTTCGCCCCACCAGATTTGAAGTATTACCCACTATTATTAAAAATCTTTTAATAATTAATGGATTGGTTTTTTTAGCGCAAAATACCATTGCAGGTCCAACAAGTAGTTTCTCCTTTGAAGATATTTTTGCGTTACACGCTTTTCAAAGTGATTTATTTAAGCCATGGCAAATTATTACACATATGTTTTTGCATGGCGATTTTGGACATATTTTTGGGAATATGTTAGCGCTATGGATGTTTGGGTCAATTTTAGAAAACGTATGGGGCCCTAATCGTTTCTTATTATTTTATTTTTTATGTGGGGTAGGTGCAGCCATGATACACTTAGCTATACTCTCTTATGAACTTATTCCGCTTACTAAACAATACCATGAAATAGTAGCTTCTGGTATTCCGCAAACTGGTGATGTAGTTAATTTTTTATCCTATTATAATAGTAAAGTAAATGTGGCTACTTTAGGGGCTAGTGGTGCGGTGTTTGGTATTCTTATCGCCTTTGTTTACTTATTTCCTAATACCTATATTTATATTTATTTTTTGTTTCCTATTAAAGCAAAATGGTTAGGTATTTTATATTTTTCTTATGAATTATTTTTCGCACTTAAAAATTCTGCAGGAGACAATGTGGCTAGATGGGCGCATGTGGGTGGCGCAGTAGTTGGATTTATCTTGGTATACATTTGGAAAAAGCAACAAAGCAATAAACGTTACTAACTATGAATGAACCTGTCCCTAGCCCGAAACCATTATTGGGCGCAGATAATAATGCAATGGTAGCATTAGTAGTTATCAATCTTTCTGTTGCTGCAATGGTAATATTTATTCGTTCGGTTTATTTTTTAGAAGGACATAGTTATCAATCTTATTTAGATGATGTATTTACTAAAATAGTACTACATCCTAATACTGTTACACAATATCCATGGACTATTCTTTCATTTAGTTGGGTACTTAGTGATTATTGGTCTTTGTTTACCAATTTGTTTTGGTTATTTGTATTTGGCAATATTTTGCAATCTAATGGAGCCAACAAACATATTTTTCCTATTTATTTTTATACGGGCTTACTGGTGGCTGCATTTTATTTAATTTTTCCTGCCAGTATTGCCATTATGGGAGCAGGTTTTGGGGTACTGGCTTTAGCGATTGCAGCACTTATTTGGGCACCTAATTATCCATTTATGGGTACTCGCCAAAAATGGATAACTACCAAGTGGTTAGTATTATTATATGTTGGTCTTGTATTGTTTTTTAACGCCCAAGCGCCGCTATCCATAGAGCTTTGTTTAGTAGTCGCTGCTGTTTCGGGCTGCTTGTATATGTTCTTATTAAAAAGAGGAGTTGATTTAGGGAAATGGATGCATCAACTATTACATTTGTTAAATAATAGTTTAGCCCCCAAAAATTAATGGCAAAAAAATCACGCATAAGAAAGACTGGTAAAACGGTACTCATCTTTTTAAATGTACTAGCTTCTTTATTATTAGTGTATCCTATTTATATAAAGCCCTTGTCTTTTGTTTGGGTAAATGGTTTTTTAGGATTAATTACCCCCTATTTAATTGTTGCCGAAATTTTATTTTTAATCATCTGGTTTATTGCTAAACCTATTCGATCTTTTATTTCCTTAATCGCTTTAGGGTTGTCTTATAAAGCCCTTATTGTTTTATTTGCTTTACATCCTGGAAATGCATTTAGCACCAAAAGAAAAGACAATCAATTAAGAATTTTAAGCTGGAACGTAAAAGGATTTAATGGCCTAGAACCCAATAGCACCTTAAAGCTTAGAACCGAAGACATTGCTTATTCGATACAAAAATGGAACCCCGATATTATTTGTTTACAAGAATACAACACCAACGAAAGGCCAGGAGATATAGCCAATCACGCTACTTATTTTAATGGTAAATATCCATATTCTTTTTTCTCTAAAGATTATCAAACTTTGCAGAAAGATTATTATGCAGGTTGTATTATTTATTCAAAATATAAAATAATTAAAGCACAACGTATTGCTTATCTAAATCAAGAAAGTTTATTGAGTGCTACCATTGTAAAAGGAGACGACACCATAAACATTTTTACTACCCACTTAGCTTCTTATCGTTTTAAACAAAATGATTTTGATGCCATAGACAACGCTACCAAAAATAAATGGTCGGTAATAAGAAAAATGAAACATGCTTTTACCGAAAGAGCAGTACAAGCACAAATTGTAAGAGCTACTTTAGACAAGAGCAATTACCCATCCATTATCACCGGTGATTTTAATGATGTTCCTAATTCTTATACCTACGATTATATAAAAGGAAATTGGCAGGATGCTTTTTTAGAAAAAGGGGTAGGTATTGGTGCCACTTATTCGGGACTTTCCCCCATTTTACGCATCGATTATATTTTACCCAATACACAGTGGCAAGTAAAAGGCTGGGAGTCGATTGATGAGAATTTGAGTGATCATCATATGATTATGGCCGATCTTTTGTTGAAAAAATAAAATATCTTTGCCATACATTATGGCACTTAAAATTTACAATTCCCTTACCCGTCAGAAAGAAGTTTTCGAACCCCTTAATGCCCCTTATGTGGGTATGTATGTTTGTGGACCTACGGTAAGCGGTGAGAGCCATTTGGGACATGCGCGTCCTTTTATCACTTTTGATGTAGTATATCGTTATTTACTACATAAGGGTTATAAGGTTCGTTACGTGCGTAATATTACAGATGCAGGTCATTTTGAAGAAGAAGGAAAACAAGCCGAAGATAAAATTGCTTCTAAAGCCATTTTAGAAAAACTAGAACCCATGGAGCTAGTGCAAAAGTATACGCACTTGTACCATTGGGCTATGGAACAGTTTAATAATTTGCCACCTAGTATCGAACCTACGGCGACTGGCCATATTGTGGAGCAAATTGAAATGATTAAAACCATTCTTAAGGATGGCTATGCATATGAAAGTAATGGATCGGTTTATTTTGATGTAGTAAAGTATAATGAGGACTATACTAAAAAAAATCAGCCCTATGGAATTTTAAGTGGCAGAAATTTAGAAGAACAATTAGACACTACACGTGAATTAGAAAATCAAGAAGAGAAAAAAAATAAAGTCGATTTTGCTTTATGGAAAAAAGCACCGATTGAACATATCATGCGTTGGCAAAGTCCATGGGGCGAAGGCTTTCCGGGTTGGCATATCGAATGTTCTGCCATGGCAACTAAATATTTAGGTAAACGTTTTGATATACATGGAGGGGGTATGGATTTGCAATTCCCCCATCATGAATGTGAGATTGCACAAAGCAATGTATGCAATCACGAAATACCTGCTCGTTATTGGATGCATAATAACATGATTACCATTAATGGTCGTAAAATGGGAAAGAGTTATAATAATGTCATTAAGCTTAGTGAACTTTTTTCCGGCAATCACCAAGAGCTTACACAAGCTTATGCGCCCATGACGATTCGTTTTTTTATTTTACAATCACAATATAGAGGCACTTTAGATTTTAGTAACGAAGCTTTACAAGCTTCTGAAAAAGCGTTAAAGCGTTTATTGGAAGGGTATGAGTGGTTACAATCACAAAGCTTTGTTGCTGGCGAAAACGCTACGGATTCTGCATTGGACAAGCAATTAAAAACATGGGCTACCGAGTTGGAAGAGTTTATGGATGATGATATGAATACGGCTAAAGTGGTAGCTAATATGTTTGAAATATTACCAAGCATTAACTCTTTAAAGGATAAGCATATCGCTGCAGACGCAGTATCGGGAACGACTTGGATTTTTGTACAAAGCCAACTTCGTTTATTTATCGAAAATATTTTAGGCATTAAAATAGAAGCTGGCGCGAATAAGGCACAATTAGATGGCGTTATTCATTTGTTAATTGAAATCAGAAAAGATGCAAAAGCAAGAAAAGATTTTGCTACCAGCGATAAAATAAGAAATCAATTAACTGCCATGGGCATTCAGTTGAAGGACGAGAAGGATGGCTCCATGAGTTATACCTTTTTGTAAATTCTCCTTTACTTCTTAGTGGTCACAATCATCTGCATGCGCATGGTTATGCATGCGGCAACTATTGTGGTTATTGATATGAGCGATAATTATAAAAAAAGCGGCAGGGAATAATAAGTAAAGCTCAATCGACCTAAAGGCCATTCTAGCCAACATTAAACCAATCCCAATACAAAATAAAATAATGGGCTTATAGGAATGGTGATGTTTTTTATAACCATGGTATAAAGAATAAGCACCAATGGCAAAAGACAATAAAATCATGCTCAATTCAAATTGGTAATTGTGCAAAATATTGATACCTAATAAAGGCAATGTGCTAAAAAACAAAGGCAATAAAGCACAGTGTATAGCACAGGCCAAAGAAGCTCCAATTCCTACTGCATCCCAATTCCAATTTTTAAACATACTACAAAGATAAAGCAACTAAAATAATATTACCTTTAATCATTCAAATAACTGAAAGGGTATCAAACTGTACTTTATGTCTAAGAAACTCATTACTTATCTTATTTTTTTCACGGTTTTATTATTGGGCTTTTTTTATTTTGTATTTAGAGGTACCGATAATTGGAAGGTAAAACTGCCCACCTTAAGTTATGTAAAACCTTTTCATTTTACCAATCAAGATGGGCAACCGGTAACCGATGCTGATGTTTTGGGTAAAATAACAGTAGTAGAATATTTTTTTACTACCTGTAAAGGTATTTGCCCAAGGTTAAATACCCATATGAAAGACGTGTATGAACAATTTAAAGCCGAGCCTGATTTTCAAATTTTCTCACATACTTGTAATCCAGGGACCGACTCCGTATCAGTGTTAAAACATTATGCCGACTCGCTTAAAGTAGATACTAAAAAATGGATTTTTATTACTGGCCGCAAAGATAGTTTGTACCAAATGGCAAGGGGTTCTTATTTATTAGATGACCCTAAAAACAATGTCGAAAAAATAGAAGATCAGTTTATACATACACAGTTTTTTGCTTTAGTGGATCGTAATGGAAAAATTAGAGGAAAAATTTATGATGGATTAAAAACACTCGAAGTGCAAGAACTCAAAAGAGATATTGCCAAGTTGTTAAAAGATAAATAAGCCTTATGATTTTTGTAACAGGTGCCTCTGGTTTAGTGGGATCACATTTAATAAGCTCTCTGGTAGATAAGGGTTTGCAGGTAAGTGCACTTTACCGTCATCAAATTCCTGTTTTTAAAGGTGCTGAAAAAGTTAACTGGCGTAAGGGTGATATTTTAGATATAACAAGTTTAAGCGACGCCATGCAAGGCGCAACACAAGTATATCATTGTGCTGCAATCGTTTCTTTTGTACCAGCAGAAGCAGCTGCCATGTTGCATGCCAATCAAGAAGGTACGGCTAATGTGGTTAATTTATGTATCGAAAAGGAAGTGCAAAAATTAGTGTATGTTTCTTCGGTGGCTGCACTTGGAAGAATAAGAGAAAATGCACCTATCGATGAAACCATGAATTGGACACCCGAAACTAGTAATAGTGTTTATGGCAAATCAAAATATTTAGCAGAAATGGAAGTGTGGAGAGGCATGGGTGAAGGTCTTAAGGTGGCTATTGTAAATCCAGTTATTATATTAGGCGCTGGAGATTGGAATAAAGGATCCTCTGAAATTTTTAAATCTGCCTACAAAGAATTTCCTTGGTATACCGAAGGAGTGAGTGGTTTTGTGGACGTGATGGATGTTACCGATGCGATGCAACTATTAATGAATAGTAATATTAGTTCGGAGCGTTTTATATTGAGTGGACATAATAGTAAATACAAAGATGTTTTTACCACCATTGCCAATACCTTTCATAAAAAGCCGCCAACTAAAAAAGTAACGCCTCTATTAGCTGCTATTGTTTGGAGATTAGAAGCAATCAAGGGTTGGTTTACAGGAAAAACCCCCATGTTAACCAAAGAGACTGCATTAACCGCGCAAGCAGTTGTTCATTTTGATAATCGTAAATTTTTAGCGGCTTTTCCGGCATTTAAATATCGAACGCTACCCGAAACGGTCACTAGAGTTTGTGCCGAGTTAACATCGCTACATAATTTGTAGGCTTTATTTATCGTCCATCATCTTTTTCCATAATTCTGGAATACGTTTAATCCAAACATATTCTCTTCTTTTAATGCTAGCATCTTCGGCAGGGAAGCCCATATAAGTTTTACCTCCAGCTAATGAGCCTGTTACACCTGCACCACCCAATATCACTGCATTTTCTCCAATGGTAAGTGTTTTATTGACACCGGCTTGTCCCCAAATGGTAACACCTGCTTCCATTTTTACTCCACCGGCAATACCTACTTGCGCTGCAATCAAACAGTTTTCGGCAATTTGGGTATCGTGTCCAATATGCACCATATTATCAATCTTGGTCCCTTTGCCAATAATAGTATCTCCACTTACGCCTCTATCAATGGTACAATTAACCCCAATTTCAGCTTGGTCTTCAATAATTACTCGGCCACAACTAAGCATTTTTTGATACCATAGGGGACGATTCTTTTTAGTATTATAATAAAAAGCGTCTCCACCAATAACTGTTCCTGCTTGAATTATTACCCCATCGCCAATGAGCGTATCTGCTAATATTATTACCCCAGGATGAATGATACAATGGTTGCCAATTTTTACATTAGCACCCATAAATACATTAGGCATGATAATAGTATCTTTTCCAATGATAGCGTCTTCGCTTATCATATGTGTACTAGCCTTAAAGGGTTTAAAATACTTTATAATTTTAGTATAGGCATCAAAAGGATTAGTACAATATAATAAAGCTTTGCCCGAAGGAATATTTACTTCTTTATTATTGATAATTATACAAGATGCAGCACTTTGCAAACAGGTATCATAATATTTTGGATGATCCACAAATACAATATCCCCCGCTTCTACTTGATGAATTTCATTCACACCAGTAATCATTAAACTGTCATTACCTATAATTTCGGCATCTATCAATGTAGACAACCATTTTACCGAAACGGGTTCGAGAAGCTTCATATTTGTGTTTTTTGGCCTAAATCAAAGGTAGGAAGGCTTTTTTGTAAAAAAATTTTTTTCGTCCTTTTCTCGTTAAAAAAGGCAAGTATTTAATTGTAATTATTGTTTTTATTTTAGTACGCGATGAATAAAAAATAAAAAACACAATCGCTTATAATCCTTTGTTTACAATAGTTTCAGCGTTTACGAAAATTTTATTTCATAAAATGAAAACAGTTTCTGCATCAAAAATATTTATGTAAAAATGTTTTTTAATTGCTTCGTAAATAGGTCTTTTGTGGATAACCCCAAAAAATTTGTTTAAAAAATTTTTTGAATTAGAATAAAGTATATTTAATATTGTGATGGGAATTCAATTCCCGTACTTACTAACCCATCTATATACGAGGTCCCACAACAGTGGGACTTTGTTTTTGTAAGCCAGTTCATTCATGCATTATTATTTATTATATAAACCCTTTCAAGTACTCTCTCAGTTTACAAGCACCGATGAAAAACGATGTTTAAAAGATATTATTGAGGTGCCTAAAGATGTTTATCCTGTAGGAAGATTAGATTATGATAGTGAGGGTTTATTGTTATTGACCAATGATGCAAGCATCAATCATAAATTATTACATCCAAGCTTTGCGCATAAACGTACTTATTGGGTACAAGTGGATGGGGCTATTACACAAGAAGCGTTACAATCTTTAACTAAAGGAGTTACTATAAATATTGAGGGTCAATCCTATAATACTAAATCGGCTAAGGTCGAAATTTTGCCTAATGAATTACAAGTGCCCGATCGAACCCCCCCTATCCGTTTTAGAAAAAATATTCCCACCAGCTGGGTATCTATTCAGTTAACAGAGGGCAAAAATAGACAGGTGCGAAAAATGTTTGCTAGTGTAGGCTTTCCCGTGCTCCGATTAATACGATCTCAGTTAGGCATTTATACAATAGATAATATGCAGCCGGGAGATTTAATTACACTATCCATAATTGACTGCTAAGTTTTACTTTTGCAGTATTAATACTATATAAATGAGTCAAGAACTATCCGAACAGGAGATTATCAGAAGAGAAAAGCTACATAACCTGGAAGCGGCAGGCATCAACCCTTATCCAGCCCCTCTTTACCCCGTATCCCATTATTCGGCAACTATTAAGAGTCAATATACCGAAGAAAACAAAGAGGCTTTTGCCTCGGTTTGTGTGGCAGGACGTATTATGAGTGTGAATGATAAGGGCAAGGTAATGTTTGTGAAAATTCAAGATAATGAGGGTTTAATTCAGTTATATATTAAGAGAGATGAGATTTGCCCGCAGGAGGATAAGTCCTATTGGGATCATTTAACTAAGAATGGTATGGACTTGGGGGATATCATTGGTGCGACCGGTTATGTTTTTATTACAAAAACAGGAGAGACCTCGGTGCATGCAAGTACGGTAACCTTGCTCGCAAAATCTTTAAAACCACTTCCAGTAGTAAAGCGTGACGAAGAAGGTCATGTATTTGACGCCGTAACCGATCCTGAATTTAGATATCGTCAACGTTATGCCGACTTAATTATTAATCCTGAAGTAAAAGATACTTTTGCGAAGCGTACTTTATTAATGACTACTATTAGAGAGTTTTTAAATACACGTGGGGCATTAGAAGTAGATACCCCCATTTTACAAGCTATTCCTGGAGGAGCAGCTGCCCGACCTTTTATTACCCATCACAATGCATTAGATGTTCCTTTTTATTTACGTATTGCCAATGAGCTTTATTTAAAGCGATTAATTGTGGGCGGTTTTGATTGGGTGTATGAGTTTAGTAGAGATTTTAGAAACGAAGGAATGGATCGTACCCATAATCCAGAGTTTACTGTTTTAGAATGGTATACTGCGTATAAAGATTATTTCTGGATGATGGAAATTACAGAAACGCTTTTCGAAAAAATTGCCATCACTTTACATGGCACTACCGAGGTGAAAGTAGGCGATAAGACTATTAATTTTAAAGCGCCGTATCGTCGCATAAGTATTATGGAAGCCATCCAAGAAAATACAGGTATCGATATTAGCGCGATGGATGAAGCGGGTTTAAGAGAGGTTTGTAAAAAATTAAATATTGATGTACCACCTACCATTGGCAAGGGTAAATTGATTGATGAAATTTTTGGTGCTACGAGTGAGCATACCTATATACAACCTACTTTTATTATCGACTATCCAGTAGAGATGAGCCCACTTACCAAAAAGCATCGTAGCAAAGAAGGTTTGGTGGAACGTTTCGAATTAATGGTCAACGGAAAAGAACTAGCCAACGCTTATACCGAGTTAAACGATCCTATTGATCAACGTAAACGTTTTGAAGATCAATTGGCTTTAATGGAAAGAGGAGACGATGAAGCTATGTTTATTGATCATGATTTTTTAAGAGCACTCGAATATGGCATGCCACCTACTTCTGGTATTGGTATTGGCATTGATAGGTTGTGTATGATGATGTTGAATCAACCCTCCATTCAAGATGTGCTCTTTTTCCCACAAATGAGACCAGAAACATTTAAATAGACGTTTATAAAAAATTCAAGTTTTATTTTTTCAAGGCACCCCAAAAACGGGTGCCTTGATTTATTTTAGATTGGCATTATCCTTAATCTCTATAATTTAAAGCAGGCTTAATATCACCTAACAAGGCTTTGTATTTATAATCACCAATCGATTTAGTAAATTCTTCGGTAGCTTTTTGAATGATAGTAGGATTTGTCATTAAATCAATTGCAGTTAAGGCCATTGTTTTACTCGCTACCAACATTCCTTTAGTGCCTATTTCTGTTCCTCCCGATGCTACTGCTTGCCAGCTATGTGCTGGAGTGCCTGGAACCCAAGTGGCTGCTCTTAAGCCAACAGTCGGCTTTACATAGCTTACATCGCCTACATCGGTAGATCCCTGATTGCCTTCTGTGATATAAGTAAGTGGTTTTACGCTAGCAGCTGTTTCAACAGCTACGGGTGCACCAATAAAACTAGGTTGTATTTTTTTAGCAAAAGCTTTTTCAGCTTCTGTATAATTTACGCCTCCTACTTTTTCTAAATTATTTTGCATCACTTCGGCAAGTGTTCTGTTAATTAATAAATCATGAGTTCCACCAATGATATCATATTTCATGGTGGTACCGGTTCCCATGGCGGCACCTTCCGCTGCTTTCACCACTCTATCAAAAATTTCTACTACGTCTTTTCTTTTGGGATGACGAACATAATAATATACTTCTGCAAAATCAGGAACTACATTAGGTGCTTTCCCACCACTGGTAATTACATAATGAATTCTTGTTTCTTGAGGAATATGTTCACGCATCATATTTACCATATTATCCATTGCTTCTACCGCATCTAAAGCTGATCGGCCCTGATCGGGCTGTGCCGCAGCATGCGCCGATATACCATAAAATTTAAACTTCGCCGACTTATTGGCTAAAGCGCTTGTAGTGCTCACCCCGTTCACATCATCAGGATGCCAGTGTATGACTGCATCTACATTATTAAATAAACCTGCACGTACTAAAAATACTTTTCCGCTACCACCTTCTTCGGCAGGGCAGCCAAATACTTTAATAGTACCCGTTAATTTTTTTTCTTCAATTAATTTTTTAATAGCAATACCTGCAGATACACTTGCAGTTCCAAATAAATGGTGACCACAACCATGGCCTGCATTTTTACCAGCTATAATAGTTTTTTCGGGACTTGCCGTTTGTGCTAATCCTGGTAAAGCATCGTATTCGGCAAGGATGGCAACTACCGGACTACCCGAACCATAGGTAGCTACAAAAGCAGTTGGAATATCGGCTACACCTGTTTCTACACTAAAGCCTGCTTCTTTTAAATGCTGTACATGTAGTGCAGCACTTTTAACTTCTTTATAGCCTACTTCTGCAAAATCCCAAATTTGTAAGGCTGTTTTTTTATCTGCTTCATAGCTTTCATTTAAAGCATTGATAGCAGCTTCTTTTGTTGCTTGAATTGGATCCAGTTTTGTTTTCTTTTGTGCCCATGCTCCAAAAGAGATAAATAACAGAAAACCTACTAATAGTTTTTTCATTTTTTCTATTTTAAAATGCTTATAAAAATAAATCAGTAAACAATTGTGCTCCAGGTATTACCGAATAGGAAGATAAATCGGTGATGCCTTCGGCGGCCATCACTTGTTCATCAATAAATGTTTGCCCAGTGTATTGTAATTTTTCTTTACTCACAATATAATAAGCAGCATCTGCAAGTATTGCTGGGGTTCGACTCATATTAGCCAGCATTTCTCCTCCTAATAAATTTCGCACGGCTGCTGTATCAATGGTTGTGCGAGGCCATAATGCATTGGAAGCAATCCCATCGTCTTTAAATTCCGCTGCCCAACCAATAGCCATCATGCTCATATCATATTTAGTAATTGTGTAGGCTACATGTGGTCCTAACCATTTAGGATCTAAATTTAAAGGTGGCGATAAAGTAAGAATATGTGCGTGTGACGATTTTTTTAAATAAGGCAAAGCGTGTTGTACCACTAAAAAAGTACCTCTTACATTAATGCTATGCATTAAATCAAATCTTTTACTTGGTGTTCCTTCGGTATCCGTTAATTGTATAGCACTTGCGTTATTTATCACAATGTCAATGCCTCCAAAAGTTTCCACCGTTTTTTGAATTGCTGTTGCAATTTGGGCTTCATCTCTTATATCTACTTGCACTGCCAATGCTTTAACACCCAAAGCTTCTACTTCTTTGGCTGCACTATAAATGGTACCTCCTAGCCTTGCATCTTCGGTAACCGATTTAGCCGCAATCACAATATTAGCACCAGCCCCCGCTAATTTTAAAGCAATGGCTTTACCAATGCCTCTACTTCCACCAGTAATAAAAACCGTTTTTCCTTGTAAAGACATGGTATTTAATTTAGTTGATAAAATCGGGTCCTAAAAAATCAATCAATAATTTTTCTGCTTCGGCACAAGCTGTTTCCAAAACTTCGTTTTTAACGATGGCATTAAAATCCTTGCTAAAACTTATTTCGTAAGCGGCTTTATTAATTCTTGTTTCGATACTCTGTGCAGTTTCTGTGTTTCTTTTTTCTAATCTTTCTTTAAGTACTTCCACCGAAGGAGGCATGATAAAAATAGATAAACTTTTATCGACTAATTTTTTTTGAACCGCGATAGCCCCCTTCACATCAATATCTAAAACTGGCACTTTGCCTAAGTCCCAAATTCTTTGTAACTCCGAAACCAATGTTCCATAATAAACACCCTCATATACTTGTTCGTATTCCAAAAATTCGTTCTGATAAATGAGTCCTTCAAATTTAGCTAATGATAAAAAATGATAGGCAACGCCGTCTTGCTCATCACCTCTTGGAGCCCTTGTAGTAGCTGATACAGAAAAGGCTAGCTTTGGATATTTTTGTAATAAAAATTGAGTTATCGTGCTCTTACCTGCTCCCGATGGGGCAGCCAAAATAATAACTTTTTCTAAACTCGTTGACATGCTCAAATTTAATTAAATTATGCCGTATATTTAATTATATAAAATTCTATTTATAACCTTTTAGCTGTATGAAAAAACAATATTTAACCTTGTTGCTTTTAGCTACTACTTTACTAGTACAAGCACAAAGACCTACCGAAGACGCTGGGACAAAACCCCAAAAATCAGAAGACAAAAATCCAAGTTTTAAAAGAGAACTTTCTTTAGAGGCTAAAACCGAAGCCAAAGGAGAAATTACTATTAAAGGTCAAAAAGTTCCTTATAAAGTAGTTTCTGGTACCATTCCAGTTTGGGATGATGATGGCAAAGCTATTGCAGGTTTGTTTTATGTGTACTATGAACGTACCGATGTAAGTAATAAAGACGAGCGTCCCTTAGTAATTTCTTTTAATGGAGGCCCAGGAACCGCAAGTGTATGGATGCATTTAGGTTATACAAGCCCGAAGAAATTAAAAATTGATGACGAAGGATATCCTGTTCAACCTTATGGAATCGAAGATAATCCTAACTCTATTATTGATGCAGCCGATATAGTTTATATCGATCCAGTTAATACAGGATTCTCTCGCATCTTAGATAAATCGGTGCCTACTTCTAAATTTTTTGGTGTAAATGCCGATGTTAAATATTTAGCAGACTGGATTAATACATTTGTTGGTCGCAACAAAAGATGGGCTTCTCCTAAATTTTTAATTGGTGAATCTTATGGTACAACAAGAGTATCCGGATTGTCTTTGGAATTACAAAATCGTCATTGGATGTATTTGAATGGTGTTATTTTAGTATCACCCACCGATTTAGGCATTAAGCGTGAGGGGCCTGCTAGCGCTGCTTTACGTGTGCCTTATATGGCGGCTACTGCATGGTATCATAAAAAATTATCTAGCGACTTACAAAGCAAAGATTTAACCGCTTATTTACCCGAAGTAGAAGCCTTTACTGTAAATGAATTATTACCGGCTATTGCACAAGGCGGAGTACTGAGTGCTGATAAAAGAAAAGAAGTAACTAAAAAATTAGCTAAGTATATTGGCTTAAGCGAAACAGTAGTAGCGCAACAAAATTTAGAAATTCCTTTTAGCTTTTTCTGGAAAGAGTTATTAAGAGATCAAGGTAAAACAGTAGGTCGTTTAGATTCTCGCTATATTGGTATCGATAAAAAAGATGCTGGCGAAGGTCCCGATTACAATGCCGAATTAACAAGTTGGGAACATTCTTTTACACCTGCTATTAATATTTATTTAAGAGATGATTTGGGCTACAAGACCGATTTAAATTATTATATTTTTGGTCCTACTTTCCCTTGGGATAATAATAATAACCATACTGGTGACGACTTACGTCAAGCAATGATGCAAAACCCTTATTTACATTTACTAGTACAATCGGGTTATTATGATGGGGCTTGCGATTATTTTAATGCCAAGTTTAATATGTGGCAAATGGATCCTGCTGGAAAAATTCAAAACAGAATGTTTTGGGAAGGCTACCGTAGCGGTCATATGATGTATTTACGCAAAGAAGATTTAGCTACAAGCAACGACCACTTAAGAGCGTTTATTAAAAAGAGTATTCCAAAATTTGGCACCCCTGCCAAATTTTAATCATTATTTTTTAAATAGAGAAGCCCTAAACTGAAAAGTTAGGGCTTCTTTATTTAATACTTGGCACCCCTGCCAAATTTTAATCATTATTTTTTAAATAGAGAAGCCCTAAACTGAAAAGTTAGGGCTTCTTTATTTAATACTTGGCACTCCTGCAAAGTTTTAAGTCGCTATTGAAAATTAGCTCCTTAAAACTTTCGATAATGATTTTTTCAAGAGGCCCCATAAACGGGCCTCTTGATCGTTTATGGAACTACTAATATTTAATACTTGGCCGGAGTGCCAAGTATTAAATAATAATATTTTTTTTAAAGTGCTTATACTTATTAATAAGATCGGCGATATATTCTTTTTTATTTTTAATCATTACACCTCGTGCCTCCTTTGTATAGGTTGATCCTAAATGATCAAGGTAGTGTTTGGAAGTAAAAATGGCCATTTCAATCATAATGGGGAATGCATCCATTCCTTTTTCTTCAATAAAATAGTAAATACTTTTTTTATTTGTAACACCTACTTTTTTTGAAATATATCCAAGCTCTTCTAGCTTCTTTAAACGATTAGACAGCATTTTGCTTGGCATATGTTCTGGTGACTCCTTGAATTCACTAAAAAGACTTTTGTGCCCCCAAATCATATCTCTCAGGATCAATAAGGTCCACTTATCTCCCAAAATGTCTAATCCCGTTGCTACGGGGCAAACTGATCTAAATTCAACCGTTTTATTCATGTTCTTGTTACTCTTAGAATTATTGTAAAATTATAATTAAAATAGTAAACTTTCTTATTAATTATATAGCCGTATCAAACCTAAATAATTGTAAATAAGCTACATAGAATTTAATCTAATATAAAGTTAGTGAAATATTTTATTAGTTTCTTTTAGATACTTATATTGAGTGTAACTAAACACACACTAATGAACAAATTATTAAACAGATCGAATTCCAATTTTGCTGTCATTGATGGAATAAGAGCTATTGCAGTATTATGGGTTATATTTTTTCACGCTTGGCTATTTCAGCAATTAACAATTCCTGGTTTTATAGATAACATCTATAACTATCCATTATTTTATTGGGTAACAAAAGGTGATTTAGGAGTTGATTTGTTTTTTGTTATTAGTGGATTTTTGATTGGGGGTATTATATTTAAAGAAATTAAATCTAGAGACTCATTCAACTTTAAGCGTTTCTATGTTAGACGTTTTTTAAGATTAATGCCTGTATATATTTTTGCCATATTTCTAAATCTATATTTTTTAAAAGAGTTTCATCAAGATAATTTACTAAAATATTGGCCTAATATATTATACATTAATAATTATGTTTCAGCTCCAATGGGTTGGACTTGGTCATTAGCTATTGAAGAGCAATTTTATATAGTTATTCCATTTTTATTGGTTTTTATTTTTCCAAAATTTAGAAACAAAGCCACTTTTTTTATAGTATTATCTGCTATATCAATTTCTTTAACTTGGTACTATGTATATATCTTAAAGCAATACAGACTACCTTTTAATTATACCTTTTTTACAAAAGATTGGTCTGCTTGGTTTAATAGTTATTACATGGTTACCCACTTAAGATATATCGGTTTACTATTAGGAGTTGCTACCGCATATGTCAACGTTTATAAGACCCAAGAAATTAAAAACATATTTGAAAACAAAACTAGTTTAGTTACATTTTTCTCCATTATTTCTGTAATCGCATTTTTTGTATTTTCTTTTACCCCTGTTGGGGAATGGATGCCAATGAAAACCTCTATTTTTTATAATTTAGATATTAATATCGGGAGATGGTATGAAATATTAACAAGGCCTTTATTTTCACTCTCCGTGTCTTTCATAATATTAGCTTGTATATATGGAAATAATTTTATTATCAACCCAATAAATAAGTTTTTATCTGCTAAATTTTTCTATCCTATTGCACAGGTTTCCTATTCAGCTTATTTATTTCACGAAATGTTTATCATTTGGGTTTCCCCTAGATTAGTAAAGTATTTAAGTCCTACTTATTCAAACACGCAAATATTTTTTATTACTGTATTTGTTTCATTATTTGTAATTCTTATTGTAGCGGTTATTATGTATTATTTAATTGAACAACCTTTCCAAAAAATAAGAGATAAGATAAAGTTTTAAGTCATGATTTAAAATTTCAATAATAAGTCAACAAAAAGGCTCCGTAAACGGAGCCTTTTTATGTTATAAGATGTAATCAAAAATTACACTCTTTTAATATCTGCGCCTAATGCTTGTAAGCGAGTATCTATATACTGATATCCTCTATCAATTTGTTCAATATTTTGAATAGTGCTTTTGCCTTCGGCGCTTAAAGCTGCAATCAGTAAAGCTTGTCCAGCGCGGATATCAGGACTGCTCATGGTAATACCGCGTAAAGGATATTTGCGTCCTAAACCAATCACGGTAGCACGGTGTGGATCACACAAAATAATTTGCGCGCCCATATCAATTAATTTATCGGTAAAAAACAATCGGCTCTCAAACATTTTTTGATGAATTAGCACACTGCCTTTTGCCTGCGTAGCCGTTACTAAAACAATACTTAATAAATCGGGAGTAAAGCCTGGCCATGGATTATCATAAATAGTAAGAATCCCTCCATCCATATAAGTTTGAATTTCATAGTCCTCTTGCGAAGGAATATAAATATCATCACCTTGAATTTTAAAATCAATTCCTAATAATTTAAATTTTTCAGGAATAATACCTAAATGTTGAACACCCGCATCCTTGATGGTAATCTCACTTTTAGTCATGGCAGCAAGACCTATAAAAGAACCAATCTCAATCATGTCAGGTAAAATTCGATGCTCAGTACCCGATAAAGATTTCACCCCTTCGATAGTTAATAAATTACTACCAACGCCCGTAATTTTTGCACCCATACGATTGAGCATCGAACATAATTGTTGTAAATAAGGTTCGCATGCAGCATTGTAAATAGTGGTAATACCCTCTGCCATCACAGCAGCCATTACAATATTGGCAGTACCTGTTACAGAGGGTTCATCTAGTAACATATAAGTACCTACTAGTTGAGACGTAGTTAAAGTAAAGCAAGCAACAGTTTCGTCATAGGCATAAGTAGCCCCTAGTTTTTGAAAGCCAATAATATGAGTATCTAAACGGCGACGTCCAATTTTATCTCCACCAGGTTTAGGAATGTAGGCTTTTTTAAACCTCGCTAATATAGGCCCAGCAAGCATTACAGAGCCACGTAATCGACCACTCTTTTTTCTAAAATCATCAGAGGCTAAATAATGAGGATCAATGGCATCGGCTATAAATTTATATTTTCCTTCGCTTATTTTTTCCACTTTCACACCCATCTCTTGTAACAGTTCGATGAGTAAATTAACATCCACGATATTAGGGATGTTTTCAATAATCACAGGATCAGTGGTTAAAACAACTGCAGATAAAATTTGTAAGGCTTCGTTTTTTGCACCTTGAGGAATAATGGTTCCTTGTAAACGATGACCACCTCTTACTTCAAATGAACTCATAGGATAAGTTTATATTATTAAAAATCCCATCTTACATTAAGACAGGATTTTATATTATTTAATAACGCTTTTTAAAATTGCGGTTATTGTTATTGTTGCGTCCGCCGCCGCCTCCACCTGGTCCTCTGCTACCTCCTCCACGGTTATTGCGGTTGTTTTGCCAACGTCCACCAGCTGGTCGATAATCATCTCTTTCAAAATTTTGATTGCGATGTTTTATATAAGGCGTATTGCTAAATTCTAATTCACCACCGGTAATCGCATTAAGCTCGGCACGAATAGCATCATCTTGCACTAATTCTTTGTGCCAGTTGCTATAGGCTAGTTTCATGTAATGAGCAATGGCATGGGCAAAGCCAGCTTTCTTTTCCTGATCAGTTTCGGACATTGCTTTATCAATTACCAATTCTAAATTCTTACCTAAATGGGCGTATCTAATTTTACGCTTTGGATAAGGAAGAGGGTCTGGTTTTTGCTTATAGGTTTCTTTGGTTGGAATAGGATAGGGACTGTCAACATCTAATTTAAAATTGCTCATAAAAAACAGGTGATCCCATAATTTATGCTTGTAGTCCTCAATATTCTTAAGAGAAGGGTTTAAAAAACCCATCAGCTCAATCACTACCTGTGCTTGTTCTTGTCTTTTTGCTTTGTCCTCAATGGTCATGAGATGATCCACCATCCTTTGCACGTGACGGCCATACTCTCTCATCCCCATTATACTTCTTGCTGTATTGTACTCCATGTAATAATTAATCAACGAATAACAAATGTAAGGAATTTTATGGGTTATTTTTTAATACATCTAAAAACTGCACCGCGGTTTTTCTTATCTTCGTAATATGGAGCAATTGTTACAACAAATAGAATCCCTTAAGGCAGAGATTGCCGCTAGTGTGGCTAGTTCTCAAGAGGAGCTTGAGCAGTTCAGAATTAAATACTTGGGAACCAAGGGCCTAGTAAAGCAAATCATGGGGGAGATGAAAAATGTTCCTGTTGAAAGCAAAAAAGAATTTGGCCAAATTTTGAACGCCTTTAAGCAGGTTGCCGAAGATAAATTAGCTCAATTACAAGAAGCTTTGGGTGAAACCGAATCCGTTGACACAAAGCAAGATTATACTTTACCTGGTGATACTATTGCAGTAGGTACCAGACACCCACTTAATTTAGTGCGTAATCAAATGGTATCTATTTTTAAAAGATTAGGATTCGCAGTGGCAGAAGGTCCAGAGATTGAAGATGACTGGCATAATTTTGGGGCTATGAATTTACCTGCCGACCATCCAGCACGAGATATGCAGGACACTTTTTATGTTCAAGAGGCTACCGATGCTTCGGCAGCTTGGTTATTAAGAACACATACTTCAAGTGTACAAGCGCGTGTGATGGAAACACAAAAACCACCTATTCGAGTTATTTGTCCAGGTCGTGTATATCGTAACGAAACTATTTCGGCAAGAGCGCATTGCTTTTTTCATCAAGTAGAAGGATTGTATATTGATGAAAATGTAAGTTTTGCCGATTTAAAACAAACACTCTATTTTTTCGTACAAGAAATGTTTGGCAAGGAGGTGAAAGTTAGATTTCGCCCAAGCTATTTTCCTTTTACCGAACCTAGTGCAGAGATGGACATTAGTTGCCAAATTTGTGCTGGTAAGGGATGTAATATTTGTAAACATACTGGATGGGTTGAAATTTTAGGCTCAGGAATGGTACACCCTAAAGTGTTAGAGAATTTTGGTATCGACCCTGAAAAGTATACTGGATTTGCGTTTGGAATGGGTGTAGAACGTATTGCTCAATTAAAATATCAAGTAAACGATTTACGTTTATACTCTCAAAACGATCTTCGTTTTTTACAACAGTTCAAGAGCGTTTGATAAATTCATATGTTACACAACACCAAGGGGATTGTATTGCGCGTTACTAAATATGGTGACACTAGTATTATAATGAATGCGTATACCGAACTTTTTGGTTTGCAACAATACATCGTAAAGGGGGTTCGAACAACCAGTAAAAAAGGCGCTAGTAAAGCTGTATTTTATCAATCAGCTGCCATTTTACAAATGGAAGTGTATCATAGTCCAATGAAAACTTTACAAATGGTGAAAGAGGTAAACTGGGACTATGTTTTTCAAAATGTTTATTCCGATGTTGTCCGAAATGCAGTAGCTACCTATATTGTAGAGGTATTACAACAAACCTTACAACCCGAACCACATCCCGAGTTGTTTTATTTAATTGAGGATACTTTTAAACAATTAGATAAAGGCACAGCTGCATTAGCAAGTAATTTGCCTATTTATTTTTTAATACATTTAAGCGAAACGCTGGGCTTTGGTTTACAAGGATCTTACTCCCATCTTACTCCTTATTTGGATGTAAAAGAAGGACAGTTTGTAAAAGACAAACCACTTCACCCTTATTTTTTAGAAGGTCAGGAAGCACAAACAGCTTCTACATTTTTACAGGTTCAATTTTACAATGATTTAGAAAACATTGTGTTAAATGGACATCAAAGAAAAAAAATTGTAGAATTATTTCAACTCTCTTTAAGCTGGCACTACAAAGGGTTTAAAGAAATAAAATCATTGACCATTTTACAGGCAGTTTTGCATTAGACATCTTAATAAATTAATATATAATTTTTTATATAAACTCTATAATTCCATTATATTTAAGGAACTAATTTAATATATGGAAGTACATCACCACGCTCATAAACCCAAAAACTGGAAAGAACATATCACCGAATTCTTAATGTTGTTTTTGGCTGTAAGCTTGGGTTTTTTAGCCGAAAACATTAGAGAGGGCTATGTCGAAAAAGAGCGTGCCCATGAGCTTATTATTCAATTAAAATCTGATATCCAAAATAATATTAAACTCATCGATTCGGTAGTGGCAAGAGATCAAAAACTTGTAAAGGAATTTGATACAGCAGCTGTGTATTTAGCCACTAATGAATTTATTGATGGGGATAGTTTATACGCTAATATCTCCCCCTATGTATTTAGATTTTTAAGCAAGAACGATACCTATGAGCAAATGAAAAATTCTGCTTCTTTAAGATATATTAAAGACTCCGTGTTGCTAAATAAGATTCTTAATTACGCAAGTGATTGTGCTGCTGCTGAAGCGAGAAGTAGTTCCATGGAAGTTGATTTTGTAACTACCGAATACACCAATCTAATTGATAAGTGGATGCCAAAGTCAACCGCTGCCAATAGATTGTTCAATGATAGAATCAGTACCGCGGTTTTTTTTAATAGTGAATCCTCCTCTAAACCATTCTTAGAACCAGAAGAAATTAAATTCCTGTCAAGAGTTAACGAGATAAAAAAAGATCCATCTTATACTAAAGAGAAGTCTTCAGAAATAAAAGCTTCTTTATTACCAGTGTTAAACAGAAGAACATTTCTTTTAGTAAATACAGTTAGATTTATGGGGATAGCTAAACAAAGTGGACAATCTTTATTAGACTATATTAATAAAACAGAACATTAATAAATTTATGGAAGTACATCATCACTCTCATCATCCCAAAAAATGGGGAGAATATATTACAGAATTTTTAATGCTTTTTGTGGCAGTCACGCTTGGTTTTTTTGTTGAAAACCAGCGGGAACATTTTGTAGAAAAAGAGCGTGAACATGAGTTAGCAAAAAGCTTATACAATGAATTAAAAGCCGACTCCACAGATTTAAGTAAAATTCTCAATTTTAGAATTAAAAAAGAAAATTTTTTAAACTACTTATATGAAAATTACAAAGGAGATGTTGCAACAGACTCCATACAAAAAATCTATCAAGTAGCTTTGTACATTGGTGTAAATTCAAATTCAGCGATAATTTTTGAACCAAGGAATGCCATTATCCATCAACTAGAATCCTCTGGGATGATGCGTTATTTTAAAGAACCTGAACTCCAGTCCGATTTACATAATATTATTAACGCGGCGGAGAAAGTTAAAATGAGAACTCAAAGAGAGATTGATTTATACATGCAATTTGTATTGCCACAATATATACAATATCAAGATTTAGACTTAACTAGAATTTTAACTCAAAACGGTCAATCAAAAGAATCTTTAAATGAAGTATTTGAAAAATATCTTATTTCAAAAGAGTATTACAAAACACCTAAAAGAGAACTATCTCCAGATATGTTTAATAAAATGATCCGGTCATTTGAGTTTTACCGATTTGTGCTATCTTCTACCAGAGGTAATCAATTAGCTCTTTATCAAAAAGCTAATGCCAAACTATTAAAAGATTTAAGAGATAATTATAAATTCAATTAATCATGGAAGTACATCATCACGCTCACAAGCCCAAAAACTGGAAAGAGTATATTACTGAATTTTTAATGCTTTTTTTAGCAGTAAGCTTGGGTTTTTTAGCTGAAAATATTAGAGAACATCAGGTGGAAAAAGAAAGAGAAATTAAATTTTTGCAAAACATACATTTAGATTTAAAGAGTGATATTATAGAAATTGATAAGGATATTGAGTCTAATTTAAAAAAGCAACACATGGGGGATACCATGTTAAATAGCTATGCAGATGGTAAGCTTTTAAAAAATCTACCAGATTTTTATTTTTTTATTAGAAACATATCTTTAAGAAAACTACTTGAAAACTCTAATAACGGTTTTATTCAATTAAAAAATGCGGGTGGTTTAAGAATGATTGAAAACAAAAAAATCATTCATGATATTCAAGAGTATGAAAATTTAATTATTAAAATTGAACGATTAGAAAATATTTCCGAAAATACTTTTCAAAACTTTAGATTTAAGGCTACCAAAATCTTGGATGTTACAACAGTTACTGAAATGAATAGAGAACAAATACTTTCTGCAAGTGATAGTAATTTTGTTAGATTTTTTAAACCTGCTCATCCCCAACCTTTAATAACTCAAGACAAAGCAGAAATTAATGAACTCTTAAATCTTGCTTCTTATGCCTTAAATACAAATGTGTATATTGTTCGTAATTTAGAAAAACTAAAACAACAGGCTATTGCCCTAGATAATTATATTTTAGCGGAGTATGGTCAAAAATTTGATTAAATATGGAAGTACATCATCATTCGCATCATCCCAAAAAATGGAAAGAGTATCTTACTGAGTTTTTAATGTTATTCCTAGCGGTGAGTATGGGTTTTGTAGCAGAGAACCTAAGGGAAAAACATGTAGAGAACGAAAGGTCTGAGGAATTAATTCAAGCATTTATCATTGATGTAAAAGAGAATCAAAAGCAATTAGATTCATTAATTATAAAAAACCAAAGATTATCAAATTATTTTGATTCTTTAAGTATCAATCATGCTACTACCAACCAACCCATTAACCTACTAAATTTAGCGAACACCTTAGATTTTTGGATGTATCGCTTTATGAATCGTAAAACGATATTTGAACAAATGAAAAGCTCGGGTGCTTTACGTTATATTCAAAATAAAGTAATTTTAAAAGCCATTTTGAGATATGAGGAGCATGCAGCCCTTGCTGAATCTAGATCTATGGAAACAGAAACACAAGAATATTTTGAACAATTCAGACCTGGTTTACAAAAATTACTTCCCTCTTCTTTTTATATTTTGAGAGAGGTAGATCAAACTGCATATAATAAAAATATGAATTTAAAAAATTTAGCGGTATACCCTGGATTAGAAAAAAACTATAAACTACATGATAAGGAATTACTAAAACTGATAAGTGAAACTAAACTGTCTATTGATCAAATTAGGGAATTGTCAAAAATATGGTTTCATCGAAATGAGAGATTACAAACTAGTTTGTTGTCTCAATTTGGCTTAAGAGAAGAAGGCAAGCACTTACTTCAGTTATTAGAACATGCTGAGTAATTAATTGTTCTTTTTGCTTCTGTGGTGTCGGCGCCACATGATAATTAATATGGCAATGATGCCAAATAGAATAGGAAAAGTCATAACATTAATTTGTTACTACAAGTTACATAAAATAATTAGTTTTATAGTAATCTTATTAAAATGAAACTTACTATTAATTGCATAATTATTCTTTTGGCTATTCATCTATTAACAAGTTGTGCTGTGATTTCAGTAAGCTCCTTAAATTCTAACAACATCGATTATCAAGCACATAGAGGTGGAAGAGGCCTTATGCCAGAAAACACTATACCTGCCATGCTTGCAGTTATGGATAATAAAAAAGTGCGAACACTAGAGATGGATTTAGCTATCACAAAGGATCAACTAGTAGTGGTTTCACATGACCCCATTTTAAATCCCATAATAACTACCCAACCAGATGCCAGTTTTATACAAGCCAAGGAGATAAATAATAATACAATTTATCAAATGGACTATGCACAATTAAAAAAATTTGATGTTGGTTTAAAACCACACCCTGCTTTTCCTGGGCAAAAAAAATTAGCAGTTGCCATACCCACACTGAGTGATTTAATAGATAGTGTTGAATTAAAAGGAGTGCGTATAGGTCGAAAAATGTTCTATAATATTGAAATTAAATCCGTGGAGGGTAAAGATTCGATCGAGCATCCTTATCCCAATGAATTTGTAAACCTGGTTGTAAATTTAATAGAGAAAAAAAATATTATAACAAGAACAACTATTCAAAGCTTTGATTTGAGACCCTTAAAAGTTTTGCATCAGCAATATCCTAACATTAAAACTGCCTATTTAGTAGAAGGGAAAAACACAGCTGATGTTAAAATGAAAATGGATTTATTGGGTTTTACGCCCACTATTTATAGTCCCGAATATAAATACGTAACCAAAGAAGTAGTTAATTATTGTCATGCACATGGAATGAAAATTATTCCTTGGACAGTGAATAATAAAAAAGATATAGATGCTTTGTTAGCCTTGGGTGTAGATGGATTAATCTCTGATTATCCCAATTTATTTGTTGACTAAATTAAACTAGTCTGTGCGAACTGGCAGTGGCCAAATTATTATGAGCACCCAAATGCTCAATTAAAACTACTCCTGGTTTTTTTCCTTTTTCAAAACTACCCAGGTTTTTGTCCATTTGCAAAGCGCAGGCCCCACTGAGTGTTGCCCATCCTAACATTTCGCTTAGTGGAATAGATGGATAATGTTTTTGAATGGTTCTTAGTTCGTCTAAAATATTCAAAGACCAATTACTAGCATAACTATCGGTACCCACCACAATATTTACATTTTGAGATCTTAATAATTCGATGGGTGGCATGGTTTGCTCAATGTATTGATTGGCATTGGGACATAAACACCAAAATGTATTAGGCATTTGCTTTTTAACTGCTTCAATATCATCCGCACTCGTAAAACTATTATGTACTAAAATACTGGCGGCTGCTTTTTTAAAATAAGGTAAAACCGATTGTAAAGAGGATAGCCCGGTGGCTTCAAAAAAATCGAGAGACACTTTTGTTCTTTCATACATGCCTAAAAAAGAACCCGATTTTGTTTCAAAAAAATCATTTTCATCTTTTGTTTCTTGATTGTGCATGCTAATGGTATGCGATCCAAAATGATTGTTCAATAATTTCCATAAATTAAAACTTACGGAGTAAGGTGCATGTGGTACCAGGGAAGCCCGAATACATTTATTTTGAAAACCTTGTTGAATATCGATCCCTGCTTTTACTTTATCATAAGCTCTGGTAGGGTCTAAATCGTATAGTTCCACAAAACTATAATAAGCCATTTTATATTTTTCTTTAACACTCAGGGTATCGAGTGTATTGCATATATCACCTACTGCCACAATTCCATTGGCTAACATTTCGCTTTCGGCATTTTCGATAGCTTCTTCAATAATATGTTCCTCTACTTTTCTTAAAGCCACAATTTGTTTGACAAATTCTTGTAAACCTGTGTGGGCGGGTATCATCCCTTTCATATGAGATAATTCCAAATGACAATGTGCATTTACAAAACCTGGACTCAAAATGCCCTCATGTGTTTGTACATCTTCGCCTGCATCAGAGAGGTTTAGGATAGCTTCAATACTTCCATCTGCATTCGTAACCAAGACCTGGTCGGAACCTAGTAATTCCCTCCCTGTAAATAAGCCATCGGCTTTGAATTTTTGATACATATATATAAGTATGGCTCCTTTTCGTAGGCCTAAATTAAAAATAGGCTAAAAAAGCTAAAAATCAATCAAATCCTTTAATCATAACTAACTGATTATCAGCCTATATTTAAGATGAAGATATTTATGATACAAAATTATTATTGATAATCAATTAGTTATAAAGATTGCATATAAAATTGATCCTAAAAAAGGCAAAAAACACAAAATGGTGCCTTACCTTTGCCCTCCCTTCAAAAAAGGGAATTATTTATGGCTAGCGGGATAGCGCAGCCTCATTTAAACAAAAGATTATGAGTAAACTACATTTCACCACGAAGCACGCCAACGCGGCTACCGTAAAACATGGCTGGTACATTGTTGACGGTACTAATCAAACCGTAGGACGTATTGCTTCAAAAATTGCAGCTGTTCTACGTGGTAAGAACAAAGCTTATTACACTCCTCACGTTGATTGTGGAGATTATGTAATCATCATTAACGCAGAAAAAGTACAATT
>CANGEP010000002.1 GCA_947452905.1 Bacteroidota bacterium | reverse complement strand
TTTAGTTGCTTGTGTTAATGAATCAGCAATTTGCTTAGCAAGGTTTGCTGCAATAGTAGCTTCATCAGCAGTTGCTCTTTGAGCAAGTATTGTTGAATCGTTAGCCAGTCTTGCTGTTATTAATGTAGAGTCTGCAGTAGCTTTTTGAGCAAGTACTGTAGAGTCGTTTCTTCCTTTAGTTGCTTGTGTTAATGAATCAGCAATTTGCTTAGCTAAGTTAGCAGCTATAGTTGCTTCGTCAGCTGTAGCACGAGCTGCTAAGATTGTAGAATCGTTAGCAAGTCTAGCTGTTATTAATGTAGAGTCAGCAGTAGCTTTTTGAGCTAGTACTGTAGAGTCGTTTCTTCCCTTAGTTGCTTGTGTTAATGAGTCAGCAATTTGTTTAGCTAAATTAGCAGCTATAGTTGCTTCATCTGCAGTAGCTCTTTGAGCCAAAACTGTAGAATCGTTAGCCAATCTCGCTGTTATTAATGTAGAATCTGCAGTAGCTTTTTGAGCTAATGTAGTTGAATCGTTTCTTCCCTTAGTTGCCTGAGTTAATGAGTCAGCGATTTGCTTAGCTAAGTTCGCGGCAATGGTTGCTTCGTCTGCTGTAGCTCTTTGAGCAAGTATTGTAGAATCATTAGCCAGTCTCGCTGTTATTAATGTAGAGTCTGCAGTTGCTTTTTGAGCTAAAACTGTTGAATCGTTTCTTCCTTTTGTTGCTTGTGTTAATGAATCAGCAATTTGCTTAGCCAAGTTAGCCGCAATGGTTGCTTCGTCAGCAGTTGCTCTTTGAGCTAAAACTGTTGAATCACTTCTTCCTTTTGTTGCTTGTGTTAATGAATCAGCAATTTGCTTAGCTAAATTTGCTGCAATAGTTGCTTCGTCTGCAGTTGCTCTTTGAGCCAAAACTGTAGAATCATTAGCCAATCTTGCAGTTATCAAAGTAGAGTCTGCAGTTGCTTTTTGAGCTAAAACTGTTGAATCGTTTCTTCCTTTTGTTGCTTGTGTTAATGAATCAGCAATTTGCTTAGCAAGATTTGCGGCGATTGTTGCTTCATCAGCAGTTGCACGAGCCGCTAAGATTGTAGAATCGTTAGCTAATCTCGCAGTTATTAATGTAGAATCCGCAGTTGCTTTTTGAGCAAGTACTGTAGAGTCACTTCTTCCTTTAGTAGCTTGAGTTAATGAATCAGCAATTTGCTTAGCAAGATTCGCTGCAATAGTTGCTTCATCAGCAGTTGCACGAGCCGCCAATATTGAAGAATCATTAGCCAGTCTTGCTGTTATTAATGTAGAATCCGCAGTTGCTTTTTGAGCTAAAACTGTTGAGTCGTTTCTTCCCTTAGTTGCTTGAGTTAATGAATCAGCAATTTGTTTAGCTAAGTTAGCGGCGATTGTTGCTTCGTCAGCAGTTGCACGAGCTGCTAATATGCTAGAATCAACTTTACTCTTAGCAGCTAGTGCCAGAGAATCTGCTATCATTCTATTAACCAATAATGTAGAATCACTAGTTGTTTTAACTTCCGCCACACCAATTCTTGTGGCCAATACTGTAGAGTCTGCATTTGTTTTAACCTCCGCTACACCAATACGCTTAGCCAATGTTGAAGAATCGGCTGCTTCTTTATTTTCAGCCAATTTAATTCTTGCAGCTAATGCAGATGAATCTGCTAATATTTTTGTGGTTAAATTATTATTAGTAGTGTTAATTAAAGTTGTATTCGCATTTATTCTGTTAGATAAACTAATCGTATCTCTTCCAATTCGATTAGTTAACATTGCAGCTGTATCACTAATTTTTAACTTAGTACCAAGTGCAGTATCTAAAGAATTAATTTTCCCTAATAAGTATTTAGTAGAATCATTGATTGATTTTTGCAACACTACCGAATCGGCTGATACTTTAGTAGTAAGCAAATTCATTTTATTCGCCAAACTTGTACTCACCGAATCTGCTTTGTTTAAACCAATTTTAACAAACTGCGTAGTAGCTACCGAACTATCATTACTAGATTGATCGGGTGTTACAGCAGTTGGTCGGCCTAAAAATACAGGCGATAATAAAATTTTATTACTTAATGTATCAACACTATTTCTAGAAATTAAAACGCCCGAAGTAGGTAAAGTAATATTACTAGCTGCAGTAGTAGTGATAATTAAATCTCCACCAGTTCCTTTAATAGCTAAGCTTTTATCAAGCGTGATAGTTTTCCCTTTGTTATCTACACCCGTACCCCCATTTTCACCTAAAACCAAGCCTGTAATAGCTTTGGTAGAGTCGGCCACAATAGCACGATCTGATAGAAACGAATAAGGGGTTGACATTATCTGTGAGGTACCAATATCAACATAAGCATTTTCTAAACTCCAACTTGGATCTGGAATACTTGGCTCGATAGCCACTTTAATATTGATAAAATAAGTAGACGCTTTCCAATCAATAAACAATAAACCATTTACCCCCGAAACATATTGACCTTGTCCAATGGTAATACTAAAAATACCATCTGCTGTTGAAGTTGTCTTAAATGTTTCTTTATAAATTGAATTTCCAGTGGCGGATCCTTGATTAATACTTACAATAGCATAAATAGGTCTTTCATTAGCAGCATTACCATTGGCATCTTTAGCCAAAGCCTGGAATAAAATTCCACTAGGTGCCGTTTGTGAAAAAGCACTAGTGACAAATACGAAGCCCAATAATATGAGAAATATTTTTTTCATGATCGCTCTTGTCTAACTAAGACTTAATGATTTTGTAGGTTTGTAAAATTTGGCTTGACGATACTTGTAAAAAATAAAGCCCATTTGCAAAAGATGTAAGATCAAACCTGTAGCCATTAAGTAATTGATCTTGAGTAACTTCAAGTCGTTGAACCAATTGCCCTACTTCAGAGAAAAGGGTAACATTGAATTTATTATCAAACTCAAGTTTATTTAAAAACTGAATTACGGTATAATTTGTAGCAGGATTGGGGAACACTTTAATATTTATTTTAATATATTGAGGTGTCACATCACAAGCCGTAAAAAAAGCACCCGAATTGGTGGGTGAAAATTTAGCAATCGAATTTGTCACAGTATAGCATTTTGTCCCAGATAGTACCATTGGACTGCTGTAAGTAGCCGTTTTGGCCGAAGAAGCTGTATTAACTGTGCTACCGCCAATTCCTCCTATGGAATAACTTAATCTTATTTGCGCACACAATACGCAAGGCAAACTCATCGTTATTAGGATGAGAATTAAGTAAATTTTGTATTCCGAAGGTTTAGCCATAGTTGCTCATTATTTCTAACATGGGTTAGAAGTAAGCAAATTGTATCAAAAAATAAGGGCTAACAAATTTTGAAAGTCGCAATCTTAACAATGCTGTAACATATTCTATTGTGTAGTTACAAATCATGATACATTTAATTACAATTTATTATACATATAATTAATTTATAATTTAATATATAAAAATCGAATAATCTCTCTTTAGGAAAATTTCTAGAGCAGCAAAATGATTTTTTAACTGAATAATTAAATAGAAAGAAGTCTAATTTAATACCTTGTATAGGTCAGAAGGGTTTCCACCTTGGTATTTCTTGAATGGCTTGTACAGATTTTGTCGAGAAGTGAAACCAGATTCCTTTGCTAAAGCGTCAATGGAGTAATTAGCGTATTTCGGATCGGAGACTATATAGCAAAAATATTTAATACGATTTGAATTTACCATTTCATTAAAAGTAACTGGAAAATTAAGATATACATACTTATATAAATCGTTCGCATTTATATTCATTACCGCGGCTAAATTGTTTAAACTAGCATCTGGTTTTAAATAATATTTTTGATCATAAAAAGCCTTATTAAACATTTGCTCGTCTATAATATCCTCGATATTACTTTCAAAATTATCATTAAACAATAAAACAGTCGAAAACCGATTAATAAAATTGGGTCTAAATAAAATAATGAGTAAGGAAATGAAATATAATAGGGATAGAAAAATATATCTATTTTCTAAATTTTTAGAAAAAAATGTAAAGGGTAAATAAAGTATAAAAGTTAAAATACTTAAAGTAAATAAATAATATGACCATTGTTTTATTATACCGTAATAAATATTCTTTTTATGATTTACAAAATAGATTAGTCTAGCAAAATAAACTAGCACGCCAACATAAGTAAACAACATTATTTTGTGTAAAATTTGAAATACAAATGGTAGTTTAACTCCATTGTCCTCTAAATCAAAAATAGTTTTTAGCGTAACAACTTTAGTATATAAATACTGATTTCTATTCATATACAATGACAATAATGTAAACAAAACAACATAAATAGAAAGTAAAAAGATATACCCTTTTATTTTAGGAGAAAAGATTACGGTGTATATATTTAAGAAACATCCAGCTAAAATAGCTTTTAAAATAATCTGTATAATAAATGTTTGATTATTATTTTTTGCAAAAATCAATAAAAATGCTGATATAAAAATACATAATATTATTGCCAAGAAATTAACTTTGAGAATAATATTACCCTTTTGCCTTATAAGTATGTCAAAAAAAACAAATAAGGCTAAAACAGAAATAGAAGTATATAAATTAACTACAATATTCATTTAAATGAAAATATTTTTTATTCATAAATTATTTTATAATAATATTGGAAAGTGGTTGAACTAGTAGTTATAGAATAACTAAACCTTATCGAATTTATATCAATCACTTTATATACCTGTTTTGTACTTGGCACAATATTTATTTGTAAATCATTTATAGATATCATATCCCATTTGCCATTAAATCCATCAGTATCGGAATAAGTGCCGTCATATTTAAAGGTTTTTTTATAACTTTTTTGAACAGCGCTTAATGGAAAATTCTTACCCCCAACAACTAAGGAATCTAAAGCCCATGTATGTTCAGTATTATGATAATTGCCTGAACCTGCCAATAAATATTTATGAAAGTCTAGATCAGACATAATATTTGGTTTATTACACCCGATTAAGGTAATCAATATTGATATAATATAGAAATATTTCATATAAACTTAGAATATTAGTCTTTTAGTAATTGAAATACCAAAATTTAAATAATTATCGGAGGGACTAGTGGGGAAATTCCTGAGCCTTCCAGTAGAAATATAATCACTTGTAGGATTAGAAAAATAAACAGCAGGTGCTCCTTTTTTACTTAATAAAACATTTGGATCCGGATATTTATCGGCACCTACGTCATCTAAATAATCGCTAAAGCTTTTATGATATTCTGCAATAAAACTCAAGCTTATGTTTTTAGTAACATCAAATTTTACTCTATAGGTAAAAAATAAACCAAATGTACGAAGTGAATAAGGTTTAGCCACCGAGTCATTAAATTGTCCACCAGTACCTAATTTTTGTAAATCATAAGAAACACCCATGTATGATGAAGTTGGATTAAAGAATGAATATTCAAGGCCTGTTCCTATACTGTTATAAAATCTTTTTTTACTTTTTTTAATTAAATTAGCCTCTGCAAATGTGTAGTTAATAGAAGGCGAAATACTATACATTGGTGTTTGAAAAAAATAACCTCTTGCTATTTGATCGGCATTAGGAGAATTAAAATCATTGGCACTTAAAACAAAATAAGATAGTTTAAGGGTGGCAGTCAATTTAGGTTTAAAATTATAATTGATAATTAATGAATTATGTAAATTAAGTTCTGAATTAAATAAATTATCTGTACCTACTGTACCTCTAAATATCACACCACCAAGGCCAATGCCATACTCTAATGATTTTTTAAACGGTGGTTCATTATATTTAATAATCTCATCAGCGTTGGAATCTACTTTAGCAGTGGCATCTTTAACACGTAAGTTTAAAAGTGAGTCTTGTATAAGCTTCCTAACCCAGTAGGCAAAGAGATACTTTTTATAACCAATTTTTACATCAGGTACCGCTTGGTTATTAAGGTCCTTTAAATTAGCAAAAAGTAGATATCCATTTGGATTGCTGTATTCTGAAGAATCTCTTATATTTAAATGAGAGGTATTAACATTATCCTTTACTACCGAAAATTTAATAGGTTTTTCTAGCTCGGTAGTACTCGTATCATTTTTTAAATAATGATATATAAGCGTGGCATTAGTGAAATCAAGTTGATTATTTGACTTTAAAATAATGCTATTAATAGTATTAAGTTTACCTGCAATATTATCAATGCTAATTAATGAATTCTTAGCATCTGAAACTTCATATATGTGGGTACTTAATTCTTTACCAGGGCTCCTTAATACCGGATCAACATCAACCCTAGGTAAGCTATAATTTTTACTTTGATCATAAATAGCAGTATAAATTCCTTCCTTATCAGTTGACCCCCAATAATTCCCTCTAGCTGAGAAACTCTTATCGGTACCATAAATTCCAAAATTGGCTGCTTGTACAATGGTATCCGTAATAATATCTAATAAGTTATTTGATACAAAACTATTATTTTTTAATATAGCTGAGTAACGTGTATTAGACTGATCTACTCTTCCATAAATCATATTGGTAGCGATATTGTAATTTTTAGACCCGTATATAAAATTGTTAGTGAATACATTATTACTAATATTCACATTTAATTGATCACTTTTTAAATCTTCAAAATAAATAGATGCATTATTATCTGTAAATAAATTATTCAATAAATTAAACTGAATATATGACGAGTCGATACTATAACTAAATGGAGGATTTAATACCTGAATAACTGACACGCGACCTAAATTATGAGTAAAAATATTATTGCTTATTTCAACCAAATTTCTTTTCCATCCAAAATCAAAAAATATTGGCAATTGTAAATTTTTAAACACTGCGTTTTTTATAAAAATACTTTTATCGTTCGCATTGTTAAAAACAAACCCTACCCCTTCTCTATTTTTTGAGCCATAAAATTCAATATTATGATCTTTGCCATTTATCTCCACTTTCCCATTACAAACTATTGTACCTGGACTCAAAAACTCAATAGATGCTCCTTCATCAATAACCAACTCATCATTAACATTTATTACACTTTTAATAATATGCTTTCCTTTTACAATACGCAAAGAGCTATAATCACCCTGCAAAGTATCTTGAGCATAAGCGCCTATAGAAGTTAGAATAATAAATAATATAGTTATATATAATTTCATCTAATTGGTTATTTTATATAAAATAGGTGCTGGCTTTCGAGTAGTTCCATCTACTAGTGAAATATTAATATTGTCGAAAATAAGCATGTCGTTTTTCTTTAAATTTCCTAATAGCTTTTGAGAATTAGACTGAAACAATTCCCCATAATTAACTACCGATTCCTCTTCCGAGCCATTGTGTATTTTAATCATTTTAAAACTATTAATACGACCAGGAAAACTACTCGTATTATTAATATTCATTACTGCTTCTAACCTTTCTGCATTTATCAAATCTTTTACACTAATAACATAAGAATTCATATTGTCGCCTTTCACTCTAATTACAGGATCAGGTAATTTATTGGCATTTATTTTTCTTTCAAACAATACTTTGTTTTTGCCACCTCTAATGTCCGTAAGTTTTAAATTATACTCTCCTATTTTACTAAAATTTACTATAATTTTTTTATCTGTTTTAGAATAGGCTACTTTGGGTTGAATATCTACCTCAATGTCACGGCCTATATCAAAATCAGTATTCTCAAAAAGTGTATTATATATGCCCGCATACAAATTATCGGTATGCATAGTTTGTACTATTTTCTTAAATAAATCATCATCAGGTACTGGCAAATTATCAACTTGTTTTCCATCAGGCTTTATAATCTCCTCTTTTTTAACTTCTTTGTTCTCAATTTGAGTATTTACTATGTATAGTTTAGGATTCAATTTAGAAAAATAAGTTGGCTCGTATCCAATTTGTTGCAGTGCTGCTTCTTGATAAATTAATTGTGTTTGAGTTAACAATAATTTTATACGCTCCAACTGCATATAGCCCATTGCAGTAGGCTTGTGCAAGAATAAATAGTAGTCCCATTTTTGGGGCTTTCCTTTAAGGTTTAATATATTTTCTTTTATGGGTATCAAGCTTTCAATATTGGTATTTAACTTGTATTTTGATTTATTTAAATAGTCATTTAAACTAAATAAATCAGTTTCAACCACCACTAGTCCATCTTTCCTATTTATAATTGTTTCAAACTTTTTTCTACTATTAAACTGAGTTTCAATAGTTTCATTGCTTTTTTTAAATTCTTGATTAATTAGCTTAATTAAATTATTTACTTTATCATAGCTTTTATTAATTCTTGTTCTTATTTCCAAATACCCTCTAGCTTTTTCATTGGTATCTAACTGCTTTATATTATTTGAAATGATATAATTACTTATATCTACTTTTTTCCTATTTTCTTGATCCAATTTTTGAAAAGAACGAATGGTATAAATATTCGACTCCAAAGTAGAGGTCTTGATATTAAGTACAGAAAAACATACGAATATTATATATAATAAACTTATGATTTGATACCTTTTTGTGTCTACTTTAGATGCCATTGTTCTATTCTTAATAACTATTTACTAAACTTGTTATGAATACTCATAAACTCTAGTTGAGTAGGGCTTGGAGTTATATTGTTTTTTATTATATAGTTTTTAAAGTTTAGAAAAATATCTTTTTTTGAAGTTTCATTAGCTAAATCAAAAACCTCTAATAATTCGTTTTTAGTATATATATTTTCACTGGCCAACTTGTTAATAAGTGATATAATTGAATCAATATTATTTAAGTATGCAGGGTCAAATAACTGATGTAAGCTAAATGTTATTTTATCTGGTCCATATTCTAATTTAGATTCAGTAATATGAATAATGTCTTTTAAGTTAAAAACTTGCTCTCCATTTACAAAACTTAAATTGTTTTTCAAAAATGTATACCCTGCCTTTTTATCATTTAGATATAAAATAGAAACAATTAAGGATTTTAATAATTCGAATTTATCATCTGATTCTAGATCATAAACAATATTTTCAAAATATTGTATAATCATCATTTTTATAAAATCTTTTTGATCAAAAAACGCCTTTGTCAACGAATCAAATTGAGATAAATTCTCCGGTGTAAAATGCTTTATAAGCCAATCCACTAATAAATTATCCTTAATTTTAATGGCATTATATAAGAATGGCAAATTTGGACTAATTGTAATAATTTCTTTATGAAATTGTTTGCAATGTTCAATAATTAATGGCGATTCTCCTCCAAAAATAAGTATCTCATTCGACTTGAATTTTCTTAATAAATAAGCTTGGTTATTTTCTTCAATTATGAAATAATCAAAGAAACCCTTAAACCTATAAATTTTAAATGCATTATATATAAGCTCTACTTCGTTAGCAGTTAATATTTGAGTTTCGTTGGATACACTCAAATCACTTAAGGTAGAAACAGGAATGGTTATTGCATAATTATATAAAGTTTTTACATCTTTTTTGGATAGTAAATTTTTATCAAAAACCCTTTTTACAACATTGGCTAATTGTTCATATTCATCATCTTTGAACAACAACCATTCGGGCTGGTAAAATATTTCTTTGCTTATACTAATTAAGCCCATCTTATCTAATTGCCATAGATAATCAATTGGTGGCTCATCTTTAAATGAAGGTGCAATAGTAGAAACAGAATTAGTAACTTCATCAGAAGCAATTTCATCTTTACTGCTTAAAATATCCCCTAATTGTTTTTCAACTGCCAAGTCATAAATGGTATCCACCTTATGAGCAAGTGTATTCTGATTTTCTTTAAAATTTATATCAACAACAGCAGTATTTGATAAATCCCCTTGTACATAAGTGCCTCCTTCATTGCCACCAGACCCAAAATTGGCATTTCCTAATTTATCTAATATTAAACCATCTAAATTGTCCACTTGAACATTGTCTCCAGCGCTAACATAATGGTATTTTATGGAGGAAGCTCCAAAAACGATGGCTTCCATGGTAAGTCCCACCGTCATAAACAAATCTTGCACTTCCCACTCCAATAATTTGGCAATAACCCCAATTAAGATAATAACCGCACCCACACTATAGAATAGGTTAAAATAATCTAGCTTTTTTTTCATATATAAAAAATATATAATTCAATAGAAAGATATGAGAATTATCATATCCGTATGAAAAATACTTCTTTACATAAGTTAGTTAAAATAATCCCGGTCGGTATGATAAGTAATTAAGTAAATTATCATGAATCATTGATTAATATTATTCATATATATATAATATATTATTAATATTAAAATATGGCCTAATAATTAAGGTAATAAACTTGAAATGGCATCTTCAATTTGGGCATATTTAAAGCTAAAACCGCTTGATAAAAGCTTTTTGGAGGACACTTTGGCACTTTTTAAAACCTCAATACTCATCTCCCCTAACATGATTTTTAGTACAAAAACGGGCACATTTATACACAAATGATGCTTGAAATATCTTTCTGCGACTATAATTGTAAGCTCCTTATTTGTTACTGGATTCGGAGAAACTGCATTAAAAACACCTTCCATCTGTTTATTTTCAATGGCAAATACAAGCAAATTACATAAATCTGCTTGATGGATCCAACTCACCATTTGAGTTCCATCCCCTAAAATCGCAGCCATCCCAAACCTCGCAGGTTTTACAAACTCCGCAAGAGCACCTCCCCTCTTGTTAAGTACTATCCCAATTCTTAAAACTATATGACGAATACCTATTGTTTTAATAGGCTCCGTTGACGCTTCCCATAAACCACAAGTAGTACCCAAATAGGAATTATCCATAGGATCGGTTTCCACAAAACCATGATCTACATTTTTTTCACTATCAGGTCCATACCAACCAATGGCAGAAGCAGAAATAAAAGTATGTACCTCATGTTTATTTTCTTTTAAAGCTTTTACCAGCAATTGACCCGATTGAACACGGCTATCAATAATTTCTTGTTTTCTTTTAGCAGTCCATCTTTTGGTGGCAACACTTTCACCTGCTAAATGCACAATAATATTTGCCTTAGCCAATGCTACCTTGTCAATGCTTTGATTATGAATATCCCAAGTAGCATAACTTAAATGCAAACGACTAGATCGCTTAGGACTCCTAGTAAGTACTATAACTTCATACCCTTTCTCGATAAGGGTATTGGTTAAAGCTTGGCCTACCATGCCAGTACCGCCTGTAATTAAAACTGTTTGCATAAAACAAAGGTAACAAAAACCCTCGCCCAAAAGGCGAGGGTTTAAAATCATTATAGGTTTTACATAGTGACTTAAAATAAAACATAAGTCACTATGTAAAACAAAACCCTCGCCTTTTGGGCGAGGGTTACAACTAAATCAACTGTACCATAAAAAACAAGTTTAATCTGGTTTCTTACCATCCAAAAAACTATTGATGGTGGAGATTTGTGTTTGGTTATTTTCATCCTGCTCTACAGTATACTTACTATAATAGTTTTCTACCGAAGCCATGGTGTTTCCAAATAAATCCAGATTTCTTCTAACATATGCAGGCACCGCATCAAACTCGGTATTTGGATCGGCGCCATTATTGATATTGAAAGAAAGATTTCTTAATTTTTGTATGCGCTCGGCTACTTTTCTTCTTTGCTCCTCGGTATCATCAATAGGCATATCATAAGCTTGATGATTAGGACGAACATTTGAATTATCTACTTCTTTCATCACTAATTGCATTGTTGGCTCTTCGGGCTCTACCACCATTCTAAAAGAGGTTTCAAAAACTTCTTGAACAGGTGTTGCTTCAAATACAATTTCAGTAGCAGTTTCTTCTTCCACTAATTCTTCTTCAAAAATTACTTCTTCTTCTACTTCTGGAGTTTCCACTTCCATAACAGAAGTTTCTTCTTCAGTAGCGTATATATTAGTTGGCTTGCTTAAAATAAATTCCGTAGAATAATCTATACTAGCTAATGGTTTCATATCCAATTCAAAAACTTCAGTCTCCTCTGGCATTGATACGAAAACTTCAGCAGTCAATTCGGATGCTACTTCTGACACAATTACTTCTTCTTCTATTTGCATAGTTGGCATTAAATCATGCACTTCATTCATTGCTTCAGCCTCAATACTTAATACAGCAAGTTCAGCAGCTTCTTCGTCAATGAATAAATCAGTTTCTATTTCATTAACAGGTAGTGTAGTTTCTATATTATCAATTGTAGCTGGCGACTCTATTTCAAAACTAAAATGTACTGGCTCTTCGATGGTTTGATCCAATACAAAATGATTGTCATTCACTTCTTCAATTAAAGGCTCCTCATTGACAGTTTCGGCAACTGGAGTTGGAGAAACAGCTTCCACCTTTGTTTCAACAGCTTCAGTAACTAATGTCATGACAATCTTTTCTTCAACGGGGGCCTCAGCTTTTTTTGGTTCTTCTTTTTTAAATGGATCCTTATGTTCAAAGCCTGTAGCAATTAAAGTAATACCTAATTTCTCGCCTAAGCTTTGATCATAACCCATTCCCATGATAACATCACTATGCTCACCAGTTCTTGATCTTAGAATATTATTAATTTCTTCTAACTCATCCATGCTACATTCAAAATCACCCTCGGCGCTATTGATATTTAATAAAATCCATTTTGCTCCTTTAATATCATTGTCATTTAATAAGGGCGAGTTCAAAGCTTCTTCGATAGCTCTTTGTGCTCTATTTTCACCTTCTACTTCGGCTTTGCCTAAAATTGCCACACCGCCATTTTTCATTACGGTACAAACATCCGCAAAGTCAACAATAATGTGACCACGGCTATTAATAACATCAGTAATACATTTTGCTGCAGTGGCTAATACATTATCGGCTTTAGTGAAAGCCTCTTTCATTTTTAAATTACCATATTGAACGCGTAATTTATCGTTTGAGATAACCAATAAAGTATCTACTAAAGGTTTTAACTGATTAATCCCTTCCTCGGCTTGTTTTTGACGACGAGGACCTTCAAAACCAAATGGAGTAGTTACAATACCCACTGTTAAAATGCCTAAATCTTTACAGATTTTAGCAATTATAGGTGCACCGCCTGTTCCTGTACCACCGCCCATTCCGACAGTAATAAAGGCCATTTTGGTATTTACTTCTAATATTTTTTTAATCTCATCTAAAGATTCTTCGGTAGCTAATTTACCCACAGAAGGATCGGCACCAGCGCCTAAACCTTGTGTTAAATGTGGCCCTAATTGAATTTTATTTGGCACAGCACTTTGCTCAATTGCTTTAGAATCGGTATTACATATAATAAAATCAACACCTTCGATATCTTGTTGAAACATGAAATTCACGGCATTGCTACCGCCACCACCAACGCCTAAGACTTTGATGATGGATGATTTTTGCTTGGGTAAGTCAAATTGAATCATTCGTTTTTTGTTTTTAAATGGGTTAGTAGTGGGTTAGTTAGTTGTTAGTGGGCCTAAATTACTTTATTTCAATGTTTTATGCGTTAGAATTTATAAACATCAAGTGGGTAACTATGGTAATAATTTATCTTCTTCTTCGCTAAAGATTTCAATCAAATTATTCTTAAAGCGATCCCAGAACTTACTTTTTCTTTTCTCAATTTGAGCTGCAGTTAAAGTAGTAGCTGGCGCAACGCTTGTAGTAGTTTTTTGAGCCGTTGGTGTAAAGGCATTCGCCTCAACAGTTAACGACTTTGGCACTTCTACTTTCTTAAATGTTTCTGCAAACACTTTATAGTTTTGCTCGTAGTCGTTATATCCTTTTAAGATTAAACCAATACAAGTAGAGTACATTGGCTTTTTTAATTCATCAATATGGTTAGGTGCTAAATGCTCATTAGGTAGTCCTATTCTTGCATTTAAACCTGTAATATATTCAGTTAACTGTATTAAATGTTTTAATTGAGATCCGCCACCAGTAAGAATTACACCCCCATTTAACATGCGTGTTTCTAAACCCACTTGCTTTAAATGATAAGTTACAAAATCCAAAATTTCACTCATTCTTGCTTGGATAATAGCGGCTAAATTTTTAACGCTAATTTCCTTGGCTGGCATACCTTTTAAACCAGGGATGGTTACAAATGCATTGGCTTTTGCTTCATCCGATAAGGCACTACCAAACTGCACTTTCATGGCTTCGGCCTGGCTTTTTAATACGCCTAAACCCATTCTAATATCGTTCGTGATATTTTCTCCACCAAAAGGTATGACAGCTGTATGTTTTAAAATGCCATCATAAAAAACTGCAAGGTCACTGGTTCCCCCTCCAATATCTAAAATGGCAACTCCCGCCTCTAAATCTATATCACTCATAACTGCACTTGCAGAAGCCAAAGGTTGTAAAACCAAGTCTTTAGTAGATAAACCGCTTCTTTCCACCGAGCGATTAATATTTCTGATGGCATTTCTGTCACCCGTTAAGATTAAGAAATTAGCACCTACTTTTACACCATTCACACCCACTGGCTCTTTCACATTTGGGTTATTATCAACATAAAATTCCTGAGGAATCACATCAATGATTTGATCACCAGCAGGGATAAAAGTTTTTCTTTGATTATTAATTAACTGCTCAATTTCCCAAGCTTGAATTTCGTTTTCAGCATCCTGCCTTACCATGTCACCACGAGTTTGTAAACTCTTAATATGATGACCAGCAATACCCACATAAACTTCGCTAATATCTAAGTCTGGATTGCTTTTTTGACAGTTTTCAAGTGCCTGTTGTATGGCTTTAATGGTTTGATCGATATTTAACACCTGACCATGTTGCACCCCATTGCTATTGGCACGTCCAAATCCCAAAATTTCAAGTTTGCCGAATTCATTTTTACGACCAGCAATTGCTGCAATTTTAGTTGTACCAATGTCTAAACCCACAATGATGGGTGAATCGTGCTGACTCATTTTTTATGTTTTTTAGTTGTTAGTTGTTGTTGGAAGCCGACTTTTTAGGCATTTCGGCCTTAGCAGTCTTATTCTTATTGATTAACGTTTTATCGTTCAGTTTATTGTTTTTCTTTGGGCTTGTTTTAGGGGTTAATTTTTCAACAGATTTTGAGCGCAATTTCCCCTTCTTTGGTAATGTTGAAATTTGAACTGATGCTTTACTAATGGTGGGTGCAGGCTTCACAATTATTTTAGGGGCAACTACTGTGTCCTTTTTTTGAAGCGTGTCTTTTTTAGGTAGAGAATCAGCAATTGGGTCGCTAACATTTACTAATAGCTTGGTGCCAGGTGCATAGACAATTGGCTGCATTCCTTTTTTTAAGGCCACAATCTGAGGTGAAAATCGCAAGTCCAATACTTGATAAGCATTAATTCCAGAGGGCACCCATACTTTTTTGTAAAAAGTATATAATCGATTAAGCTTATCTTCTATATGCTCCATTGAGCCTAATAAAACAGTATGATCGCCCAATGTAGGAATAAGTTCAAAGTCACCGTTGGAGGCAATATTTACTTGCGCAATTTGTGCATTAAAAAAACTATCAGTTTGTACAATCTTAGCAAGATGTAAAATATCGTTTAATAAGGAACTATCAGGCTTTGATAATTTTTCTGCATCTGAAGGAAACCCCGTAAAAACGGGTAAGCGCATGATGGATAATTGACGCAAAGGTAAACGTTGGGCGTCTTTATCTATGTAAAATGAATTTTGAGTAGCTGTAAAAATTCTTGCTATTGGAATTCTTTGTTCAATTTTAACTTGTAATTGTTGTTGATTGTCAAAATAAAGTTGTGCTTTTTGTATCCATTTGGCGGAGGCTAAGTTTTTTTCAAGTGTTTGAAGGTTTACAGAACCTATTGGGGTACCTACTTTTACGCCTTGTTCATTAATGAGATGTAGTATTTCATTTTCATCCATGAATAAATAAGATGTAGTAGCCCCTGTCAATTCAACTTGAATGGCCCTACAAGTTTTAGTAGTTTTTGCTTGCCATGCAAGTACAAATAAAACAATTAATCCGGTAGCTGCTAAGCTCCAAAATATTTTACCTAATATCTCTTTCCAATTTCGCATTATGCTTTTGTAAATATTTCTTGAATTTGACCAATACAAACATCTATATCCCCTGCTCCTGCCATCACAATTAATTTATCATTCGTGCTATGTGCCCAGTTTAGCAACTCCTCTTTAGACATTATTTTTTTATCAGTAATCTTCATTTTAGCCAATAACATATCACTACTTACACCTTCTATGGGAAGTTCTCTCGCTGGATAAATAGGCAATAAAATAACTTCGTCTGCCTTATCAAGTGTTTCAATAAAACCAGCTGCCTGATCTTGTGTTCTACTATATAAATGGGGCTGAAAAATTAATACCATTTTCTCGTTAGGATATAAGGATCTTACGCCACTAATTAATGCGTTTAATTCTTCCGGATGATGCGCATAGTCGTCAATTAATACCTTACTACTTGTTTTAACTTTATATTCGAAACGACGTTTTACCCCTTTAAATGCAGCTACCGCCTCTTTAATTTTATTTACATCAATACCTAAATTGATGGCGATGGCAATAGCGGCAATGGAATTTTCAACATTGTGTAACCCTCCCATATTTAGTACCATATCTTTTATAACGCCTGTAGGATAAACCACGTCAAAAATATAAGAACCATCCACTACTCTTAAGTTAGCCGAATGAAAAGAAGCTGCCTCTTTATTATATCCGTAAGTAAAAACTTTTTTATTGGTTTGATTCACTTCAAAATCAGTTCCTGATTTTTGAATCAAAATTCCATTCGCTTTAATTTTATCAGTAAACTGACCAAAAGCTTTTAATACTTCTTCGGCTGTACCATAAATATCTAAATGATCTGGATCTACTGCAGTAACTACCGCAATATTGGGAGCTAATTTTAAAAAACTTCTATCATACTCATCAGCTTCTACCACCACTACATTTTTTTCATGACTCCAAAAGTTGGTGCCATAATTAGAGGCGATACCTCCTAAAAATGCATTACAACCATAGCCTGAATGACGTAAAATATGAGCCGTCATAGAGGTAGTAGTAGTTTTGCCATGGGTCCCCGCAATCGCAATCGTAAAAGCATTCTCCGTAATCCAATTAAGCACATCACTTCGTTTTACAACAGTGTAGCCATGTGCTCGATAATAATTTAATTCGCCATGATCTGCAGGTATCGCTGGTGTATATACAATAACGCTAGCTTCTTTATCAATTTTTGTTAAGTTATCATCAAAATGAATCTGTATGCCTTCTTTTTCTAAATCTGCTGTTAACGTAGTAGGTGTTTTATCATACCCCGAAACGCTAACACCTTGGGTATTAAAATATCTTGCTAAAGCACTCATACCAATACCGCCGATGCCTATAAAATAAATTCTTTTAATATTGGTTAATGGATTCATTTTTAAATTTTCTAAAATTTGATATTATTAATTATTTCACTAGCAATTTTATCGTCAGCAGCTAACAAAGAAAAGTTTTTTATATTTTCTTGCATCGATGACACCAACTTATTGTCATTTATTAATTTCTGTAATACTGTTAATAGAAGCTCATTCACTTCACTATCTTTAACCATTAGCGCTGCACCTGCATCTACTAAATTTTTTGCATTAAATGTTTGATGATCTTCGGCAGCATGCGGATAAGGTACAAATACTGCTGCCTTAGCTGTATTACAAATTTCCGCTACTGCCATAGCTCCAGACCTGCTCACTATAATGTCTGCAGCGGTATAAGCAGCACTCATGTTGTCTATAAAATTACTTACGTAAACATTGTTAAACTCACTTGCCGCTTGCACATAGGTTTTGGCTTTGGGTTTACCTGTTTGCCAAATCAATTGTACTCCCGATTGATGAAACCAGGTTAATGATTGTTGAATAGCATTATTGATAGAAGCAGCACCCAAGCTTCCACCGATTATTAAAATAGTTGTACGATCAGGTAATAAACCAAACTGTAATAAAGCTGCCTCTTTAGAGTAGGAAGACTCGGTAATATTTTTTCGAATAGGGTTTCCTGTTACCATAATTTTGTTGGCAGGAAAAAACTTTTCCATCCCTTGGGTGCCCGTAAATATTTTAGTGGCATTTTCGCCCAACCATATATTGGCTTTACCAGCAAATGCATTAGACTCGTGAATAAAAGTGGGGATGTTTTTAGCTTGTGCAAATTTTAAAACAGGGAAACTTGAATAGCCTCCTACACCAAATACAGCATTAGGTTTAAATTGATTAAAAATAGTACGCACTTCAAAAAAACTTTTGATAAGTTTAAAAGGCAGTGTGATATTTTTTAACATATTAGATCGATTTAAACCTGCAATCGTTAAACCTTTAATGGCGTACCCTGCTTGAGGTACTTTTTCCATCTCCATTTTTCCTCTTGCACCTACAAATAAAATAGCTGCATTAGGTTGTAATTTTTGAATGGCTTGCGCTACAGCAATCGCCGGGAAAATATGTCCCCCAGTGCCACCACCTGCTATGATGATGCGTAATTGTTTATGCGATGACTCCTGTAACATTATTTTCCTTTTCGTTATCCGTATTATCAGTTGGAATTTCGATTTCAGTTTCCGTAGGCGCTTTACCTTCTAATTGTTCTACGTTTCTAGCCACACTCAATATCAACCCAATCGAACAACAAGTAAAAATAAAGGAGCTCCCCCCCATACTTACTAGGGGCAATGTTACCCCTGTCACCGGTACTATATTTACATTCACGGCCATATTTGCAATAGCCTGAATAATTAAGGTAAAGCTTAATCCGAGTGCTAAAAATGCACCAAATGCATAAGGACATTTTCTAAAAATGCGAATACATCTAAATAAAAAAACTAGATAAATAAATATAATAAATGCCCCGCCTATCAAACCATACTCTTCAATAATAATGGAATAAATAAAGTCATTATAGGCTTGTGGTAAAAAGTTTCTTTGACGACTATTTCCAGGACCTAATCCAAAAAATATTCCTCCATTAGCAATAGCAATTTTGGCTTGTTGTACTTGATAAGGCACTTCCTTATCACCTGCATACATGAAATCTTGTACCCTACTCACCCAAGTTCCAAAGCGACCAAAACCTTTCATTTTTTCGGCTACTTCAGGTTTTCCTTCAGCTGCACTAACCCCTGCTTTATGAGTAGCCATGGCTACACTTATTATTATGACTACTGGAATCATGGCTACCATTATGGTTAGGCCAATATGTTTTAAACTTACTCTTCCAATAAACATTAATAATAAAGAGGTAGCTCCTGTTAATAAGGCATTAGATAAATTGGCAGGCATAATTAAGGCACAAATCACAAATACTGGCCAGATGACAGGTAAAAATCCTTTTTTAAAATCTTTTATTACTTCTTGTTTTTTGCTTAGCACTTTAGAGAGGTACATGAATAAAGCTAGCTTTGCCACATCACTACTTTGAATAGTTAAATTAATGATGGGTAATTTTATCCATCTACTTCCGTCATTAATTTTTGCTCCAAAAAACAAGGTATATATAAGTAAAGGAATAGATAAAGCAAATAGTATTGTGGCAATACGAGAAAACATAGTATAGTTAACTCTGTGTAAACCAAATATAACTACTAAACCTACTAAAGTAAATACCACTTGTTTAAATAAATAAACACTAGTGTTGCCTCGATACATTTTATACGCCAAAGATCCTGTAGCACTATATACCACCAAAATTGAGATTAAAGATAAAACAATGACTAACCCCCATATGTATTTATCTCCTCTTGTCCTTTGGTCTAAGTGCTCCTTCATGCCGCTGATGGACGGCATTTGTGAAAAAAGTTTATCTGTGGCTTCGTTAAACATGATTATAATTCTTTAACAGACTCTTTAAATTGACGGCCTCTATCTTCATAGTTTTTAAATAAATCGAAACTTGCACAAGCGGGACTTAATAAAACAACATCCCCTTTTTCTGCTAATTTAAAAGAAGCTGTAACTGCTTTTTTAGCACTATCTGCCTCTACTATTACAGGCACTAAATCTTTAAAAAATTCCATAATTTTTGCATTATCAGTACCCATGCATACAATGGCTTTTACTTTTTCTTTTACTAAATCTGCAATCAAACTGTAATCGTTTCCTTTGTCTACACCACCAATTACAAGTACCGTCTTTTTTTGCATACTCTCTAAAGCATACCAGGTACTGTTTACATTAGTGGCTTTACTGTCATTAATAAAATCCACGCCACGAACTGTAGCTACAAATTCCATTCTGTGTTCTAGGTTGTGAAAGTTACTTACGGCTTCTCTAATTTTTTCTTTTCGAATGCCGAGTGTACTTGCTGCAATACTTGCAGCCATTGTGTTATAGGCATTATGCTTTCCTTTTAAAGCAAAATCATAAATGCTCATTGTAACTCTTTCTTCTTGGATTTTTAACATCATTTGATCGTTTTTGATGTAGCCTCCTTTTTTTACTTCTTGTTTCATAGAAAATGGTAGTGGGTTAGTATTGGTAGTTAGTAGTTCTAATTGTTTAACAATCACCTCGTCATCGATGCAGTAAATAAAATAATCATTGGCAGTTTGATTTTCAATGATTCTAAACTTACTCTTCACATATCTTTCAAATTCGTAATTGTATCTATCTAAATGATCTTCGGTTATATTTAATAGTATTGCTATATCTGGCTTAAAATATTTTATATCATCTAATTGGAAAGAGCTTACTTCAATCACATACAATGATTTAGGATCCTGCGCAATCTGACGGGCAAAAGAAAAACCAATATTACCCACCATCGCGACATCTTGCTCTGCCAATTGACAGATATGGAATAAAAGGGAAGTAGTAGTTGTTTTTCCATTGCTCCCTGTAATAGCAGCAATTTTACTATTTCCTTTATATCGGTAACCAAATTCAATTTCACTGACTACTGGAATACCTTTGGCACGAATTTGTTTAACTAATTCATTTTTATCAGGAATTCCAGGGCTTTTCATTACTTCATCCGCTGCTAAAATTCTTTCTACACTATGTGAACCAGATTCAAATTCAATAGACGCCTCTTCCAATTCCTTTTGATAGTTAGGCTTAATCGCACTAGCATCAGACACAAACACTTCATAGCCTTTTTGTTTTGCTAATAAAGCAGCGCCTATTCCACTCTCGCCTGCCCCTAATATGACTAGTTTTTTTGCCAAGACTATCTTGTTTTTAAGGTTAAAATAGAAGCCACCACTAATAAGATGGTGATAATCCAAAAGCGCACCGCAATCTTGCTTTCATGAAATCCCTTTTTTTGATAATGATGATGTAGTGGGCTCATTAAAAATATTCGACGTCCTTCGCCATATTTTTTTCGGGTATATTTAAAATAACTTACCTGAATAATAACGCTTAAGTTTTCGATTAAGAATACACCACAAAAAATGGGTATTAATAATTCTTTTCTTACGATGATTGCTAGAGAAGCAATGATACCTCCTAAAGCCAAACTACCTGTGTCACCCATAAAAACCTGCGCAGGATAGGCATTGTACCATAAAAATCCAATACACCCTCCTACAAAAGCCCCTACAAAAATGGATAACTCGCCTAGATTAGGGATATACATTACATTTAAGTAATCGGCAAAAACATAGTTACCACTTACATAAATAAAAATTCCTAATGCTGCCCCAATAATGGCACTCACCCCAGCAGCTAAACCATCTAACCCATCCGTAATATTGGCACCATTAGAAACAGCCGTAATAATAAACGTAACAATTAATATATAAACTACCCATGTAAACTTTTCAGCGCCTGGGCCTATCCAACTTACTAGTTTACTATAATTAAACTCGTGATTTTTTACAAAAGGGATTGTAGTAATAGGTGTTTTTACTTTTACAAAACGGCGCTCTACGCCATTAATTTTATGCACTACCACATCGGCACCTTTGGCTACTTTTTCCCCTTTTTGCAAAGAAGCAGTAATGGTGTCAGCCACTATTTCTCTTTCAACAGTTACTGCATTGCTAAAATAAAGCGTAACTCCAATGATAATTCCCAAACCTACTTGTCCTATGATTTTTGAAACACCTGCTAATCCATCGCTATTTTGCTTTTTATAGGCTTCCCCTTTATTTTGTGCTTCTTTTCTTGCTCTAATTTTAAAATAATCATCTAAAAATCCAATTAAACCTAACCATACAGTGCATAAAATCATTAAACGGATATATACTTTGTCAAGATTGGCAAACAATAAAGTAGGTATTAATACACTTAATAAAATAATGATACCTCCCATCGTAGGTGTTCCTTTCTTTTGTTGCTCACCCGCCAAGCCAAGCTCCCTCACTGTTTCTCCAATTTGTTTTCTTTGTAAAAACAAAATCATTTTTTTACCATAAACCGTAGCGATAAACAAAGACAATAAAATTGACATCGCAATACGAGAGGTTAAAAATTGAAACACCCCTAAACCAGGAATATGAAAATGACTATCTAACCAAGAAAATAATTGATATAACATATTGGTTTATTTTTCTAATTCGTTAAATAAATTTTGTAAAATTTGTTTGTCATCAAAATCATGTTTTACCCCTTTAATTTCTTGATATTTTTCATGCCCTTTTCCTGCCACTAAAATAATGTCGCCTGGTTTTGCAAAACTGATAGCCGCTTTTATAGCTTCCTTACGATCTTCAATTTTTATATATTTTCTTTTGGCCGCACTTGTTAAGCCATGTTCCATATCATTTAAAATTTTGGCTGGCTCTTCGGAACGTGGATTATCGCTCGTTAAAAACACTTTAGTGCTTAAATCACAAGCTACTTGTGCCATAATAGGACGCTTAGTTTTATCTCTATCACCTCCACATCCTACCACCGTAATAACTTCCTCATCTCCCTTTTTTAATTTAGCAATAGTGGATAATACATTTTCAAGCGCATCTGGCGTATGCGCATAATCAACAATAGCTATAATATTTTCCTTACTTACTATATAATCAAAGCGACCTTCTGCACCCGTTAGTGCACTTAAAACAGTTAAAACTTTTTCTGAAGGCTCTCCTAGTTGTATAGCAATACCATAAACGGCTAATAAATTATAGGCATTAAAAGTGCCTATTAAGCGACAATGCACTTCAATATCATTAACCAACATCACCAAGCCCATCAGTTGGTTCTCTAAAATTTTACCTTTATAGGTAGCAGGTGCATGTAAAGCATAGGTTAACTTCTTTGCTTTTGTATCTAATAACATATTTGCCCCATTCTTATCATCCAGATTTGATAAAGCAAAAGCGGTAGAAGGCAAATGATCAAAAAATGCTTTTTTAACTGCTAAATAAGCTTCAAAAGTTTGGTGATAATCGAGATGATCATGCGTGATATTAGTAAACGCTCCACCAACAAAGTGCAAACCCGTAATGCGGTGTTGATGAATAGCATGGCTGCTGCATTCCATAAAAACATGAGAGCAACCGGCTTCTACCATTTTATGCAATAAAGCATTTAATTGAACGGCGTCGGGAGTGGTATGAGTAGAAGGAACAATAATTTGCCCAATATGATTTTGTACTGTGCTAATTAAACCACAAGTATATCCTAATTCGGTAAACAACTTATACAAAAGAGTAGCTACAGTAGTTTTTCCATTAGTGCCAGTAACACCTACTAATTTTAATTTAGCCGAAGGCTCTCCATAATATTGATGCGCCATGTTAGCCACCGCCTCTTGTGCATCTTTTACCACTAAATAGGTAAGTGTAGTATTTAAATCATTAGGTAAAGTTTCGCATACAATTACGGTGGCACCTTTTTCTATAGCAGTAGTTATAAATGTATGACCATCCACTTGAACACCTTTAATGGCAACAAAAACAGAGCCCTCCGTAACCTTACGAGAGTCAATCTGGATATCCAAAATTTCTTTATTAGTAGAACCCACTACTTCACGAAGTGCCACACCCAATAATATAGATTGTAAGTCTTTCATTAGTTGAGTTGTAATTGAATTTGTTGTCCTTTAATGATAGTTACCCCTTGTGCAATACTTTGATTTACTACTTTCCCCTTGCCTACACATTTCACAATCAATCCTTTCTTTTCACATACAAAAAGGGCATCTTTTAACTTCATTCCAACTATATTAGGCATTGATGTATCGGCAATTTTTTGCTCAGCCACTTTCATTTTATTTGCCAATCCTTGAACATTTACCCAATCAGTTTTAGCAGTAGTGGAATCTTGGTATGGAATAGCTAATTGCTTTGCAATGGTTTGAATAGATATTTTTGAAGCAGAATAAGTATATAAACTACTATCCTTAGTTTTAAAACTAGGAGCGATATCCATTTTATTTTGGATATAAGTTGAATATAAACGATCTGCAATTTCTTTCCATACAGGACCCGCCACTGATGCGCCAAAATGGTTAGCAGCATGAGGGTGATTGATAATAATTACTGCAATAGTATACTGTGGGTTTTCGGCAGGGAAATAACCTACAAAAGAAGATTGAAAAATGGCATCTGCATATCCTCTATTACCATCTGCAACTAGTGCTGTACCTGTTTTTCCTGCAACTTTGTATAAACTATTAGGAAATAATCTTTTAGCAGTTCCATTCAAACAAACCCCTTCCAAGGCAATACGAGCTTGTTGTAAAGTAGAAGGCGAACAAACCGACCATGGATAAGCTTTAGGACTCATTGTTTTTAAAACTTTACCTTCTTCTTTAATAGCATTCACTAAATAAGGACGCATCATAATTCCTCCATTCGCAATACTATTATACAATGTAAGTGTTTGTATAGGTGCTATAGCTACTGCATACCCAAAGCCCATCCAAGGAAGTGTAGTAGCTGCCCAAACTTTATCACCAGGTCTTGTAATTTGTGGCCTTCCCTCTCCCATTAAATCGATACCAGAAGTGGAGTCCAATCTAAATTTAGATAATTGCTTATAATACATTTGTGGATTGGGCACAAAATGATTCACCGCTAATTTGGCCATACCTACATTAGAACTTTCTTCAAAAGCCTCTAAAACAGTAGCTTCATGTTTCCCATGGGCTTCTGCATCCTTAACAGTTCTTCCTGCATAGTTCCAAATACCACCTTCTAAGTTTATCTTATCTTCTAATTTAACGCCTTGCTCCAAAGCAGTTAATAAAGTAACTAATTTGAATGTAGAACCTGGCTCTGTAACTCTTGTAGAATAATTCAAATCTTCTGTATATACTCCATCTGCAATTTTACCCAAATTAGCTATAGCTTTTATTTTACCAGTTTTAACTTCCATCACCATTGCTACACCTGTTCTTGCATCGTTTTGTATCATCATCTTTTTTAAGGCGCTCTCGGTAATCTCTTGAATAAATACATCGATAGTACTTACAATATCTTTCCCTGTTTCTGGTGCTATTTCAAATTCGCCCTCTTGCACTGGTACCGTTACGCCGCCTGCAATCGCTCTTACTAATTGACGCCCATTACGTCCGCTTAATACGGTATCGTAGGATTTTTCTAAGCCCACCTTATTTTCATCTCTAGCGAGTCCAATCGTGCGATAGCCGATATTTTCGTAAGGGTTTAAGCGAACATTTTTTTCAACTGCTATCATTCCGCTTTTATATCTGCCTAACTTAAATAAAGGAAGTTTGATGATGGATAGATATTGACGATAATTAATTTTTTTCTTAAACTCATAATTTGGTTCTGCCGCTTCAAAACCTTTGGTGAGTTCTTCTTTATATTTTTCGGCACTTTGGTCGGCAAATAAATTAGCCAAGCCAATACTTAAAGAGTCAATATTTTCTCTAAATAGTTTTCCTTGTTTTTCATGTAAAGGATCTACTCTAAAATCGATTAAAATATCAAACTGTGGAATATTGGTACTTAGCATTTGGCCGTCTTCGCTATAAATGGTACCTCTAGCTGCTGGAATTTCAACTATGCGCTGATGTAAACTATCGCTTAAGCCTCTCCAGTATTTACCTTGTACTTGTTGGATATAAAACGCTTTACCTAAAATGGCAATACATACGCCAATAATAAGTACATAACTAAGATAAACCCTCCACAATATGTCGCGTTTTACATCCATTATTTATTGTCAGTTGGGTTTATAATTTTTTTCTCTAACGGAATTCGAATAGGCATTTCTTTAGAAACTACAATGCCATAGGGAGCCACGGCCTCTTGAATTTCTACTGCACGACTACGACGCATTAAATCGGACTTCAATGTCTTATACTCAAATTGTAATTCTTTTAACTCCTTTTGAGTAGTATTAATTTTACGAATCGTTTTATCGGTGAGATGTCCGTTCGCGATGTAGAGTATCGCGATAATCGCCAAGAACAAAAAGAAACTAATGTTCATGACAATCCACTGGTAGTTAAGAATACTTTTAAGTGTATTCTTAGGGGCGGGGTTAATGGGTACGGACATACGGTTTATAATCTTTCGGCAGCGCGCAATTTTGCACTTCTGCTTCTAGTATTTTCTTTCATCTCTTTTTCGGAAGCCACTACAGGTTTCTTTGTAATGATTTTCCAATTCACTTCTTTCGGGGCAGAAAGAAATGGGTGGGCATTGGCTTCGTCTTCAACCAAGGGTCGAAAAGCATTTTTTACCAAGCGATCTTCAATAGAATGAAAAGTAATAATCACTGCACGACCTCCTGGCTTTACTACTAAGGGTAGTTGCGCTAAAAAGTCTTTCAATACTTCCATTTCCTCATTTACTACAATTCTAATCGCCTGAAAAACCTGTGCCCAATATTTATTAGGATTCCCTTTTACTACAGCTGCAATTAGTGTTTTAAAATCTTGTACGCTGTTTAAATTGGCATGCTTTCTGCTGGTAACAATATGCTTAGCTAAAGTTTTGGAATTGGTCACTTCACCATACTGTTCAAACATTTTGTGCAATTCAGTTTCACTAAAATTTTCGATTACCCAAGCGGCTGTTTTTTCTTGGCGCTGATCCATCCTCATATCAAAAGGACCATCAAAACGTGTCGAAAAGCCTCTTGAGCCTTCATCAAATTGATGACTGCTAACACCTAAATCCGCTAGCACTCCATCTACCTTTTCTATTTGATGTAATCTCAAAAATCTTTGTAGGTACTTGAAATTTTCTGGTACAAATAAAACACGGTCATCGTTGGGTAAGTTTTTTTTAGCATCTGCATCTTGATCAAAAGCTATCAATCGACCTTTAGGTCCAAGCTTAGATAAAATACCTCTACTATGTCCTCCCCCTCCGAAAGTCGCATCTACATATATACCATCAGGTAAAATATTTAGATGCTCCATAGTTTCGTGAAATAAGACAGGAATATGATAATCAGACTGTGGGATATTGGATGTAGGGTTGGTCATCGCTTTCCTTAGTCTTTTTTATTTACGCCTGCCATTACTTCTTGGGCCAGATTACTAAATTCATCTGCAGAGAAATCCTCAAAGAGCTTTTTATAAGAACTTGCATCCCAGATCTCAAAGCGATCTAATGCAGCAGCTAAAACAATTTCTTTTCCAGGTAAAGCGAACTCTCTTAAAGTAGGTGGTAATAATAAACGACCAGCGCTATCCATTTCTACTTCAGTGGCTCCCCCTAAAAATTGTCGTCTAAACTGACGCACTTTAGGATCAAAGTCATTCAATTGGCTAATCTTATCAAGTATACCCTGCCAGCTTTTAATCGGATAAAGTGTCAAGCACTTTTCAAAACCACGACTCACTATAAAACGTGTCTCCCCTTCGACCAGCTGTTTTTTCAAACTGCCGGGCACCAGGAAACGCCCTTTAGCGTCGATGGTTGATTGATATTCTCCGTGAAAGCCTTGCATTGTTAATAATTGATGTGATTTTTACCACTTGTTCACACAAAATAACACTTTTTACCACTTTAGATAGCAAAATAGGGGGTTCTAGTTTTCCACAAGTAATAAACCGACCTGAAATCCTTTCTAGTATTGCATTTGAGGCCATATTTACTTGATTTGGGATTTTCTGACTGTTAAGAGCTGTGGAAAACCCCTATTTTACTGTTAATATGTACCTTTGCGCCATGCTTGAACGCCCAAATATTGCCATTGACCAATTTGATTATGAGCTACCCGATCATAGAATTGCTTATACCCCAGCCGAAAAGCGTTCTTCTAGCAAATTATTAATATGGGATAAGGAAATTATAGCCGAATCAACCTATGCGCATTTAGTCGATTTTTTGCCTGCTTCTGCTAGCTTGGTTTTTAACAATAGCAAAGTGATTGCAGCTCGTATATTTTTTGAAAAAGAAAATAGTACCATCGAAATATTTTGTTTGGAACCAACCAATCAATACCGACCTGTATTACTTGCCATGCAAGCTTCACAAGAAGTTAGTTGGGTTTGTTTAATTGGAGGAGCTAAAAAATGGAAAGAAGAATTTTTAGTAAAGAAAATTAATTATGAAAATAAAATCATCGATTTTGTAGCTACCAAAAAACCAATAGAAGATGGTAAATATGAGGTTCATTTTAGTTGGAACGAACCTCATATACATTTTTCAGAAATGCTACAAATTATTGGCAATATTCCGCTGCCCCCTTATATACAAAGAAAAGCTTCAGAACTAGATAAGGATCGTTACCAAACCACCTATGCCATCGCAGAGGGCTCGGTGGCAGCACCTACTGCAGGCTTACACTTTGATGAAAATGTATTTAATAGTTTTAGTAAAAAAAATATTAAATCCGAATTTTTAACCTTGCATGTAGGCGCTGGCACTTTTATGCCGGTGAAATCTAAGACCATAGACGCACATGTAATGCATGGTGAGTTTATAGAAATTTCCTTTACAACAATTGAATCGCTTAAAAGAAAACTGGAAAATAAAGAACCTATCATTAGTGTTGGTACAACTTCATTAAGAACCTTAGAGTCATTGTATTGGTTGGGTGTAAAAATTCATTCGAAAAATAAATTAGGTGCTAAAATGGAGGCCCATAATATAGCATTAGAACAGTGGGAGGCCTATGATTTAGCTTACTTATCTTTACCTGTATACGAGGCTTTAGATTGCTTACTTCAATGGATGAATGAAAATAAAATTGAAAACCTTGTAGCTAAAACACAGCTTATTATTTTACCGGGCTATAGATTTAAAATGGTCAATGGACTCATTACTAATTTCCATCAGCCCAAATCAACTTTATTATTAATAATTGCTGCTATTGTTGGTGATGCATGGAAACAAGTATACCAATTTGCAATAAACAACGAATATCGTTTTTTAAGCTATGGAGATGGTTGTTTATTTTGGATTAACCAAAATGATAAATAGATTACTTAACTAGTAGTAACTAAATAGTGGGGAGGCTTATTGTAATGGTAGTGCCTTTGCCTTCTTCCGATTGCACCTGAATTTTTCCTTTGTGAATATCTATTACCCATTTCACATAACTCATTCCCAAGCCAAACCCTTTTACATTGTGTACATTGCCTGTATGAGCGCGGTAAAATTTTTCAAAAATTCTTTTCACCGTATCTTGACTCATCCCTATACCAGCATCTTTAATTTGTATTTCCATCTTGGTGCCTACTACCCTTGTAGCAATTGACAATTCGATGGTGTCTTTTGAATATTTAATGGCATTGTCAATTAAATTAGAAAATACATGTAAAATATGTTCTTCATCTGCTTCTATGACTGACGGAATGGCTTCGAATTTTGTATTAATACTAGAGGGCTTGGCATCTAACTGTAATTTAAAACTATCTAATACCCCAAAAATTAAATCATGAACATCTACTTCTGTTTTATTTAATTGATATTCCTTTTTTTCGAGATGGGCAGATTGCAAAATAACTTCGACATGTTTGTTCATTCGCACGTTCTCCTCTTTAATAATAGTGCTAAAATAATCTACCGATTTTGCATCCCCTTGCACTTTAGGGCTCTTTAAAGCATCCACTGCTAGTGAAATAGTAGCGAGGGGCGTCTTTAACTCATGCGTCATGTTATTAATAAAATCTCTTTTTATTTCATTTAGTTTTTTCTGTGTAAACAAGGATCTTACAGTGATAAAAAATGCAGCTAGTACAATTAATATAAATAAAAAGGCCCCTATTATAATCCATTGTAAAGAGTGTAATAAATAAAGCCTCACATTAGGTACTACTAAAATCAATGTTTCGAAAGGACCCGCAGGCTCAATAATATCTTGTGGTATTACCGAAACTCTAATCTCTACCGTATTAACATCTTCGGTATAAAAATCGTCAAATCGCTTACTCTTTAACTCTATATTCCCTTTTTTATCGGCAATGGCAAACTCGTAATGCAATTCCTGTATTCCATATTTTGTAAAAGCTTCTCCTATTTTTTTATTGAGCTCATTTTGATTATAAACATCGGAGATAGTTGTTTCCTCGAAATTGTGCATGTGATAATCAGGATTCATCCCCATCCCTCTTTTAGGAAATCTAAAAGATAAACCGGAATTCATTCTTTTACCAATGTCATTAGAAACTGAAACAACTGATTGATTTACCTTTTCTGTTAATTGATTTCTGGATAAAATAAACAATCCTTGCAACCAAGTAATTTGAATAAATAACATACCCACAATGGATAGGGCAATTAAAGTAAAAATTATCGGAAAGGTCCTTTTCATAAGCGATGTGAATATAATAAAAAATCCCTCTCGAATGAACGAGAGGGATTTGAATTTATAATTTTAACTATTCTTATAACACACCTTCAACAAGAACAGTTGTTTTGTTATTTATGACTTCCACAAAACCACCTTGAATAGCATAGGTTTCGGCTGCAGCAGATTTATTTAATACTTTCACTTGGCCTGCACTTAATGCACTCACTAGTGGAGCGTGTTTATCTAATACTTCAAACAACCCGTCGATGCCAGGTAATTGAACGCCTTGTACATCGCCACTAAAAAGCTTTTTTTCGGGTGTCAATATTTCTAATAACATGTTGTTGTTTTAAATAAATTAAGCCATCATTTTCTTACCCTTTTCAATAGCATCTTCTAAAGTACCTACTAAGTTAAATGCTGCTTCTGGATACGCATCCACTTCGCCATCCATAATAGCATTAAAACCTCTAATAGTATCTTCGATAGAAACAAACACCCCTTTTAAACCTGTGAACTGCTCTGCAACGTGGAATGGTTGAGATAAGAAACGTTGTACACGACGTGCACGAGAAACCACTAATTTATCTTCATCACTTAATTCATCCATACCTAAAATAGCGATGATGTCTTGTAACTCTTTGTAACGTTGTAAAATCATTTTAACCTTTTGTGCAGTATCATAGTGAGCATCACCCACAATTGCTGGCGTTAAAATTCTTGAAGTAGAATCCAATGGATCTACTGCTGGATAAATACCTAAATCGGCAATCTTACGAGACAATACGGTAGTTGCATCTAAGTGCGCAAAAGTAGTGGCTGGTGCCGGATCGGTTAAGTCATCCGCAGGTACATACACCGCTTGAACCGATGTAATAGAACCATTCTTAGTAGAAGTAATACGCTCTTGCATTAAACCCATCTCTGTAGCAAGAGTAGGTTGATAACCTACCGCAGATGGCATACGACCTAATAAAGCCGATACCTCAGAACCTGCTTGTGTAAAACGGAAGATATTATCTACGAAAAATAAGATGTCCTTTCCTTTACCTGTACCATCTCCATCACGGAAATATTCGGCAATAGTTAAACCACTCAAAGCCACACGCGCACGTGCTCCTGGAGGTTCATTCATTTGACCAAATACGAAAGTTGCTTTGGATTCTTTTAATTCTTCTAAGTTTACTTTACTTAAATCCCAGCCACCTTCTTCCATACTATGTTTAAAAGCATCACCATATTTCATGATACCTGCTTCAATCATTTCACGTAATAAGTCATTTCCTTCACGCGTTCTTTCTCCCACACCCGCAAATACTGATAAACCACCATGACCTTTTGCGATATTATTAATTAACTCTTGAATCAATACTGTTTTACCTACACCCGCACCACCAAACAAACCAATTTTACCACCCTTTGCATAAGGCTCGATAAGATCGATTACTTTGATACCTGTAAATAATATTTCTGTAGCAGTACTTAAATCTTCAAATTTTGGAGGATTCGCATGAATAGGACGACCATTAGATTTGTCTAATTGTGGTAAACCATCGATAGCATCTCCAGTAACATTAAATAAACGACCATTGATTCCCTCGCCAATTGGCATAGAAATGGCTTTACCTAAATCAATTACTTCCATACCTCTTACTAAGCCTTCGGTGCCGTCCATTGCAATGGCACGTACACTATCTTCACCAAGATGTTGTTGAACCTCTAATACTAGTTTTTCACCCCCTGGTTTTTGGATTTCAAGGGCATTGTAAATTTCTGGAAGCGAAGCTCCGTTAGAAAATTGTACGTCTACAACCGCACCAATAATTTGTTTGATTTTACCTGTCGTTGCCATATTTTTCAATTAGGCTGCAAAGGTAGGGTTTTGCATGTTTATTGCAAAAATTGTACATAGATAATTGCTGCTAAAATTCCCCCTACGATAGGGCCCAATACCGGGATGGCTGCATAGCCCCAATCACTAGTGGATTTTCCCTTGATGGGCAGTAAAAAATGCATGATTCTAGGGCCTAAATCGCGGGCCGGATTAATGGCCCAGCCTGTTGGCCCCCCTAAACCAAAGCCAATTCCTCCAACAAGTAAAGCCACTGGCAGTGCCGACATGGCTCCCATTTCTATTCCGGCTGGCTTAATAAAGAATATCCCTAGTAAAAAAACGAAGCTGGCCAAGGCCTCGGTCATAAAATTTTGCGGTAAACTTCGGATGGAAGGCCCAGTTGAGAAACAAGCCAATTGATCGGCTGCATTATCAGATTCATTAAAATGCTCTTTATAGACCATCCAAACTACTAAAGCCCCCAACATAGCACCCAAGATTTGTGCCAATAAATAAGAAGGAACTAGTGCCCAACTAAATTTTCCTGCCATCGCCATGGCGATTGTTACTGCAGGGTTTAAATGTCCCCCACTAATACTACTTGTCATATATACACCCACAAATACAGCAATCATCCAGCCAAATACAATCGAAATTAACCCTCCACTATTACCCTTGGTTTTAGGTAGTACCACATTGGCCACTACTCCGTTTCCAATAATAATAATAACAGCGGTACCTACTAATTCTGCTATAAATGGACTCATAAAAAAAGTTTGTGTTTATAAAATGATGGTATGAATATAAATAATTTAACCAAATAAATTACCAATTGTTGGTGGCTTTAATAGCTCTTTGCCAACCTTCGATATGTGTGTTTCTTTCGGCGCTCTCAATAGAGGGTGAAAATATTTTATCTACTTTCCATTTTGCTTTTAACTCCTCTACATCTTTCCAAAAACCTACTGCCAAGCCTGCTAAATAAGCGGCCCCCAATGCAGTAGTCTCCACCATGGTAGGTCGTACCACTTTTGTATTTACAAGTTCACTTTGAAATTGCATGAGTAAATTATTATGGGTAGCTCCGCCATCCACTCTCAGTTCTGCAATTGGAATTCCTGCATCCGCTTCCATTGCTTTTAATAAGTCGTAACTCTGAAAAGCAATACTCTCTAAAGCGGCTCTGGCAATATGTGAGGAGTTAGTACCTCTAGTAATTCCGACAATGGTGCCTCTTGCATGTTGGTTCCAATAAGGAGCACCCAAGCCCGCAAAAGCAGGTACCAAATACACCCCATCGGTGTTATTTACTTTTTCGGCAAGCGCTTCTATTTCTGAAGAATTGCGAATTAAATGTAAACCATCTCTTAACCATTGTACCACAGCTCCTCCAATAAATACACTGCCCTCTAAAGCATAATACGTATGCCCATTTAATTGTAAAGCTATAGTGGTTAATAAATTATTTTTAGAGCTCACCGCTTTTTCACCTGTATGCATAAGCATAAAACAACCTGTACCATAGGTGTTTTTTACCATTCCTGCTTGTGTACACATCTGCCCAAATAAGGCTGCTTGTTGATCACCTGCAATTCCTGCAATAGGGATTTCACGATTGGAGAATATTTGATTGGTATGCCCATATACTTCGCTACTACTTTTTACAGTTGGCAAAACAGATGCGGGTATATCCAATAATGCTAAAAGTTCGGTATCCCACTCAAGTGTATGTATATTAAACAACATAGTACGAGAGGCATTGGTTACATCCGTAACATGTACTTTTCCATTGGTTAATTTCCATACTAACCAAGTATCAATGGTACCAAAACATAAATCACCTTTGGCTGCTAAATCTCTTGCACCTTCGACATTATCTAAAATCCATTTTACTTTGGATCCAGAAAAATAAGCATCAATCACTAAGCCTGTTTTTTCTTGAATCATGGATGCTTTCCCTGCTGCTTTTAAACTATCGCAATAGTCGGCAGTTCTTCGATCCTGCCAAACAATGGCATTGTATATAGGTAAACCGGTGCGCTTATTCCATACCACAGTAGTTTCTCTTTGGTTGGTAATGCCAATAGCAGCAATATCTGCAGGGGTGCTGTTATTTTTACTCACCGCTTCGGCAGCCACTCCAATTTGAGTGCTCCAAATTTCCATGGCATCATGCTCCACCCAACCTGGTTTGGGAAAATGTTGTGTAAACTCTTTTTGGGCAACAGCGTGAATCTGGCCTTCATGGTCAAATAATATGGCACGACTACTAGTTGTACCTTGATCAAAGGATAAAATATAAGTGGACATTACAATCGTTATTTGATTGTAATATAAAAAAACTAATGCAAAAAACTATCTTCTATTTTTTAACCAGTTTTCAGGATCCAGAAAAACACCTTTTTCATTATTGATCATAAATAATAAAGCGCCCTCCCCATCTAAATTAATGCCAGATTTACCTAACAATGTACCCGCTCTAACTTCTTGACCCTTTGACACATTAATACTGCTAAGATGCGTATAAGTAGTAAAGTATTTTCCATGTTGCACATACACTGTTAAGTCACCATTTATATCCCCTGTATAAAGAATCACCCCATTGGCAACACTCTTAACTGATGTGCCCTTAGGTAAAGCCAATTCGATGCCATCGCTTTTACGATTCAGTTTTGTACCAGGAATATTCTCCACCCCAAAATGTACATATACATTTCCTTTATCAACAGGCCATGGCAAAGACCCCTTATTAGTCTCAAAAGAGATAGAAGCTTCTCTTCCTTCTTCGGTGGTCTCAAGGGCAGAATAGGGTCGATTATCAGTAGTACTAGTTAAACCTCCTTCCACATTACCCACTTTGTTATTTCCAGATTTACCGGCAGGTTTAGTAGCTGCTTTGGCAATAGGAGCTGGTTGATTTTCGGCTTTTGCCTTTGCAGCGGCTGCATCGTTGGCAGCTTTTACTTTCGCCAATCTTTCTTTTTCCTTTTTCTCCGCTTCGGCCATTTCTCTTCGAATAATGGTTAATAAAGCCGATTGCATTTTTTTTCTTTGCGCTTCTTTTTGACGCACTTGTGCTGTAATTTCCTCTTCTTTATTTTTTAACTGCGTTACAATTTTATCTTGTTCTTTACGGTCATCTACCAATACTTTTAACTGATCATTTTGAACACTTAAGGTTTTCATTCGATCTTTTTTATTCGAACCCAATACCCCAATTTTTGCACTCAAATCCTTTTGTGATAAATCGATGGCAGTGGCTTGTGCCTCTCTGTTTTGACGATAACTTTTTAAATAAGTAATCCTTTTAACGGCGTCATTAAAACTATTAGCAGAGAATAAAAAATTTAAGTATTCATACCCGCTTCTACTCTTATAGGCGAAAATTAAACTTTTTGCATACTTTGATTTTAAAGTATCCAAATCCTTGTTGAGTTTTTCTACGTCTCTTTGATTGGCAGCAATAGCGTCATCTAAAATTTTAACTTGTTTGGCAATGCTATTTACCAGGGCTTCTCTTTTGGCAATTTTACTTTTAATAATGGCCAACTGAGCTAAAGAACTTTTTTTATTTTTTTGAATCTGATTTTTTAATTGATTCAGTTCTTCCAATTCTTTTTTTAAGGACTGTTCTTGTTTTTGTAAATCTTCTCGAGATACGTTTGTTTGGGCACTCAATATAGAGGCGGTAGTAGCCATAAAAAACAAAATAAGTATCCCTTTTTTAATCATAGTTTAATACATTAAAGTAAGCTATCGGCGCTTACCTGGTTTTGGAATAGCAAAGGTATATTTTAATGGGTCATTAAAACTAAATTCTTTCATTTCCATATGAATTTCCAATCTTGACTGTGCCGATATGGCGATATCTCTATTTAATGGGAACTGATTTTGTAAAGCAGCAGTGTGATTATAATAGGTGATATCGCAGGTACGATGTTGATTGATGTCAATATCATCTAATTTTAAATGAAGTACTTTTGAATTATCATCATCTAAGGAAATTAAATTCTTGAAAACCTTACCCAATAAGCCCACTTGCAATTTATTATTGTTGGTTTTAAATGAAACAATACTTGCCTTGTCCATATAAATAGGATTCCCTATAATTAAATCTTCAATTGATGCATAATCCACTGGTATCTTCAACAACTCTTGTAAATAGGATAATGGTCGCTTTTCTTGTTTCTTTTTTAAGGGATAAACCAATACAACACTGTCTTTAGTTACCAAGGCTTTTAGTCCAATCACCCCCATGGCTCCTCTTATTGTAATAAAAATGGATTCACCTTTTTGAATACTTATATTGGCAATATAGGATTCGGCATTGGAGACATTTTCATAATCAACTTTTACCCTCGCATTAAGTGTGTTGAAATTTAATTTTGCAGCAGCAATGTGTTCAATAATATTTCTTACAATCAGGCCAGAGTCAACCTTGGTTTTTTGGGCTATGATTTGTAAAGCGGCTGTATCTTTTTTAGTTAGGGCGTCTTGAATAACTTGAACTTTTCGTACAGTCGAACAAGAGGCTATTAATAAAACTGTGCATATTAAAATCAGGTACTTTGCTTTCATTCTTTATTGTTTTCCTGTATGGCCAAAACCGCCTGCCGCTCTCTCAGTTGCTTCTAAATCGTTTACTTCGGACCATTTAACTTTTTCTACTTGCATAAAAACCATTTGAGCAATACGATCTCCGTCGTTAATGGTTTGAATTTCGTTGGATAAATTAATAAGTATTACTTTAATCTCCCCTCTGTAATCTGCATCCACTGTACCTGGAGTATTTAAACAAGTTAATCCTTGTTTGATGGCCAGACCACTACGAGGACGTATTTGCGCTTCCCAGTTTTCGGGCATAGCTAAGAATAAACCCGTGGGAACCAAAGTTCTTTCCATGGGCTGCAGTAAAAGGGGGACGGATAAAAAAGCACGTAAATCTAAACCCGAAGAGCCTGAAGTAGCATAATGGGGTAAAGGATGATGACTCTTATTTACTATTTGTACTTCAGTTAGCATGATGCCAAAAATAGGCAAAAACTTTAGAAATAAAAGATACTTCCAAAACGCAAAGTGTTAGACAATGGGTTTTTGGTTATACCCCCGCCTGAAGGCACTAAATAAGAAATGTTAAATTTAGAATTTTGATATTGAAAACTAGTTCCTAAAGTAAAATATTGCATATTACCTAAGTTCTTATTGTTGTCAATAAAATAGCCTCCTCTTAAGTAAAAACGATTCCCATAATTGTATTCTACACCAGTGCTAATTTTTAAAGACTCCGAAAAAGGCACCCCATATTTATTCGTAAATGAATTAAACCAACTTGATACAACCGACTGTGTAAAGTATTGAGAAGTTGCTTCTGCATCAGTATTATTGGGACTTGCTGGAACCATTAATCTGTTAACATCAACCCCGAATTCAACAGAATTATCGTTGTCTATTTTATTTAGATAACCTACCCCAATTCCTAAATTAGCAGGAATATAATACTTACGATTAGTTTCATTGGTGTAACTTATTTTACCTCCCAAATTAGAAAGTAATAAGCCCCCGTGAAACCCTTGCATATCTTCTTTTTGTTTATAAAACAAACTAATATCACCAGAAACGGTATTGCCTGCTTTATAATCAACTGTACTTGTTCCAAAAGAACCTTGTACCAATTTAGAATGAATATATCTTAAGGTTACGCCCATACTAAATTGATCGGTTAGCAATATACTATACCCTAAATCATAACTAAATTCTGAAGGTCTTTGAGAGGGCAAAGTTGAAGATCCAGACTCATCGGTAAAATCAATATTTCCTAAACTAAAAAAACGCAATGAGCTGTTGATAGCACTTTTTTGATCGAGTTTTTTATAATAGCCTGCACTTGCCAAATACACATCACTTAAACCTAAGTCTTTTAACCAAGGTGTATAATTAATTAAAAATCCTTTATTCTCATTTAAGTAGGAAAGCTTAGCCGTATTTCCAAATAAGTCATTAGATTCTGGTGACATACCTAAAGACAAATTACCCATACCTCCCGAACGAGCATCTGGAGAGATCATCATAAATGGAACGGCAGTACTTTGCAATTTTAGGCTTTGTGCCTTAACCACAATTGTTGTAAAAAAGCAAACAAAAAAAAGTATCGAACATTTAATATTTCGCATGGAGGAGTAGGATTTACATCATAAAGATAAATAATATAATTGAAAATTAAAGTTTGATAAATTTGCCTGCTTTAGCATGGATACTTGTCCCTTCCACTAATGTAATGGTGTAAAAATATTGCCCCGATTTTACGATGGCACCAAAATTGCTTACTCCCTCCCAATCCATATAAATGGTAGCATCGGCCGAACTAAAATTTTGTGTAGCCGTATACACTTTTTGTCCGCTTACATCCATAATCGTTAAAATACATTGAACATTTTTACCCACTAGATTCGTTTGTGCACTAAACCTTGTTTTAGAGATTACTGGATTAGGATAGTTACTTACTTTATTAATTTTTTCGCTTGTTATAGAAGGCACCTCTGCCCACAAAGTATCCCTACTTGAATTACCAATTAAATCCCAAGCTTTTACAATAAATCTATGTTTACCTTCGCTCAAAGTGGGAAGTGTATACTTTACTAACCCCCTTTGATAGGAATTAATATCTGCTTCAAAGTAATCATTTAACACAATCGAATTTGGCTGATCATCCACTTGCAAAATAAGATTTTGCCCTAACGCATTTCCTGAAACTTGAATGCCAGAACTATCTTGTAGCTGAATATATAAAGTAGGTGTTGTATTAATCCAATCATTTTGTACAAAACTGGTGTTGTTAAAATATGCTTTCATAACAGGCCCATTTATATCTGTATTGATATAATTATTAGTACTAGTAACAAAGATAGAATCGTAAATACCCATAGCTGTAGCTGTATCATTATAAGCGGATAATACTAATTTTAAAGGACCCGCTGCCGTACTCACTTCTTTGGGTAAAATAAATTCAATCGAAAACTGCCCACTACTTACTAATGATTGACCCTTAAATAAAACACTTTCTTGTGTATTAATGGCCACTGGCATACTACTGGCGGTATTGGCTAAAGTCTTTTTAATTTTTGGGGCATCCAATAAAGTAAAAACTATATTACCATTAAAATTATTTAGTGTCGATTTGTTAGCTGCATTTACTTTACCTGTAATTGTATACTTTACTGCTCCTTGTAAAGAATCTCTCAAAATAGAATTTTTACCATTCAAAGTATTGACCACTAAATTGTATTTGGGTAAAAACAATTGCATCGATGGGTCCCCTAATAGCGAAAATTTATAGGCATTAATATGATCTCCATTTTGTTGCCAGTTTAGCATTTTTGCTTTTTGTAATGCCTTGCCAATCGAGGGAGTTTGACCAGTATTATCTGGTACAAAAAGTTGACCAATAAACAAATCATTAATCTCCCTATTACTATAGGCATAAACCAAACGATTCGCCGCAACCAATGCAATTATACCATTACTGTTTTTTAATAAGGCGTCAAAAGCAATAGGCGAAAAAGCAGGTTGATCATAGGGGGCAAAATTACAACTCGCTGTAACCATTATTGGTAGCTTACCCTTATTGTTCCAACTATTAAATTGTTCTTGAGATATCACCGCCTCCTCACTAAGCCTTAAATAATTGCCATGGCCAGTGTAATTCAATAAAAGGCTTCCCTCATTGATAGTTTGTTTAATAGCTTCATTGACTAAAGGAAAAGTGTTACCAGAGGTAGATGAACTTGCCGGAAACAAATCAAGATATATTTTTTTATAATCCCATCTATTTGTTTTTGATTTTAAGTTTTGTGTAATCGCTTCTGCATCCTGTAAATGCAAATTATAATCCCCATCATCGGCCACCCAGGTTAATCGATTTTGCCAAATGCCCCCAGTGGAGGAAGTGGCATATTGTATCATTTTAGCTACAATAGTATCCGCTTCTGCTGTCTCTCTTGCAGGAATTCGTCCAACAGCAATTGATAAATCACTGATTGAATTCACTACATTAATGTCATCATTGTCTTTTAAGACAGCAAAAAAATCGTCACTTGAATAACTATTTAAATAGGAATTAGAACCGCCTGATTCATACACTGGCAATTGTTTGTTATAATTTAAATGTTTGGCATCAAAATTACCCATACCTAGTAATAATAAATATTGCGGCGCAGGCTTGTTTAAAAAACTTGCTTTGTTGAAAAGTGTTTTTATATAATTTCTGATGCCAATGGCAGAAGCTTGGCCACCCGAAAATTCCTGATACAACTCGAAAGCGTTAACCACATTTACAGAAAACCCTTTTTGTGATTGTAAAAAATTTTTATACTTATTGGCTGCATTTAAAAAAGCGGGAGCAGTAACAATAATATAATCCGCAGGTGCACTTCCCATTACATCTTGTTTATTCACCGGACCCACTACAATGGGGGACGCAAAAGCATTTTGTTTAATTGCGTAAAATAATTTGTATCTATCAATATATTGTTCAAAACTAATAGTATTAGCACTGCTACTGGAAAGTGTTATTTGAGTAGGTGCTTCGGGGTTGGAAACATCCCAAACAAGGGTTGTTGCATCGGCATTTAGAATAGAAAAGCTTGCTACAGCATTAGGTTTTATAGCTTCAGTTACACTAAAAGAAAAAGCGCTGTCTGCATAAAACCCAATATTTTTTTTAGCCGAAATTTGTATAAAATCAATCCAGCCGGTTCCATTAACACTGGGGCAAGAAAAATTTATTTTCAAGGACGAACTACTAGGAAATGTGGTTCCTGAATTATAAGTAAAGCGGTCTTGTAAAAATTTTGCTTGTTCATCAAAATACAAACCTGTTACCGACTGTAAATAATTAGTATGAAAAACTTTATCATTCCAATTAAATTCAAAACTACTACTGTCTTTATAATTGGTGGCTGCTACTTGAGTTTTAAATTCGATAGCACTATTGGGTAACCAGCCCTCTGTTTTAAGGTTTGTGTTAATGGAAGCAACTTTTCCCAACCCCTGCCCCATGGGTATTCCCAACCAATTTTTTCCACTACTCACTAAATTCACCGAATCAATTTCATATACATAATTGGCTTTGTAATCTACAATGCTCGTATTCGATTTTATAGTGGGCAATGAGGTGGTAATTCTTTTTCCTTTATCTCCTAATAAAACATAATAAAATACAGAATCACTACCCGTATTTTTTTGAAAAAAAGTTTCTTTACTGAGCGAATCATACTTCCATTGAACAAGGCCCTCACTATAAAATAAAATATAATCCGTTTCCTCAAAACTACCATCTCCCCCATCTACCACTTGAATCGCATTTTCATTTAATCCAAAAGCAGGAGCAGGAGACATTTTTTCACTTAGTAAAGAAGGGTTTAAATTAAACAATTGCCAAGCACTTGAGCTTACCGGCAAACTATATCCTAATGATTTTAATTGTGTGCCTGTGAGCTTATAAATACCTTCTTTTTGAACAGCGATTTTTGCCCATTTTCCATTGGCAAAAGGACTGGTTTGTGCCCAAACAGAATAATTGGGCATTGATATGGCAATAAAAAGTAATAAAAGCAGCCTCCTCATAGGCTAAAATTAAGCTTTTACTAACAGAAGAATCTGGTTTCTTATGAATAAATGACTAAAAAACGAAGTATATTCGCATCATCATTTAATCCCATTTAGACTAAATATTTACTATGAATTTTATAAATAGTATTTTGTTGTTTTTTGCTGTTTTGTTGTTGAGCCCCAGCGTTATACAATCCATTAATAGCAGTAATTCAAATAGTATTTCCTTAAAGGCCGCTAAAGACGATCCTTACGAAAATACCATTTTAATACATGGTGGTACTTTTGCTATGGGAATCAATCAGGAAAGTATCATGGGCGAATGGAACAATAACTTACGAAGAGTTACCGTAAGCACTTTTAGAATTGATAAATACGAAGTAAGCAATAAAAAATATAGAGATTACACGCATTGGCTCGAAAAAACATTCATTCCCATGGGACTAGACACAATTGCTTCACTTGCCTTGCCCGACACTTTGGTTTGGAGATCCGAATTAGCGTATAACGAACCAATGATTCAGGGTTATTTTAGAGCCAACGCCTTTAATGATTATCCAGTAGTAGGTGTAAGTTGGGAGCAAGCTAATAATTATTGTCGTTGGAGAACCGATCGTGCCAATGAAAAAACTTTAATTAAATATGGCCTTATCGATCCTACAAAGCCTTATTTAGGGAAAGTAAACGGCACTAAATTTGTTGCTGATAGTAATGTAACTGCACCAGCACCCTCAAAGAAAAACAAACTTTCTGCAGACGAATATTTATTAATACCAGATTTTAGATTGCCTACTGAAGCAGAGTGGGAATATGCTGCAAAGATCTCTACACAAAAAAGCAAGTACTCCAATTTTGATTACCCTAAATCTGGCTCCAACTCCAATCATCCTAATGCCAATGTGGTAAACTCTGATTCGCCCTATCCTTGGGGTGGAAGTGGTAATGATGGTTTAAGAAGTCCAGGTGCAAATAAAAACAGTAAGTCCAACAAAGGCATGTTTATGGCAAACTTCAAAAACGGAAGTGGTGACTATATGGGAATGACAGGCTATGAAAATGATGGTGCTGGTTTCCCAGCAAAAGTTTCTGAGTTTAAACAAAATACTATTGGGCTTTTCAATATTAGCGGTAATGTAAATGAGTGGGTAGCCGATATTTACCGTCCTTTAAGCAGTGTGGACATGGACGATTTTAACCCCTATAGAGGAAACAATACATTAGATGGAGATGACCCAGAAGTGGCTAACTATGAGTCAGGAAACAATACTTTAATCTCTAACAAATCCAGAGTGTACAAAGGAGGTAGTTGGAAGGATCGTCCCTATTGGTTAAACCCTGGTACAAGAAGATATTTAGATCAAGACAAAGCAACTAATACAATTGGCTTTAGATGTGCGAGTTCTGCATTTGGCATGGATACACCTGGGGCTAGTACTGATCAAACTGAACAACGCCCTTGGTGGAAGAAACTTTTTAATATCAAATAGGAATGAAATTACGCATTGGGTCTGGAATAGATTTTCATCAATTAGTTGAGGGTAGAGATTTATTTATTGGAGGCATTAAAATTCCTCATACCAAAGGAGCCCTTGGACACAGTGATGCTGATGTTTTATTACACGCCATTTGCGATTCATTACTAGGTGCCTTAAGCCTGGGTGATATTGGCACCCATTTCCCTGACAATGATAACGCTTATAAAAATATTGATAGTAAAATTTTACTACAACGTACTTACGACTTAATTAAGGCCGAAGGTTATGAGATTATTAATATTGATGCATCACTTTGCTTAGAAGCCCCAAAGATTAAACCCTATGTGGAGGCCATGCAAAAGTGTATTGCAGGAATATTAAACATTGGCGATAAAGATATCTCTATCAAAGCAACTACCACCGAAAAAATGGGATTTGTTGGAAGAGAAGAAGGTTTAGTAGCCTATGCTACTTGTTTATTAGCGACTAAATAGTTTTAATGCAATTACCTAGTATCGAATATTTATACGAGCTATTCAAGCAACACCCCTCTGTGCAAACTGATACCAGAAAATTAACACTGGGTGATTTGTATTTTGCCTTAAAAGGACCCAACTTTAACGGAAATGTTTTTGCACTAGCTGCTTTAGAAGCTGGGGCAAGTTTCGCCATTGTAGATGAGCCAATACCTTATAGCAAGGCAATAGATGATAGAATATTACAGGTGGATGATGTATTATCAACCTTACAAAATTTAGCAAAACATCATCGCGAGCAGTTTAAAATACCCTTTATTGGTATTACAGGAAGTAATGGGAAAACGACTACCAAAGAACTTGTCTCTACCGTTTTAGCAAGTCATTTTATTACCTACACTACACAAGGAAATTTAAACAATCATATTGGCGTTCCCCTTACTATATTAAGTATTAAGCAAGATGCACAAATGGCAGTAATAGAAATGGGCGCTAATCATTTACATGAAATTGCTAGTTATTGCACATATGCTCAACCTAATTATGGATTGATTACCAATTGTGGCAAAGCTCATTTAGAAGGGTTTGGTTCAGAGGAAGGTGTGAAAAAAGGCAAAGGCGAACTTTTTGATTTTATAAAAAATTATAGCGGCACTGCTTTTGTTATGAGTGACTATGATTATTTAAATAATTTGAGTGCTGGAATAAAGGAAGTAATTAGTTACGGTACCCATAGTGGAGAAATTCAAGCATTAGCCAATACCGTTAATGGATTTTTAAAAGTTGAATTTACAAAGGGCACATCCATTAGTTGTATACAAACAAAATTAGTAGGCGACTATAATTTACCCAATGTTTTAGCAGCTGTTTCCATAGGTACTTATTTTAAAGTACCTGATGAAAAAATTATAGCCGCACTTGAAAACTACACACCTTCCAATAGCAGATCACAACTTACAAATTGGCAAGGCAATAAAATAATTTTAGACGCATACAACGCCAACCCTAGTAGCATGCAATTAGCAGTAGATAATTTTGCAAAATTAAACGTATCACCAAAAATAGTTTTCTTAGGAGGCATGAAAGAATTAGGACAAACGAGTATTCAAGAACATCAGCAATTGATACATCAGTTAGCGCAGCACCATTGGGCACAAGTGGTACTAGTGGGTGGTGACTTTAATGTATGTCAACATAACTATCTTTATTTTGAAACCGCCTTAGAAGCCAGAAAATGGTTGTTAGCACAAAACTTCAATGGCGCACATTTTTTAATCAAAGGTTCCAGAGGTATAAAAATGGAACAACTTATACATCCTTAATATGACCAGAAATATTTTATCCAGTATACTAGGTAACCGTTGCCCGAGGTGTAGAGAAGGCAAATTATTTGTTTCCGATAATGCCTATCACTTATCTGACATCACTAAAATGCATGAAAAGTGTGAAATATGTGGACAGCCAACCGAAATTGAAGTAGCTTTTTATGTAGGCACTGGCTATGTAAGCTATGCTTTAATAGTAGCTTATTTTGTATCCACTTTTGTAGCTTGGAAAGTACTTATTGGAATGACTTTTGACTTAGATGATAACAGAATTTTTTATTGGATGTTTGGATCTATTGGATTGGTAATTTTATTACAACCCATCTTTATGCGTTTATCCAGATCCATTTGGATAGCTATGTTTGTTTCTTATAATAGCAATTGGAAGAATGAGCCGCTTGAATACAATGAAAGAATGGATGATAATTTCAAGGAGCACTAGCTTAATTTTTTAGAATTGTCCCTAAGAAAATGCTTGTTTTACAATCATGATGAGATGGTCGGCTGCACTTCGTTACGCCGACATCCTGAAAACTCACTTCACACAAAGCCTTTCAACTGAACGCTTCGCGTTCAGTTGTTTTTTTTGCTTTTCATCTATTTACGAAAGCAAGCTTTCGACACAGCTTCAAAACAAAAAAACCCGTCACATTCGTGACAGGCTTTGCAGAGAGGAAGGGATTCGAACCCTCGATACGTTGCCGTATACACACTTTCCAGGCGTGCTCCTTCAACCACTCGGACACCTCTCTAAGGGTTGCGAAGGTATAAGAAAGAAAACTACAAACCAAAGATTTGTATTGCATTAGCCGTGGTTACAGCAGCCACTTCATGCAAGGGTATGTTTTTAATTTCGGCTAACTTTTTGGCTACTTCTATCATAAAAGCGGGTTCGTTTCTTTTGCCTCTATAAGGTACAGGGGGAAGATACGGTGCATCTGTTTCCAATACGAGCCACTCCATAGGTATATCTTTAACCGCTTCGGCCACACCTGCATTTTTATAGGTAAGTACACCCCCTAACCCTAGATAAAAACCCATTTGAACAATTTGTTCTGCCGATTCTTTTGATCCGCTAAAACAATGAAAAACGCCTCTTAATCCTTTTTTAGCAAAAGGCTTTACCGCTTCGATCGTTTCTCCCATAGCGTTTCTAGTATGTATAACAATAGGTGTATGGTATTGTAGTGCCCAATTCATTTGTGTTTCAAATGCTATATGTTGCTGTTCAGTGAATGTTTTGTCCCAATAAAAATCCAATCCAATTTCTCCAATAGCTATAAACTTTCTTTTGCTCAACCAATCTTCTACCACTTCTAATTCAGCTTTATAATTCTCTTTTACATAACAAGGATGTAAACCCATCATGGCCGCACATTTTGCTGGATATGTTTGTTCTAAGTACATCATATCAGCAATGACCGAACTGTCAATAGCAGGCATTAATATTTTGTCCACCCCTTGCAAAGTGGCAGCAGCAAAAACTTCTTCGATCGAAGGCAGTATAGATTCGTCATAAATATGTGCATGGGTATCAATAAAATGCATAAATCATTGGTTTCTAATACAAAAAAAGGATTTTTTTTCGAGCCCACATACTAAAACTTATATAAACTACGTTTAAAGGGAAGAATACACAGTAAGTCTAAAAAATAGACTTTAACTTTTTGTTTTTTATAGGGTACGGATTATACAGGCCGAGGTTTCTACCTTGGCCTTCTTTTTAACCAATTGGCAATACATCAAAGCGATACCCCAATGCTGTAAAATGAGCTAACACTTTGGGGAGTGTATAATTCATATTTTCCCATGCTTTTTGACTATCATGAAATACAATTATAGAACCAGCTTCAACATTATCAATAACATTTCTACAACATTTTTCGGGGCTTATTTTTTGATCAAAATCTCCAGATAAAACATCCCACATAATGATTCTTGAGGGCAGGTTTGTTCTTTTAATTAATGCATTAATTTGTTTTCTAGTGATTCGCCCATAGGGTGGTCTAAATAAATTGGAGTCAATAAGTGTTGCTGCAGATTTAATGTTGTCAATATAAGTATCTAAAGAAGTTTTCCATCCATTGAGATGATCATAAGTATGATTACCCACCACATGTCCTTGCTCGATGATAGCAGTATAAATATTGGGATAACTAAGCACATTGTTTCCAATACAAAAAAAGCTTGCTTTGGCATTATATTTTGCAAGCGTTTCTAAAACAAAAGGAGTGGCTTTAGGATGAGGTCCATCATCAAAACTGAGATAAATCACTTTTTCGGTAACAGGAATTTTCCAGGTACATTTTGGATAGAGCATAGATAACCAAAAAGGTGTTTTAACAAAATACATACCCAAAGATAAATAGTTCTGTTGCCCATTTGAATATTATCTTTGTATAAACAAAAAATAGCATGGATTCAAAGGTTAGAGTTAGGTTTGCGCCCTCCCCCACAGGTGGTTTACATTTAGGTGGGGTGAGAACTGTTTTATTTAATTATTTATTTGCCAAGCATCATAAAGGTGAGTTTATTTTAAGAATTGAGGATACCGACCAAACACGTTTTGTAGCTGGTGCCGAAGATTATATTCAAAACACTTTAGCTTGGTGCGGACTTGTGCCAGATGAAAGTCCATTACATGGAGGTGCCTATGGACCTTATCGTCAAAGTGAACGCAAACCCATTTATGCAAAATACGCTCAACAATTAATTGAACAAGGCAATGCTTATTATGCATTTGATACCCCTGCAGATTTAGAACAAAAAAGAAAAGAAATACTCAATTTTCAATATAGCAAAGCACATAGAATGGAAATGAAAAATTCCATTTCATTGACTGAACAAGAAGTGACTACCTTATTAGAAAACAACACTCCCTATGTAATTAGAATTAAAGTTCCCGATGCAGAAGAAGTAAAATTTGAAGACCTAATTAGAGGCGAAGTAAGTTTTGAAACAAGTCAAGTGGATGATAAAGTTTTACTAAAAGCAGATGGAATGCCCACTTATCATTTAGCGGTTGTGGTAGATGATCATTTAATGAGAATTACGCATGCATTTAGAGGCGAAGAATGGCTACCTAGTGCACCCGTACATATTTTATTATGGAAATATTTATTTGGCCTAGATCAAATGCCAAAATGGGCCCACTTACCATTAATACTTAAACCAGACGGCAATGGCAAGCTTAGCAAAAGAGATGGCGAGCGATTGGGCTTTCCTGTTTTTGCTATGGATTGGACCGATCCAGCCACTAAAGAAACAACCATCGGATTTAAAGAAAGAGGATTTTTACCTGAGGCCTTTGTAAATTTATTAGCAGTACTTGGTTGGAACGATGGCACAGACAAAGAAATATTCACCCTACAAGAATTAATTGAAGGTTTCTCCATAGATAGAGTTCATAAAGGAGGCGCAAAATTTGATTACGAAAAAGCAAAATGGTTTAATACAGAGTGGATTAAACAATTGAACAATCAAGAATTAGCTAAATTAGTGAGGCCTATTTTAGAAAAAGAAGGAATTGAAATTCACGAAGATGATTATTTAGTTAAAGTCATCGGTTTGGTAAAAGAGCGTTGTCATTTGCTACCAGATTTTATAACTCAATCTAATTTCTTTTTTACACCCCCTATTCAAATTGACACTGCTTCCATTTTACCCAAATGGGATGACAAAAAGAAAGTTTTTTTTACTGAACTAGCTAAAAATTATGCTGCTAAAATAACAGATGGACATTTGACTGCTGCGGCATCAGATCTCGAAACTGAATTTAAAAATTTAGCTGCTACACAGGATTTAAAGCCAGGTGATTTAATGTTGCCTTTTAGAATAATGTTAGTGGGGGGTAAATTTGGACCAGGCGTTTTTGATATTGTTTCCTGTATTGAATTTAAAGATGCCATGCAAAGAATTAACCATTGCCTTAGTTTATTAGCCTAAAATAAAGTACCTTAGAAATAGATGAAACCTATAAGAGTATTAGTAGCAAAAGTTGGCTTAGATGGCCATGATCGTGGAGCAAAAATTATTGCTACTGCCCTTAGAGACGCGGGCATGGAAGTTATCTATACGGGTTTAAGACAAAGTCCCGAGATGGTCGTGCAAGCTGCTTTACAAGAGGACGTGGATGCTATTGGTATTAGTATATTATCGGGTGCACACATGACTTTGTTTCCAAAAATTTATCAACTCATGCAAGAAAAAGGTTTAACCAATACCTTACTAACTGGAGGAGGTATCATTCCTGAAAATGATATTAGCGCTTTAACAAAAATGGGTATTGGTCAACTCTTTACACCCGGTGCAAACACTAATGATATTGCTACTTATATAGCGGACTGGGTAGCGAAGAACAAAAAATAATCCGCATTTATTAACACTAAATTGCTCTGCTATGTCATTCCAAACCTTGTTTACCAAAATGGAAGATCATACTTTGATCATTACCATTAATCGTCCCGATGTATTAAACGCTTTAAACCAACAAGTAATCAATGACCTGGATGCGGTGCTGGATAGAGTCTACAAATTTCCAGAAATTAAAAGTGTTGTTATCACTGGGGCTGGACTAAAAAGCTTTGTGGCAGGGGCTGATATAAAAGAGTTTGAATCATTAACCAAAGAACAGGCAACAGCAATGGCAAAAAAAGGACAATCTGTTTTTGCCAAAATTGAAAATTCACCTAAGCCCATTATAGCCTGTGTAAATGGTTACGCTTTAGGGGGCGGTTGTGAATTAGCCATGAGCTGTCATTTTATTATTGCCTCAGAGAGCGCCATTTTTGGACAACCCGAAGTGAATTTAGGGATTATGGTGGGATATGGTGGTTCACAAAGACTCACCCAAAGAGTAGGCAAAGGAAGATCGATGGAATTAATTATAACAGGAAAAACCATTAATGCTACACAAGCAATGAACTATGGTTTGGTTAATTATGTAGTGCCTCAAACCGAATTGCTTGATAAGGCATTTTCCATATTACGCGTTTGTCACGAGAAAGCACCTATTGCCGTTGCCAACTCCATTAAAGCAGTAAATGCTGTTTGGGACAAAACACAAAACGGCTACGATACCGAAGCAGAATTGTTTGGGGCTTGTTTTGTAACTGAAGATAGCAAAGAAGGAATTCATGCATTTATCAACAAAAAGAAGCCAAATTTTAAAGGCCATTAATTACCTTTGCGCTATCTAAAAAAAGCCGATTATGGAATACAGAATTGAGAAAGACACAATGGGTGAGGTAAAAGTTCCTTCACATGTATATTGGGGTGCACAAACACAAAGAAGTATTGAAAATTTTAAAATAGCGCAAGACATTAATAAAATGCCGAAAGAAATTATTCGTGCATTTGCTTACTTAAAAAAGGCTGCTGCCTTAACTAATTTTGATGCAGGCGTTTTACCCAAAGAAAAGTGTGACTTAATTGGTCAGGTTTGTGACGAAATTTTGGAGGGAAAATTAGACGATCAATTTCCATTAGTTGTTTGGCAAACAGGAAGTGGTACACAAAGCAATATGAATATGAATGAGGTTATTGCTTATCGTGGTCATGTAATAAAAGGGGGCAGCTTAACAGATAAAGAAAAATTCTTACATCCAAACGATGATGTAAATAAATCACAATCCTCCAATGATACTTTCCCAACGGCTATGCATATTGCAGCCTATAAAATTTTAAAAGAAGTAACCATTCCTGGTATCACGACTTTAAAAAATACTTTAGAGGCAAAGAGCAACGAGTTCATGCACATTGTAAAAATAGGCCGTACGCATTTCATGGACGCTACACCACTTACTTTGGGTCAAGAAATAAGTGGTTATGCTAGTCAATTAAAACATGGATTAAAAGCCATCGAACCTACTTTTGCCCATTTAAGCGAATTGGCTTTAGGCGGAACTGCGGTTGGTACAGGTATCAATACGCCAAAAGGTTACTCCGAAAATGTAGCTAAACATATTGCCAACTTAACGGGACTTCCTTTTATCACTGCCGAAAATAAATTTGAGGCTTTAGCTGCTCATGACGCCATAGTAGAAGCACATGGTGCATTAAAAACCGTAGCCGTAAGCTTAATGAAAATAGCGAATGATGTACGTATGTTATCTTCAGGACCTAGAAGTGGTATTGGTGAAATTTTTATTCCAGACAATGAACCCGGATCTTCTATCATGCCAGGAAAAGTAAACCCCACTCAATCAGAAGCTTTAACCATGATTGCTGCACAAGTAATGGGTAATGATGTTGCTATTAATATTGGTGGTTCGATGGGGCATTTTGAATTAAATGTATTTAAGCCAGTAATGATATTTAACTTTTTACATAGTGCAAGACTCATTGGAGATGGCTGCATGAGCTTTAATGAAAAGTGTGCGATTGGATTAGCCCCTATCGAAGAAAATATAAATAAGCACGTGAATAATAGTTTAATGCTTGTGACCTCTTTAAATACTAAAATCGGTTACTATAAATCGGCCGAGATTGCACAAAAAGCACATAAAGAAGGAACTACATTAAAAGAGATGGCTGTAAAACTTGGTTATGTAACCCCAGAAGAATTTGATGCTTGGGTTATACCTAAAGACATGGTGGGTTTATAGTTGTTTAAAACTTCCATCCAAAGCCAATGCCTGCATAAAATGGGAAGAAACCTTCCTCAACAATAACAGGATTTAAAATGGCCCTAAATGTAAACCCTCCATCCATGGGTTGTAATCGATAACCTAAACTTAAGTGCCCAAAGCTACCTGAAAATATACCGCTTCCACTTTCGGACGCTGACATGGCGGTGAAGCCTGCACCAAATTCAAAAAAGTTTTTATTGTCTTTGGATGCTAAATAGTTGATGCCTATAGGAACTGTTACTAAATTCACACCATAAGAAGGAAAGCCACCTACCCCTGCTCTAAAACCAAGTCCTTTTCCATTATTGTTAAATCGCATATCATAGTTTACAGAAGCCAAACCTGGTCCCCCTAATTCAAAAAATATATTTTTTGAATTAGGATTATTTTGAGCATTTACAGTAAAATTCATTCCCATTAAAAAAATTATTCCAAAAAGTATCTTTTTCATACCAACTGTTTTTTGTTATTAATGTACGCGTTCTCCATTTATATAGGTGCGTGCAACTTTTACTTGCAAAATACTATCTTCTTTTACCTTCATTAAATCCTGATTGAGCATAATAAAGTCGGCACGCTTGCCTACTTCCAACGAACCCACTTGCTTTTCCATCCTGTTGGCTTTGGCTGCCCAAATGGTCATACCACGAATGGTTTGTTCACGCGTTAATGCATTCTCCAATTGAAATCCTCCTTCTGGAAATCCCTTACTATCTTTTCTTGCTAAGGCTGCTAAAAATGTTTTAAAAGGATTGATTTCTTCTACTGGAAAATCGGTACCCAAGGGCAACCAATTATTTTGTTTTAATAATTGTTGATAAGCATAACCACCTTTTAATCGCTCATTACCTAATCTATCTCCCGCCCAATACATATCACTTGTTCCATGGGTAGGTTGCACTGACGGCACAATACTATTGTCGCCAAACAAATGAAAATCGGCTGGGTTTATTATTTGCGCGTGCTCTATTCTCCAACGTTTATCATTTTTACCTTTTAAATATTTGGCATACACTTTTAATATTGTACGGTTGGCACTATCGCCAATAGCATGCGTACACATTTGAAAATCGGAATTAATTAGTTTAGCAGCAACACTATCAAAATGCGCCTGACTACTTAATAAAAATCCTGACCATCCAGGCTTGTCTGAATAGGGTTGTAATAAGCAAGCACCCCTACTACCTAAGGCACCATCTCCATATACTTTAACACCCTTGACCATTAAACGATCAGTAACATAGCCACCTGAAGTAAAATATTTTGAGGTATAAGAGGATGGTTTATCACTAAGCATTACATATAAACGCATTTTCAAATCATTACTTTTTTGAAGTGCGTCTACTTGATCTATATCCTCAGGGCTTAATCCACAATCAGTAATGGTTGTTAGCCCTGTTGCGAAACAATTTTCCTGCGCCGTTGTTAACCAATCCTTATAATCATTTTGAGTAGCAGCAGGTACAAATTTCTCTACAACGCCTACTGCATTGTCCACTAATAAACCGGTTAACTTTCCTTCTTGCATCATAAACTGTCCACCTTCGATGGTTTGTCCTGGTTTAACACCCGCTAATTGTAAAGCAAAATCATTGGCTATACTTGCATGACCATCAACTCTTTCTAATAACACTGGTCTATCCGGAAATAATTTGTTTAATTCGGCATTGGTAGGAAATTGTTTTCCTGGAAATCTATTCTGATCCCAACCTCTACCTTTAATCCATGTTTTACCAGGGTGTTTTGTAGCAAAATCCTTAACCCTTTGAATGGCTTCTTCCCAACTAGGCACAAACATTAAATTCACTGCAAATAAAGATTGACCATACCCTAAAAAGTGAGCATGGGCATCAATAAAACCCGGGTATACTGCAGCCCCTTTAGCATTCACAATACTATCAGATTGATACTCTTTTAAAATGTCATCATTTAATCCGATGGCTACAATTTTGCCATCCTGAATGGCCATGGCCTCGGCAGTGGTAAATTCATTATTAACAGTATAAATTTGTGCATGATGTATTATTAAATCAACTCTTTGATGAATACAGGAACTACAGAATACCAAAATTGCAATAGCCCAAAGATTTTTCATAGTCTAGGTTTTGAAAACTAAAAATAACTAAAAAATTGCAGTTAACTTGGCTTATGATTAGTTTAAAAGCTCACAAGGCTTTAAGCCAGTATGCTTTTTAAAAGCAGCCGAGAAATGGGAGATTGAAGAGTACCCTAATAATGCTGAAACATCGGTAACGCTTAAAGCTTTTTCGTACAACAAATATTTAGCATGTTCCATTCTTTGTTGTTGATAGAAATCAAATATTGTGGTACCAAACACCTCCTTAAATCCTTTCTTTAAATAACACTCATTCATTGCTACTTTACGACTCAACTCTTTGATAGTGATAGGATCGCCAATATGTTGTAATAAAATTTCACGCGCTTGATAAATACTTTCCTTACCTCTATCATCTGCTAAAAATTTACAAGTAAAGTTTTCTTCTTTTTCCTCATCCATGATACAATCCAAACTTTGTAATAAAAGTTCATGAATCTTAGCATTGATAAATATATTCTCCAAAGAACCGGTATAACTATGGTTTAATACACTATCTAAAGTGTTTCTTTTGCGAACACTTAAAGGAAATATTTTGGTAAAGGCATTGGGATGTTTAAATGCCAATACTTCATCTTTAGTATTTGTTAATTTTACATTATGTAAAAACTGATGTAAAAAAGTAGATGTAAAATGAAAAGCAAAAACATCTACTGTGCGCATTGGACCTGCACAATCCTCCGTAGGTAATTGATTACAAGAACCACATAATTTATTATCGCAATAACGGTTGCCTGCAATACAAAATCTTAATTCTAAAAAATTATCCTTGGGTTGTGTTGCACTATAATGATACACAAACATGCCAGTATCCTCAGTGGTCCAAGAATCTTGTGCTGCATAACGTCGAATACTATATTGAGTGGAGCCAGGAATATGCTGATCCTTATGCCAAAGCAGTGCCATCCCATTATATTCGGTGGGTTTATTGGCGTATTTGAGTATTTCTAGTGCTTGCATAAGAATGTAAAATTAATGTATAAACACTTAACGGGCCTAAAAGGTTCATTTTATGACCTAAAAATGACAGTTTACTATAAAAATTTCATACTCCATAATAGGCCAAAGAAAATAGGCCCGTAAAGGCCTTTTTTAGCCTCATTTTTGCCCTCTAAATAATTCACAATTCAAAGCTTTTGGGGATAACTAAAAAGAGGGCTAATACACCCTTAAAGCCTTAATTATCTTAAGTTTGTAAGCAGTTTAACTACCTATAAAAACAACAAAAAATATTCTTTATGTCTGAAGATTTACAATCCCCAGATTCGGCCGAAAACAAGAACTATGGAGCCGATAGTATTCAGGTATTAGAAGGCTTGGAAGCCGTTCGAAAAAGACCCGCCATGTACATTGGCGACGTGGGCTCTAAAGGCTTACATCATTTAGTATATGAAGTGGTCGATAACTCTATTGACGAAGCCTTGGCTGGCTATTGTTCACATATCGAAGTAACCATTCACGAAGACAATTCTATTAGTGTTCAAGATAATGGACGTGGTATCCCAACTGCCATGCATACTAAAGAGAAAAAGTCGGCTTTAGAAGTCGTAATGACGGTGCTACATGCCGGTGGTAAGTTTGACAAAAACACCTATAAAGTTTCTGGTGGTTTGCACGGTGTGGGGGTGAGTTGCGTGAACGCCTTGAGTACTAAATTATTAGTAACCGTAGAAAGAGAAGGAAAAATTTTCGAACAAGAATATAGCATTGGTATACCGAAGTATGCAGTGAGAGAGTCTGGTAACAGTGAAAAAACAGGAACAAGAGTTCACTTTTGGCCCGATGCTAGTATATTCCAAGAAACTGTTTACAAAAAAGAAATTTTAGAAGGTCGTTTACGTGAACTTTCTTATTTAAACAAAAGAATCAATATTACCCTTACTGACTTAAGAGAATTAGGAGATGATGGCAAACCCTACACTAATAACTTTTACAGTGAAGGAGGTATTATAGAGTTTGTACAAATGTTGGATAAAAACGCCAACAGAAATCCTATCATTAGCACTCCTTTATATGTAGAAGGTTTAGATGAAGTATCTAATGTAATGGTAGAAGTAGCCCTCACTTACAACGACGACTTTAAAGAAAATATTTTTTCCTACGTAAATAATATCAATACCATCGAAGGAGGTACGCACGTTACTGGTTTTAGAACAGCCTTAACGCGTGTATTTAAAAGTTATGGCGATAGAGAAGGATTATTTGAAAAAGCAAAAGTAACCGTAGAAGGGGATGACTTTAGAGAAGGGTTAAGTGCTATAATTTCGGTAAAAGTACCAGAGCCTCAATTTGAAGGTCAAACAAAAACTAAATTAGGTAATAGCGAAGTAAGTGGTGTGGTGCAAACTACCGTATCACGTGTGTTAGAAGCCTACTTAGAAGAAAATCCTAAAGAAGCTAAATATGTAATTTCTAAAATTATATTAGCTGCTCAAGCACGTGTAGCTGCCAAAAAAGCACGTGACATGGTGCAAAGAAAAACAGTTTTATCGGGCGGTGGTTTACCTGGTAAATTAGCAGATTGTTCCGAAAGAGATCCAGAAAAATGCGAATTATATTTAGTCGAAGGAGACTCAGCTGGTGGTACAGCTAAACAAGGACGTGATCGTTCATACCAAGCCATTTTACCCTTAAGAGGTAAAATTTTGAACGTTGAAAAAGCCATGGAGCATAAGATTTACGAGAACGAAGAAATTAGAAATATGTATACTGCTTTAGGTGTTACTGTGGGTACCCCCGAAGATCCAAAAGCATTAAACATTGTAAAGCTTCGATATCATAAATTAATTATTATGACCGATGCCGATGTGGATGGTTCTCACATCGCTACACTAATTTTAACTTTCATATTTAGATATATGAAAGAGCTAGTACAAAACGGATACGTATATATCGCACAACCTCCTTTGTATTTAGTTAAAAAAGGGAAGGATCAAGAATATGCCTATAGCGAAGAGCAAAGAAAAGACTTAGTTACAAAATTAGGAGGCGGCAATGATAGCTCGGTAACCATTCAGCGTTACAAAGGATTAGGTGAAATGAACGCCGATCAATTATGGGAAACAACTATGGATCCACATAGAAGAACTTTGAAACAAGTAACCATTGATAGTGCTGCCGAAGCCGATCGTATCTTTAGTATGTTAATGGGCGATGAAGTGGCTCCTCGTAGAGAATTCATCGAAACTCATGCTAAATATGCTAAAATTGATGCTTAGAGCTCATTTTTAACCTAAAAAAAGGAATATTTAACAAAAAACAAAAGACAAAATATAGGTTATCCCAATAAATGACCTACTTTCAATTAGCAATTTTAACACTAAAATTTATACAAAATGGACACTTCAAAAATGATTAAGGCCTACTGCTTAAAAACAAAAGAAAAAAACGTACCCATGCATGATGCTGTTGTAACTAAAACTGCAAAAGGCGGTTATATGGCTGGCGGTCATGATGGTAAAGGAAATAAAATGGCTGCTATTATGAGCGAAGCCAATGCACTTAAAGCAATTGCTGATGGTGTTGCTAAAAAAGGTTTTTAGTTGTAAAAACAACTTTACTTTATAAAGAGCCCTGAGTATACTACTCGGGGTTTTTTATGCCATAACGATTACCCCTTTATGCATTTTAGAGAGCACATGTAAACAGGCTTTCATCCCTTGAATGTCTTTGATAATTAAAATGAAAGTTTTACCTACTTGTTTAAAATGAGCGTTGTTCATTGAAGTGTTCGTAAAACCAATGAGGTTTTTAAATATTTCACTTTCAAAATAAGGTGAGTCGGGGCGATTAATAAAGAAGCACCTCATGATGTCCTCCTTTAAAGTCATTTTTTCAAAACCAAGTTCTATTGCTAAGCGTCTACATTGAATAGTGGTAAATAAATCATCCACAGATGCTGGCATCGGACCAAAGCGATCTTCCATTTCTGCTTTCATGGCAATCAGCTCTTCGTCATTCTCTGCCTGATCTAATCTAGTATATAAGGATAAACGCTCTCCAATATTTTCAACATAAGCATCTGGTATCATAATTTCCAAATCGGTATCGATGGTGCAATCTGCAACAAAATCGTCCTGCTTACTTATTTCTTCTTTAAATAAATCTTGGAAGTCGGAGCGTTTTAATTCTCTCACCGCTTCTGCCAATATCTTTTGATACATCTCAAAACCAATCTCTGCCATAAATCCACTTTGCTCTCCACCTAATAAATTACCTGCTCCTCTAATGTCTAAATCACGCATGGCAATCTGGAACCCACTTCCTAATTCGCTAAATTGTTCCAATGTTTGTAATCTTTTACGAGAGTCGTCCGGCAAGGTACTAATAGGAGGTGCGAGTAAATAACAAAAAGCTTTTTTATTACTTCTCCCCACCCTACCTCTTAATTGGTGTAGGTCACTTAAGCCAAAATGATGTGCGTTGTTAACTATAATAGTGTTTACGTTAGGAATATCAACCCCACTTTCTACAATATTGGTACACACTAAAACATCGTAACGTCTTTCTATAAAGTCTAAAATCTTTTCTTCTAATTGATGCCCTTCTAATTGTCCGTGCGCATAGCCAATACTTAAATCGGGGCATAGTTTTTGAATCATCGCACACATTTCTGATAATCCCTGTACACGATTATGTATAAAAAATACTTGCCCCCCTCTTTCGGTTTCATAATAGATAGATTCTCTAATAATATCTTCATGAAAAACTTGCACTTCGGTATGTATAGGTTGCCTGTTAGCAGGAGCTGTATTAATGATACTCAAATCTCTTGCACCCATTAAACTAAAATGTAGGGTTCTAGGTATGGGTGTTGCTGTTAGCGTTAAGCAATCAACATTAGTTCTTAAAGTTTTTAATTTTTCTTTATGTGCCACCCCAAATTTTTGTTCCTCATCAATAATCATTAAGCCCAAGTCTTTAAAAGCCACTTCTTTCCCTAGTACCCCATGAGTACCTACTAAAATATCGATCTTTCCCTCCTTTACTTTTTCAATGGTTGCTTTTTTCTCTGCCGCCGATTTAAATCGATTTAAATAATCTACTGTTACTGGAAAATCTTTTAGTCGTTCCTTAAATGTTTTATAATGTTGAAAAGCCAATATAGTGGTAGGCACTAACACAGCCACTTGCTTGCCGTCAATGGCGGCTTTAAAAGCAGCTCTAATAGCCACTTCTGTTTTACCAAAACCCACATCTCCACAAACTAAACGATCCATAGGAGAAGCTGTTTCCATATCTTTTTTTACATCCGCAATAGCTTTTGCTTGGTCTAAAGTTTCCTCATACATAAAGGAAGCTTCTAACTCATGCAACATGTAATTATCAGGTGTGAAAGCAAATCCATTTTGCGACTTTCGATGTGCATATAATTTTATTAAATCAAAGGCAATGGCTTTAACTTTTGCCTTGGTTTTGTCTTTTAATTTTACCCATGCATCCGAGCCCAACTTGTTTACCTTTGGAGGGGTACCTTCTTTACCTGTATATTTTGAAATCTTGTGTAATGAATTAATATTCACATACAAAATATCACTATCCTTGTAAATAATTCTCACTGCTTCTTGCCAGTGTCCATTTACTTCCATTTTTTGCAACCCACTATATACACCTACTCCATGATCTATATGGGTGACATAATCACCAGGTTGTAAATCACGCAAGGTTCTTAGGGTAATGGCTTTGCTTTTGCTATAGGCTTGTTTTACTTTGTATTTGTGGTATCGTTGAAAAATTTGATGATCTGTATAGCAAGCCATTTTATGGTCGTGATCGATAAAACCCTCATGCAAACTTTTTACAATCGGCGTAAATTTTATTTCTGTTTTAAGGTCGGTAAAAATTGCATGCAGCCTTTCCAATTGCTTGGCTTGTTCTGCAAATAAAAATAAATCGTATCCTTTTTTTTCAAGCTCTTGTAAATTGGCAATTAAATACTGAAACTGTCTATTAAAAACGGGTTGCGCTTGTGTATTAAAAGTAATTTTTTGTTTTGTTAGATGCGGCTGGAAACCCCATTCAATAATGGTTTTAGTAGCTATTTTTTGTTCGGTAATAGCCACTGTTTCAAAATCACTTAAATGAGTCTCTCTTTTATGCGGATCTTGCTCATCTTCTTTATTTAAGGCCCCGTGGTGCGTGATAAAAGTTTCTACAGCCTCCAATTGGTCTAGCCCTTTTTGCTTTATAAGGTCCCAGTCTTTTAACCAAATCACCACATTGCTTGCAAAAAAATCGAAGAGCGCAATTTTACTACTATCCTCGAACTGTGTAGTTACGTTGGGAATAATATTTACTTGTAATAATTTCCTTTCACTTAATTGTGTTGCAGGATCAAAAATACGAATACTGTCCACTTCATTACCAAAGAGCTCAACGCGATAGGGCTTTTCATTTCCGTAGGAATAAATATCTAGAATTCCGCCTCTAAGTGCAAACTGTCCAGGTTCATACACAAAATCGGTACGGTCAAAGCCGTAGTCTACCAATTGTTGCATGAGTCCATTTACATCCAATGTATCATTCGTTTTTAACTGAATAATATTTTGTTGTAAAGTCTTTGGCATAATTACTTTTTCAAACAATGCCTCTGGATAAGTCACTAATATTTTCTTATTTCCCCCCATCGAAATTTTAGTAAGTGCTTCTGTTCGAAGCATTACATGAGAGGGATTTAAGACACTAAAATTATGGGGTGATTTAAAGGAGGAAGGGAAATAGAATAAATCTAAAGCCTCTGTTACACTCTCGATAGAATTAAAAAAATAAGCAGCTTCTTCGGCGTCATTTAAAACTACAATATGATTTAAATTTTCAGTGGCCGGATGGGTAAATAAAGTTTGTAAAACAAAGGCCGCAGAAGAGCCATATAAGTTTTGCAAGTATACCTGAAATGGCGAAGTTTCATTTTCGGACATAGCTATCCTTTCCACTAAAGATTTAAGTAGGGGGGAAATTCTATACCGATCAAACAAAGACAACTCATTCATAGTACTCAAGTACAAAGATACAAGTAGTATTAATAGGTTGCTTCGCTACGGATGATTATATCTAAACTAAGCAACTTTTGAGCATTAATAAATACATGTGCCACCCCATTTGAACCGGAAAAATAGGGAATATAATAACCTTTGCCTTCTTTTACTAAGATGCTATACTTACCCTCTGCTACAGAAAAACTATAGACTCCATTATTAGATGACAATACTGAATCTAGCTTTTTGCTATGAATATTTTCGCACGAATTATCATTTACGTTTACTAAGTCTTTAATTGTACTAGGCTCAAATAAATAAACCCATCTACTTACCGTTTGTGATTTTGTTTGATTTTCAACACCCTGTTGATTATACTGCTGTAACAAAACCCTACCCTCCATCTTACCCTTTGCTATTGAGGATATAGGCAAGGTTTTACAACCCATGAGAAGCGTGCCAACTATACAAAAATGAAACAAATTGCGCAAAGCTTGCATGGGGTAAATTTTCATTGAAATTACGAAGATTTCATTGTATTTTTAAAGGGCCTTTTGGCAAGTTTAAACTCAATTTTTCCCATGAAGAAAATTCTGTCATTCCTACTTATTAGTTTTTTAATTGTTAATTCTGTAATTGCTCAAAACGAAACACGAAAATCAATTTTGATGCTTTCAGCAAAAGCATTAGAACAAGAATCAAGATCTTCCTTTAGTGATGCAGTCATAAAGGCTAAAGAAAAAGGATGGCCTTTAACTTATAAGTCAAAAGGGAATGCCACTTCTACCCTAGTGGGTATCGATAGTTTTGGGCAGCCCATATATTATACAACTTATGTAGATCCAATTGATGCCATTACCACCGGTACCAATCAATTATGGACAGGTGGTTCATTGGGTTTAAATTTGAGTGCATCCACAGATGTCATGACCAATAGAATTGGTGTTTGGGATGAAGGTGCTCCCTTAAAAACACATGTTGAATTAAGTGGGAAAGTGACAGTGAACGATAATACTACAAAATCTGTTGATCACTCTACCCATGTGGCTGGTATTATTGCAAGTAGAGGGGTAAATCCTTTAGCCAAAGGAATGTCTTATGGGATAAAAGGTTTTTATGCATACGATTGGAATAATGACGCTTCCGAAATGTCTGCTGCCGCAGCAAATGGTTTATTAATCTCTAATCATTCTTATGGAACTGTTTGTGGATGGGATTATAATTCCGACTCTTCTAGATGGGAGTTTAATGGCAAGTGGAATGAAAAAGAGGATTATAAATTTGGATTGTACGAAAATACGGCACAAGTTTTTGACTCTATTGCTTATAATGCGCCCAATTATTTAATCGTAAAATCGGCGGGAAATAATAGAAGCAGCACTGGACCCGCTGTTGGATCTCCTTATTGGAGAAGAGATCAAAACAATAAATGGTACAATGCGGGTAATCGCCCAGATACATTAAGTAGTAATAATAGTTATGGGATTATACCTACAGATGCCAATGCAAAAAATATTTTAACAGTTGGAGCAGTAGGTGGCATAAGCGCAGGTTATCTAAAAAAAGAAGATGTTGTTATGAGTAGCTTTAGCTCTTGGGGTCCTACTGATGATGGTCGCATTAAACCCGATATTGTTACTGATGGCGTAAGTGTATACTCTACCATGAGCACCAATGACTCTGCCTATGCCTATTTAAATGGCACATCCATGGCATCCCCCGGGGCTGCAGGCTCTTTATTATTGTTACAAGAATTAAGTAATCAGTTAAGTGCAAAGTTTTTAAGATCGGCCACCATCAAAGGCTTAGCCATCCATACGGCAAATGAAGCAGGCCTATACCCAGGACCAGATTATAAATTTGGTTGGGGTTTGTTAAACATGAGCGAGGCGGCGGCTGCCGAAAAAAATGCATTAACCAATAAAAACAGTAGCACTAGTAATGATTTAATTTACGAGGATGTACTAAACAATGGTAAAACGAATACCTATACAGTTATTGCATCTGGTAGCAAACCCTTAAAAGCAACTATTGTTTGGACCGATATTAAAGGCGGTGTTAGTAGTACTTTAAATGACAGTTCACGTAAGTTGGTAAGTGATTTGGATTTACTGATCAAAAAAGATACCATCAATTATTATCCTTGGGTTTTAAATCCAAGCGCACCCGATCTTGCTGCAAGTAAAGGAATTAATATAATAGACAATGTTGAAAAAGTAGAAATTGATACCACTTTAATTGGTAAAACCTATACCATTTCAGTGTCCCATAAAGGAACTTTGGAAAGAGGACAACAAGCGTACTCTTTAATTGTTAGTGGCGTAGGCGGAGCGGCCTATTGTAGCTCAGTGCCAAGTTCAAGCGCAGGTACTAAAATTGATACTGCTATATTAAACAATATACAATTTGTAAACACAGGTGCTGCTCAGTATATAGATAACAGTAATTTATACGTAAACGGGGAAGCGAATGGACTATTACCTATTTCTTTAAAATTAAATACCACTGACGGATCTAACAATTCAAGATATGTAAAAGTATTTATTGATTACGACAATAATGGCACCTTTGATGCTGCAGAAAATGTATTAACGAGTGCTGCCTTAACCAATGGACTTTATACTGCCAATATTAGCCTTCCTTCTACCTTAACGATTGGCAAACTAGTGAAAATTAGAATTGTGGTAATGGAAACCACAGCTGCAGCAAATGTTAATGCATGTGGGGCCTACTCTATTGGAGAAACACAAGACTATACTTTAAAAGTAGTAAACGCATCTAACGACTTACAAATTGGAGACATCATAAATCCAACGGCCAATGTTTGCCAAAAAGACAAACAATATGTAACAGTTAAAATAATTAATAACGGATCTACCGCACAATCTAATATCCCTGTAAGCTTAGTAGTTACTAAAGCTGGTCAAACCGTTTTATCTTCTAATGAAATTTTTAATGGCCGCTTAAATGGATTGGAAAATATGAATTATACTTTCCAAAAACCTTTAACAGTTGACGCTAATAGTACTTATACCATTACCGCTACAGTGAATATCACAAATGACCAACAAAAAAATAATAACAGCTTAAGTACTACCATTGTTACAGCTGCTGCTGCAGTAGCTCCGATTGGCTCGGCTTCCAATTGTAATTCAAGTTTAAAATTAACGGTTACCAATCCAATTAGTGGTAATAATTACCTTTGGTATGATACTAGTTTATTAGCTACCCCCATTGCTCTTGGTAGTCAAATTAACACCTCGAGTGCAGCTTCTAAAGTATACCTTCAACAAGGATATAGAGGAAATATAGCGCCTTTAAAAAACAATAGTTTAGGTACTGGTTCTTATAATAGTTTTAGTGGTAATTATGTGAAGTTTAATACCACTGCGCCAGTCACTATTGAAACCTCTAAACTCTATACAGGTTACCCTGGTAAAATTGATTTTATTTTAGGAACATTTGGCACAAATAATGCGGATGGGAGTTACACTTACTATCCTATCCAAACCGTTTCTTTAAATGTGGGCGCAAGTAATCCAACCCCTGCCCCTGGTGCTACTCCATTTTCGGATAGTGATACTGGAAGAGTCTATAATTTAAATTTAAAAGTACCTGCTGCAGGAGATTATATAATTATTGTAAAGTGCGATAGTGCTTCTTTATTTAGAAACAATGCCGCCCCAGATCTCACTTATCCTATAGGTCCTAATAAAATATTTAGTTTTACTGGCAATAGTGTAGCTGCTGCTAGTGGCAATTATCAAAACTATTTTTACTTCTTCTACAATACACAAATAAGTACTAACGATTGTTTGAGTCCTGCAACCAATTTAAATGTAACAACTGCAAGTAAACCTACTATTACACAAGCTGGGGATAGCTTAACCAGTTCTACAGCAAGTCAATATCAATGGTATATGAATGACGAGATGATCACTGGTGCTACTTCAAAAGTGTTTAAACCTACCAAGAATGCCCTTTACAAAGTGGCAACGTTTGCGGGAGATTGTCAAAATGTTTCAGATAATAAACTAATTTTGATAACAGATATTGCTGAAGCTTCTGCAAAAGAAATCAATTTAAACATTAGTTCTACCGACTATGTCGAGAACATGATTAAAGGAAATCAATTTTACATTCAATTTAGTAATATTCAAACCCAGGATATTTCATTAGAAATAATGAATTCAATGGGTTCAAAAGTTTTCCAAAAAGAAAACTTAATAAACCAAAGAACTCCACAATTAGTTACCATGAATAGTGTAACGCCTGGTATTTATTTTGTTAAAATATATGCCAACAAAAAAGTGTACGTTCAGCGTGTTTTTATTGATAACTAATTAAACAAAATGTTATGGCATTAGAATGGGTAGAAGGAGTGATTACAAAAATTGAAAACGAAACTCCTAACACGAAAAAATTTTATTTCGAAATTCCTAGTCTCGAAAAATTTGATTTCATTCCTGGGCAATTTGTAACACTCGACTTACCTATACATGAGCAAAAGAACAAAAGATGGAGATCCTATTCTATTTCCTCTGCTCCCAATGGTACTAATACTTTTGAGTTGGTGATTGTTCATCTAGAAGGTGGCTTAGGTACTACTTACTTATTCAATGAAGTAAGTGTTGGGTCAAAAATTACTTTACGTGGGCCACAAGGGGTATTCACCTTGCCTAAGAGCTTTGACAACGATGTATATTTTATTTGTACCGGAACAGGTATTGCACCCTTTCGCTCAATGATTCACTACATACATACACATAAAATTCCACATGGTAATATTCATCTCATTTTTGGCTGTCGTAAATTTGAAGATGGCTTATACATTGATGAATTAAAAACATTAGAAGCCAACGAACCTGGCTTTCATTTTCACCCATGCTACTCTCGTGAAACCGAAGTCCCTGCAGGATCACATAAAGGATATGTACACCCCGTTTACCAAACATTGTTAGAAAACAATAAAGAGACAGCTCATGTTTGGTTATGCGGATGGAAAGCGATGATTGATGATGCAAGAAAAAATATGGCCGAATTAGGATTGGATAAAAAACAAGTACATTTTGAATCCTTTGGATAATTTTTTACATTACCTCTTTAAAATAATAAAGCCTCGAAAATATCGAGGCTTTATTATTTTTATTATACTAGTAAATGATTTAATTCACAGCAGTCAAAACCAACGATTTTACTTGAGAAATTGGTATGCGCTCCTGTGTCATACTATCACGATGACGTATTGTTACTGTTCCGTCTTCTTTTGTTTGATGATCGATGGTTACACAAAATGGAGTTCCTATGGCATCTTGACGACGATAACGTTTCCCAATGGCATCTTTCTCTTCATAAAAGCAATGAAACGATTTTTTACAGTCATTCATAAGTTCTTTTGCGATTTCTGGAAGACCATCTTTCTTGGTTAAAGGTAAAATAGCTAATTTATTGGGTGCTAATTTAGCAGGTAAATGTAGTACAACTCTTGAGTCACTGGTTCCATCTTCTTTAGGGATAAGTTCTTCCTCATATGAGTTAGCCAAGATTAGCAAGAACATTCTATCCAAACCAATCGATGTTTCAATTACGTAAGGCACATAGTGTTGATTGATTTCCGTATCAAAATATTGCATTTTCTTTTTACTAAATTCTTGATGGCGGCTTAAGTCAAAATCGGTACGAGAGTGAATACCTTCCACTTCTTTGAATCCAAAAGGAAATTCATATTCAATATCTAGCGCAGCATCGGCATAGTGAGCTAATTTAACATGATCATGAAAACGGTATTTGTTAGCAGCAATGCCTAAACTTAAATGCCAATTCATACGTTCGTTTTTCCAATGTTCATACCACTCTTTTTGCGTACCTGGTTTTACAAAAAATTGCATTTCCATTTGTTCAAATTCACGCATCCTAAAAATAAATTGACGAGCAACAATTTCATTTCTAAAAGCTTTACCAGTTTGTGCAATACCAAAAGGTATCTTCATTCTCGCTGTCTTTTGTACATTCAAGAAATTCACAAATATACCTTGTGCTGTTTCTGGTCTAAGATAAATAGTACTAGCTTCTTCGGCCACCGAACCTAATTCGGTGGAGAACATCAAATTAAACTGACGAATCTCTGTCCAATTGCCCGTACCACTTATACTACAGTGTATTTTATTTTCTTCTATTAGTTTTTTTAAGCCTTCAAAATCTTCTTTAGCTAATAAGGCTTCCATATCAGCAATTAATTTATCCGCACCTGCTTTATCTCCCTTTTCTATCATCTTATCGGCATGACCTTCAATTAAATGGTCTACACGATATCTTTTTTTACTATCCTTATTGTCAATCAAAGGATCGCTGAAACTATCCACATGACCAGAAGCTTTCCAAGTAGTAGGGTGCATAAAAATGGCTGCATCAATACCCACAATATTTTCGTTCATTTGGGTCATACTCTGCCACCAATAATCGCGGATATTTTTCTTTAATTGTGAACCATAAGGACCGTAATCGTAAACAGCACTTAAGCCGTCATAAATTTCACTACTTGGAAATACAAAACCGTATTCTTTAGCGTGCGAAATAATCGCCTGAAAGGTATTCTCTGAAGGTGTATTGCTCATAGTTTGCAAATATAGTACGCAAAAAGATTATCGGTGCAATTTTTCATTGTTTTGATGACGTGTTGCATCCCTAGTCGTTTTCTTATCCATATTACGCTCCAAAGCGGTCGCTAAGTCAACGCCAGTCTGATTTGCCAAGCAAATGAGCACAAATAAAACATCCGCCATTTCGTCGGCTAATTGCAATTCTTCTTCTTTATTTTTAAAAGATTGATCCCCATATTTACGCACTAAAATGCGTGAAAGCTCACCCACTTCTTCCATTAAAATACCCATATTCGTTAATTCGCTAAAGTACTTAACCCCAATGGTTTTAATCCAACTATCAACTTTCTCTTGCGCTTCTTGAATGCTTAAGGAATTAGCCATGTTTTATTCTTTATTTTTTGAATCAATTGTAATGGTTACTGGTCCATCATTTACTAAACTCACTTTCATATCAGCCCCAAATTTTCCAGTAGCAATTGGGCGGCCTAAATCTTTCTCTAATTGAACAATCATTTTCTCATACAGTGGAATAGCAATATCGGGTTTTGCGGCTGCAATATAGGAGGGCCTATTGCCTTTTTTTGTAGAAGCATGTAATGTAAACTGACTTACTAATAATAGCTCTCCATTACAATCAAGGAGGCTTTCATTCATCACCCCATTCGCATCATCAAAGAGGCGCATATTCACAAGCTTATTGGACAACCAACTAATATCCTCCAAATTATCCGCGTTTTCGATTCCGATCAAAACCATAAGCCCCTTTTTAATGGAACCTATTACCTCCCCCTCCACTTTTACTTCGGCTGCTGATACTCTTTGAATAACCACTCTCATTTTAACTAATTTACTCCATGAAGATAAAGAAAACTATTTTCACTAATTTAGCTGTAATTTCAAAGCCTTGAGTAGCATAAAAAAATTAGCAAGCCAAACAGCATGGTACGGACTTAGTTCGATTGCCGCAAGGTTTATTAGTTATCTATTAACGCCCTATTTAACCTATAAGCTTACCCAAGTGGCTTATGGCGAACAGTCAATTGTTTACTCTTTTATCCCTTTTCTAAATGTCATTATAACGCATGGCATGGAAACGGCCTATTTTAGATTTGGCTCCCAAGAAAACGAAGAAAAAATTTATCATACTAGTAGCATTTCCATGATACTAGTAACCTCATTAGTCATTGCAGGCCTGCTCATTTGGGGAGCTCCCATTGCTACTTTATTACAAATAAATTTACATCCAGAATATATAAAATTAGTGGCCTGGGTGGTTGGATTAGATGCTTTAGCCACCATCCCCTTTTCAAGATTAAGATTAGAGGGCAAACCTAAAAGATTTGCATTTATTAAAGTGGGAGGTATCTTAATTAATATACTTGCCACTTATACTTTTATTAGTACCATCCCCCATTTTGCTAATAGTCATCCAGAAAGTTTTATTGCCAAATTATATACCCCTGGATTTGAAGTAGGCTATATATTAATAGCCAATATTATTCAAAATGTTTTTGTGTTATTACTGTTGCAAAAAGAAATTAGATCCCTTAAATTCTCTTTTGATTTCTCATTATGGCGTCAAATGATGGTTTATGCATTACCCTTAATTTTAGTGGGCTTTGGTGGCATGATTAATGAAACAATGGATCGCATCATGTTGGGATGGTGGGGCCCAGGTGGCAGCCCAGATGCCAATAAGGCATTGGTAGGTATTTATAGTGCTTGTTATAAATTAGCCATATTAATTACTATATCGGTACAAGCTTTTAGAATGGGTGCTGAGCCTTTTTTCTTTAAACAAGCTGAATCACAGAATGCTCCTAAAACTTATGCTAGAGTGATGAAATTTTTTGTCATAACCCTTTGTGTAATGTTTTTAGCCGTAGTATTATTTTTAGATATTTGGAAAGAATTTATCCGAAATCCGGAGATGTATGTTGGGCTTAGCGTAGTACCTATTTTATTAATGGCCAATATTTTTCTAGGCATTTACTATAACTTAAGCATCTGGTACAAATTAAGTAATAAAACCATGGCAGGTGCTTGGATAACCTTACTAGGCGCAGTTATTACGATTGCTATCAATTATATAGCCATCCCTCACTTTGGTTATATGGCTAGCGCTTGGGCAACCTTCTTTTGTTATGGAACCATGATGGTAGTTAGTTATCAATGGGGTCAAAAAGTATACCCTATCCCTTATGCTACAAAAAAATTAATCGCTTATTTTGTTATTACATTAATCTTATACGGCATCAACAATCTCTTGCATTTAATTTCTAATAACCAACCTTTTAATTATTTATTTGCTAGCATCTTATTGGTTTGCTTTATTATTTTTGTAACTAGAATTGAGAAAAAAGAATTACAATTCATATTTAATAAAAAATAATGGCAGAAGATTTATCTATCCAAAAAGGAACTAAAAAAGAACAATACGAATCATTAATCCCACAAATAAAAGGACTAATCGAAGGGGAGACCAATTGGGTAGCCAACTTAGCTAATATTGCAGCCGCTTTAAAAGAGCAATTTAATTGGTGGTGGGTTGGTTTTTATATGATTGAAAATGAAGAGTTGGTCCTAGCCCCTTTTCAAGGACCCGTTGCCTGTACAAGAATTAAAAAAGGCCGAGGTGTTTGTGGCGCTTCTTGGGAACAATCAAAAACATTAATTGTAGATGATGTTGAAAAATTTCCTGGACATATTGCCTGCAGTAGTGCTTCAAAGTCGGAAATTGTAGTGCCCATATACAAAGACAACCTTATCATTGGTGTCTTAGATGTGGATAGCGAACACTTATCACATTTTGATCAAGTAGATAAATTTTACTTGAACCAAATTGTAGCCCTCCTTAAATAAGGGCAGCTAAAAAATCCAAAAATTTTAAAAAAATCAGTTAAGTTTGCAACCCCTAAGCGGATGTGGCGAAATTGGCAGACGCACTAGACTTAGGATCTAGCGCCGCGAGGCGTGTGGGTTCGACCCCCTCCATCCGCACCATTTTAATGTAAAAAGCCTCTTTTAGCCCCTTAAAAGAGGCTTTTTCTTTGTCAAATCCGCCCATTTTTAACCTTAAAAACATACCTTTGCCCCCCTTAAACCCTAGAAAAGGGCTAAAAAAGAAAGATTATGGCAACAGTAAAAAGAGAAAACATCGCCTTGTTAAATGACAAGTTAACAGTAACTATTACGAAAGAAGATTACTTAAAAGGTTACGAAACAAGTCTTAAAAAGTATGCTAAGTCTGCTAACATTCCTGGTTTTAGAAAAGGAATGGTACCTGCTGGATTAATTAAAAAAATGTATGGACAATCTGTTTTTCAGGACGAAGTCATTAAGACCGTTGAAAACGAGATGAACCAATATATTGCGAAAGAGAAGTTAGAAATTTTTGCGCAACCACTTCCTTTAACTGCTCAGTTTCCTGCGATGGATGTAAATGCACCTGCTAACTACGACTTTTCTTTTGAGGTTGGTTTAAAGCCAGCATTCACACTTGATACAAAAGGCATTAAAGCCACTCGTTATAAAATTGACGTTACTGATGAAATGATTACTAACGAAGTAGAAAGATTACAAGTTCGTAATGGTAATATGACAGAGCCTGAAGAAGCTACTTCTGAAGAAAATGTATTGAATGTTACTTTCACAGAATCTGATAAAGACGGTAATGCTGTGGAAGGTGGATTAACAAAGGACAATTCCTTATTGATCAAATATTTTTCTGAAAAACAAAGAAAACAATTTATTGGTAAGAAAAAGGAGGATACCATTACCATTCAATTAAAAAAAGCATTTGAACCTAAAGAACTTGACGTAATTATCGGTGATTTAGGTTTAACAAATGAAGATGCCGATAAATACTTTACCCTCACCATTACCAAGGTTGGTTTAGTAGAAAAAGCTGCCATCGATGAAACCTTATTCACTGTTTGCTACCCTAATCAAACCATCACCAACGAAGCTGAGTTTAAGGCTGCTATCAAAAAAGATATTGAAGCTTACTACGATCAACAAGCAAAGAATCAAGTTCATGATCAAATCTATCATGCTCTTATCGATAACACAAAAATGGAATTCCCTACTGCATTCTTAAAACGTTGGTTGCAAACTGGAGGCGAAAAACAAAGAACAGAAGAAGAAGCAGAAAAAGAGTATCCGGTATTCCAAGATCAATTAAAGTGGACGCTAATTAGTACCCAATTAATTACAGATCATAAAATTGAAGTAGTTGCCGAAGACTTAAAAGCATTCGCAAAACAACAATTGATGAGCTATATGGGAGGTCAATTAGGTGCCTTAGGCGATAATGACCAATGGTTAGAAGATTATGCCAACAGAATGATGCAGGATAGAAAGTTTGTAGAAGATAGCTATCACCGTATTAGCACCGATAAATTATTTAATACCATAGAAAGCGAAGTGAGTGCCAAAGAAGAGAAAATTTCTGCCGAAAAATTTGCAGAGAAATTACAAAATCACCATCACTAGTTTTAATTAAAAAATTAATAAACGAGCCCTCTGAATCTAATTCAGGGGGCTTCTTGCTTATAGAAGGGCTTTTTTGTGTATTCTGCTAAGTTTGGCACCCTTTTTGCTCTGTCTTAGGGGAATAGGTTTTACCTTTACGAACAGATAAAATGACATTATGAACTTAGGCAAAGAATTTGAAAACTACGCTGTTAAACACAAGGGTATAAGTAGCAATACTTTACACCAATACAAAAACAGTGTCACCAACCTAACTCCTTATATTATTGAGGAGCGTCCCATGAATGTGGCAAGTATGGATGTATTTAGCCGTCTAATGATGGACCGTATTATTTTTTTAGGGGAAGGCATTAACGATTATGTAGCCAATATTGTAACCGCCCAGTTATTATTTTTAGAAAGCACCGATCGAACTAAAGATATTCAAATGTATATCAATAGCCCAGGCGGAAGTGTATATGCAGGTTTAGGTATTTATGACACTATGCAATTTATTAGTCCTGACGTGGCTACTATTTGTACAGGTATGGCTGCCAGCATGGGTGCCATTTTATTATGTGCAGGTGTGGAAGGCAAAAGAACTGCCTTAAAACATAGCCGTATCATGCTACATCAACCCAGTGGCGCTATTGGAGGCCAGGCTTCTGATATCGAAATCACAGCAAGAGAAATTAAAAAATTAAGACACGAATTATACGAAGTAATTGCCATTCATACCCATAAAGAGGTGGAGACTGTTGCCAAAGATTGTGATCGTGATTTTTGGATGACCGCTGCCGAAGGAAAAGAGTATGGTTTAGTAGACGAGGTTTTATTAACTAATCCGCGTAAACTAAAAAAGTAGCCCCTATTAATTAATTTTTTTAATGTGAACATATGATACTTACAAATCAATATTTAATGGACGAAGAGGAAGAACCTAGAGAAAATAAAAAAGAAGAATCAGCGCCTAGTTTTTTAAATAAAAAGATGGAGCAAATCTTTTTTGAAAAGAGGTCTATTTATTTATGGGGTCAAGTAGATGATAAATCTGCCAAAGATATTGTTACTAAATTATTGTTATTAGACGCCGATAAGCCAGGTGAAGAGATTAATTTTTATATCAATAGCCCAGGAGGTGTGGTAACAAGTGGCATGGTAATGTTTGATACCATGAACTTAATTAAAAGCCCTGTACATACTATTTGTATGGGATTAGCAGCTAGTATGGGTTCTATATTATTAAGCATGGGTGAGAAAGGCAAACGTACCATTTTCCCTCATGGCGAAGTAATGATTCACCAACCAAGCTTAGGTGGTTATTTTCAAGCTACTAGCATTGATATTGAAATTCAAGCGGAGCAAATTAAAAAAACCAAAGAGTTAGGTGCTAAAATTTTAGCCCGAAACTGCGGCAAAACAATGGAACAAATTATGGCCGATTTCGATAGAGATTATTGGATGAATGCCGAAGAAGCCGTGGCTTATGGTATTGTAGATAAAATAGCGAAAAGCTTATAAAACATAAATCATGAGTAAAGTAGAACTTATACATTGTTCTTTTTGTGGACGCAGTCGTGACGAAGTTAAAATTTTGATCGCTGGCCAAGAAGGGCATATTTGTGAAAACTGCATTGAGCATGCTCATGAAATAATTGAAAAAGAATTTCATCAAAAAAAAGCAGATGGCAAGCCAGGGACATTGAAAGTTCAAAAACCTATGGCCATTAAAGCTTTTTTAGATCAATACATCATTGGTCAGGACGAGGCTAAAAAAATATTATGTGTTGCGGTATATAATCACTTTAAACGCATCAACTTACCTGCTACCACTAAAAATGAAGTGGAAATTGAAAAGAGTAATGTGATTATGATTGGTGAAACGGGTACTGGTAAAACTTTATTAGCCAAGACTATTGCAAAATTATTAAATGTGCCTTTTGCTATTGTTGATGCTACCGTTTTTACCGAAGCTGGTTATGTAGGAGAAGACGTCGAAAGTATGCTTACTAGATTATTACAAAACTGCGATTATGATGTTGAAGCGGCTCAAAGAGGTATTGTATATATTGATGAAATAGATAAGATAGCCCGCAAAAGTGATAACGCCTCCATCACACGTGATGTAAGTGGCGAAGGAGTACAACAAGGCTTATTAAAGATGCTCGAAGGAACGGAAGTACTAGTGCCTCCACAAGGTGGACGAAAACACCCTGATCAAAAAATGATTAAAGTAGATACTAAAAATATTTTATTCATTTGTGGAGGAGCATTTGATGGTATCGATAAAATTATCGCCCGCAGAATTAATACCAATGCTATAGGATTTAGTGTCAATAAAGAGGAACAAGAATTACAACGTAAAAATTTGCTTCGCTTTGTAAATGCACAGGATATTAAATCCTTTGGATTAATTCCTGAGATGCTAGGTCGTTTACCCATTGTAACTCATCTAGAACCATTAGACGCTGTTACTTTAAGAAGTATTTTAACAGAACCTAAAAATGCTTTAATAAAACAATACACACAGCTATTTGATATCGAAAAAATCAAATTAAGTATCGACCCGGCTGTGTATGATTTTATTACCGAAAAAGCAATGGAATATAAATTAGGCGCAAGAGGCCTTAGAAGCATTTGTGAGAGTTTATTTACCCAAGCAATGTTTGAACTTCCTGGCACGGATACAACCGAATTTAATGTCGATTTAGCCTATGCAAAAACGATGTTTGATAAAAGTAAATTGAGCAGCTTAAAAGTTGCCTAACCCTTTACCCATTTAAAAATTTATTATATGCAAGAATTAATTGACCGTTTAGTAAAAGAAACAGGCGTAACACCAGAGCAAGCAAAACAATCTATCGAAACCATTGCAGCTTTTGTAAAAGAAAAATTCCCCATGTTAGGAGGCGCTGTGAACCAAATTTTCAAAGCAGGGAAATAAAATATAATCCTAGTTAGCTAAATAAAAAAAGCCTCGTTGGAAACGAGGCTTTAAGCAAGCAATCATAAACTAGGATTGAAATCCTACATCAATAATAATAATTTTTTTGACAACTCAATCGTTTTCGTAAAAGAATTATGTCTATTGTTTAAAAAATGTTAGTTGTCAAAGCTAACTTTTGTTCTTAACTGCTCCGCTTCTGACTGGGTCATATCACATAAGCCTACTAGCTCCGTCCAACTAATTATCCCCTTATTGGCTTTCCTAAACCTCAGAATATGAATGATTTGAGTATCGGAGAACAAACCCAATTGCTGCCAAGCATGGAACGACATACTATTAGCAGTAGGATTGGGAGGGTTATTCATATGCGCTAGTCTTAAATGCGGCTTAAGGCAACTTAATAAGCTGTCTGACAAGCCGAATACATTGTTTATTTGTTGCACCCTAGTAAATGAGCCTAAATAATGCTTATAGTTCATGATAAGCCTAGATTCTCGAGCACTCATTCCAGTTTTTACTTGCCACTCATTTTCGTTTGCGTGGTTGATATCGATGGTCCAAAACTGTTTGAAATTAAGTTTTTTGCTATTTAATGGAGCGTCAATTCTTATATAGGGTAAAAGCTGATTGTATGTTTCTATAGGTAATCCCCATAATTTTTTAAAATCGGATGGCTTATAAAACTTACCTTTTTTATTTCTATAATTTATTAAGTGTTGGATTTGCAATGGGGCAATGCCTAATTCAATCGCTTGCAAGGAATCAATAGTATTAGGATTAAAAACAAATAAACGAATGGGCCTAATTTTATGAATTGTTTTGTTTTTAATTGATGCGGCAGGTAGTAAAAGAGATAGTAAAAAACTACCCAATAAAATGACACCAATAATTACCAATCCCTTTTGTTCTTTTTCGGTAAACAAAAAATATTGCTTCCATTTGTTGTTTCTCATTTTTTAGCACGAGATAAGCCTAAAAAGAAAACAAAATAAAGGTAAAATTACTTTATGTTAAAGTCGAATATGTAAACCATCATATGCCATCTTAATAAAAGAAGGTAAGCTAGGCTCTGTAATGGCTTGTAGGCCTATCTGATGGCTAAAATGAGTAAAATATACTTCAGGCACTTCTAATTGAGTAGCTATTTCAATAGCTTCGACTAAAGTGAAATGAGTAGGATGCGACTCTGGTCTAAGAGCACTCAAAATTAAAACCTTTGACCCTTTAATAATAGCTTGTGATTCGGCAGAAATAAAATTTACATCGGTTACATAACTAAAGTCCCCAATTCTAAAACCAAGCACAGGCATTTCTCTATGCATCACTGGAATGGGAATAAAATTAAGATCCCCAATTTGAAATGGTTTATCTGTGATGGTATGTAATTGCATTTCAGGTAAACCTACATCTTTATTTTTCTCAAAAGCATAATAAAAATCTCTTTTAATAGCCACTTGTGTTAACTCATTGGCATAAATAGGTAAGGATTTGTTGGAGTGAAAATTAAAGGGTCGTATATCATCGAGGCCTGCGTAATGATCGCGATGGGGATGCGTAAAAACAACTGCATCTAGCTGCGTTGTTTTGGTACGAAGCATTTGGTATCTAAAATCGGGCGTAGTATCAATAACCACTTTGGTAGTCAAAGACTCTATTTTAATACTTGTACGAAGTCTTTGATCCCTAGGATCGATAGAAGTGCAAACTTCACAAGTGCAACCAATTAAGGGAACACCAGTACTTGTGCCAGATCCTAAAATAGTGATATCTAACAAAATGTTTTTTTTACGCTTCCGTTAAAGACAAACGTTTTACTTCCTCATATAATTGTTGTGAACCATGAGTGAGTTTATCAATATCAATTTCGAGTTGTGGTATCAACTCCAGCAAAGTATTAATGCGGGCTTCTAAGTTTAAAAACTTATTTAACACCACAATTCTTTTTGCTTCTAATAAACACCAACCACTCTGAAAATTACCTCGCTCATATCTAACCACGAATTCTGCTTCTCCTAAAATGTCTTCTAATTTGTCTAATGTAGTTTGGGTCAATTTCATGTTATGCATTGATTTATAGGGTAGTAAGTGGACATACAAATATAGTTTTTTAGATAAGTTTGCCCCTAAATCTAAGCTAGGAGTTATTCACATTTCGTACCTTTACCAACACTTATAAAATATGACTTTTACACATCGAAAAATTATCAACGACCCCGTTCATGGTTTTATCACCATTAACGACCCCTTGATTTTTGCTATCATAAATCATCCTTTTTATCAAAGACTTAGACGCATTCAACAAATGGCCTTAGCACAATTGGTTTATCCAGGTGCAGTGCATACAAGATTTCATCATAGTCTAGGTGCCTACCATTTAATGTGTATTGCTATTAACGAACTAAAAGATAAAGGCATTGAAATAACCAAAGAAGAAGCATTAGCAGCAAAAGCCGCCATCTTATTGCATGATATTGGGCATGGTCCATATTCACATGCATTAGAAAATGTATTGCTAAAAGATATCCACCATGAGGACTTATCGCTTCTTATAATGCAATCCTTAAATCAAGAAAAGGATCCTGCATTAAAAGGACAACTTAATTTAGCCATCTCTATTTTTACCGATCAATATCCTAAAAGATTTTTACACCAATTAATTAGTGGTCAATTAGACGTCGACCGTTTAGATTATTTATCAAGAGATAGTTTTTTTACGGGGGTAAGTGAAGGGGTGATAGGATATGAAAGAATTTTAAAAATGCTTACTGTTCATAATAATGAATTAGTGGTCGAAGAAAAAGGGATCAATAGCGTAGAAAAGTTTTTGATGTCCCGAAGATTAATGTACTGGCAGGTGTATCGTCATAAAACCGTAATTGCTAGTGAAAATATGTTGGTTAAAATTATTGAGCGTGCACATGCTTTATTTTCAAGCAAAGACGAATCTATAAAAACAGGCAGTGTTTTAGACTATTTTTTAGGTTCGTTTTCTGGAAAAATAAATAACCTTGATTTAAATGCGTATTGCGGCTTAGACGATACCGACGTTTTATTTGCTATCAAAAAATGGCAACACCATAGCGACCCGGTTTTGTCTTTGCTTTGTACGCGTTTGTTAAATAGGGATTGTTACAAATGCACTTTACAACCAACTGCTATCACTGAAGCACAATGGGATGCTGCTTGGACGCAAACAAAGACAAAGTTTAATTTACCTGAATCCGAACTAGCTTATTTGTGTTTTAAGTGCAATGCCACCAATACCCTTTATAAGAACGACAACGAAACCATTAAAATTTTGCTAAAATCGGGCGAAATAACCAATATTTCACAGATTCAGAACGCTTTAATAGTGGAAAGTCTTTCTGCCCCAGTGAAAAAATTTTACATTTGCTTACTTAACGAATAACCCCCATTCAACCCTGAACGAATGCTAGAATTTAGTGCCCAACAGATTGCCTTGATGATACAAGGAAAAGTAGAAGGTGATGCATCGGCGACTGTAAGTCAATTTGGGAAAATTGAAGAAGCTAAAAAAGGTGAAATTAGCTTTTTAGCTAACCCTAAATACGAAGATTATTTATACCAAACAGAAGCATCCATTATCATTGTAAATGAAACTTTAGAATTAAAAAAGCAGATCAGTGCTACCCTTATTCGAGTGCCTGATGCTTATGCCGCTTTTGCCACTTTACTTACCAAATATCAGGAATTAAAAACAGAAAGCTTATCCGGCGTACAAACACCATCCTATATCGCTAGCTCTGCTAAACTTGGAGAGCAGCATTTTGTAGCTGCGTTTGCTTACATAGGAGAAAAAGTATGTATAGGTAATAATGTAAAAATATTTTCAAATGTTGTGATAGGAGATAATGTAAACATTGGCAACAATGTTATATTAAATCCAGGAGTGATTATTTATAGCGACTGTGTCTTAGGAAATAATATCACCATTCATGCAGGCGCTATTATTGGAAGTGATGGTTTTGGGTTTGCGCCAACAAGTGATGGCTCTTACAAAAAAGTACCCCAGTTAGGAAATGTAATCATTGAAGACCATGTTGAAATTGGTGCCAATACCACTATCGATCGCGCGACCATTGGGTCTACCATCATTAGAAAGGGTGTTAAACTAGACAACCTTGTACAAGTAGCCCATAATGTGGAAGTGGGTGAACATACAGTTATTGCAGCACAATCCGGATTAAGTGGAAGCACCAAAATGGGGAAAGGGGTTATGATGGGTGGCCAAGCAGGTACCGCTGGTCACTTAAGTGTAGCCGATGGTGTTAAAATAGCAGCTCGTTCTGGCATTACCAAGAGCATAACCAATGCTAATTCAACCATCACAGGCTTCCCTGCCGCAGAACATAGTACGGCTTTAAGATCCCAAATTCACCTAAAAAACCTTCCAAACCTTGAAAAAAGGGTTAAAGAACTGGAAATATTAGTCGCTCAACTCTCTCAAAAAGGCTAAATGGCCTAATTTTGCTGAAAATCATCGCTTTAAGTAGCGGTTAGCTAAACTATAAACACATGGATCATAATTTTAATCCAGATAAACAGCATACTTTATCTGCAAGCATTAACATCTCAGGCACAGGTTTACATACTGGTGTTTTGGTGGATATGACATTATTACCTGCTAACCCTGGATTTGGCATTCAATTTCAAAGAACCGATCTTCCTAATAAACCAATTATCAAAGCCGACTGCGATTTAGTAACTGATACTAGCCGTGGAACTACCTTGCAAGTGGGCGAGGCTAGAGTGAGTACAGTAGAACATATATTGGCTGCATTAGTAGGAATGGGTGTTGACAATGTGCTGATCGAAGTAAACGGACCAGAAATTCCTATAATGGATGGAAGTTCGGCTCCTTTTATTGAGCGTATCGAAGCAACAGGGGTTTTAGAACAAGAAGCTGCTAAAGCTTGGTATAGTATTGATGAAAATATTTTTCATTACGACGAAGCCAAACGCGTAGAGATGGTAGCACTACCCTCTTTAGATTATCAAATTACCACCTTAATTGATTTTAATAGCCCTGTATTAGGCACTCAACATGCAGCTTTAAAAACAATTAAAGATTTTAAAGCAGAGATTTCGCCATGTCGTACCTTTTGTTTTTTACATGAGCTAGAGGCCTTATTAGATCACGATTTAATTAAAGGGGGCGATATAAACAATGCAATTGTAGTGGTAGATAAGCCGGTGACAGACGAGGAAATGCATAGATTGGCAAAAGTATTTAAACGAGAAAAAATTGAAGTTAAAAGCGAAGGCTACTTAAATAATTTAGAACTAAGATTTCCTAATGAACCTGCTCGTCATAAATTATTAGACGTTGTTGGTGATTTAGCTTTAATTGGCTACCCTATTAAAGCCAGAATTATTGCCAACCGTCCTGGACATAGCAGCAATGTTGAATTTGCAAAAAAAATAAAACAGTACATCAAAAAAAACAAACACGTTAAAGATGTACCTGTATATGATCCATCCATTACTCCTGTTTTTAATTTAGAACAAATTGAAAAACTACTACCTCACCGTTATCCGTTTTTATTTGTTGATAAAATCATTGAGTTAACTGATACAGTTATTGTAGGTGTAAAAAATGTGACTTTTAATGAATGGTTTTTCCCAGGACATTTTCCTAGCAACCCTGTAATGCCAGGTGTATTACAAATAGAAGCCTTGGCACAAACCGGAGGTATCCTATGTATAAACGCAATGCCTGAAGGCAACTATGATACTTATTTTTTAAAGATAGATAATTGTAAATTTAAACAAATGGTAAAGCCTGGCGATACCATGTTATTAAAAATGGAGCTTACTGCCCCTATTCGCAGAGGTATCTGTGAAATGCGTGGCACCGTTTATGTAAACGGAAAAGTAGCTACCGAAGCTGATCTTGTTGCACAAGTGGTAAAAAGAGCAGAATAAAATAAATTAGCCCATGACACATCCATTTACATACATCGACCCCAATGCAAAAATTGCACCCAATGTTAAAATAGATCCATTCACTGTTATTCATGGTGAAGTAGTTATTGGTGAAGGCACATGGATTGGGAGTAATGTGACCATTATGAATGGCACTAAAATTGGGAAAAACTGTAGAGTATTTCCAGGTGCGGTTTTAGGTGCCGATCCACAAGATTTAAAATTTAATGGCGAAAAAACTTCTGTAGAAATTGGCGATGGTACTACGATTAGAGAATTTGTAACTATTAATAGAGGCACCTCTGATAGATGGGTTACCAAAGTGGGTGACAACTGTTTAATAATGGCATATAGCCATATTGCCCATGATTGTATCATTGGCAATAGTTGCATTTTAAGTAATAGTGTTCAAATTGCAGGCCATGTTACCTTAGGTGATTATGCCTGGATTGCCGGCGTGAGTGCGGTACATCAATTTGTACAAATTGGTCAACACGCCTATATTGCTGGAGGTAGCTTAGTAAGCAAGGATGTGCCTCCTTATATTAAAGCCGTTCGTAATCCTTTAAGTTATGGAGGTGTAAATAGCGTAGGTTTAAAAAGAAGAGGATTTGATTTAGAAAAGATTAATCATATTTTAGATATCTATCGTTACATATTTAATAAAGGCATGAATACTACACAAGCCTTAGAATTTATCGAGGAGGAATTACCTGCCACAGATGAGCGCGATGAAATTGTAACTTTTATTAGAGATAGCGGCAGAGGAATTATTAAAAGATTTGGTAAAGGCGCCGTAGAAGAAGATTAACAATGACTAGCATTTCACTCACTGAGGCAGGCAAAAGATTTAATAAAGATTGGATCTTTCGTAACCTTACTTTTCATTTTGAGGTAGGCAAAAAATATGCATTAGTGGGTAATAATGGCTCGGGCAAAAGTACCCTTTTACAAATCATTGCAGGTTACAGTAACTTATCCAAGGGCAGTATTGAATGGAAAGAATCAGATGCTAGTTCTATTTATGAACAAATAAGTATAGCTGCCCCCTATTTAGAATTAGTCGAAGAATTTACTGCACTAGAACAATTTAAATTTCATACTCAATTTAAATCAATTAGTAATGTACTAAGTATTCAGCAAATGATTGATACGGTTGGGTTAACAGATGCTACACATAAACAAATTCGCTACTACAGTAGCGGTATGAAACAAAGATTAAAATTAGCCCTTGCTATTTTTTCTGATAGTCCTATTTTATTGTTAGACGAGCCTTGCAGTAATTTAGACAAAGACGGTTATACGCTTTATAAAAAATTAATTGAGCAGTATGCAATGCACAAATTAATTATTGTAGGCAGTAACGACACTCAAGAATATGAATTTTGTGAAACACAAATAAACTTAATGGATTATAAATCCTAAAATGTTTCGCTTAACTACGACTAGCAATTAACAAATTAAGATCGGTAAACTTAAGGCCAAATTTTTCGCTAATATAAAAATCGGTCAATGCTCCTTTGTATAAATAAATACCTTCTCTTAAGTGTAGTTGTTGCCAAATAAGTTCTTCTAAACCACCCTGATCCCCTATTTGAATAAGTAAAGGCATAAGTACATTACTAATCGCTTGAGAAGCGGTACGTGCAAAACCACTAGGAATATTAGGTACCCCATAATGAATTACATTATGTTTTGTGATTACTGGATTTTCGTGATTGGTTAATTCACTGGTTTCAAAACAACCCCCTCTATCGATGGCCACATCAATAATAATACTACCAGGGCGCATAGCAGCTACCATTTCTTCGGTGACTACAATAGGCGCTCTTCCAAATTCATTTCTTAATGCTCCTACTGCTACTTCACAGGTTTTTAATTGCTTAGCCAAAATAGTAGGTTCTATAACAGAAGTCCAAACTCTTTGACCTAAATTATTTTGCAATCTTTGTAAACGAGAAACATTATTGTCAAATACTTTAACACTAGCCCCTAATGCCAAAGCATTACGTGTAGCAAATTCTCCAATGATATCTGCTCCAATGATAACTACTTTAGTGGGCGGCACACCTGAAATTCCACCTAATAAAACACCTTTCCCTTGATTGAAATTACTAAGGTACTGGCCTGCAATTAACATTACAGCACTTCCCGCAATTTCTCCCATACTTCTGAGAATAGGATAATTTTGATTTTCGTCTTTAATATTTTCAATGGCTAAAGCGGTAATTTTTTTAGCCATCAATTGAGCTACCAATTCTGGCTTTAATGCAGATAAATGCAAAGGTGAAATAATCGTCTGATGCATTTGTAGATAAGGAAGATCTGCTTCTACTGGAGGGGCGGTTTTAACTAGAATAGGACATTTATAGACTTCTTCTTTTTCAAAAATTATGGTAGCCCCTGCCTCCGCATAATCCTGATCGGTATATCTACTTCCCGACCCTGCTAAAGACTCCACCATCACTCCATGGCCATTGGCTACCAAAACACCCACTGCTTCAGGGATTAATCCAATTCTATTTTCTTGAAAGGCAACTTCTTTGGGAATGCCAATTAATAAAGGTTTAGTTCGCGTAGGGATATCCAACACTTCCTCTTGGGTTTCAAAAGAAAAAGAACTGTGTATATGGGGCTTAACAGCACTCATGGGTTTTGTTTTAATCGAGTATAAAAATCTTTCTATGCTCTGGGTCTATAATATCTATTTTAAAATGTTGTACTTCGTTATTATCTAACAATAAAGCTACTGCCTTTTCTGGCCATTCTATAAAACAATAATCTGCTTCCTCCATCACTGCTTCTACTCCTGCTTTTATAGCTTCTTGCTCATCCTCTAATCGATACCAATCCATGTGGTAAATAATTTTACCATTCGACTCATACTCATTCATAATTGAAAAAGTAGGGCTACTTACCGTATCCATTACGCCTAGATACTTACACAATTTAGCAATTAATGTTGTTTTTCCAGCACCCATAGGGGCGTGAAAGGCCCAGATTTTTTTATGCCCATTAATTTCCCATAATTGTTGGGCCACCTGATCAATATCAGCTAGAGTATATGAAATTTCCATCTTTCAAAGATACATCTTGCTGGACAATGCTAAAATGTCTTCGTACCTTTATATTGTAAAATTTTAACTATGGAGACAGTGAATTGGAAAGTAGATGGAATGAGCTGTACCAATTGTGCATTATCGATTCATAAGTATTTAGAGAAAAAAGGAGCAGGCGAACCCAAGGTAAATTTTATGGAAGGAGAGGTGCAATTTGAAATGCCTACTACAAGTACCAAAGAAGAAATTATTAAGGGGATTCAGTCCTTGGGTTATAAAGTAAGGGGGCAAGAAGAGACCATAAAAAAGAAGTGGTTAGATAATAACAAAGAAAGAGCCCTTTTTTGTTTGGTATTTGCACTCCCCTTGTTTTTACACATGTTACCAGGGGTCCACATTCATTTTTTAATGAACCCCTATGTTCAAATGGCCATTACACTACCTGTTTTTGTAATTGGCATGGGCTATTTTGGCAAGAGTGCTCTAAGTAGTATTCAAAATGGAATTCCGAACATGAATGTACTGGTGAGTATTGGCGCCATTGCCTCTTTTGGTTATAGTGTTTATGGTACCTTAATTGGTCAAGGTATGCAGTATGCTTATTTCGAAACCACTTCCACTGTTATTACACTTGTATTTTTTGGTAATTATTTAGAAGATGCTTCTATTGAATCTACCCAAAGAGCTTTAAAAGATTTAGTAAAAGCGCAAAAGGTGATGGCCAATATGATTGTATTTGACGATCAACATAAAGAAGTAATATTTAATGTAGAAAGTGAAACTTTAAAAGTAGGTGATTTGGTTTTAATAAACTCAGGTGAAACCATACCCATGGATTGTAAAGTTTTATGGGGAGAAGCTAATGTAAACGAATCAATTGTTACAGGAGAGAGTGTACCTGTTTTTAGAAAGATGAATGATACTTTACTAGGAGGTAGCACCATTGAGAATGGATCTGTAAAAGCCTATGTAACGGCTGTTGGCAATGATACAGTTTTAGCCAATATTTTAAAAATGGTAAAAGCTGCACAAGGTGAAAAACCACCAGTACAAATATTAGCCGATAAAATTAGCGCCATCTTTGTACCCTTGGTATTAAGTATTGCACTACTTACTTTAATAGGAAATTATTTTTTTACAGAGATCGGTTTTGGACAAAGTATGTTAAGGGCCATCGCAGTGCTTGTAATTTCCTGCCCTTGTGCTATGGGATTGGCTACCCCAGCTGCGATTGCGGTAGGATTAGGACGTGGCGCTAGAAATGGAGTGTTATTTAAAAATGCGAAAAGCTTAGAAACATTTAAAGATATTAAGCAAGTAGTTTTTGATAAAACAGGCACACTCACCACTGGGCATTTTGAAATTGCCAATTTGCATGTGGTTGATGAGATCAACGAAACAGATTTTAAGGCTTTGGTATATGCACTCGAAAGATACTCCAACCATCCCATTGCTAAATGTATTAGTGGCACTTGGAAAACCAATGCCGCACAAAACTGGAAAACAATTGAAGAAATAAAAGGGATAGGCATTAAAGCCATGGATAAAGAAGGAAACGAATATTGGGCGGGATCTTATAAAATTATAAAAGACAGTAGCATCGAAGATGGTCACAATGTATATGTTCAAAAAAATGGAAGATTTTTAGGCTGGGTAGACGTAACAGATCAGATAAGACCCGAAGCCAAAGAAGTGATTAACACTTTACACCAACAAGGTATTCATACCGTTTTATTAAGTGGAGATCGCAAAGAGAAATGTGAACAAGTAGGAAATGCATTGGGTATTCAGGAAATATTTAGCGAGCAAAGCCCAGAGGACAAACTAAATTGTTTAGACGCTTTATTGAGTGTGGCACCCACTGCAATGGTAGGTGATGGCATTAATGACGCTCCTGCATTAGCTAAAGCTACATTAGGTATCTCACTGAGCAATGCCTCCCATATTGCCATTCAAAGTGCACAAGTTATTTTAATGAATCAAGGACTTAAAAATTTACCTATGGCTTTAGGTTTAGGTAAAAAAACTTACGAAACAATTAAAGAAAATTTAGGCTGGGCCTTTTCTTATAATATAGTTGCCATTCCAGTAGCAGCCATTGGTTTATTGGGAACATGGGGGCCTACATACGGCGCCTTAATTATGGGCTTAAGTGATGTAGTCTTAGCCATTAATTCACTCAGATTATTTAAGAAAAAATTAGTTTAAGTTTTTGGTTACACCTGCATCTATATTAAAAACTTATTGGGGCTATAATGATTTTAGACCCCAACAGCTTTCTATCATCAATGCTGTCATTGAAGGTAAAGACGTATTAACTTTACTTCCTACAGGAGCCGGGAAATCACTTTGCTTTCAGGTTCCCACCATGTATAGTAAAGGTATTTGTTTGGTAGTAAGCCCCCTAATTGCGCTTATGGAAGATCAAGTAAAAGATTTACAAGCCAAAAATATTTCTGCTATTGCACTAGGCAGTCAGTTAAATGAAAGCGAACAAACTGCCCTATTAAAAAGCGCAGTAAAAGGGGAATATCATTTTATTTATTGTTCTCCCGAAAAATTGGCACAAAACAGTTTTCAACAATGGCTTGTAAAAATACCCATTACCCTTTTTGCCATCGATGAAGCACATTGCATCTCCCAATGGGGTTATGATTTTAGACCCTCCTATCGAAAATTAAATTGGCTTAAAGAAAATTTTCCAAAAATACCAGTGATTGCAATGACCGCTTCTGCGATTCCAGTAGTGCAAGAAGATATTTGTAAACAATTAGGACTTAAACAAGCAACACTTATTACAGATCAATTTTTAAGACCTAATTTATCGTACCAAGTATATAATGTTCCCGTAAAAATTCATGCATTAAAAACTTTGCTTTCCGAGACAGAAGGTAGTATCATTATATACTGTAATACACGCAATAATGTAATGCAATTAAGTAGCTTATTACTAGTGTATGGTTTTAAGGTGGGTGCTTATCATGCTGGTATCCCTTTAGAAGAGCGTAAAAAAACACAAGCATTATGGATGAAAGATCAAATTTCCATAATAATATGTACGAGTGCATTTGGGATGGGAATTAACAAAGGCAATGTACGAGCCGTCATCCATTATGACATTCCTTCTTGCATCGAACAATATTATCAGGAAGCTGGCCGTGCAGGAAGAGATGGCCATTCAGCAAAAGCTATTTTATTGTATCAAAATAATGATTGGGAATATTGGGTGACTGTTCAACAAAAAAAATATCCACCCATCGAAACTATTAAGAAAGTTTATCAAGATGTAGCCGATTATGTTCAACTACCCATTGGCATGGGAGAGAAACAAGAATTTATATTCGACTTTGAACAATTTTGTATTCAATTTAATTGGGCTAAAATAATAGCCAGAAATGCACTCGCCTGGATTCAACAAGAAGGGCATGTAAAATTTTCTGATGCTTCATTTAAACCTTCTATGGTGCAAGTTTTAGGGGACCGTGAAAGTTTAGAAAATTTCGAAAAGCAACACCCTATACCTGGTGCAGTTTTACAAACATTACTCAGAACTTATGGAGGAATATTAGATAGTCCACGATATATAAACGAAAAATTAGTAGGCGAGTTACTCCAAAGAGATGCTGTTTTTGTACTTAAAAATTTGCATTTTTTATCCCAAATGGGCATTATTAGTTTTGAACAAAAGGAGCATCAACCCATAGTGGCTTTTCAGTGGAACAGAACCTCAGCTTCTTTTATGAAGCTGGATTACGATCATTATCAACTTATGAAAAAAGCATTTATTAAAAGGATAGATCAATTTAGTCAATATATATCCGGACAAGGGCTAAGCTGCAGAAGCGTGTTTTTAGCTAAATACTTTGGCGAAAAAAGCCCAAATAAATGTGGAATTTGCGACATTTGTATGACTACGAAGAAATAGGTATATTTTAACAAAACATTGGAAACCATTTTATGTACTAAAAAACTAAAAATCGTTTCTTTACATAAAGCAATCAATATGGAAGACAAAAAAAAATACAAAATTTTACTTTGCGAAGATGATAGCAATTTAGGATTGGTTTTAAAAAACTATTTAGAACTAGACGAATATGAAGTAACGCTAGAAAGAGATGGTCGTTTAGGACTAGCTGCATTTCAGAGAGAAAAATTTGATCTATGCTTGCTAGATGTAATGATGCCACATGTAGATGGCTTTACCTTGGCAGAAGAGATTAGAGACATTGACCCTGAAGTACCTTTATTTTTCTTAAGTGCTAAAACTTTAAAAGAAGATATCATTCATGGTTATAAATTGGGCGCCGATGATTATATCACCAAGCCCTTTGATAGCGAAGTACTGATGTTGAAAATTAAAGCCATCATTAAGCGAAATGAAGAAGATAATAAAATTAGCGACAATTTAGAATTTGAATTAGGCAAATACCATTTTAATCCAAAATTGAGAGAATTAAAATTAGGCGAAGAAATACAAGTTTTATCCCCCAAAGAAAACGAGTTACTAAAAATGCTAGCGGAACATAAAAATGATTTATTAACCCGCGAAAAAGCCCTCAAAAAAATATGGGGCTCTGACACCTACTTTAACGGCCGTAGTATGGATGTATACATTGCCAAACTAAGGAAATTCTTAAAAGAAGATGATAGTATTGAAATTGTAAACATTCACGGTAATGGATTTAGACTCGTAGCACATTAATTTAAAAATGAAACGATAAAAAAAAGACCTCCATGGAGGTCTTTTTTTTATCTAAATAATTCGGGGTTTTCATAGCCACCTCTATCTCTTTTTCGACCCAAATGTTCATAGGCTTTATGTGTTACTTCTCTGCCTCTAGGTGTTCTTTGTAAAAATCCTTCTTGTATTAAAAAAGGTTCATACACTTCCTCAATAGTACCTGCTTCCTCACCCACCGCAGTGGCAATAGTGGTAATACCCACCGGTCCCCCTTTGAACTTTTCTATAATCGCCAATAATATTCTATTATCCATTTCATCTAACCCATGATCATCCACATTCAAGGCCTTTAGCGCATGCTTAGTAATACCTAAATCCACCTGACCCTCATTTAATACTTGTGCAAAATCACGTACTCTTCGTAGTAAACCATTGGCAATTCTAGGAGTACCTCTACTACGACGCGAAATTTCTCCTGCAGCGTCTGCGTTTATTTTAACGTCTAAAATTCCTGCACTTCTTACAATAATTTTTTCAATCACTGAGGCTGGATAATACTCCAGTCTTGATTTAATACCAAAACGAGATAATAGGGGGGCCGACAACATTCCACTTCTTGTAGTAGCACCCACTAAGGTAAAGGGATTTAAATTTATTTCGATGCTGCGCGCATTAGGACCGCTATCAATCATGATATCAATCTTATAGTCTTCCATCGCTGCATATAAATACTCTTCTACCACTGTAGATAATCGGTGTATTTCATCAATGAATAAAACATCATTGGGTTCTAAACTCGTTAACAAGCCCGCTAAGTCGCTTGGCTTTTCAATAACTGGTCCCGAGGTTTCTTTTATCTGCACACCCATCTCGTTGGCTACAATACGACTTAAAGTAGTTTTGCCTAAACCAGGGGGGCCATGAAATAAAATATGATCCAACGCCTCTCCCCTCAATTTTGCAGCTTTTATAAAAATGCTAATATTTTCAATGAGTTGAGGTTGGCCCGAGAATGCCTCCATATCGGTAGGTCGAATACTATTTTCAAATTCCCGATCCTGCGGATTGGAAGCTTGATTTGTAGCGGCTAAATTAGGATTCGACATATAAATAATTTAATGCTTTTACTTGCTTGCCACATAAGGCTTCTCTAACAAATATTGATAGATAAATTTATTTTTTAACTCGGTAAAATGTTTTCCCTTAGCAGCACCCCATCCATGACGACCACCTGGGTACAACATAAATTCAAGGTCCTTGCCATTGTCTTGCATTGCACTCAATAATTGGATGGAATTTTGCATGTGTACATTATCGTCAGATGTGCCATGTACTAATTGTAGTTTACCTTTAAAATCTTTTACATAACTAAGCACACTGCTGCTTTTATAGCCTTCTGGATTTTCTTTAGGCGTATCCATATAACGCTCAGTATAATGTGAATCATACAAAGACCAATCCACTACACTTCCCCCTGCCATAGCATGTGTAAAAACGGAAGCGCCATAAGTTAAAGCGTAGCAACTCATATATCCACCATAGCTAAAACCAGTAATACCAATACGCTTAGCATCGGCATGGCCATTTTCAATGAACCATTTAGCCATTGTCATATAATCTTGCATTTCCCAATATCCTAAATTGCGATACATGTAATTAACGCCTTCTTTTCCAAAATGTCCACTTGCTCTATGATCAAAAGCAACCTGAATTAATCCTTCTTTTGCTAAATTTTCTTTTGCTGCAGGGGCCGACCAATTATCCATTACAGTGCCAGCATTAGGACCTCCATATATACTTACAAGCATAGGGTATTTCTTAGTTGGGTCCATATTTTTAGGCCATGTAACAAGTGCTGGCAATTCATATAAGCCATCGGCACTTTTAATACGTATTAATTCTGTTTTTGCAAATGTCTCGGCTTTAAAATTACTATCCACTGCAGTACCTAAGGCTTCTGCCAATGGTTCTCCTTTTTTTGGAATATCAAAAATAGCCATAGTTGTAGGTGTTTGAACATTACTGTACACGCCCACAAAATGTTTTGCATTAGGAGCTAAATATACCTGACTAAAATTAAAATCCCCTCTTGATAATCTTTTTAAATTTTTACCATCAAAGCCAATCGAATAAAAATCGGCTCTTGCTGTATTTTCAATACCACGAGCTGTGAAATAAATAGTCTTTGCTTTTTCGTCAATTAATTTAATGCCAGTAACTGTATATTTTCCGTTGGTAATTGGATTCATTAACTGACCATTCATAGCATACAAATACAATTGATTCCAACCAGATGCATCGGACTGCGCTATATAACCTTGATTGTTGGCTAAAAAATTAATTCTACCACTCACCCTATCCTCTAAGTCAATCCATGTTTTTTGATACTCTTTGTACACTTCTTTTTTAGTTCCAGAAGTCATATCAAGCTCATAAATTTTTAAATTATTTTGACCACGATCCATCCAAGACAACCACATTGTATTGTTATTTGGATTCCAAATTGGCCATCCAAAATACTGATCATCTTGGTCGTTAAAATCGGCCCAAGTAATAGCACCTCCAGTGGGAGCTACCCAACCTATTTTCACAGTTGGATTTGGGTCACCCACTTTAGGGTATCTAGTTTCTTCGATAAATCCATGTTGCCCATCGCTATTGTAAATTGGAAAGATAGGTACATTGCGTTCATCAAAACGCATAAAAGAAATATACTTACTATCAGGACTCCACCAAAAAGCACGGTACTGTGTAGGACGACCAAAAATTTCTTCAAAATAAACCCAACTAGCATACCCATTTAAAATGCCTTTGGTATTCTCATTGGTTATTGCTATCTCTTTTTTATCTATTAAATTAATGGTATATAGGTTATTGTTTTTGGTGTACCCTACATAATTACCATCAGGAGAAAGTATAGGATTTTTTTCTTCAGCAGCGTCAAAGGTTAATTGAGTTTCGGTACCATTTTGCTTTAAAAACAAATTAGCATTTTTAACTATCACCACTTTATCGGTAGAAGCGGCCAAAGTGGGTGCTGGGCTATATTGTTTGGTATTTAAATTGTATAGATACTCTTTAGCGGAAGCATCTGCTGCTAATTTTTTACTAACTACCAACTGATCATTGTCTACCCAACGAACAAAACGAGGTAAATTGGTGGGTAGCATTTGTGCTTGTACGAATGAAGCACCCATGATCATAACCAGCATTCCTAAAAATCCTTTTTTCATATAGCTTAGTTTTAAATTATATAACGATATTAATCATTTTACCTTTTACAAAAATTAGTTTTTTGATAGGCGTATTCTCCACCCATTTTTGAATGGCAGGATGGGCCAACGCTATTTCCCTCACCTGGTCTTCTGTAGCATCTAAAGCAATCGCAATATTAGCACGTACTTTACCATTAATGCTCACAGGATATTCCTTACTGGTTTCAGTAACATACTTAGATTCAAAGACAGGAAAAGCCGCATCTACAATAAGTCCCTCATTGCCTAATAACGACCAAAGCTCTTCGGCAAAATGAGGCGCATAGGGCGTAATTAAAATTAATACCTGCTCAAGAATTTCTTTTTTATGACATTTTACATCATACAATTCATTAATGCAAATCATAAATGTACTAACTGCAGTATTAAAACTATAACGCTCTGTATCTTCTTCTACTTTTTTTATAGTCTTATGTAAAATTTTATACTCTTCTTTGGTTGGTGTTTCATTCACCCAAACTTTCCCTTTTAATTCGTCATAAAATAAACGCCAAAACTTTTTAATAAAACGGTGTACCCCTTCGATACCTTTGGTGTCCCATGGTTTACTTTGCTCTACTGGACCCAAGAACATTTCATACATTCTAAAAGTATCCGCCCCATATTTAGAAACTAAATCGTCCGGATTCACCGTATTAAATTTAGATTTAGACATTTTCTCTACTTCCACTCCACATAAATATTTACCCTCCTCTAAATTAAATTCAGCATTCGCATAATCTGGTTTCCATTTCTTAAAAGCTTCCATATCTAATTCTACCCCATCTACCATATTTACATCCACATGTAATTGATCAACCTCTTGTGCAGCTATTAAACTTGCAGAAATAAAAGTATGGGTTCCTCTTTTGCGATACACAAAACGAGAACTACCTTGAATCATACCTTGATTTAATAATTTTTTAAATGGCTCATCAAATCCTATATGTCCCAAATCGTATAAGGCTTTTGTCCACATACGACTATATAACAAATGACCCACCGCGTGTTCTGTTCCTCCAATGTATAAATCTACTTGTCCCCAATAATCGCTAGCCTTACGACTACAAAATTCTTGGGTATTACTTGGATCCATGTAACGTATAAAATACCAACTACTACCTGCATAACCAGGCATCGTATTGGTTTCGTAATTTTCTGCTTTCCAAGAGGCAATATTGGCTAAAGGCCCTTCGCCTTCTGGACCTGGAGAATAATTATCTACTTCAGGTAATAATAAAGGCAATTCTGTTTCAGACATTGGATAAGCAATGCCATCTATCCATTTTACAGGGAATGGCTCACCCCAATAACGTTGACGACTAAAAGCAGCATCACGCATTTTATAATTTACTTTTCGCTTACCTATACCCATTGCTTCTATCTTATCATTCACAATAGCAATGGCATCTTTTTGAATAATTCCGTTTAAGAAATCACTATTGGTTAATATGGCTTCTTTAGTTGGGTTGGCTTCTTTACCATCAAAAGCTTCTCCAATAATATTAGTAATAGGAATATTAAAATGTTGTGCAAATTTAAAATCTCTTTCATCCCCACAAGGCACTGCCATAATAGCTCCAGTACCATAGCCTGCTAAGACATATTCAGAAATCCAAACAGGGATCGGTTGCTGATTAAAAGGATTAATTACATAGGCACCCGTGAAACAACCTGTAATTTTTTTCTCAGCCATTCGCTCACGCTCACTTCTACTTTTAACATAAGCAATATACTCGGCCACTGCTGCTTGATGGCTAGCGGGTGTGATACTTTCAATTAAAGCATGCTCGGGAGCAAGAACCATAAAATCGACACCGTATACCGTGTCTGGTCGGGTGGTATATACCCTGACATTCGCTTCATGGCCTTGAACCTTAAAATCTATTTCGGCACCAAAACTTTTTCCAATCCAATTGGATTGCATTTCTTTCATAGCCTCGCTAAAATGAATAGTATCTAGTCCTGATAACAAACGATCAGCATATTCTGTAATTCTTAAATACCATTGACGTAATTTCTTTTTTTCGACAGGATGCCCCCCTCTTTCACTAAATCCATTAATTACTTCATCATTGGCTAGTACCGTTCCCAAAGCCTCGCACCAATTAACTTCTCCATAACCACAAAAAGCTAATCGATATTGCATTAAAATAGCTTGTTGTTCTTTTTCACTCATCGACTTCCATACAGCAGCATCAAATTGCAATTTTGTATCTGCAGGACATTCATACTTAGCATTACCCTCTTTTTCAAAACTGTTAACTAGTTCACTAATGGGCTTTGCTTTTTGTGCTGTTCGATCATAGTAAGCATTAAATAATTGCAAGAAAATCCATTGTGTCCATTTATAATAACTCGCATCACAGGTTCTTAGTTCTCTATCCCAATCATAAGAAAAACCAATATTGTCTAATTGTTTTCTAAAATTATCAATATTGTTATGTGTACTTGTAGAAGGATGTACACCATGTTCAATAGCATACTGCTCCGCAGGCAAACCAAAAGCATCGTAGCCCATAGGATGTAATACATTAAAACCTTTGAGCCTTTTATATCTACTGAAAATATCCGAAGCGATATACCCCAAAGGATGCCCCACATGCAAACCGGCTCCACTTGGATAAGGGAACATATCTAATACATAGTACTTTGGTTTTGTACTTTCATTACTAATCTGGTAAGCCTTTTTTTGCTTCCAAGCCAACTGCCATTTTTGTTCAATGGACCCAAATTGATACTCCATCTTCGTTTTTCTTAAAAAATCTATAAATAAGCCTAAAATAGGCATAATTCGACCTATGCAAATGTAAGTCATTAGCGCCCAAAACCCTACATTTGCAAAGTGAACAAATAAAATTTAAGTGCCATGGCAGCTACAGGAACTGGATCCTTAAAACGCAGTAAACCCAATTACATTTATAGCATCATCGGGGTAGCCATTGTATTATTTATTATGGGTATCATGGGCTGGTTATTTATTAACCTCCATTCTATTGGCGACAATTTTAAGGAAGATATCCGTATAAGCGCTTACCTCCGAACTTCAGATAAAAATTCGATTGGCAAAATTCAGCAATTTATAGCCACGCAAGAGTACGCTAAAAACGTAGAATATGTAAACAAGGAAAAAGCAAAAGCTATTTGGAATAAAGAAAATAATGAAGATTGGGCTAAAATTTTAGATGTAAATCCGCTTCCTGAAAGTGTCGATTTTTTTGCCAAAGCCAACTATGTAAATACGGATAGTTTAGAAGCTATCTCCAATCAAATACATGCGCAATTTAAAAATGAGGTGGCAGATATTTCTTACCCTAAAAGTTTAGTCACTAGCTTAAATGAACGCGCTACCAAAATCGGGTTAATCTTTTTAGTATTTTCCATTATACTTTGCTTAATAGTAATTGTTAGTATCGATACTACCATTCGTTTGGCTATGTTTAGCAATCGTTTTTTAATTAAGACAATGCAAATGGTAGGTGCTACCAGAAATTTTATTTCCAAACCCTTATTAATACGAGCGCTTATCAACGGACTTATAAGTGCTTTAATTGCCATCGTTTTACTATTTAGCTTAATAGAATGGGCCAGCATGCAGTTCCCTCAGATCAGAACACTACAAGGTTTTAACAATAGCCTACTACTGTTTGGCGGATTAATTTTTATTGGCATGGGCATATCTGTATTGAGTACCTACCGTAGCGTAATCAAATATTTGAAAATGAAATTAGACGAACTTTACTAGTTAAAACTTATATTTATACCCTAATAATAATGTCATGAGTCAAGAGAAAAAATCATTGCAATTTTTTAACAAATCCAATTATATCTGGATGTTTATTGGAGCAGCTTTAATTTTAGTAGGTATGTTACTAATGTCAGGTGGCAAGAGTGTCGATCCAAATGTATTTGATCCTAATCAAGTATACAGCTTTCGTAGAGTTACCTTAGCGCCTATTGTAGTAATTGCAGGTTTTATCGTAGAGGTATACGCGATTTTTAAAAAGTAAAAAACTACTTAACTATTTTTAAGCGACCCTCATTAAGCAACTAAGGGTCGCTTTTTTAATGCACTTGACAAACAAAAAAATATGAATTTATTCCAATCTGTAATTATTGCTATCATTGAAGGCCTTACCGAATTTTTGCCTATTTCGAGTACAGCACATATGAAATTTGCGAATCCCTTTTTAGGAATCAGCCCCAATCCTTTTGTGGATTTATTTGAAATTGTGATTCAACTTGCTGCCATAGCATCGGTAGTAGTTGTTTATAATAAAAAATTTTTCGACTTTAAACATTTTAGTTTTTATATTAAATTAATGGTAGCTGTTATACCGGCTCTGCTCTTTGGTGCTTTATTAAAAAAACATATCGACGCTGCATTAGGAAATTTATGGGTAATCGCTATTGTTATGGTTGCAGGGGGTGTTGTGCTTTTATTTATTGATAAATTATTTGATAAAAATAAAACGCATATCCAAAATGAACTCGACGAAATGAGTTATAAAAAATCATTTATTGTAGGTTGCTTTCAAGTACTCTCCATTATTTTTCCCGGCCTTAGTAGAAGTGCCGCTACCATTATTGGAGGTATGAGTCAAAAATTAAGTAAAAAGACAGCCGCCGAATTTTCGTTCTTTTTAGCAGTCCCCACTATGCTAGCTGCTTCTGCTAAAAGCACATTAGATGTGTTAAAAGAAAGTCCGGAAGTTTTAACAAGTAACAATATTAGCACTTTAGTCATAGGTGGAATCATCGCTTTTTTGGTGGCTTTACTTACTGTAAAATTCTTTATCAATTTTATTCAAAAAAGAGGATTTGCTCTTTTTGGTTGGTACCGAATTGCCTTAGGTTTAATAATTCTTACCTTATTGTATACAAATCACTTATAGGTCAAATGCTCATTTATTAGTATTTTTAAAATACTAAACGAATGCATATGCAAACTGCCTCTAAAAAAGTAGTCAATGGCTGGGCCATGTATGACTGGGCCAATAGTGTTTATAATTTGGTTATCACTTCTACCATTTTTCCTGCCTATTATGAAGCAGTTACTGGAGATGGTAATGAAAACACACTAATTGATAAAATTAAAATTGGGGGTTATGAGTTTGCCAATACCACTTTGTACAATTACATATTAGCCATTGCTTTTGTTATTGTGGCTATTATGTCTCCGATATTATCTTCCGTGGCTGATTACCGAGGTAACAAAAAACAATTTTTGCAATTTTTTTGTACGATGGGATCCTTGGCCTGTGCCTCTTTGTATTTTTTTGATGGTAATCATATTTTGGGAGGGCTTATATCTGTAATTATTGCCTGTGTTGGATTTTGGGGAAGTTTAGTTTTTTACAATTCATACTTACCAGAAATTGCTGCACCTGAAGATCGTGATAGGATTAGTGCCAAAGGATTTATGATGGGCTATATTGGTTCAGTATTGTTACAGCTTATTTGTTTTGTATTCGTACTTAAACCAGCACTATTTGGCATCACTGTGGGTAAAGCTTCTCAAATTTCATTTTTATTAGTAGGGATTTGGTGGATGGGTTTTGGATGGATGGCCATAGGACGCCTACCAGATGGGAAAGGTGTAAAAGGAACTCATAGTAATAGTATTATAACACAGGGCTATAAAGAGTTACATAAAGTGTGGATAGAGCTTCAAAGCCAACCCACTTTAAAAAGCTTTTTAGTATCTTTTTTCTTTTACAATATGGGCGTTCAAACAGTAATGCTAGCAGCAACACTATACGGTAAGAGTGAATTAAATATCCCCACTACAAATTTAATTATTGCTATTTTAATTATACAAATTGTAGCCATTCCAGGTGCCACTTTAATGGCAAAGTTGGCAAGCAAATGGGGTAATTTTAATACCATCTTGGTGGCAATTCTTATTTGGATTGGGGGCTGTATCATGGGTTATTATTTGCCACGCAATAGTGTAGTACCTTTTTATACTTTAGCGATTGTAGTAGGTTTTGTTATGGGCGGTATTCAATCAGTAAGTCGAAGTACGTATTCTAAATTAATGCCCGAAACACACGATACCACTAGCTATTTTAGTTTCTTTGATGTCACTGAAAAAATTGCCATTGTTATTGGCATGTTTAGCTTTGGTTTTATCAACGAAATAACAGGATCACAAAGAAACTCGGTTTTAGCACTTTGTATATTTTTCATTATCGGATTTGTTTTATTATACCGCACATCAAAACAAACCAAAAATGCAATTGTATAATATACATACAGGTGATTTTAAATTAGATGGCGGTGCTATGTTTGGTGTCGTGCCCAAATCCATTTGGCAAAAGCTAAACCCAGCAGATGAAAATAATTTATGTAATTGGGCATTACGTTGTTTACTTGTTGAGCAAGAGGATCGTAAAATTTTAATAGATACAGGCATGGGCGATAAACAAGATGCCAAATTTTTTAGTCATTTTCAACCTCATAATACCGTACCCTTAACTGAGGCTTTATCTAAAAAAGGGTTTAATGTTACCGAGATAACAGATGTACTTCTCACCCATCTTCATTTTGATCATGTAGGGGGCGCTATTATCCATAAAGAAGGTGAATTAGTAGATATATTCCCGAATGCCACTTACTGGGTAAGTGAGGATCAATGGAATTTAGCAATAGCTCCAAATAAAAGAGAGAAAGCTTCTTTTTTAACAGAAAACATACTCCCTCTTCAAAAAACTGGACGTTTAAAATTAATTACAATACCTCAATTTAAAAGTGAAAATAGCTTACAAGAAATTCATTTTTGCGAAAACATCAGTTGTATAGTGGTTAATGGCCATACCCAAGGAATGCTTATACCTAAAATAACAAATGGGGATACAACTATTGTATTTATGGCCGACTTATTACCAAGTGTTGGACATATCCCTATTCCCTATGTAATGGGTTATGATATGCAACCCTTGGTTACACTCAAAGAAAAAGAATTGTTTTTAGAAGACGCCTTTAAAAATAATTATACTTTATTTTTCGAACACGATGTAGCCCATGAATGTTGTAATTTGCAAATGACCGAAAAGGGAATTCGTGTAAAGGATATTTTTAGTTTAGGTAACTAAGCCTACTTATTATCCTCATTACCCACTAGCTCCATTAGAGAACTTAAGGGATGTCTTAAATTTTCATACCCCACTAAGTCAACTTTGATACTGCCTACTACTATGGGTGTTTCTATACGAACTGGGATATGATTTTCATCGTCTGTAACCCACACCACCATTTTATCTCCGTCTTTGAACATAGTTCCTTTAACTAATAAAGGAGCTAGTTTAATAACTTTGAATTTGCCATATTGTGTGGTGATTACCGATCGGCCCAAAAATTTAAAATAAGAGGGATATAAATCTTTATCTAAAAAGAAATTTAGATAAATTTTATCATTTAATTGCAGGTTGGTATAATTAATGTTTCTTGCTGCATAGATAGCGCTGATTACATCATAAGTGCAATCGGCAGTAGAATATGCATTTCCATTCGTAATAGCCGTTTTAGTTTTTTGATTAAAAATAACCTGCTCTTTATGATGGAAACTTCCTTCATTGATATTTCGAGTAAATTGATAGGGTAATAAAGTTTTTATATCTACTACGCTTTCATATTTATCTCTTACTTTAAAAATCCAATCATATTTAGCATTTGATTTTCCCAAAGCAGTTAGGGCATAAGCTTCTTGTCCATTGAAATTAGTATTGGTGACACTAAAATCGGTATGTCCAGCATTTACATACAAACCAATCACATTATAATAGATAGTATATCTTATTTTTTCTCCCACATTATAGGCGATATTGGGATGATTACACATATTGGAATCCGCAGGAGATAACCAAGAAAGTATAGGAAGTAAAAAATGAATTAAAAGTAGAAACACTAGGGGATTTTTTACAAAATTATTGTTTTAATCGATACCCAAGCAATAAGAAGGCTCCAATTATAGAAGGAACTAGAAAATTAATGAGCCAGATAATTGAAGACAAGGAAAGAATTCGAATAGTATCCGTATAAATAGGTGCCAAAATAAATACAAGCAATTGACCTCGTACCACTAATTCGGTAATGCTTATAGTAGGTAAAACACTTATACATAATAATAAAATAGAAACTGTTATAAAAATTTGATTTGCTTCGATAGGCAAATTCAATATATTGGCTACCCAGATATATTGAAAACTAAACACTAGGTATCTGCAAAAAGAAAGTAATAAAAGATCGATTTTCAGAGGCACTTCAATTTGTAATAATTGCCATTTAGGAAAACGAGTCAAAAAAGGAATTTTATAAAAATAAAAAAATAAAGCAGCTATCCCAATCAGTGGGCTTAACCATCTTAACAAAGGATATATAGGGGCATAAAAAAACAGCGCCATAGAACCAATGCTGAGTGTTATTATCAATTGCGCAAAGGAAGACCATGCCATTTGTGCAGCTCCTTGTAGCTTACTAGCTTTATCTAAATACATAATTCTCCCAAAGTATTCCCCTACTCTATTGGGGGTAAAAAAAGCAAAGGCCTGACCCACCATTACACTTTTAAAAGTATTAGCAAAATTAATTTGATTATTTTTTTTTATGAGCCGAAACCACTTTAAAGATTCCACTAAGAAATTGATTAGCATTAATGCTAGTAATAACAACCATTTATAAGAAGGAATATTTTTTATTTGGCCTACTACCTGAGTCCGTAATTGTTCCCAATTTTGATTGTCTTTAACTGTTTGAAAAATAAACAGTGCACAAATCAGAAATAAAACAAAACCGGTGGTCTTTTTGAACATACAGCAAAGTTCGGAATTTGACCCGATATATGTAACTTTAAGCCGTATGATTAAATCACCGATTATATTAGGTATTGACCCAGGTACCCAAATTTTGGGCTTTGCTATATTAAAAGGTGGCAATAAGCCAAGCTTAATAACTATGGATGTTTTAAAGCTTACAAAAGAAAAGGATATTTATGCGCGATTGCAAATGATTCATGCTAAAATTATTGAACTTATAGAAACTCATAAGCCTACTCAGTTTGCTATTGAAGCGCCCTTTTTTGGAAAAAATGTTCAGAGTATGCTAAAGCTTGGACGCGCTCAGGGCGTTGCCATAGCTGCCGCTATGCATTTTAATTTGGAAGTAAGTGAGTATGCTCCTAAAAAAGTGAAGCAATCTATTACAGGCAATGGCAATGCCGACAAAGATATGGTTTGGAAAATGTTAGAACGGGTATTAGCTATTAAAAAGCAGCCTAAATATTATGATGCTACTGACGCATTAGGTGTTGCATTATGCCATTGGTATCAGATGAGTGGGCCTATGTTACCAACTAAAAAAATAGTTAAAGGAAAAAAATCAGCCAAAAAATCAAATAGCTGGGAGGCTTTTATTACAAAAAATCCAGAACGAATTAGTAAAAAATAATTTATCCTTGCTTTCAATTCTTAAGCCAAATGGCTTATGATGAGTTCTTGTATTTGAATAAATTCTTCGGTACTTAATTTCAATTTCTCGTTGGCAAAATTAATATCATCCGATTCATTAATGGGGATTAAATGCACATGTGCATGAGGCACTTCCAAACCCACTGTTACCATACTTACACGATTACAAACAACACTTGCTTCAATGGCTTTAGCAATAGGTTTTGCAAATAATAAAAGCTCGGCTAAATAAACGTCTGGCACTTCAAATATTTTATCTACTTCCACTTTAGGTACCACTAACACATGGCCTTTTTGTAATGGAAATATATCTAAAAAAGCAAAAAATTTATCCGACTCTGCAATTTTGTAAGAAGGTATTTGACCTGCAATTATTTTTGAAAATAAAGTCATGCTATTACACCGTAATATTATCAACTTTAAATTTCATTACCCCGTTAGGTGCTTGCACTTCAGCAATTTCTCCCACCTTCTTTCCAATTAACCCTTTGCCAATGGGTGATGAAGCAGATATTTTACCCGCTTTTAAATCGGCTTCTTTTTCACCCACCAACTGATAGGTAATTGTTTTATTAGTCGCCTGATTGGTAATTGTTACCTTGGTTAAAATAGTCACTTTGCTAGTATCAATAGTTTTAGTATCCACTATTTTAGCATTTGAAATGGAGGCTTCTAATTGTTTAATTTTAGACTCTAACATACCTTGTGCCTCCTTGGCAGCATCATATTCTGCATTTTCTTTTAAGTCTCCTTTTTCTCTTGCTTCAGCAATAGCTCTAGAAGCTGCAGGACGATCTACAGATTTCAATTTTTGCAATTCCTCACGCATCTTATCAAAAGTCTCCTGTGTTACATATACATTAGTCTCGCTCATAACCTTCGTTTTAGATAAAAAAAATACAACGCCACATAGTTGTAGCGTTGCAGTATACAAAGATATTAAAATAGCATCAAATTATGGCTAATTTTTCTAATACTACCTGGGCCATTCGCTGGTAAGATTCCTTGCTATAACCCGCAATATGGGGAGTTTGTAAGAAATTAGGGTGGCTTTGAAGACCCACCAAAACCTTTTTTTCAGCGTCAGAATAGCTGGACAGATGTTCATTTTCAAGTACATCCAATCCAACACCTCTAACCCATTCATTGTCAAGGGCTTTTAGCACAGAAGTAGTATCGGTTACACCCCCTCGGCAAGTGGATATAAAATAGGGTTTTTTAGCTAGGGATTTAAAAAAGACTTCATTGGCATAATGAAATGACTCGGGCGTTAAGGGTAAATGAAGGCTAATAACATCGGCCTGCTCCTGAATTTGAGCCAAACTGGCTTCTTTAATAGGTGCGGTGGCAAAATCTTTTTTATACTTATCATGCGCAAGAATAGTTACTTCAAACCCTGCCAATACTTTAGCAAAGGCAGTGCCTGTGTTTCCAAATCCAATAATGCCTACTGTTTTCCCTGTGAGTTCATCGGCACGATTGGTATCACGTATCCATTTACCCTCTTTTATTTCTGCATAAGAACTATGTATATGGTTCATCAAACTCAACAATAATCCCAAACTATGTTCTCCTACTGTTGTTCTATTTCCTTCTGGGCTACTCACACAAGTAATCCCTTTTTGTAATGCATAATCAGTATCAATTAATTCCATTCCACTTCCCAATCTGCCAATCCATTTTAACTGTGTAGCAATATCCAATAAAGTAGCGTCTATTTTTAATCTAGTAGTTACAATCAAACCCTCTGCTTTTACCACCATAACTTTTAATTGCTCGTAAGTAATAGCTGGCTCATAAATAATTTCAAAGCCTTTGGCTTGTAAGGTGTCCATTAAATAAGTATGTACAGGGGCAGTTATGATTACTAGTTTAGCCATATACTATTTATCGTTATGCATTTTAAAAGTAAGCGCCGCATAATCCTCATAGCTAAGGTTTTCGGCTCTCTTGGTAAAAATAGGATCTTCTAACTGTGCTGTCGTAAAATAGGGCTTTAATGGATTACGTAACATTTTTCTGCGTTGACCAAAAGCCATTTTTACTAAGTGATAGAAACTTTTTTCAGAGGCCATGTCTGGGAATTTTTCTTTGCGTTTAAACATTATTACGCCGCTATCTACTTTAGGAGGAGGATTAAATGAAGTGGGAGGCACATCAAATAAGTAAGTGACATCATAAAAAGCTTGTGCTAATACACTTAAAATTCCATAGGCTTTAGAGTGAGGTTTAGCAGCTATTCGCTCGGCCACCTCTTTTTGAAACATACCTATCATCACGGGTACATTTTGTTTCCAATCCAATACCTTAAAAACTATTTGTGTAGATATATTGTAAGGAAAATTTCCAACGAGTGTAAAAGGTGCTTCAAAAGGTATTGCCGTTTCAAGAAAGTCCTCATTAATTAATTTACCTGCTAGGTCGGGATAAGTATGCAATAAGTAATTCACTTTTTCGGTATCCAATTCAATTGCTTTAAAATCAATGGTGGGTAATTGATAAATAAACTCCGTTAAAGCCCCTGCACCCGGACCAACTTCTACAAGCCTTTCGATAGGCATTTCTTGCAATTGTGCAAGTATCCTTTCACAAACGGTCTTATCGGTTAAAAAGTGTTGCCCAAGAGACTTTTTTAGGGTGTATTGCATGAAGCAAAGTTAGGTTTTTGTGCGTACTTTTACAGCCTAATAAAAAGGATATGAGTCAGGAAATTAGAAAACCAATTATCGGCTTTAGTTGTGGCGATTTAAATGGTATCGGTATGGAGATTATTATAAAATCTTTATCTGATAACCGATTATTGGATTTTATGGTGCCTGTAATTTTTGCCAATACCAAGGTCTTAAATTTTTATAAAAAAACGATTCCAGATTCCAGCTTTAATTATTCCTCCATTACTGATTTAAGTAAAATAAATCCAAAACAAGTTAACGTTCTTAATTGCTGGGAAGAGGAAGTAGCGATTACCCCTGGTGAGCTAACCGAAATAGGTGGCAAGTATGCGCTCATCTCTCTAGAAAAAGTAACCGCCGCTTTAAAAGACAAGCAAATAGATGGCTTAGTTACCGCGCCCATTCACAAAAAGAATATACAGTCACCAAGTTTTAATTTCAGCGGCCATACCCCTTATTTACAACATGCTTTTGGCAATACCGAAAATCTAATGTTACTCGTTGCCGAAAATTTAAGAATGGCATTGGTAACTGAACATGTCACTATTCAAGAAGTAGCTAAGCATATTACTAAGGATAAGATTAAAAATAAATTACAAATTCTACATAGCAGTTTGCAAAAAGATTTTGGTATCGACAAACCCCGTATAGCCGTATTGGCATTAAACCCACATGCGGGCGACGAAGGGCTTATTGGAAAGGAAGAAATTGAAATTATTAAACCTGCTATTAAAGAAAGTAAAAACCAAATAATGGTTTTTGGCCCTTATTCTGCGGATGCGTTTTTTGCCAGAGGAGCGCACGAAAAATTTGATGCTGTATTAGCTATGTACCATGACCAGGGTTTAATTCCCTTTAAATCATTGGCTTTTGGTGAAGGCGTAAATTATACTGCTGGTTTGCCTATTGTTAGAACCAGTCCCGACCATGGTACTGCATTTGATATTGCTGGTAAAGACAAAGCTGATGCGAGTTCCTTTACAGCTAGTATTTTTGAATGTGTTCGTATCCTTCATGCTCGTCAAGGATACAGAGATATGCGTTTAAATCCAATGAAAAAAATGAGCGCGCGCATGTTTGCTGGCGCCAAAGATGAAACTTTAGAAGAGAACGATTAATTATAATTACCTTTTAAAAAGGACAGGTTTCTCTAAAATCGTCTAAAGAAAGTTTACCCCAGGTAGGTAGTGTAGTGGAGGGAACTTGTTTATCTAATAATTGCTTTGCCTTTACAAGTATAGTTTTACTTTTTGCACAACCGCCCCCAAAAATGGAAGGGATATTCATTTGAAGGCTAGCTTCCAAAATGTAAATTCTAGGATTGTTCGTATTTATCTTTTTTGCTTTTTGTAAAGGCTCGTAAATGCTTTTCTCATAACTCAACCAACGCATATAAGGACTTACTGCCATTTTTGCGGTATAGGCCATTGAAAGCGCACAGTAGTTTTCGTCATTGGTTTGAATAGCCATTGATTGTTGGGCTAAAAAAATAGCTTTATCTGCATAAAGATCTCCGCCTTTTTTAGCCTGAAAACTTAGTCTTGTATACAATAAAGAAAGATAGTACGATGGAAGCCAATCCTTGGTTTCATTGGGTGAAACTGGTAGTTTTTCAAAACTGGAAACGAGCTGTGTATAGTCATACTCTTTAGGTGCTGCATTGAAACTAGCTACCAAAGTAGAAAGATTACTATTTTTTTGGGCAACCACTTGTTTACTCCAAAAAAGGCTAGTGAATATAACTAGAGAAAAAGTTCTGAGGTAATACATACCTGCAATTTAGAAATTAGAATTCGGAACCCCTTTATTTATTATATAATTGTTATAAGTAATTTCGATGGTTCCCTTTTTATTTTTAATTGCTTTTTGTTTTGCGGCAGGATCTTCGTCACCAAATTCTAAAGTTATCCCATTGGGTAATTTGTAATCCTTAGTGTTAAAGCTAAAAATAATTTTACTCGCTAAGCCATATTTAGCATAAGCGCCATATTGCATTGTAATTTCATAACTTCCGTTCTCTTTAGTGGTAGTGGCAGTCTTATATACTAAAGCTTCCACTGGATCAATCCATAAAGTAGAAATCACCCAATCTAAATTATCATCGGTGGGTATCAATTTTATAACAGTTAAGCTTTTACCATTTATTACCTGTATTCCTGCTGGAATGGTTGTGTACTGTTTGGTATTTAATAACGTATTAATAGTAAGCGAAACACCACCACGGGGTAACAAAGAAATACCTCCATCCTTTTTTACTTTTAATAAATTAGGTTTCTTAAAATAAACTTTTACTTTGCCTAATGAGGCTTTGATAAAAGATACATCTGTCTTCATGCTTCCTTCAGCAACATAATCGTTTACTAAAGCTAGTTTTTGAGCTACTTTTTCAATCAATGGATCTGTTTGCGCGTCAACATTTGTGCTAGCCAAAAGCAGTATCGAACAAACTATATAAATAAATTTTTTCATGACAATTAACTAAGGATATCTTTTTTCTTAATGATTATAATAGAAGCACTCACAAATAAAATGATATGTAGGGTTAAGACCCATAGGGAATTTTTTATTTTAGCGATATTTAAGATACTACCATATAAAGCTTCGTTGCTAGCATTCACTTTTATATCAAAAAACTCTTTCCAGTTATTCATATGAGTGGTAAACAAATAAGGTTTAACCATTGTAAACAAAGGAATATTTAAAGTACTTAAAATAGTAAAAAAAACAATGGCACTCATAGTACCCACTATAGGACCAATTGAGTTATTAGCCATACTCGACATTAAAAAACCAAGACTCGTAACAGTTAACAAAGAAAAACTAGCGAAAACAAATGCCCCCACGTATCTCCACAAAACATCATTTTGCTCTATCAATACTACATAGTTGGATTTCATTAAGAATAAATCGTCGGTTCCAAATACCCACATACTAACAAATAGTGCTAAAAATGCCAACCAAATAAGCAATAAAATGGTGTAAACACTAGCAGCAATAAATTTGGCAAATACCCACTGAGTGCGACTATACGGCGTACTAAATAATAATCGTAGGGTTCCTAAATTGGCTTCGCCCGACAACATATCCGCTGCTATTAAAGCCACTAATAAAGGCACATGCACTAATAACAATTGTAATAAAATATAACAAATTAAATATCCATTCAATACCTTACCATCTACCGTTAAGGTATCATTTATATCTTTCATTAAAAAAGCTGCATATGAATTGCCGTCAATTTTTAAACCCAATTGAATAACCACAATCAATGCAGCTATAGCACCAAAAGCAATATAGGTTCTTGGACGTCTAAATATTTTGTATAATTCTACACTTATGAGGGACCACATAATTAGACGTTTGAAGTAATTTGTAAAAAATAATCTTCTAAAGAATTTTTAGTTTCGATACCCAATAGTGCTACTCCTGCTTTTATTAATGATTCATTAAGCAAGGGTATTTCGTAAGTAGGTATTTTTAAAAAGACACCTTCTTTTCGGGGTAATAAATAATTACTAAAACTACCTGCCACAATTACTTGTAAAGCAAGTTCGTCATTGGTAGATTTAATTTGCACAATTCGTTTTTGAGGATCCAGCAAATCTTTGGTATTACCTTCCACCATTTTTTTTCCTTTATGAATTATTAATAACTGAGAAGCTACTTGTTCAATTTCGGAAAGTAGGTGTGAAGAAACAAAAACCGTTTTCCCTTCTTCTTTGGAAAGATACTGTATGAGCCTACGAATATCTGCTATACCCTGAGGATCCAAGCCATTCGTAGGCTCGTCTAAGATAATTAATCGTGGATTGTGCACTAAAGCAATGGCGATACCTAGTCGCTGCTTCATTCCCAAGGAAAAGGTTTGTACTTTATCGGTAGCACGATTGGCCAAACCTACTTTTTCTAAAGTATTTTGTACAGCGGCTTTTTCTATTTTTTGCTTTCTTACTTTAGCAAATAATTGTAAATGCTCTTGAGCGCTTAAATAAGGATACAAATCGGGTCTTTCGATAATAGCACCCACTTGCTCTAAAATCTCGTTTCTATGATGGGCCAAGGATTTACCAAAAATTTCGATAGACCCACTACTAGGATGTATTAAAGAAAGCAACATTCTTATGGTAGTACTTTTACCAGAGCCATTTTGGCCTAAAAAGCCAAATACTTGCCCTTCTTGCACTTCAAAGCTAAGGTCATCCACTGCTTTAAGGGCGCCAAAATTTTTGCTGATATGTTGTACTTTAATAACCGACATACATGAATAACAAAAAACCCCGAACTAAGTTCGGGGTTTGTATTAAAATAGAGTGATTTACTATTTGTACTGAGGAATAATGCTATTGGCTAAATCAACCATTTGCTTTAATCCGTCTTCAGGTAAGTTTCCTTTCTTGAATTCAGCTAAAATATTAGGTAATTTATTGCTCATCTCTAATAAGAAATGTGCTTCAAACTCTTTCACATTTTTAACGGCTACCTCTTTTAACAAACCTTGTGTACCTAAGTAGATAATAGCTACTTGTTTCTCCACGGTAAATGGAGAATATTGAGCTTGTTTTAAGATTTCTACGTTTCTAGCTCCTTTATCAATTACGTTTTTAGTAGCAGGATCTAAGTCACCCCCAAATTTAGAGAAGGCTTCTAACTCACGGTATAAAGCTTGGTCTAATTTTAAAGTACCAGATACTTTTTTCATAGACTTAATCTGCGCATTACCACCCACACGGCTTACAGAGATACCTACGTTAATCGCTGGACGAATACCGGCGTTAAACAAGTTACCCTCTAAGAAAATTTGACCATCCGTAATAGAGATTACGTTAGTAGGAATATAGGCAGATACGTCACCTGCTTGTGTTTCAATAATTGGCAATGCCGTTAATGAACCACCTCCTTTAACCAAATGCTTGATAGAAGCTGGTAAATCGTTCATTGTTTTAGCGATATCATCGTTAGCAATTACTTTCGCTGCACGCTCTAATAAACGACTGTGCAAATAGAATACGTCACCTGGATAAGCCTCACGACCTGGTGGACGACGTAATAATAAAGATACCTCACGATAGGCTACCGCTTGTTTTGATAAGTCATCAAATACGATTAATGCTGGACGTCCAGTATCACGGAAAAACTCACCCACCGCTGCACCTGCGAAAGGCGCGTAGAATTGTTGAGGAGCCGGATCGGCAGCAGAAGCAGCAACGATAGTAGTATAAGCCATCGCACCATTGTCTTCTAATGTTTTCATTACCCCTGCAATAGTAGAGGCTTTTTGTCCGATCGCCACATATATACAATAAACGGGTTGACCCGCATCGTAAAATTCTTTTTGATTGATGATGGTGTCTACACAAATAGCGGTTTTACCCGTTTGACGATCACCAATTACCAATTCACGTTGACCACGTCCAATGGGAATCATCGCATCAATCGCTTTGATACCTGTTTGTAATGGTTCTTTTACTGGCTCACGGAAAATTACCCCTGGTGCTTTACGCTCCAAAGGCATTTCGTACAATTCGCCTTTGATTGGACCTTTACCATCAATAGGTTCGCCCAACATATTAATTACACGGCCTACTAATCCTTCTCCTACTTTAATAGAAGCGATTTGACCAGTTCTTTTTACTTTGTTTCCTTCTTTAATGGATTTGCTATCTCCCATCAATACCACACCCACATTATCTTCTTCTAAGTTTAAGGCAATAGCTTTTACGCCATTTTCAAACTCAACAAGCTCACCACTTCTAACGCCATTTAATCCATATACACGAGCAATACCATCACCTACTTGTAATACGGTACCTACTTCTTCTAAATCAGCAGATGCATTAAAATTGCTTAATTGCTGTCTAAGAATCGCTGATATTTCATCCGGCTTAATGTCCACCATAATAGTCTATTTTAATAAATGATTATTTAAATTTTACCTACGAATTCGTTACTTAAAAATTGTTTTTTAATATCTCTTAAATCTCTAGCTATGCTTGCATCTACTAGGTTATTATTAAATTCTAAAACAAAACCTCCAATTAATGATTCGTCTGTTTTAGTAGTTAACTCAACCGTAGCAAATTTATTTTCTGCTTTAACTTTTTGCTCAATAGACTGCTTTAACTCGTTAGTTAATTCAACAGCTGTCGTTAAAGAAACCTTATGTATGCCTTTTATTGCATTGTACTGATTGATGAAAGCTTCAGCGATTTCTGGCAATGCTGATTCTCTTCCTTTTTTTACCAATAATACCGAAAAAGCATTTAATAATTCACTCACTTTGCCTGCAGTAACTGCCAATAAAATTTTATTTTTTTGGTCGGCGTTTACAATGGGGCTCTTTAATAAATTAACAAATTCAGTGCTTGCTTTACAAACTGCTTGCACATATTTCATATCCGCATAGGCAGTCTCTAACTGGCCTCTTTCTGAAGCTAAGTCAATTAAACTTTTTGCGTATCTATCTGCTAAACGTGCGTTCGCCATTTTTTAGTTTTTAATTTAACTTTACTCCGTCTGCTAATTCTTTAATATACTTTTCTTGCTCTGCTTTATTAGACAATTCTCTACGAAGCACTTTTTCTGCAACATCAACTACTAATGAACCTACTTGATTCTTTACTTCGGTGATGGCCGCATTTTTTTGTTGTGTGATAGCTAATTGAGCATCTGCAACAATTTTGTCATACTCTGCTTTCGCTTTGTCTTTTGCTTCGGCCACCATTTTCTCCGAAGCTTCTTTAGCTTCTTTAATTAAAGTGGCTCTCTCTTCACGTGCTTTTGCCAACAATGCCTCGTTTTCATTTTGCATTGCTGCCATCTCGGCTTTCATTTTATCCGCTTTTAATAAAGCTTCCTCAATGCCGCTTTCACGATCATTGATGGCTTTTAAAATAGGCTTCCAAGCAAATTTGCCTAATACAATTAATAAAACCAAGAAGGCTACTGTGTTCCAAAACACCAAGCCAATATCTGGAAGTACTAAAGGGTTAATTTCTAACAACATAAAATATCTATTAAATATTATCTACTATTTTTTTGTCAACTTAAAATTATAGGCCCATCGCCCTGTGCTAGGGCCTATAATAATTTAAAAATCCTGGATGATTATCCGTTACCTAATAAGGCAACAACCACAGCGAACAAGGCAACGGCCTCAACGAACGCAGCAGCAACAATCATGTTAGAACGGATTTCGTTAGCAGCTTCTGGCTGACGAGCAATACCTTCTACAGCACCTTTACCAATCTGACCGATACCAATTCCGGCACCGATAGCAGCTAATCCAGCGCCGATTGCGGCAACACTTCCTACTACCATTTTTTTACGTTTTAATTGTTATTGAAAAAATCTTTATTTATACTTTATTAATGATGTGCTACTTCTTCATGTGCTTCATGATGATGCTCTTCGGTGGCCATTCCAATATACATAGCAGCTAACATGGTAAAGATGAAGGCTTGCAAAAATGCAACCAACAACTCAATCATTCCAATAAACACTGCAAAAGGAACTGCAATCGCAGAAGCAAAAACCGTTTTGAATATGAAGATTAAACAAATCAAACTTAATACTAAGATGTGGCCTGCAGTAATGTTCGCAAACAAACGAATCATTAAAGAAATAGGCTTGGTAAAAACACCAATTAACTCAATGGGTGCTAAGAAGAGTTTCATACTCCAGTGCATACCCGGCATCCAAAAAATATGTTCCCAATAACTTTTATTTGCGCTTAAGTTTACCACAATAAACACACACACAGCCAAGGTCATGGTAAAAGCAATATTGCCACTCACATTGGCTCCCCCTGGGAAAAAAGGAATTAGCCCTAAAAAGTTATTCGTTAAAATCAAGAAAAATATAGTTAACAAGAAAGGCATATACTTACCTGACTTTTTAGCGCCAATATTTGGAATAGCCACTTCGTCTCTTACAAATAAAATGATGGGTTCCATAAAAGATTGTAATCCTTTTGGCGCTGTTTTTATTCCTGTTTTTTTATAAGCTGCTGCGGAACTTAACAATACCACTAGCAAAATGAATACCGATACAAATAAGCTTGCTACATTTTTGGTGATTGAAAAATCCCATAGTTGTTTGCTTGCTTCTTTATCAAGATTACCATTTGCATCTACAATTTTAGTTTTGCCTTCGATTAATTTGTAATCAAAATTGCCTTTATGCACCACTGGTTCATGATGCTCATCAACTAATTTTTCGGAAGAGAAAACTTCAAAACCTTGGGAGGTTTTTAAAATCACTGGCAAGTGAATAGATGTATGTCCCCACAAATGCCAACTATGATCGTCTTTAATATGCTCTAAGATGGTTTCAGTTACATTAAAATCACCTTCTTTTTTAGCAACATGCTCAACAGCAGCAGCTGTATCATTCGCCAATGAAGGAGCTGAAATCATCAACGCAAACAGGCTCAAACACACTACCAGTAAAGATTTAACACGATTTAGGTACATACAGATCTCAAAATTTGCGGCAAAGATAGGAATAAAGCAGCTGAAAAGAGGCAATTTTTAAAGGAATTCTGTAGGGAAATTATAAAAAATAATTGGTTCGTAACTTATTGATTATTAAACATTTATAATATTACTAATTATTTTTCTGGGCAAATTGCATTTCCGTTAATTGTGCATAAAAGCCCCCCAATGCCAATAGCTCGTTATGAGTACCCATTTCGGCAATAGTGCCTTTATCCAAAACAATTATTTTATTGGCTTTACGAATGGTCGATAAACGGTGTGCGATCACAATGGAAGTGCGTCCTTTAATGAGTGTATCAATTGCTTTTTCGATAAGCATTTCACTTTCCGTATCGATCGAAGAAGTGGCTTCGTCTAAAATTAAAATAGAGGGATTGTACAAAAGGGCTCTTATAAAACTTAATAACTGACGTTGCCCTAATGACAAAGTAGCTCCTCTCTCCATCACTTGATAATCATAGCCCCCAGGGAGTTGCATAATAAAATCATGCATATCTATCATCTTAGCTGCTTCATACACCTGCTCTTTTGTAATGGAAGGATTACGTAAAGTGATATTGTCATAAACAGATCCTGAAAATAAAAATACATCTTGTAAAACCACACCCACTGATGACCTTAGTGACTGAAGTGAATATTCTTCAATAACATGATCGTCTAACAAAATGGCCCCTGCTTGATAAGGATATAACCTGTTTAAAATACTTATGATAGAAGTTTTACCACTACCTGTTGGGCCCACTAATGCTACCGTCTGCCCGGCTTCAACCACAAAATCGATCCCTTTTAAAACTTTATTGCTAGGCTCATAGGCAAACTCAACTTGTTTGAATTCAATTTTTCCTTTGATTTGCTCAGGTGCATAATGGCCATCATTAATGGTAACATCAGTATTGTCCAAAACTTTAAAAACACGCTCGGCCGCCACCATCCCCATTTGCAAAACATTAAATTTATCAGCAATCATTCTTAGGGGTCGAAATATTTGATTCAGATATAAAATAAAGGCCACCAGCATCCCTGCATCTAAGGCGTTCCCCGCCACCCACCAAACAATTAAACCAATGCTTAAAGCCAATACTACTTCCACGACCGGAAAAAATACTGAATACGCAAAGATGGCTTTGATATTTGCTTTTTTATGTTGCTCATTAATTGCCGCAAATTTTTTCATTTCTTTTTCCTCTGCAGCAAAAGCTTGTACCACTTGCATCCCAGAAATGTGCTCTTGCACAAAAGCATTGAGTGCAGCCACTGCGTTACGCACTTGTGTAAAACTTTTATTAACACTTTCTTTAAAATAATAAGTAGCCACTATCATGATAGGAAAAGGAATCAAACAAATTAAAGTGAGTTTCCAATCTACCAAAATCATGGTGGTAAGCACTACAATAATGGTTAATAAATCGGCTAAAATGGGTATTAACCCATCCGAAAAAATATCATTGATACTTTCAATATCATTAATGGTTCTAGTAGTGAGTGTGCCAATGGGGGTTTGATCAAACTGACGCATTTCCCAATGCATAATTTTATCGTACACTTTGTTCCTTAAATCTCTAATTACTTGTTGACCCAACCATGCCATACCAAAAGTAAAAAAGAAGCGAAGCAAGGTCTCAAAAATAATAAAGCCTACTTGAAAAATAGTAATGGCTAAAATTAAATGCAGAATATCATTCCAAGAAGACTGCGGCAAAAACCAATGCAACCATACAGGCAACACTACGTTCTTACCTATAGCAATATTGACAGTTGCCTGAATAAGATAGGGCCTGATGGGAGTGCTAAATGCTAAAACAATAGAAAGTAACACATTGATCCAAAATATAAAACGATAGGGTTTTACAAACGAGAAAACACGCTTTAATATAGATAATTGGAATATGGCTTTTGGCTTATTTGGCGACATAGAAAAACAAAGTTACACTATCTGTTTGTTCTTTGTAAAAATCCTAGGGCTTTTACGTATTTTCGTAAACCAATGGACTTTAGCGATAACGATATTAAACCTCAGTACAACAGTCAGTACAATTTAAACGAAGAACAAGAAAATAAAGAAATTGTTCGTTTGTATCGCGCCCTTTTAAAAGCATTAAGGCCAAAAATAAAAAAAGGGGACAAGGAATTACTTAGAACCGCCTTTGAAATGGCGACCAATGCGCATAAAACGATGCGTCGCAAAACGGGTGAGCCTTATATTTTTCATCCCATTGCCGTAGCTATGATTTGTGTAGAGGAAATTGGTTTGGGTGTGCGAAGTACCATTTGTGCACTTTTGCATGACACTGTAGAAGATACCGATATTACCTTGGATGATATCAAAAGTGAATTTGGTAATGAGATCGCTAAAATCGTAGACGGACTCACAAAAATATCTTCGGTGATGGATACCAATAGTAGCCAGCAGGCGGAGAATTTTAAAAAAATCTTACTTACACTTACCGACGACCCACGTGTTATATTAATTAAGCTAGCTGACCGTTTGCATAATATGCGAACATTGGATGCCATGAAACAAGAGAAGCAATTAAAAATTTCTTCTGAAACCATATGGGTATACGCTCCACTAGCACACCGCATGGGCTTATACAATATAAAAACAGAGCTCGAGGATTTGTCGATGAAATATATTGAGGCAGATACCTATAAAGAAATTGCCAAAAAATTAGCTGAAACAAAGAGAGAACGCACTAAATATATCAATGAATTTATTCGTCCTTTAAAAGATAAATTAGCACTTGCTAATTTTAATTTTGAAATTTATGGCAGGCCCAAAAGCATTCATTCCATTTGGAATAAAATAAAAAAGAAAGGAGTGAGCTTTGAGGAAGTTTATGATTTATTTGCAATCCGTGTGATACTAGATTCTCCACTTGAAAAAGAAAAAGAAGATTGCTGGAAAGTTTATTCTTTAATTACCGACGAATATTTGCCTTCTCCAGAACGCTTAAGAGATTGGTTGAGTAACCCAAAAAGCAATGGCTACGAAGCTTTACACACTACAGTAATGGGGCCACAGGGAAAATGGGTGGAAGTGCAAATTCGCACCAAGCGTATGAATGAAATTGCCGAAAAAGGTTTAGCAGCCCATTTTAAATACAAAGAGGACAATGCATCCGAGGATCGATTTGATAAATGGTTTATTCAAATAAGAGAAGCATTAAGTAATCAGGATGATAGCGGTATCGATTTTTTACAAGACTTTAAAACCTCCTTCCTTGCCGAGGAAATATATGTATACACGCCTAAGGGGGAAGTAAAAATGTTACCTACCAATAGCTCGGCTTTAGATTTTGCTTTTTACATACATACAGCTATTGGATCTAAATGTATAGGTGCAAAGGTAAACCATAAGTTAGTCCCTATTAGTCACAAACTACGAAGTGGAGATCAAATTGAAATTATCACCAGCAATAAACAAAAACCTTCCGAGGATTGGTTAAATAGTGTGGTTACCGCCAAAGCAAAAAATAGTATTAAAGACGCTTTGAGAGAAGAGAAAAAACTAATTGCAGAAGAAGGTAAATATACTTTACAGAGAAAATTAGAAGGCATTGGCGGGGTTTATAATCCCTATAATATTGATCAAGTGATGAACTACTACAAACTAAGTAGTCAACTAGATTTACTATACCGTATTGCCACCAAAAATATTGACTTAAAAGAACTCAAATTATTTCAGGTGATTGGTGATAAAGTGGAAGCGCCAAAACCAGTGCAAGAAAAAACAGAAATAGGTCCCGATTATCAACCTGGTGCCAAAACATATTCTAAAAAAGAATCTGAGCTAATTATTTTTGGGGAGTCAAGCGACCAAATTAAATACACTTTAGCAAAATGCTGCAATCCTATTCCTGGAGACGATGTGTTTGGTTTTGTAAGTACGGGGAAAGGGTTGATTATTCATAGAACTACTTGTCCCAATGCCACCAGATTATTAGCTAATTATGGACACAGAGTGGTTAAAACTAAGTGGGCAAAAAATAAAGAAATTTCTTTCCTAACAGGCCTTAGTATCATTGGGATTGATGATGTAGGGGTAGTTAATAAAATTACCAATATTATTAGTGGTGATCTTAGAATTAATATTGCAGCGCTAACTATCGAATCAAAAGATGGGCTTTTCCAAGGCACCATCAAAGTGTTTGTGCACGACAAAGACGAACTTAATCAACTAGTAGATAAGTTAAATTCCTTAAAGGGTATTCAACAAGTTAACAGATTCGACACCGAAACTGTGTAAAACTTAGTTCAATTAACATAGGGATAAATAGGTAATAAACTTAGCAAGACTTATTTTTGTGCTCTCAAACAAATAATAATGGTAGATGTAATTTTAGGACTTCAATGGGGGGATGAAGGAAAGGGTAAAATCGTTGACTATTTTGCACCCAAATATGATATTATAGCAAGATTCCAAGGGGGGCCCAATGCAGGTCATACTTTGTATGTGAATGGAACCAAAATGGTATTACATCAAATCCCTTCTGGTATATTTCATCAGGATAAAATAAATATTATTGGTAATGGCGTAGTACTTGACCCTGTTACTCTAAAAAAAGAATGTGATGCAGTAGCCACCATGGGTGTGGATGTAAAAAAGAATTTATTTATTTCGGAGCGAACTAATATTATTATTCCTTCCCACCGTGCTTTGGATAAAGCCTCTGAACTTTCAAAAGGAGAAGCTAAAATAGGTTCTACCCTAAAAGGAATTGGGCCTGCCTATATGGACAAAACAGGTCGTAATGCCTTAAGAGTAGGCGATTTATTAGACAAGAAATTCATAAGCAAATACATTGCTTTAAGAATGAAGCATCAGAAAATTTTAGATAGCTATAATTTTAATGAAGATATTAGCGAGATGGAGTCTGAGTTTTTTGAAGCCATTGAGTTTTTAAAAACTTTAAACATTATTAATTGCGAATACTTTATTAATGATCAAATAGCGAAGGGTAAAAAAGTATTGGCCGAAGGCGCACAAGGCTCCATGTTAGATATCGACTTTGGCACTTTCCCATTTGTAACTTCTAGCAATACTATTTCTGCTGGCGTTTGTACAGGCTTAGGTATTTCACCTAAACAAATTGGCGAAGTATTTGGCATTTCAAAAGCTTATTGTACAAGAGTAGGCAGTGGCCCCTTCCCTACCGAACTACACGATGCAAAAGGCGAAGAGCTAAGAAAGATTGGAAGTGAATTTGGAGCCACTACAGGTCGTCCCCGTCGTTGTGGATGGATCGATTTAGTAGCACTAAAATATACTTGCATGATTAATGGTGTAACACAAATTATCATGACCAAGGCCGACATATTAGATTCTTTTAAAGAATTAGAATTAGGTATAGCTTATGAAATGGAAGGTAAGCAAATTGACTATGTTCCTTTTCAATTAGTGGGCACACCTGTTACTCCCATATGGAAAAAAATGGAAGGTTGGAATATGGACTCTACAACATTAGCAACAGGAAAAGCAATTCCTGCAACCATGCAATCCTATATTGACTATATTAATACTTATTTAGGCGTGCCTATTAAGTATGTTTCTAATGGTCCAGGCCGTGATCAAATTATACATTTATAATATAGATTAAGGACTTTTTTCGAAGTTTTAAAAACTAAAAAAAAAGTCCTTTTTTATTTGGTAAATAAAAAAATCATTTGAAATTTTACAGTGTAATTTTGAATCAACTATGGCAGTTAAAACAGTAATAGCAAAAAAGTCCGCCTCTCCAAAATCTAATGCAATGGCTGCGGAAAAACTGAGCAAAACAGCAGTTAAGAAAAAAGCTGTGGACGAAGATGATGACGATATTGAAGACGAAGAAGAAGTTGATGATGATTGGGGAAAAACTGAAGACGATGATAGTTGGGATCCCGACTTTGAAGAATTTGATATGCCAAAAAAAGCCAGCAAAAAAGCAGGCGGAGCAAAGAAAGGAAAATCGGATGATGATGATGATTTTTCTTTAGACGAAGATTTAAGTTTAGGCGAAGATGATTTATTCGACGACAAAGATGAGTTCGACGATGATTTTTAATTCGCTTTATTTTCAATTTTTTTTTGAAACCTTATTTTTGGATCTAAGCGATATGGCTTAAGATAAGCTGGCCGAAAAACGCAGTAATGCTACTTCATTAAAAGGAGCACTCATTACTTGCAGGCCAAAAGGCATGCCATTGGAATGTTTAAATAAAGGCACCGATATAGCTGGGATACCCACTAGATTGGCATAAACCGTATAAATATCGGCTAAAAACATTTCGGTAGCTGAATGATTGTTCTCTCCTAATTTAAAAGCAGGACTAGGTACGGTTGGCGAAACGAGTATATCGTATTGGCTAAATAAATTAGTCGTTAAATCCACTAACTGTTGTCTTACTTGTTGTGCTTTGGTAAAATAGGCATCAAAATAGCCAGCACTTAAAACAAAACTACCCAACAAAATTCTTCTTTTAACCTCTTCCCCAAAACCTTCTGTTCTTGACTTTTTATACAAGTCAGTTAAGTCTTCTATTTTATCATGTGTTCGATGACCATATTTAATACCATCAAAACGAGATAGATTACTAGAGGCTTCGGCAGTTGTTAATACATAATAAGTAGGCACTAAATAAGGTAGCAAACTAAAATCTATAGCCTCCACTATATACCCTTTGCTTTGCAAAGATTGTAAGTATTCTTCGATTTGTTTTTTTATTTCAGGATCTAATCCCGGATGTGATAAAGTCTCTTTAAAGTAAGCAACTTTTTTGGGCGTCTCCTCTTTATTTATTTCTTGACTATATAAGGGAACTTCTTTGAAGGAAACAGTACTATCGAAATCATCAGCCCCAGAAATCACTTCTAGCACTATAGCGGCATCCAAAATTGTTTTAGAAAAAATACCTATTTGGTCAAAAGAAGAGGCATAAGCAATTAACCCATATCTAGAAATGCGTCCATAACTTGGCTTTAAACCAACCACTCCACAAAAATCTGCGGGTTGTCGAACGGAACCGCCAGTATCTGATCCCAAACTAATCATGCAACAATTTGATTGAATAGCCACAGCCGAACCCCCTGAGGAGCCACCTGGAACACGGGTTGGATCGATGGCGTTTTTTACTGGACCATAGGCGGAATTTTCGTTGCTACTACCCATCGCAAACTCATCACAGTTTTGGCGACCAATTATAATAGCCCCTTCTTCCAATATTTTTTGGATAGCAGTGGCAGAATAAACAGCTGTAAAATTTTCTAAAATTTTAGAAGCGGCACTTACTTTATGTCCTTCATAAGAAAGTACATCTTTAATACCCACCACAACCCCATGTAGTTTGCCTAATGGTTTACCAGCGGCTCTTTGTTCATCTAAGAACAAGGCACGATTTTTTGCTTCCTCCGCAAATACTTCTAAAAATGAATTAAGAGATGCTTGCTGAGAAATTTGTTCCAGGTAATAATCTACTGCATGGATACAAGACGTTTGACCTGCTGATAATTGAGCATGGTAGTCTTTGATTGTATCGAAACGAAACAAAGGCTAGACGATTGAAATAGTAATTAAATTAAGAAGCTTTTTTCTCGTCTTTCTCGTTGATGCCATCTTCCAATTCTTTCTTCACATTGTTTTTAGCATCATTAAATTCACGAATACCTTTACCTAACCCTTTCATGAATTCTGGTATTTTACGACCACCAAACATCACTAATACAACTACTCCGATAATTAATAATTCTTGAAATCCTAAATTGCCCATAACGTTAATTTTATAGGTTTAAAGGTAAGGTAATTATAAAAGAGAAATATCATTTTTTGACGATTTAAGTAAATTATAAGGTCAAAAAAAACGGATCCCAAAGGGACCCGTTTGTATGTCTTTTAGCAAAGGCTAGGCCTTTTTTACTAGAATCTTTTTTCTTTAATACGAGCACTCTTACCGCTTCTATCACGAAGATAGTACAATTTAGCACGACGTACTTTACCAGACTTATTTAATACGATACCATCGATGTTTGGAGATAAGAAAGGAAATAAACGCTCTACACCTACACCATCAGAAATTTTACGTACTGTGAAAGTAGCTGTAGCACCATTTCCTTGTGTTTTGATAACATCACCACGGAAGGACTGGATACGCTCTTTACCACCCTCTACAATTTTGTAGTTTACGGTAATATTATCACCAGCTTTAAAAGCTGGGTAGTCTTTTTTTGCTGTCAATTGCTCGTGTACGAACTTTACTGCTGCGCTCATAATTCTTGTTTTTTGCGGACGGCAAAGGTAGGGTTACCCTCGCTATTATCCAAATTATTTGATCCAAATATTAAAATACCTCTTTTTATACCCCCAAAGCCCTATCTAGCAATGTTCACCGCGCGTTTTTCTCGTATTACGGTTACTTTAATTTGGCCAGGATAAGTCATCTCTGTTTGTATTTTTTGAGCAATTTCGAAGCTTAATTGGTCAGAAGATTGGTCTGTAACCTTTTCAGCTTCTACAATAACCCTCAATTCACGACCCGCTTGGATAGCATAGGCTTTTTCTACCCCTTGGTAGTTCATCGCCAAGTTCTCTAAGTCCTTGATTCTCTGAATATATTGTTGCATAATCTCTCTTCTTGCCCCTGGTCTTGCACCACTAATAGCGTCACAAGCCTGGATAATTGGAGAAATTACATATTGCATTTCCATTTCGTCGTGGTGCGCTCCAATAGCATTTACCACTGCTGGGTTCTCCCCGTATTTTTCGGCTAATTTAGCCCCTAATAAGGCGTGACTTAATTCTGTCTCTTCGTCTGGTACTTTACCAATATCATGTAATAAACCAGCACGTTTAGCCAATTTAGGATTCATACCCAATTCAGCTGCCATGATACCACATAAATTAGCGGTTTCACGAGAGTGCATTAATAAGTTTTGACCATAAGAGGAACGGAATCTCATTTTTCCTACGATACGAATAAGTTCTTTATGTAAACCATGAATACCTAATTCAATAACAGTTCGTTCTCCTATTTCTATTATTTGTTCTTCTAATTGACGACGTGTTTTTTCTACTACTTCTTCGATACGTGCAGGATGAATACGTCCATCTGCAACTAATCTTTGTAATGATAAACGAGCAATTTCACGACGTAATGGATCAAAAGAAGATAATAAAATTGCCTCTGGTGTATCGTCCACAATTAAATCAACACCAGTGGCAGCTTCAATGGCACGAATATTTCGACCTTCACGACCAATAATTTGACCTTTCATTTCATCAGACTCCAAGTTAAATACAGTCACTGTATTTTCGATAGCCACTTCGGCAGCTGTTCTTTGAATAGATTGAATTATTATTTTACGCGCTTCTTTGTTTGCTTTTTGTTTAGCATCTTCAATAATGTCTTGTTGTAAAGACAGGGCTTGTGTTTGAGCTTCGTTCTTTAAGCTTTCAATTAATTGTTGTTTAGCGTCTTCGGCACTCAGATTAGCGATTTTTTCTAAACGGCGAATATGCTCTTCTTGATGTTTCTCTAATTCTGTACGCTTATTATTAACAATATCAATTTCGCGATTTAATTTCTCTTTAATAATATCGTTGTCTTTGATTTGTTTATCAAGAGCAGCTACTTTTTGATTGATATTAAGTTCGTTTTGCTTAATTCTATTTTCCGCTTCTCCGATTTTTTTATTCTTTTCTAAAATTTCGCGATCATGATCGGCTTTCAATTGTACAAAGCGCTCTTTAGCTTCTAATTGCTTTTCCTTTTTTATAGTTTCAGCTCTTAGTTCTGCTTCTTTTAAAATATTAGCGGCTTGAGATTCAGCTTCTTCGACCTGCTTTTTAGTGTTACGGGCAAATACTAATTTGCCAATTAGGAGTCCACCCACGAGTGAAGACGCTCCTATGATGATCAATAATATTGATTGGTCCATTGTTAAATTCTTGTTGTTTAAAAAATATCATGCTGCCCCTTTTTCGGTTTGAAATATTATAGCTAATACGTTGATAGTCATCTAAACAAGCATATTTTCATCCAATATTACAAGATGACTCATTATAAATTATAATAATGCGTCAAAGGTTCAGCTACGAAGATAAACAAATTACGGAAAGATTAGGCCATAGTCGGCCAATTAAGTAGTAGGTAATGCTTTTTCTATCGTTTGGCTCATACTATCGAGCTGATTTTTAAGCTGTTCTAGCTCATAAAGGCTTTGGCCATTGGCCTGTTGCTCGGTGGTGTACCATAAAAGGACCATGGAAATATAATCCTGCATGTCCTTGCCGGCATAGGCAGATTTAAACTCTAGCATTTTTTGATTGATCAAAGCAGCAGTTTTTCGAACCGTTTCCTCGTCTTTGTGGGCGATTTTAACACGATAGGTTCTATCTGCAATGGTTATATTAACTGGTATTAAATCGTCGTTTTCTGTACTAGACATAAATTAAGGATTGAGGTTATTTAAACTATGATCAATCTCTTTAACGTATTGGTCAATTTTCTTTACCCATTTCTGTTTTTCTTCCTCGTTCATGTTTCCTTTACTTACCATCGCGGCTGTTAAATCGGCCTGGCTTTGTTTCAATTGTAAATCCAATTGAGCTTGATGCTCTTTGTGAGAACTAAGACTATTTTTAAGCTGCTGATTCTCTTTTTCCAAAGCAGTTACATGCTTAATTAAAAGCTGTAATTTTTCTTGGAGGTTCGTTAATGAAGGATTCAGTTCAACCATGCTATAATTTCTAAATGAATATAGTTATTTTCTAATTTCAGCTTCGATATTTTTCTCAAAAGAACCAATCATTTTTTTCATCATGTCATCAATTTCTGCATCTGTTAAGGTTTTATCCTCTCCATTGAATACAAAATTAATTGCTACCGATTTCTTTTGAGCGCCCAGCTTTTCACTTTCGAAAATATCAAATACACGGGTCTCTTTTAATGCAGCTAGTTTTACTTCTTTGATGCAATTAGCAATGGACTCGAAACTGGTTTGTTGAGGAATCACCAAGGCCAAATCTCTTTCGATAGAAGGATATTTTGAAACTTCTTTATAAACTACTTTTTGACTTTGATAAGCAGCCAGCAACCCCATTAAATCAAAGTTTATATACACTACCGACTGCTTGATACCAAAGGATTGAAGTTTTTTACTACCCATAATTTCAAGCGTAGCAATCGTTTTTTTCTGAAATATATAATGCGCTTTTCCCCCTTCCGTTTTCCATTCACCAGCAGCAATGCCTAATATTTCAACAAGGGCTTGTGTAATACCCTTAGCCACAAAAAAGTCTTGCTCCACCGACTTAGTTCTCCATCCATCTAATTGAGTTTTACCAGATAAATAGATGGAAAGTATTTCGGTTTCATAGTAGTTGCCAGATTTTGACTTGCCATATACCTTGCCCATTTCAAAAAGAGAAAGGTTATTGTTTTTTCGATTTACATTGTAGGCAATAGTTTCTAGTCCAGTTTCTAGCATTGAAGGTCGCATTACATCTAAGTCGGCACTTAAATTATTGAGCATCTTTACCGAACTAAGTAAAACTTCCTCCGAAAAATAAGCACTATTGGTAATAGAGTTGGTGAGTATTTCTGTAAACCCTCTACCTACTAAAAATTGTGCAATTTTATCTTTGAATTTTTCTTTTTGCTCTAAAGGATCTATAGAGGGGCTGATGGTAATAGCGCTTGGAATAGCAATATTATCTAAACCATCTATACGCAATACTTCTTCTACTAAATCGGCCGGTAAACTAATGTCTGGTTTATGATAAGGAACTGCTACTTCAATAGAATGCTCATCTGCATTGAGTATTTCAAAACCAAGTGCAGTTAAAATTATTTTAACTTTTTCAGCTTCATATTTTTTACCACTTAATTTTTGCAAATAAGCATACCGTAAATTTACTTTAGTTTTAGGCTTTGGTGCAGGATATACATCTACTATTTCACTACATCTTCCACCTGCCAATTCTTGTATCAAACTAGCAGCACGCTCTAATACGTTGGCTGTTCCTGCAATATCAACCCCTTTCTCAAATCTAGTGGCAGCATCTGTTCTTAGACCATGATGTAAAGATGTTTTACGCACATGTACATTTTCGAACCATGCACTTTCCAAGAAAATTTCAGTAGTGGATTCAGTAACACCGCTTTTTAATCCTCCAAAAACACCTGCAATACACAATGGTTTTTCGATATCACTAATCATTAAATCGGTAGCTGCTAATTTTCTTTCTGTACCATCTAAGCTTACAAATAAAGTACCTGCTGGATATTTTTTTACCACTACTTTTTCACCTGCAATTTGCTTGGCATCAAAGGCATGTAGGGGCTGTCCAGTTTCATGTAAAATATAATTGGTGATGTCTACAATATTATTAATCGACCTTACTCCAATGGCTTTTAATCTATTCTTTAACCAGTTGGGAGAGTCGCCCACTTTTACACCTACGATATTTAATCCACTATAACGGCCACAAGCCTGCTCATCCTCGATAGTCACTGGGAAGGTTTTAATAGTAGCTTCTTTGGTAACTTTTTGGTTGAAAGGACTTATTGCGGTCACCGGTTTTTCGTGAAAAGATAAATAGGCACAAACATCTTTTGCTACCCCATAATGACTCATAGCATCCATTCTATTGGGGGTTAATCCAATCTCATATACCCAGTCTTGGTAATAGTCATATAAACTAGCAACCGCTGTTCCTGCAATTAGACTATCTGCTAAAACAATGATCCCACCATGGTCTTCACTTATTCCAATTTCATCTTCGGCACAGATCATGCCTTGTGATTCCTCCCCTCTAATTTTAGCCAACTTCATAGTAATTGGCTCTTTTCCTGTTGGATAAATCGTGGTCCCTATGGGCGCTACCACTACTTTTTGACCTATTGCCACATTGGAAGCACCACATACAATATTCAGTATTATTCCAGCACCTATATCTACTTTAGTTAGTTTTAATTTGTCCGCATTAGGATGCTGCTCAAGGGCTACCACTTCCCCTACCACTAAACCTTTTAAACCCCCTCTAAAATTTTCAATTTTTTCCAAGGATTCAACTTCTAAACCAATAGAAGTGAGGATAGTAGACAATTTTTCGGGGCTAATGGACTCAGGTAAATATTCGCTCAGCCAATGGTAACTAATGGTCATATTAGAACTTTAAAGTATGGCTTCAAAAATAAGCATTTTTTGGGGGTCCACATAAACCAAGGTGAATAACCTCAGTTTTGGCGTGCACAAACCGTTAATAACCTATAAAAAATGTGCATTCACAAGCTAGGACACTGTGGATTACTAAGTAGCAAAATTAAATTTCATGAAGTCCTTTTTAGGGCTGATTTTCGCAGTAGAAAAATGTTGCATCCTTATGGCCATTCCCAATATAAACAGCAATTTAAGTCGAACTAGAAAAAAAGCAACTAATGTAGATATTAGTTCGATGATGTATGGAAAAATACCTCCACAGGCTAAAGAATTAGAAGAAGCTGTACTAGGTGGTATCCTATTAGAGAAGAGTGCTTTTGACACAGTGACCGAAGTATTAAAACCAGAATGTTTTTATTCCGATGCGCACCAAATGATTTTTCAAGCCATGCAAGGTTTGCAATTGGAAAATCAGCCCATTGATATGTTAACGGTGGTGGAAGAATTAAAGAAGAGAGAGCAATTAGATTTAGTAGGTGGCGCCTATTACATATCTAAGTTAACTAATGTGGTAGTTTCTACTGCAAACATCGAAGCGCACGCACGTATTGTTTTACAAAAATTTATTCAAAGAGAACTTATTAGAATTAGTGGCGAAGTGATTGCCAATGCCTACGAAGATAGTACCGACGTTTTTGATTTACTAGATGATAGTGAAACTAAAATGTTTAATATCACCAATAATTATTTGAAGAAAAATTTCGTCGATATTCAAAATGCTTTGGCTGATGCAGTTAATAGAATTGATGAATTAAGAACTAAGAAAGACGAAATTTCGGGTGTGCCTAGTGGATTTGCCTCACTAGATAGAATCACTTACGGATGGCAACCTACAGATTTAATTATTTTAGCGGCTCGTCCTTCTGTGGGTAAAACTGCTTTTGCTTTAAACTTAGCACGTAATGCAGCATTGCATCCCACTAAGCCGCAGGCGGTAGGATTTTTTAGTTTAGAGATGAGCGCCTCTCAATTAGTGCAAAGAATATTAAGTGCAGAGAGTGAAATTAAAATGGAAAAAATTTCTAGGGGTAAATTAGAAGATTACGAATATCAACAATTACATAGCAAGGGTATTAAAAAATTAGAAACAGCACCCATATATATTGATGATACCGCAGCCTTAAATATTTTTGAATTTCGAGCCAAGGCAAGAAGATTGGTGAATAAACATCAAGTTAAAATTATCATCATTGACTATTTGCAATTAATGAGCGGCTCTGGCGATCGTAACTCTAATCGTGAACAAGAAATTAGTAATATCTCTAGAAGCTTAAAAGCACTCGCTAAAGAATTACAGATTCCTATTATAGCTTTATCGCAATTAAGTCGTGCGGTGGAAACCAGAAAAGAATCCAAAATGCCTCAGTTGAGTGACCTTCGTGAATCAGGCGCCATCGAGCAAGATGCAGATATGGTAATGTTTATTTACCGTCCAGAATATTACGAAGTTATGAGTAATGAAATGGGCGAAAGTACACAAGGCGAAACGCATATTAGAATTGCTAAACACAGAAATGGCTCTTTAGATTTAGTAAAATTAAGAGCCCGTTTAGATATACAAAGATTTGAAGAATGGGATGGCGATACTGGCATCCCAGGTCTTCCAAGTAATTATAAACCCGCCAGTAGTTTAAGTGGTGGCGATGCCACAGGTGGACGCTTTTTTATTCAAGGCTCTAAAATGAATGGCGGCGAATTTGATGATGGCATGGGCGAGGATCAACCTTTTTAATTATGTCAGTTCCTTATTTTTACGAACCACAATTAATGGCTGGCACTACTCATTTTACTTTGAGTGAGATAAGTGCTAAACATTGCGTACAAGTACTCCGAATGAAAGAAGGTGATCGTTTGGATATTACCAATGGCCTGGGTTTATTGGCAGAAGCAACACTTGTTAGCGCCAATAAAAAAAACGCTTCCATAACTATAGTGAAAGAGTTTACCACACCCGCCCCTACTCAAAAAATTATTTTGGGAATTTCTCTTTTAAAAAATGCAGTAAGGCTTGAATGGCTTTTTGAAAAAGCAACAGAAATGGGTATTCATTCATTAGTGCCTTTGGTATGTGAAAGAACAATACACGAAAGATATAAGTTAGAGCGCATGCAAAATATTGTACAATCTGCCATGATTCAATCTAAGCAAACTTATTTACCCCTTTTAATGCCGCCTACTCAATTTTCTGATTTTTTAGTACAAAATCAATCATTGTCTACCATTAAATACATTGCTCATTGCGAACCAACAGAAAAAATTTCGATCAAGGAAATTGCTCTTAGCAATGATTGCCTTTTACTCATTGGTCCAGAGGGTGATTTTACCCCTGCTGAAATCAAAAAAGCATTGGATCAAAATTACCACCCTATTCATTTAGGAAACACGCGTCTAAGAACTGAAACTGCAGGACTTTTTGCCTTAAGTGTATTAAAAAAATTCTAATTTGCCACTATGCAGATTATTGAAGTCAATAGCAGCGAAACTGAAAATAAATTTTTAGCCATTAATGCTCAATTAAATGAGCATAACCCTTATTATATCCGCCCCTTAGACAATGAAGTAAAACAGGTATTTAATCCACAAAGCAATAAACTTTTTAAAGAAGGTACAGCTAAAAGGTGGATACTGCTTGATGAGAAGCATATTTGTATAGGGAGAATTGCAGCATTTTATTACTCCAATTATAAGAATAAAGGCACCGATTTTCCTGTAGGATGCATGGGCTATTTTGATTGTATACAGGATCCACAAGCGGCGGCACTATTGTTAGATACGGCAAAAAAATGGTTGCAAGAAAATGGAATGTTTGCCATGGATGGCCCCGTTAATTTTGGTGATCGTGATAAATGGTGGGGACTTATGGTGGAAGGATTTAATCGCGAACCCATGTATGGCATGTCTTTTAACCCACCCTATTATGAGGAACTTTTAACTCAATATGGTTTTGAAAATTATTATAATCAAAACTATTATCAACTTCAAATTTTTGACGGTCTACCCAATCGATTTAAAGAACGCTACGAAAAATTTATTGCCAAAAAAGACTATTCGGCAATACATCTAACATTTGATCAATTAGATAAATATGCCCAAGATTTTGTCACTGTATATAATGCCGCCTGGGCACAACATGGAGAAGCCAAAGAAATTACCTTAGCACAAATCATGAAGCTATTTAAAACCCTTAAACCCATTATGGATCCAAGGGTTATTTGGTTTGCCTATTACAAGGAAGATCCTATTGCTATGTTTATAAATATTCCCGATGTGAATCAATATTTCAAACATTTTAAAGGGAAATTAGGACTTTGGCAAAAACTACATTTGCTGTGGATGAAATTCAGAGGCACCAATAATCAATTAACAGGACTGGCTTTTGGGGTAGTCCCTAAATATCAGGCTTTAGGCGTGGATAGTTTTTTAATTTATGCTTGTTATTTACTGCTGGATAAGATAAAAAGATACTCCCAATACGAAATGGGATGGGCCGCCGATTGGAATCCTAAAATGGTGAATATTTATAAAAGCTTAGGCGCTCAACCAAGTAGAAGAATGGTTACCTACCGCTATATTTTTGATAAAAAAACCCACCCTTTTGAGCGCCATCCGGTAATGGATTATACCAGCGCTTAATGTGTATAAAAGGTACTCAAATGGTTTAGCGATAATGTGTATATTGCGCTTCAAGTATGGAAAATTTTGTTGTTTCGGCTAGAAAATACAGGCCCCAAAACTTTAACACAGTGGTGGGACAAGCGCATATCACCACGACGCTTAAAAATGCTATTTTAAATAATCATTTAGCACATGCTTTTTTATTTTGTGGACCTAGAGGTGTGGGCAAAACCACTTGTGCCCGTATTTTAGCTAAAACGATAAACTGCACTCATATTACAAAAGAAGGAGAAGCATGTAATGAATGTGAATCTTGTGTATCTTTTGAAAAAGGAGCCAGCTTAAATATCCATGAATTAGATGCTGCTAGCAATAACTCTGTAGATGACATAAGAACCCTAGTAGAACAAGTTCGTTTTGCACCACAAGCAGGTAAATACAAAGTATATATTGTGGATGAGGTCCACATGCTAAGTACTTCGGCCTTTAATGCTTTTTTAAAGACACTCGAAGAACCTCCTCCTTATGCCATTTTTATTTTAGCCACTACTGAGAAGCATAAAATTTTACCTACCATATTAAGTAGATGTCAAATTTTTGATTTCAAAAGAATTACTTCCAATGATACAGTAGAACACCTCGAAGAAATTATAGGTAAAGAACATATTAAAGCAGAGCGTAATGCTTTACAACTAATTGCACAAAAGAGCGAAGGTTGTATGCGTGACGCTTTAAGTATTTTAGATAAAATTGTAAGCTTCTCTAATGGAGAACTTACCTATGCCAATACTTTAGAGCACTTAAATATTTTAGACGAAGCTTACTTTTTTAAATTACTTGGCTTTTTAACTAAACAGGATTTAACTAGCGCCATGTTGCTATATGACGAGATCAATCAAAAAGGTTTCGAAGGAGATATGGTTTTGTATGAGTTGGCTAGTTTTATTAGAAATATACTAGTATGTAAAGACCCTGCGAGCGCAGGACTACTGGAATCTATCGAAGGATGGAGAGATCAGTATATAAGTACCGCCAAAGAAATTAGCACCCCTTATTTAGTGAGTGCTTTAAATATATTAAACGAAGCAGAAATTGGATTTAAATCGGCGCGCAACAAAAGACTACATGTAGAAATGTCCCTCATAAAACTAAATTTTTTACAGCAGGCTATTGAGTTAAGCATGGAAGACAACCAAGTAGTAAAAAAAAAACTAATTGACGCACAGTATCCAATTCGATTAAAAAAGATAATTCCACTTAGTAATATTGTAGTGAACGCAGAGGCCAAATTAGTTATTGAAACCGAAGCCCCTGTTACAAAAAAAGAAACTCCAATTATCTCAAAGGAAGTACCTCATTCATTGAAGCAGTCGACTTCGCAAAATGAACCATCACCCAGTACACCAACGATACCCTCAAATGTTTTAAGAAATACGATTGCTGAAACCGAAAAAGGGGGACCTAAAAAAAGTTTGTTAGCGGTACTCCAACAAAAATACGGTCAGGATTATAAAATTGAAGAGGTTAAAGAATCCAAGCCCCTGGAAATGGAACTACTAAAAAAGTGTTGGGACGAATATGCCCTTCATTTAGAATCAAATGCCAAACATGCTTCTTCGGGAACTTTTAAAGTAGCGCAATTAAATATTATTGACGAAGTACATTTTACAGTAACAGTGGGTGCTTTAACTGCACAAAAATTTGTAGAGCAAGAAAGGATGTCTTTTTTAGAGATTGTTTGGAATGCATTTGAAAATAGGGCTATCCAATTTAGCGTATTAGTAGAAGCAGGGGAAAAAGAAGATGTCCCTTTACATATGCGCCTTAATAGCAAACAAAAATATGATCGCATTGCGGAGCAATTTCCATTGGTAAATGAACTTAAAAGAAGATGTAATCTAGAGGTCTATTTTTAAGAGACTACTTAAAAACTAATTACAATTTTGTTTTGGAATATCCTTTTTGTTTGAGGAATTGAAAAACTTTTTGACGGTGATCTCCCTGAATAATTATTTCTCCATCTTTTACTGAACCTCCCGTGCCACAATGGTTTTTAAGTGCTTTTCCTAAAGCTTCCATATCTTCCATTTTCCCTTCAAAACCATATACAATTGTTACTGTCTTACCAGCCCTATGTTTGGTTTCTAATATTACTCGCAGTGGTTGCTCAACTGGTAACAAACTAATAGTTGTTTCTGGCTCCGATTCGATTTTGAAATCTGGATTAGTACTATATACGAAAGGTGAATTAGATTTCTTGCTCATATTTCCCGATTTAAAAGACATAAAGTTTGTAATATGCCTACTATTTTGAAACTTTGAGCTACAATTTAGCAAAAATCATAGTGAAGACTCTAAAAAAATAAGAAATGTCAAAAAAAGTTATGTTGGTTATTATGGATGGTTGGGGATTAGGTCAAGTAAAAAATGCAGACGCCATCCAACAAGCAAAAGTGCCCTTTGTAAGTAGTTTATATAATAGCTATCCTCACTCCACTTTAGTTACCTGCGGCGAAGAAGTAGGATTGCCCGAAGGTCAAATGGGTAATAGTGAAGTAGGCCATTTGAATTTAGGAGCGGGTAGAATAGTTTATCAAGAATTACAAAGAATAAATGTGGCCATCAAAACAGGAGAGTTAGCTAGTAATCCTACTCTTTTGGAAGCCATTAATTATGCCAAACAAAATAACAAACCCTTGCACCTACTAGGTTTAGTAAGTGATGGTGGCGTACATTCACATACTTCACATTTAAAAGCGATTTGCGATATCTGTAAAAAAGAAGGTGTAGAAAAACTATTTATTCATGCTTTTACAGATGGGCGTGATACAGATCCAAAAAGCGGATTAGGTTATATTCAAAATTTAGAAACACATTTAGCTGGCTCTGTAGGAAAAATTGCAAGCGTGAGTGGTCGTTACTATGCTATGGATAGAGATAAAAGATGGGAGCGAGTTAAACTAGCATATGATGCAATAGTGAATGCAGTGGGCCCCACTGGAACGAATGCTAGTAGCGTTATAGAAAGTAATTATGCTGCTAATATTACCGATGAATTTATAAAACCAACCATATTAACAGAAAACGGAAACCCCATTGCTACTATACAAAATGGTGATGCTGTTTTATGTTTTAATTTTAGAACTGATCGTTGCAGAGAAATTACAGAAGTATTGTCCCAAAAAGATTTTACCGAATTTGATATGCACAAATTAGAATTACACTATACAACTATAACCAAATATGATGATACTTTTAAAAACGTTCATGTAATATTTGAAAATGATAATTTGGTAAATACATTAGGTGATGTATTAGCACAAAACCATAAAAAACAAATTCGTATTGCCGAAACAGAAAAGTACCCACACGTCACTTTCTTTTTTAGCGGAGGTAGAGAGGTTCCCTTCGATGGCGAATCTCGCATCATGGCACCCTCCCCCAAAGTGGCCACTTACGACTTGCAACCCGAGATGAGTGCACAAGAATTAACCGACAAATTATTACCCCAGATTAATGCAGGTAATCCCGATTTTGTTTGTTTGAATTTTGCCAATGCCGACATGGTGGGTCATACAGGTGTTTTTAGCGCTGTTGTAAAAGCAGTTGAAACAGTGGATAGTTGTGTTGCGAAAATTGTTACCGCTGGTTTAGATAATGGATACACCATATTCTTAACTGCCGATCATGGCAATGCCGATTTTATGATTAATGAGGATGGAAGCCCTAATACAGCACATACCACCAACTTAGTTCCCTTTTTTATTATCGATAAGGAGTGGAAAGGCACTATCAAACCGGGAAAATTAGGTGATATTGCCCCTACTATTTTAAAAATGATGGATTTGCCTATCCCTGCTCAGATGACAGGCAATGTGTTAATTTAAATTCACGTAACTTACAGCTAACTAGCTATATAAAATATTGTATTACCACTAAAACCTATTGTATGATAAAGAAAATTTTGATTGGCTTATTGATTGTTCTAATTGCCATTCAGTTCATAAAACCTGAAAGAAACTTATCTGGTAATACCGATAAAGACATAGCAACATTATACCCTATGCCAGATAGTGTAAAACTGATTGTTAATAAAGCTTGTGCGGATTGTCACACCAATAAAACAAACTATCCTTGGTATGCTTCGGTTCAACCAGTGGCTTTTTGGTTAGCAGATCATGTGAATGATGGCAAAAGACATTTTAATTTCAATGAATTTACTGGCTATAGAATTGCCAAACAAAATCATAAATTAGAAGAGTGTATCGAACAAATTAAAGAAGGTGAAATGCCTCTTAAATCCTATACTTTAATTCACAAAGAGGCCAACTTAACAGATGCCGAAAAAGCAGTGTTAACAAGCTGGTGTCAAAGTATAATGGATACACTAAAAGCCACTTACCCTGCGGATAGTTTAAAATTAAAACGTCCGCCAACAGCCCCTGCCGCAAAATAGAGGTAACAGACCAATGAAAATTAACAAAGCCACTTATTTAATTTCGAGCCCTGGCTATGAACAGTGCCCTAAATTAGAACAACCAGAATATGCTTTTATTGGAAGATCCAATGTAGGCAAGTCCTCTATTATTAATGCCTTATGTAATCAAAAGAGCTTGGCTAAAACATCTGGTACACCTGGTAAAACGCAGCTCATTAATCATTTTGAAGTGCTGAGTTCCAATGCCAAAGGGCCATGGGACAAATGGTATATTGTAGATTTGCCAGGCTATGGTTTTGCAAAAGTTTCTCAAAGTAGTAGACGAAGATGGGAACAAATGATTGAGAATTATTTGAGAAAAAGACCCAACTTAAATCGCGTTTTTGTTTTGATTGATAGCCGACATGCTCCACAAAAAATTGATTTAGAGTTTATTGAACAAATGGTTAAATGGGAAATTCCCTATACACTCATATTCACTAAATCTGATAAAGAAAAACCAGGTGTGGTAGCACGTAATGTTCAAGCTATGTTTGATACATTAAAGGAAATACTTCCTTTTTTACCACAAGGTTTTATAACTAGTGCAGAGAAAAAAATTGGCGTTGAAGAAGTAGTTGCTTGTATTGACCAATACAACCGCTTGTACGCCGAGGAAAATAAATTATAATTATGAAGATATTATTTCAATACATTCGACCTTTTAGAAGCTTAGTGATTATTGCCTTTATACTAGCTGCTATCAATCAAACTTTTTCCATGTTCGACCCTATGTTGTTTGGAAGATTGATTGATGAATTTGCAAAAACACCCTTTGTTGATGCACTTGGACATATTAGAACTGAACCAACCTATCTTAAAGGCATTGGTCAAATATTGTTATTATTGGTGGGAACAGCCATGGTAAGTAGAATTGCTAAAGCATTTCAAGATTATACAGTTAATGTGATTATCCAAAAATTTGGTGCATCCTTATTTACTGATGGCTTGAAGCATTCTATGCAATTACCCTTTCAGGCATTTGAAGACCAAAGAAGTGGAGAAACCTTATCTATTTTAACAAAGGCACGTGCCGATTGCGAAAAGTTTATAAGCTATGTAATAAACGTGGTGTTTGGTATTGTTGTAAGCATTGTGTTTATTTCTATTTATGCGACAAAATTGCATTGGTCTATTATGCCTATCTATATTTTAGGGGCTGGTACTATTGCGTATGTAACCAATTTATTAAGCAAGCGCATTAAGTTGATTCAAAAGAATATTGTTAAAGAAACAACTACTCTTGCAGGAACCACGACCGAAAGTTTACGCAATATTGAATTGGTAAAAAGTTTAGGATTAACTACTCAAGAAATTAATCGTCTTAACAATAACACTTACAAGATTTTAGCTTTAGAATTGAGAAAAGTAAAAAATATTCGGTCATTAAGTTTTATTCAAGGAACGATGGTAAATTTTTTACGCCAAGTAATTACTTTTACTTTGATGTGGTTAATATTTAAAGAGATTTTAACGGTAGGTCAATTAATTTCCTTGCAATTTTATAGCTTCTTTATATTCGGCCCCTTACAAGAAATTGGAAGTATAATTATGAGCTATCGCGAAACCGAAGCCTCTCTAAATAATTTTGATACTTTAATGAACAAGCCTATTGAACAACAACCTACCAGTCCGGTAGTAGTAGGTAATATCGAAAATCTAGCTTTTGACCACGTAGGTTTTCAGCACCAAACGGCGAATTTTAAAGCAATGGATGACATTAGCTTTGAAGCCAAGTTAGGGGAAACCATAGCTTTTGTAGGCCCTTCTGGTGCAGGAAAAAGTACTTTAGTGAAATTATTAGTGGGCTTATACCAAACACAAGAAGGACAGATATTAGTGAATGGCGTAAGCAGTGACAAAATAGACATGAACGACTTACGCAATCAGATTAGTTTTGTAACACAAGACACTCAATTGTTTGCTGGAACCATTAGAGAGAACTTAGCATTTGTAGCTCCCTCTGCTAGTGAAGAAGAAATGTTATTGGCTTTAAAAAAAGCAAGTTGTACCAATATCTTAGACAAAGGCGGTAATGGCTTGGCAACCTTAATTGGTGAAGGTGGATTAAAATTAAGTGGTGGTGAAAAACAAAGATTGTCCATTGCACGTGCCTTGCTAAGACATCCACATTTATTAATATTTGACGAAGCTACTTCTAGCTTGGATAGTTTAACCGAAGAATCTATTACTGATACTATTCGTGAATTGTCGGCCGAGCGAGAGCAAATCACTATTATGATTGCACACCGCTTAAGCACTATCATTCATGCTACCCGCATTTATGTATTAGAGAAAGGAAAAGTAATCGAACAGGGGAATCACGAATCTTTACTTGCCGAAAAAGGTTTGTACTACGCTATGTGGAGACAACAAATTGGAGAAAGAAAATCAATTATGTAGTTGCTGCAAAACTAGTCGCGCTCAAATTTCTTTTTTAAATATTCTAAGACACTTGGGTCTTCTAGGCCTTCAATATCACTAAGCTCAATTTCTATCGCTTTAGTACTTAATCTTATCTCTATTAAAGAAAGTACAATAGACCAGGAGAATGAAACTAAACTAATAGCAAATATTACTTGTGCTATTCCCTGGTAATTTATAAATATAAAAAACATTGAAACGATAGAGAGTAGCAAAGATGCCACTCCATATGTTTGCATATTTCTGATTAGTTTTAATCGGTAACGAATATTCTTAATTTGCGCAAACACTACATGACGTTGCTCCTGTGTTTGATATTTATCATGCAAAACCCTTACTCGGCTCGACAAAGCTAAAAAGCGATTGGTATAGGCCAGCATAATTAAGCTAATGGCCGGAAAAAGGAGGGCTGGGATATTGACTGATAATTCCATGACACAAAAATATAAAGTATTTTTGTGCTTTGGACACCTAATATGGAAAAAGACGTTTTTAAGAAAATACAAACCAGCCTACCCCAGGAACCAGGTATTTATCAATATTTTGATGAAAAGGGAAAGTTATTGTATGTAGGTAAAGCTAAAAATATAAGAAAAAGGGTGAGTTCCTATTTTTTTAGTAAAGCGCATACACTTAAAACAATCGAACTTGTTCAAAAAATAAAAGACATACAATTCACAATTGTCAACTCGGAGCATGACGCATTTATTTTAGAGAATGAACTAATAAAAAATTATCAGCCCAAATACAATATCAATTTAAAAGACGATAAAACCTACCCTTATATTGTTATAAAAAAAGAACACTTCCCAAGAGTATTTTTAACACGTCGAAAAATTAAGGATGGCTCTACCTATATTGGTCCCTTTACACATGTATTAGCCGTTAGAGAGCTTATTAATCATATCAAGCAAACAGTACCTCTTCGCAACTGCACATTACCCCTTTCTCCCAAGAATATCGAGAAAGGTCGATTTAAAGTATGTCTCGAATACCATTTAGGTAATTGTCTGGGCCCTTGTCAAGGATTTCAGTCCGAAACTGAGTATGATACATCCATTGAGCAAGTACAGCATTTATTAAAAGGAAATATTAAGCCAGTGGTGAGTCTGCTTAAGGAGGAAATGAAAAAGCAAGCAACTCAGATGGCATTTGAAAAGGCAGCAGTGACCAAGAAAAAAATTGAAGAGCTAGAAACCTACCAAACTAAATCGGTAGTGTATATAAAGCAACAACATGCCATGGATGTATTTAGTATAGCCCAAGACTCAGATCAGGCTTATGTTAGCTACTTAATGGTCGAGGAAGGTAGAATTATTCAAACACATATCCTTCCCTTAACAGTGCCTCTCGAAGAAGATATTAGTTCGGTACTCAATTTTAGTATTCATTATTTTAGATCTCAACTTAATAGCAGAGCTAAAGAAATTATAATCCCTTTTGATATCGAAGATAAAGCGGTAGATCTTAAATATACAGTGCCTCTATCGGGTGAAAAAACCGATCTTTTAGCGCTATCACAAAAAAATGCTGACTATGCTTTAAGAGAATGGAAGCACAAACAAGCTTTGGTACAAGTGGAAGCCCCTATTCAAGAAGAAGTATTACTAGAAATGCAAGATCAATTACATCTCTCTTATTTACCTACGCATATAGAATGTTTTGACAACTCTAACTTTCAGGGTTCCTATCCAGTATCCGCTATGGTGTGTTTTAAAAACGGATTACCTAGCAAATCGGATTACCGAAAATTTAATATTAAAACGGTTGTGGGCATTAACGACTTTGCAAGCATGAAAGAATCGGTAGGCAGAAGATATAAATCGGTATTAGAGAAAAATTTACCGCTACCTCAATTAGTAATCATTGATGGCGGTAAAGGGCAACTTAATGCCGCACTAGAAGCAGTAACAGAATTAGGTATTCAAGACAAGCTTACTTTAGTGGGTCTTGCCAAAAATTTGGAAGAATTATTTTTTGTAGGTGATCAAAGATCTATTTTACTAGACTGGCATAGCGAAGCGCATAAACTTATCCGAAATATTAGAGACGAAGTACATCGCTTTGGCATTCAATTTCATCGTAGTAAGAGATCCAAGGGAGCCCTCGAAAATGGCTTAGATAATATTGTTGGCATTGGCCCGAAAACCAAAGAGCTGTTATTACTGCATTTTAAATCGATACAAAAAATTAAAGCAGCCAACGCCGAAACATTAGCTGCACTCATAGGCGAAAAAAAAGCTGCTATTTTAGTAGCAGCTTTTTTGGAATAAATGGTTTTAATACACCCATCGATCTTGTTCGTAATCAAATATTTTTTGTCTAATCTTCTCCCCTTCTATTAAACGTTTTTTGGGATCCTTATATAATACGTTTAACATCTTGTCGTTAAAATTATCAATGGTTGATTTTACGATATAGCCATTAAAATAACGGCTTTCAAATAATTCTTCCCATGTAATTCTATTGGCATAGTTCTTAGGATTATATACTTCGTGTTTTGCTAAGCTTGCTCTTAACTCAGGATAGTATAACCAAAACAATGTTCTTTTAACAGGCTTATTGTTTATAACAATTGTAGCCACTGGTGCAATACCAATGATACGACAATACATTCTGCTTGTCTTGTTATCGAAAATAAACTGCTCCTTTAAACGGAATGTATAAATAGAATCGGGATTAGGGGCTAATTTAGTATTGTAAATAACGGTAGTATCAAATACATTGGGGTTATTTACATTTTGCACCAACTGCGTATCTAAACTTCCTTTTAACATAGAATTTACTTCCTCTATACTAATAGGTTGTGTAAAGCGATCATCGCCTCCTTCTGCAGAGAAAGGCATAACTCCATCCTTCTCAATAGCTCTTAACAAAATGGCGAAAAAACGTTGATCCCCATTGTCATCATAAGCTTGATATATAAAAGGACGATTAATTTTCTCTCTACCATCTACCTCTTCCCATACAAATTCGCTAAATAAGGCGTCTTCTTCTCTTAAATTTTCGTAAGGCAATGGCACTCGTTCTTGTACTTTACGAGACTTAGATGCCGAAGCAGCAGCAAAAGCATAATTGGGTCTTAAGCTTTTTTTAGTGTTGGCATTAAAACCACCTACCATAGTGGTATCAACCGTCTTCGCAGGTTTTGCATTGGGATCAACTACTACTGCAGTAACAGGCGCTGGCGTAGTAGTAGGTGCGCCAATAACAGTATCTTTTTTAATTGCATTTTGCACAGGAGTAGGTACAGGTTTTTTCTTATTCCCATAACTAAACTGAGCATTTGCTTGAACAGCAAATAAAAAGCTAAGTAACCAGATTGCGTTTGTTATTTGTTTCTTTTTCATATACTATTGAAGTATAAATGTGATTGTTTGATCTAATTTTCTAGTTCCTCCACCTGGCTCTGTTACTTTAATTTCTCCAATGGTAACTGTAGTGCCAGGCTGACATCTCCTGATTAATGAAGTAGCGCCTCCTGTAAACGCAGGGCCATTTACTTCTGCAAATTCTGGTTCATCAAATCCCTTTCCGGTTGCAATAACTATAAAGGATACAACATTAAATTTAATACCTTCAAAAACAAAGTCTCTTAAATCTGCAATTACCCCTTGTTGAGCTCTAAACTTAGTGGCAGGCATATTACCACCTGCACTACCACCCACAATAGCAATTGGATCTGGCACTCTTTTAACAGGTATGTTTATTTTTTGGGTGCTCTTACCATCATTTACATTCACTATTACATTTCCTAATTGCGTACAATTAACAAGGTACTGACCAGGGCTTGCTTTACTTACCGAAGCACCAGCACCTTCAACCGAAACATTAATTCTTTCGGCACCACCACCACCAGTTACACTTAATGGATTTGGTAAGCCTTTATAAAATACTCTTGTCTTATCGGTAGAAACCACTAAACCTACTGGAACACCTACGGTAAACTTAACCTCTTTTTCTACAACAGCAGTTTCACCACTTGGTTTTAGAAATGAAATACGAACTCTTTTTGTATTCACCCCTGGTGCACCTGCAACGGATTTATAGGTAGCTGAACCATCTGGGCCAACCGGCACCACAGCACCATCAATAGATACGGTTGGTTTAGCTGCACTACTAAATGCACCTACTCCTGCAGTAATAACTAATTCTTCACCCGACATTAAATATTGTGAGTTGGATGCGGCAAAGGCATTAAATTGGTCGTACACTAGTTCAACTTCACCAATTTCCTTATGACAATACTCCACCACTTGCGCTTCACTATTGCGTATATCATTTTGAAATTTTGTTAAAATGGTAATAGCTGCTACTGCAGGTGTCATATGAAAGTATGCATAACCCCAATCATCTTTACCAGCATAACTGCTGGTTTGCGGGGTGTTTAAATCTAAAGGTAAATTAGGTGCCACTTCTTTGGCAATGGCTGGGTCAATGGAAGACAATTCTTTTTTAAACTGTTCTAATCTTTTTAATAATTCATCTGCTTTAGTACTACCGGATTTGTTATTTAAAAACAATCTAGTTGTAGCATCTAAATTATCTTCCTTGTAAAATTCTTTACCTTCTTTATTAGTCAACCCTGCCTCGACTTTTAATTCATGTTTTAAACCTTCTACATAATTAAAAATATCGTCGGCTAAGGTATGTGCTTTTTCGGCTTTGGGTGCCCAAATAGCAGCTTTTTCGGCTGTTTTAGGATCGGCTAATTTTTTCTGAAGCGATTTATAAATGTCTGTATTCTTTCTTTGAATAATAGCATTTGCATTCACCAAACTTTGATCGATGGTCTTGAATGCATTCAATATTTCGCTAGATACATTTAATGCCAAAAGCGCCGTCAACACAATGTACATTATGTTGATCATTTTCTGCCTTGGCTCTACTGGTAACGACATGTATGCTAGATTTTAAATTTGATAAGTAATGATAAATAATAAATTAAGAACCTTTCATGGCAGTAATCATATTGCCATATACTTTATTTAAGGTGGTTAAATTATCTGCTAATAAACCAATTTGCTCTTTAGCTCTCATAGCATCTTCGGCAGAGGCAGACATTGCTTTTGAAGCTTCATTTAATTTACTATAATACAAGTTCATGGCTTCCATGCTCTTGCTCATTACCTGAAATTGTTCGTTTAAATTTTTAACGCCATCTGTTGCAGTAGCAAAACTTCCTAAATTCCCTGATACACTCGAAACAGAATCTTTAATAGTTGCTAAGGCAGTTGCAGCGGCCGAGGTGTTTGCAGAAAAATCCTTGCTTGCTTTTGACATGTCTGCTAAATCACCTAAATACATAGCAGTATCATTTAAGCGTTCAAAGCTTTTACTTAATTTTTCGAAAGCAGCTCCATCTAATTTTGCTGCTTCTAAATGAGAAAGTACAGCATCTGTAGCTCCTGGAGTATGTGCATGTGTAGCTTCGGATCCTGGCACTTCGGGAGGAGGTAAAAAAGCATAAATGATAAATATACAAGCTTCCGTAATAAAACCCACAATCAAGGCATAGTCGGCCCATGAAAGGTGTAATATTTTGGCAAGTGTTGCAACAATAATAACTGCAGCACCTAATGAAAAGACAACATTGATAATTTTATTAGTCTTTGGTGAAATGGAATTTGCCATCTTTATTTTTTATATTTTAAATAATTTGAATTAGTTGATTCTTGGAGCCATAGATAGTACACATCTAAATCCAATATAAGATTTAGAGGTATCTTGATATTCGTAATTGCGAGTACTTACTTGAACATTATAAGCAATGTCTTTCCAAGAGCCCCCACGAATTACTTTACGTTTCATTAATACAGGGTCATCATCTTTAGCAGTATATTGAACATCTGGACTAAAGTCGCCCACGAAATTATTAGCCCCTTCGTAATATACAGAGCTAGTCCACTCTGCTACATTACCTGCCATATCAAATAATTTATATCCATTTTCTGCAAAGCTTTTTACTTTTGTAGTATAGATATTGTCATTTTTATTATCTCCTCCAAAATAGTCGCCTCTTCCAGGTTTAAAATTGGCTAATACTCGACCTTCTTTTGTTTTAGCATAAGGTGCACCCCAAGGATACATGGCATTCACTTTTGAATTTCCTCTTGCTGCATATTCCCATTCTGCTTCTGTAGGTAATCTATAAATACCATCAATTTTTAAATCCTTACGACCTGGCTTTCCTTCAAAGTAATCACTATTATTTGTTCTCCAATGACAAAATGCAGTTGCTTGTTTCCATGTTACACCCACTACTGGATAATCATTATAAGAGGAATGTGAAAAGTATAATTTTGTAAGTGGCTCATTGTAAGAGTAAGAGAAGTCTCTCATCCATACCAATGTATCGGGATAAACCGCTTGTGTTTGTGTAATTAAAAAATTACTTAGGGGTTGCTCTAGTCCCTTAGAAGCTCTAGCAGCCGCTTTTAAATCGACATAAGAATATTTGTAAATTAATTTATTGGGATCAATCTCCATCTTGCCCTCGATTCTATTATCAGGCGACAAAAGTAATTCGTTTAATTTTTCAATTACTGCCTTACTCTTCATGTTAATTTTACCAACTTTACCCCAATCCACTTTCACAGTATCTTCAGTTTGATTGATGCCCCCAGCAAACAATGCCAAATATTTTAAAGAGTCAGCTACATAATTCACAAAAGAGCGATATTGTTGGTTGGTGATTTCAGTTCTATCCATCCAAAAGCTTTGGATAGAAACTAATTTTTTACGATTCATCATCGCTTGGTCAATTTGCTCGTCACTTGCTCCCATAAAAAAAGACCCACTTGGGATAAGCACTGTTTTAGCATCAGGTCTAAATTTCTGAGGCTTAGGACCAATGTAATTGGATTCAAATGCAAAAAGTAAAATTGAACCCATTGCTACTATTAGGAGCATGAATGGAAACTTAACTTTTGCTTGTAATTCTTTTGTTATCATAAAGCTTATTTACCGGCTATTTATTACTAATAACGAATTTTTACTCAACTTGTTGCAAATTAAGACTTTAGTTGTTAGATTAATGCTAAAAATTGATGCCAATCGGCTATAGGAGCAGAACAGGATTTATTTTTACATATAAAGTACTGATTTTCAAGTACTTCTCTACCTTCTAAAAGCCCAATTTCAGGATCTTGTTGCTGGGAAAATAGAAGTATTTTAAATGGCAGGTACTTGGCTAGCAAAATTGATCGTTTTTGCCCTCCCTCAGCACCTATGGCCACCAACTCGGTAAACCCTTCGGCAAGAAGCAAAAATGACTGATTCCAAAACCCAAATGAGGAAGGGTACTGAAGCATTACTCTACGCATGGAATGAATCATTTGCTGAGCTTGCAATTCCCATTCGGGCTTCGAAAAAACGGTAGATAAATACAAAAGATTATAACACATCAATGAATTTCCGCTTGGCTGTGCCCCATCGTAGTTTTCTTTTTTTCGGAGTAAGATATCTTTTTGATAATTGGGGGTATAGTAAAAAAACACCTTTTCTTCATCTCCAAAATGTTTTATCACATACTCAGTTAATGATTTTGCCTTTTTAAGATAACTCAACTCTCCAGTTATTTCTTGCAAGTGAATATATCCTTGAATCAAAGAGGCATAATCGTCTAAAAAAGCAAAAGCCTTTTTAGTTCCATTGGTAATTGTATGGTAATAAAATTGCTCTTTAGCATTAAAAAAATTATCCTCTACCCAGCTCATTAAAAGTATAGCTTTTGTTTTATACTCTTCCTTACCTAAAGCTGCATAACATTTGCAAAGTGCCGTTACCATAAAATTATTCCAGGATAAAATTATTTTATGATCTAAACCTGGTCTTACCCTTTTTGTTCGGTGTGCAAATAAAATTTCTTTGGCTTTTTTAAAATCATCGCTTTGCCCTTTTAAAAAATTTTCCTGCGTCCAAAGTATATTTGTATGTTCCCAATTGCCTTCATTTGTTATTTGATAATACGCACAAAAACTAGCCATAATTTCCTTAGGTAAAAGCTTATTAATCTCTTCATAGCTCCAAGTATAAAACTTTCCTTCTTCCCCTTCACTATCCGCATCAAGCGCTGCAAAATAAGCATACCCATTACTTAATTCTCTATCTAAAAAAGCAATAGTTTGCTCTATCACAATTTTATATTCCTCTTTCTGTGTTACCTGATAAGCTTCAGAAATTACCGAAAGCAATAACGCATTGTCATATAACATCTTCTCAAAATGAGGCGCTTGCCACTGTGCATCTGTGCTATACCTAGCAAATCCCCCTCCTAAAATATCATAAATTCCGCCTTGAATCATTTTATCAATACTTAACAAAGCTTGATACAAGGACGCTTGATGATTATTAACAAAATAATTTCTTAGTAAAGTTTGCAAAGTAAATGTTTGCGGAAATTTTGGTGCTGCCCCAAATCCACCCCACTGTAAATCGGCATTCATTAAAATTCTATCCGACATAATACCCAATTCTTCCTTGGTAGCTATTGGTTCATTTTTGTTACTACTAGCCTCAGAAGAAATCTTGATATTAGTTTGAACTAAATGTTGGGTAAGTGCTTGCGCTTGCTCAACTATTTTTTCCTTGTTATTTATAAAAGCATCTGAAACCCCTTTTAAAACATCTATCCAAGAAGCTCTTTGTGACATCGCCATGGGCGGAAAATAAGTTCCTCCATAAAACGGCCTTCCATCAGGTAATAAAAAAATATTGAGTGGCCAACCTCCACTTCCCGTCATTGCTTGCAAAGCGTCCATGTATATTTGATCCACATCGGGACGCTCTTCTCTATCTACTTTTACATTAATAAAATGATCATTCATGTAAGCTGCTACCTGCTCATCTTCAAAACTCTCTCTTTCCATTACATGACACCAGTGACAGGCAGCATAACCAATACTTAATAAAATGGGCTTATTTTGATTTTGAGCCAATGTAAATATTGCTTCAGACCATGCCATCCAGTTTACTGGATTATGCGCATGTTGCAGCAAATATGGACTCGTTTCGCTAGCTAAACTATTCGTAAAATGGGGAGTGGATTGCACTCGTGCAATTTAATTATTTCTTTTTGCTTAACTGACTTAAATATAAATCTAGCCCTGCAATCATACTAGGTGTTTGTGGAGAGGGTACTTTTATGTGTAAAGTAAGCCCTGCATCTTCAACTGCTTTACAAGTATTCGATCCAAAAGCGCAAATGGCAGTACCATTTTGTTTAAAGCTGGGCTGATTTTCAAACAAACTCTTTAAACCACTAGGTGTAAATAAGCAGATAATATCAAAATAATGTTCTTCAAAAACCTTCTTTAAATTACTGCTCACCGAACGGTACATATAGCCTAAATCAAAAGTACATGAATGGTCTTTTAACCAGTTCACAATTTCGTTATCTTGTTGGTTTTCGCTACACACATACAAAAACCTTTCATTAGCTTTATGTTTATTAAGCACATCCAATAATTTTTTATTTGTACCATCAGCGCCAAAGAAAACTTTACGTTTACGATACATAATAAATTTCTGAAGGTATAAAGCCACCGACTCGGTGATGCAAAAATATTTAGTTTCTTGGCTGATATTTACTTTTAACTCATCACATGTTCTGAAAAAATGATCGATTGCATTTTTACTTGTAAAAATAACAGCAGTATAGGTAGCAATATCCACCTTGCTCTTACGGAATTCTTTGGATGGGATCGCTTCGAGTTCAATCAAAGGATGAAAATGTAAGTTGATGTTATACTTACGTTCTAAATCAAAATAAGGAGATTTTTCGTTTTCAGGGCGCGCTTGAGAAACTAAAACTTTTTTTGTAATCTTGGTCGCCGTCTTTTTTTCTACACTCATTTCTTTATTACACTTTACTTCTTTAATAAGTGCCCCCGAAATATTGTACTATAAATCGGTACAATATTAAAAGTGGCAATATTTCGAAAGCACAAAGGTAAAGAAAAAAATGAAAGGAAGATATATGTAATTTGTTCCTAACAGACGTTAACGAAAACAAATACCTATACAGGATAAGCAATACTGCTACAAGCGCTGCCCCGCCCACTGCATAGGGGTGCCATAAAGGTTTCGCAAAGGCCAAAATAAGCACGAAGGGGAGTAATAAAATACCTAAAACCTTGTTAATCATAAACACTACAAAGACATAGGTGCTTACCATTTCTCGGGTGTTGAATATATAACCAACTAGCTCTAAACAAAGATACTTACCGAGGTATAAAGCGGTAAAAAAAAGGGTAATATACCCAAAGCCTTCCCAAAAAGAAATAGGTAATAAATGCTTATTAAATATGAGCAAGGTGGATAACAAAGAGAAGCTTGCAATAAAGGTGATATTAATTATCAAAGAGGCAAAACTATTTTGTAATAATTGTTCCCTGTTTTGCAACATTCTTAAGGAAGACTGACTAAATTGACTAAATAATTTAGGAAAATATTGAGGGTATATTTTATTTATAGCTCCATATATAAACAGTAAAATAAGGATTAAATAAAATAAAAAATCTTCATCTGCGATAGCATACCGTTGTTCAATTTTGAATATAACTTGCCCCTCCTTGCCTTTTACAGGGCTAGGATAAAATAAAGTAAAAGCATTCTGCTTTTGAGCGTAATAGTTTTTGTAATCTTTAAGTATATTAAAATTAGAGTCTACTAATTCGGTATGTAAACTACTTATAAACCAAGCGTCCGCTTTTTGATAGGTTTTGGGTAAAACAGGAATATATTGAATGAGAAGTGTATCTTTTTGGGTAGCAGAATCTATCCCTAAATGGCTGGTATCCATAGATAATTTGCCTGTATCTCTTTGCGCCATCACACAAATAGGCAGGGCTAATACCAAAAGAAGGAGTAGTTTATTAAACATGAATCTTGACTAATACAAAAATAAGTAGCTTTGTTGATTAAACCCAATTATGGCAGGCATCTATATCCATATCCCTTTTTGTAAAAAAGCTTGTCATTACTGTAATTTTCATTTCTCTACTCAAATACAGCACATTGAAGCATTTGTAGAGTCATTAATCAAAGAGATACATCTACAAAAAAACTATTTAACCGACCCCATTAAAACCCTGTATTTAGGGGGTGGCACACCTTCTTTATTAAAAGAGCATCATTTAAACAGCTTATTAGAAGCATTACATACTAATTTCAATATAGCATCAAACCTAGAGTTTACTTTGGAGGCTAACCCTGACGACATAAACACAATTAGTGCAAAAAATTGGAAAAAAATAGGAATAAACCGACTCAGTATAGGAATTCAAAGTTTTAACCAACAAAGTCTGGCATGGATGAACAGAGCCCATCATACCGATCAATCTCATAAAGCTTTACAAATTGTTTCCGAAGAAGGGTTTTCCAATATTAGTACAGATTTGATTTATGGTACACCTCATTTAACAGATGATGATCTTTTAAAAGACATTGAGTTTTTAGTTAACTATAAAGTTCCTCATGTTTCCTGCTATGCTTTAACAGTGGAAGAAAAAACAGCGCTCCATGATTTTATACAAAAAAATAAAATGCAGGATGTGGATCCTACACAACAAGCAAGACAATTTGAACTTGTTATTAAATCGCTTGCCGCAAAGGATATTTTCCAATATGAGATTTCAAATTTTAGTAAAAAAGGTTTTGAAAGTAAGCATAATAGTAATTACTGGCAGGGAATACCTTATCTGGGCTTAGGCCCATCAGCACATTCCTTCAATGGACATTCTAGACAATGGAATATTGCCAATAACGCTTTGTATATGCATTCTATGGAGTTAGGAAAATTAAATTTTGAATTAGAAAATCTACCCCTTGCAACGCAGTACAACGAATACATGATGACTTCCTTGCGTCAAATGGCAGGCTTTGATCTCTCTAAAATAAAAGAAAAATTTGGCGATTCTTTTTACCTACACACAAAAAATATAAGTGAAAATTTACTAGAAAAAAAACAATTGCAGAAAACAGAAAAAGGATTTGCTTTACACCTATCTGCTTTCTTTTTTGCAGATGGAATTGCGAGTGATTTTTTTATCATTTAATCAACTCAACCGGCTACACTAAAATTTGCTCTACCTCTTTAAAAGTTTCTTGAGGATTAGCCCCTTCCCATAGAATTTTATAAATCGCAGTAATGATAGGTAAATTTACCCCATGCGTCTCATTTATGGCCATGACACATTTACAAGCATTATACCCTTCGGCAACCATATTCATTTCTAATTCTGCCGCCCTAACAGAATAACCTTTGCCAATCATATTGCCAAAAGTTCGATTACGACTATGTAATGAATAACAAGTAACCAATAAATCGCCTAGATACACTGAAGAGTTATAATTAACGGTTCCACAATTACGGGCTTCATTTTGTAAAATTGCCTTCAGTAAATCCTGCATTTCTCTGGCTGCATTGGCGATAAAAACACTTAAAAAATTATCTCCATACTCAAGTCCATGTGCAATACCAGCACCTAATGCATAAATATTTTTTACCACTCCTGCATATTGCACTCCCACCACATCAGTATTAACAATTGTATTTATGTAATCAGAAGCAAATAGAGTTGCAATTTGACTAGTTTCCAATTCATTAACACCAGAAAATGTCAAATAAGTTAATTGCTCAGCTGCGACTTCTTCCGCATGACTTGGGCCTAATAAAGTAAAGTATTGAGCAATAGGGAACTGATATTTAGCAGCTAAAAATTCATGCATCAATAGGTTATGTTTTGGCAAGACCCCTTTAACTGCAGAAATTATTTTCTTGCCTTTTAACATAGCTGCCGTAACTCCATCCAAACTAGTTTCAATATGGATTGAAGGTATAGCTATAATCAAAACATCCGAAGCTTCTACTATTTGTTGTATGTTTTCTGAAAATTGAATATTAGCAACATCAAAATAGGTGTTTCTTAAATAATGTGGATTGTGATGTCGCTTATTAAAGTAGTCAATATTTGTTTGCTGACGAACCCACCAATGAATAGCATGTCCATTATCAGTTACAATTTTAGCGATGGCTGTAGCCCAACTTCCACTCCCAATAATTCCTATACGCATCTGATTCATATTGCAAATATACAAAAACATAAAAAAAGGGGGCGTTTTAGTAAAACGCCCCCTTTTTAATACTTTAAAAGACTACTATTTCTTTTCTTCAAATAATTTTTCTTTAGCAACAACTTTAACCAAAGTGCCCTCTTTTAAGGTTTTACTTACAGTACTATAAGGACCCGTAATTACTTCGTCACCCACTTTTAAACCCGCAACTTCAATATAATTTAAGTCTTGAATATCAGTTTTAACTTTAACCATTTTCACTTTATTGTCCTTTTGTAAAACAAAAACTACTTCATTCAAATCTTCGCTTTTTGTATCAGGTGCAGATTTATCATCAGTAGTTTTAGTGCTAGACACTTTGGTGTCTTTGCCTTGTCCATCTTTATCTCTTGTTGACACTGCATTTAAAGGAACAGAAATAACATTTACTTTAGACTTAGTTTGAATATCTGCACTAGCTGTCATTCCTGGACGGAAAGGAAATTTAGCATTCTCTTTAATTAAATCTTTGTAGCTGTTAGAGTCTAGTCGGATATGTACTTTATAATTAGCTACTTCGGTGCTAGTACTTATGCTACTTGTAGCAGCTGCAGAAACTGGATTCGCAATTTTATAAACTACTCCTTTAAACTTTCTATTATTATACGCATCCACCTCTACTAAAGCAGTGTCACCAATTTTTACTTTGGTAATATCATTTTCACCAACATCCACTCTCACTTCAATACTTTTCATGTCGGCTACACGCATCATTTCAGTACCAGCCATTTGAGCCGTTCCAACCACACGCTCCCCTTTTTTAACACTCATTGATGATACAATACCATCCATTGGCGCAGTGATGGTAGTACGAGCTAAATCTTTTTCGGCACGTGCTAATTGGGCTTTCACGCCTTGAATTTGTGCTTCTCCGCTTTTAATAGATTGCAAAGCACCTGTATAACTAGATTCAGCAGCTTTAAAAGCTTGCTCCGATTGTTCATACTCAGAACGAGAAACAATTTTATCTGCAAATAATTTTTTATAGCGCTCGTTAGTAGCTTTCGTGTTTTCGTATTGCGCCTTTAAGCCACCAATAGAAGCTTTAATGTTTTCGTATTGTGCCTGAAATTGGTTTACACTAGCTGTTACCTGATCTCTTTGAGAAGAATAGATATCGGCGTAAATTTTAGCTAAAACTTGGCCCTTAGTTACCTTATCTCCTTCTTCTACAAAAAGGTTTACGATTTCACCCGAAATATCCGGGCTTACTTTTACTTCAATTTCTGGATATACTTTACCACTCGCATTTACCGATTCTGTGATAGTTCTTAGTTGCACTTTCTCGGTAGTAACTTGTTCTCCTTGTTCTTTACCAATAACACCCGCTTTTTTTAAGCCTACTAACAGTATTACTACTGCCGCCAATGCTACGAGTATCCAAATTAATTTCTTATTCATATTTGTTTAATTTATTATAATGATAATGCTTCTCCTTTATAAAACTCAAGTAGTTTTATTCTAAATACATACTCGTATTGAGCCGATTTGAAATTCACTTTTGCTTTTAAATAGTTATTTTGATTATTTAATAATTCGATGGTGCCTAACAAACCTAATTCATAACGTTTAGTAGCAAATTGAAAAGTTTTTTCGGCCGATGTTAAAGCTTTTTGAGTTGCCGCTAATTTATTAAATGCCATTACCGCATTGGTATAGGCTGTATAGATATCTTGCTTTAATTTATTTTTTGTGTTTTGTTCTTGTAAGGAAGCGTTTTTATAATTCAGCTTTGATTGTTGATAAGCAATCTTAGCTTGATTACCATTAAAAATGGGGATGCTCAATTGAAAGCCAAAACTTTGTCCAAAATTATTATTCAATTGATTATTCCATCCATTCCAAATATTACCCCAATTTCTAGTGGCAGTGGTAGTAGTGTACACAGGTGATTGAACAAAATACTTTGTATTGTTCATAGTTACAAATGGAGATGCAGCCGTAATTGAGCTAAAGCCACTTAATGCTACGCCATTGATATAAGTAAATTGATTAGAAAAGTTAGAGGCTAAATTATACCCAAAACTTAAACTAGGATAAAAATTGGCTTTAGCTACTAAAGTGTTTTTATCGGCAGCTTTTACTCTTAATTCAGCAGCTTTTACCCCGGGTAAATTTTGAGCTGCAACCGCATACACATAATCGGGCTGCAAATCGGCAAAGGATTGTAATTTAATTTTATCTACCACTTGTGCTTGAATATCAAACTTAACAGAGGCATCTAAATTTAATAAGGCCTTTAAATTTAATTTACTTTGCTCCACCTGTGAATAGGCATTAATATAAGTACTGCTATCGTTAGCCAATTGTGTTTCTAATTCTAATAAATTTAATTCTGGCAACAAACCCACTTCTACTCTTTTTTGAGTAGCCGCTAATTGTTCTTTGGTTTGTCCAATTTGAATTTTAGCAATCTCGGTTTGCTCAATGGCAGATAATACTTGCAAATAATAGGTAGCAACACTTAATGAAATGTCATTTGATACATTTTGTTTATCTGCCTCAGATGCTTGCCAACTATAAGTGGTAGCTTCTGCATTGTTTTTTAATTTACCTCCATTAAAAATTTGTATTCCCCCATTGATGCCAAAGTTATTATACAAAAATTGTGTATTGGTAAACCCATTGGTGGTGGGGTCAATAGATCGTCCAATTCTTAATCCTGCACCTGTGCTTCCATTTAAGGTTGGTAATTGGTTAGATTTGGCTAATTCGGCTTGTAATTTGGATAGTCTAGCTTGAATATCGGCTTGTTGTACCGATATATTATGCTCTATGGCATATTGTACACAGGTCTTTAAATCCCATTGCACCGGTTCTTGCGCCCAAAGACCAAGAGAAGAACCTATTAAAAATAAACTAAGTATGTATTTCATGAATATGGTGTTAAACCTTTTATTACAACACAAAAGTAGGTTAATACCAGCGAGTTCTCTAATTTTTAGACAGACGGAAATGGCATCTGCTGAACAGCTTTTTAGATAGATGAAAGGCTAAGCAGCTGCTTTTTTGTAATAAAAAACTCTATAAAGAGCTAAAACAATAGCTATTAATACCACTGCAGTTAGAGCAGCATAAGGTTTATCAATCACTACGGCGCAGGCAACAAAAGCATAGGATAATACAAAAATGACACAAAAAATAGGCGTCCATCTTTTAAGTGCCCCAGTTACAGACGCGTCTCCCTGCTTTTTGGACCTTAAAATAAGTAGGGTGGCAGCGGAAGTGCTCATCCCCATACAATCTAAAAAGATACTAAAACTTAACACATCATCTACCCCTTTACCAAAAAAAGTAACTAGGGCTGTGGTGATGGCAAAAACAGTTAAACCAGGAACCAAAGCTTCTGTTTTGGGATGCTTTTTTTGAAATATGGCAGGTAACACATTATCCTCACTCATTGCATACATGACTCTTGGATTACTCATTAAAATAACGTTCACATAAGCAAGTACACTTAATACCATGGCAAAATCAAAAACCTTGGCCCCAAATTTACCAAACCAGGCTTCAAATAATAAAGCTCCAATTGCATTGGCATTTTTAATGTTATCAAAACCAATCACTTTTACATAAGTATAATTAATCGCTAAATATAAAAACAAGACAATGCAAATGCCCAATACAATTCCTCTTTGCATGGTCTTTGCCGATTTTACTTCGGCACCAAAATTGATGGTTTGCTGATACCCACCATAGGTAAAGAACACAGCTACCAAACTCACCATTAATAAAAGTACTCCGTTATGACCATTGTACACATACACTTTCCCTTCATTAAAACCATGTGGCGGAACAGTAACCCCTTTAAATAAAGAAGAGATTAATAAAATAATTAAACTAATTTTTACAATCATGAGCACATTTTGTGTGCGACTGCTGGTTCTTAATCCTAATAAATTAACAATATAAAAAAGCCCCACCGATAAAGATGCAATACAAATATTAAAAAAAGTACCTGAGGGTTGTCCAAATAATAAATCACTCACATAATCGGCGCCAATTAATGCTACCACCGCTAATGAGGCAGCATTACTTATTAAAATAAGAACATTGATAGTAAATCCAACCCCAGGATGATAACAATGTGCAAACACCTTATAATACCCACCCATCACTGGTAATCTTTGCCCAATTTCAGCATAAGTGAGTGCACCAAAAAGTGCAATCACACCCCCTATTAACCAAGCACTAAAAAATATTAATGGTGTTCCAGATTTTGCAGCAATGGTAGCAGGTGTTTTAAAAATTCCCATACCAATCACTAAACTTACTACGATCATAGTAAGACTAAAAAAATTAATACCTTGTTTCTCTTTCATCCTCAGATTGTTAAGTATAAATATATAAAAACTAACTTAGTTTTCAACAAGACGTTGATAATAATATAATAGAGACCCCTTATTTAGTTTTATGTTTGCCTTGGAATTAGGTTCATGTAAATGATTAAAAGGGAATCCAGTAAAATCTGGAGCTATTCCCGTAGCTGTAAGTTTATCGTTGGAAGCAACGAATTGCAAAAAATCCACTGAAGCAATTTGGGAAGGATGCAATTTAAAAAAACAAGCCAGAAGACCTGCCTAATAACACAATCAACAGCTTTCGGGTAAAAAGCAAGGATTATAATTATTAGGCAAAGACGCTTGCTTATCATTTATGGTTCTCTTATTCCAGGAAGCTCATTGTTCACACAAAAAACAAAACAATGAGCCAAAAAGTCATCACGCTCTCGGTGTGCTTAATCGCCGCCACCCTCTGCTTCGGGCAAACAAAAGACAGTTTAGAAACTGTGATTGTTACTGCCAACAAAATCGAGCAAAAACAAAGCACTACGGGTAAAGTAGTAACCATTATTAATGCTTCGCAATTGGCAGCACATGCCGGACAATCGTTGGCACAAGTATTAAGCGAACAAGCGGGCTTATCCCTACCAGGTGCATTAAGCAATGCTGGAACAGTACCTAGTATTTATATGCGAGGTGCATCCAGTGGTCGTACCTTATTGTTAATAGATGGCGCTCCAGTAGGCGACCCTTCCATGATTAGCAATGAATTTGACCTGAACCTGGTACCGCTTGCACAAATTGAAAGAATTGAAATTTTAAAAGGATCTCAATCTACCATGTATGGCTCCGATGCCATTGGAGGTGTAATCAATATTATTACCAAGAAAAAGGCGGAACGTTTTTTAACGGGCACAGCAGGTATAGGTAGCTATGGAAGTAAAAATAATCAACTTAGTTTTAATGGAACTAATGCAAAAATAAATTTCACGGCTGGTTTCGAAAATCAATCAAGTGATGGATTTTCTTCTGCTACCGATAAAAACAATACAGGTAAATTTGACAAAGATGGTTATCAAAATAATAGTTGGTTTAGCAAATTAAATTACGCTATCAACGATGCATGGAACCTACAAGCAAGCATTCGAAAAACGGCTTATAAAGCTAGTATCGATTACGGTGCTTTTAAAGATGATGCCGACGAATATTTTAAAAATGCCACAGCCATGTATGGCTTAGTGCTAAAATATAAAAAAGATAAAACAGTTTTTCAATTTCAATACCAATACACTACCCAGGATCGTAGTTATTTAAATGATAGCGTCGATAAAAAATATATTACTTACGAAAACAACCAATACGCAGGCAAAACTCATTTTGCGGACGCCTTTTATTCCAAGGCAATCAATAATAATATACAGTGGATACTAGGTGCAGATTTTAGATACGGCGCCTACAATCAAACTTACGCCAGTATTAGCGTTTGGGGACCTTATAACGAAAATTTTAAAGATACTTTTCAGTTCCAAAATTCATTGTATAGCTCTTTATTAATAAATGATGCATCTAAAAAATGGTTATTGGAAATTGGCACAAGATACAATCATCATTCTCGTTATGGTGACAATCAAACTTTTACTATTAGCCCTTCTTATATAGTAAATCAAAACCTAAGAATTATCTCAAGTATATCCTCAGGTTTTAAAGCACCTAGTTTGTACCAAATAAGTTATAATGATCAATTAAAAGCAGAAACCTCTATTAACACAGAATTGGGTATCGATTATAATTCAATACCTGTAAATGCAAGATTGGTTTATTTTAACAGAAATATTAATAATGGTATTGATTACAATTATATCGATTATAATTTTTTCAACTTTATCAAACAAAAAGTAAATGGGTTGGAGCTTGAGCTGAGCCACCGTTTACCACATCATCAAAATGTAAGCCTTAATTATACACTCCTCAATGGTCAGGAAACCAATCAAAACAGGATTACTACTACCGATACCATCACTTATAATTATTTACTCAAAAGACCCAAGCATAGTGTACAAATAAACTATGCTGTAGCCTTACATACTAAATGGCAACTTAATATTTCGGGTAGGTATATTAGCAGTCGTTATGATGTTGGAGGCTATGCTAGCCCCGATGTTAAGCTCGAATATTACACCCTACTAAACGCACATTTGCAGTATCAAGCGAACCCTCATTTAAGTTTTTATGCAGATGTTCAAAATATATTGCAAGATCATTTTCAAGAAATTTATGGATATAACACAATGGGTCGTAGCATTCAAATTGGACTAAGGTTGCATTAATACCGTACCTATCTGATTACTGCTTAAGTAAATAAAAAAAGCTTTGTATCTTCATACAAAGCTTTTTTTATGGAATTTCATTTAAATGAATTAGTCACTGTTATTTTTACGCTTTTTGCTGTTATTGATATTGTAGGATCCATCCCCTTATTAATAGCTATGAAAGAGAAAATGGGTGCCATAAAATCGCTTCAAGTAACCCTTATCTCTGGCGCATTAATGATTGCTTTTTTATTTTTAGGAAAACCATTTTTAAGTGTACTGGGCTTAGACGTGAAATCTTTTGCGGTGGGTGGTTCCATCGTAATTTTTTTATTGGGCCTTGAAATGGTCTTAGGGCACGAGATTTTTAAAGGCGACAAAAATGGTCATTCAGGATCGGTAGTGCCTATTGCTTTTCCTATTATTGCTGGAAGTGGAACGCTTACCACTATTATGTCCCTCAAAGCCAATTTTGATGAAATATATATTGCCTTAGGCATTTTGGTAAACTTAGTTATTGTATACATTGTGCTTAAGTCACTCAATATAATAGAACGTTTACTGGGCCCTGGTGGATTACTTGCAGTACGTAAATTTTTTGGTGTAATACTACTTGCCATTGCGGTTAAGATTTTCTCTAGTAATGTAGGGGCTTTAAGGAGATAAGATTTTTACATTAATTTTACCCCATGTTCCACTTTATTGTAAATCCCAATGCTGGCCGAAATGACAAGGCCAAATACAAGCAATTGATTCGGCTTATTAAGTCCAATAAGGAACATGCTATTTGGGAAACTACCGAGCCTCTTGAGGCTGTTAGTTTTACAAAAAAAGCAATTGCAGAAGGGGCCACACGCATTATTGCCGTTGGAGGCGACGGCACCATTAACGAAGTAGCTTCGGTATTAGTGGACACTAATATCCCCTTAGGCATTATTCCCTTTGGCTCAGGAAATGGTCTTGCCAGACATTTAGAACTGCCTTTACATTTTATACAAGCATATCAAAAAGCAATAGAAGGAAATATCCAAAAAATTGATACTTGTAGTTTAAATGGTCGCCCCTTTTTTTGTACCGCAGGCATAGGTTTTGATGCTAGCGTTGCCCATCAATTTGCTAGCGGAAACGGGCGTGGCTTATTCAATTATATCAAAGCTACCCTAATGACTTTATTTAAATATACACCGATAAGCCTTTCCATAAATAATGACCCTACCGAACAAGTTTATTCTTTGACTATTGCCAATGCCAACCAATTTGGAAATAACGCCTTTATTTCTCCCTTTTCTAATATTCAAGATGGCGTTTTTGAAATTACTAAAATTAAGAAAGTGAATTTGTGGGAGGCTGCATTTATTGGCTTGCGCCTTTTTAATAAAACCATTCAAGCAGCTGAAAAAGTAAGCATACAAAGTTCTACCTCATTATCCATTCGATATGCTCAAAATCAACCGATGCATTTAGATGGGGAAAATATCTTTACAGAGGTAAATGATTTGCATTTTTCTATTAAACCCAACTCTTTACAAGTAATTGTTTAATTATAATAAACTGGCTTGTATTTATTAAAATTATTGATTTGATAAAACAAATCATAATTAGCTAAAAAGTAGCCATTAATTACCAAGCTGCATAAAGCTACGATTGTACTTGGCACTATATTTACATTAGCAAGGTTGGTGTTTTTGCTAAATGATAGCAACAATAAAATCACTATGAAGGAGCAGAAAATTATGGCGTAAAGCAAGGTGTACAATCGCAACCAGGATATAACTTTTTTAGGCACCAAAGTTGTTTTTACCCAAGGGTTTCTTTGTTCAAATTTTTGCAAGTAAATAAATTGAATTATAATGTAAATAAATGACTGACATGACCTTATAACATAATACCATCTTTCGGGTAAAATACCATCCTGTGATACATATTGAAAACGCAAATCGGTTGTTACTTTTCTTACTATTTCAGTTTTTTCAGCAATAGGTATAAAATAAAAAGGCAAATAATTAAATAACATTAATAAAGCTGGTAAGAAATGTAATAACTCAATGTATTTTATCTTTTTTTCACCCAATAACACATATTTTACATATAAAAAACCAATTGGAGGAATCAATAAATTCACTGGCGCAGAGGTTTTGTAAAACCAAGGAATCTCGATCATGAGTCCAGTTAAAATGCAAACATACGCTACCGTAGTCCATACACTCATAATGGTAAAAACCGCATATAAAATATCGGATATATTTCGGCCCCCTTTTTTATGAAAAAAATGCATTTCGGCCGAAAATAAAGACGATATAACAGCAATCATATAAATTAAAACCACCATAGAACTAAATTAATATATTTATTCGTAATTTACCATTATAAATTCTAATAGAGTTATGGGTGCAATTTCATTGATTGCTTTGCTAATGGCAGCAATCGCTTTTTCGGCCGGAGGTATTCTAGTGGGGAAAATTTTCGTCAAAGGTTCCAAAAATGCACAAAAAGGGGAAGCCTACGAATGCGGGATACCTACTCAAACCTCACCGTGGCATCAATTTAATGTAGGCTATTATCTATTTGCCCTTTTATTCTTAATCTTTGATGTAGAACTCGTTTTTTTATACCCTTGGGCAGTAGTGGTTAAAAAAGTAGGCATCATTGCACTTATAGAAATTATAGTATTCATATTTATTTTATTCATGGGCTTCTTGTATGCTCATAAAAAAGGCGCACTCAAATGGAGTTAAACGAAAATATTGCAGGTAATCCCCCTTTTCCAGGCATTATACACGAAACACCTGGAGGTGGAATTGTAGTAAGTACTTTTGATAACGTAATTAATTGGGCCAGAAGCAATTCTTTGTGGCCATTATCTTTTGCCACCAGTTGTTGTGGTATAGAAATGATGTCTACTGCTTCGGCAAAATATGATTTTTCTCGATTTGGTTTTGAAGTAGCCCGCGCTTCCCCAAGACAAGCCGACGTAATTATTATTGCCGGCACCATCGTAAATAAAATGGCGCCAGTACTAAAACGCCTGTACGATCAAATGGCTGATCCTAAATATGTAATTGCAATGGGCGCTTGTGCCATTAGTGGTGGTCCATTTTTTTATAACACTTACTCTGTGGTAAAAGGCGCTGACCATATCATCCCCGTGGATGTATATATTCCAGGATGTCCTCCAAGACCCGAAGCATTATTGCATTCTTTAATTTCTTTACAAGAAAAAATTAAAATGGGAATGACTAGAGATCAAATAAGAGATGAATTTAAAGGATAGAATATAAAACTACTATGACTAACGAAGAAATTAAAGCCTATATAAGCTCACATTTACCCGAGGCAAGCTTTGACGAAACAGGCGAATGGCTAAATATTATTATACCTCCTACAAGCTTAAGATCGATAGCCACTGTACTCTTAGGACAACCCATGCAAATGAATTTTTTATTTTGCTTAACCTGCGTAGATAACAAAACTCATTTAACCATGGTGTATCATTTAACTTCTATGAAAAATAGAAGCATCAATATTGTACTAAAGGCAAATCTAGACCGTCAAAATCCAGTCATAGATACCCTATCCGATTTATGGCGCACCGCAGAATTTCATGAGCGTGAAGTATTTGAGATGTTTGGCGTAAACTTTACCCATCATCCTGATTTAAGGAAATTAATACTAGAAGATGATTTTAAAGGTTTTCCATTAAGAAAAGATTTTGAAGATCCTATCAACATGATAAAATTATAATTGGCCCATGTATAATCAAACAGATATTATAAAAGATACCACGAACTTAGGACCTGAAGGGGAACTTGTGGTAAACATGGGACCTCAACATCCTGCTACACATGGTGTATTACATCTAGTGGTTACCCTAAATGGTGAAACCATTAAAAAAATTGAACCTCACTTAGGTTACATTCACCGTTCTATCGAAAAAATGTGCGAGAGTTTAACCTATCGTCAATTTATATATGTAACCAGCAGAATGGACTACTTATCCTCTCATATTAATAATACGGCTTGCGCTTTATTAGTTGAAAAAGGAATGCAAATAGAGGTACCCGAAAGAGCAAAATTTGTGCGTACTATTTTAAATGAGCTTACGCGTATTGCATCTCACGAACTATGGATAGGCGCCATGGCTATGGATTTGGGCGCTTTTACGCCCTTCTTTTATGCCTTTAGAGAGCGTGAAATGATTACGGATATCATGGAAGACACTTGCGGCGCAAGACTTACCATGAATTATATTGTTCCTGGTGGATTAATGTATGACATTCATCCTGAGTTTCAGACAAAAGTAAAAGCGTTCATTAAACAGTTTAAAGAAAAAGTTACCGAATACGAAGACTTAGTAACAGGTAATATTATTTTTCAAAGCAGAACCAAAGGTGTAGGGGTTTTGAGCGCCGAAGACGCTATCTCTTATGGATGTTCTGGCCCTGTGGCAAGAGCAAGTGGTGTGAGTTGTGATATCAGAAAAATAGCCCCTTATGATGCTTACGACAGAGTTGAGTTTGATGAAATAATTGAAACCGAAGGCGATTCATTTAGCAGATATTTAGTGCGTGTAAAAGAAATGAATCAATCTATACGCATCATTGAACAATTAATTGACAATATACCTGAGGGTGAATTTGTAGGCAAAACAAAAAATGTGTTAAAATTAAATAAAGGAGAATTTTACCAAAGAGTAGAAACTGCTCGTGGCGAATTAGGGGTGTATATCGTAAGTGAAGGTGCCACAACACCACATCGAATTAAATTCCGTTCTCCCGGTTTTTCTAATTTATCAGTTTTAGATCATATCGCTAAGGGTAGTAAAATTGGTGATTTAATGGCTACTATGGGAACCTTAGATTTAGTAATACCAGATATCGACAGATAGTATAAATAATTTACGCATGTTAAGTTTAGAAAGTATCACAAAAACAACGCAGGATTGGTTACTGGCCAAGTTTAATCCAACCATAGCTTTGGCAATGGAATGTGCTATTGTTATTTTATTAGCCATTACTTTATTCGCGATTTTAGGATTGGTATTGGTTTTATTAGAGCGAAAAGTGGCTGCTCGTATTCAGATACGATTAGGCCCTAATCGTGTGGGACCAGGAGGTATTTTTCAAACTGCCGCCGATACTTTAAAACTTATTATGAAAGAAGGGTTAACTCCCGATACAGCGGATAAGTTTTTGTTTAATTTGGCACCTTTTGTGGTCATGATGGTAGCCATGTTATTATTAGCACCCATTGCATTTGCCAAAAATTTCCAAATCTGGGATATTAATATTGGCGTACTCTATATATCATCCATTTCTTCTTTATCAGTGATTGGTATTTTAATGGCTGGATGGGCAAGTAATAATAAATATTCATTGTTAGGTGCGATGCGCAGTGGTGCTCAAATTGTGAGTTATGAATTATCTGCTGGCTTTGCTGTATTAACGATTGTTGTACTTACAGGTAGTTTACAAATTTCAGAAATAGTGGCTGCACAACAAAATGGTTGGTGGTTATTTAAAGGTCATATTCCAGTGGTGATTGCTTTTGTATTATATATCATTGCAGTAACAGCCGAAACCAATCGTGCTCCTTTTGACTTAGCCGAAGCAGAGTCTGAATTAACTGCAGGATTTCACACCGAATATTCTGGAATGAAATTTGCCTTATTCTTTTTAGCAGAGTACATAAATATATTTATTGTTTGTGCTATTGGCGCTACCCTATTTTTAGGTGGATGGATGCCGCTTCATATTGGACATTGGGAAGGTTTTAATCATATCATGGATTATATACCCTCTAGTGTATGGTTTATGGGAAAAACATTTTTCCTGATTTTTATAATTATGTGGTTTAGATGGACATTCCCCAGACTTAGAGTAGACCAACTTTTAAATTTAGAATGGAAATATTTACTGCCTATAAGTTTATTTAATCTTTTATTGGTAACAGTGATCGCTATTATGGGTTGGTATTTTTAATAATAAAGAATTAGCATATGTTTTTGAAAGACTATATAACAGACGTTTTTAATGGCGTAAGCTCCTTGTTAAAGGGCATGCGTAAGACTGGTTATTATTTTACCCATGGAAAAGAAATTATTACAGAGCAATACCCAGACAATCGTGCTACCTTAAAATTAGCAGATCGTTTTAAAGGCGAAGTAGTAATGCCGCACGACGAGAATAATGAACATACTTGCACAGGTTGTACCGCTTGCGAATTGGCATGTCCTAATGGAACCATCAAAATAATTACCAAGTTTGATATCACGCCAGAAGGTAAAAAGAAAAAAGCCATTGATGCTTTTATTTACCGCTTAGAAATGTGCACACTTTGTAATTTATGTATTACCGCTTGCCCAAGTGACGCTATTAAAATGTCGGCCAATTTTGAACATAGCGTTTTTGATAGAAGTAAATTAACAAAAGTATTAAACAAACCAGGCTCTAAAATAAAGGAGGGAATCGAATAATGAATATATCAGCCATACTATTTTATGCCATCTCTACATTTATATTAAGTGCAGGGATATTAGCCGTTACTACGGTAAAAATATTTCGTTCAGCTATTTGGTTGCTTTTTTCTCTAGTAGGTATCGCCGCCTTGTATTTTTGGATGCAGCTTGAATTTATTGCAGCCATTCAAATTGTTGTTTATGTAGGTGGCATTGTTGTACTTATTATTTTCTCGATATTCTTAACACAGAATTCTGGCAAAGAAATGAATAGCCCAAAAGCTGGTAAAAAAATATTCTCCGCTTTAGCCGCTTTATTTGGCACTGCCTTTGTACATAATTTAATTGTGCACTACGAGGGTTTTTCTTTTTCATCTGCAAAACCTTTTAACCCCAATGTTGCAGAAATTGGAACTCAAATGCTAAGTACCACTGCACATGGTTTTATTTTACCCTTTGAAGCAGTGAGTATGCTTTTACTTGCTGCCATGGTAGGTTGTATAGTAATTGCCTTAAGACCCAATAATAATATAGAATCGGAAACCTTAAACAAAAAGGATTAATATGCAAGAGATACCCTTAACTCAGATACTTTTTGTAAGTACGGCCTTGTTTTTTATAGGCATGTACGGCTTATTTACACGTCGTAATTTAATTACCCTTTTAATGTCTATAGAGCTCATGCTTAATAGCGTGAACATCAATTTTGTTGCTTTCAATAAATACTTGTTCCCTGATAATTTAGACGGCTTATTCTTTACTTTATTTATTATCACTATCGCAGCTGCCGAAGCTGCTGTTGCTATTGCTATCATCATTAATTTATATCGTAGTCATAATTCTATTGATGTGGACGACGCCACCGAAATGAAATACTAATATTATGTCAAACTATTTTTATATACTCTGGATACCTTTGCTTCCCCTAGCCACTTTTGTTATACTAGGGTTATTTGGGCGTAAATATTTATCAAGCATTGCAGGTCTATTAGGTACAACAAGTTTATTAACAGCTACTATTCTTTCATTTGTAGCAGCTAAACAATACTTCTTTATAGACGGAAAAGTAAACGGCATTTATCAAAAAATAATAGCTTTAAAATATACCTGGTTGGAGTTTTCACCCAATGTATCTATCGACTTAGGGATAGTGGTGGATCCTATTTCCGTAATGATGTTAGTGGTAGTTACTTCGGTTTCCTTAATGGTGCATGTATTTAGTTTAGGTTATATGAAAGGAGAGGAAAGATTTGCTACTTACTATGCTTTTCTTTCTTTATTTACGTTCTCTATGTTGGGTTTGATTTTATCTGCTAATATTTTTCAGGTATATATGTTTTGGGAATTGGTGGGGGTATCTAGTTTCTTGTTAATTAGTTATTATTTTAATAAACCCTCTGCAGTAGCAGCTTCTAAAAAAGCATTTATTGTAACACGTTTTGCAGATCTTGGTTTTTTAATAGGTATTTTAATATTAGGATTTTATGGAGGCACTTTAGATATAGGATTATTAATTGAAAGATTCACTTCGGTACATTCAACTCAATTTTTATCCATCACTTCTGCAAGCTTTTTGGGTGCTAGTATGCTTACTTGGGGATTAACTTTAATTTTTATGGGTGGCGCTGGTAAATCAGCCATGTTCCCTTTACATATTTGGTTACCAGATGCCATGGAGGGGCCCACGCCAGTGTCTGCACTCATTCATGCAGCTACTATGGTGGTAGCTGGGGTGTATTTAGTAGCAAGGATGTTTCCAGTTTTTTCTATGGATGAATCTGCGCTAGCAATTGTTACCTATGTTGGTGCTGCCTCTGCTTTATTTGCCGCCATCATTGCCTGTACACAAACCGATATTAAAAGAGTTTTAGCTTATTCAACGATGTCGCAAATTGGCTATATGATGTTTGCCCTTGGTATTTCAAAGAACGGGGGTGAAAATGGATTGGGTTATATGGCTTCTATGTTTCACTTATTTACACATGCTTTCTTTAAAAGTTTATTATTCTTAGGTGCCGGCTCGGTAATACATATGGTGCATAGCAACGAGATGAAAGATATGGGTGGTTTAAGAAAATTAATGCCTATTACGCATATTGCTTTTTTAATTGCTTGTTTAGCTATCGCAGGTATTCCTCCATTTGCAGGATTTTTTAGCAAAGAAGAAATTTTAACAGCCGCCTTTCATGAAAATAAAATTATTTATGGAATTGCTTTATTTACAGCAGCCTTAACTAGTTTCTATATGTTCCGTTTATATTTTTCTATCTTCTGGAGCAAAGAAGCTACTATTAGTTCTCCTGCCCATGATGGACATGAGTCACATGGGGAAGGTCCGTGGGTAATGAAATTGCCATTACTGATTTTAGCAGCCTGTGCTGTATGTGTTGGTTTTGTACCCTTCTCTCAATTAGTTACATCCGATGGAGCCGCATTAGAAACACATATTGATCTTGTATTCTCCATTGCACCAGTAATTTTGTCTGTACTAGCAATTCTTTTGGCTGCTAGCTTTTATAAAAATCAAAACGGGAAGTCAGCTAAAGTAACAAATGCTTTTGGTAGTTTTTATACAGCAGCCTATAAAAAGTTTTATGTAGATGAAATCTACATTTTTATTACTAAAAAAATAGTCTTCCCATTCATTGGTCAACCCATCGCTTGGTTTGATCGAAATGTAGTAGATGGCTTTATGTTATTGTTGGCGAAAACAACTGCAAAAGTTGCCGAATTAATAAAAGGATTGCAATCTGGGAAGGTTCAAAATTATGCCATGTACTTTTTTGGTGGCTTGGTAGCACTTTCTATTTTATTTATCTATATCTGGAAATAAACTATAATTAAGCACACATTATGAACTTGACATTACTTATACTAATACCCTTACTTACTGCATTGCTAATATTACTGGCAAAGGGCTTGCAACAAATAAGAACCATTGGCCTAACAGGTGCATTGGCTCAGCTTGGATTAGCAGGTTGGACTTTAAAATTATACCTCGACCAAAAAGCGGCTGGTAATAAGGCTACTTACTTATTTGAATCTAACCAAAGTTGGTTTAAAGCACTTCATATAAATTACCATATTGGCATTGATGGAATTGCTTTGGCAATGATTTTATTAACCTCTGTAATTGTAGTAGCTGGAATTTTAGTTTCATGGACAATGGATAAATTAAGCAAGGAATATTTTTTCTTACTAGTTTTACTAAGCATGGGTGCATATGGATTTTTTATTTCCTTAGACTTATTTACTTTATTCTTTTTCTTGGAAGTGGCGGTAATACCAAAGTTTTTATTAATTGGTATATGGGGAAGTGGCGACAAAACAAAGAGTGCAATGAAATTGGCTTTAATGTTAATGGCGGGTTCTGCATTAGTGATGGTTGGCTTATTTGGGGTATACTATAATACTAATACATTTGACATTGTTCAAATTAGCCAACAAGGAATACCTGTAGGCGTTCAGAAATTCTTTTTCCCATTTGCTTTTTTAGGATTTGGTGTATTTGCTGCTTTATTCCCTTTTCATACTTGGGTACCAGATGGTCATGCTTCCGCACCCACAGCTGCAAGTATGTTTCTAGCAGGTATCTCAATGAAACTCGGGGGCTACGGCTGTTTACGTATTGCAGCTTTAATGCCTGAAGCCGCACATGCTTATTCTTGGATTATTATTTTACTAGCAACTATAGCTATCATCTATGGCGCTTTTGCCACTATGATGCAAACAGATTTAAAGTATATTAACGCTTACTCCTCTATCAGTCACTGTGGTTTTGTGATTTTAGGTATTGGCATGCTTAATAAAACTTCAATGAATGGCGCAGTCATTCAAATGGTATCACACGGATTAATGACAGCCCTTTTCTTTGCAGCTATCGGCATGATTTATAGTAGAACCCATACTCGTATGGTTGCGCAATTAGGAGGATTATTAAAAGCGATGCCCTTTATAAGTACTGTATTTGTAATTGCAGGTTTATGCTCTTTAGGCTTACCTGGTTTTAGTGGTTTTGTAGCCGAAATGACAGTATTTATGGGCTCATGGCAAAACCCAGAGGCGGCTTATCGTTTAGCTACTATTTTGTCCGGCGCTTCCATTGTTGTAACCGCAGTATATATATTACGCGCTACTGGACGAGCTATTATGGGCCCCATTAGTGAAGAACATGCCTTATTAGGCGATGCTAGTTGGAATGAAAAATTAGCTGCAATACTTTTAATAACAGGTATTTTAATTATTGGATTAGCACCATTTTTAATTAACCATTTAATTATGCCTAGCACCGATGTTATTATGTTACAAATTGAAAAAATAACGGCCCTAAAATAAAGAATTGAACTTTTAGAAAACATTAGAATATTAGTACAATGATAGAAAATTTATTCATCCACTTAAGACAAGAGTTAGCACTAACACTGCTTATATTTTTATTGCTCTTTATTAAATTAGGGAAAGATCGAAGCAATGAAAGTATTATGAACTTAATCAATTTTGGATTATTGCTAAATCTTGGGCTTGGATTCTGCTGCCATGAAGCAGGTGATTTATTTAATGGTATGTTCACCACTAATACATTAATTGTTTTTGAAAAAGACTTACTAAATCTAGGGATACTCATTATATCAATGCAATCATATGCTTGGTTAAAAAATCACAAACAAGTTATTGAGTTTTATTTACTATTACTTACCTCTTTATTAGGCATGTTTTTTATGATTTCAAGCGGTAATTTATTAATGTTCTATTTAGGATTGGAAATGTCCACCATTCCTTTAGCTGCCGCTGCTAATTTTGATTTAACAAAACGAAAGTCATCAGAAGCTGCCATGAAATTGATTTTATCTTCTGCCTTCTCTTCAAGTATATTATTATTGGGCATCTCCTTTTTATACGGAAGCTCAGGCACTTTAACTTTCTCCATTTTATCTGCCCACATAAATGGCAATCCTTTACAATTATTCGCCTTTATTTTATTCTTCTCAGGATTTGCTTTTAAAATATCTGCAGTACCTTTTCACTTATGGACGGCCGATGTTTACGAAGGATCCCCAGTTGCCGTTACCTCATTTTTATCAGTTATCTCCAAAGGGGCGGTATTATTTACACTCGTAAATTTATTATACAAGGTATTTACCCCAATAGCAAATACTTGGTATTTACTCCTAGTGATATTGGCAGCTGCTACTATTCTTATTGGAAATTTATTCGCCCTACGTCAAGACAACTTTAAACGCTTCTTGGCTTTCTCTTCTATTGCACAAGTAGGATTTATTTTAGTAGGCATTTCAGCAAGTTCACAAGCAGGTGCTGCTTCTTTATTATACTTTATACTTATTTATATTTTCTCAAATTTAGCTGCCTTTGGTGTAGTATCTACAGTAAGTGCTTTAACTGGCAAAGAGAATATTTCCGACTTTAAAGGCTTTTATAAGACAAACCCAATATTATCATGGGTATTAACGATTGCATTATTCTCTTTGGCTGGGGTACCTCCCACTGCAGGCTTCTTTGGTAAGTTATTTTTAATGATGGCAGGTGCTGCTAAAGGTAATTATGGTATTATTATTTTCGCCGCTTTAAATATGGTCATTTCATTTTACTATTATTTAAGAATTGTAAAAGCTATGTTCATGGACGAGAATGAAAGCCCTATTCAACAATTAGCAATACCTGCTATATCAAAATTAGCAATGTTTATTTGTGTGGCAGGTATCATTGTTACAGGTATAGCAAGTGTCGTATATGATTATATTTACTCAATAAGCATTGGACTTTAAATAAATTTTTTATGGCTATCAATAAAAATCATGAGTTTGAAGAGTTAGATACAATAAAATGTTCTATCGTTGAAAAAAACGCAAGCCCTGAACGTGTTCAATTTTTAAAAGATTTATTAACTTTTAATAAATATCAGGTGGTGGTAGCAGCAAGCCCTACACCTAAAGCCGCTCCAGCTGCGGTAGCAGTTGCAGAAGGTGAAACGGCGCCTGCACCCACAGCTGAACCAGTGCTACCAAGTACATTTACAGTAGGCGTAACCGACCTAAGATTTAATCCCACCAATGCTGTATTTGGCCGAAGTTTACATACCCCTGATGGACATATAGTAACCCTTGCATACTGGCAACAAAAGGAAGCAGTCTCTAATGATGAAGTTCCTTATTATGAAACCAAATAGGCTAACTATTTACAGTCGCTAATCTCACCAATTTACAAAAACAAGTTTTCGACATTGTCCTTCTCAAAGCCAATTTATAAAATTAACTCCGGGGCTGACAGCACTCAGTTCCTTCGGCTGTCTGCCCAAAATATTGGACTTACTCAAAGCCAATTTATAAAATTAACTCCGGGGCTGACAGCACTCAGTTCCTTCGGCTGTCTGCCCAAAATATTGGACTTACTCAAAGCCAATATCAAAACAAACAAAGTTTGTTTTGAAAAAATATTTAATCTCGCCAATTTACGAAAACAAGTTTTCGACATTGTCTCCATTAAATATTTTGCAACTTTGTTGATGGCATTTGTGGCCTCGCCGGGGATCGAACCTGGATCTGGAGCTTCGGAAACTCTTATACTATCCGTTGTACTACAAGGCCAATAAGCAAATTTAGAAAAACTAAATTAGCAATTAAGCCCGCCGTAATAACACTTTAATGGCTGCTGGTAAAAATATTTGGGTAGGTAAACTACGCATAATATTAATGTCTTCCCAAATAGAAGAAGTATTAGATAAAAACTTAAATATAGTGGCTGCTTTGTTTTTAGCAAAAATACGACTAAATATTTCGCTCCCTCTCATTTTATCATTGGCTAAAATGTATAATAAAACGGCATCATAAAATTGATGCCTAGTAGTATGCACTTCGGTGTTTATAGAATTCCCCTTTTCTAATTGAGAAACTATTTGTGCTACCTGCTCTTGAATAAAAGCAAAGGCATATCCCGAACTTGCTTTTACTGCATTACCTAAAGTTCCTATCACGTAAATAGGATCCTTACTTTTAGCCATCACCTGCTGTGTCATTGGTATAGCGCCTAATTCAGTATGTTGAATAACGTATTGCATGGATGGGTAGTTTTTTTGAATATAAGCATCCAACTCGACATTATATTCATTCTCATTACAAATATCTTTGGAAAACAAAGTATATTCTATAAGGGCCTTACGCGCGTTTAATGGAAGAACATACATAAAACCAGTAGCACCTTTTTGATCCACATTAAAGTCCATTAACTTTGCGGTAGTATCCTCAAAAATAGCATTCTCAAATTCTACTAAACGACCTTTAAAATGTTGCCATAAAAAAGGAACCTCAGTAATATGTTTACTAATTTTTTGTAATTGAGAAACAGTTAATAAACTGCTAAAAATTTTTTCTGCTATCGCACTCCCTCCTTCCCATTTGATAAAGGCCTTACTGCCTTGTGTTTCAATATTAGTAACAGCAGCTTCTTGCAGGTGAATATTTGATCTTTGTTTGGCTTCCCCCATTACGAAAGCATAAAAATCTTGCCCTTGAATCATTTTATACGTAAATGGATGGGTTGGCAAAAAACTTTCAGTACTTGCAGCATGAATTGAAATAGTGTTCCATTGCTTACAAACTAAATGTTCAAATATACCTGCACCTTGTTCCCAAAAACACCAGGTACGATCATTCCCTTTTTTAAATGTTTTATCAATGACAAGAATCTTCTTAGTTGATAAAACAGGAGATTGTAATAGATAATAAAGTAATGATAGCCCTGCACAACCTGCCCCTGCTATAACATAATCATAGCTAGCAACCTGTGTAAAATTTTCTGAATGATTATCCATTGTTTTGAATACGCTCGTCTTGTCGAACCTTGTCCCAGTACTTTTTGGCTACTATTAACATCCCAAAACTTTCTCCTTCTTCTTTATCAATATGCTTATGATGCATTTTGTGTGCCCAACGTATGGCTTTAATATAGCGACTATTAGATCTTGTAAACCATTTGATTCTTTGATGAATAATCACTTCATGAACGATAAAATAGGCAAACCCATACATAGCTACTCCTGTTCCAATGGCCGCCACCCAAATTGGACCTCCAAAATTTCCATAATAAATACAAGCCATACTAGGAATTGCAAAAATTAAAAAGAAAGCATCATTTTTTTCAAGTATGTGCCCAGTTGGCTGATGATGATCCTCATGTAAATACCATAAAAAACCATGCATCACAAATCGGTGTGTTAACCAAGTAATTCCTTCCATAATAGCGAAGGTTAACAATGTCACTGCAATAAAAATCATATTATACAATTTAGGTGGTAAAGTTACTACAACAAGTTCAACTGGCTACGAATTTTTGCTTTCGCAAAAATGAATAATTTGCCATAATCAGGAATTCTTATTCTTGTATGTAAGATAGAGTGGTGCTGCGTTTTCTTTATTTTCTTAAATAAAGAAAAATAATACTTAAAAGCAATGTACACCCCAAATCTTGCCTTAAGTGGCAACTGCTTTATACCTTCTAAAGCTGCCTCAAAATCTTTCTGAATATCCGCTTCTATGACCAATTTATCCTCTTTGGTAAAATTCTTGAAATCACAATTTGGGAAATACATTCTTTCTAATCCTTCAAAATCAGCTTTTATATCTCTTAAAAAATTCACTTTTTGAAAAGCAGCACCTAAGCTTTGCGCAGATGGTTTTAATTTTTCATATAAAGCTTTATCACCATCACAAAATATAAACAAGCACATTAAACCCACCACCTCTGCACTACCATAAATATAGGTTTGATATGTATCAATGGTATATTCTTGTTTACTTAAATCCATTTCCATGCTTTTTAAAAAAGCAATTAATAAATCCTTATCTATACCATACTTGTTATAGGTTATCTGAAAACGATGCAAGATGGGATTTAAACTTATCCCTTGTTCTAATGCCAAATAGGTGTCTGCTGTGAACTTATTTAATAATTGATGTTTATCATAATCATGAAAAGTATCAACAATCTCATCGGCAAAACGAACAAACCCATAAATATCATAAATAGGTTGTCGTAAATCAACATGTAATAATTTGATAGCAGAAGAAAAACTAGAGCTATATCGCAAAGTAGTGTACTTACTTGTATGTGCAGTTACTTCGTTATATAATTGATACGATGACATTTATTTATTTTTATATTCTTTATTAACCAATCCTGCTACTACCTCTCCACTTATTAAACTTGGAGGCACTCCTGGACCCGGAACGGTTAATTGACCAGTGTAATATAAGTTTTTTACCTTTTTACTCTTACAAGAAGGCTTTAAAATAGCTGTCTGAAATAAAGTATTAGCTAATCCATAGGCATTCCCTTTAAAAGAATGATACTCGGATTTAAAATCTGAGACAGCAAAACTTCTTTTATAAACAATTGAATCTGAAATAGTTTGGCCCCATTTTTCTTCAAGTCGCTTAATAATTTGTTGAAAATAATGTTCTCTAACCTCTTCGGTATCCCCTTCTAATCCAGCTGCCACAGGTATGAGTAAAAATAAATTTTCCATTCCTTCTGGAGCCACTGTGGGATCGGTAGCAGAAGGAACACTTGCATAAAAAAGTGGGTTGGAAGGCCAGGCTGGATCAGTATATATTTCTTTACCATGCACTCCAAAATCTGTATCAAAAAATAAAGAATGATGCGTTACGTCTTTCAATTTTTTATTGAGTCCCACATAATACAATAAAGAACTTGGGGCTAATAATCTAGAATCCCAATAAGCAGCACTATAGGATTGATATTTGGGTGACAATAACTTTGTTTCAATATGATGATAATCTCCTGCGCCCACAACCACATCAAAATTATAGGATTTTTGTTCTTGTGTTTTTTGGTTTTTGGTTACTATATTTTTAGCCACCCCATTGACTACCTCAATAGCAGTTACTTCTTCTCCAAAATTAAAAACAACACCCTGATCTAAGGCCACCTGATACATTGCTTTAACAATACTATACATGCCAAATTCTGGATACCAAGTACCTCCTTTTACATCGGCATAATTCATTAAACTATATAAAGCAGGTGTCTTTTCTGGTAATGCTCCTAAAAACAAAACAGGAAATTCCATGAGCATTTGAATATTGGGGTGTTTAAAAAAGCGAGCAATGTGCTTTTTCATAGATTGAAAAATATCTAATTTAAACACACCTTTAATTACCTCCCAATCCAAAAATTCATTTAAGGATTGACCAGGCTGATGTACTAATTTTCCAACCCCTACCTCATATTTGTATTTGGCCTCTTCCATGAATTTATCCAAAGCCTTAGCTGCGCCAGGTTCTACCGATTCTAATAAAGCTTGTAAATGGGAATAATTAGAAGGCATATCCCAGGCGCCAGATTCAAAATAAACGCGATAAGAAGGGTCTAATCTTTCAAGACTGTAATAATCTGAAACTTTTTTTCCAAATTGAGCAAAGTATTTTTCAAAAACATCGGGCATCCAATACCAACTAGGGCCCATGTCAAAAGTAAAACCATCTGCTTCAAATTTTCTAGCTCGCCCACCAGGTAAATCATGTTTTTCGACTACTGTTACCTTCCATCCTTTTTGAGCTAAAAAACTTGACACCGATAAACCGGCAAAACCCGCACCAATCACTAACACTTTTTTTTGAGGGAAGGACATAATAATTTAATAGCGTTGAATCTTCTGTTTTAAAATTTTTCTTGCAAAGTGAATTCTACTTTTAATAGTTCCTAAAGGTTCCTCTAAAGCTTCTGCGATTTCATTATACTTATAGCCCTCAAAATACAAATTAAACGGGGTTCTAAAAAGTTCTGGCAATTCAAAAATCATTTGTTCTACCTCTTTTCTATTGATATTCGTAATGCCTTCATTCAAAACCTTATTACTTGTTTGATCAATAATATAATCATTTGGAGTACTATCAAGGATGGTAGATTGTTTACTACGCTTACGATAATCATTGATAAATATATTACGCATAATGGTATATAACCATGCCTTTATATTGGTACCTACATTATATTTTTCTTTATTAGAGAAAGCCCTGAATAAGGTTTCCTGAAATAAATCTTTTGCTGATTCGTGATCCTTGGTTAAATTAATAGCAAAGGGTCTTAAAAACTCTGCATTCTCAGTAAGTAATAAGCTAAACTCGGCGTTTGACATATAATTTTGTTTAATCTTGAAGACATAAAGCTAAACAAAATAAATATATGAACCCAAATTTTTGTTTAATTTTTTTGATATTATATTAAACAAAAAAGGAGCTAATTGCTCCTTTTAAATTATAAACATATATAAATCAATCAGTTATATTTCTGTTAAAAAAGCCATTGTCTCGGCCAAACTCCTCTTTAAATGAATATTGGAGGCGACTGTACCCTTGTATTCTTGAATCAATTGTCCAGATAATACAATGGGAATTTCCTTGCTTACAGCAGCTAATTGTTCAAAAAACTTATTAATCTTGAAGCTTTTTGCTGGAGAAGTAATATGACTGTATAAATAATCTACTTTCTTAAATTCTGTCAAATATTTTAAATCCACCATAGGCACATTTGTCCCTAAATAATCAACCCCTATGCCTTTTTGTTTTAATAAATAATGTACATACAACAAACCTATTTCATGATATTCACCCTCTGGCATAAACAAGACCACTCGCTTGCTTGTCTGAGGTAAATGTGCCAATTTTTCGATACCTAAAATTATTTTTTGACGAATTATATTGGTGGCTAAATGTTCCTGTGCTGGATTAATATGATTCGTAACCCATAGTACACCGACTCTTTCTAAAAACGAGAAAATAATTTCATTGATGGTCTTTTCAATTCCCTTTTGACCAATATACATATCCAATTGCCTTTCAAAAGAAGGCATGTTTAGAGAAACCATCTCTTTAATCATGGAATTCACCACCCTCTCTTTCTCTGCGTCCAATTGATTTAAATCTAAAATCTTCTCCTCCATCTGATCGGGAGTCATTTTGTCGATATGAGAGATTTTGAACCCGTACTTATTCAATAAGGAAACATTCAAGATAGTCTTTAACTCCTCGGAAGAGTAAGTACGTATATTAGTCTGCGTTCTTTGGGGTTGCAGAAAATTATATCGTTGTTCCCAAATACGAATAGTATGGGCTTTAATTCCTGAAATCTGCTCTAAATCCTTGATGGTATAAGATGACATATAGCTAAAACAACACAAAAACAGAAAAGTTCAGTAAAAGACTACTTTTTTAAGCCCCTAAGGTATTCTCCATACCCACTTTTTGCATATTTATCAGCCAAAACCAGTAATTGTGCTTTGTCAATAAAGCCCATTCGGAAAGCTACCTCTTCGATACATCCAATCTTTTGACTTTGTCTTTTTTCAATCACTCTTACAAACTCACAAGCATCTGCCAAAGATTCAAAGGTACCTGTATCCAACCATGCAGTACCACGATTCATGATACCTACTTGTAATTGCTTTTGCTCCAAGTAAACTTTGTTAACGTCGGTAATTTCGTACTCTCCTCTGGGTGAAGCAGGAATATTTTTAGCAATCTCTACAACTTGATTATCGTAAAAATACAAACCAGGAACTGCATAATTTGATTTAGGTGCTGTTGGTTTTTCTTCTAAGGATAAAGCATTATTATGGGCATCAAATTCCACCACCCCATATCTTTCTGGATCATTTACTTCATAGGCAAAAACGGCCGCACCATTAACATCGTTAAAAGATTGTACCAGTTTACTAAAACCTGCCCCATAAAATATATTGTCCCCTAATACTAAGGCTACTTTATCTGAACCAATAAAATCGGCACCAATAACAAAAGCTTGCGCTAAGCCATTGGGCACGGCTTGTACTGCATAACTAAAACTGCAGCCAATTTCTGAACCATCTCCTAATAATCTTTTGAATTGATCGCTATCTTCTGGTGTAGTAATAATAAGAACTTCCTTAATGCCTGCTAACATTAGTACAGATAAGGGATAGTAAATCATCGGCTTATCATAAATAGGCATTAATTGCTTACTTATGCCCTTGGTAATAGGATACAATCTTGTACCTGATCCGCCTGCTAATATAATTCCCTTCATAATAATTTTTTATTTTTTATAAGCTCGCCGCATAGGCAGCAAAACTTCCTAATGTTTTATCTTTTTCCGAAAATATCAATTCACTTGTTGGTAATTTCCAGTCAATATTTAAATCCTCATCATTATACATGATACCTACTTCATTGCCTGGCTCATAAAATTTATCTACCTTATAAAAAAAAGTAGCTGTTTCACTTAATACTACAAAGCCGTGTGCAAATCCTGCAGGCACAAAAAATTGTTTATGATTATCGGCAGTTAACTCGATTGTAAAATGTTGTCCAAAGGTGGGCGAGCCTTTTCTTAAATCCACCACTACATCCAAAACAGCCCCCTCTAAAACCCTTACTAGCTTGGCTTGTGCCGAAGTTCCTCTTTGCATATGAAGTCCTCTTAGCACCCCCTTGGATGATTTAGATTGATTATCTTGTACAAATACCATATCCAATCCTGTAGCGGCTGCAAAATCTCTTTGATTAAAAGTTTCAATAAAATATCCACGTGCATCACCATTCACTTTTTCGTGAATAATAAAACAACCAGCTAAAGGAGTTTGTTCAACTTTCATTATCTATTAGAATACATGGATGAGTAATAATCTTGATACGCCCCACTGGTTACATTTTCTAACCAAGCAGTGTTTTGTAAATACCAATCGATGGTTTCCGCTAAGCCTTGCTCAAAAGTAACGGAGGGTGTCCATCCTAATTCCTTATTTAATTTTGTAGCATCAATAGCATAACGACGATCATGACCTGGTCTATCTTTCACATAAGTAATTAAACCTTCACTCTCCCCTTTTGATCTTCCTAATTTTTCGTCCATCTGAGTGCATAATAATTTTACCAAATCAATATTGGTCCATTCATTAAAACCACCAATATTATAAGTATCCCCTCTTTTTCCCTCATGAAATATTAAATCAATCGCTCTTGCATGATCAATAACATACAACCAATCGCGGGTATATAAACCATCCCCATATACTGGCAATGGTTTTTTGTTTATGATATTATGAATGAATAAAGGAATTAATTTTTCTGGAAAATGATTAGGTCCATAGTTATTAGAACAGTTGGATATTACCATGGGTAATTGATAGGTCTCCCCATATGCTCTAACAAAATGATCACTTGCTGCTTTACTGGCAGAGTAAGGTGAATTAGGATCGTAGGGAGTGGTTTCTGTAAACAGTCCTTCTTTGCCTAAGCTTCCATACACTTCATCGGTAGAAATATGATAAAATAAATGATCTCTATTGTTATCCCAAGATCCATCATGTGCTTTTTCGTAACTCAAATCGCCCTTCCAAAAATCCTTAGCGGTATTTAATAAATTCACTGTACCAATTACATTGGTATAAACAAAATCCAGCGGAGAAACAATCGAACGGTCTACATGCGATTCTGCTGCCAAATGAATCACATCGGTGATGGCATGTTTTTGGAAAATTTCTTTTAATGTATCAGCTTCTAAAATATTTGCTTTTACAAAATGATAATTAGGCAATTTTTCAATATCCTTTAAATTCTCTAAATTACCTGCATAGGTTAGTGCGTCTAAATTAAAGATTTGATAGTCAGGGTATTTGGTTACCATTAAACGTACCACATGGGATCCAATAAAGCCTGCACCTCCTGTAATTAATATGTTTTTTTGCATCTGAATTTGTATCTTACAAATATATAATTTTCAATGATATGAGCCAGCAAAGATACTACTCTTTAGACGTGTTTAGAGGTGCTACGGTAGCACTTATGATCCTTGTTAATAATCCAGGCTCATGGGGCCATATTTTTAGCCCCTTAGAACATGCAAGTTGGCATGGCTGTACGCCTACCGATTTGGTTTTCCCCTTCTTTTTATTTGCGGTGGGTAATGCCATGAGTTTTGTAATGCCCAAACTAGAAAAAGAGGGAAACAGTGCATTTTGGCAAAAAGTGATCAAAAGAACAATACTCATATTTGCTATAGGCTTGTTTTTAAATTGGAGTCCTTTTGTAAAATGGTCCGAAGGTGTTTTGGTTTTTAAACCCTGGGAGAATGTGCGCATTTTAGGGGTACTTCAAAGAATAGCTCTTTGTTATTTTTTTGCCTCTGTTATTGTTTATTATGGTAAAGCAAGATGGGCTTTGTTTATGGGCATGATGATTTTAGTTATTTATTGGGCATTGAATATTGTTTTAGGCGCCCCAGGACATCCCTATAGTTTATCTGGATTTTTTGGTAATGCGATTGATCAATCAATACTAGGGGTTAGCCATATTTATAAAGGCGAAGGAGTACCCTTTGATCCAGAAGGTTTAATAAGTATGTTCCCAGCAATTGTACAAGTAATACTAGGCTATTTGGCAGGTCAATATATTCAGGCCAAAGGGAAAAATTATGAAATGCTCGCTCATTTATTATTAACGGGTGTGGTCCTGGTACTAGCCGGGTATATTTGGGATTTTAGTTTCCCTATCAATAAAAAAATATGGACCAGTAGTTATGTTTTATATACCACAGGGCTTGCTATGTTAAGTTTAGGAATGCTTATCTACTTATTAGAATTTAAAGAAACTAAAGGTGCATGGAGTAAATTTTTTGATGTCTTTGGCAAAAACCCATTATTCATATTTGTGCTAAGTGGTTTTTTACCAAGAGTGCTTGCCTTATTAAGATGGAGCGATCATACAGATGAGCAAGGCAAACCCGTTTATACCTCTGCGCTACCTTGGTTTTACGAGCATGTTTGTAAAAATGTAAATGCAGACTTAAGAATTGGTTCCTTTATATATGCCCTTTGCTTTATAGCATTTATGGCAAGCCTTGCCTATCTTTTAGATAAAAAGAAAATTTACATTAAAGTGTAAAAATACCAGCTGCTTTTTCTAGGCTCTCAGGCTTTCCCACGTCTAACAAAATACCATTACTATGATCATAGTAATGTATAGCATAATGAGTAGCTAATTGTAAATAAGCATCAATTAAAGAAAATTTTCCTTGCATGGCTAAGCCCCTAAAAAAATTAGCATGTACAATTTGAATACCACTAAAAGCTTTAGGCGCAGCAGTACTGGGGTCTTTTAATGGTAGTGCCCATTTTTCTTCACCCGTATTATTATTTTTCCAGCCACATAAAGTACCTGCTGCGTTAAAAATTAAATTTCTGCTCGAAGTTCTATTAGTCACTGCTAAGGTAGCCACTAAATCACCCTCGGCGGCAAGGGTAAATTTTTCATCTGCAGCGATTAGACTATGCAAATTAAGATCGGTTAAAATATCTGCATTCATTACCAACCAGCGCTCCTCAGAAGCAAAATAATTTTTAGCAAAAAGCATGCCCCCGCCTGTTTCTAGCACTTCGGTAGTTTCATCTGAAATAGTAATATTAGCACCCCATCCTTTATTTTGGGCAACGATTTCTATAATTTGATCAGCAAAATGATGTACGTTCACAATGATATCCGTAATACCATAAGAAAGCAAGTACTCCACATTTCTTTGTAATAAAGTTTTTCCATTCACAATCGCCAAGGCCTTGGGATGATGATCGGTAAAAGGTTTTAATCTGGTGCCCAAACCGGCAGCTAAAATCATGGCGCGCATAAAAAATTATTTAACCCAATTTTCTTGATTGGTATGTGCTATTACAACTTTTACCTTATACTTATTTCTTAAATGTCTTGCTGTTTGTTCGGCTGCAAATACACTACGATGCTGACCACCCGTACAACCAAAATTAATTTGTAAAGATTCAAAATCACGAGACAAATAATTTTCGACAGTGATGTCAATTAAATCCCAAACGCTATTCAAAAAAGTATTCATCTTAGTTCTTTGATCTAAAAAATCTTGCACTGGTTTATCTAAGCCGGATAATTTTTTATAGTCATCGTACCTACCCGGATTTAAAATTCCACGCATGTCAAATATAAAACCGCCGCCGTTTTCGGTAGTATCTGTGGGCAAGCCTTTTTTATAACTAAAGCTGTTAATCGAAATCACTAATGGTGTTTTCTCATTTGCGGTGGGGGGTGTAAAACGAGCTAACACTTCGGGCCCCACCATCCATTGCAAAATTCCAGCAAACACAGGCGTATCATTGCTTATAGGAGAGATGGCTAAAAAATTGGCTAGGTTTTTTAATCCCAATGGTATACTCGTTAAAAAGTGTGCTTTGCGTTCAAACAAACCTCTAAATCCGTAAGCCCCTAAAACCTGTAGTAAGCGAAGTAATACAAATCCATGATATTGTTTTAAAAACGCTTCTGTATTAAAATCGCCACCTACTATTTTTTTTATTTCTTGAATATAATACGCTAATAATTTTTCTTTCCATTCATTAGAGAGTTCTGCTTTTGCTTGCCACAATAAAGAGGCTACATCATAACTTAATCCCCCTTGCATCCCTCCTTGAAAGTCGATAAAAAATACTTGATCCTCTTTCACCATGATATTTCGACTTTGAAAATCCCGAAATAAGAAATGATTAAACTGTGCGCTTGCTAATTGATCACTCAATAATTCAAATTCGTCAATCAACGCTTGTTTGTCGTAAGGGTATTGTAAAGTATCTAAGAAATAATATTTGTAATACAATAAATCTGTCAATATGGAATGTTTGCCAAACGCTTTAGAGGTTAAACATTTTTGATAATCCAACCCCTCTCCACCTTTAACTTGTAATTGCGCAAGTGCTTGTAAGCTTTTTTGAAAAAGTGAAAAAACATGATCGGTCTTCCCCTCTTTTTCCAATATTTCTAATAAAGAGGTTTTACCAACGTCTGTTTGTATGTAAATAGACTCCTCTTCATTCACTGCCAAAACCTGGGGAACAGGCATTCCTTTAGCATAAAAATGATTGGCGAAATAAATAAAGGTTTGGTTCTCTTTTATATTCTTATTGTAGGTAGCAATCCATGTGTCTTTGCCTTGTGTAATTCTAAAATATACTCGATCACCCCCACTTTGGGGTATCTTTTGAATATCATCCCATTCTATAGGATGAATGGTTTTATATAAAGTTTGAATCTGTTTTAAAATAGCTTCCATGGGGTAAAGGATAAAAGATTTAAGCGCTTTAAAAATAACTAATTATGTGCTATAAATCATAAAAGGCTAAAAAGTAGTAAATTTAAAACATCAAATACCCCTAATATGAAAATAAAACACCAAAAAATTTACTTCACTTTTTTGGCTTTAGTAACGGGCCTTTATTTAATGGCACAACAAAAAACTACTGGCACCATAAAAGACAATAATGGCAAACCCATTGAATCGGTAACAGTGAAAATAGTGGGTGGTAAACTAACTACTATCACAAGTGCAAATGGCTCCTTTAATATAAATGCCAATATTGGCGATGTGCTTGAAGTAAGCTCCATTGGTTATGAATCTAAAAAAGTAAAAGTTACAGGCTCCAACTTAATCATTCAATTAAATACAAGTACCAACGAATTACAAGAAGTAATTTTAGTAGGTAGTCGGGGTGCTGGCAGAGTTAAAACAGAATCTCCAGTTCCAGTAGATGTTATTAAATTATCTGATGTGGGTGTGAATACGGCTAGAATGGATTTAACCTCAACTTTAAATTATGTTGCACCTTCCTTTAATTATAACAAACAATCAGGCGCCGATGGTGCCGATCATATTGATATTGGTACTTTAAGAGGATTAGGACCCGATCAAACCTTGGTTTTAATAAATGGGAAACGCAGACATAGTACTGCTTTTGTAGGATTGTTTGGTACCAGAGGTCGTGGTAATTCAGGGGTTGATTTAAATGGATTTCCACAATCTGCCGTAGATAGAATTGAAATTTTAAGAGATGGCGCTTCGGCGCAATATGGTTCTGACGCGATTGCAGGGGTAATGAATATCGTGCTGAAAAAAAATACAGGCGAGTGGAATATCACTACAGGTTTAGCAGGTTATTATGATAAAAAATATAATACAGAACAGTTTAAAAATAATCATGACTATTTAAGCAACGGCGCTATTGATGGTATTACAAAATCATTAAGTGCCAATCGTGGTTTTGATATTGGAAAAAATGGTGGTTTTATTAATTTGTCTTTAGATGTTTTAGACCAAGGGAAAACTTTCCGTCAGGCCTCCTCAAATGATATTAGTAAACCAGAGGGATTACCTACCAATACTTGGAGACAAGGTTTTGGTGATGGTTCAATGAGTTCAGTGGGTGCCATGATGAATATGGAAGTACCCATGGGAGATGGAATTAAATTTTATGCATTTGGTGGCATCAATTCCAAAAAATCAGATGCCTATGCCTATACTAGAAATTGGTCTGCAAAGCCAAGTCGCTTCCCTATTGATACTAAAGGCAATTTAATATTTGTGCCTGGCATCATGTTTACTTCTGGCTCAGGTGACACCAGTTACAACCCTCATATACAAGCTAATATCCAAGATTTATCTTTAGTAGCCGGCTTTTCTAAAACCACGCAAACTGGATGGGACTGGGATTTAAGCACTTCTGTGGGAAATAATAATTTTCATTATTTTGGTGATGGTACATTTAACGCCTCTAATATTGGATCTGTTGCACAAACACATTTTGATGATGGCGGATTTAATTTTTTACAAAGTACTACCAATCTCGATTTAACAAAACAATACGGAAAAGTAAACCAAGGTGGTGTTAAAGTATCTTTTGGATCTGAATTTAGGGTTGAATCTTATTCTATATTTAGAGGGGAGCCTGCTTCTTATAAAGTTTTTCCAAATAGTTATGGATTTGAACAAGCACCAGGCGCTCAAGGATTTCCAGGATTTAGTCCTGCTGATAAAGTAAACGCGAATAGATTAGTATCTGGCGCCTATGGAGATCTTGAATATACCCCTACTGACAGGTTATTATTAACCGGTGCCATAAGACTAGAATATTATTCTGACTTTGGTGCAGTTAATACATATAAATCTTCATTCCGATATAAGGTTACCGACAACTTTAATTTCAGAGGTTCATTTAGTACAGGTTATCGCGCACCTTCTTTGCAACAAAAATATTTTAGTAATACCTTAACATCTTTCTCTGGTGGAGAATTAGTGCAATCACGTATCGCACGTAACAACGATCCATTAACTATTTTAGCAGGCATACCATCTTTAAAACAAGAGACTTCTGTTAACACCAGTTTAGGTTTTTCTTGGAAACCTACTAAGGGATTAACTTTTACTGTTGATGGCTATAGTATTAAAATGAAGGACCGTGTCGTACTTTCTGGTTTATTTAGCGCCTCCGATGCAAGTTTACCAACTGCCTTTACTGACAAATTAAATACATTAGGCGTATCTACTGCGCAGTTTTTTGCTAATGCAGTAAATACTACCAATACAGGTGTAGATGTGGTAGCTGATTATCAAAAGAAAATTTCTAATAAAGAGAGATATAAAATATTATTTGTAGCTAATTTCCAAGGAATTACCATTGATGACATTCATGTGCCAGATGCATTAAACACAAACGAATACAATGCCAATACCTTTTTTAATGATCGCGAAAAATATTTCTTAAAAGCCTCTGCCCCAAAATCTAAATTCTCAGGCAGCTTTGATTACACTAAAAACAAAATAAGTGTAGGCGCGAGAATTACTTATTTCGGCGATCTTGCTTTAACAGGTTTTGGTGTTAATGGGGATGGTATTAATCCACAAGTACCGGCCGATGCAGATGCTTCAGGCAACACATTGGTACCAGAAGTATTTAACTATAAAGGTAAATTCACTACAGATATTTATATGAACATTCAAATTCGTAAATCCACTTCATTGATTATTGGTGCCGATAATATCTTTAATGTTCATCCTGATTTTGCAGTGAACCCGCAAGCCAAATGGTGGGCCGGTGACAATGAAACAGGTGGCCCTTGGGATGGTGTACAAATGGGTTACAATGGCTTAAGACTCTTCACCAAATTAGCGATCAAGTTTTAATTGATTTTTAAATAACTTTAAAGCCTCGACTTGGTCGGGGCTTTTTTATTGCTGGTTTGAAAAAAAATTACACATGAAAAAAATATCCATAGTTATTACCGCAATTTTTTGCATTCAGTTTTCTACAAAAGCTCAAAATGGTATTGTTGTTTTTCAAACCGATTTTGGCACAAAAGATGGTGCAGTATCTGCGATGAAAGGAGTAGCTTCTGGTGTGGATATGAATTTAAAATTATACGATTTAACGCACGATATTCCAGCATATAATATTTGGGAAGCTGCTTACCGACTCGATCAAACAGTTCCCTATTGGCCTGCCGGCACTGTGTTTGTATCGGTAGTAGATCCCGGTGTAGGCACCGCTAGAAAATCGGTAGTAGTGAAAACAAAAACCGGACATTTTATTGTTACTCCCGATAATGGCACCCTAACTTTAATTGCGCAATCTTTAGGTATTGACTCGGTAAGAGAAATTGACGAAGTAGTGAATCGAAGAAAAAATTCTGGCGCCTCTTATACTTTTCATGGTCGTGATGTATACGCTTACACAGCCGCTAAACTAGCTGCACATGCAATTAATTATGAACAAGTAGGAAAAATAAGCACAGACCCCATTACTTCTTTGGTATATCAAAAAGCAACTATCGAAAAAGAAAAATTAAAGGGTACTATTTCCATCTTAGATATTCAATATGGAAACGTATGGACCAATATCGATCAAACACTATGGAAAAAATTTGTGGCCCTACCTCATGCAAAACCCCTTATACAAGTGCAAATTTTTAATAAGCAAAAAATAGTTTACCAAGGCATTATGACATTCGAAAATACTTTTGGTGCAGTGGCCCTGGGTAAACCACTCGCCTATTTAAATAGCTTATTAAATTTTTCTATAGCACTTAACCAAGGAAGTTTTGCCGATAAATACCATATTCAAACAGGCAATGATTGGAACGTAGTAGTAAGCTGGGTTAAATAACTAGCCCTGTAAAAACTGCGCAAGCAAACTATGAAAATGATGCGTACCCTGCTCACGCTCGGTAGCATAACGTCCATGATGATAAAAACGAGAACGTATCCCTTGTTGAACATACTGCACTACTTCTTCATCTTCTTGTTCTACTGCATCTAATCCACTCCCCGCGCCTTTACCTAATTTACTTGCATCAAAAACAAAGCTTAAAAAACTTACTTTGGTATTGCCTGCATCTATTGGCGTAACAATATTTAAAGACAAACCCCAAGGATAAAAATTAAACATCATATTGGGGAATACCCAAAAATAATAAGCAGCAATTTTTTTACCCTCATCCCTATGTCCTGCAGGCAAGTTAAAACAATGCTCATTGTCTTTTGCAATACCTAATTGTAAATTGGCGTAAGTAAATTTTTCGGTCGCATAATTTTTAAAATCTAAAAAAGCATTTAACCCTGGATGCACAAATGGAATATGGAAGCCTTCTAAATAATTCTCACAATACAAAGCCCAATTGGCTTTGATATAATAGTCGTTCGACCTTGTAGCATCAAAAATTAAATCATTGATAGGCAACCATCCTACGCGCTCTTCCATCTCTCTAAAAAACAATTCAGGTCCTAACCCTTTTTGCAATTGCGTAAACAATAAGGGCCCCCATTGATACAAAGGCAAATGAGGCAGATGATTGTTTTCGGGAATAAAATTTTCTACCGCCAAAAACTCAGGCATCGAAATAAATTTTCCATCCAAATGAAAAGCACGGCCATGGTATTTACAACGCAAATGCTTTTGTGCCGAACAAGATTCATACACCATTAAATTCCCACGGTGCGTACATACATTAGATAAGCAGTGAATATGATTGTCTGCGTCCCTTGTTAATACCAAGGGCTCGTCCATATAGTTTTCTAATAATTTAAAGGGGTATGCATCTCCCGCTTTAGCCACCAAACCTGTATGACCAATATATTGCCAACTAGGGGCAAATATTTTTTCCTTCGCCGCTGCTAACCACTGAGGATCAAGGTAAAAACTAGTATCAATGGTTTTGGCGCGCGCAATATTGGGGTCGATATAAAATGGAGGCATGCGTGAAAATTGAGGCCCCAAGGTACAAAATTGTAAAGTGGATAAATTACCGAGAAAATATTCATCAAAATACTAAATTATTTAGTTAATATTGCTAATTAATTTAGTATTATGGAATATATAGACCAAGATCCAGACACTGGCATAGCCACCCAGCAAATCAATAAAAATTACGAATCCAAGCAAATTATTCAGGCCAACGCGACAGGCTTTGGCGCAGCCTCGGACGATTTTATGGAAAGAGGCATCGACCTTAATGAGCAACTCGTAAGCAACAAACCTGCTACCTTTTTTTTCCGCGTCAATAGCGATGCTATGATTGGCGCAGGCATACACATAGGAGATACCCTCATTGTAGACCGAAGCATCCCCCCCGCTTCGGGTAAAGTAGTCGTCGCTATTTTAAATGGAGAATTTTTAGTGCGTCGTTTACAAATGCAGGCACATAGTATTACGTTGCTACCCGAAAATAAAAAATATGGATCCATTCATGTAGAACATTTAGAAGAATACCGAACCTGGGGCATCGTAACTTATGTGATTCATCATTTATAATTATAGCTGGTTTTAAAATTATTTATCCGTGCAAGCCATTGTTGATTGCAATAGTTTTTATTGTTCCTGTGAGCGACTTTTTCAACCTCGTTTACTACACGCTCCTATTGTGGTGTTAAGTAATAATGATGGCTGTATTGTATCCAGATCCGACGAAGCCAAAAAAATTGGTATTGGCATGGCGCTTCCTTTTTTTCAGGCCAAAGACTTAATAGAAAAATATAAAGTGCACGCTTTTTCGTCTAACTATCACTTATATGGCGACTTAAGTTGGCGCGTAATGGAAACCATGAGAAGCTTACTACCACCGGGTCATGTGGAAGTGTATTCAGTAGACGAAGCTTTTTTAGATCTCTCCCATATTGCCCCCGAGGAGCTACAAAAATTTTGTACTACCCTTAAAAATAATATTGAAACCTGGACTGGTATATCGGTATCGATTGGCGTAGGTCCCAATAAAGTGCTGAGTAAAGTAGCCAACCGTATTGCCAAAAAAAATAAAATACAAACCAACTGCATTGTGATTCTCGATGACACTAAAAAAATTCAAGCCGCCTTACAACAAACGCCCGTCGAAGATATTTGGGGCGTTGGATTTAGTTATAGCGAAAAACTAAAAGTATACGGTATTCACACTGCTTATGCATTGAGTATAAAAGACCTTAGTTGGGGTAAACGTTTTTTAGGAGGCATTGTAGGTATGCGATTAATTAGAGAATTAAAAGGCTATAAAAGTCATGGCATGCAAGCCCCTCGAACCGAAAAAAAAATGATTGCCACCACGCGTATGTTTGGAAGAGAAGTAACCCAGTGGCAGGAAATCGAAGAAGCGCTCGCTACTTATGCCACCCGTGCGGCCGAAAAACTAAGAAGACAATATAGTGCTGCTACCGGTGTAAGTGTTTTTTTATTAAAAAAAGCACCCGTACAATTACAAGCCAGTTATTACCATCGAGGACGTCAAGTAAGTGGCTATGCCCTACTCGATAACCCAAGTAACCTTACCCCCGATATTATAAAAGCAGTAGTAGCTATCGGTAAAAGCATTTTTGAAGCAGGGGAGATTTATAAAAAAGCAGGGGTTATTTTAAGCGAATTTGTTCCCGACAATGCCTTACAAACCAATCTATTTGTAGCTCCCACCGATGCCAAGCGAAAAAAGCTAATGAATGTTATCGACAATATGAACGCTGCTTATCGAAACGACCTACTCAAATTTGGCACGAGCGGGACTCAAAAAAACTGGAAAATGCGTAGCGAAAAGCGCAGTAAAAGATATACAACCAGATGGGATGAACTATGCTTGGTGAAATGAGTTCCCTAACGTATTTTTGCCCAATTTTATCCCTATGAGCAAACAGCTTAACTCCAACGAATCGGTACGTTCCGCAAAAAAGAAAATCATTGTCCTAGGTAGTGGCCCCAATCGTATTGGCCAAGGAATCGAATTTGATTATTGTTGTGTACATGGATTATTAGCGGTAAAAGAATCTGGTTACGAAGCTATTATGGTAAACTGTAACCCCGAAACCGTATCTACCGATTTTGACATGGCCGATAAATTATATTTCGAGCCTGTATTCTGGGAGCATCTTTGGGAAATCATCGAATTAGAACAACCAGAAGGAGTGATTGTACAATTAGGAGGGCAAACAGCTTTAAAATTAGCCAAACGTTTAACAGAGAGAGGCATTAAAATAATTGGTACTTCTTTTGATAGCTTAGACATTGCCGAAGATCGTGGACGTTTTAGTGACTTATTAAAAGAATTAAATATTCCTTATCCTGAATATGGCACTGCCTATACAGCCGAAGAAGCTATCGAAGTTGCCAATAAAGTAGGCTATCCAGTTTTGGTGCGTCCTAGTTATGTAATAGGAGGACAAAGAATGAGAATTGTGATAAACGACGCCGAAGTAGAGAGTTCTGTGGTAAGTATCTTAAAACATATTCCAGATAATAAAATATTGATCGATCATTTCTTAGATCGTTGTCAAGAAGCCGAAGTGGATGCCATTTTTGATGGTGAAAATTTTCACGTGATGGGCGTGATGGAACATATCGAACCTGCCGGTATTCATAGTGGTGATAGTAATGCTGTATTACCTGCTTTTAACCTTACACCACTCGTAGTAGAAACCATGGAATTTTACAGTGAGAAAATTGCACGTGCTTTAAAAATTAAAGGGCTCATTAATATTCAGTTCGCTATTAAAGATGATAAGGTATATGTTATCGAGGCCAATCCAAGAGCTTCCAGAACTACACCGTTTATTGCCAAGGCCTACCAAATACCTTATTTAAATATCGCTACTAAAATTATGTTAGGCGCTAATAAATTAACCGACTTTACCATGGAGAAAAAACTAGACGGTTATGCGATAAAAGAGCCTGTGTTTAGTTTCGATAAATTCCCTGGGGTAAATAAAGAATTAGGACCAGAGATGAAGAGCACCGGCGAAGCCATTCGTTTCATTAAAGATTTACGTGATCCTTATTTTAGAACATTGTATAAGGAACGCTCGATGAACCTGAGCCGATAAATAAAAAAGCCCTTGAAAAAATCAAGGGCTTTTTTATTTTAATAATTTTTATAATTATGGATTCACACCATATTGATCCACTAAATAAATAATCGCTGCAATATTTACGGCGCCTAATAGTAGTTCACGCTTATTTACATTTTCAAAGACATCTGTTTTAGCATGATGTAAATCAAAATAACGTTGACTATCGGGAATCAAGCTAGATAAAATAATACTTTTATCATAACCTACTAATGGTCCAATATCTGCACCACCACCACCGCTCGTAATTTCAGTTCCAAAAGGTTTTAACAAAGCCGACCACTTTTCAAATCTTTTAAATTGGGCTTCGGAGCTAGTAATACCAATGCTTCTGGGCGTAAAACCACCTTCATCACTTTCTAAAGCAAATATGTGTTTTTCTTTATTCAATTTTGCTAACTCTGCATATTTAGCACCACCACGGCCGCCATTTTCTTCGTTGGCAAACAATACAAAACGAATGGTATGTTTAGGTTGATAATGCAAGGCTTTCATTGTTCTTAAAACTTCCATAGTTTGAACTACACCTGCGCCATCATCATGTGCTCCTTCATTTACATCCCAACTATCTAAGTGTCCACCAATGGTGATAATTTCATCAGGATAAGTACTTCCTTTTAATTCAGCCACTACATTATTCTCATCTGCATCCGACAAGAAAAATCCATAGGTTTGCATTTGTGCACGTACGGTCGATTTTTTTGTCATTGCATACAATGCTTTTGCATCATTAGGTCCTAAAGCTACTGCAGGAATTTTTGGATAAGCATCGTCATATCTCATACCACCTGTATGTGGTGCATTATCTGGAGCAGTACTTAAAGAATGAATCATCACTCCCACCGCGCCATATTTAGCAGCACGACTTGCGCCTGAGCCACGATAAATACCAGACTCACCATAGGCTTTAAAAGTTTGCACTTTGGTCGCATCAAACACACTATGGTAGTATACTATCTTCCCTTTTACTTCGTCTTTTCTTTTTTCTAATTCATCAAAATTGGCCACTGCTAAAACTTCAGCTTCAATTAAGCCATTTGATCCTAATGAATTACCTAGGGCCAATGCTGCTAAAGGTGTATTAGTAGCCACCCCATTCACTCCAACAATGGCTGCAAAATCCTTACCCCCTCTTTGCCAAGCAGGTGTTTTACAAGGTTGAAAATATACTTTATCTGCCTGCAAAGCATCCATATTTCTTTTTCCCCAAATAGCTGCATTTTGTTGTTGTGGTGAACCCGCTAAACGACCTCCAATTTTTTTAGTAAGCTCTCTCAATAAATCATACGCTTTTCCATTGGTTAAAATCTCATCAGACATTTTTTTAAGTTGGATACTGTCCTGATTTACTTGGGCTTGCACCAGTAAAGGGAAGCATAGCATAAAAGCGAATAGTTGACGCATAGTGTTAATTTTATCATTCAAATAATTCTTAAATATAATTAAACTTTATTGAATATTTAGTTGTTATTTGCATGTTCAACTAGTGTAAAATGAAGATTGGTATTGTTTGCTATCCTACCTTTGGCGGAAGCGGTGTTTTAGCTACCGAACTTGGTAAAGCCTTGGCAGAAAAAGGTCATGAGATACATTTTATTACCTATCAACAACCTGTGCGTTTAAATGGTTTTCATGCGAATATTTTTTATCATGAAGTAAGAGTACCCACCTATCCATTATTTGATTATCCTCCTTATGAATTGGCATTGGCTTCTACCATGGTGGATGTAATTTTAAATCACGACTTGGATTTGATTCATGCACATTACGCCATTCCCCATGCTTCTGCTGCCTATACTGCCAAGCAAATTGTAAAACAAAAAATTGGCAGGTCGGTTCCTGTAATTACCACCTTACATGGCACCGATATTACACTTGTAGGAAGAGATAAAACTTATGAACCTGTAGTTACTTTCTCTATCAATGAAAGTGACGCTATTACTGCTGTATCAGAAAATTTAAAAGAAGAAACTTTAAAGCATTTTGATATTCGCAAAGAAATTGAAGTGATCCATAATTTTGTAGACGTACATCGCTATAATAAAAAACCAGTGGCAGCTTTTAGACAAGTGATTGCACCCCAAAATGAAAAAATAATCATCCACGCTTCTAATTTTAGAAAAATAAAAAGAATTGATGACGTGATGGAAATTTTTAAAAATATTCATGCCGAAATGCCGGCTAAATTATTAATGGTTGGTGATGGCCCTGAACGTCCTACTGCCGAAGACTTAGCTAGACAATATGGTATCGAAGCCGATGTTCGTTTTTTAGGCAAGCAAGAGCAAATGGAAGAGATTTTGGCCGTTAGTGATGTATTCTTATTGCCTTCTGAATATGAGAGTTTTGGTTTAGCAGCCCTTGAAGCCATGGCCGCAAGTGCCGTCGTAGTAAGCTCCAATGCAGGGGGGCTTAATGAAATTAACATCGATGGCGTAACAGGATATACTGCAGCTGTTGGGGATGTACAAACAATGAGCCAAAAAGCGATTGAATTATTAAAAGACGAAACTGCTTTAAAGAATTTTAAACAAAACGCATTAAAGCAAGCGAAACTTTTTGACATCCATCATATTATTCCTAAATATGAATCTCTATATCGTCGTTATTGCCGAACAGGAGATTGCTAATAATGAGGGTATCTACAAGGAAGTTTCAATACTTTTTATAATTTTTTGAATGGCTGTTTTTAATTCTGGAATGGTGATACACAAAGGGGGTGCAATTCGAATTTTGTCTTCAGCAAATAAAAACCAATCGGTTATAATTCCATTTTCGATGCAAGTAGCCGCAATCTTTTTAGTTAACTCCGGCGATGAAAATTGCAATGACATCCATAAGCCTTTATAAGAACGTTGTAGGATAGCAGGATGAATTAACTCATTCACCAATATGTTTTGTTTTTCGACAACTTCTTGAATCCAGGTTTCATTTACCAATACCTCTAAGCCAGCTAAACCCGCTGCACAAGAAACAGGGTTGCCCCCAAAAGTGGTAATATGCCCTAATACAGGATGATGTGTTAGGGTACTCATCATTTTTTGTGATGCAATAAAAGCACCTAATGGCAAACCTGCGCCTAATGCTTTTCCTAACAATAAGATATCGGGACTTATTCCATATTGCTCGAAGGCAAACAATGTTCCGGTACGACCAAATCCAGACTGTATCTCATCGGCGATAAGTAAGACACACAAATCATCGCATTTTTTTCGAAGGGCAATCAACCATTCTTTATGGGCTGGTGTTACCCCTGTTTCTGCTTGTACTATTTCTACAAATACACAGGCTACTTTATCATCAATAAGTTCAATATCTTCTATATTATTATATCGTAATTGCAAAGTATCTGGAAGCAATGGTCTAAATGCATTTTTAAAATATTCGTCGCCCATGATACTTAATGCACCTTGTGTTGATCCATGATAAGCGCCTTTAAAAGAAACCACTCTTGTTTTGCCAGTCACTCTTTTAGCTAATTTCATGGCCCCTTCGGTAGCTTCGGCGCCACTATTGGTAAAATATACGGCTGATAAATTTTCGGGAAGTAACTGAAGTAACGCTTTGGCATATTGCACTTGCGGGCTTTGGATAAATTCTCCATAAACAATAACATGCATGTATTTTTCTATCTGTTCTTGTATCGCTTTTACAACTAAAGGATGACTATGCCCAATATTACAAACACTAAAACCAGCAATCATATCCATAAAAGATTGCCCTTTTACATCTTTGATATAAATGCCTTTTGCAGATGCTACTTCTATACCGATAGGTTTATCAGAAGTTTGCGCTAAGTGCTGAAAAAAATATTGTCTATTGGTTATTGTGGACATTACTAGTAAATTGCGCTACAAAAGTCGCATTTTTATGGCAACCATACTCGCAGTTCAAGGGAAAGTTCCTCAATTTGGCAATAATTGTTTTATAGCCCCCAACGCAACCATTTTGGGAGAAGTTTCTATGGGGGATGATTGTTCTGTTTGGTTTAATGCTGTTATCAGAGGGGATGTTCATTTTATAAAAATGGGTAATAAAGTGAATGTACAAGATGGGGCCATTATACATTGTACTTATCAAAAACATCCTACTACCATTGGCAACAATGTTTCCATTGGCCATAATGCTATGGTTCACGGCTGCACCATTCACGACAATGTTCTTATTGGTATGGGTAGTATAGTGATGGATGGATGTGTGATTCACTCCAACTCCATCATAGCAGCTGGGGCTGTTGTACTAGAAGGCACCATTGTAGAAGAAGGCCATATATATGCAGGAGTACCCGCTAAAAAAGTAAAAACAGTAAGCGAAGATTTATTAACTGGAGAAATACATAGAATTGCCAATAACTATGTGAAATACGCTTCTTGGTTCGATGATGCTAATGAGGCTCCAAAAAAATAAATATTAATACTTGAAGCTTTCTAGCCCATGCCATAAATCAACATAGCTAAAAAATCTTGCTTCCGAAATAACCCCTTTTTCTACAGCTGCTTTTACTGCGCATCCAGGTTCATTAATGTGTTGACAATTATTAAATTGACAAGATTGCATTTGTGCGCGCATCTCAGGAAAATATTGTGCTAATTCGTCTCTTTCTAAATTCACTAATCCTAACTCTCTCATACCCGGCGTGTCAATCACAGCGCCTGTTTGAGGCAAATCATACATTTGTGCGAATGTAGTAGTATGCATTCCTTTGCCACTCCACTGACTCACTTCTTGAGTAGTTATTGCTAAGGAAGGAAATAAAAAATTAATAAATGAAGATTTTCCCACCCCGCTATGTCCACTTACTAAAGTGGTTTTACCAGTTAAAGTTTTTTGAACCGCTGCTAAGCCCTCTTGTTTCTCAATGCTTATTAATAAAACTTGATAGCCTACTTTTTCATAAATTTCCTTCATCATTTCATAAATAGCCATTTCCTTGGGGCCATAGATATCTGACTTATTAAAAACTATAATAGCAGGAATATGAAAAGCTTCACAGGAAATTAAAAATCGATCTATGAAACCCTGCGAAGTTTTAGGTGATTTTAAAGTGGCTAACAAAATAGATTGATCCAGATTAGAGGCAATTATGTGTTGTTGTCTTTTATTATGTGGTGATTGACGGGCAACGTAATTGTCACGGTCTATAATAGCAGAAATAATAATAGTAGGTTGATCTATTTCTTGTTCGCACTCCACCCAATCACCCACTGCGATTGGATTAGTAGAAGTGATTTCATCCAATTTTACAGCCCCTTTAATACGTGCTTGACAAAAGTTACCCTCCTCCGTTTTCACGGTGTACCAACTACCTGTAGATTTATAAACACGGGCCCTCATAGGCCACGAAGATAACCCACAAAATTCAATATCTTTGCCCTATGAGCCAATATGCCCACGACAAAATTATCCCTTATTCCAAAGCCGATGGCTCCAAAAAAGAGCAAGTGGCAAGTATGTTTAATGCCATCGCCAAACGTTATGATTTTTTAAATAGATTTTTAAGTTTAGGTATCGACCAAGGATGGCGAAAAAAAGCCATCGCACAGTTTGAGCAAAAAAAGATGCAACATTTATTGGATATTGCTACAGGCACTGCGGACATGGCATTAATGGCCCACCGATTAATTGAACCTACTAAAATTACAGGCATTGATATATCAGAAGGTATGATGGAATATGGAAGAATAAAAATTAAAGCCAAGGGATTAGCTGATATTATTGATTTACAATTAGGTGATAGCACAGCCATCCCTTTTAAGGATAATAGTTTTGATGGCGCCATGGTGGCTTTCGGGGTTCGAAATTTTGCAGATCTAGAAAAAGGCTTAAGTGAAATTTACCGCGTTTTAACTCCCGGAAGTAAATTAGTAATTCTTGAATTTTCGCAACCCACCAGTTTTTGGTTTAACCCCATTTACAGTTTATATATGAAATGGATTACCCCTACTATTGGAAAAATATTTTCAGGTAATAAAGCGGCATATGCTTATTTAAATGAAAGTGTAATCGCTTTTCCTGAAGGGCAAGCTTTTTTAACTATATTCGAAAAAACAGGCTTTACGCAAGTTTCACAAAAAAAATTAAGCTTAGGCATATGTTCAATATACCAAGGAAGCAAATAATTGTAACGCTGTTACTGCTTGGTTTTTCGGTGTCTTCTTGGGCACAGAGAGATGTGGTTAATCAACCTAACCATGACGACTTACCTTACTATTTAGGAATGAGTATTGGAGTGAGTAATAGCTTTATGAATTTCAAAAGGAGTGATCGAACTTTTAACCCCCAAGATTCTACTGCTGCCTCTGAAATTTACCCCTCCTCTAACTTTTATTATGTATTAGGTTTAAGTGGTACCTTAAAATTAAGCACCCATTTATTGGCAAGAGCTACCCCTAACTTACTAATCATTGGTCAAAAAAATATATTCACTTTTAAAGCAAATCTTCCTCCTGCATTAGCTACCGATACTTTGAGTATGAATATACCTTCCACCATTTTACATTTACCTGTAAATATTAAATATCAATCGGACCGTTATAATTTTTTAGGCTTACCGGACCTTATGCGACATTATGTTTTTGGAGGCACCATGATAAATTTTGATTTATCCGCCAACAAGTCGCCTACTTTAAGAAACATTTCATCAAAATTTCGCGACCCGGGAGGTAATTTCTCAAATCCAATCAAAGGGGTAGATTGGGGTTTCGAGGCAGGGCTTGGATTTAGTTTTTATTTAAGATATGCTACCATCTCTCCTGAAATAAAATTTAGTTACGGATTAAGAGATATAAAATATACCGACAATAACAACAAAATTTTAGACAATATCGATAAGTTGACTTCTAATTTTGTGTACTTCACAATTCATATTGAAAACTAAGACGATGAAAACCTACTTAATAAAAAATGTAACATTAGTAAATGAAGGCCAAAGTTGGATAAGTGACATTTATATTAAAAATGGTAGAATCGAAAAAATAGCTCCTCAAATTTCGGTGAACGAAAAAGTAGAAGAGATTAATGGAGAAGGACAATTTTTATTACCCGGCGTTATAGATGATCAAGTACATTTTAGAGAACCGGGTTTAACTCATAAAGCCACCATATATACCGAAGCAAAAGCAGCTGTAGCAGGAGGAACCACTAGTTTTATGGAAATGCCCAATACGCAACCTCCGGTATTTACACAAGCATTACTCGAAGATAAATACGCTATTGGCGCACAAAATGCATTGGCTAATTATTCTTTTTTTATGGGCACATCTCAAGATAATTGGGAAGAAGTATTGAGAACCAATGAAAAGAAAAATGAAGTATGTGGTGTTAAAATTTTTATGGGGTCATCTACAGGCAATTTATTAGTGGACAACCCCTTGGTTTTAGAAAAAATATTTGGAGGGTCTGAGCTTTTGATCGCCACTCACTGTGAAGAAGAAAGTATTATTAAAAGAAATAAAGCTGCCTTAGAGGCTAGTAAGCCTATATTAGAACCCGCTGACCATCCAATTATCAGAAACGAAGAAGCTTGTTTTGAATCTTCTTTTAAAGCTATCCAATTAGCAAAAAAATTTGATGCCCGTTTGCACATATTACATATTAGTACCGAAAAGGAACTACAACTTTTTTCCAATCTGCGTCCTTTAGCAGATAAAAGAATTACAGCCGAAGTATGTGTCCATCATTTGCATTTTACAGCCGATGATTATGCTAGTAAAGGCAATTTAATTAAGTGCAATCCTGCCATCAAAGAGGCAAAACACAAAAAAGCCTTATGGGAAGGATTGTTAAATGATCAATTAGATATTATTGCCACCGATCATGCTCCCCATACCTGGGAAGAAAAGCAGGAAGCCTATACCCATGCACATGCCGGCCTTCCTTTAGTCCAACATTCTTTAGCACTCATGTTAAAATATGTAGATGAAGGGAAATTGAGCATGGAGAAAATGGTAGAAAAAATGAGTCATGCAGTAGCTACTTGTTTCCAGATTAAAGAACGTGGCTATATCAGAGAGGGATATTATGCCGATTTAGTTTTGGTATCCAAAAACGCTAATACTATTAGCAAAGAAAATATTTTATACAAATGTGGGTGGAGCCCTTTAGAAGGGGTACAAATGCCTTATCAAATTAATAGCACTTTTGTAAATGGCTATTTAGTGTATCATCAGGGGCATTTTGATGAATCGCAAAAAGGATCCAGATTACAATTTTCTAGACCATAATGGCTAACTTAGGTTATGCAAGTTGATAAAATAACTTTACAAGATATTGGTCTTTTTGATAATGAAGAGCATAAAGGATTATTGTCACATCTTAATTTTTGTAAGACCAATGGCGGTTTTGAGATCTTCACTCAATTTTTAAAAACACCTCTAACAAGTATTCAAAAAATAGAGGACAGACAAGCGGCTTTAGCCATCTATATAGAAAATTTAAGTGCTATCGAATCAATGACCATTAGCAATGGTACAACACTAGTAATAGAAAAGTTTTTTGAAACTCCAATAAAAAAAATTCCAACTCAAATTAGTCTTACGGGTGCTTATTGGTATCAATTTTGGGATAAAGCCGATTATTCAATTGTACAATATTCATTAGAGCATTTAATTGTTTTTATGAATAACCTTAAGGCCTGGTGCTTGTTAATGAATGAAAAAAAGCATAACCCAATACTAAACAAATTGGTTGCGGCTATTCAGCAGCAGTTAGACCAACCTTTTATTGAAAATTTACCTACAAATGCTAAAATAAAAAATCCTCAAAAGGTTTTGCAGATGGGATACTTTTTTTTGTACCATTTCAAAAATCAAACAAGAGAACTTATTCAGGATTTTTATACCATTGATGCCTATTATAGTATGGCCAAAGCGATAGATGCCTATCATTTTAATTTCCCAACATGGATATCCTCTAATCATCCTGTGCTTGAAGTAATTGATGCCAAACATCCATTAGTGGCCAGTCCTATTAGCAATAGTGCAACATTAAATTCTACCAGTAATTTTATGTTTTTGACTGGCGCAAATATGGCAGGAAAAAGTACTTTTATTAAAACAATCGGAAATGTTGTATATCTCTCCCATATTGGCATGGGCGCCCCTGCAAAAAAGGTTACCCTAAGTTTATTTGACGGTCTAATTACTAATTTAACCATTGCAGATAATATTGTAAAAGGGGAAAGTTATTTTTATAATGAAGTGCAAAGAATTAAAAACACGGTAGTAAAAATTAGTGATGGGAAAAAATATTGTGTATTAATTGACGAGCTTTTCAAAGGTACCAATATTCAAGATGCTATGAAATGTAGTATTCAAGTTATAGAAGGATTACAAAAACAAAAAAAGAGTTTGTTTATTTTATCTACCCACTTATATGAAATTAGCGATGCCCTCAAAAAATACACTAATATTCAGTTTAGTTATTTTGAAACACAAGTAAAAGACAAAGAATTAGTTTTTCATTATACCTTACAAAAAGGGGTGAGTGAAGACCGAATTGGATACCTTATTCTAGAAAGAGAGGGCGTCGTTGATTTACTCAACAAACTATAAAATAGCTTTCTTTTTCAGTATTTATACGCTTACATAATAACTCAATACAAGCTAGATTAGGCCAAAAATATGCTTGTAAAATTAAAGGGGGCGGCAATTGCTGGTATTCATGCCAGCACAATCACCATAGAAGTAAATGTAAGTATGGGGCAGGGTTACTGTATCGTTGGGTTACCGGATAGTGCCGTTAAAGAAAGTTTAGACCGAACAGAAAGTGCTTTAAAGTCCAATGGCTTTTTTATGCCAAGGACCAAAGTTTTAGTGAACCTCTCCCCTGCTGCCATTCGTAAATCTGGTGCTGCTTTTGATTTACCTATTGCTATAGGCCTTTTACTTGCCTCCGAACAAATTGCCATTTCACCAATATTAGCAGACATCATGATGATGGGCGAATTAGGCTTAGATGGACTTTTATATCCTATCAAAGGAGTAATGGCTATGGCTATTAATGCCAAAGCCGAAGGTTTTGATACACTCATTGTGCCTGCCAACAATGAAAAAGAAGCAAAAATGATTGAAGGCATTCAAATAATTGCCTGTAGCCATATATTAGAAGTAGTATATTTTTTAAAAGGAGAATGGGGCCCCCAGCCTACTATTACCAGTATAGGAGTTGAGCAAAACAAAAGCATTCATGAAAAAAGCATGCCAAGTATAGATGAAGTGAAAGGACAAAAACATGCAAAAAGGGCTTTAGAAATAGCTAGTGCTGGTGGACATAATTTAATAATGATTGGGCCTCCTGGTGCAGGCAAAACTTTGTTGGCCAAAAGTATAGTATCCATATTGCCACCACTCACCAAAAAGGAAGCCATAGAAACAACTCAAGTGTATAGCATCTTAGGCAATATTAAATATCAAGAAAATTTATTAACCCAACGGCCCTTTCGACAACCACATCATTCCCTATCTGCTGCAGCTATGATTGGTGGCGGAAGCTTCCCACAGCCAGGGGAAATCTCTTTAGCACATAATGGGGTTTTGTTTTTAGATGAACTGCCTGAGTTCAATAGAGGCGTCATTGAGGTTTTAAGACAACCCATGGAAGAAGGCCTTATCCATATTTCTAGAGCCAAAATAAGTGTCGAATATCCAGCTAATTTTATGCTTATAGCTGCTATGAATCCTTGTCCCTGTGGTTTTTACAACCACCCTAATATAGATTGCGGTTGTAGTACCATAGCCATTCAGAAATATCTACAAAAGATTTCGGGACCCTTGTTAGACCGGATTGATTTACATGTGGAAGTAGCCCCATTACCTTTTTCGGATTTAAGAAGTAATGAGTCAACAGAGAACAGTTTTGCAATAGCTAAAAGAGTTCAAAAAGCAAGACATATTCAAAACCAACGACTTGCAGCTGAAGAAGATTTATATACAAATGCCCAAATGAATAGTCAATTATTAAAAGTGCATTGCCCAATTTCTAAAGAGTGCGAAAAACTATTGCAAAATGTAATGGAAAAATACAATTTAAGCGCCCGTGCTTTTGACAGAATTATTAAGGTAGCAAGAACCATTGCTGATTTAGCAGAAAGTAATTTAATCGCCCCCATTCATATTAGTGAAGCAATACAATATAGATGTTTAGATAGATCAAGTTGGGGTCAATTAAAAGAAACTTAAAACTGACCCGTTTGCAACAAAACCAAGGTGCATGCTTCTATGGTTTCTATGCCATTTTGAATTGCAAGTGCCACTAAATCAGGGTTTTCGGTGCCTGGGTTAAATATGATTCTTCGAGGGGCTAAAGAGAGAATCGGTGTATAATAATCAGCTTGGGCTGCAGGACCCAAGTACAAAGTAACTGTATCAATAGTACCTTTTTCAGGCCATTCATTATTAATTGTTATCTCATTTATCATTCCTTTTTTAATTCCAAATGGATAAACAGCGTACCCTTTTTTAGTTAATAATTCGGTGGCTAAAAAACTATATCGTTCTTTATTAGGGGAAGCGCCTACGACCAATGTTACTGGTGATTTCATAATACAAAGCTATTAAAAAGTAAACAGATTTTTTTAGTTACAATAAAAGAATGTAATTTTATAAAAATCAACTTTACTAACTAAATTAAATAACCTCCATGGCAAAGTCAACCAAGAAAAAAGCCGCTCCTAAAAAGAAAGTAGCTGCTAAAAAAACAGTTAAAAAAGCTGCTCCTAAAAAAGCTGCAAAAAAAGTAGCTCCTAAGAAAGTGGCTAAAAAGAAAGCACCTGCAAAGAAAAAAGTAGCTGCTAAAAAAACAGTTAAAAAAGCTGCTCCTAAAAAAGCTGCAAAAAAAGTAGCCCCTAAGAAAGTGGCTAAAAAGAAAGCACCTGCAAAGAAAAAAGTAGCTGCTAAAAAAACAGTTAAAAAAGCTGCTCCTAAAAAAGCTGCAAAAAAAGTAGCTCCTAAGAAAGTGGCTAAAAAGAAAGCACCTGCAAAGAAAAAAGTAGCTGCTAAAAAAGCGGCACCTGCTCCAGTAGTTGCAGTTCCTCAAACTTTATTTGCGGAACCTACACCCACAACAGATGCTACACCAACTGCTTAATTAAAACTTCACTCATAAAATCCCGCTCCTTTAGCGGGATTTTTTATTTTTAATAAAAAATATTTTATGCGCTCATTTATTTTGGTACTGTTATTTCCTATACTAGCAAATGCACAAAGCAATCCTATAGCCGAAAAAACTAAAAATATGGAGTACCGTAAAGGCTACTTTAATTATTATTGGGATAATAGTCAAGGAAAAATTTATTTAGTGATAGATAAATTAAATACCCCTTTCTTATATGTAAATTCATTGCCTGCTGGCCTAGGATCCAATGACATTGGCCTTGATAGAGGTCAAATTGGAGATACCAGAATTGTATATTTTAACAGAGTAGGTAAAAAAATATTTTTAACTGAACCCAATCAAGGATATCGTGCGCTTACTAATGATCCAAGAGAACAAAAAGCAGTGGATGAATCTTTCGCACAATCAGTTTTATTTAGCTTCCCCGTAGAGGCGGAAACCGAAAATACCGATGACCCAAAATCAACAAAAATTCTTATCGATGCAACTCCCTTTTTTACAAGAGATGCCCATGGTGTTGCCGATAAAATTAGAAAAATGAAGCAAGGCACTTATTCACTTGCCGAGAACCGATCTGCAATTTATATTAACAACACCAAAAATTTTCCAAAGAATTCTGAATTCGAAGCCACTATAAGTTTTATAGGTGGTGCTGATGCTGGAAGATTTGTACAAACGGTAGCCCCTTCTGCAGAAGCAATTACCCTAAGAATGCATCATAGTTTTGTAGAGTTACCCGATAATAATTACACCCCACGTGTGTACGATATTCGAAGTGGTTATTTTGGCATTAGCTTTTACGATTACGGTTCCGACATAAGTGAGCCTATTCAAAAAATGTTTATTAGTCGACATCGCTTACAGAAAAAAGAACCCACTGCTGCCATAAGTGAAGCAGTAAAACCTATTATTTATTATTTAGACAATGGAACTCCCGAACCTATTAGATCGGCTTTGTTAGAAGGCGCAAGATGGTGGAACCAAGCTTATGAAGCTGCTGGTTATAAAAATGCATTTCAAGTAAAAATACTGCCCGACTCTGCCGATCCTATGGATATTAGATACAATATGATTAATTGGGTTCACCGTTCCACGAGAGGATGGAGTTATGGCGCCTCAGTAACAGATCCAAGAACTGGTGAAATCATTAAAGGACAAGTAACATTGGGCTCGCTTCGTGTTCGTCAGGACTATTTGATTTTTACAGCATTACTTTCTCCATTTGTGGAGGGCAAACCTGTTACAGACAAAATGAGAAAAGCAGCGCTACATCGATTAAGACAATTGGCTGCACATGAAGTAGGACATACATTAGGCTTACAACATAATTACGCCTCCTCCTACAACAATCGTGCTTCTGTAATGGACTATCCACATCCAAATGTTTTTGTAAACGATAAAGGAGAGATAGATTTTTCTGACATCTATACTGATGAAATTGGTCCTTGGGATAAAAGAGCAATTACCTATGGCTATCAAGATTTTCCCAAAGTAATAGATGAAGCCAAAGCTTTAAATACATTGTTGGAAGAGAATTCTAAAAATGGATTATTATTCATTGCCGATGCTGATGCAAGAGCTGCAAGTGGGTTTCATCCTTATGCTCATTTATGGGACAATAATAGTGATGCTGTAGCAGGTTTACAATCTACTTTATCGGTACGTAAAAAAGCGCTCTCTAATTTTGGGGAAGAGGCCATTAGTAAAGGAACACCTTTAGCTAAATTAGAAGACGTTTTAGTTCCTTTATATAATTACCATCGTTATCAATTAGAAGCAGTCACAAAATTAATTGGTGGACAAAATTATAATTATAGTGTAAGAGGGGATGCGAATCAAATAAAGCCAAGTATACTGCCTAATGCTATTCAACAAAAAGCTTTAGAGGCTGCTGTGAATTGCTTAAGTGCAACTACTTTAACTATCCCAGAAAGAATTATTGCTTTAATCCCTCCACGCCCTCCTATGTATTATGGTGTAGGAGAATTGTTTGACAAACGCACAGGTATGAGTTTTGATGCAATAAGTGCTGCAGAAGCATTAGCCGATTATGAACTAGCTTTTCTGTTTAATATTGAAAGGGCCAATCGACTGGTACAAAATAAAGCAAGAGCTAACACTATTGGTTTTGATAATTTAGTAGATGCTGTTTTACAAAAAACATGGTACACGGCCATCCCTGCAGGATTAGAAGGATCAGTACATATGCAAACTGAACAACAAGTACTAAGCTGGTTATTGGGCGTACACCAAAGTGCTGAAGCAAATTATGAAGTACGCAGTATTTGTAATGATCGATTACAACAATTAAAAACAAAATTAGAGGCCGCTGCCAAATCCGATATGAATCATAAAGCACATTATAATTTTGCCATTGAAAGAATAAAAAATCCAGGGAATGTTGTTTTACCTAAACCAGTTGTCATTCCTCCAGGTGCACCTATTGGATGTGACATGAACTAATTAAAAAATTAACTCATAAAAAATGCCCTTATTTAGTAAGGGCATTTTTTATTTTATAGGTGTTTACTTTTAAGCTAACATGCGTAAAGGCTCTTCTAATAAACTCTTTAATGTTTGTAAGAAAGCGGCACCTGTTGCGCCATCCACCACTCTGTGATCGCAACTTAAGGTTACATTCATAAGGTTTCCTGGTACTATTTGACCATTCTTTACTACTGGCTCTTGTGCAATACCGCCCACTGCTAAAATACAAGCATCCGGAGGGTTAATGATGGCAGTGAATTGATCAATACCAAACATACCAAGATTAGAAATAGTGAAGGTACTTCCCTCCCAATCTGCAGGTTGTAATTTTTTATCTTTTGCTTTTTTAGCAAACTCTTTTACCGAAACACTTATTTGGCTTAAGGACAATCCATCAGCAAAACGTAATACAGGAACTAATAACCCTTCGTCAACAGCCACTGCAATGCCAATATTTACATGATGATTTTCACGAATAAAATCGCCCATCCAAGAACTGTTTACTTTTGGATGTTGTTTTAAAGATAAAGCTGTTGCTTTTACAATCATATCATTAAAACTAATCTTAGCGGTAGCAGTTTCATTTAATAGGACACGAGCATTAATCGCAGCATCCATATTAATTTTCATGGTCAAGTAAAAATGAGGTGCGGTAAATAAACTTTCACTTAATCGCTTCGCAATTACTTTTCTCATTTGAGAAACTGGTGTATCAACATAACTTACTGTTCCTGATGGCACTAATGCAATACTAGTAGTATTAGCAACTGGTGTTGATGCTGGTGTATAATTATCTAAATCAGATTTAGTTATACGGCCATTCTCCCCTGTGCCTTTTACATATTTTAAATCGATTCCTTTTTCTTCTGCAATTTTTTTAGCTAAAGGAGAAGCAAATATTCTTCCTTCGTTAACCACTTGAGTATTAGCTTGTGCTGCTGCCACTGGCGCAGCACTTGCAACAGGAGCTGAACTTGCTTGAGGCGCTTCGGTTACTACAGCACTTGCTCCTGCAATACCTTTTAAAGCAGCCACTATGGGATCAATAGCTAAACCTTGTTGACCAATGATACATAATAAATCGTTCACCAATATTTTTTCACCCGCTTTAGCTCCTTGATATAATAAAACACCATCCTTATACGACTCCAATTCCATGGTGGCTTTATCTGTTTCAATATCTGCTAGTATCTCCCCTTTTTTCACTGCATCACCAATGTTTTTATGCCATCCGGCAATAACGCCTTCGGTCATGGTATCACTTAATCTTGGCATTAACACTACTTCTTCCATTGCCGAAAAATCGGTACCTGTATTTTTTGTTGGAGGCACAGCTGCTTCCACCTCCACAGTTGTAGCAGCAGGTGCTGCAGTAGCTACTGGAGCACTTGTAGGGGCCGCTATTAAGGCAGAAATATCTTCTCCTTGCTTTCCAAAAATGGCTAATAAATCATTCACTTGTAATTTGCCTCCTCTTGGAGTGCCAATATGTAAAAGGACCCCATCTTGATAAGACTCAAGCTCCATGGTCGCTTTATCGGTTTCGATTTCTGCTAATAAATCTCCTTTTTTAACGGTATCGCCCACTTTTTTATGCCAAGCAGCTATGACACCTTCAGTCATTGTATCGCTCAAACGGGGCATTAATATAACTTCTGCCATAGTATAAAGGCTATTTTGTAATTGAGCCGTGAAAATACGCCAAAATTGTATTTTTTCCCAAAAAACAGCGCAATTAACTAAAAGCCGGCACTATTGTCCCTGGGCTAAACTGTAGGCTTTTTTATCGGCCCACATATTTAAAATTTCAAGGGAGCAGATGGTAAAATTTTCAGAAAGGGCACTGTATAACTGAACAACATCCTTTTGGGTTAAAGGAAGCTCGTTCACTGTTTCAAAACGGCAATAGTACTGGTTCACTAAATTGGTATAAATAGAGCCCGATGGCCAAACTTGTGTACCTCTATTGGTAATAGTTACTAATTTAAGTGCATCAGTAGTATGTGCTAAACAAGCATCTGCAATAATCTGTGGTTGTAAATTACTTTCAATAAAAAAGTCAACGCCTACAATTTTGTGTTTATCATTTAAATCACTTTGCAACATAGGATTATGCTCTAGTTTAAAATGAGTTGGCGTGACATAAAAATTAGCTAATAATGGCTTAGGATTATGCTTGGGTTGCTTTCCAAAATTATCAATGATAGCTTGCGCAAAAACAGTTGTGTTTACAGCAGGAATATTTTTATCGCCAAAATCTCCCGTATGCACACCAGATTCTAAAGTATATAATAAAGCATTTTCAATTTTAATGGCTTGCTCCATTAAACCTAAATGACGTAACATACTTAAGCCACTCAATAATAAGGAGGTTGGATTCGCAATATTTTTTCCTGCAATATCCGGTGCAGTACCATGCACTGCTTCAAAAATAGAAATATGATCGCCGATATTTGCAGAGGGCGCAAAGCCAAGCCCACCAACCAATCCAGCACATAAATCACTAACAATATCACCTTGCAAATTAGTTAGTACAATTACATCAAATAAATCGGGACGGCTTACTAATTTCATACATAAATCATCCACAATTACGTCATCCGATTTTAATTCAGGGTATTCTTTAGCTACTTCTTTAAAAACTTCTAAAAATAAGCCATCGGTTAATTTCATGATATTGGCCTTATGACCACAAGTAATTCTTTTAGCCCCTTTTTTCTTCGCCATTTCAAAAGCGTAACGAATTACTTGTTCACTTCCAGGTCTGGTAATAAAACGACGACCCAAGGCAACATCCTGCGTTAACATATGCTCAATTCCTCCGTAAGTGTCTTCGATGTTTTCTCTCACTATTGTTAAATCAATAGGAATCCCTGCTTTGCTAAAGACAGTATCTACCCCACTTAATGTTTGAAATTTTCTATCATTCGCATAAGTATTCCATGTTTTTCTTGCCGTAACATTAACACTTTTCACTCCCTTACCCTTAGGCGTCTCCATGGGGCCTTTAAAAAGTATCCCCAACTCCTCAATTTTATCTTTGGCTTCGGGAGTCATTCCATTACTAAAACCTTTGTCAAAAACCCACTTCCCCATATCTACAAACTCATAGGTTAAGGGAACATTTGCCTGGTTAAAAATATGTATAACGGCCTCCATAATCTCTGGGCCAATGCCATCTCCTTTTGCAACTGCAATGTTCATGTAAATCAAATTATTAGGTAAAAAAAGCGCCTTTTGTCTGCATTGTGCAAACGATGCCGCAAAGGTACTATACTTAAAGTGGTAATAAAAAAAATTGAGCATTTTTTACAGCAATGGTGTAATAATTTTTACTACTTTTAGCGGGCAGTATACTCTGCTTGCAAACTGATTCACCCATAAATCATGGTTTCTAAAATATCTGAAGGAGTTGAGGTAAGTGTCGAAACTTTTTACCAAAAGGATTATAGCAATCCCATGCACAACGAATTTATGTTCGCCTATCGAATTACCATCGAAAATCATAATTCTTTCCCCATAAAATTGTTGAAACGTTACTGGGAGGTTTTTGATAGCAATGGCGAGCAAAGAATAGTTGAAGGAGAAGGTGTGGTTGGTGTTCAGCCCTTAATAATGCCTGGGAAAAATTATCAGTATGTGAGTGGTTGCCACTTAAAAAGTGAACTAGGTAAAATGCAAGGATATTATGTAATGGAAAATGTTGAAAACAAACAATCGATTCAAGTAAATATTCCAGCTTTCAAATTAATTGCCCCAGTTAAGCTTAACTAAGGTTAAAATCCGACCTTTGGCTCATGAAAATATGCATCGCCCAACAAAATTATCATATTGGGAATTTTGAACAGAATACAGATAAAATCTTATGCGCCATTGAAGAAGCTAAAAAACAAGGCGCCGATATTATATTATTTAGTGAAATGAGTATTTGCGGTTACCCCGCAAGAGATTTTGTCGAATTTAATGATTTCATAAATAAATGTTACGAAAGTATTGATATTATTAAGCAAGCAGCCGACACCATTGGTGTGCTTATTGGTAGCCCTGCACGAAACCCACACAAAAAAGGTAAGGATTTATACAATGCTGCTTTTTTCTTATACGAACAAAAAGTGGTAGCTGAAATCCATAAAACCTTACTTCCCACTTATGATGTATTTGATGAGAATAGATATTTTGAACCTGCAGATGAATGGAAAGTAGTTCCCTTTAAAGGAAAGAATTTAGCCATCACGATTTGTGAAGATATTTGGAACTTAGGTGATAATCCATTGTATCGTATTTGCCCAATGGATATGATGATGAATCAAAATCCAGATATACTATTAAACCTAAGTGCCTCTCCTTTCGATTATACTCACGACGAAGATCGAAAAGCAACTATTAAAGCCAATGTTTTAAAATACAAAAAGCCTTTATTTTATTGCAATGCCATAGGAAGTCAAACAGAAATAGTTTTTGATGGCGCTTCTTTAGTTTTTGACAAAGATGCCAATTTATGTGGCGCTCTGCCTATGTTTGAATCGGCCATGCAATTTTTTGAATGTAATGAAGATGGCAGTATCAATAGCCCAATTATTGAAGCAGCCGCCCGTGTTCCTAATAAAGAATTAAACCCTAAAACATTAGAGCCTGAATTAAATATTGATCAAGTATACAAAGCTTTGATATTAGGGGTAAAAGATTACTTTACTAAGATGGGTTTTAAAAAAGCAATCCTTGGTTCTTCTGGAGGAATAGATTCAGCAGTTACGCTAGTTATTGCTTGCGAGGCTTTGGGAAAAGAAAATGTGCAAGCAGTTTTAATGCCCTCTCCCTATTCAACACCACATTCCATTGATGATGCTGTTCGCTTAAGTAAAAATTTAAAAAATCCATACGAGATTTTACCCATCAAAGATATTTATGAAAGTTTTTTAAGTAGTCTTAAACCTATTTTTAAAGACCTTCCTTTTTCACTAGCAGAAGAAAATATACAAAGTAGAACTAGAGGCAATTTATTAATGGCCATTGCCAATAAATTAGGTTTTGTATTGTTAAACACCTCCAATAAAAGTGAATTGGCAACAGGCTATGGTACATTATATGGTGACATGGCGGGAGGGTTAGGTGTATTAGGAGACTGTTACAAAATGCAAGTGTATGCTTTAGCTAAATACATAAATAGAGATCAAGAAATTATACCTACAAATATAATTACCAAAGCCCCTAGCGCCGAACTTAGGCCCGATCAAAAAGACAGTGATAGTTTACCCGATTATTCGATACTGGATCAAATCCTATTTCAGTATATTGAAAAGAGAGCCGATCCTTCTGCTATTAAAGCTTTAGGTTTTCAAGCCGCACTTGTAGATAGAACTTTGCAAATGGTTAATAATAACGAATACAAGAGAAACCAATTTTGCCCAATCATACGAATTTCTCCTAAAGCATTTGGGGTAGGTAGACGTGTGCCCATTGTAGGAAAATATTTAAACTAAACCCTTCTTTATGAAAAAATATATTCAATTTTTAGTGGGTATTATGTTTTTGATTTTAGTGAATACTGCTTTCTCTCAAGAGCGTAAAAAAATATTGCCAGGCGCTTTTCAAACAGAACAATATGTACCCTTTTTAGCTAAAAAAAGAGTAGGCATTTTTACCAATCATACTGCTATGTTAGGTAAAATTCATTTAATTGATACCTTATTAAAATCAGGTATTACTATAGAAAAAATATTCACTCCAGAACATGGATTAAGAGGCACCGCTGACGCAGGCGAAGCCACCAAAGACGCAGTGGATCCTATAACTGGCATAAAAGTGGTTTCACTATATGGAAGCAAATATGGCCCCGACGAAAAAGACTTGCAGGATATAGATATTTTAGTTTTTGATATCCAAGATGTGGGAACTCGTTTTTATACTTACATTTCCTCTTTGCAATATTTTATAGAGGCCGCTCAACAAAACAATAAACCACTGATTGTTTTAGATCGCCCAAATCCCAATGGATTTTATATTGACGGACCAGTATTAGAAAAACCATTTTCAAGTTTTATTGGCAAACAACCCATACCCATTGTGTATGGTATGACTATTGGAGAATATGCAAAAATGTTGGTGGGCGAAAAATGGATTAAGACTACTAATGATAACAACAACTGGCAACTCACAGTTATTCCTTGTCTTAATTATGATCATAATAGTAAATACGTATTAGAAGTTGCCCCTTCTCCCAATTTAAAAACAATGAATGCTATTTATTGGTATGCTACCACTTGTTTAGTAGAGGGTACCGTTATGAGTGAAGGCAGAGGTACTGATAATCCATTTAGCTATATAGGTCATCCCTCCATCGCTAACAAGGGCTTCACTTTCACGCCTATTTCAAGACCTGGTGCTACAGATCCTAAATTAAAAAATCAAGTTTGTTACGGCTGGGATTTAAGTTCAACAGCGCCACCTACAAACAAAATTAATCTTGCTTTATTTATTGAAATGTTTGATTCATTTCCAGATAGAGAAAACTTTTTTATTCAACCAAAAATTGACGAACCTACTAAATATTACTTTAATAAACTAGCGGGTAATAGTGAATTAATGACACAAATAAAAGAAGGGAAATCTGAAAAGCAGATAAGAAAATCTTGGGCAAAAGGAATTACCAAATTTAAAAAAATAAGAAAAAACTATCTTCTTTATTCCGACTTTGAGTAGCGTTATAATTTTTCAATAATACCTGCAATCCCTTGACCACCGCCTACACAAGCAGTTACTAAACCAAACTTCTTTTGTAAACGTTCCATATCATTTAAGATTTGTACTGTTAATTTAGCCCCTGTACAACCTAATGGGTGTCCTAAAGCAATAGCACCTCCATTAATATTTACTTTATTGGAATCTAATTGTAGTTCACGAATAACTGCTAAGGATTGTGAAGCAAACGCTTCATTGAGTTCTATTAAATCTATTTGAGCTAAATTCATTCCTGCTTGCTTTAAAACTTTTGGTATAGCAGCAACAGGTCCTATTCCCATTATTCTTGGATGTACTCCTGCAGAAGCACAATTTACCAAACGTCCAATTGGCTTAAGACCTAAACTATTAATCATTCTTTCACTCATCACTAAAACAAAACTTGCTCCATCACTTGTTTGAGAAGAATTACCTGCTGTAACCGATCCTTTTAACGCAAAAGCTGGTTTTAATTTAGCTAATGCCTCAATGGTAGTATCGGCTCTCACCCCTTCGTCGGTATCTACAGTATATTTTTTGGTAGCTCTTTTATTTTTTTCGTTCACATAAGTTTCAGTGACTTCAATGGGTAAAATGCCTTTCTTAAAATAGCCATTATCTATGGCTATTTTTGCCTTTTGATGTGAGGCCAAAGCAAATGCATCTTGATCTTCTCTATTAACTTTATATTCATTGGCTACCGCTTCAGCAGTTAAACCCATAGATAAATAATAATCTGGCTCTTCAGCTGTAATTGAATAAGCGGGCACTGTTTTCCATCCTGCAGTGGGCACCATACTCATTGATTCGGTACCCCCAGCAATAATACATTCTGCCATACCAGCCCTTATTTTAGCAGTAGCCATAGCAATACTTTCCAAGCCACTTGCACAGTATCTGTTAATGGTAATTCCAGGCACATCAATACCCAAAGCTTTGGCAGCAATAATTCTTCCAAATTGTAAACCTTGCTCTGCTTCGGGCACTGCATTACCAACAATTACATCATCAATTATATTTGGATCCACCGAGGGCAATGTTTGCATCAAGCCTTTAATAAGTTCAATAGCTAATTCGTCGGAACGCATAAATCGAAACCCCCCTTTTTTACTCTTGGTCACTGCTGTTCTAAAGCCAGCCACTATATAAGCCTCTTGCATATAATAGGATTTAAGAAATCAGTATTCAATTTCACCCTAAATGTAGTGATTTTTATAAACAGTTGTTTATGCAACTAAATATTTCATTGTAATTTTGCGACATGGTTTACCCCTTATTAAAAAATTTGCTTTTTTGTATGCCTCCAGAGACTGCCCATAAAGTTTCTATGCAGGGGCTTCATTTAGCAGCATCTCTCCCACTTGGAGCAACAACATTAGCCCATCTTTTCCAATACCCTCAACAGGATTTATCAAAAGAATTATGGGGCCTTCATTTTCCCAACCCCGTTGGACTAGGTGCGGGCTTTGATAAGAATGCCGAGCATTTGGAGGTCTTGGCATTACTTGGTTTTGGTTTTGTTGAAATTGGAACGGTTACACCAAAAGCACAAGCAGGTAATCCATCGCCCCGATTATTTAGACTCCCTAGCCAGAAAGCATTAATTAATAGAATGGGTTTTAATAATGAAGGAGTTGAAAAAATAAGTGCTCGATTAAAAAAGAGAAAAGAAAAACCACATGCTCCAATAATTATAGGCGGAAATATTGGTAAAAATAAAGTCACTGAAAATAGTGATGCATGGAAAGACTATTGTATCAATTTTACAGGTTTGCAAGAGGTGGTAGATTATTTTGTAGTCAATGTAAGTTCCCCCAATACACCAGGGCTAAGAGCTTTACAAGAAAAAGAATCACTCAGAAAAATATTTTCAGAATTGCAAAATATTAATACTTACCAAAAGCCTATTTTATTAAAAATTGCCCCTGATCTAGAAACCTCCGCATTAGATGATATTATTGCCTTAACGCAGGAAGTAAAAATTGACGGTCTAGTATCCAGCAATACTACTTTAGATCGCAGTTTATTAAATACTAAAAACGCTTCAAAAGCTGAATTAATTGGCGCTGGAGGATTAAGTGGCGCACCACTTTTATCAAAATCAACCGAGGTTTTATCTTATTTACACAAAGGGCTAAATAATCAAATCCCTATCATTGCCAGTGGTGGTATTTTTAACGGAACCGATGCGCAAGAAAAATTAAACGCAGGCGCGAGTTTGATACAAGTGTGGACGGGTTTTGTTTATGAAGGGCCTAGTATTGTAAAAAATATTTGCACATCGTTACGTGCATCCAAATTCTAAATTCATGTTACAAATACAAGATTTTTGTTTTAATGCTTTTCAGGAAAACACTTATGTAATTTACAATGAAAAAAAGAATGCCATTATCATAGATCCAGGATGTTACTTAAAAAACGAACAAAACATTTTAGCTGAATTTATTAGTGATAAAAAATTGACTCCCGCCATTTTACTTAATACACATTGTCATTTAGATCATGTCTTTGGCAATAATTTTGTGGCCGAAAAATATGGACTCACCGCTTTGTTTCACCAAAAAGAGCAAGCAGTTATAGATCGTTTACCAGAAGGGGGTGCTAGATGGGGGGTGCCTTGTGAGCCTTACCAAGGAAAAGTAGCTTATATACAACAAGATCAAGTAATTCAATTTGACATGGATGCTTTTTTAGTTTTAGAAACCCCAGGACATTCCCCCGGCAGTGTGTGTTTTTATCATAAAGAGCAGGATTTTTTAATAGGAGGTGACTTAATTTTTAAAGATGGAGTTGGCCGAACCGACCTGCCTGGAAGTAATCCCTTAGAACTAATAGAAAGTATTCGTACTCAAATATTACCTCTACCTGAAACCATGAAAATTTACTCAGGACATGGCCCTGTTACTACCTGGGGAAGAGAGAAAAAAAGCAACCCATATATATTACATATACTAAAGGCTTAACAATTTGATAATCTAAAATCCTGGTTGGCTTATGCCTTATAAAGGTTATTTTTGAATCCTCAAGCCCATGGAAAATACCCCTATCAAAATATTAATTGCCGACGACGAGCCAGATATCATTGAGATAATCAGTTATCATTTACTTAAAGCCGGGTTTGAAGTGATTAGTGCCAAAGATGGTGCCGAAGCTATTGAAAAAGCAAAACAGTTTACGCCAGATTGTATCATTTTAGATATCATGATGCCTAAACGAAATGGGTTTGAGGTTTGCGAATATTTAAGATCTAATCAACAATTTGATCAAACATTAATTGTACTGCTTACTGCATTAAATGACGAAGCATCTCATATTAAAGGGTTAGAATTAGGTGGCGACGATTTTGTAAGCAAGCCGATAAGCCCCAAAGTTTTAATAAGTAGAATTACTGCTTTATTTAGAAGAATACAACCTTCTGGCACCGAATCTAAAACAGTAAATGTTCGAGACTTATCCATAGATCCTGTTCAGTATAAAACTACCCTCAACGGTGTGGTGCACACACTTGCTAAGAAAGAGTTTGAACTTTTGTACTTATTGGCCTCTCAACCAGGCAGAGTTTTTTTACGCAATGAAATACTTTCTCAAGTTTGGGGAAACGATGTAATTGTTGGGGACCGAACCATCGACGTACATGTGCGTAAGATTAGAGTTAAACTAGGTATCGATTGTATTACCACCGTTAAAGGAGTAGGGTACAAATTCGATTATTAGTAATAAATAGCTAACTTCGTTATAGGCATAGCCCGTTTAACTTTCATGTTTACAAACAATAATCTTTCTCCTAAACAATTGGCTGCGTTAACAGCGCTAATCTTGTCAAGTTTAATTGGACTTAGTGTTTTTGTTTTAATTGCCGATTGGAAATTATTACTTGCTTATTTTGTTGCTTGCTTTATTGTTATTTACGTTTTAGTATACCAAATTTTAGAATATTTTATTTATCGTAAAATAAAGCTCATCTATAAATTAATATCCTCAACTAAAGCCACCAAAAGAGAAGAAGCTTATCAAAAATACATACTCCCGCAAAAAGGTATTGATGATGTAAGAGCAGATGTTGAATTATGGGCAGCACAAAAGGCGGAAGAAATTCAACTGTTACAATCCAATGAGGCTTTCAGAAAAGAATTTTTACAAAATCTTTCTCACGAAATTAAGACCCCTATTTTTTCGATACAAGGTTATTTAGAATTGCTGGCGGATGGTGCTATGGAAGATCAAAAATTAGGACAAAAATTTGTTTTGCAAGCACAGGCTAATGTACAACGCTTAGTAGGTTTACTAAATGATGTGGACACCATCACTAATTTAGAAATAAATAAAGACCCCATTTTGAAACAGTCTTTTATTATACAAGACATAATTACCGAAGCAGTTCAAAATTTAAGTGTAAAATGGCTTAAAAAAAATATTCAGTTTCATTATAAAAAAGGCTCAGAAGAGCCCATCTATGTTTTTGCAGACAAAAATAAAATTTATCAGGTGGTAGTTAATATTCTATCAAATGCTGCTAAATACGGAAAAATAGATGGCGAAATAATAGCCAGTATTTATAAAATTGAAGGCTCTAAAATACTTGTAGAATTTAGCGATAACGGCATTGGTATTGCCGAAGAACATATTCCCAGATTATTTGAACGCTTTTATCGTACAGATGATGCCAGAAGTAGAGAGATTGGTGGTACGGGTCTTGGACTTGCCATTTGCAAACATATTATAGAAGCCCACCAAGAAAATATGCATATTCGTAGTACGCTTAATGTTGGCACAACCGTTGGTTTTACTTTAGCTGCTAAAGGTTAGTGTCTTTTTTTTTCGTTTCTTTGTATTCTAAATTTTTTTAATGCAAACCATATTAGTTACAGGAGGTTGTGGATTTATTGGGGCTCATACCATCGTTGATTTAATTGAAAATGGATTCAATGTAATCTCAGTGGATAATTTATCCCGCGCTTCTGATAAATCTTTGGATGGCATAGAAAAAATTACCGGCAAAAGAATTAAAAATTATACGGTTGATTTAACGAACAAAGAGGCTACCGAAACAATTTTTAAAGAAAATCCCGGCATTACAGGCATCATTCATTTTGCAGCGTATAAAGCAGTAGGTGAATCTGTAGAAAAGCCACTCGACTATTATGAGAATAATTTATTTTCCTTAGTACACTTATTAAATTTAGCTGTCAAGTACAAAGCAAAACATTTTATCTTTTCTTCCTCTTGCACTGTATACGGCAATCCTGATCATATTCCTGTAACCGAACTAACGCCTTTACAAACCGCTGCCTCCCCCTATGGAGCAACAAAACAAATGGGTGAAACCATTGTAAGGGACGCTGCATTTACCTACCCATTGTCAACTATCTTATTGAGGTATTTTAATCCAGTGGGTGCTCACCCTAGCACTGCTATTGGAGAACTCCCCATTGGTCGCCCCCAAAATTTGGTGCCAGCTATAACACAAACAGCAATTGGCAAATTACCAACAATGCAAGTGCATGGGAATGATTATGATACCAGAGATGGCTCTTGCATTAGAGACTACATACATGTTTGTGATATTGCTCATGCCCACACTTTGGCTTTACAATATTCCATAAAAAACAATACCGAAAAATCTTGTGATGTATTTAACCTTGGCACAGGCAACGGTATAACGGTATTAGAGGCCATTAAAGCTTTTGAAAAAGTTTCTGGTGTTGCTTTAAATTATGAAATCGGCCCTAGAAGAGCTGGTGATATAGTAGCTATTTATGCTAATAACGATAAAGCGGTTCAACAATTAGGTTGGACTTGTAAATATGGATTAGAAGAAATGATGCTTACTGCATGGCAGTGGGAACAAAGCCTAGCTCAATAAAAAAGGGTCTCAATTTTTGAGACCCTTTTTTATATCAGAATTTAAGTATTAATACTTAAATAATATATTGATTGTTTGACTTTCTTTAAAAAATTAAATCAAACAATATGTTAAAAAAAATAATTTATCTTTTGCTGTGCTTGGTGATTATTTCATGCGTGAAAAATCAAACATCTATACAAGCGGATACATATCTAGATAAAACTATCGCTATTTTAAAAGATAGTTTAAATACAGAAGATTTGAAAAATATAGATTTCAATAGATATGATATAGCTCTAAACAATGATAGTACAGAGATTATTAAATTTAAACTAAATTCAACTAAATATCTATATAAGCTTGTTTTTATAAAAATAGATAAAATAAAAAATAAACGCTTTGTGAACATCATTAGCCTAACAAGGGAAATCACGGAAAATGAAAATACATTTAATGGTGACTTAAAAATAAAGAATTTAAAATATGATATCTTAATGAATTCCAACATTGTTAATGGAAAGGCTTCCACAAACAAGATTGAAAATATTTCAAGTAACTCTACTAAAGAAAAGATAATATTTGACGATGATGATTTATATTATGCACCTGAAGTTTTAGTTACAGGATATAAACACGTATCACTTTGGTTAAGCATGATGTTACTTTTTGATAAACAGATTTCAAGTTGTTATATTAACTTAGAAATGGAAAGTTCGGATTTAAACGAGAGTATTATAACATTAGATATAGAAGATCCAATTAAAAAGAAGCCTAGAACTTTAAAAAGTTTTATTGATTGTTTTGGAACAATTTCCGATAATGGCGCTAAATATAAAATTTCAATTTCAACAGATGTGCCTATTGACAGATATCCATGGATGTATGCTCTTAATCTTGAATTAAGTCCAGGTCATGTTTTTATTACATTAACCAAATCTAACCCAATAACAGGTGGTGAAATTTCTCAAAACATTGGATTTTACCCAAGTGTGCCATCTTTATCAACTATCCCATCTATTCTTGTTGATGATGAGATGCATCCATACAACGCTCAATATAGTATTGAAGTAAATAGTTTAGAATTCCAAAATGCGTTAAATAATGCTAGTACATTTAGCACTCATGAATATAACTTTTACAATTTCAATTGTGCTACATTTGCATTAGGAGTATTTAATTCTTTTAGAAATAATTTAAACGCAAATCCGGATTTTGGCATAAACACAAATACACCCCAATCTGTTTATGCTGCAATTAAAAACCTAAGTAACTATAACAATGAAGCAATATGTTTCTCTTTGCCTGAAAATGCAAAAGCAAGTTATGGCCCCTGTAATTAAACTTAATAAATAATGAAACTCAGATTTTTAACTCATCCATTTCTACAGATAATAAGTTTCTTTTGTATTATTTTTTATGGGCAAACAATACCTTTCTTCTACTTTTTAACTTTTATAAGTGGACTAATTAGCACAAGCTATTATGCAATATTTGCAATAATTGGCACTGTTTTAATACTTGTCAATTTTTATTATAAGAATTGTATTATACAAATAATGATTACTTGCTCCTATTTTACTTCTTTGGCCTTATTTATAACATCAAGAAGCTTTTTATCATATTCAGAAGGCCTAAACAGGATATACACTTTGTTAACTTTATTTGTATTTATTTTTATACAGGTTATTTCAATTTTTTATTCTTTAAAAAAAGAAAAGTAAATTAATTCTGTACCAACATTTTCTCGGCGTTTTCTGCCATTTGTAAGGCTTCAATAAATTCATCTATATCACCATTTACAACAGCATCTAAATTATAGGAAGTAACATTTACACGATGATCTGTAACACGCCCTTGTGGCCAGTTATAGGTTCTAATTTTTGCGCTTCTGTCACCAGTACTCACCAAAGTTTTACGATGTCTCGAAATTTCATCTTCTTGTTTACGAACTTGCTCTTCAAATAACTTAGTACGCAGCATCCCCATCGCCTTTTCTCTATTGCCTAGCTGAGATCTTTCTGTTTGACAAATAATTACTGTGCCAGTAGGTATGTGGGTTAACATTACTTTGGTCTCTACTTTGTTTACGTTTTGACCTCCCGCGCCACCACTTCTTGCTGTTTCCATTTTTACATCGGCAGGGTTTAACACAAAATCTACTTCTTCGGCTTCAGGCATCACCGCCACCGTTGCCGCTGAGGTATGCACCCTACCTTGTGTCTCGGTACTGGGTACTCTTTGTACACGATGCACTCCCGATTCAAATTTTAAAGTACCATATACATCTTCGCCTGTAACTTCCAAAATAACTTCTTTGTATCCACCCACTGTTCCTTCACTCTCACTCGCAATGGCTAATTTCCATCCTTTGCGTTGACAATACCTTGTGTACATATTTAATAAATCGCCCACAAATAAACTCGCTTCATCTCCACCAGTACCTGCTCTTAATTCAATAATAGCATTTTTGTCATCCTGAGGATCTTTGGGAATCAATAACTTTGTCAACTCTTTTTCTAACACTTCTTTTTCTTCTTCTAAAGCTGGCAATTCCATTTTAGCCAATTCACGCATATCGGCATCATCCCCATTCAAGGTTTCTTTGGCAAATTGATGTTCAGATAAAACCTTCACATAACGCTCATAAGGAATAACCATCTTCTCTAAAGAGCGATATTCCTTACTTAATTTACCAAATTCAGTCTGGTTATTAATGATTTCTGGATTGGTCAAAGCCACCCCAACCTGGTCAAATCTTGCTTTTATGGCTTCTAATTTATCTAACATAGTCGTTTTTCTGTGCGCAAAAATAGCTATTTTAGTTGTCAATTAAAACATTCCCATCTTATGAAATACTTAGTACCCTTTTTCCTAGCCTTTTCATTCACTGCTGGCGCTCAAGCGATTCATTTTAAATCCGTCGTGGTGGACACCCATAATGACGCAGTTACAGCATGTATCGAGAAAAATGTAAGCTTAGACCAAGATCTAAGAGGTATTAATCACTCCGATTTGGCCAGATTCAAACAAGGTGGATTGGATTATCAATTATTCTCCATTTGGTGTGATGGTGATAAAAAAAATCCCTACGCATGGGCGATGAGAGAAATGGATACCCTTGATGCAGTGGCCAAAAGAAATCCCTCTAAAATGGTAGTAGCAAAAACTTGGAAACAAATTGACCAAGCACTAAAAGAGGGAAAATTAGTTGCTCAATATGGTGTAGAAGGTGGACATATGATAGAAGATGATATTAATAAATTAGATACATTTTACAAAAGAGGCGTTCGTTACATGACGCTTACTTGGAATAATTCTCCTAGTTGGGCAAGTTCACACGCCGACGAAAAAGATCCTAAATATAAAGGTCCCCGAGGCTTAACCCCTTTTGGTAAAGAGGTTATTAAACGCATGAATAAATTGGGTATCATCGTAGATATTTCTCATGTGGGCGAAGCTACTTTTTGGGATGCGATTAAAACCACTACCAAGCCTGTCATCGCCTCTCATAGCGATGCGTTCTCCATTAATCCAGTTTCTAGAAATTTAAAAGACGACCAGATTAAAGCAGTAGGAAAAAATGGTGGTGTTATTCATTTAAATTTTTATTCTGCTTTTTTAGATAGTACTTACGGAAAAAAAGCAGCTGCTTTTTACAAAGCACATAGTAAGGAGATTGACTCTTTGATTGCTACTGGTATGCAAAAAGAATATACACTTGGCGTGATTGTTACTAAATACAAAGCAGAGTCGGACGCTATAAAACCAGATATCGAAGTATTGATGCATCACTTTGACCATATCGTGAAACTCATTGGCATTGATCATGTAGGATTAGGTTCCGATTTTGATGGTATAGATTCTGCACCCTTACAATTAAAAACTGTATTAGATTATCCTGAATTTACTAAAGCACTTATTAAGCGTGGATATAAAGATGCTGATATCGCAAAGGTATTAGGAGGAAATTTTTTAAGAGTATATCGAGCCAATAACTCCAATTAAATTAAAAGAGCCCTCACTTATTGAAGGGCTCTTTTAATTTTAGGGTTTATCGTATTTTAAAAATTTAATAAACCTTGCATGGTTTCATGCAATCTACTTTTAGCGAGGTATTGTTTTTCTAATTCAATATTAAAGGGAATGGGTGTATCTAAAGAGGCACATCTTAAAATAGGTGCATCTAATTTTGTAAAACAGTGCTCTGCAATCCATGCACTAATTTCACCACCAATACCCCCTGTTAAATTGTCTTCATGAAATACAACTACTTTTCCTGTACTAGCAACCGCTTCAGAGATGGCCTCATAATCGAGTGGCGCCAAGGATCTTAAGTCAAGTATAGTTAAGGAAATATTTTCATTTTCCTGTGCATAGGCATTGGCCCAATGAACCCCCATGCCATAGGTAATTATTGTAGCATCAGTTCCTTTACTTATAAAATGTGCTTTACCAATGGGTACTTGATAATACGCAGCAGGCACTTGTCCTTCAATGCTTCGATACAAGGCTTTATGCTCAAAAAATAATACCGGATTAGGATCTTCAATGGCTGCAATCAATAAACCTTTTGCATCCGCTGGGTTAGAAGGATACACTACTTTTAATCCTGGCACATGTGTAAACCAGGCTTCGTTGGATTGAGAATGAAAAGGACCTGCGCCTACGCCTGCACCTGTTGGCATTCTTACCACCATATCTGCATTTTGCCCCCATCTATAATACAATTTAGCTGCATTGTTTACAATTTGATTAAATCCAACAGATACGAAATCGGCAAATTGCATTTCCATAACCGACTTAATTCCTTCCAAACTTAAACCAATAGAAGCACCCACAATTGCACTTTCACAAATGGGTGTATTTCTAATTCTTTGTTTACCAAATTCAGCAACAAATCCTTCAGTCACTTTAAAAGCACCTCCATATTCGGCAATATCCTGGCCCATGATAATCATTTGCTCATGTTTACGCATAGTTAGTTGTAAGGCTTCACTAATGGCTTCAATAAAACGCATTTTTTTATCTGTGCTACGATCCACTGCTTCTAGGTTAGGCACTCCATCATCAGTTACTGGTGCAAAAACATCTGCTATCTCTTCTTTTATTGAAGGCGTAAAAATAGTTGTTGGCATTGCCTCTTGCAATTGCTTTTCAATATATTCTTTAATCTCTTTTTTGATGCTTACTATATCCGCTTCAGTGATAATATTTTCTGATTGTAAATAGGTTTCATAATTCACAATAGGATCTTTTTGTGCCCATGTTTCTAATAATTCTTTGGGTACATATTTTATGCCACTGGCCTCTTCATGTCCACGCATACGAAAAGTATCACATTCTATTAAATAAGGTTTTTGATTATTAATACAATATTCCCTTACTCCCTTAATGGTATTATATACTTCTAAAATATTATTGCCATCTATACGAACACCTTCCATTCCATAGCCTTTAGCTCGATCTACTAAATGCTCGCATTTATATTGTTCGTTGGTGGGTGTACTTAAACCATACCCATTATTTTCAATAATAAAAATAACAGGCAAGCCCCAAACAGCTGCCACATTGAGCGCTTCATGAAAATCACCCTCGCTCGTTCCACCATCTCCTGTAAAAGCAAGGGATGCTTTTAATTGTCCTCTTTGTTGATAGGCTAAAGCCACTCCATCAGCGATAGCTAATTGTGGGCCTAAATGAGAAATCATCCCACAGATAAAATGTTCTTTATTACCAAAATGAAAACTTCTTTCTCTGGCTTTACTATAGCCTTCTTTATCTCCCTGCCACTGTTTAAACAATTCTGTTAAGGGCATTTGGCGAGAAGTAAATACACCCAAATTTCGATGCAAGGGCATGATCCACTCCGTTTTTTCCATAGCCAATGTTGCGCCTACAGAGATGGCTTCTTGACCAATGCCGCTAAACCATTTGCTAATTTTACCTTGACGCAGCAATACCAACATTTTATCTTCAATCATCCTTGGTAATAACAAGGATTTGTAAAAATAAATTAGCTCCTCATTGCTAAGTTGGCCGCGTTGATAATTCATTATTAATCTCTTGAGTTAAGCTTACTCAATAATTTCAAAATTTCTAAATACAACCATACTAAGGTAACTAGCAATCCAAAAGCGCCATACCATTCCATATACTTAGGGGCACCCATTTCTGCAGCTTGTTCGATGGCATCAAAATCTAATAATAAATTGAAGGCTGCAATACCGACAATAAATAAACTAATGCCAATACTTAAAGGGGAGCTGTCAAATGCAAAACCCATGTTTACACCAAACAAACCTAATACCCAAACAATCAAATAAAATAAACCAATCCCCATAGTAGCGGACATCACAATTGATCTTAAACGATTGGTTACTTTTATAATTCTAAAATTATACAACAAAAACATTGCGAGTGCCACTCCCAAGGTTAATCCTACAGCATGTAAAATTAAATTAGGATAGCTCTTAGCAAACATTTTATTAAATACAGCACTTACACCGCCAATAAATAAACCCTCTAAAATGGCATAGGCGGGTGCAATATATCCCGACCAATTAGGCTTAAACATCATTACCATGGCAATAACTAAACCTCCAATGGCTCCTCCAATCATAAACATAGAGGCTGTGCCTTCATTTCCTGGTTGTGCAAAAACATTCCACACATACATCGCAGAGGCCATCACCATCAATAATAAAAAACCAAATTTGTTAATAGTGCCTCTCACACTCATCACCCCAAATGAATTGGCTGTTTCGTGTAAGCTTTTATCAAAAATCTTTTCTGTCAAAGTGGGATTACCCGTGTTAAATGTTGCCATAAAATATAATTTTTATTTTCTTGTATAAATGTACAAAATTGTTTAGTTATTTTAAACCGGGATAACTTGTCAATTTGTTAAATTGATAAGCTGGATTTTTTTTAAGCAACCCTATCAATCGAGCCAATTTTGCCGAATCGGCTGGATCACCAAACATATGATCATGCATCAGAATTACTAAATGTTTTGGTGTCTTTGTTTTATTATAAAATAAAAGCGTATCCACCATACTTGCCATGGCCTCTGGAGTTTGAATAGGTTTGCCATGTTTATTAAAATGCCATTCCAAATCCCAACCCATCACATTATAACCTACACTATCCAATTTAAGCACCAAGGGCTTAACAAGTCCACTAGCCCTAAATTCATTTTTGGTACTCCAGGCATTATTACCTGGCAGGCGAGCTAAATTGTTTTTAGGTTGTAATATCTTTTTTGCTTTTTGAAAATCGGCAAGTGCGCTATCGGGATGATGATAATAGGGAAGATACTTTCCATTGGCATGCGAATAACTATGATTGCTCAAATCAAAAAGTGCTGGATTTTGCAAAATTTGGTTGTAAAGGTTTTTGCCAAAACTGCTTCGGGATTGATGCATCGCAATTTGAAAGAAAGTAGCCGCTACTTTCTCATGCGAACAAACGTTAATACAATTAGCAGTGCCATTTAAAGGGCCGTCATCAAAACTGAGGTAAATATGTCGAACCAAGCTATCTGGAACACTTACCTGTAAAGGCTTTAAGGTTTTTGCAGAGGTATTTTCAAGACCAGAAAAGGGTAGTAAAAAAAGGCTTAAAATATAAAAAATAGGCATCCACCACATAATTCCTTGAATTGAAGCGCAAAGGTAGCCAAGAAATTATAAAAAAAACCTTAAAAATTAAGCATTTAGGCTCCTCTCGATGTACCTTTGTAAACTATAATTCAAAGCTTTATGCAGAAAGACGTTACATTACAAGATGTGGTTATCAAGTTCGCCGGCGATAGCGGTGATGGGATGCAATTAACTGGTCAACAGTTTACCAATAACACAGCAATATTAGGTATTGACATTGCCACTTTTCCAGATTTTCCAGCGGAGATTAGAGCCCCACAAGGTACTTTACCTGGTGTATCAGGATTCCAATTACACTTTAGTTCGGAGAGAGTGTATACACCCGGTGATGTGTGTGATGTATTAGTGGCTATGAATGCTGCTGCATTAAAAGTAAATTTAAAAAGCTTAAAAAAAGGCGGAAAAATAATCGCTAACATTGATGGCTTTGATACAAAAAATTTACGTTTAGCTGCTTATGCAGAAGGAGTGAACCCTTTAGAAGATAATAGTCTTGATGGCTATGATCTTATCAAAATTGATGTTACCAAATTAACACGTGAATCTTTGAAAGACTTTCCTGAATTAGGAAACAAAGAAAGAGATCGTGCCAAAAATATGTTTGTATTAGGTGTTATCTATTGGATGTACAATAGAGATCTTGACACTACCTTAGATTTCTTAAAAGAGAAATTTGGTAAAAAAGAAATTATCCTTAACAGTAATATTGCAGTATTAAAAGCAGGTTATTATTTTGGTGAAACTGCAGAAATATTTAGTGCTCGTTATAAAGTTGAGAAATCTAAAATGGAACCAGGTACTTACAGAAGTATTATGGGTAACCAAGCTTTATCAATGGGTTTAATTGCTGCTTCTCAAAAAAGTGGTTTACCCCTATTTTTAGGCAGCTATCCTATTACTCCAGCTACCGATATCTTACATGAATTAAGTAAGTATAAAAATTTTGGAGTAAGAACCTTCCAAGCAGAAGATGAAATTGCAGGTATTACCTCCGCTATTGGCGCCAGTTATGGTGGGCAAATTGGTTTAACCACCACTTCTGGTCCAGGTATGGCTTTAAAAACGGAAGCTATGGGCTTAGCCATGATGTTAGAACTTCCCTTGGTAATTGTGAATATTCAAAGAGGTGGCCCTTCAACAGGTTTACCAACTAAAACAGAACAAAGTGATTTAATGCAGGCTTATTATGGTCGTAATGGGGAAGCACCCATACCTATCATTTCTGCCTCTACACCAAGTGATTGTTTTGAAATGGCTTTTGAAGCAGTTAGAATTGCTTTACAACATATGACTCCGGTAATTTTATTAAGCGATGGTTATATAGCCAATGGTGCCGAGCCTTGGAAATTTCCAAATGCTGCCGATTTACCAGAAATCAAAGTGGAGTTTAAAACTGAGTTAGCAGAAGGGGAAGCTAAATATTTACCTTATAAGCGTAACGAAAAATTAGCAAGACCATGGGCGGTTCCTGGAACTGCTGGATTGGAACACCGCATTGGTGGTATCGAAAAACAACATGAAACTGGGAATGTTAGTTACGATCCAGAGAACCACCAGTTCATGACTAAAATGAGACAAGCCAAAGTAGATAAGATTGCTGATTATATTCCTTTACAAACCATTGATAGTGGTGCTGAAAAAGGAAAGGTTTTAGTATTAGGCTGGGGATCCACTTATGGTACTATCAAAAGTGCTGTAATGGAATTATTAGCACAAGGTAAATCGGTGAGCCACGCCCACATTAAATATATGCGTCCTTTCCCTAAAAACTTAGGTGAGATTGTAAAGAATTTTGACACTGTTTTAATTCCAGAAATCAACAACGGACAATTAATTAAAATTATTCGTGACCAATATTTTGTGGACGCTAAGGGATATAATAAAATGATGGGAATTCCTATTTCTAAACAAGAATTAGTTGATGCTATTAATCAATATTTATAATTGATTTTTTAAAATTGTAAAAGGAGTTCTTAGGAACTCCTTTTTTATGCAACTTTGTTTTCTTTTTCGTAAAATTTACACATTGCTCGTAAACCGCATTGATCACATTTAGGACTTCTTGCTAAACAAGTATATCTACCATGAAGTATTAACCAATGATGTGCTGTATGCACAAGTGCAGCAGGTATATTTTTTATTAATTGCTTCTCAACAGCAAGTGGTGTAGTGGCTGTCATGGGAACCAAACCCAATCTTTTACTCACTCTGTTTACATGGGTATCCACTGCCATATTGGGTTGTTTATCTACCACACTTGTAATTACATTAGCGGTTTTTCGACCTACTCCTGGAAGGGTAACCAAGTCCTCAATGGTCATAGGCACTTCTCCATTAAATTGTGTCACTAATAACTGACTCATCCCTATCAGGTGCTTGGTTTTATTATTGGGATAAGAAATACTTTTTATGAGTGGAAATAAATCCTCAAAACTAGCTTTAGCCATTTTTTGCGGCGTAGGATAATTTTTGAAAATTGCAGGAGTAGTAAGATTAACTCTTTTATCGGTGCACTGAGCCGATAAAATAACAGCTACCAGTAATTCAAAGGGATTGCCATATTGCAGCTCGGTTTCGGCTACAGGCATATGTGTTTGAAAATAGGCAAGTATATTTTCGTACCGCTCTTTCTTTGTCATTTTTTAACAGTAGGCAGGGTGTCTTCAAATAAATAAACTTCCTCCCCCTCTCTTCTTAATAAATAACGCTCTCTTGCATACTTTTCAATAGCAGCGGGGTTATTCTGTAAATTTTCTAATTGCTTTTTAGTAGCGTCTATTTCCTCCTGATAATATTTTTTAGCCGCTTCTAATTTATGTAATTCTCCAGCTCTCTCTCTTTGTTGAAAAAAATCTCTTTGGTCAAAAAATAACATCCATACTAAAAAACCCACCGATACTAAAAAGTATCTATTGAAGATAAAAGGCGCTATTTTTTTTAAAAAAGACATAGAGATTTATTGTTGTAAAAATAATAAAAAAAGGAGCCAAATGGCTCCTTTTTTTATCTTAAGTCAGTATCTTATTATTTGTTACCAAATTTTAATTTCCCTTTAGTTGGAAAAACACCTGTTTCTCCTAGTTGTTCTTCGATACGAATTAACTGATTGTATTTAGCCATACGATCGGTTCTAGATGCAGAACCTGTCTTAATTTGACCACAGTTTAAAGCCACCGCTAAATCAGCAATGGTAGTATCTTCAGTTTCACCACTTCTGTGAGACATAATGGTATTATAGCCGTTGTGTTGTGCTAAGCTCACTGCATTGATGGTTTCTGTTAAAGTGCCTATTTGATTTACTTTAACTAATAATCCATTAGCAATTTTTTTATCTATACCCGTTTGTAAACGATTTACGTTAGTTACAAATAAATCGTCGCCCACTAATTGACATTTTGATCCGATGGTGTCAGTTAAGTTCTTCCAACCTGCCCAATCGTCTTCTGCCATACCATCTTCGATGGAAACAATTGGATATTTCTTCACCCAAGATTCCCAATATTTAACTAATTGATCAGAACTCATTTCTTTGCCAGAACTCTTATGGAAAACATATTTCTTTTTCTTCGCATTCCATAACTCACTATTTGCAGCGTCCATAGCAATAGCAATTTGAGTACCTGCTTTGTATCCAGCAGCTGTGATGGCTTCTAAAACTGTTTCAATAGCTTCTTCATTGCTTTGAATATTAGGTGCAAATCCACCTTCATCTCCTACATTAGTGCTATACCCTTTTTTCTTAAGGGTACTTTTTAATTGGTGGAAAATTTCTACGCCCCAACGTAAGCCTTCACTAAAGCTTGGTGCGCCAACAGGCATAATCATAAACTCTTGAAAATCGATTTTATTATCAGCGTGTGCACCACCATTTAATATATTCATCATTGGCATAGGAAGTGTTCTTGCATTTGTACCACCTATGTATCGGTATAAAGGCAAATTAGCTTCTTCTGCAGCTGCTTTTGCTACAGCCATAGAAACCGCTAAAATTGAATTCGCGCCTAATTTAGCTTTGTTAGGTGTACCATCTAATTCAATCATCATTTGATCGATTGCTGCTTGAGCAGTAATATCGAAACCAGTAATCGCATTAGCAATGGTTGTATTTACATTTTTAACCGCTTTTAACACTCCTCTTCCTAAATATTTCTTTTTATCGTTATCTTTTAATTCTACTGCTTCATGAATACCAGTACTTGCTCCACTTGGAACTGCAGCACGGCCCAAAGCACCTTCGTCTGTTAATACATCTACCTCTACTGTAGGATTTCCACGGCTATCTAAAATTTGTCTTGCACGTACTTCAACAATGTAACTCATAGTTTCAATTTTTATTTTCTAGTAATTAGGATCTTAAAATGAGACTGCAATTTACACCCATTTTTTTTAATGGGTAAGCAATTTGAAAATTTCTTCTAAACTCGCCTCTTGCGTATGTAATGCTTGGATATTCAATCCTTTAGCCAGCGCGAAATTCATAATACTTTTTTTAGTTTCTGAAACATTCCTGGAATTTACGACTAACGTATGTTTGTCTTGAAGCTGCATAGACTCCTTTTTCCAAAATTCATCATTAATATATATGCTTATATCTTCTTCAAAACTTACTATAATAGTGGTATTTGAACTTTGCAGCAATTGTTCGATGGGCTTGTCGGCCACTAAGGAAGATTGGTGCATAATCATCACGCGAGAACAGATGGCAGTTACCTCTTGTAAAATATGCGTCGAAAATAAAATCATTGCATTTGCACTTAATGACTTTATGAGTGCTCTTATTTCAATAAGTTGATTGGGATCTAAGCCTGAAGTTGGTTCGTCTAATAAAATAAGTGCAGGTTGGTGAATTATAGCCGCTGCAATTCCAACTCTTTGTTTATAGCCTTTAGACAGTTCCCCCATTTTTTTATGCTGCATATCACCCAAACCTGTTTGTTGAATCAACACTTTTATTCTGTCGTTTTTATTTTCTATTTTATGTACTTGTGCTAAAAACGAAAAATATTCTTTAACATACAGATCCTCATATAGTGCATTGGTCTCGGGCAAATAACCAATCTTTTTTTTATAAGAAATTGGATCCTTCGCCGATGAAACACCCTGAATACTAATAGTTCCTTGATCGGGTAATAAATAACCTGCCAGCATTTTTAAAGTAGTGCTTTTACCAGCTCCATTGGGACCTAAAAATCCCACCACCTCTCCTGCTTGAATTTGAAAACTAAGGGGTGATACCGCTAGCTGCGATCCATACTTTTTAGAAATGTTATTGACCAGTAAAGACATTCCCAAAAGTACTTAACTAAAATTAAATAGCAGCTACCTAATCTTCTATTTCCGATGATGACGCTGGCAAATGAGCATACTCATTACTTGCCGCAAATTTTCCAAACATAAAAAAGCCAATACATATAGGCGTAAAAATGAGTAGAATAATAGACCATTGCAAAATAACATTGGCTTTAGTTACCGAAGTAGCGGCACCAATTTTTTGACTGGCCTCATAGATTAAAAAGAAAATAATGGCAGGTGCCAACAACATCCAAACAAATCCTAATAATTTTTTTATGCTATTCATACAATTCTTTTTTAAAATTAATCCATTACATTTTTATCGATCTTATTGGTTAAATACACTAAACCAATTATAAAACTTACTGCAGCCACACCAATAGGATACCAAAGTCCAGCCAATACATCCCCCGCTGGGTGCTCCGGTGATTTAGTAAACTCTACAATAAGGGTGCCTAAAAAAGGAACCAATCCACCAAATACACCATTGCCAATATGATAGGGTAATGACATAGAGGTATATCTTATTTTGGTGGGGAACATTTCCACTAAGAAAGCAGCGATAGGTCCATAGACCATTGTTACATACACTATCTGAATAAATATTAACCAAATCAAATCCCAAGTTGCTGCTTTACCCATTGTTTTTTCAATCACAATATTGGGCTTGGGTGATTTGTATTTTATAAGTGTTGGGTTAATTAAATTAATGGGTCTATTAGTACCTAATTCATTATATCCGATTAAAGTATCTGTTATGGTATATCTAAATACAGAACCATCCGTGTAAGCAGTATCAATAACTTGTCTTATATACATCTTATGTTTATCCTTAGCATCAACCAAAGGCATTAAGGGCCCTAATTTGGTCACTCTAAGATCTACAATTTGTGTTCTATTCGAAGCCGAGGTGATGGCGATAAACTCTTTGTAAATAGGACGGTAAGTACCTATTGCTAATAACATGCCCAATAACATAATCCACTTTCTTCCAATTTTGTCACTTAACCAACCAAATAAAACAAAACAGGGAGTTGCCATTAAGATAGCCACTAACATTATATTTCGAGATTGGATAAAATCAATTTTACAAACTGTCTCAATAAAACTTTGTGCATAAAATTGACCTGTATACCAAACAACTCCTTGCCCCATTACAGCGCCAAATAAAGCCAATAAAACCATTTTAAAATTAGCCTTATGTCCGAAACTTTCTTTTAATGGGTTAGCCGATGTTTTACCTTCTGATTTTAATTTAGTAAACATAGGAGACTCACTCATGCGCATTCTAATTAAAACCGAAACCCCCACCAATAGAATAGAGATCCAAAATGGATATCTCCACCCTCCCCACTCTGCGCTAAATTTTTCAACCCCTTGATTTGATCGTATTAATATAATAACTCCTAAGGCTAAAAATAATCCTAGAGTAGCAGTAGTTTGAATCCATGAAGTCCAAAAGCCTCTTTGTCCAGCAGGCGCATGCTCAGCAACATAGGTGGCTGCACCCCCATATTCACCTCCTAATGCCAAACCTTGTAATAATCTCAAAACAAGTACTAAGATGGGTGCTGCCCATCCAATGGTAGCAAAACCTGGCACTAATCCGATGGCAAAAGTGGAGCCTCCCATTATGATTAATGTCAGTAAAAATGTATGCTTTCGGCCAATTAAATCCCCTAAACGGCCAAATACCAAGGCACCAAAGGGACGCACTATAAAACCAGCTGCAAAAATAGCCAAAGTGCTTAAAAGTGCTGCTGTGCCTGCTTCTGCAGGAAAAAATTGTTTAGATAAAATGGTCGCTAACATCCCGAAAATGTAAAAATCATACCATTCTATTAAGGTACCCACCGAAGAAGCTCCTATTACAAAAGCAATACTGCTTTGTTTTTTTTCTGCATTCATAGCAATCGTTTTTCCAGTTATCCTTCAAGTTAAATATTTATGCGTAAAAAATGTAAATTTGATATATCTATTTATAACGATTGCATATGAGCTACCCTTATCAAATTAAAAGTCTCGAACAATATCATGAGGCTTATAAAAAAAGTATCGATACCCCCGAACTGTTTTGGAACGAAATTGCAGAAGCCTTTACTTGGCAAAAAAAATGGGAAAAAACTTTAGAGTGGAATTTTAAAGACCCTAAAATTGAATGGTTTAAAGGGGGTAAATTAAATATCACCGAAAATTGTTTAGATAGACATCTTGAAAAAAACGGAGATACACCCGCCATTATTTGGGAGCCTAATGACCCAGAAGAACATCATCGAATTATCACTTATAAACAACTGCATTTAAAAGTTTGTCAGTTTGCTCAAGTACTTTTAAATAACGGAGTTCAAAAAGGAGATCGTGTATGTGTGTATATGGGTATGATTCCTGAGCTTGCCATTGCAGTATTAGCCTGTGCTCGTATTGGCGCAATTCATAGTGTAATCTTTGGAGGCTTTAGTGCTCAAAGTATTGCCGACCGTTTAGAAGATGCAAAGGCCGAGTATATTATTACATGTGACGGCGCCTACAGAGGCGCCAAAGACATTCCTTTAAAATCGGTTATTGATGATGCCTTAATTGGAAACAAAACTGTTAAACATGTTATTGTTTGCACCAGAACTAGGACAGCTGTATCCATGTTAAAAGGAAGAGATATTTGGTGGGAGGATGAAATTAAAAAAGTAGAAACACAAGCCTTGCCTTTAGTAGCTCCTGTAATGATGGACGCAGAAGATCCATTATTTATTTTATACACTTCTGGCTCTACAGGAAAACCCAAAGGAGTAGTACATAGTGTCGCTGGTTATATGATATATACTAACTATACTTTTATAAATGTATTTCAGTATCAACCAAATGATATTTTCTTTTGCACTGCCGATATTGGATGGATCACTGGTCATAGTTATATTGTTTATGGGCCATTAAGCGCAGGGGGTACTTCATTAATGTTTGAAGGGATCCCTACTTTCCCTGATGCAGGACGTTTTTGGGATATCATTGATAAGTTTAAAGTAAATATTTTATACACTGCACCTACTGCTATTCGATCATTAATGGGATTTGGATTAGGCCCAGTAAAAGACCATGACTTGAGTAGTTTAAAAATACTTGGTACAGTGGGCGAACCCATCAACGAAGAGGCTTGGCACTGGTATGACGAAAACATTGGAAAGAAAAAATGTCCTATAGTTGACACTTGGTGGCAAACAGAAACTGGTGGGGTGATGATTTCAAATATGGCAGGTATTACGCCTGGAAAACCTGGCTGGGCTACCTACCCTATACCCGGTGTTAAAGCCATTTTAGTAGATGATAAAGGAAATGAAGTAACTGAAAAAGAAGATGGTTTATACCGTGGCAATTTATGTATCACTCAACCATGGCCTGCAACACTTAGAACTACTTACGGGGATCATGAAAGATGTCGAACTAATTATTTTGCCACCTATGATAATTTATATTTTACGGGAGATGGCGCATTAAAAAATGAAGAAGGCCAATTTAGAATTACAGGTCGTGTGGACGATGTATTAAATGTAAGTGGTCACCGTATTGGCACTGCCGAAGTAGAAAACGCTATTAATATGCATGCAGGCGTGGTAGAAAGCGCTGTAGTAGGCTATCCTCATGATATTAAAGGACAAGGAATTTACGCTTATGTCATTTATACAGGCTCCCACGGACAAGACACCCATGGCACAGGTGATATGGTGCGAAAAGATATTTTACAAACAGTAACACGCATCATTGGACCTATTGCCAAGCCTGATAAAATTCAATTTGTTTCGGGCTTACCCAAAACACGTTCAGGAAAAATCATGCGTCGTATTTTAAGAAAAGTAGCCGAAGGCGAAACCAGTAATTTAGGGGATACCTCTACCCTGCTTGACCCTGGTGTAGTAGACGAAATTGTCAAAGGAATGTTGTAGTTAATTTTTGCTTTGCCAGCCTTAAAATACATCCTCTCTGCCGCAGCTATGAATGACGCTAAAAACGAATTCAACATCTAAAAATTTTAAACTCGCTGCGCTCAAACAGAAAAATTTTTTGACGATGTATCATTCGTTTTCTTGACGCTATTCACAAATGCGTTCGAGTAGTATGTATTTCAAGCCTGGCGAAGGAATAAAATATTGCAAAAACGAAGCATTGATCCATAGCGTAAATAAAAATTGTAAAGTCGAACACAGTTCGATTTTATTATTTTTTAGCGTCATGGATCGCGGCGCAGTGTTGGAATATTTTATGCAAGCGCCAGGAAAATAAAATGATTAAGCCTAGAGTAGCACAAAATTGTTTACAACTCCATTAAACTTTTTAGCTTCCTGGATAAGAAAAATAAAATAAGTGAAGCAATTCCTGCCATGAGTACAAAGAACATGAAAAACTCGTGCAAGTTGGAAATTTGATAGCCTGCAAAGGAAGTAATTTTACCATTCTCAGGATAAAGCGCACTAAATACACCCGCTAATTTATTGGCAAAGGCATTGGCTGTAAACCATACTGCCATTAACAAAGAAGCAAATTTAATGGGAGCTAATTTATTGAATAGTGAAAGTCCAATAGGGGATAAACAAAGTTCACCAAATGTGTGCATCATATACATGCCTATTAACCAAATCATACTTACTTTAACCCCTGCCCCAACACCATTCACACCTGTAGCAATCCATAAATAACCTAATGCTAAAAGCATTAATCCCATAGCCATCTTAAAAGGAGAAGAAGGCTCTCTTTTTCCAAGCTTTACCCATATCCATGCTACTAAAGGAGCAAGAGATACTACAAAAATAGAATTGAGTGATTGAAAGAAACTTGTTGGCACCGTGTAAAAACCTAAATCTCTTTGTGTGTTTTCAGAAGCGAAGAAAGTAAGTGAGGCGCCCGCTTGTTCAAAAGCACTCCAAAAGAATATTACAAAAAAGGACACCGTAAATAATACACCAACTTTTTTCTTTTGAATAACATCTAATGATTTATCAGAGAAAATAATAAAAGCTATAAATAAAATACAAGCTAGTAATAGCCAAAACAAATAACTCACTACTTTAATATCAATATATACAAGGGCAATGGTTAATAAGGAAAGTAGGAATAAGAAACCCACCATCACTGGTATTTTCTGAAATGAAGCTGGTGCCTCTTTAGGTGCCAAACCAATTTGTTGTCCTTCGTGATTCACTAAATATTTTTTCTGAAATATCAGTTGCGTAATTACGCTTAACAACATGGCAATTCCTCCTGCAAAAAAAGCCCACTTAAAATCTCCAGATTTTCCTGTATCCCCCACTAAACCACAAATGGCAGGGCCAATCGCACCGCCTGTATTTATACCCATATAAAAAATAGTATAGGAAGCATCTATTCTGGAATCGCCTTTTGCATACAATTGGCCTACCATACTAGAGATATTAGGTTTAAAAAAACCATTTCCAGCAATCATACAACCAAGCCCAGTATAAAACAAAGGTGTTGCTATAGCTGCATTGTCGTAAAAATGACCACAAAAGAACAAAACAAACTCCCCCATAGCCATAACTAACCCGCCGGCAATGATAGATCGATTATTGCCCCAATAACGGTCGGCAATATACCCACCCAATAAAGGCGTTAAATATATTAAACCAGTATAAGATCCATAAACTTGAGAAGCAAATACTTTATCGAATAGCAAGGCCTTAGTTAAAAACAAAACCAAAATGGCACGCATCCCATAATAGTTAAAACGCTCCCACATTTCGGTGGCAAATAGCACGTATAAACCTTTGGGATGTTTTTGAGTAGTCGTCGACATAAGTAAATGTTTATTTAATTGACCCAAATTAATAAAATCCCTTCAATAATTTTTACTTTCGTGGGGCAATACTTTAGATATGAACATATTAATTATAGGTGGAGGAGGTAGAGAACATGCTTTGGCTTGGAAAATAGCGCAATCGCATCATTGTGATGCCCTATTCATTGCTCCTGGGAATCCAGGTACAGCAGCCATTGGCACCAATGTGACCTTAGAAGTAAACGACTTTAAGGGTATCCAGGATTTTTGTATGGAGAAAGGAATTGAAATGATTGTAGTAGGACCTGAAGAACCTTTGGTTAATGGTATCTATGATTTTTTTGCCGCTAATGCAGCTACAGCTCATATAAATGTAATTGGACCTGCTAAAGAGGCAGCACAACTAGAAGGAAGTAAGGCTTTTAGTAAACATTTTATGGAAAGACATAATATACCTACTGCCTCTTATGCAGAGTTTACAAAAGTTAATTATGAGCAAGGTCTTGACTATATCAAAGCCCATTCCTTACCCATTGTTTTAAAAGCAGATGGTTTAGCAGCCGGTAAGGGTGTTATTATTGCGTCTAACCATGAAGAGGCCTTGGCCAGCTTTAAAGAAATGATTCAAGACCAGCAATTTGGCGCTGCAAGTGAAAAAGTGGTTATTGAACAGTTTTTACAGGGAATAGAAGTGAGTGTTTTTGCCTTGACGGATGGCAAAAACTATCAAGTAATTGGCCATGCTAAAGACTATAAACGAATTGGAGAAGGAGACACGGGCCTTAATACAGGCGGAATGGGCTGTGTAAGTCCTGTTCCCTTTATGGATGCGCTATTTATGAAAAAAGTGGAAGATCGTATCATTATTCCCACTATACAAGGACTTTCAAAAGAGGCTTTAGTGTATAAAGGTTTTGTATTTTTTGGATTAATGAATTGTGATGGCGAGCCCTTTGTAATAGAATATAATTGTAGGTTAGGTGATCCCGAAACAGAGGTTATTCTGCCTCGTTTACAAACCGATTTAGTAAGCTTGCTTGCTGCAGCCGATAATGGCACATTAGAAGACACCAACATTGAGTTTCATCCACAAAGTTTTGCCACAGTAATGGCTGTAAGTGGCGGTTATCCGGGAGGGTATAAAAAGTACTTCCCTATTAATGGTCTAGGCGCAGCAGCAAATATTGCAGGAACTATTGTATTTCAAGCTGGGACTGGATTTGAGGGAGATGCAGTTGTTACAAAAGGAGGCAGAGTTTTAACCGTAACGGCCGAAGGTGCCGATTTACAATCAGCAGTAAATACTGCTCAAAAAGCTTTGAATTTGATTTCTTTTGAAGGTATGTATTTTAGAAAAGATATAGGTTACGAATTTAAAAGCTAGGTCTTTAAAAAAAAGTTGCTAATCATTTCTAAAAAGCTTTGTAGTATAAGGATTTTAAATGAATTTTGCTTGATTCATATTGAATACTAAAAACACTGATTTATAATGGGATTATTTAACTTTTTCACCCAAGAGATTGCGATGGACTTGGGTACTGCCAATACACTTATCATACACAATGATGAAGTAGTTGTAAATGAACCTTCTATTATTGCCTTAAACAGAAATAATATGAAGGAAGTGTTGGGCGTGGGAAAGAAGGCTTTATTGATGCATGAAAAAACACACGAAAGTATTAAAACAGTACGTCCTTTAAAAGATGGTGTAATTGCCGATTTTAACGCTGCCGAATTAATGATTCGTGAGTTAATGAAAATGATTTATCCCAAAAAACCTTTGTTTCCTCCAAGTTGGAGAATGGTTATTTGTATTCCTTCCTCTATTACTGAGGTGGAGAAAAGAGCAGTTCGTGATAGTGCCGAACAAGCAGGTGCTAAAGAAGTATATATGATACATGAACCAATGGCAGCCGCATTAGGTATTGGTATTGATGTGGAAGAACCCGTTGGAAATATGATTATTGATATTGGAGGTGGTACAACAGGTATTACGGTTATTGCCTTAGCAGGTATCGTATGTGACCAGAGTATTCGTATTGCAGGGGATGAATTTACAGCAGATATTATGGAAGCATTAAGACGTTACCATAGTTTATTAATTGGTGAGCGTACTGCAGAACAAATTAAAATTCATGTGGGTGCTGCATTAAAAGATTTAGATAATCCACCCGATGATATGCCTGTAAACGGAAGAGATTTAGTAACAGGTATTCCAAAGCAAATTATGGTTTCCTATCAAGAAGTGGCAGAAGCTTTAGATAAGAGCATATTTAAAATAGAAGAAGCTATTTTAAAAGCATTAGAAACAACTCCTCCCGAATTAGCAGCTGATATTTATCGCAGAGGTTTATACTTAACAGGTGGTGGCGCCTTATTACGTGGATTAGATAAAAGATTAAGTGCGAAAATAAAGTTACCAGTTCACGTTGCAGAAGATCCTTTAAAGAGCGTTGTTCGTGGTACTGGTATTGCGTTGAAGAACTATCAACGTTTTCCTTTCATCATGAGATAAACAATAAAAGTCATCACGCTTGAAGAATATTATTGGGTTCATAAGACAGAATTTTACATTCTTTAGCTTTCTGATACTACAAATTGTATCATTGGTGATGTTGTCTTCCTATAGTAAATCACACGAAGCATTTTTTGGCAGTTGGGCCAATAAAGCAACCGGCAATATTAATCGATACTATAATAGTTGGACTTACTTTTTTGATTTAAAACAAACCAACGCGAATTTGGTGGCCGAAAACGTAGCACTTAGGAATCAATTGATTCAAAACTTTGTTGCTTATGACACTTCTAAAAAAGCAGGCACTTTAGTTTTAAGAAAAGATAGTTTAGAAAAAATTAGAAAGTTTTATTACTACCCAGCCAAAGTAGTAGGTAATACTTTTACTTTGCAAAAAAATTATATCTGGATTGAAAGAGGATCTGCTCAAGGGGTCATTAAAGATATGGCGGTGATTAGTCCTGAGGGAAGTATCGTGGGTGTAGTGGTTGAGGTAAATGAAAATTATAGCAAAATCATGAGCTTACTGCATCGCAACAGTAAAGTAAGTGCGATGTTAAAAAGAGATCGTGTGGCTGGAAGTATCGAATGGGATGGATCGGATCCTAGCACTTTAATTTTAAAGAATATTTCTAAAAGTTCGGCTCCTAAGATTGGAGATACTGTTTTAACTAGCCCCTACTCTTCTAACTTTCCTGCGCAGTTAATGGTTGGCAAGGTAGTATCCATCATAAAAGACCCTTCTTCTAATTTTCTAACATTGAATGTAAAAGCCGCTACTAACTTTTTCAATCTCGAATATGTATACTTGGTAGAGAACAAGAGAATGGCCGATCAAAAGCAATTAGAAAAACCAGAGCAAAGCAATGAATAATATTTTAAAAAATACCGCTCGATACATTTTATTCTTGCTCATTCAAATTATTATCTTGAATGAAGTGCCTCCATTACATCAATTCATTACCCCCTATATTTATTTTTTATTTTTATTATGGATGCCTTTTGGTACCAGTCGTTTAACAATGACTTTTCTAGGTTTTGCCTTTGGGTATAGTTTGGATTTATTCACCAATACCCCTGGATTGCATGCAGCTGCTTGTACTTTATTAGGGTATGTGAGACCAAGTGTTTTAAATTTATTATTAGCACAAGAAGCTACCGAAGAAATTAATAAAGAACCTAGCATCGGCAACATGGGCTGGGGTCCCTATTTTATTTATGTTTTTATATTAACCTTTATACATCACTTTTACTTAGTCCTAATTGAATGGCTGCAATTTGGAAGTTTTGGTTATTTTTTAGGAAAAGTAATTTCTACCAGCCTTATGAGTATTTTATTAATATTCATTGTGGAGCTCATTATGAACAGAAGAAAGTTAAACAGATAATTCATGGCATTGTATAATTCAAACCGTGGAGGAATTATCCAAATAATTATTGGGGTTATCTTTTTAATTTTAATAGGACAACTTATTAATATTCAAATTTTCTCTACCAAGTATACTTTAGCAGCCGACAACAATGCGATCTATCGAAAAATTATTTACCCAGATAGAGGCATCATTTATGATCACAAAAAAAGAGCTTTACTTGAAAACACTATTAGTTATGACTTAGTAGTGATACCTAATGAAGCAAAGGGTGTAGATACTACAACACTTTGCGAAATTTTAAAAATAAGCAAAGAGGAATATGCCAAAAGAATGATTGAGGTAATCGTTAAAAATTCGAGAGTAAAAGCAGGCGTGTTTGAACCTTTTTTATCAACCGAGTTATATGCACAGTTAACTGAAAATTTATATCGCTTCCCCGGCTTCTCCTTAACAGAACGATCTATTAGGTCATATCCTTATAATACAGCAGCACACGTACTAGGCTATGTGGCCGAAGTGGATGTAAATTTTTTACAAAAACATGGTGAGGAAGGTTATGAAATGGGTGATTATGCGGGTATGACTGGTTTGGAAAAACAATATGAAGAAGTGCTGATGGGACAAAGAGGTGTGAAAAGATATTTAAGAGATAATAAAGGAAAAATTCAAGGGGCTTTTGAAAAAGGACAGTTTGATACCTTAGCCATTGCTGGTAGAAATTTATATACGGGCATGGATGTAGAAGTACAACAACTAGCAGAAAAATTATTAACGAATAAAGTGGGTAGCGCGGTGGTAATAAATCCTAAAACAGGAAGTATTATTGCGATGGCTTCTAGCCCTGGCTACAACCCCAATTTATTAACCGGATCTCAACGTAGAAAAACAATTGGTCGATTATTATTAGATACTGCTCGTCCAATTTATAACCGAGCAATTAAAGGCCAATACCCACCAGGTTCTACTTTCAAACCCATGGGTGCTTTAATTGCCCTTGATGAAGGATTAATTACGCCAAGTTATGGTTATAACTGTTTTGGCTCTTATGGTGCTTGCGGGGATCCCAGAAAATGCGAGCATCATAATGCAGGTCATGCGGCTAACCTACAATTAGCATTAGCCAACTCTTGCAACTCCTACTTTTTACAAGTATTTAGAATGGCTATCGATAATCCTAAATATCATAATGCAAAATTGGGTTATTTAAAATGGAAGGAATATGTGAATAGTTTTGGATTGGGTCGTAAACTTGGCATCGACTTGCCAAGCGAAAACAAAGCAAGCATTCCAGATACTGCTCGTTATAATAAAGATTTTGGCAATCCTAAATTTTGGAATAGTTGTTATATGCTTACGCTAGGAATTGGTCAAGATAGAATGACTGCCACCCCTTTACAATTAGCCAATGCAATGGCATTGATTGCCAACGAAGGATATTATTATACACCGCATTTTGTAGACAGTGTTGAAGAAGAAGATGAACATGACAAGGAAATTTTAGCAAAGTATAGGACTAAACAAGAGGTTACTAAAATTTCTTCTGATATTTTCAAAATTATCAAAGAAGGAATGCATGATGTAACAGTTTATGGTACGGCTGCTTTTATTAAAGTACCAGGACATGAATATTGTGCAAAAACTGGAACAGCACAAAATCCTCATGGGAAAAACCATTCTCTGTTTGTTTGCTTTGCTCCCAAAGACAATCCAAAAGTAGCCGTAGCGGTGGTGGTTGAAAATGCAGGTTTTGGTGCTACTTGGGCTGGACCCATTGGCGGACTTTTGATGGAAAAATATTTGAATGACACCTTAACGCCCGAAAGTAAATTAAAGGCAGATAATTTATCAAAAGTAGATTTACTACCTCAAGCTATCAAAGATTGGTATGTTCGTAATAACAAGTCATCTTATATGGCTCCTATTGAATATAATAATGATGAATTAGGTGATGTTTGGGATATGGAAATGTTGCCAGGTGAAGCTATTCCAAAAATAAAAAAAGTAGATAGCCCTATTACGAAACTAGATACTGCTAAATCAACTCCCCCAGCAAGTCCAGTTGCGCCACCAGCTAAACCCAAACCCAATAAAGAAACTAATCTTCCTCAAAAACCAAAGAAAAAGAAGGCAAAAATTTTAAACAATGTCAACAGACAAGCTTAATCAAAATAATTTCTCAAAAGGCACGGATTTCGCTGTCATCCTATTATACTTTATAATGGTAGCCATTGGTATTTTATGCATATTTATGGTGGAGTATAATCCCTCTGCCAATTGGAGTAGTTCCTTTATAACAGGTAAAAACAATTATAGCAAACAGATATACTTTGCCATCTTTTGTGCTTTTGTAGGCATATTTATTTTACTGATGGATAGTAAAGTATTTACCGCATTAGCTAATATTTTATATGGTGGTGGCATATTACTTATGATTGCTACATTTGTTATCGGTAAAAATATCAATGGATCAAAAAGCTGGATACCCATTGCCGGTGGTTTTAATTTACAACCTGCAGAAGTTTGCAAAATTTTTACTGCGCTTATTTTAGCAAAGTTCATTTCTCGACCAGAAACAGATTTCACGAAACTTAAAAATCATTTGATCGCCGGTGCTATGATTGCACTTCCGGCTATTCTATCCATAGCACAACATGAAATGGGGCTGGCCTTGGTATATAGTGCATTTATTTTTGCAATGTATCGAGAGGGCTTGCCTCCTGCTATTTTAATTGTTCTACTTTCTTTTGCCGTACTTGTCATAGCTACACTGTTATTAGAGCCTACCGTATTAGCTATTATATTAACTGCCATCGCTGTTTTATTTATTTCGTCGATGATAAAAAGATTTAAGAAAAACAGAAACAACATTTTAATTGTATTAAGTATTTGGGCGATTTGCTTTGGCACTGTTCGATTTGCAGTACCCTATATCTTTAATAATGTATTTGAATGTTACCAGAGTACGCGAATTTATAGCATGGTGGGTAAAGAGTATGATTGTGGTGCTAATAAAAAGTCGGCGGCTGCTTCGGGAAAATCCCATGGCAAAAAACCTGATGATTATAATGTAAAGCAAAGTAAAATAGCCATTGGCTCGGGTGGTTTTTCAGGTAGAGGATTTTTAAAAGGAACTCAAACAAGAGGTAAATATGTACCTGAACAACATACAGATTTTATTTTCACCTCCCTAGGAGAAGCTTTTGGATTTATTGGAACCTCTATATTCTTAGGTTTATACTTATTTTTTCTGTTTAGACTTATTAGAATTGCAGAAAGACAAAGAAGTACTTTCTCTAGAGTATACGCCTATAGTGTGGTTGGTATTTTCTTTTTTCACATCGCTGTTAATATTAGTATGACTATTGGTTTATTTCCAGTAGTGGGCATTCCACTTCCTTTGATTAGTTATGGAGGATCTTCGCTTCTTACTTTTACAGTTTTAGTATTTATTTTATTAAGATTAGACGCTGATAGGCAGATGGTGCTTCGTTAATGCTTATTTTTGCCACATGCGTATTATTCCTTTATCCGAAGGCAGCTTCACTATCGATCAAACTAAAGTGTTTGTACCATTTGATACTAACACAGAAAACTTACAACATCGACCTAAAGGAAGTATTTTGGTGGAAATTCAACCTTTTGTAATTATCACCGATCAGGATATTATTTTATTTGATACGGGCTTAGGTTATTTTAATAGTAATGGCATTTTACAAATTCATGATAATCTCATGAAGGCAGGTATTGACCCAAGTTCCGTTACAAAAGTTTGTATGAGCCATTTACATAAAGATCATGCAGGCGGATTAACTTATATGGATCCTAGCAATAATCAACGTTATATAAGCTTTCCTTACGCGAAGCATTATATTCAAAAAAGGGAATTTGATTTGGCCATCAGTGGCACAAACCCTTCTTATGTAGCAGATCAAGTGGCTCTTTTAAACGATTTTAGTGGTGTTGTATGGCTAGCGGAAGAGCAAGGTATAATTGATGAATCTATTCAATTCTTGCATACTGGTGGTCATAGCCAATTTCATCAAGTGTTTTGGATTAAAGAAAATGATACTACTTTTTTCTTTGGTGGTGACGAAGCACCTCAATTAATGCAAATGAAATCCAAGTTTATCGCCAAATATGACATGGATGGAAAAAAAGCTATGGATTGGCGTCAAAGTTGGTGGCAGCAAGGGGCTCAAGAAAAATGGACTTTCGCATTTTATCATGATATTCAGTTTCCAACTTATTTGGGTACGTAAATTTTAAACGAACATTCATTAGGAATCAATACTGGCAAGGGTTTTAGGGCATCTTCCTATTTTTATGCTATCTTTAGGTGGCAATCATGGCTACTAATATCAATAATTATTCTGGACAGTTTAGACGCAATGTATCTGATAAGTATATCATTTACAATAGTCTCTTTGCGGCACTTCCCTATTCAGGTATTGCCAATGTTGGCGCATTGTTACCCATAATGCTCCAAACCTGCGAAGAAGGTTTTGCAAAAGAAAAATCACCTGTAGAAATTATTGATTACTTTTTTAGCAGACAGACCGAAGTCAGTTCGGAAAAAGAAAAATTGGATCACTTATTTAAGTATGTTCAATATATGGAACGTCAAGTAGTTTTGTTTGACGCCATTGAAGATGCTGCTTTCACGAGTGTAAATAATGTGGAAGGTTCAGGTAGTTTAAAATCATTAATTAGAGAAGCTAGTTTTAGTGGTAAGAAACAAGCCTTAAAAAACAAGCTTACAAATTTTAAAGTAAGAATTGTTCTTACGGCGCATCCTACCCAATTTTATCCATCAACTGTATTGGGTATTATTCATGATATGGGTGATGCCATTGGTAAAAACGATTATGATACAATTAATCAATACATACAACAATTAGGTTTAACCCCTTTCTTTAATAAGAAACAACCCACCCCCATTGATGAAGCTTTAAATTTAATGTGGTATTTGGAAAATGTGTTTTATCAATCAATAGGCACTATTTATAATACCATTGTTAATGAGGTTTTCGATAATGATTATTCAAGTAATAATCCATTTATTGAATTAGGATTTTGGCCAGGGGGTGATAGAGATGGCAATCCCTTTGTAAATGCAGCTACTACCTTAAAAGTAGCACAGGCATTAAGAAGCAGTATTGTAGTTTGCTACTATAGAGATGTAAGAAAATTAAAACGAAAGCTTACATTCTCGGGCGTAGATATTTTACTTGCAGGTTTAGAAGAAAGATTGTACGAAAACGTATTTAGACCAGATGACAGTAAACCGATAATTGCATTAGAAATAGTAGATTGTTTACACGCCATTCGAAAAAAAATTAAAGAAGAAGATCATTCTTTATACTTATCTCGTTTAGACAGTTTAATAAACAAGGTTAAAATTTTTGGCACTCATTTTGCCTCTTTAGATATTCGTCAAGATAGTCGTATTCATCATTCCGTACTAATGGAATTAAATACAATTTTGGCCGAAAAAAATGGAAAAGGATTTTTATCCGCCAACTATGTTGACTTAGTGGAGGCTGAAAAAATAGAACAACTTGGAAGTATTGAAAACAAGATTGATCCGGCTATTTTACCAGAGGGAATTGTAAAAGATACTATTGAAAGTATTTATGCAATATCTGAAGTGCAAAAAATAAATGGAGAAGCAGGATGTCATCGTTATATAATTAGCAATTGTCAATCCGCATTGAATGTAATAGAACTATATGCCCTTTTCCGTTTATGTGGTTATTCGGCTTTATTAGATAAAATTGACATTGTTCCTTTATTTGAAACCATCGACGATCTTTCCGCTTCAGAGCAAATCATGTCTTTTTTATATGAACATAAATTATACAGTGCCCACTTAGAAGCGAGAAAAAAGCAACAACCCATTATGCTAGGATTTAGTGATGGCACTAAGGACGGCGGTTATTTGCAAGCCAATTGGGGAATTTATAAAGCCAAAGAAATGCTCACGAGTATTTCTCGTAAAAACAATGTGGTAGTTACTTTTTTTGATGGCAGAGGAGGCCCTCCCTCTAGAGGCGGTGGCAAAACACACCAATTTTATGCTTCTATGGGTAACCAAATAGAGAATCAAGAAATACAATTAACTATACAAGGCCAAACCATCACTTCTAATTTTGGTACTACTCAGTCGGCTCAATATAATTTAGAACAATTATTAACTGCTGGAGTAAGTCATGAATTATTTGCTGACGCTAAATTACAACTGACTGAGCAAGATAGATTACTATTAGAAGAGTTAGGCAATATAAGTTATGCAGCTTATGGCCAACTCAAAGAACATCCTTTGTTTTTACCTTATTTACAAAAATTTAGCCCACTTAATTATTATAGCAAAAGTAATATTGCTAGCCGTCCTGCAAAAAGAGGAAGTGGCAACACACTTCAATTTCAAGACCTAAGAGCTATACCCTTTGTAGGCAGCTGGAGTCAATTAAAACAAAACGTTCCAGGCTTTTATGGGGTAGGAACTGCCTTGCAAGTATTAAAAGAAAAGGGGCTTTGGAAAGAGGTACAATCACTTTTCAATAATATTGGTTTTTTTAAAACCCTGATTGATAATAGTATGATGAGTATGGTAAAATCCAATTTTGCCATTACCAAATACATCGATAAAGATCCAGATTTTTCTCCCATTTGGAATATCATCAGAGAAGAATTTAAACTTACTACTCAATTATATTTAGAATTAAACGATGCCAACGCTTTAATGGAAGGCGATACTGTGGGCAAGCATTCTATTTTATTAAGAGACCGTATTGTACTGCCACTACTTACTATACAGCAATATGCACTGTGTAAATTACAAGAGCCACTTATTGAAAATTCTTTAAAAGAAGCCTACGAAAAATTACTTACCAGAACTATGTTTGGGGTAATTAATGCTGCCAGGAATTCAGTGTAAATTTATTTTCTAAACAGGCGCTTTAGTGTCTTTCCATTTCCATAAATGTAAACAAGCATAGGTTTTGTAACCCTCCCAATGTTTACTTTTAGCCATCATTTTAGTTTGCAGTTCTTTTTTTGTTTCGTATTTGATACTATACAGTTTTATCATTGCTTGTTGTATCCCTAAATCATCTACGGCGAAAACATTTTCATGGCCTAAACTAAACATTAATAACATTTCAACGGTCCACCTGCCAACGCCTTTAATTTGAGTTAGCAAGTCAATTACCGTAGCCGGATCCATGTCATATAATTGCTTGTCTGTAATTTTATTTTCTTTAAAAAATTGAGCCACATTTTGAACATATGCCACTTTAGAATTACTTAATCCAATTCCTCTTAATAACATTGGATCAGTGGCTAACACCTGATCACAGTTTGGTTCTTTACCACCGTATAAAGCTATAAAACGATCAAAAATTATTTTAGCTACTTTTGTACTTAATTGTTGACTTATAATACTGGCTATCAAACGTATGGCCGTGTTTCTACGTCGCTTAAGTGTATATACATCTTCCTTTAATAAAGGGGCTAATCTTTTATCTTTTTGTAGGGTTAATTGATAACTCATGACGCAATTTAATTGCTTTTGTGTAATTTAGGAATAGTAAAAATATCACCTATGAAAAAAATGCTATTCTTTTTGTTCATCACTATTAATTGTTTAGCAGTAAATGCACAAAATAAGGATGAAATAATCATTCGAAATATGCTCTCAGATCAAACCCATTATTGGAACCTAGGTGATATCCCTTCCTTTATGCAAGGCTATTGGAATAATGATAGTTTAGTTTTTATTGGCAAAAATGGCCCTACCTATGGCTATCAAAACACATTACATAATTACCAAAAAAATTACCCCAATAAAGATTATATGGGCATTTTGAGTTTTGATATTATTAGTGTAAAACCTTTAGGCAAAGACTATTACTTTGTTATTGGCAAGTTTATGTTAAAACGAAAAGTTGGCGACGCCAGTGGGCATTATACTTTGGTATTTAAAAAAATAAATGGAGAGTGGAAAATTATTTCAGACCACAGCAGCTAAAGAAATTAAATAACTTAATCTAAGCTTTGTTTGTTCGCAGCAGCTGCTTTTAATAACCTATCAAATTGAGCAGGTGTTAGGTCGTTATAGAAATAATAAACAGGATCTACTTTGGTGCCTCTTTTAATTACTTCATAGTGACAATGAGGGCCAGTACTTTTTCCAGTACTTCCAATATATCCAATCACTTCCCCTCTTTTTACTAACTGCCCTATTTTTGCTTTCACCTTAAACATATGTCCATACAAGGTTTGGTAGCCAAAGCCATGGTTAACGACTACTTTATTGCCATACCCATCTGTACTAAATCCAGCAGCTTGTACCACCCCATCAGCAGTTGCATAAATAGGGGTTCCTGATGGAGCAGTAAAATCTAACCCCTGGTGAAAGCGCACATCTTTATATACCGGATCAATTCTATAGCCAAAACTTCCCCCGATACGGTTAAGGTTTTTATTACTAACTGGTTGAATGGCAGGAATTGCTTTTAATAATTTTTCTTTGTTTTTCACCATACCAGTAATCTCCACAAATGATTTTGTTTGATAAGCCATTCTTAAACTTAAGTTATTTAACTGTCCAATCATATTTTGAATAAGCTCAGTATTAGAAGCGTTTTGGATGAGTCGAACTTCTTTTTTAGCTTCCATCTCTTTGATTCTTGCACTGTCTGGAATAGGGCTAGACTCAAAAATGGAACGATACACTTCATTGTCCCTGTTTTCCAATTCATTCATTTGAAGCTCTAGTTGCTTAACTCTTTCTTGCATAACACTATACGATTCCTTATAAGACTCATTTTGTTGACGTAACAACTTTTCTTTAGGGGAGTCGATATATTGAAAAATGAGTACCACAATGATAATTCCGGTAGCAATAGAGGCTGCAATAAATCCAAAAAGCTGCAACAAACGTACCCTCAAAGGCACTTCCACCTTTTCGAAACGAAGGGTATGGGTATTAAAGAAGTATTTTATTTTCTTCATCGATTGGCTATGATTATTGGGCTTAATTCTATAAAAAAAGGCCCTATTTCCTTACCTTTGAGGCTCTTTAAAAAACTTTACAAATATAGCTTTTTAAAGAAGAATTAGCTTAAAATTCCAATACATGATGACCAGTTCAGAAATAAGACAACAGTTTTTAGATTTTTTTGCCTCTAAAGGACATGCCATTGTTCCATCGGCACCCATTGTAATTAAAAACGATCCTACCCTATTGTTTACGAATGCGGGCATGAATCAGTTTAAAGATTATTTTTTGGGTAATCAAAACCCAAGTCATCCACGTATTGCAGATACACAAAAATGTTTACGTGTGAGTGGAAAGCACAATGACTTAGAAGAAGTGGGTGTGGATACTTATCATCATACAATGTTTGAGATGCTAGGAAATTGGAGCTTTGGAAATTATTTTAAAGCAGAAGCCATCGAATGGTCATGGGAATTATTAACGAAGGTTTACAAATTAGATCCTACCCGTTTGTATGTTTCAGTATTTGAAGGCGACCCTGCCGAAAACCTACCTTCTTCTAGTATTGCTTTAGAAGAATGGAGAAAATGGGTACCAGAAGAAAAAATAATTTACGGCAATAAAAAAGATAATTTCTGGGAAATGGGTGATACGGGCCCATGTGGTCCTTGTAGTGAAATTCATGTAGACATGCGCTCTGAAGAAGAAATCGCAAAAATACCTGGGCGTGATTTAGTCAATAAAGATCATCCACAAGTAATTGAAATATGGAACAATGTTTTCATACAATACAATCGTAAAAAAGACGGAAGCTTAGAGCCCTTACCTGCTAAACATGTGGATACAGGCATGGGATTTGAAAGATTAGTGCGTGTTATTCAAGGAAAGAAAAGCAACTATGACACCGATGTATTTACAGGCACTATTGATGTGGTGGCACAAATCACTGGGAAAAAGTATGACTTTAGTGATACCAAAGAAGCGGTTGCTTTTAGAGTCATTGCTGATCACATAAGAGCCATTGCATTTACTATTGCAGATGGACAATTACCCTCTAATACAGGAGCAGGTTATGTAATTAGAAGAATTTTAAGAAGAGCAGTTAGATATTATTATTCTTATTTAGATTATAAACAACCTTTATTATTTCAATTAATGCCTTTGTTGGCGAAGCAATTTGAAAATGTATTTCCAGAATTACATAGCCAATTAGACTTTGTAAGTAAGGTAGTGAAAGAAGAAGAGGAAGGTTTTTTAAGAACTTTAGAAAAAGGCTTAAAGAGAATGGATGATATTATTGCTTGCCATAACAAAGGAGCAAATATAGAAGGTAAATTAGTATTTGAGCTTTTTGACACTTTTGGATTCCCAGTTGACTTAACCCGTTTAATTGCAAGTGAAAATAGCTTAACAATTGATGAAGCTGGTTTTGAAAGCGAAATGAAGCAACAAAAAGACAGAAGTCGTGCTGCTACTGCAGTAGATACCGGAGATTGGATCATGGTGGGAGAAGATAGTCCAACTGACTTTACAGGGTATACACAAACCACTGCACATGCAAAAATTATTAAATACAGAAATGTTAAAGCCAAAGGAAAAGAAGCTTATCAATGGGTAATTTCTAGTACTCCTTTTTATGCGGAAAGTGGAGGTCAAGTGGGTGATAAAGGAGTATTTGAATTTGAAGACGGTTCAAAAATTAATGTAACCGATACTAAAAAAGAAAATAATTTATTTATACATTTTACAGATAGTATTCCGGCCCACATTGGAACAAGCGTAATAGCGAGTATCGATATCCAATATCGCAATCACACTACCTTACATCACTCCGCCACACACCTATTGCATGCGGCACTTCGTAATATTTTAGGTAAGCATGTGGCACAGAAAGGTAGTTTGGTAAATGCAGAACAACTGCGTTTTGACTTTTCTCATTTTGCTAAAATGACGCCTGATGAAATTGCAAAAGTGGAGAAGATGGTAAATGAAAAAGTAAAAGAAAATGTGCCAGTTGTTATAAATGAAATGAGTAAAGACGAAGCAATTGCTTTAGGCGCTATGGCTTTATTTGGAGAAAAATATGGTGATAAAGTTCGCGTAGTAGTGATGGATCCTAATTACTCAATAGAATTATGTGGGGGTACGCATGTAGGCCACACAGGTGAGATTGGACAATTTATCTTAAAATCAGAAGCCTCAGTGGCAGCTGGTGTTAGAAGAGTAGAAGCCGTAGTAGGTGATTCAGCCCATAGATATAATACAGAGGTAAAAGAAAAATTGCATAAGCAAATTGTACAACTAACTGAAACATGTGCAGGCATTGCTGCCAAAATGAAGGAATCTTTTACTGCACCTGAATGGAATGAAAGTTCCTCTGTGGATGTTTTAAACGACACTATTTCATTTTTACAAAACAGTCAAAAAGAAATTAGTAAAAAATTAGAAAGCAAAGAAGCATTAATCGTAAACGAGCTTACTGAAAAGTATGCAGCAGATTTTGAATTTATTAACGGTACTTCTTTTTTAGGTGCACAAGTACAGCTTTCTAGTGCCGATAATGTAAAAAAATTAGCCATAGCTATAGCACAATCACAACCTAATCATTGTATAGTATTGGTTGCTAATATTGAAGCGAAAGCTACCGTTGTATTAGCTGTAAATGAAAAGTTAAGCAGTAGTTTGCAAGCCACTCAAATAATTAAACAACATATAGCCCCATTAATCAAAGGTGGCGGTGGCGGGCAAAATACTTTAGCAACTGCAGGTGGTCAAGATTGTAGTCAATTGGACAAAGTGATTGAAGTGGTAAAAGCGCTTTTATAAAGCCATTCACAATAGTTTATTAAAAAAGCCCAGTATTATCTGGGCTTTTTTAATAAAATTTAACATTTGCGAATGTTTTCGTAGTAACAATTTTTTCCTACATTTGAACTACAAATTATTTCGTATAAATTATAAAAAATGAAAAAAATTCTAATTGCTGTTTTGTTAATAGCTTTTATTACTCCATCGCTTAGTGCCCAAGAAGTGGTAATTATTAAAAAAAATAAAGACAGTGCAAATAAGCCTTTAATTGTAATTGATGGAGTAGTGGCTGAAAATAAAAATATGGATGAGATATCTCCCACTGATATACAATCTATCAATGTATTTAAAGGAGAAGCAGCTATAAAAAAATATGGTCAAAAAGGAACTAATGGTGTTATAGAAATAACTTCCAAAAATCCAACTAAACAAATAAAAATAGATACTTCTATAAACATGACTGTAGTGGTAGATGGAGACAAAGTAACTATCAATGGGGTACCTGCAGATAAAAATGATCCTCGCATTTTTAAAAATAGGAAAATGATAAGAGTGGAGGGAATTCCATTAAGAGTGGAGAATATACCCAATAATAGAAACAAATTGAAGAAGGATTCGATCACAGTGGAAGATATTACGATTGAAGACGAAGAGGATGGAGATGATATGGCTAATTTTAATAGATTGTCGCCACCCCAGAGCAATCCCGCATTTTTAGGAGTCATCACCGAAGAAACAGAAAAAGGTGCAAAAATTACAACAGTGAGTGAATCTAGCCCAGCGGAAAAAGCGGGTCTTAAAAAAGAGGATATTATTACCCAATTAAACGACATAAAAATAAAATCTCCAAAGGATTTATATGAAGCAGTAGGTAAATATAAAGCAGATGAAAAAGTTGCCATAACTTATACTAGAGATGGTAAGACCAATAAAACAAATGCTGTTTTGGCAAAAAATAAAGCAGCTGATGTCCCCAACTTTTTTAAATTCTCTACACCTAATGGCAATATGCCAAATACATTAAAAAGAGGATTTAGAATAAGTCCTGATCGTAATTTTAATTTTGAAATGCCTGAATTACCCAATCTTGAGGGCTTAGATGGCAGAGTGAATAAAAGACCAAAATTAGGTATCTCTATAGAAGACCTACCCTCGGGCGAAGGTGTTCGTATTAAAAATGTTACCAATGCATCGCCAGCAGAAAAAGCAGGACTTAAGGCAAATGATATCATTGTTCAATATGATGATAAAAAAATAACTGATGTAAGCGACCTTAAATGGGAATATTTACAAGAAGGTCAAATATTGAAATTCACGATTCAACGTGGAACAGAAAAGAAAAATATTGAGGTAAAAATTCCTAAAAAATTAAAGACAGCAGATTTGTAAAAAATGAAAGCTTACTCCTAAAAGCCCTCTAACTCCAATAGAGGGCTTTTTTATGGGCTTCATATATTAGGGTAAAAGGGGCTTTTCTTGTACTTTTGCAGTATGCTCAATTCGGATAAATACGAAGCAGTCATTGGATTAGAAATTCATGCACAATTAGCCACTCAAAGCAAATTATTTTGTGGTGATGCTACTAGTTTTGGTGCCGATCCTAATACACATATTAGTCCTATTACAATGGGTCATCCTGGAACTTTGCCAAAAACCAATGCAAAGGCTATCGAATATGCCATAAAAATGGGACTAGCCTGTGGATGCGAAATTGCTAAAGACAATTATTTTGCACGTAAAAATTATTTTTACCCCGATCTTCCAAAAGGCTATCAAATTTCACAACATACCACCCCTATTTGCATGGGGGGGGAAGTAGCAATAAAAACAAATGAGGGAGATAAAATAGTTCAACTTAATAGAATTCATTTAGAGGAAGATGCCGGTAAAAGCATTCACGATATTTCGGATACTCATACATTCATCGATTTAAACCGCGCTGGAACACCCCTTATAGAGATGGTTACAGAACCTTGTTTGCACTCTGCCGATGAAGCTTTTGCCTATGTAACAGAGGTAAGAAAACTAGTAAGATGGCTGGGTGTTTGTGATGGTAATATGGAAGAAGGTAGCCTAAGATGCGATGCCAATGTTTCGGTGCGATTAAAAGGCGAAACTAAATTAGGTACAAAAGTAGAAGTAAAGAATTTGAACTCTATTCGAAATATAAAAAAAGCGATTGAATTTGAAATAGATCGTTTAATCAATCTTTTAGAAACAGGGGGTACCATTATTCAGCAAACAAGAAGTTTTGACGCCAATAATGACATTACATTTTCGATTCGTGATAAGGAAGATGCCAATGATTATAGGTATTTCCCTGATCCTGATTTAGCTCCCTTTCAATTAAGTGTTCATCATATTGAGGAGATTAAAAAAACTTTGCCGGTTTTACCTTGGGAACTTAAAAGACAATTAAGTACTCAATTTGGTTTAAATGAATATGATGTGGAACAATTGTGTGAGAACAAAGAAATAGCCGAATTTTATCTAAAATGGGTAGAACAAACAAAATATTATAAGGCTGCAGCCAATTGGATGATGGGCCCCATTAAAGAATTTATACATGAAAAAGGAATTAGTTACTCTAATTTAATTTCTGCCATACCTTATCTAGTAGAGCTCTTAGGTCTTGTAGAATTGGGACAGTTAAACTTTTCAGTAGCTTCTGGCAAAGTATTTAAGGGGATTATGGAGCAACCTATGTCTCCAACTGAATATGCAATAGCCAATAATTTAATACTAACTCAATCTGCTGATGAGATTGATAACTGGATAAATGAAGTATTGGCTGCAAATCCAGAAAAAGTAGCAGAATATAAAAAAGGGAAAAAAGGTTTAATTGGATTATTTATGGGTGAAGTAAAGAAAAAAAGTAAAGGCAAAGCTGATCCAAAAACTACTACTCAATTATTAGAGCAAAAATTAAATTCATAAAACAATTATATGAAAATTAACAGCATTGTACTTTTAGTGGCTTTTTGTATTTTAAGCCTAGCTGGATGTAAAAATAAAAATGGAGAAGCCCGTTATACTATTGCAGGAACTATTCAAAATGCAAGTGAGCAAAAATTATTGCTGCAAGAAGTTCCCTTTGGTGGCAAACCTATTGTAACGCTTGATTCAGTGACCTTAAATAAAGAAGGAAAATATAGTTTTGAATTTATTGCTAAGCAAGAAGGTCTTTACCGATTAGCTACTGAAAAAGAGATGGAAATTATTTTTATAAATGATGAAAATAATATTCAACTAAATGCGGATGCTACTAATTATCAATCTTATGAAGCTAAAGGATCTAAGGCCAGTAAGGATTTAATTGATTTTTTAAAAACTTATAGAAAAAAGGATTCCTCCATTTTTGCTACCTTATATAGTTTGGATATTTTACAAAAACAAAAAGCAAAAGATAGTAGCATTTTTTGGTTACAAAAACAAAGAACTGATAAAATCAATGACCTCAATAAATTTGTTGAAAATACATTAAGTACGGCAACGAGTGCTTCAATGCTTTACTATGTTTTAGGTGTTAGTTTAAGGTCAATGGAAACTGCACAGGTATTAGCCTTGGCTAAGGCTGCTGCCGAAAAAACAAAGGCAGAACCTTTAGTTCAATTTTCTACAATTTTAAGTTCACAAGTACAAGCAAATACCAAAACAACTTCAATTGAAATTGGAAAACCTGCTCCTGAAATAGCATTAGCAGATGCCAATGGTAAAATAATTTCACTCAGTAGCTTAAAAGGAAAATATGTTTTAGTAGATTTTTGGGCAAGTTGGTGTGGACCTTGCAGAGGTGAAAACCCGAATGTTGTTACGGCTTTTGAAAAATATAAAAAGAAAAATTTTACGGTACTAGGCGTTTCCCTTGATGACGATAAAGCGGCTTGGCAACAAGCCATTGTTACAGATAAATTAAATTGGCAACATATTAGCGATCTAAAAAAATGGGAGAGCACTGTAGTAAGTACTTATCAAATTGAGGGCATTCCCTTTAATGTTTTAGTAGACCCCAATGGTACTATCATAGCTAAAGAACTAAGAGGTCAAGCTTTACAAGATACTTTAGCCTCCCTACTACATTAAAATAAAAATTATTTTTGCTTAATAAAGGTTTTAATTAAGGCGGGTAATAATACTAAGTTAGTGAGTGTACTAACAATTAAAGTAAAAGACGTTAACCAGCCCAAGGCTTTAGTACCCCCAAAATCACTAAAACAAAATATTACAAACCCTGCTACCAAAACTAAAGAAGTATAAATAATACTAATCCCAGTATGTTTAATAGTTAAGATGAGTGTTTGATGCACATTATTGTTATGCAAAGGCAATTCTTGTTTATAGTTTACTAAAAAGCGAATAGTGACATCAATAGCAATACCCAATGCTACGCTAAAAACAAGTACAGTAGATGGTTTTAAAGATACTCCTACCCACCCCATTATACCTGCAGTCATTAATAAGGGCACTATATTGGGTACTAAAGAACACATTAAAATAGGGAAAGATCTAAATAAGAAAATCATGCAAATGGCGATCAATAGGAAAGCCCAAAATATAGACTCACTCAATCCCTTAATTATAAAATTACTGCCTTCTAAAAAAGTTACACTACTTCCTGTAATTTGAATCGTATACTTACTTGAATCAAATATGGCATTAGTAGCACTATCTACTCTATTTAAAAATGTGGGCAAAAGTGCACTTCCAATATCTTTCATATTAACAGAAACACGAGTTGTTTGCAAATCTTTATCAATAAATTTACTTAAAAGCTGGGCTGGACTAGTCGTATTTGTATTGGCATCTGTTTTTTTATTAAGTTGTAAATAAGGCGCTAAAAATGCCATTTCGGTACCTGTGGGGATGCTAAAAGCACTACTATCTCCATCATAAAATGCTTGCTTGGAAAATTTAATCCCTTCTAGTAAACCCAAAGGCTTACCCAACTCTGGTTGGTCTCTTAAAAATGAATGTAAAGCATCCATTGCTTCCAAAGGTTTAGTGGATCTTACTAAACCTTTTTTCTTTTTTGTATCAATTACTATTTCTAATGGCATTACACCGCCGCCTTCTTTTTCAAACCATTTTAGATCGGTGTATACTTTATCATTTTTAGGTAAATCATCCACTATGAATGCTTCCTTTTTTATTTTCTGTAATCCTAATAAAGAAGCGACTAACAATATAAAAGTAATACCAAATACCCATTTGGTATGCGAAAATGTCCATCTTTCGATTTTAACCAAAATAGAGGCTAAATATTTATTGTCTAAATATTTGACATGCTTAGGTGCTGGTACTTGTAAATAAGTTAACATGGGTGGAATAAAAAACAAGCTTATAAAAAATAAAGCCATGATATTAATGCCCGACACCCATCCAAATTCTTTTAATAAGGGGCTCTTTGTAAAAGCAAAAACAAAAAATCCAATTGCCGCAGTAATATTACAAAACAATGTTACAATTCCCATCCTTCCAACCATTTGCACAATTGCTTTTTCCTTGTCCCCTGTATCCTTATAAGAAGTATGATACTTATTTAAAAAATAAATACAATTAGGAATGCCAATTACCACAATCAAGGGTGGGATTAGCGCCGTAAGCAAGGTGATTTTTTGACCCATTAATACCATCGTACCAAAACTCCATATAACACCCATTCCCACAACCGCTAAACTTAATAACATAGATGATACCGACCTAAAAAACAAAAGCAAAGTAATGGCGCATAATAATAAGGAGCCTATTAAAAACCAAACCATTTCCTTTTTAATACGGTCGGCTAAAATAGTTCTAATGTAAGGTAAACCGCTGAGGTGTACATTTATTTTGGTGTCTTTAGTAAACTTATCTAACGCACCTTCCAATGTATGTATAATATGTGTTCTAGAACCACTATTAATAGAGTCTGGTAAAAAACTAACAGCCATGATGTAAGCATGACTCTTTGGATTGTATAATAAATTTTGATAGAAAGGGAGTTGCTCAAAATTATTTTTGGCAATAAGTAAATTACTATCAGTTATATAGGGTGGAGTAAAAACTTTATAGGCAACAAATTTAGTGGCTGCCGAATCTTTAGTAATCCCATAAGCAAAGGGTACACTTAATACATTAGTTACTCCTGGAATGGCCTTAATAGATTCATGTAAAGTGACTACTTTATTGAATATGGCCGGAGTATAAAAATCGGAGCTAGTAAAACCTACCACCATAGTGGTTCCATCTACACCAAATTTTTGTACAAAATTTTTATACTCTATAAACTTCTCGTTATCAGAAGGTATGGCTTTAGTAAACTCATAACTTAATTTTACCTGATAGGCAAAAAAAGACATGATAGCCGTGGCAATACTTAAACTAAGTAAATAAATAATTTTATGCTTAACAATATTATGACCTAGTTTATACCACATGTATTTACTTTTAATTTACAGGACCCAAAAATAAGCCATTAGTTGAGTAAGTATCCCTATTCCAAAACCAACCATTAATTCTTGTTTTGTATGGTCACTAACAATCATTCGTGCACTCACAATGATGGCGGCTAAAAATGTTGCCAAAATTATCCAAAGTAAATTATCTATTGGATAATAAAAGCCCACTAATAAAATAGCCATCATTAATCCACTAGCGCCCATGGCATGAAGGCTAACTTTAATAAAATTATTAACAATTAAACCGGCAGCGCTAGCTAAAAAAATACCAAAATAAAAGTATTTTAAGGCAATGGGTTGATCCGAAAAATTACGACTTAAATAATACATCCACCAGTAAAAAAACATGGTAATTACATAAGGAACAATTCTTTCTTTTTGTGTGCGTAAAAAAATACTGGCACTCAATTTTAAGCGCCATAATAAAAAAACAGCAAAGGCTGGGAAAAAAGCAGTTAGCCAAAAAACACTAAACAATCTTAATTTTAATTGCCAGTCTGTGATACCTACAAATTCAAAAGGAAGTACTTTCATTAAGTACAACATGAAATAGGTAGGCATGAACAATGGATGAAATATATAAGACAAGAATTGTGCTATATAAGTACTAAGGGATGGTTTTTGTTTTTCCATAGGTATAATTAAAAGCTAAAATTCTTTTCTTAATCTAGCTACAGGAATATTTAATAGTTCTCTATATTTTGCAACTGTTCTTCGGGCTATATTATAACCTTTTTCTTGCAATCCTTCTGTAAGCTCGTCATCGCTTAATGGTTTATGCTTGTCTTCTGATTGAATTAATTCCTGTAAAATTGCTTTTACTTCTTTAGTGCTTACCTCTTCGCCCGAATCTGTCATTAAAGATTCACTAAAAAAATATTTTAGTAAGTAAGTGCCAAATTCTGTTTGTGCATATTTACTATTGGCTACCCTGCTTACTGTAGATACATCTAAGCCTGTTTTCTCCGCAATATCTTTTAAAATCATGGGCCTTAACTGTGTTGTATCTCCACTTAAAAAAAAGGCTTCCTGATGTGCTAAAATAGCTTTCATTGTAAGCAGTAAAGTTTGCTGCCTTTGTTGTATCATTTCAATAAACCATTTAGCTGCATCAATTTTTTGTTTGATAAAAAATACAGCTTCTTTTTGAGCTTTATCTTGCTTTTTACCCCGCTCATATTCAGTTAACATTTGCCTATAATCTTCACTCACCATCAAAGGAGGAGCGTTTCGACTATTTAAAGTTATTTCTAATTTACCGCCATTAATTAAAATAGTAAAATCAGGTATGATATACATTTCAGCCTGATGCGACTCTGATACTTCTGCACCTGGCTTAGGATTCAAAATTAAAATTTGATGCATTACTTCCTTCATATCAGCATCCTCAAGGTGTAAGCTTTTTTGTATTTTATCATAGTGCTTACGGGTAAATTCTTCGAAATGTTTTTCGATGACCATTATCGCAGTTTTACAAAACGGCGATACATTGTCTTCGCTTAATTTTCTCTTTAATTGCAATAACAAACATTCCTGCAGGTTTCGCGCTGCAATACCTGCAGGATCAAAGCCTTGAATTTTTACAAGCACCGACTCAATTAATTTTTCCTCCACCCACATGCTTTGTTTAAATGCCAAATCATCCGCGATCGACTGCATAGCTCTTCTTAGGTACCCATCGTCATCCAAGCTTCCTATAATTTGTTCTGCTACTTTATATTCGTCTTCTGGCAATGCCAACATACTAAGTTGATCTAATAATATTTCATGTAAACTTAATTCTGCTTTTATAGGTATTACCTTATCGTCATCTAATTCGGGATAATAATCATCTCTGGTTTTATAATCTGCCACATCCGTATCATCATCGTAATTATATTCATTGAGTTCTTCATTACTCATCTCATATTCATCAACAGGAACCGCCTCCTCTTCGTCAGCATTAGTGGAAAGTAATTCATCTTTTATTTCATCTGAAGAAATATTTGAATCGGCATCTAATAGGTCAAGATTCATCTCTAATGCAGGATTCTCTTCGAGCTCCTCTTTTACTCTTTGTTCAATTTGAGCAGAAGGTATTTGCAACAATTTCATCAACTGAATTTGTTGTGGCGACAATCTTTGTAATTGTCTTTGTTGCAGTGACTGACCTAGTGACATATTATATCTTAACGAAGCGCTTGTTGTATAACTGCCAAAAATTTAGCTCCTTTTTCATTCACTTGCTCTTCTGTCCAAGTTAAACTAATGGCCGTAGAAATACATCTACTCATAATAGCATCACTAGCAACAAAAGAATTGTGTTGTAAAGAGGTCAATGCTTTTTGTTGTAATTCAGATAAAGGATAGAGGCTATTTGAGGTTTTTAAATGATCCCACTTTCTAATATAATGCCAGTTATTGGCAAACCAATAAAAATTCCCTGCTAAAATGCCTTCCTCTTTTAATGCATTAATCACTTTTTCAGTTTGTACTTGTGTGGGCAAGAACCAGCTTAAAAAACTATAACTATCTCCTTCGGGATCGGGTACTACTCTAAAACTTATTTCTGGAACTTGTGATAAATAAGATCTTAAAATTTGATTGTTCTTTTTTTGTATCGCTAAAAAACGATTTAATTTTTTTATTTGTGCCAACCCAACGGCAGCATGTAATTCACTTATTCTAAAATTATAACCTAAAAATGGATGCAAGTCGGCTCCTCTATCCACGCCTAAATGATCATGTCCATGATCTGTAAAAGCATCGGATTTAATATACACATCTTCGCTATTAGTCATCACTACACCCCCTTCCCCGCAAGTAATTGTTTTAACAAAATCAAAAGAAAAAGTACCTGCATGTCCAATGGTTCCTAATGACTTCCCTTTATAAGTACCCCCAATACTTTGACAAGCATCTTCCAATAAGAAAATTTTATGCTCCTCACAAATGGCTTTTAAAGCATCCAAATCGGCCATACTTCCGCACATATGAACGGGCATGACGCATTTAGTTTTAGGTGTAATTGCACTTTTAACAGCTACTGGAGAAAGTGTCAATGTTTCATCGATATCCACTAAAACAGGAACGGCTCCCATACTTAAAACCGCTTCAAAACTTGCTACAAATGTAAATGCAGGCATAATAACTTCATCCCCTGCGCCAATTCCTAATGCCGCCATGGCAGTGGTTAAAGCAGCGGTACCACTAGAAGTTAGTTGAGCATATGTACTACCAAATTGGCTACAAATTGCTTTTTCTAACTCTTTTGATTTCCAAATACCTTTTCTTGGACCATCAAACCCATAACGCATTAATATTCCTGTTTCCAAGACATCATTTACTTCTTTACGCTCTTCGTCACCGAAGAATTCAAAACCTGGCATAAGCTTGTTTTTTGATCAAACAAAGGTAGTTTAAAAAATGAAAATTGGGGGTTTTTCAGTAATTTGCGCCCGTAAAATAAATACAAAGAACTTATGGAATACAGCAAACTGATCTCTGTTTCTGGCTTATCTGGATTATTTGAATTAGTCACTAGTAAAAGTGACGGCGCCATCGCAACTTCTTTAGAAAATAACAATACTCAATTTATTAGTTCGAGAGCACATCAATTTTCTCATTTAGAGAGTATCGAGGTGTTTACCACTCACGAAAACGTATTTCTAGCAGAGGTTTTTTTAGCCATGGGCGAGACTAAAGAGGCCCTTCCTAATGAAAAGGATCCAAAGGCCATTACAGCTTATTTTAAAAAGGTATACCCTAAGATGGATTTTAGCAGAGTATATGCGAGTGATATGAAAAAAATGGTAAAATGGTTTGCCCAATTGCAAAAGCACAATGTGACCCCAACCATTCCTAGTGAAGACGAATCAGAAGAGTAGTTTTTAACTTGAAATACTAACAAAAAAGCTTATCCAATGTAGGGTAAGCTTTTTTTTATCCTTAAATTGCAAGCAAGTGATGGCCACCCCCTATTGGTCGTATAAAAAAATAGCCAAATGAAAAAAATATTTCTTTTTAGTCTTATCGCGGTTTTATGTTTTAGCCAGTTAATGGCACAAAACAAGGCTGAAGATAAATGGGTCAAAAAACAAATACGTAGTTTAACTCTTGATGAAAAAATTGCGCAATTAATGATTGTTCGTGCCCATAGTAACTGGGATGTTAAAAAAGTGGATACTATTGCTCAATTAATAAAGAAGTTTAATATTGGAGGGCTCTGCTTTTTTCAGGGCGGCCCTGTTAGAGAAGCATTACAAACTAACTATTTTCAATCGATCGCTAAAACACCTCTTTTAATAACTATGGATGCTGAGTGGGGCGTAGGCATGCGTTTAGACAGTGTTGAAATGTTTCCTCGTCAATTATTATTGGGTGCCATCCCTTCGGATTATTTAATATATCAAATGGGATCAGCTATTGCGGCACAATGTAAAAGACTAGGTATTCAGGTTGATTATGCGCCTGATGTTGATATAAATAATAATCCAGATAATCCAGTGATCAATGATCGCAGCTTTGGACAAAATAGAGATAGGGTGATACAACATAGTATTGCCTATATGAAAGGTTTACAAGACAATGGCGTAATGGCCACTGCCAAACATTTTCCAGGACATGGAGATGTGGCTACCGACTCACACTTAGACATTCCTATTATATTAAAAAATAGAGCACAATTAGACGCAATGGAATTAGCGCCTTTTAAAGCATTAATAGAGGCGGGCATTGAATCCGTAATGGTAGGTCATTTATCAGTACCTGCTATTGATAGCACTCCAAAATATGCCACTTCTCTGTCTGCAAAAGCAGTGAATGGTTTACTTAAAAATGAATTGGGCTTTAAAGGCATTAGCGTTACAGATGCACTAGATATGAAAGCTATAAGTAACTATTTCCCTAGAGGCGAAGCCAATGTTCAAGCGATACTTGCTGGCAACGACATGTTGTGTTTGCCTGGGGATATCGAACAATCCATTGCTAAAATTAAAGAGGCTATTCAAGAAGGTCGATTAAAAACAAAAGATATTGATGCGAGAGTTAAAAAGATTTTGCATGCAAAATATAAACATGGTTTAGCTGAAAAACAATTTGTAGACACTACAAATATTGTTGCAGATTTAAATAAATCTGTTGGCGTACTTAAAGCCGAAATGTCGAGTGCAGCCTTAACCTATTGCAAATCCAATAACTTACCTAATCTAAGGGTAGGTAAATCGGTAGCTTATATAGCCCTCAATCAGAGTCAACCGACTACGATCACTCGATCATTAGAAAATGATTTTGGTGCAAAAATATTTTTTGTTAACTCAAGTGATAGCAGTGCATTAGTTACCATCAAAGCGGATTTAGCCAAATATGAACAAGTTATAGTTGGCTTACATAATTACAATCGTCGTCCAGCAAATAAGTTCGAGATTCCTAATTTCGTACTCCAATTTTTAAACGAGCCACATCCTAGTAACTGGATTCATATTGTATTAGGGAACCCCTATGCAGTTGGCCATTTTAAAAACATTTCTAATATCCTTTTTGCCTATGAGGATAATGAATATGTACAAAAAGCGGTCGCTAATTGGCTGGCGGGAAAAACACAAGCAACTGGTGAACTATCTGTAACGGTAAGTAATGAGTTACCTTTTGGATCAGGTTATCAAACTAAAATCACTGCACACACCGACAATAAAGCCTTAGCCAGTATCGACTCTTTAGTACAAGATGCTATTTCAAGAAAAGCCATTCCTGGTTGTCAGGTACTTGTAGCAAAAAATAATAAAATTGTTTATAATAAAGCATTTGGAACAACTGCAGGCGAAGGTTCAAGCCCAGTTACATTAAACACTTATTATGATTTAGCCTCAGTTACTAAAGTATCTGCTACTACCGTAAGCATTATGAAATTGGTAGAACAAGGAAAGGTGGATATCAATAAAACAATTGGTGATTATTTACCTTGGGTAGCAGGAAACGAAAAAGCAAAGATCACCCTAAAAGATTTACTGTTACATCAAGCAGGGCTTTTCCCTTATATTAAATTTTACGAAAGTTTATTAGCGCCCAACGCGGTACTTAAAGAGTCTTGGATTACTAGCGTAAAAGACAAAAATCATAGTCAATTTATAGCCCCTAATTTGTATTTACACAACTCCTTTACAGATACGATTCAACAACAAATATTAAAATCTCCTGTAACTACTCCCGGAAAATATGTGTATAGTGATAACGATTTTATTTTCTTAGGGAAAATTGTTGAACAAGTGACTGGTATGAACTTAAATGATTATGCTGCGCAACAATTTTATAGTCCTTTACAAATGAAGTCAACAGGATTCTTACCATTGCAAAAAACAACCCTAGATAATATAGCTGCTAGTGAGCTTGATAACTATTATCGTCATCAATTAATTAGAGGAAGTGTACATGATGAGGGCGCTTCTACTATGGGAGGTATTGCAGGACATGCAGGTTTATATAGTAATGCTACTGATTTAGCTACTTTATATTTAATGCTATTAAATAAAGGAAGCTGGGAGGGTCGTAAATATTTTAATCCCGAAACAGTAAAATTATATACTGCTTATAATACTGAGCATAGTCGTCGTGGATTAGGTTTTGATAAGCCCGAAAAAAATAACGCCAATAGTAAGGACCCATACCCTAGTGCAAGCCCCACTAGTTCTACTTTTGGTCATACTGGCTTTACAGGCACCTGTGTTTGGGCCGATCCTGAAAAAAATATTTTATACATTTTCTTATCCAACAGAGTATACCCAACCAGAGATAACAAAGCTTTTAGTGAACTTAATTTAAGATCTAAAATTCAGGAGGCAATATATGCCGCCTTACCTTAAATGAAAAAACTAGTTTTTTTTATAGGTGTTTTATTAATGGCATTTGATGTTTATGCTCAGCCTGCCATTTCTGCTATAGGCTCTTGGCGAGAGCACTATAATAATCATTCCGTTATTGATATTGCTAAAGGAGATAAATTATATGTAGCCAGCCCTCACCAAATAATAAGTATTGATGCTAATGAAAAAATAGATTGGATAGGGAAAGCTTCGGGCTTGCAAGAAAGTAATATTAATCGTACTTTTTGGGATGCGAATCAGATGCAGTTAATAGTTACTTATATTAACGGCGCTATTGATGTCATAAAAGGTGATCGGGTAATTGCCATCAATGATATTGCCACTACCAACTTATACGCTAGTCATCAAATAAATGACATTTATATTTATCAAAATTATGCATTACTTAGTACCGATTTTGGCATCGTAGTATTGGATTTATTAAAATATGAAATTAAAGATACTTGGTTTCCGAACAATAGTAGACAAGCTACCAAAACATACTCCATTGGTATATTTAATGGTGTATTATTTGCTGCTACAGAAAATGGAATAGCTAGCTGCTTACTTAAAAATAATTGGATAAGTAATGGCAATTGGAGTAATATAGATATTATGGGTGGTAAGGAGATACAACATATTGAAACCAGCACAAATTCAATTATAGGTTTTAGCAAGAGCAGTTTAGTAAACATTGCCAATAATAAAATTATTTACACCACCTATGATGGTAAAATAAATGCTGCCACTTTTAATAATACTACCCTCCTATTAGCAGTACAATACCCCAGCAAAAAAGGAGCCGTTATTTCTATTGATAATAATAATATTAGTATTGTTATAGATACTAATACCTTACAAATTCCAAAAAAACTTTGGCAAGAACAAGGCAAGTTGTGGGTAGCAGACAGTGCGCTTGGATTATTACAAAAAAACACAAGTGCTCAATGGTTAAACCTTGGCGGTCCTTTACATAAAATTGGGGGAGAAATTAATACACAGGAGAATAATTTAATTGCCCCTTTTGATAATAATGAGCCTGGATTTGCTTTATTTAATGGTGAAGGATGGAAAAACTTTACAAAAATTCAAAACAAAGAATTGCTTACAAGCCATACAGCCCTTATAAATCCTCAAGATAATAGTTGTTGGCTAGGAGCTAGTGATGGATTACAACATATTAGTCAGGACGCTGCTATATTTGAATGGATCCCTGCGATTGTAAAGGGAGATATAGTAAGTGTCCAATTAGATACAAAGGGGGTTATTTGGGCTTTACAAGACAATCAAGGTATATTAAAAGGAAAAGATAAAACCTGGAAATTACAAGCTATTCCTATTAATTTTCTGCATAGTGGTTTACGAAAAATGACGCTTACACAAAATGGCCAGGCCTGGATAAAAGCGCCCAATAATCAAGGTATTTATGTGTACCAATCTTCCGATATCTTGAGTACAGAAATGTGGAAGCAAATAACGCCCATAGAAGGAAATTTGCCTAGCTCCAATGTTACAGCCATGGCCGAAACTAAAGAGGGAAGTATTTGGGTTGGTACCGATAATGGGATTGCCATTTTTGAAGCACAAGATTTTTCAAAAACACTTATTCCAGCTTATTTACCTAAAGTTAAAAACAATGGATTTTACGGTTACCTATTTCAAAAAGAAACGGTTAATACTATCGCCGTAGATGACGCTAATCGAAAATGGATTGGCACCAATAATGGCGCTTGGTTATTAGCTGAAGATTTAACTGCTCCAGATGGCTTTTCTATTATCCAACATTTCACAAAAGAGAATAGCTCATTGCCTTCTGATACGATTACACAAATTGTTATTAATCATATAAATGGCGAAGTATTTTTTAATACCCCCCAAGAGATGGTAAGTTTTAGAGGCACTGCTACACAGGGCACAGCACATCAAAGTAATATGCAAATATTCCCAAATCCAGTTCCCCCCAATTTTAATGGCCTCATTGCCATTAAGGGCCTGGTAGAAAATGGAATAGTAAAAATTACCAATTTAAGTGGACAATTAGTATTTCAAACACGTGCTTTGGGTGGACAAGCAATATGGAATGGTAAAACATACGAGGGGCAGCCAGTGAGTGCAGGCATTTATTTAGTCCTAGTTAGAGATGAAGCTGGAACTGAAAAAGGAGTAGGTAAAATAATGATCACTAACGGCTTTTAGTCGGCCGATAAATCAAAGTTTTTGAAAGACTTAAATGTTAAAACCCCTCTATCCCCTTTAATTACGCGATACATAATTTGTCGTACTTTCTTGGTGGGTTCATGTATTGCAGTATCTGCTTCATAAATAGGGAACTTTCTAAACAACACCCCCTCTACTAATTTATATTCATCGCCCCCTCTATAACCTTTACTCATTACCATGTCATTAGTAATGTCTGGAAAAAAAATAGGTTCTAGCATTTCATTCTCTTTGGAACTAATACTAAAAATGACTGTTTTGTTACTAGCATCCAAAATATAAATAACTAAATCTGGAAACCCATCATTATTTAAATCATCAATTTCTGCACCAGACACTCTACCCTTTAATTCTAAATTTACTTCTCTTACTTCTGCCTTAAAACCAACAGGTCTTACATTTAAAACATTACGCTCCTTACTTCTATTCATACACACAACTCTATATCCCACTTTGCCAATTTTTAGCGTACTGTCATATTTCGGATTTTTTTGCGCCATAACTCCTATCGACAATAACAAAGAAAGAAATAATAAAAACTTATGCATAAAATTTGATTTGCCTTTCAAAGTTAATAGATTAGTTTTAATTTACATAGTAAACAAAATCCATGTCATTTTCCATCCATACTAAAAACATTGAGGGTTTTACTGAAATCAGTATTACGGATACAGCGCAGTTATCCAAGGTTTGTATTATTAGCAAAGGGGCCATATTAAATAGTTGGAACTGGAATGTAGAGGGAAAGATAACCGAATTTATAGATGGCAATGATTTTAGTAAAGGCTGGCCTGCCTTTGAATCTATGGGTTTTAAGAGTGGGAAAATGAGCCCTTATTCTTGTAGGCTAAACAAAGGACAATATATACATGCAGGGGAGGCCTATACTATGACAAATTATTACCTAGGGGAGCATGCCATTCATGGCATTTTATACAATGCTAATTTTACCTTACTTAACACAACTATAAATGAAGAAGCCGCAACTGTTACACTAAGCTATCAATATCAAAAAGAAGACAAAGGATTCCCTTTTTCCTATTATATAGAAGTAACCTATTGTTTGCAAAAAAATAATACTTTAACCTTATCTACTAAAGTTATTAATACGGATATAAAATCAATGCCCCTGATGGATGGATGGCATCCTTATTTTTGTTTAGGCGATGCTACGATTGATCAGTGTATTTTACAATTTAAGCAGGAGGGTCAATTAGAATATAATGATCAGCTTTTACCCACAGGACATTTTATAAACAACCCTTTATTTGATAAGGGACATTTATTAACTAATATAGAATTAGACAATGGCTTTTTAGTAAGCCCTGGAACAAGTTGTACGCTTGAAAATAAGGAGTTTCAATTAAAAGTAAGTCCTCAAAAAAATTACCCCTATTTGCAATTATATATACCTCCTAATAGAAAAAGCATAGCTATTGAAAATTTAAGTGCTGCACCGGATTGTTTTAATAATAAAATGGGGCTGCAAATATTGCAACCCCAAGAAAGTATTTTATTTGAAACAAGTTTTTCTCTTACAAAGAAATAATAGCCGTTACGCTAATTTCTACGTTTACATTTCGAGGTAAAGTTTTTACTGCCACTGTTTCACGCGCTGGAAAATCTGCTGTAAAATAAGAGCCATACACTTCATTCACTTGTGCAAACAAACCCATATCACTTAAAAAAATGGTTGTTTTTACCACATGATTAAAATTGATCTTAGCTTCCTCCAATATGGCTTTAATGTTTTCCATTACTTGTTTGGTTTCGGCCTGGATAGAACTTAAAACTAAGTCTCCAGTAGCAGGATCAAATGCCACTTGACCACTTGCAAATAAAAAACCATTGGCAATTACTGCCTGACTATAAGGACCAATAGGAGCTGGTACTTTATTAGTTTGAAGAATCTGTTTTGACATATAATTATATTAAGTATTGCAATTTCTTATTTTTCTATCATATTCAAGCCTATTTTTGCAAAACAATCAACCATTTGGCACATTTTTTAATCATAGATACAAGTTCAGAGAAAGCGCTCATTGGCATTGGCAAGGGTGAACATATTTTAGCACAAAGACAAAATATTGAAACTCAATCTCATGCCAATTTTGTTCAAGTAGCAATAGAAGAATGCATAAAAGAAACTGGGCTAAGCTTAGCAGGTATTGATGCTATTGTGGTAACTATGGGTCCGGGCAGCTATACTGGTTTAAGAGTGGGTCTAGCATCTGCAAAAGGGTTGGCATTTGCTTTACAAAAACCCTTAATTGGTCTCTCTACTTTACAATTATTAGCTACTGCAGCTCAACAAACTGAAGCGGGTAAAAATTTGTCTAAAGAAGGTCATATTTTTAGTATGATTGACGCAAAAAGAATGGAAGTATTTGGGGCCATCTACACCCCTACATTGCAAGTGGTTGAGATGGAGCAACCCATAATATTGTCTATGACATATATGCAACAATGGTCAAAAACCCCCCTTTTATGCATCGGATCGGGAGTGGCCAAAACTCAAACAAGTATTGAAACAGAAAATGTTCACTATCTAACTGAAAACTATACACTTACACATTGTTTGCAATTAGCCAATCAGAAATGGGCCCAAAAAGACTTTGAAGATCTTGCCTATTCTATCCCCGCTTACTTAAAAGATTTTTACCAAAAACCGGTTGAGTCAAAAAAAATATGATAAACGGCATTGCTGCTTTAGTTCAATAAAAGCTTGATTTAGCAAGCCCTTTGTTTCACAAATAGTCTATTTTTAATAATTTATATATTATAAATTATTACAGCTATAAATTAAACAGCTATCTTCGTACTGCAATTTTAGTTCTTAACCCCCATACTTTTATTGTTATGAATCAATCATTACCTCAACTACAACTTCTAAATGGCAAAGCCCCATTAAAAGTCGACTTATTGCACAGCAAGAAAGCGGCTATGATTTTACGTGCACTAAATCATAAATTACGTCAACAAATTGTAAAATTAATTGACGAGCATACTAAGATGACTGTTACGGAAATCTATGTGAAACTGAGATTAGAACAGTCAGTGGCCTCTCAACATTTAGCTATTTTAAGAAGAGCCGGAATCGTGATAACAACAAGAGAAGGTAAATTTATTTTTTACACTGTCGATTACAATCGCTTAGAACAAGTGAACCAATTTGTTGAACAATTAGTGGGCTAGTCTATGTCATTATCGATTGAACAGTTTATCCAAATAATTAAAGAAGAATCGGCCTTAGTAATTGATACTCGACCTGCTCTTGATTGGATGGATGGTCATATTCCAGGTTCTTTGCACATTACTCCTTCAACAGTAAAATTTGCAGTTGCTATGGGTCTTATTCATAAAGATTCGGCCATTGCACTTGTGATAGACGACCAGTTTAAAAGAGAAACCCTTGCCTATTTCAAAGAAGCGAATTTTTCCAAGGTACTCGGATTCTTGCAAGGTGGCTTTGATCACTGGAAAGAATCGGGACAAAAAATAGATATCCTCATTGAGGTAGAGGCAGATGAATTAGCAATGGATATTCCTTACGATGAATATTTAATGCCATTAGATATAAGAGCAGAAGAAGTATTTGACAAAGGACATATCAAAAATTCAGTGTCTATTCCTTTAGTAGAATTTATGGACCCGGGAAGTTTTTCTGAATTAGATGAGCATTTTAATATTTACATCATTAGCGAAGATGGCTTAAGTAATACACTAGCTGCTAGTATATTAAAAAAAGAAGGGATTCATAATTTTAGAACCGTACAAGGTGGCTGGGAAAGTGTTTTACAGATTAAAGAAAAATTTACCATCGAGGTAAATAAACAAAAGCCTAGTCAAGATTAACATTACTCGACAACTAGATGACTGTGCTTGGCTGCATCATAATTAAATCTCCATCTACGATGACTCCATAAATAATTGGATGGATTTTGTTTTATTTTTTCTTCTAATACTTTTACATAGAGTGCCGTAAGCTGTCCGTCTTTGAAATAATTAGGCGAACTAGTCATGAGTTCATATTCTGAATGATAATACCCTCTTTTGATTCGATAAAAGTGCACAAAGACCTGAGCCGTGTTATTTAATTTGGCTCCTTTTTCAGGACCTTTTACAAAGGGCGTAAGTCGACCAAAGAAATTAACCCAAAAAGCTTGTAAAGGATTGCCTGGATTTTGATCAGCAGCGAGTGCCATTGCATAGGGTCCCTGATTCGCATACTTGTGAAATTGAGACCTAAAATTTGTGGCAGGTATTAAGATAGAACCATAACGTGCCCTTAAATCATAAATTAATTTATTAAAAGCTTTGTTAGATAAGGGCATGTACACTGCTATAAAAGGATAATTCCCGTACTTAGCAACTCCCCAATTAGCAAATTCCCAATTAAAAAAATGCCCTGCCATAATTTGCACAGATTGACCAGTAGCATATAAATCATTCAATACTTCTACATTAGAAGTAAATCTTTTTTGAAATGTTTTATCTGAAATAGATAATAATTTAATGGTTTCTATAAAAGAATCCGTGAATTGCTGATAAAAATCTTTAGCTATTTGTTTTCTTTCGGCAACCGTTTTTTGTGGAAAGGCAATCTCTAAATTTTGCGCCACTACTTTTACTCTATATTTAATTAGATGTTGTAAAAGAAAGGAAATAATATCACTTATAAAATACAATACTCTCCATGGTAATAAGGAGAATAAATAAAGTAGCGTATATAGAATATAATACATGATAAAATGTAAAGTTTATTGAGGCTCTACCCAAGCACCATTCTCTTTTAATAATAAGATTAACTCGTCCACAGCAACTTCACTATCAATATTACGTTTCATAATTTCTTTCCCCTTATACAAAGTGATTTTACCAACGCCACTACCCACATAGCCAAAATCAGCATCAGCCATCTCTCCAGGACCATTTACTATGCATCCCATAATAGCAATCTTTAACCCTTTTAAATGGTTAGTCACTTTTCTAATTTTAGCAGTCGTTTCTTGAAGCTCAAATAAAGTTCTGCCACAGCTAGGACAAGATATATATTCCGTTTTTGAAATTCTAGTTCTAGTAGCTTGTAAAATTCCAAAAGCAGTAGCATTCAAAAATTGTTCTATCGAATTATTCTGAATGTAGTTACGACCCGATACTTGACCAATAGATGTTGAGCTATTGTTTGCATCTGCATTGTCAATACTCAAACAAATACCATCTCCCATACCATCTAATAATAAAGCCCCGGTTTCTGTGGCAAAATGAATTAGATGTTCGTCGCTAGTAAGGCCCTTACTACTAGTCATTAATACTACAGGATTAGTAATACCCAACTCCACTAGTTTTATGAATAATCGTCTAACCGCTTGCATTGCATTCACTAATTGACTACTTATACAAAAGACAACCGTAGTATCCTTTGCTATTTGTAATAATTGGTCATCAGAAATATTAAATTGAGTACTATACGCATCTAGCATCACAAAATTCAATTGCTTGCTCTTTTCAGTAGCTCCTAAAAACTGTGTGCTATCAAAAATAGGCGCATACTTTTTATCATCCTTTAAGTTTATCCATTGCGTATAATCAATAACCACTTTCAAAGTGCCGGGTAAATCAAAGTTTAGGGCCTTGCTGCCTGTATAAACATAGTCGGCAGCCGCATCTGCAATATTCCATTTATCAGTAGCTGCATTATACTGATAACCAATAGCCTGTAAAGCAGTTGGAGATAAATCAACCAATGCACTCATGTCTGCTATAACAACAGGTACCAAACCTCCCCCGATATTACCTACAGCATGAGTAGTTCTTCTTTTATATTCAAAAGGAGAATAATTTATTTTTTCGATTGGTAGAATAGTAGCACTTGTTTCGTTCCTTCTTCCATTATACCTTTTAACAATATCTCTACAAACTGGAATTTCTAATTCAGGGTCTTCTGTTAAGCTTACTCTTATAGTATCCCCAATGCCATCTTCTAATAAGGTTCCTATTCCAATAGCACTTTTAATTCTACCGTCTTCGCCGTCCCCAGCTTCTGTAACGCCTAAATGGAGTGGATAGGACTCGCCAAATTCATTTTGCATTTGTTGTATGAGTAATCGATAGGCCTGCACCATCACTTGTGGATTACTTGATTTCATACTCAATATAATCTGATGAAAATCCAAGGATCTAGCAATACGTAAAAACTCCATAGCACTTTCCACCATGCCATTGGCGGTATCGCCATACCGACTCATTATACGATCACTCAATGAACCATGATTAGTACCTATACGCATAGCAGTTCCATGCTCTTTACAAATAAGAACTAATGGGGTAAACCTTTCTCTAATACGTTCTATCTCCTCTAAATACTCTGCATCCGTATATTCAATTTGTTCAAATTTTTTTTTGTCAACATAATTACCTGGATTTACTCTTACTTTTTCTACGATGGTTGCAGCTATCTCTGCTGCATTAGGTGTAAAATGTATATCTGCCACCAAAGGAGTGTCATACCCTTTTGCTTTTAAGGCAGCTTTAATATTGGCTAAATTGTCGGCCTCTTTCTTGCTTGGTGCAGTAATTCTAACTAGCTCGGCACCTGCTTCGATACATTTAATTACTTGGGCCACCGTCTTCTCGGTATCCATCGTGTCGGTTGTAGTCATTGTTTGAACTCTAATGGGATGCCCCCCACCAATAATCAAGTTGCCAATTTTTACTTCACGCGTAATAAAACGACTATAGGAACTTAATGTATTACAATATTGTTGCATAATGATGTCAATAAATTATCTTACTCCTTTTAAAAAACCTTGTTGCATTAAAATATTTTTTAACAGCGTTGCTTTGGTATCTGCTGTCGCTGCTGCTTTTACCTGATGTGTAAATAAAACAAAAAAGTAGACGTGTTTATTCTCTTCCACATATCCCACCCACCAAGCATTATTTGAATTTATATCTTCGGCGTTTATATATGATAACTTATAATTAGAATTATCTTCTTTTACGATCATCTTTTTAAATAAATCCTGAGATCTTTTTTGAAAAGGCAGTTCATTAAAATACATTTTTTTAATAAAGCCTAATTGTTCGTCAGCAGTAATTCGAATAGAGCCATTACTCCAATAATTTGTAGAATCGGCACTAACAATACCTTTACCGTAATGTAAAGAGTCGATAGTTTTCAAAATAGTATTGCGTCCAATTTTTGCTATCAAATTTTGATAATAAACAGCGGAATCAAAACTCACCCATGTATTTGTACTATGATTTATGAAACCTTTATCAAAAGCTATTAAAGTGGGAAGCGCAAAAAAAGTATTCATAGGCGCAAATGCAGAATCTTTATAAGTACTTAAATTGGCGACGGTAAACTGCCCTGACCCATTTTCCATTAAAGCAAATGTGCCTGTTACACCTGCACTATCCATTATTTTTGTAATGGCGGCATCCGACTTTACATTATTAGGGGAACAAGCATAAAAAGCGATTATGATAGGGACGAAAAATAAAGATTTCTGAAACATAAGGTTGACTTTATAACGATTTACAAAATTACCACATTATACCAACAAAAACACCCCCAAAAAAGGGGGTGTTTCAAGTATTTTAGCAATTTTTATTCTATGCCTAAAAGTTCAACGTCGAAGATTAAAGTAGATCCTGGTCCAATTACCGGTCCTGCAGAACGTTCACCATAAGCTAATTCTGAAGGAATATATAATCTCCACTTTGCACCTACAGTCATTAATTGAACGGCATCCTGCCATCCCTTGATAACTCCGTTTAATGGAAAACTAATGGGTTCACCTCTTTGAACTGAACTGTCAAATACAGTACCATCAATTAAAGTACCATGGTAATGGCATTTAACTTTACTTTTTAAAGTAGGGTGCTCAGTACCTGTACCTGCTGTTAATACTAAATACTGCATACCATTTGTCATTTTAACAACACCTGGTTTTTTTGCATTTTCTTCTAAAAATGCTTTTCCTGCCGCTCTGTTAATGGCGATTTTTTCTTGACTCATTTTATCTTGGTAGTTTTTAATGCATACATCTAATAAGCTATCAGGGATCTCTGTTTTAGCAATTGCCCCTGCAGCCATTCCTTTTTTGAACAATTCAAAATTCACGTCTTGTAAACCCTGGCCTTTTAAAGATTGAGCGATTCTATACCCTAAAGCATAAGAAGCGCTGTCCTTTGTAGTTTTTAAAGCTTGCGCTGCTGTATTAGTCAAAGCCAACTTGGGTTTTGTAGTAGGCGCGCCTAACTTTGCTGTTGTCTTTGTTTGTGACATAGCTGTTAAAAAACTCACTATAGCCAATGATAGTACTATTCCTTTTTTCATATTCAATATTTAAAATTTTCAGGTATTAAATTAGGTTTCAAAAATACAGTTAGCATTTCAATAATTGCTCAATTTGAGTATTTACTTTTTCAAAATCCATTTCTTTAACAATCTTTTTCATGCTTAGTGCCACCGCCTCTGTTCCTAAATTTCCAATGCTACCTTCATGCGTGTGTGAAAGATTTGTGGAATAGGTAAATTGTCCGTTTTCTATATCCATACCCACTTTTTTATACGCATCTCTAAAGGGCATGCCGCTATTAACCAACTTATTGACTTCCTCAACGCTAAATAAGTATTTGTATTTTTCATCTTCTAATAAATTCTTTTTTACATGCATGTTTTGAATCATCAAAGAAGCCATCTCAATACAATTTGTCAATTGCGCAAAAGCTGGGAACAAATGCTCTTTTAATAATTGCAAATCACGATGATAGCCAGAAGGCAAATTAGTAGTCATCATCATAATCTCATTAGGCAACGCTTTTATACGATTGCAATAAGAACGAATTAATTCAAAAACATCAGGATTTTTTTTATGCGGCATAATACTTGAACCTGTCGTTAACTCTTCAGGGAAATTTATAAATCCAAAATTTTGATTCATAAATAAACAAGCATCCATACTTAATTTGGCTAAAGTATCCGCCACATTAGCAAGGGCCATGGCAGTAATTCTTTCTGCCTTTCCACGCCCCATTTGTGCATATACTACATTATAGTTTAAAGCATCAAACCCTAAGAGTTCGGTTGTTCTTGTTCTATTTATCGGAAAAGAGGAACCATATCCCGCAGCCGACCCTAATGGATTTTTATTAACCACTTTATAGGCGGCTTGTAAAGTGGTCATATCATCAACCAAGCTTTCTGCATAGGCGCCAAACCATAAACCAAAAGAAGAGGGCATGGCTAATTGTAAATGGGTATAACCAGGCAATAAATCATTTTTATGCTCCTCGCTCTTTTGCTGTAATAAAGAAAACAAAGATTCTATGGAGTGGGTAAGATGCATAAGTTCGGCACGTAAAAATAATTTAATGTCTACCAGAACTTGATCATTTCTACTTCTCGCACTGTGAATTTTTTTACCAATGTCTCCTAACTTTTCGGTCAATAACATTTCAACCTGTGAGTGAATATCTTCCACCCCTGGTGCTAGTGAAAAATTACCTTTATTAACTAATGCATAAATTTCTACCAAGGCATTTTTTAACTGCACTTGCTCTTCATTGGTTAATAAGCCTACTTCCGCCAACATAGTAGTATGCGCAATAGAACCTAAAACATCGTAAGCGGCTAAATATTGATCCATTAATTGGTCGTTGCCAATAGTGAACTTTTCTACTGCGGTAGCTACTTGTCCATTTTTTTGCCAAAGCTTACTCATAATGAAATCATTTTATCAATTAATTGAATATAGGTATTAACGCCTTCTTCTATTTCTTTTACAAATATAAATTCATCTGCCGTATGACTTCTAGCAGAATCACCAGGACCCATTTTTAATGCAGGGAAAGGCATTAGGGCTTTATCTGAAGTAGTTACTGAGCCATAATAACCTTTGCCAATAGCCTTGCCTGCTTGAACTAGTGGGTGATCTAGTGCAATACCTGTAGATCGCATTCTTAAGGATCTTGGGGTAACGCTTACATCAACATGTTTGTTAATAGTTGCTAAAACTTCTTCGAAACTATATAACTCATTTACTCTTACATCTACTACAAGTTTGCAAGAAGAAGGCACCACATTATGTTGTTTATTTTCAGTTTCAATAACCGTTACCGTCATTTTTACCTTACCTAGCAAATCAGAGACTTTTTCAAATTGATAGTTTTTAAACCATTCAATAGTGGATAAAATTTTATAAAGTGCATTCTCCCCCTCTTCTCTTGCTGCATGACCCGATTTACCCGTTGCTACTACATCTAAAACCAATAGGCCTCTTTCCGCTATAGCCATTTCTAATAACGTTGGTTCCCCGACTATTCCAAAATCAATACTTGGTAATAAAGGCAATACTAGTTCTATTCCATCATGACCAGAAATTTCTTCTTCGGCTGAGGCTACTAAAATGATATTAAATGGTAAATTTTCTTGATCGTAATAATATAAGAAAGTAGCAATCAAACTAACCAAACATCCACCAGCATCATTACTTCCTAGTCCATATAACTTCCCTTCCTTGTTGATGGGAGTAAATGGGTCTATTGTAAATCCTTTATTTGGCTTAACTGTATCATGATGAGAATTTAATAATAAAGTGGGCTTTAGGGAATCGTAATGAAGGTTTATAGCCCAGATATTATTTTTTTTACGTTCTGTTTTTACCTTTTTTTGGGCTAAGTACACTTGTATTATATCGGCCGTTGTATCTTCTTCTTTACTAAATGAGGGGGTGGCTATTAATTTTTCTAATAATTGTTTTGCTTCCTGTTGTAATTTGGAAATAGTTACACTTGTATTTTGTATGTTATTTGTCTGTGACATTATATTTTGATTGTAGTACCAGAAGTACCGTTAATTAATTCATTCAATTTTTCGGCTTTCCCAATGATGACTGATTTTACACCAGCTTCTAAAGCCAAATACGCGTTGTCAATTTTGGGGATCATTCCTTCAAAAATGACTTTTTGTTCTATTAATGTACCGTAAACCGGTCGATTAATAGAAGCGATTACTGAATGAGGATTATTTACGTCTGATAAAACGCCCTCTTTTTCGAATCCATAAATTAAATGCACTTCATAATGAAGTGACATGGCTGTGGCAATACTTTGTGCTATAGTATCTGCATTGGTATTTAATAGTTGGCCTTTACTATCATGTGTAATAGGGGCGATAACTAAGGAAGTGTTTTTTTCAATTAGTTGCTGAATCAATGCAGTGTTCACCTGGTCTACGTCTCCCACAAAACCATAATCAATATTGGCGCCTGTTCTTTTGTGCGCTTGGATTAAATTACCATCGGCTCCAGATAAACCCATTGCATTTACCCCTAATGATTGCAATTGCGCCACTATATTTTTATTAATATAGCCCGCATACACCATGGTTACAATTTTCAATGTTTCTGCATCTGTTATTCTTCTTCCCTCTACCATCTTTTGCTCCACACCCATGGATGTAGCCATTTGTGTAGCTAATTTTCCGCCTCCATGCACTAAAATAGCATGCCCTTTCAAAGATGAAAAAGCTTGTAAGCATTCAGTTAACAAACTAGGGTTGTCAACTATATTACCTCCAATTTTAATGACGTATAATTTTTCCATTTTTTTGATTGTGTTCATTATTTTATGATAATGAACCTAAAATATTGGCAAGTACTGCTTGAGCAGCCCAAACCCTATTCGATGCTTCTTGTGTTACAATACTATTTGGCCCATCTAATATTTCATCACTCAGCTCTACATTTCTTCTTACTGGCAAACAGTGCATTACTTTAGCATTATTGGTAAGTGCAAGCTTTGTATTTGTCAACATCCAGCTGGCATCGGCACTTAATACTTTGCCATAATCATTGTAACTACTCCAGTTTTTAATATAAACAAAATCGGCATCTTGTAAAGCAGCGCTTTGATCGTATGAGATATTGGCACCATGCGTATACTTGGTATCTAGCTCGTACCCTTCTGGATGGGTAATCACAAAATCTGCTTCCCCCCATGCATTTACCCATTCGCTAAAGCTATTGGCTACACATTGAGGAATTGGTTTTATATGAGGTGCCCAGCTTAACACTATTTTAGGTTTCTTATTAGTTAAATTTTTATTCAAGGCAATTGATTCTTGAATAGTTATAATATCAGTTAAAGATTGAAGCGGGTGTAAAGTCGCCGACTCTAAACTCACTACCGGAATACCTGCATACTTAATAAATTGATTAATTATTTTTTCACTATAATCATCTGTTCTATTTTGTAAACTAGGGAAAGTCCTTATACAAAGTATATCAAAATAATTACCCAAAATGGGCGCCGCATCTTTAATATGCTCTACAGTAATGCCATTCATTACCGCTCCTTCCGAGAATTCTAATGCCCATCCTTCTTTATCTACATTAAATACAATGGGTTCCATGCCTAAATTTTGCGCAGCCACTTGTGTACTTAATCTAGTTCTTAAACTTGGATTTAAAAATAATAAGCCAATTCTTTTATTGACACCTAATGTTTTATCTAATAATGGATTTGATTTATAAGCTAAAGCTTGTTTAACTAGTGCATTAATATCTGTAACATCCTTTACTGAAATAAACTGTTTCATGACTTAGGCTAGTTTTGCTTAATTAATTGAATTGCTTTTTTCAATCCGTTTAAAAATAAATCAATCTCCTGCATCGAAATAGCAAGGGATGGCAATAATCTTATCACATTGGGTTTTGCTTCACCGGTAAATATTTTTAGTTCATTCAATAATACTTTTCGTACATCTTCTAAACCAGTCTGCATTTCAAAACCAATCATCAATCCTCTTCCTCTTACCACTTTAATGCCATCAATTTCTTTTAATGCTTTAATCAAATAATCTCCTTTTTGCTTTGCAGCACTTATTAAATTTTCGCTTTGCATTACTTCAATTACCGCAAGTGCTGCTGCACAAGCAGTAGGGTTGCCTCCAAAAGTGGTACCTAACATACCAAACTTAGCTTGAATATGTGGAGCGATTAATATGCCACCAATAGGAAATCCATTTCCCATTCCTTTAGCCATCGAATAAATATCTGCATTCACGCCTGCAAAATCATGTGCAAAAAATTGTCCAGTTCTTCCATAACCACATTGTACACTATCAGCAATATAAACGGCACCATAGGTATCACATGCTTTTCGAATGGCTTGTAAAAAAAGAATCGAAGCTTCGTAAATTCCTGCTACGCCCTGAATGCCTTCAATGATCACAGCGGCAATGTTAGCACCCTCTTTTTCAAAACAAGTGTTTAATGCTTCTACATCGTTAAAGGGTAAAAAAATAATATTATCTGTTTCATTAACTGGTGCCACAATACCTGGATTATCAGTAGCCGCAACCGCTAAAGATGTACGACCATGAAAGGATTTTTTAAAGGCAATGATTTTTTTTCTGCCAGTATGAAAAGAGGCTAGTTTTAAGGCGTTTTCATTGGCTTCGGCGCCACTATTACATAAAAATAATTGATAGTCTTTTTTACCACTAATATCGTTAAGTGCGGTTGCTAATTGTTCCTGAATGGGGAGAATGACAGAATTAGAATAAAAAGCAATGGCATGTAATTGGTCTTCAATTCTTTTAATCCAATGGGGATGTGTATGACCAATACTGATAACCGCATGACCGCCATACATATCTAAATATTCCTGCCCTTTATCATCCCAAACACGACTACCCGCTGCTTTAGTGATAGCAATTGGATTTAAAGGATATACATTGAACAATGACATAGCGGTTTTTTATCTGAGTGAATAATTTATTATCTACGATTTAAAAATAATTAGCTTTTAATTGAAGCCCGGTAGTTTCTGAAAGTCCAAGCATCAAATTCATATTTTGAACCGCTTGCCCTACAGCTCCTTTTAACAAATTATCTATTGCAGAATGAATGGCTATTTTATTTCCTTGTTTTTCGATATGAATTAAACATTTATTAGTGTTCACCACTTGCTTTAAATCGATATTAGAAGTTGAAACATGCGTAAACAAATGACCCTTGTAAAAAGAATGGTATAAATCATACATAGCCTCTAAACTTAAATCACAAGTAACAATAGAGGTTACAAAAATCCCTCTAGTAAAATCGCCTCTCCAAGGAACAAAATTAATTGCTGCAGCATTATGCCCTTGCAATTGAGCTATCGATTCTCCAATTTCATTTAGATGCTGATGTTGCAATGTTTTATAGGCCTGAATATTATTTGCTCTCCAGCTAAAATGACTGGTAGAAGATAAACCCTGACCTGCGCCAGTTGAACCTGTGATGCCAGTGGTATATACCTCTTTTAATAAACCCTTGTCGGCTAAAGGAAGTAACCCTAATTGTATTGCCGTTGCAAAACAACCAGGATTAGCAATGTTTTGAGCGCTTCTTATTTTTTCTTTTTGTAATTCTGGCAAACCATATACAAAACTCCTATCTCCCATTGTGGCAGTGGACTCTAATCTAAAATCCTGAGATAGATCAATGATTTTAATACCCGCATTTAATTCATTGGCTACTAAAAACTTTTTAGCATCCCCATGACCTACACATAAAAACAAAACATCTATATTTTGATCTAAAGTATTTGAAAATTGTAAATTTGTATCCCCTAACAAATCGGCATGCACTTTTGAAACAAGTTCACCAGCACTACTAGTACTATGCACAAAAGCAATGCTTACATTTGGATGATGCAATAATACACGAAGCAACTCACCACCTGTATAGCCTGCTCCACCCACAATACCTACTTTTACTTTTTGCATTTTACAATTTTTAATAATTATTTGCGCTTATTTATTATTGGCATCTTTTACATGATGAAAAATACCGGTTTGATTACCAAATATTTTAGTGAATCCTCTTACATCGGCACCTGACCAGCCCGTATTCATTTCACCATACTTGCCAAATTTCGCACTCATTAAATCATTCACCGACTCAATACCTGTTACTTGAAAACGATAAGGGTTTAATTCAATAAAAACTTCGCCGGTTACTTGTGCTTGTGAATTAGAAAGAAAAGCTTCTATATCTCTCATTACAGGATCTAAGATTTGGCCTTCATGCAACCAGTTGCCATAAAATTGAGCTAATTGATCTTTCCAAGACAATTGCCATTTTGTTAAAACATGCTTTTCTAAAGCATGATGTGCTTTTAAAATAACCATTGGTGCGGCAGCTTCAAAACCCACACGTCCTTTAATACCAATAATGGTATCCCCCACATGAATATCTCTGCCAATACCATAGGCCCCAGCTATTGATTGTATAAACTGAATAGCTTCTGTTGGATGAGAAAATGATTTTCCATTTACTTTTTTTATTTCCCCTTTTTCGAAACTAATCACCATTTCTTCCGACACCCCTTCTTTAGTCATTTGAGTAGGCCATGCCGACTCGGGTAACATCCCTTTTGAATGTAGTGTTTCTTTGCCACCCACACTTGTCCCCCACAAACCTTTATTAATAGAATAAGCAGCTTTTTCAAAATTCATGTTTACACCCTTTGCTTTCAAATAGTCAATCTCTGCTTCTCTACTTAATTGCAAATCACGAATAGGTGTTAAAATTTCGATACCAGGTATCATGATCTGAAAAATCATATCAAAACGAACCTGATCGTTACCAGCACCTGTACTACCATGCGCTACCAATTTTGCACCCACTTTTTTTACATGTTCTGCGATATGCAGTGCTTGTGACAAGCGCTCTGCACTTACACTTAAAGGATAGGTATTGTTTTTTAAAACATTACCAAATATTAAATATTTAATAATGCTATCATAATACCCTTTAACCGCATCAACAGTAGTATGTGTTTTAACACCTAAGGCATACGCATGTGCTTCTACTTTTTTTAACTCTTCTTCGGTAAAGCCTCCTGTGTTAACTATCACACTATGTACTTCAAGACCTTTGTCTTCGGTCAAGTATTTTACACAAAATGTGGTATCCAAACCACCACTAAAACCTAAAACAACTTTTTCCATATTCTTTATTTTTTACCCCACCATTTAAAAATGTTTAGTCCTTTTTTAGTAGCAATGGGTTCCTTTATTTTTACTTCATTAGGATCAAATAGCATCGCTGTGCACATACAATTTTTACGATCCTTGCTTTTTAATATTTCATAATTCACACAGCTTTTACAACCCGCCCAAAACTCTTCATCATCCGTAAGCTCACTATAGGTAACTGGCTCGTAGCCTAACTCACTATTAATTTTCATAACTGCCAAACCAGTGGTTAAGCCGAAAATTTTAGAACTTGGATATTTTTCTCTAGATAATTGAAAAATAGTTTGCTTTATTTTTTTAGCTATCCCACTTTTTCTAAAAGGAGGGGATACAATTAAACCACTATTGGCAACAAATTGACCATGTTGCCAAGCCTCAATATAACAAAAGCCTACCCAGGTACCATCTTCTGTATGGGCAATTACCGACTTACCTTCTTCAATTTTTTTGGCCACATATTCGGGGCTACGTTTAGCGATTCCTGTACCTCTTGCTTTTGCAGAAGATTCCATCTCTTCGGTGATGGCTATTGCGTAAGAAACGTCGCCACTATGGGCAACACGTACTATAATATTTTGTTCCAATGATCAATAAAATTTAAAAAAATGACACTTCTGGCGTTAGGAGAAAATTTCGGGGTTTTTTCCACTGATAGGGGCAAGTGCCAATTGCTCGTCCTATCAGAATCCACGTCGGGGTGAAAAGATTACCGCAAGCGGCATCCTGATGGGACTGTTTACAACAGAAACTGGTGCAAAATTTGCACTTGTAGTTAAGATATGTAATGGCTTCTGTTTCATTTTATTTCCTTTGCTAAGGCTGAGGGTGTAAAAATATAAAATTAAATAGACAATAAGCCTATAAATAGGAAAGAATTGCATCTAAACCAAACATTTGTTAGTTTTGATATTGATTGAGTAGTTGTAAATTTGATCTAATTCAACACCCAAAAAAATGAGAAAATATATCTTAACTACAATTACAACAGTGACTATCCTATTTACAGCCTGTGGTACTGGTTCCAATGTAACAGATGCCAAAACCGATACCAGCACAGCCATGAAACAGGACACAAGTACTGAAAAAACTTATGACATGGCCCTTGTCAATAATAAAAAGGATCCAAGTTGCGGCATGCCTGTTACTGCAGGTATTGCTGATACTGCACATTATAAAAATAATGTGTTAGGTTTTTGTTCAACTGAATGCAAAAATGAATTTTTGAAAAATCCAGAAGCAAATTTAGCCGCTGCAGAAATTAAATAGGCAATTATTAAGAAAACAAATAAGCTATATCATCTTTGGTTAAAGATTTAACAAAGCCTTCTTCGTCCGAAATTAATTCTTTAGCCAAAGATCTTTTGCGATCCTGCAATTTCAATATTTTATCTTCCACTGTATCGTTACAAATCATACGATATGCAAATATATTTTTAGTTTGACCAATACGATGGGTACGATCAATTGCTTGTTGCTCCACTGCAGGATTCCACCAAGGATCAACGATATATACATAATCAGCAGCAGTTAAGTTTAAACCCACACCTCCTGCTTTTAATGAAATTAAAAATACTCTGCAATTTGGATCATTTTGGAAACGTTCAATAGCACGTTCTCTTTCTTGTATAGTACTACTTCCATCAAAATATTCATAATCGATACCTAGTTTCGTTAATTGCTCTTTTATTAACGCAAGCATCCCTAAAAATTGAGAGAACACGAGTGCTTTATGACCTTCAATATTTTCTGCAATCTCACGTGTTAGTTCCGTTAACTTAACTGACTCATTAGGATAGGATTCATCTTTGATAATAGCCGGACTATCACAAATTTGACGAAGTTTCATTAAACCTTGTAAAATTGACAATTGTGATTTTTGAATTCCTTTTTCTTCTACCATGCCTAATAACTTATCACGATAATCATTTCGATAAGCTTCATAAATTTTTCTTTGCGCATCCCCCATCTCACAATACAATACCATTTCTTGTTTTTCTGGCAAATCCTTTGCCACTTGCTCTTTAGTACGTCTTAAAATAAACGGAAAAACAAATTTTCTTAAATGTTCTTTTTGTTCTTGTTCGTCAAACTTATCAATTGGCATTGAAAAATTATGCTTAAAATACTCTACAGTCCCCAACATACCAGGATTTAGAAAATTCATTTGAGCATAAATATCAAAAGTGTTGTTTTGCAATGGCGTACCACTTAAACATAGTTTGTTTGTTGCTTTTAATATACAAGCTGCTTTGGTTACCTTACTTGCAGGATTTTTAATGGCTTGTGATTCATCTAAAATTACATAATCAAATTGTACTTCAGCAAACATTTTAATATCTGATCGTAAAGTTCCATAAGTAGTTATAATCACTTCGATGCCAGATTCAAATAATTGTTTTTTACTTCTTGCGCCTCCGTGATGAATATGAAAACTTAAGCTAGGTGTAAACTTTTTTAATTCGTTTTGCCAGTTATACAATAAAGTTGTGGGACATACCACCATGGCCACTAATTTGCCATTTTTTTCTTTGAGGTGTTGTAAAAAAGATAAGGTTTGAATAGTTTTACCCAATCCCATATCATCTGCTAAAATACCACCCCACTGAACATCGTGTAAATAATTCAACCATTGAAAACCACTTACCTGATAAGGTCTTAATACGGGTAATAAATGCACAGGTGGTGCTACATCTGCTATTGAATATTTTTCTCTAATTTTTTCATACTTGCCTTCCAACTGAAAAATAAGTTCTTCTTCATCTCTTTGTTGATAGAGCTCATCTAATATAGAAAAATGATATTTGCTAAGTTTTAAATTTTGCTGGCTTCCCTCACCCACTTTAAATAGTAAGGAATATTTATTAAGCCATTTCTCGGGAAGTACCCCTAAACTACCATCCTTTAACGGTACAAATTGTTGTTTGTTCAACAACATATTTTTAATATCCTGCACGGTTACTTTTTGATCACCAAAAGAGATCTCTACTTTAGCATCAAACCAATCGGTATTACTACTAATATATAAGCGAGTGGAAGGTTTAGCGGTATTGAATTTAAATTGCTTTAAATTTTCTGAACCATATAAAGGAATTTGTTTTTCTCTTAAGGTATCTACAAATAAAAAAAACCAATTGTTTTTTAATAACTCAGCACCCTTTAATGCTAAAACATTTCCTTCATTGGGACGAACAAAGCCCGAATGTAACTGTTCAATAATATTCATCAATTGACGCTCTGCAGCTAAATCACGTTCTAATATTATGATCTTATCGCCTTGTTGTTGAATTACCGAAGGACCATCTTCTTTTTGTACAACAATATCTTTATACAAATAAAGAGGCTCAAAAAATAAATAGTCGCCAGATTCTTTTAATAAAATTTGAAGCTGTGGTTTAATTCCTTTTAATTTTTCTTGCGAAACAGTACCTAACTCTACTTGGTATAATTTTGATAATGGCAATAAGGTAGTCTGTAAATAATTAGGCCACTCTGCTAAACTAATTTGATGAAAACCTGTGGGCATAAATTTTTCGGCCCAATATAAGTCGACTGGATTTTTCCAACTATAAAAACTATGGTCCTGCTGAAAAATATAATTTGACTTTGTATGATTTTCCTCTAAGGCAATTTTACCTGTTGGTAAATTAATAGAAGCATATATAATATAACTCTCCGAATCTCTTTCAACTTTAAAACAAGGCTGAATGGGCGTATATACCAGCTCAGCTTTTTGTAAGTTAGCTGTGGTAAAAGGTTTATTAAACGGCAAATGAAAATTAAAAGGATGTTCGGATAAATCACGCCAAACTTTTTCTAATTTAGGATGCATATATTCCTGAATCAACTCTTTCGTTTCATCAGGTAAACTATCATCATCAGCATGTACGATAGTATCCCATATACCAGCAAAGGGTGAATTTTTATTTAAAAATTTAGCCATTTCACTCGCCTGTAATTTGCGCACCAATTGAATTAAGTTTTTATCTTCTTCATTCACATCTACTGGTGTAGTAAATTTAGCTAGATCAATTTTTTCAACTTTCCCTACATAGGCAGCACCTTGTTCATTCACTTCCCCTTTTACAATACTTAATAATATATGCGGATACTCATTAGGCACTTGTTGGATCACTAAACCATACCGCTCTGTAGCCACTGCAGGTGCTGTAGCTACCCCCTGTTCAGTTTCTAAGTCCCAATCATTAGATTTATTGTGTTTCCTTACCATGGGGGCCGAGACCACTGCATTAACTTTTTGTATTCTATCATCCAATACTTTTAAATAAGGCTTGCCTTCATGATAAGTAAACTCAAATTTATCTTCGATATAATCATCTAAACTATAACCATACAAGGCTAAAAGCTTGTTTTTTTCTCTATCCCAATTTCGGATAGTTTCAAAATAATCGGCCCCTTTTAATTGAAACAATAAAAGCAAAAGCATTGTTTTATGGATGCACAAGGGGTATTCTGTTTCGGTTAAACAATCACAAGAAGTATCAAAAAATCGCTCTTCATTTTTTTGAACTATAACTTGATGGGTTGTACCATTATCTACTACTTCTGCTACCACTTTTTCATTGGCAGACTCTACAATATGAGGTCGATTATGTTTTAAGGTGGTTTCGGCAGCCTCAAAAGTAGATTTAGAACAAAGCATTCGAATCATTTTTAAATCGAGTGTTTTTGTTCTTAATTGCGTATGGGTTGTTTTATAGGCAGCTGCTTTATAATCCAGTAAATTCTTATCTAATAAATCTTGTACAAAAAATAGAGCCGCCGCTTTATGCCTGCACACTTCCGATAAATTATAAGGACAGCCACATCTCAATGAAAGCGTCGCAGCTGATTTAAAATTTTCTATGGTCACTCTATAATAAGTGCTATAGCCATCATCCTTTACTCTACAATGAATACTGCCTAATAAAGGATCGAACTTTATAAGTTCAATATTTTTAAGGGCGAAAATTTTCTTGCCACGACGGATTACCTCTTCGGTACCGTAACTATAGATATGCTTAACTAAATAGGGTAATGCCATAATTTTATACAAATAACCCTCCAAAAAGGGCAATTTGCAAATGTACGGAAATGCTGGCTATTTATGGGTAAAATTTAACCCTGATTTATCAAGGCGCCGTCTTTAAAGAGAGGCAAACAAGGTGCAGTATCAGCAGATATACAATATAACATATCAGCCTCTAAACCATAAGCTGCTAATCGATGCCAATGGGTAAGTGTTTTTATATAGTTATGTAAATCATTTTTATTAGCATTGTATAATTGATTGGCCATATAACTACTATCGCAATGGATGGTAAATTGATCTTTTATTTGTTCTATGACTGCACCTGCAAATAAAGTATCCTCGATATTAAACCTATTCTTCCATCCTGAACAACCTAAAATAACAGGGGCATTTTGTGCTTTTAAATAATCCACCACTTTTGAGATATTAGGAAAAGAGCCTGTAATAATTTCTTTGGCTCCTTTTTTTAATGCCATATGCAACAATTTAGTGCCATTGGTAGTGGTAATTACCAATGTTTTATTTTCAATAAATGACCTTGGATATTCAGAGGGTGAGTTGCCATAAGAAAGACCTGGAATAATTTTTCCATCTCTCTCACCAGCAGTTATTCCACCAGTGGCTGTTCCAATTTCAATGCAAGTTTCAGGGCTATCCACAGGAATAATTTTTGTAGCCCCATTATATAATGCTGTTGCCATCGTTGAAGTGGCTCTAAACACATCAATGATGACAACAATACTATCTTTAATTTCATATAAGTCTAACAATTGTGGTGTTAACACAGTATGTAAACTTGGTTTTAAAGCTTCACTCATTAAGCAAAGATACTAAACCAACACAAATTAGGCAGCCAATTGTTTTTGTTTGGATAAAATTAAAATTTCTGTAAGTACTATTTCTGTGCTTACTCTTTTCACTCCATTTTTATCCGTAAAAGCTTTATTGATGAGACGACCTTCGATGGCTACTTCCGTACCTTTCACTAAATATTTTTCGGAATATATAGCCAGCTTAGACCATGCCACAAGGCTAAACCACTGGGTTTCATCAATCCATTCCCCTTTTGCATTTTTATAACTATCATTTACAGCCAATCTAATATTGGCTAATTTTTTTGTTTCGTCATAAACTTTCATTTCCGGGTCGGCCCCTAATCGGCCCATTAATTGTACTTTGTTTTTAATTGCTTTCATAAAATATATTTTTTGTTTAGCCACAAAAATGCCCCTACAATTAATAGTAAAACACAGTATAAATACGCATAAAAAAAAGGGACAAAAGCCCCTTTTTTTATTTCATCCAAAAATATAAATTACTTAAATGGAAACTTAACCACTTTTGCTTTTACTAGAGTGTTACGAATATCAATGTAAATTTCAGATCCCAGTTTAGCATGCGCAGTAGCAACATAACCAAGTCCAATCGCTTTGCCCAAACTTGGTGCTTGTGTACCTGATGTAACCGATCCAATCTCGTTCCCATCTGCATCCTTAATAAGGTAATAATGACGAGGAATACCACGATCAATCATTTCAAAGCCAACTAATTTTTTACTCACACCTGCTTCTTTTTGAGCAGCTAGAGCAGTTGAGTTAGTAAAGGTTTTAGTAAACTTTGTTATCCATCCAAGACCCGCTTCAATAGGACTTGTTGTATCATCAATATCATTGCCATATAAACAAAAACCCATTTCTAACCTTAGGGTATCACGAGCCCCTAATCCAATAGGTTTGATGCCATACTCAGCCCCTAATTCAAATAAGGTATCCCAAACTTTATTTGCATTGTCATTAATATCTTCAAAATAGATTTCTACCCCACCTGCACCCGTATATCCTGTTGCACTCACCACTACATTATCGATGCCCAATAAAATACCTTTCGTAAAACTATAATAAGGCAAGCCAAGCACATCCATTGCTGTTAATTTTTGAACTAGCGCAGCAGCCTTAGGCCCCTGTACAGCCAATAAAGCCGTTTTGGCACTTATATTATGCATCTCCACCCCATTTGTATTATGCTTAACCACCCAGTTCCAATCTTTTTCAATATTAGAGGCGTTGACCACTAACATATATACTTTATTTTTCTCTACACAGTATACCAATAAATCATCTACAATACCACCAGTTTCATTAGGAAAACAACTATACTGTGCTTTACCATCTTCCAAAACAGAAGCATCATTGCTTGTTACTCTTTGTATCAAATCAAGTGCATTAGGACCTCTGAGGATAAACTCCCCCATATGACTTACATCAAAAACACCTACTCCGTTTCTAACAGCAGCATGTTCGTCATTAATACCAGAATAACTTATGGGCATATTATAACCAGCAAACGGTGCCATTTTAGCACCTAAAGCCAAATGTTTATGGGTAAAAGGGGTATTTAATACTTCACTCATTTTTCAAAATTTTTTCAAAGATAACCAAAAAAAGAAGGTAAAATAATAAAAGAGCGCCCCCTAATAAAGGAAGCGCTCCACCAAAAATCGAAAAAATCAAAAAAATATTAACGTAAAAAACGATCTACTACCCAATGCATGTCTGTTAATTTAACAGGTAATTTACTAACCTCTATACTTTTAGTAGCTTTCATTTTTTTCAAAGCTTCTCTTTCTCGTTTTAATTCTTGAAGTCTTTGTTCAATATCAGAGGAATTATCCTCCTCCATTTCTTCTTTATCATTATCGGCCCGTTTTAATTTCTCCAAACCCGTAGCCGTCATTTTATATTCCACTCCTTTTTCAAATTCATAGGATTCTTTATCCCAAGGTTCATTCCATTCGTTATACCAGCCATCAGTTAACCCATTAATTGTCTCGGTACGGATGCCTGTGCGACCCACTTTTACATTTACTTGTTTCCAACCCTCATTATTTATTTTAATTCTTTTTCCTACAGGTACAGCTATTGTCATAATTAAATGCTGGTTTCTAAATTTATCTTGCTTGTTAATCGCAATTCCACGATCTAACTGTAGTAAAGAATCTTTTTGTATAATATCAAAATTAATATTGCTCGCTAATTTATTGGCATCACTTACCGTTTTCCCATTACTTAGTTTTACCAATTTAATTTCAAAACTATCTGTTTTTGATTGCACAATTCTTACACGTAAATTTCTCACATAAATAGTATCTCCATCTCCTAGTTCTCCAAAATCATTGACACCTTCGATATTAAACCAATGCTCCTCATAATATTTCATTTTAGGTGTAGCACTCAATTCTAAAAATTCAACTTTCGGATTACTTAATGAAATAGTTTGCTCTATAGGTGTATTATGTTTGGAGAAACTATTTCCTAAGCTGCTGAAGAAATAAAATAAACATACCCATCCTAATACCCAAAGCGTTATAAAACCAGATCTCACCCAAACATTTGCTTTTTTAAAGCCTGCTAATTTTCTGATAATCGCCGCTACTATTGCTAAAATGGGCACCCATACAAAAAATAAAATTGTTCCATATGCAGCCATACTTTGTGAACCATTTTCTAAAATAAATCCCTTATAAGGCAACAAACTAGTACCTGCCACTCCTATGCCAAACAAGGCAGCCAATAAAGTAATAAGTATAAAACCTAAAATACAGTATACAAAAACCTTTACACCAATGGTAATTATTTTGCCTATAAAATGTAAGCACCCACCTCTTTGTTCAGGTGCTTCGGTATCCTGATTTTTTCTTTCTGCTCGACGCTCTCTTGTTCTTCTCGAAAAATCGCTACCCCAATTTTGTGCTCTTTTACTAAAACCTTCCATGTCATTTTGTATAGTGTTTTTAATACTATTTAAATCTACTTTCTCTCCCACCATTTCTAATTTATCGGCACTTGTTTTTGCTTCGGGCAGTACCAACCATAAAATGATATATACAAACACAGCACCAGGGCTAAAAGTAATATCAAAGAAATTGGGAAAATCGGGACTGTCCCAAAATTGAAATAAATGAAGGTGTTCAAAATTGAAAATGAATCTGATAAATGGAATTAAAAATAATAATCTTATGATGCCCACTCTAAGACCAAAATACTTTGATAATCCAGCACAAACGCCACCCACAATTTTGTTATCAATATCTCTAAATAATCTTTTACGAACTCCACCTACTTCTTTTACAGAAGAACTAGGAACCGCAATCCATAAAATTATATACCCTAAAATATTGACGCCAATTAAAAAGATCCATAAAATGCGAACTACTAATGGATCCAAACCAAAATAATTTGCAATCCCACTACATACACCACCTAATACTTTATTTTGTTCGTCACGATATAATCTTTTTTGCGTAGTGTTTTCCCAAGCAAAAGATTCATCCTTTTTCTCTTCATTAGAGGTAAACGCCTGCTCAAAACCATCTTGCGCTTCAAAATCGGCAGGTCGACCAATACTAGAAATTATTAATTGTATTGCAGATTCAGTAATACAAGTATCTCCTTTTTTTAATCGATCTTCACAAAGTTCAGCAATACGACATTCTATGTCATTTATAATTTCGTCACGGCCTTCTTCATTGGCGAAATAAGCACGTAAAGATTCGATATATTGTTTTAGCATTTCATACGCCAATTCTTCGATAGGCAAAATGCGTCCTTGAAAATTAATATTTATGACTTTGTTCATAGTGGTAGATTTTATTCTGCAGAAGTAGATTCGTTATTAAATAGGTTGGTTTGTTCCTTAGTTAAAGTACTTACAGCTGTGGCCATCTCTTGCCAAGTATTAAAAAGTATATCATAAGCTTGCTTTCCTTCCTCGGTCATCACAAAATATTTTCTGGGTGGACCAGTTACACTCTCTACCCAACGATAACTTAAATAGCCTGCATTTTTTAATCGGGTGAGCAGAGGATATAAAGTACCTTCTAGTATATGCAAATTGGCCGCTTTCATTTGTTGGGCGATATCACTAGGATATACTTCCCCTTTTTGAATAATGGACAAAATGCAAAACTCAAGCACCCCTTTGCGCATCTGAGATTGTGTGTTTTGTAAATCCATATTTGTTACTTTAATACAACAAAACTAGTATAATATTTAGTACTATGTATCACCAAGTACTAAATATTTTTTAGTATTTGGCATAAAAAATACTCAAATATTTGATTATCAATTATTTAAATAAAATAAAAAAGTAGGAATGCGAAAATAAAAGGATGAACGGATCTTAATATACTACCAATTCATAAAATTCTTCGGGTACTAAATACTGATTGGCAAGGGATTTAATTTGCGCTGCATCTATGGCTCGAACTGTTTCAATAGTATTGTAAAAATAGGCTTCGGTTAAACCATTTAAAATATAGGTTTTCCACCTGCCCATAATTTGAAAAGGACCATCCAAATCACCTAATAATGATCCCAACATATAATTTTTAACCAAGCTAAGTTCTTGTGCATCTACTAATTCGTTTCTTAAAATTGCCATCTCTTTATATACTTCTTCGATAGTAGGTAAACAAACGTCTTTACCAGCATCCGTACTAATTAACCAAGCACATTGTTGTACATGATTTTGTAAATAAGAATGTATGCCATAGGTATACCCTTTGTCTTCTCTAATATTACTCATTAATCGAGAGCCAAAAAATCCTCCAAAAATATTATTCAATACTTGAGTAGGCGCAAAATCAGGATGATGTCTGTTGGGAAAAGGACGTGCTATACGAATGGAGCCTTGCACCGAACTTGGATCATTGGTAACACTGTATTTTTTTTGGGTTGCAGGTTTAATAGCATGTTCAATATTAGTGATATCGAATTTGTTAAGTGGCAAATGTCCGATGTATTTATTTAATAAAGACTCCATATCATGCGGATACTTACCTGCTAAAAATAAAATACATTTTCCATGCTTATAATATTGATTATAAAAAGCAACCAACTCCTCTCTCGTTAATTGATTGTAATGGGCCTCGGTAGAGTACTTTCCATAAGGATGCTCGATACCAAATAAATATTCATCAATTAGGCGATTGGCTATAAAATCACTTTTCTTTAAATTTAAAGTGAGTTGTTGAATTTGATTTTGTTTATATATCTCTAATTCTTTTTCTGGAAAAACAGCATCACTAATTAACTCAGCAACTACCCCAATCACTTCTTTAAAATGTTTAGTAAGGGTATGTAAACTAATAGTAGCTGTTTCGTTATAGCATGCTCTATTAACATAAGCCCCATAAAATTCAAAAGCATCATTAAGCTCAAATGCTGTTTTAGTTGAACTTCCATTTTTTAATAAATAGTTAGTAGCAGGGGCTACCCAGTTTTTTTGTTCAAAATTATTACCTGCATAAAAAACCAATTCCAAAGACATTACTTCTTGAGCACCCCCCTCGATGCTGTATACCTCTACCCCATTATCTAAAATAAATTTTTGATAGGGTTTTAATTGTAAATCAAAATCAATGGCATCTTTAATATACGGTGCCTGCTTACGATCTAATGCCATTTATTTATGTTTTACTATAATAGTATAATGTATTACGATTCCCCTCTCTGAAAATTTCATTGGCAGTAGCTTGCAAGATAGCAGGGGTAACTTCTTGATATTTAGCTAATTCATCGTTCATTAAAGCAGCATCCCCAATAAGCTCGTAAAAAGCCAGGCTCTGTGCACGATTCATAATACTCATGTCTTCAAAACAAATCATGCTTTCTGTTTTATTAATCACTTTTTGCACTTCTTTGTCTGATAATAATTCAGTCTTCATTTTTTCTACTTCTTCTAGCACTGCTTTTTCGGCTACTGACATGCTTATTCCTTTAACTAATTTACCCGAGATAACAAATAACCCCGGTTCCATAGTACCAAAATGATAACAAGAAATAGAAGAAAATAATTGTTTCACTTTAATTAATTGTTCATATAATCTAGAAGAAGCACCACCCCCTAATATCTCGGTTAATAAGTCAGTGGCATGATATTTTTCGTCAAAGCGGCCACCCATATGCCAAGTCATCATAAGCATATCCATAGGCACATCGGCACGCACATCTATGCTTCTGTTTTTTAATTGAGGTGGTTCAACGGGTAATTTTCTATCATAAGGCTTTCCTGCCTCAATGGGCCCAAACCATTTTTCAGCCAATAGTTTTATTTCATGTGTTTTAACGTTTCCAGTAACCACTAAAATCGCATTGTTGGGACGATAAAATTGAAAAAAGAAATCTTTTACCTCTTGGATTTTCACTTGTTCAACATGTTCGAGTGAAGCACCAATAGTCATCCATTTATAGGGATGCGTTGTATAAGCAAGTGTGCGCATTTTATGCCAAGCATCGCCATAAGGCTTATTGATGTAATGTTCTTTAAACTCCTCACAAACAACTTTTCTTTGCACTTCTAAACTCTTTTCACTAAAAGCCAAGGATAACATTCGATCACTCTCCAACCAAAAAGCGGTTTCTATATTTTCGGCCGGTAATTGACAATAATAATTGGTTAAATCATTAGTAGTATAGGCATTGTTTTCCCCGCCTGCTCTTTGCAAGGGTTCGTCATAATCTGCAATATTGATACTTCCTCCAAACATTAGGTGTTCAAATAAATGCGCAAACCCTGTTTTGGCAGGATTTTCGTCTTTGGCACCTACATTATATAAGATATTTACTACCGCCATTGGGGTGGTAGTATCTTGGTGCACAATTACTTTTAAGCCATTGTCTAATTGAAAGCGGTCAAATTGTATCATATAAGAGGGCAAAAATACTTTATTTGTACAACAGTCTTATTCGAATTTGGATAATTTATACTGCGTATAAAAATGCAAACTCTTTAATTAGTAACTTTGTGCCTCTAAACAGACAAGTTATGCAATTGGATACTTTATACAAGAAGGCCTTAAATTTTGAATACCTAACAAAGGAAGAAGGTATGTTTTTATTTGAACATGCTCCTTTAAATGAAATTAGTTTTATTGCCAATGAATTAAGAAAAATCCAAGTGCCTCATGGTAAAGTAACCTGGCAGATAGATCGTAATTTAAATACGACCAACGTTTGTATTGCCAATTGTAAATTTTGTAATTTTTACAGAGTTCCTGGCCATCCGGAAGCCTACATCACTGATATGGATACTTACCGTAAAAAAATTAAAGAAACTATTGCTTGGGGTGGAGATCAATTATTATTACAAGGAGGTCATCATCCAGAATTGGGATTGGCTTTTTACACCGATATTTTTAGTCAAATTAAAAAAGAGTTCCCCACCATTAAACTGCATACATTAGGGCCACCCGAGATTGCACATATTGCCAAGTTGGAAAAAATGACTCATACCGAAGTGTTAAAAGCATTAGTGGAAGCTGGCATGAATTCATTACCTGGTGCAGGAGCTGAAATTTTAGTAGACCGTGTTAGAAAACTAGTTTCTAATGGCAAATGTGGTGCAGATGAATGGCTAGAGGTTATGGCGGCAGCACATCAACTAAATATTACCACTAGTGCTACCATGATGTTTGGTCACGTGGAAACATTAGAAGAAAGATTTATCCATTTAATTCGCATTAGAGAAACACAGGATAGAAAACCAAAAGACGCAAAAGGTTTTTTAGCTTTTATTCCATGGACTTTCCAAGATGTAGATACTTTACTTACAAAAATTAGAGGCGTACATAATTTAACCACCACCGAAGAATATATTAGAATGATCGCCATTAGCCGTATTATGTTACCCAATGTAAAAAATATTCAAGCTAGTTGGTTAACGGTTGGTAAAGCGACTGCGCAAGTATGTTTAGAAGCAGGCGCCAATGATTTTGGAAGTATTATGCTAGAAGAAAATGTAGTGAGTGCAGCAGGAGCACCACACCGATTTACCTATAAAAGCATTCAAGAAGCCATTAAAGAAGCTGGTTTTGAACCGCAATTACGCAATCAGCAATATGAATGGCGTGAACTGCCCGCTGATATACAAGAACAAATCGTAGATTATTAGTAGATGGGTGTAACATTTTGAATACTACTGCGTTTTACTCCTATAATTGCTAAAATCTAGGAATGACTACGAGTGAATTTAATGAATCTGTGAAGATCTATGCCGATGGGGTTTACCGCTTTATTGTAAAAAATATTGGGGAGGCCGAAGAGGCTCGTGATATTGTACAAACGGCTTTTGAAAAATTATGGATACACCGTGATACTGTTAGCCCAGAAAAAGCTAAATCCTATTTGTTTACAGTAGCTTATCATCAAATGATTGATTTTATCCGTAAAGCCAATAAAACTAGTTTTACAGAGCAGTACGATACACAACAAGGACCCGCTACTTATCAAAAGGATACCGAATTAAAACAAGTGCTTTTTTCGGCGATTAATGAATTAAGTCCCCTACAAAAATCTTTGGTATTACTCAAAGATTACGAAGGATATAGCTATCAAGAAATTGGAGAGATTATGGAGCTTTCTGAGAGTCAAGTAAAAGTATACTTACATAGAGCAAGGTTAGTGCTAAAAAATAAATTAGTTCATTTTCAAAAATCTGTTGCTTAACATGAAAGTGAATACGCTCAATTACGAAACATATTTTTTGTTGTACATCGACAATGAGCTTTCTGAACAAGACAGAAAAGAGGTGGAGCTATTTCTGGCACAAAACTCGAAATACACAGAAACATTTGAATATTTACTGCATTCGGTTTTAGCAAAGGAAGAAATCGTTTTTGAACATAAAGAGTTATTATTTCGATTAGATCAACTGGAAGTATTAGCTCCATTAGATTTGAAAGAAAATTTACTGCGCAAAGAATCAACAATTATAGAAGGCAACTTTAACTTTCGTCCTTGGTTGCGATATAGCGCTATTGCTGCTAGTCTTTTTTTAGTTTTGACTTATGGATGGTATAATGCAAATACAAAAGATAAATACATTATTAATAATACCGAATTAGCAAGTGCAAATACGAAAAATAAGATAGCGGGGAAAAAAGCAATACCTTTTAAAGCAACAATAATTGAGGGTGTTGCAAAAATCCATTCGAAAAAGGAATTCAATTACCCAATACCTCAGCATAATGATTCCCAAGTAATGGTTGAATCTAATCAAACAAAAGCCCCTGAAAGGATTCAAGCGATTACTTTAATGGAAGAACCTGCAGAAAAAAATATTGTTTTGTCAAATTCCCCTGCAGCTTTAACAGAAGCAACAACCCTTAACACACCAACTGATAAATACAATGAGATAAGCTCAAACGAACAAGAAAGAACCATTTATATTGCCAATTTAGAAATTGATGCAGAAAAATTTAGGGGTATTAGTAGACGTATTAATGCCTTATTAAAAATTACAAAAACAGAAAAAGAAAAATAATATGAATAAACTAATAATTCCTATCATTGGCTTGTTTATAAGCCAACAAGGTATTGCACAAACAGATAGTACTAAAACCGAAAAACAAGACACGGTTCGTGTAGGGAATATGGTTATCGTTAATGCAAGTGGCAAAACAATTACTAGTGCTAATAAAAGTGCTGTTACTGTAAATTTTGATAGTAGAAAAAGAAAAAATAATGGGAAGGGTGTTAATATCACAAGCTTTAATGATACACTTGTATCTATTAATGATGATACTATTAAAGTAGGACGTGTAAACATCATTAATAAAAGCGAAGGGACGGCAAGTTTTGGACAAAAAAATTGGGAGTCCTTGTTAGACGGCGATTTCAAGAAAACTAAAATCACTATTGAAAAAGCGCCTAAAAAATTAAATAATATTAGCACCAACTGGTGGGTATTTGATTTAGGATTTGCTAATCTAGTAGATCATACCCCGCAAATGATGTACACCGCTATGCCTTATAATGCTAATTATATAAGACTAGTTTCTAATACCGATCTTTCTTTAAATAATGCAAAATCGAGCAATGTAAATATTTGGATAGTACAACAAAAAGCTAATATTTACGAGCATTACTGGAACCTAAAATATGGTGTTGGAATAGAGATGTATAATTTTAGATTTACACAACCGATAAGCTTTAGTAATACGGCAGGTAATTATGTATATTTTGACAATGCACATTTTAGTAAAAACAAATTATTTGTAGAATATCTTAGCATCCCATTGCAACTTAATTTTACTTCCAACCCTTATAATACTAAAAGCTTTTATGCTAGTTTAGGAGTTAGTGCAGGATATTTAGTACAATCACATACCAAGCAAATAAGTACAGAAAGAGGCAAGAAAAAAGTAAATGGTAATTTTAATTTAAACGATTTTAAAATGGCTACTGTGGGTGAGTTAGGCATTGGATCTATCCGTTTATATGGCTCTTACAGTATGACCAATATGTTTGATAAAAACTTAACTTATTTTGATATGGCACCTTTTGCTATTGGACTTCGTTTTAGCAAATTTTAATTTTGCCAACTGCTATTAAAAAAGCCTCCCTAAATGTGAGGCTTTTTTAATTATACTAAATCAGTGCTGCCAAAATAGGAATGCAATACTTTAGGAAGTGAAATTCCTTTTTCGGTTTGATAGTTTTCGACAATGGCAGCAAATATTCTTGGAAGTGCTAATGAACTACCATTTAAAGAATGGGCAAATTGTGTTTTGCCTTCCTCGTCTTTAAAACGACACTTCATGCGATAGGTTTGATAGGCTTGAAAATTAGAAACACTACTTACTTCTAGCCATCTTTGCTGTGCTGCACTATATACTTCAAAATCATAGGTGATCGCAGATGCAAAACCCATATCACCTCCACATAAGCGAAGAATTCGATATTGTAAACCCAAGCTGATTAATAATTTTTCGACATGTGCCACCATCTCATTTAATACCTCGTCGCTTTTATCTGGATGAACAATCTGAATAATTTCTACTTTTTCAAATTGATGTACTCTATTTAAACCTCTCACCTCTTTACCAAAACTTCCGGCTTCCCTTCTAAAACAAGGCGAATAAGCAGTCATTTGTATGGGCAAATCGCTATGTTTTAATACTACATCTCTAAAGACATTAGTAACGGGCACTTCGGCAGTAGGAATCAAATAAAAATCGTCCTCCGTAGCATGATACATTTGCCCTTCTTTATCTGGCAATTGACCAGTTGCAAAAGCAGATGCTGCATTGACCATAAAAGGGGGTAAATATTCGGTATACCCGGCAGCAGTGTTGAAATCTAAAAAATATTGGGTAAGTGCTCTTTGAAACTTAGCCCCTTTTCCAATGTATAAAGGAAACCCACTGCCTGTAATTTTTGCCCCAGTTTCAAAATCAACTAAATTATGTTCTTTGATTAAATCCCAGTGAGCCTTAGCCCCTGCTGGTAATGTAGGGGTTTCTCCACCTTGTCTCACCACTTCATTTTCTTCGGGTGTTTTCCCTATGGGCACTAAGTCATGTGGCAGATTAGGAAATTGAACAATCACCTGTTGTAATTGCTCCTCCACCAAAACCATCTTCTCTTTTAAAGGATCCAATTCTTTTTTCCAGTCAGCAACATTATTTTTTAAAGCTTCGGCTTGTTCTTTTTCACCCTTGGCCATATGAGCACCTATTTGCTTAGATGCTGCATTTACTTTAGACTGTAGCTCATCAAAAGCCCCTTGTAATTGCTTTCTTTGGTCATCAATTTCCACCACTTCGTCCACCAAGGCTAGATTCGCAAAATGCTTAATCGCTAATTTTTTCTTTGCGAGATCCTTATACTGACGTAAGAAACTTACCTGTAACATGTTCTAATTAATTTCTGCAAAGATAATTAAACCATTCATCAACGCATAGATATCCCCTACCTTTGCTAAAAATTACAAATTGGCATGGCTATAGAAGATGATTTACAAGCTAGATGGTGGGCCTTAGAAAAGAAATTAATGGATCTTTTTGGGAAAAAGCCTGATACGGAGGCCATTTTGTTTTTAATAGGACTTCAGGAAACTGGTTTTATACGAGAAAAAGTGTCCAAAGAACAAAAGCAAGACCTAATGCATGTGGCCATTTGCAACATCCTTGCGCCAAGTGGCTATTACCTTTTAGAAGGCAAAGACGAGGAAGGTTGGCCTCATTTCAAGCAACTCAAGAGCCTGCCGGTTATGAACCTAATCGAACAAGAGGCTTTTTTAAAAGACCATATTTTGCTATATTTTGATAACAATCAACTCTAAGCGATTGGTTTTTTAGCGATTTTTACGAATCTTTGCAACAATAAAAAAACAACCTATGCAATTCCCAGCCGACCTACGTTACACTAAAGATCATGAGTGGATTAAATTAGAAGGAAATACTGCCACTATTGGCATTACCGATTTCGCTCAAGGCGAGTTAGGAGATATTGTTTATATAGATATTAATACAGTAGGCAAAGCATTAGCGGCAGAAGCAGTTTTTGGAACAGTAGAAGCGGTTAAAACAGTAAGTGATTTATTCTTACCTGTAGCAGGAACTTTACTAGAAGTAAACCCAGCCCTAGCAGGTCAACCAGAATTAGTTAACACAGATCCATATGGTGCTGGTTGGATGGTAAAGGTAAGCGTTGATAATCCTTCAGAAGTAGAAAGCCTATTAACAAGTGAAGCTTACGCAAAGTTGGTACACTAAGCCAACCCTATTTATGAAAACTATCAGTTGGGTAATTGGTGAAATAATTTTAGTGTTTGTGCTACTCAGTTTACCAGGATCTAGTTTTTCCAATCACGCTAAATGGTTTGGCGATTTCCCTATTGATAAATTGGTGCATGTTGTACTTTTTGGCTCATTAGCATTGTCATTTTTTGTACATTTTGAATATTCAAAAAATACAAATCTCAAATCTGTAAGAGCAAAAGCATTAGTGATGATATTTTGTATCGTTTATGGCATAGCAATGGAATACTATCAAAAATATTTTGTGCCTAGCAGAGGTTTCGAAGTGAAAGACATGTTAGCAGACGCTTTGGGCGCAATATTAGCCATGCCTTTTTTCACCGTCATGCAAACTAAATTATTCAAAGTAAGCTAATGGGAATAGAAAAAGATATACAACAATCAAATTTTAGAAATGAATTTCAAAAAATGGGAATTAATTTGTTGTATACAGCTAATTGGCTTAACGAAAAAATTGGAAAAATTTTAGCTAACGAAGATATTACGCAACAACAATATAATATACTAAGAATTTTAAGAGGTAGCGAAAAACCACTTAGCACCTTACAAATCAGAGCAAGAATGCTAGATAAAATGAGCGACACCAGCAGAATTGTTGATCGCTTAGTGGTGAAAGAACTAGTAGAAAAATCTAGTTGTAAATTTGACAAGCGTTTAGTGGATGTTACCCTTTCCAAAAAAGGAATACAATTATTAGAAAGATTAGATCAATTTAATGATCAGATAGATGCTATATTAAAAGGCGTATCTGATAAAGAAGCCTCTACCTTAAATAGTATTTTGGATAAGCTTCGAATCGAAAAAGAAAATAAATAAGTAGATGAAATATTTGGTATGTCTGTTGTTAGTGTTGAGCACCTTATATACTAGTGCACAACCCAACCTCTCTGACAAAAATGTATTTGAATTTCGAGCTGTATGGATTGCCACGGTGGTGAATATTGATTGGCCTAGTAAAAAAGGCTTATCAAATGAAGATCAGAAAAGAGAATTTATTGCACTACTAGACATGCATCAAAAAAATGGCTTAAATGCAATAATCATGCAAGTAAGACCAGCCGGAGATGCCCTTTACCCTTCTACCTTAGAGCCTTGGAGTGAATATTTAATGGGAAAGCAAGGATTACCCCCTAACCCTTTTTATGATCCTTTGAATTTCATGATTGCAGAAACCCATAAAAGAGGTATGGAGTTTCATGCTTGGATCAATCCTTATAGAGCTGTATTTGATATTAATAAATCAAGCATTTCTCCTTTGCATCTTACCAAAACACATCCTGACTGGTTTATAACTTATGGCGATAAAAAATTATTCAACCCTGGACTTCCAGAAGTTTGGCAACATACCAACCGTGTGGTGAGAGATTTGGTAACTAGGTATGATATTGATGCCATTCACTTGGACGATTATTTTTATCCATATAAAATTCCAGGAAAAGAATTTAACGACGAGGTTACTTATAAAAAACTTAACAGAGGGCTTTCTAAAGATGATTGGAGAAGATCTAATTGCGATACCATTATTAAACAAATTTCGCAAACTATTCATAGCATTAAACCTGGTGTTCAACTAGGTATCAGCCCCTTTGGTGTATGGCGAAATAAATCAAAAGATCCCGAAGGTAGTATGACAAAAGCCGGAGTAACTAACTATGATGATTTATACGCTGACATAATGCTTTGGATGAAAAAAGGATGGGTAGACTATGTAATTCCACAATTGTATTGGGAACATGGACATGCCCTAGCCGATTACGACGAATTGGTGAATTGGTGGAACAATCATGCCATTAATAGAAATTTGTATATCGGACATGGAATATATAGAGCAGGCACCACCACTAATTGGAAAGATAAAAACGAAATACCTTATCAAATAAATAAATTAAGAGCTCTTCCAAACACTAAGGGTAGTGCCTATTTTAGTAGTAATACATTTAAAAATAATCCTAATGGCTGGAACGATACTTTACAAAATCATTTTTATGTAAAACCTGCATTGCAACCTACTATGCCATGGTTAGTGCAATACCAAGTGGAGGCTCCCTTGGTCAATAAAAAGTCGGCCTTGTCCTACGAAATAAATATTTCAACTAAAACGCCAGTAAAGCAATTAGCCATCTTACAACGTTATCAAAACAAATACTCAGTGGAAGCCGTTTTGCCAGCTGATAGTAAGTTTATTAATTTATCCGCACTGGGAATAAACAAAAAACAAGACGCAGAGTATTGGATTGTAGCTGTGGGATTACAAAATCAGCTTTCCCCAATGACTTCGCTTTAATTAGTTTTCGTAAATACGTTTTAAAGGCAGATTCTCGTTGGCTTTAATAATAAGAGGCACATGCTCTACCACTGTCATGTCGTTGTCTAATCCAAATGCCTTTTGATCACTTTGAGACAATTGCTTGATATTAAAGTATACGTCCATAATAAAGTCTTCTCTAATAGATAATTCATTCTCGATACTAAAGAAGCTTTCAATTATTACATAAGTGATATCGGCGTGAAAATCTTTGCTTTTTAAAGATTCATACTTACTGTAAATTCCTAATTCATGCGATTCATTTAACTCTTGCATCACTTTTTTAAAGAGAACATTTACTCTTGGTTGAATTCTAAATCCTAATTTAAAGTCTACACGCATTACTTTGTCATCTACCAACTCACGAATACTATATTCCATACCATAAGGGGAATCGGTACGATCAATATGAATAAACCAATAAATATCGGCACGTTTGGGTTTACGATTTAAAATAGAATCAATGATACGGTGTTCAATCTCTCTATGATTATTGGCCTTTGTTAAATACACCAAATGGGTTGCATATTTAGGCATATCCTTGTCAGAACTAAGTTCTGTCATGGGCGCTAAATAATCTTTGATTTTTACAAAGTCCAAATAACGATTGGCTATTTTTCTTGCACGATGCCAAATCATCATTACAAAAATCATGCTTAAAGAAAATACAAACGTAATAGCCGCTTCGTGAATTTTAACAATATTCGCAGCAAAGAAAGAGAACTCTACAATTGTAAAAATTAAAATAATAATGGCTACGATTCCCTGTCCCCATCTTTTTACATTAAGCATGTAAAAGTTCATCAACATGGTAGTCATAATCATGGTAATGATAATAGAGAAGCCATAAGCCGCTTGCATATTATCACTTTTCTTAAAATACAAAAGCATTGTTACACAACCTGCCCATAAAATAAAATTCAAACTTGGAATATAAATTTGTCCTTTTTGATCGGTAGGAAATTTAACGGTTACACGAGGCCAAAAATTTAAACTAATGGCTTCGTTAATTAGGGTAAATGAGCCGCTTATTAAAGCCTGTGAAGCAATGATAGTAGCCACTGTAGCTATACCAATACCGGGTAATAAAAACCAATGAGGCATTAATTCAAAAAACGGATTTACGCCAGTTACTGCTTCATTTAAATGATTCAATAACCAAGCACCTTGTCCCATATAACTCATTACCAGTGCCACTTTTACAAACATCCAACTTACCTGAATATTTTGACGTCCACAATGTCCTAAATCACTATACAAAGCTTCGGCTCCTGTTGTACACAAGAACACCGCACCTAATAACCAAAAGCCTTTAGGATAGTGCGTTAATAATTCATAAGCATAATAGGGATTAATAGATTGCAAAATGCCTACATTTTGTATCACTTGACTTAGCCCTAAAACCAAAATCATGGAAAACCAAATAAGCATTATGGGACCAAAAGCAAAACCAATAATTTTAGTACCAAATCTTTGAAAGAAAAATAAAAGAGAGATAATAGTTAGTACCACCCCTACCGTTATATTATTGCCCGGAACAAAAATGGTTTCCAACCCTTTTACATCTTTTAATCCTTCAATGGCCGAGGATACTGAAATAGGAGGTGTTATCATTCCGTCTGCTAATAACATGGCCGCACCAATAATGGCTGGCACATAAATCCATTTTACATATCGACGAACTAAGGCAAATAAAGAAAATATTCCACCCTCCCCTCTATTGTCAGCACGCAGTGTTAAAAAAACATATTTAAAAGTGGTTTGTAAAGTGAGTGTCCAAAACACACAGGAGATGGCTCCATAGATGAGTTCGTTATTAACTGGATTATTTCCTTTAATGGCACTATTAATAATGGCTCCAAATACATACAAAGGAGAAGTACCAATATCACCGTAAATAATACCTAATGTTACAATTAAACCAGCTACCGAAAGTTTGTGGGTATGTCCACTAGTCGTGTGTGCCATGGATGCTTTTAGATTGAGAACAAAGTTTATAAAAATTATATAAACAAAGTGTTTTACCTACTAAGTATTTTATAAATATTTTCTAGTCCTCAAAACTAAGGCTTGTAAGCACCCCATTTTCCCTCAACTGCCTTAAAACGATAATCAAAAATTCCTTGTAATTGCTTTTTGACCATAATAGTATTGGCAATATCCCCCAAAAAGCCCAATGGAATTTTGTAATGAACTATATCTTCCATACGAACACCCCCATCAATAGGCGTAAAATGATGTTGATGGTGCCAAAGGCTGTAAGGGCCAAACCGCTGTTCATCTACAAAATATTTGCCCTCTTGAACATGAGTGATCTCAGTCATCCAATACAAAGGGATGCCAAGTAAGGGGGTCACTTTGTATTCAATAATCTGCCCAGGATACATTTTTTCGCCATGGTGTTCACTTATTATAGTAAACCCCATATGCGGAGGGGTGATTTTAGCCAAATTTGCAGGGCTACTAAAAAAATCCCAAGCTTCGGCTAAGGAAATTGGTAAATGCTGAACGGTGTGAAGATTATAAACTTTTGACATAAATACTATAACAAGGAATGAGCTCATTTGTTCTCTTTTTAAAAAGAAACCAAGTAATTTTAGCATATGATTACAAAAGGGGAGCAGCTAAAGGCATTTGAAAAAATTTATGCTGGGTTAAACGAACCACAGAAGCTAGCAGTGGACACCATTGAAGGACCCGTAATGGTAATAGCAGGACCTGGAACAGGCAAAACACAAATTTTAGGTGCTAGAATTGGAAAAATTTTATTAGAAACTGATACCCCACCTGAAAGTATACTATGTTTAACTTACACCGACGCAGGTGCCATTGCCATGCGAAAAAGATTGGTGAATTTTATTGGCACCAGTGCCTATAAAGTAAACATACTTACATTTCACTCTTTTTGTAACGATATCATTCAAGACAATCTTTCTTTGTTTGATAAACAAAGCTTGGATCCAATTTCAGAATTAGAAAAAATTGAATTGTTAAAAAAGCTTATAGACAGCTTTGATAAAACCAATCCCTTAAAAAGATACAGAGGCGATAAATATTACGAAATGAATAATCTGAGTAGATTATTTAGTGCCATGAAAAAAGAAGGCTGGACAGTGCCCTTTTTAACAAAACAAATAGAACAATACATTGCCGATATCCCTTTTAGAGATGAGTTTGTGTATAAGAAAAAATACAAACAATTTGAAGCGGGAACTTTAAAGCAAGGATTAGTAGATGCAGAGATAGAAAAAATGGGTAAGCTTAAAGCAGCCGTTCAAGCTTTTGATCATTATCAAGGCCTAATGTTGCAACACAACAGATATGATTTTGACGATATGATTATATGGGTATTAGGAGTTTTTAAAGAAAATAAAAATGTGCTTGCCCAATACCAAGAAAGATTTTTATACATTTTAGTAGACGAATACCAAGACACCAGTGGAACACAAAATGAACTAGTACAACTATTAGTGGACTACTGGGAACAACCCAATTTATTTGTAGTGGGTGATGACGATCAAAGTATTTATCGCTTCCAAGGGGCTAATGTGGAGAATATGTTGCAATATCAACATAGATACCAACAAGATTTATTAACGATTGTTTTAGAAAATAACTATCGCTCCACACAGCCAATTCTAAACGCTTCTTCAACTCTTATCAATAACAATCAAAAAAGATTGGTTTCACAAATACAAGGACTAAGTAAAAATTTAATTGCCTCTCTTCCAGAAAATAAGAACATTACAGAGCAGCCAACTATTATCAGTTATAAGGACCCCGCTGCTGAAATGATGGGTATTAGTGAGCAAATTTGTCAATTAGTAAATAGTGGTGTAGCGCCCAATGAAATAGCGGTACTCTATAAAGAACATAAATATGGTGCCGAAATTGCGCACTTTTTGCAACAAAAAAACATTCCAATTTACACCAAAAAAACAGCCAATTTATTTGACCAGATTTTAATTCAACAGATCATTAAAATTTTAGATTATTTGGCCTGCGAAATGGATCATCCTAATGAAGGAGCCGATAAGTTATTTGAAATTTTACACTTTAAATGGTGGGGTATTTCGGCGATAACAATTGCAACGCTAACCGTTGAAGCCAATCAACAAAAATATAGTGCTGCAGCACAAAGCTATAGACAAGTATTGAACGATAAAACCAAGGAAGTACAAGGAAGTTTATTTGCAGAAGGAGGATTACAAGAAGTAGCCAAAGCCGTTAAAGTATTAGAAGGTTTAATTGAAGCAGTATCCAATGTAACACTGCTTAATTTAATTGAATTGGTTTTACAAAGCACCGGTATCATTCCATCCATTTTACATGGAGATAATAAAAATGAATCATTACAAATAGTATCTTCTTTTTTTGATTTTATTAAAGAAGAAACACATCGGAATCCACAATTAAATTTAAAAAATTTAGTGGACATGCTCGAGCTCATGCGCAAAGAGGATATTCGACTTCCTCTACCTGTTACCACAGGAAGTGAGATGGGTGTTAATTTATTAACCACACATGGTAGTAAAGGATTAGAATTTAGTCATGTTTTTTTAGCTGGCACCAATGCTCATGTTTGGGAGAAAAAAAGAAGTACTGCTGCTGCAGGTTATAAATTACCAGACACCATTTTACAGAGTTTAGAAAAAGGAGATGATAAAGAAGAGTTGAGACGATTGTTTTATGTAGCCCTTACTAGAGCTAAGAAACAGTTACAAATTTCTTTTAGCGAATTTACTGCTACAGGCAAAGAAGCGGAACCTAGCCAGTTTATAGTAGAGTTAATCGAAGGCAAAGAAATAACTTTACAACAAAAAAATATTGACCCCGCGATACAAATGCAGTATACCCTATTGCATTTACAAACAACTAATAAACCTTCGATTGAGCAATTAGAGGCCGATTTTATTTTGCCCAAATTAGAGAAGTTCTCTATGAATGTTACTGCACTTAATAATTACCTAAAATGTCCTTTACATTTTTATTACAATTCTTTAATTAGAGTGCCTGCCGGAAAATCCGAAGCCACTACATTTGGCTCTGCCATTCATGACGCTTTGCATAAATTATTTAACAAAATGCAAGCTGCGGGTAACGTATTCCCAGACAAGCAAACCCTCCTTCAAGATTTTGAATATTACATGAAACGTCATAGAGAAGCGTTTACACATCAAGAGTTTAAAGATCGAAAAGAACAAGGAGAAACAGTTTTGATTAATTATTACGATGCCTATGTGAATAGCTGGAATAAAGTAGTAGCCACTGAATATAGAATTAACAATGTGGTGGTAAAAGACATTCCCTTAAAAGGCGCCATTGATAAAATTGAATTTAATGGCAAGCAAGTAGTCGTGGTAGACTATAAAACAGGGAATATTGAAAATGCTAGAGAAAAACTACAAGCCCCTAATGAAAAAAATCCTCTAGGGGGTGACTATTGGAGACAGGCAGTGTTTTATAAAATTTTACTCAACCATCATCCTAAAAACTGGGAAGTAACAAGTGCAGAATTTGATTTTGTAGAGCCCAATAAGAAGAAAGAATTTGAAAAAATTAATGTCCCCATCTCGGAGGCAGATATCACTACGGTTACCCAACAAATTCAAAGTGTTTGGACTAAAATTCAAGCAAGAGATTTTTATACAGGCTGTGGAAAAGCAGATTGTCATTGGTGTAATTTTGTAAAAAACAATGAATTAGCCGTAGCATTACATGAAATACCAAATGGCGATTTGGAAGAATCTGACTAAGTTTGCACTCATGAAAAGGCTATTTACAAAAGGCTTATGTTGGGCACCGCTACTTATTGGTTTTTACACTACCATTCAAATGAGCGCTTGTGCTAATATTGTTCCCCCTACTGGCGGGCCTCGTGATAGTATTGCGCCTTATTTGTTAGTAGCTAAACCTAAAGATTCAGCGCTCAATGTACAACCCAAAGAAATATGGGTGGGCTTTAGCGAGTATATCAATATAAGTTCCATTCAAGAAAATTTAATTGTTTCTCCTAGTTTAAAAAACATGCCTTTAATTGATGCTAAATTAAATGTGTTAAAAATTAGTATAAAAGATACATTAGCCGCTAACACTACCTATAGTATGCAATTTGGTAATGCGATTAAAGATGTAAATGAAGGTAATACTGCCAAAAATTTTACTTACGTTTTTAGCACAGGTGATCATTTAGATACGGGTAAACTAAAAGGAACTGTAAAATTAGCTGAAACTGGCAAAGTGGATAGTTCTTTAATAGTAGTATTACATCCTACAGGTAGTGACTCTGCCATTTTTAAAAACAAACCCCTTTATTATACTAAGATAAATGGTAAAGGTTATTTTGAATTTAAATTTTTACCATATACAAATTTTAATGTGTTTGTGCTGCCTAATGATTATAATAAAAAGTATGACGACAGCACAAAGCTTTTTGCTTTTTTCAATGAAGCTATACATATTAATGGTGCCACTGATACCATTAGCCTATATGCTTTTGAAGCCGCTAAAAAAATTGAAAAGAAAAAGTCATCAGGTACGATTGTAAAAAATAACAAGAAAAATTCGGCCCTCTTAAAATATACAAGGAGTTTAGAAGGTAGCGAACAAGATTTATTACATGAATTAGCCTTAAGCTTTGAAACGCCTGTAAATCTTAATGATAGTTTCCCCATACAACTTTGTGATACACTCAATAAACCATTAAGTGATTTTAGTGTTAGTATCGATAGCGCAAATTCACAGAGAGTTATCATAAATAATGAATGGGCCTCCAAAGCTAAATATCATTTAATAGTGCCACAGCATTCCATCAAGGATAGCCTAGGTAATTTTTTACTTAAATCTGATACGATTGTTTTTAAAGCTAAATCCAAAGAAGTATATGGTTCCTGTATTATTCGTTTGAATGGTTATCAAAACTGGAATCATCCTATCCTACTTTTAACACAGGATGATAAAATAAAATTTAGCTATCCCATTACTCAAAACTTACTCAATATTGAACAATTACCTGCTGGAGATTTTCAATTAAAAATATTGGAAGACGAAAATAATAATGGGAGATGGGATACAGGCAAGTATGGTACTTACAAATTACAGCCCGAAAAAGTGACCTTGCAGTCGCAAAAATTAAACATTAAAGCAAGTTGGGATAATGAATTGAATCTGATAATTAATAAGTAATTTTACTTATTCAATTAACTTTATGCAATTACCCTCTACCTTATTAGAGAATGCGGTAGCCGAATTTTCCAAATTACCTGGCATAGGTAAAAAAACGGCGCTAAGGTTAGTCCTACATTTATTAAAGCAAGACAAATCGGTAACATCTCAATTTGGAGAAACACTTCAAAAAATGCGCAACGAAATTCAGTTTTGTCAACGCTGTTTTAACATTAGCGATGGAACAATTTGCTCCATTTGCGCCAATTCGGGTCGCCAAAAAGAAACTATCTGTGTAGTAGAGAATATAAGAGATGTCATAGCCATCGAGAATACTGGACAGTTCCATGGCACTTACCATGTTCTAGGAGGAATTATCTCCCCACTGGATGGAATAGGACCAGATCAACTAACCATTGAATCTTTATTAGAAAGAGTTAAAAAGGATAAGGTAACGGAGCTAGTTTTTGCCCTTAATCCAACTATACAGGGAGATACAACCATTTATTATATTCAAAAAAAACTGGCATCAAGCCCCTGTCGTATCACCACGATTGCTAGAGGAATTGCCTTTGGAGGTGAATTAGAATATGCCGATGAAATGACACTGGGCAAGAGTATTTCCAACCGTCAACCTATCCAACAATATTTAAAATAGGATAATTGTACGGGATTATTTAATTTTGATGTTCAAACATTGACTTATGAAAAAGATGCTTTTATTGACGACGGTACTCATTGGCTTGGCAACGATTTCAAATGCGCAAGCAAAAACCTATCAAACCAAAAATGCGGTAGTGCATTTTATAGCTGAAGATGATAATGATATTGATGCCGTAAATAAAAATGTAGTAAGCCGCATAGAGCCAGGAGGCAAGCTCAGCTTCATTTTGCTCATCAAAGATTTCCATTTTGAGATGGATAAAATGCAAGACCATTTTAACACCGAGTACATGGAATCAGACAAATATCCACGTGCTTTTTTTAATGGTCAAATTACTAATTATGACAAAATAGATTTTAAAAAGGACGGGAAATATCCAATTGTTGCCACGGGTAATATGCAGGTGCATAATGTCAATAAACAGGTAACCGCCAATGGTTTTATAGAAATCAAAAATGGCATTCCTACCGCCAGTGCAAAAATCACAGTCACGCTAAAAGATTTTGGTATTGGTGGCATACTCATTAAAATGGTGGCGGATAAAATCAATGTAGAAATCACAGCTACATACCCCTAATAGTAGGCCCCGATATTAACTGCCTAATATTTGGCTACAAACTAATACTATCCTAACTTTGACACGCACATGCAGGCGGATTTGTTTATTGTTCAACCTGCCATCCGTAAGGAAAAAAGAACTAATAAACGGTACTTATTATCGACCCCCCTATTTCTTTTTTCTTTGGATGCTGCATTAAAAAATAATGAAGTATTATGTCCATTAGACAAGCATTACAAGAAAGAATTTTAGTTATTGATGGCGCCATGGGTACCATGATTCAGCGTCATAAATTAACAGAGGAAGATTACCGAGGTCAAAGATTTGCCAACTGGCATAGCGATGTAAAAGGGAATAATGATTTATTATGCATTACCCAACCCGCCATAATCACAGGTATTCATTTACAATATTTAGAAGCTGGGGCTGACATTATTGAAACCAATACATTTAGTAGCACTTCAATAGCGATGGCCGATTACGATATGCAAGACTTAGCTTATGAGTTAAATGTAGCAGCTGCAAATTGTGTAAGAGAAGCTATTAATCAGTACAAAGCAAAACATCCCAATAGCAAAGAAAAATATATTGCTGGCTCAATTGGACCTTTAAATAAAACTTTAAGTTTATCACCTGATGTAAATAATCCAGGTTATAGAGCCGTTACATTTGATGAAGTTGTAGTTGCCTACACAGAGCAAATAAAAGCATTAGATGATGCGGGTGTGGATGTATTATTAGTGGAAACAATTTTTGATACACTTAATGCAAAAGCAGCTATTTATGCGATTAAAGAGTACTATCGAAAAGTGGGTAAAACAGAATTGCCTATTATGATAAGTGGTACCATTACAGATGCCTCTGGTCGTACCTTAAGTGGACAAACCTTAGAAGCTTTTTACACCTCTGTAGCGCATGCCAACCCATTAAGCGTGGGATTAAACTGCGCTTTAGGTGCACAAGATATGCGTTCGCATATCGAAGAACTTTCTCAAATTGCCACTTGTTACACTTCGGCCTATCCTAATGCAGGATTGCCTAATGCGATGGGACAATATGATGAAGCACCCCATCAAACAGCACATTTTATTGAAGAGTGGGCACAAAATAAATTTGTAAATATTGTAGGAGGATGCTGTGGCACCACTCCGGATCATATCAAACATATGGCGGATAATGTAAGAAGCATTAGCCCAAGAACTTTACCTATACAAGACGCAACTATTTAATACCATGAGTGAACAAACGATACATATAAAACCATATTTAAGATTAGCAGGATTGGAGCCACTAGTGGTTCGTCCTGAAACTAATTTTGTAAACGTAGGAGAAAGAACCAATGTAACAGGTTCCAAAAAATTTGCACGACTCATTCGAGAAAATAAATATGAGGAGGCATTATCTGTTGCTAGACAACAAGTAGAAAGCGGAGCGCAAATCATTGATATAAATATGGATGATGCCTTATTAGAAGGTGTTAAAGCAATGACTACTTATTTAAATTTATTACAAAGTGAACCCGATATTGCTCGTATCCCTATCATGATTGATAGTTCTAAATTTGAAATTATTGAAGCGGGTTTAAAGTGTGTGCAAGGTAAGTGTATCGTTAACTCTATCTCCATGAAAGAAGGAGAAGCTAAATTTATCGAACAAGCACATATCTGTAAAGCCTATGGTGCAGCAGTAATCGTGATGGCATTTGACGAAGTGGGACAAGCAGATACCAAAGATAGAAAAATTGAAATTTGTGAACGCGCCTATAAAATATTAGTTGAACAAGTGGGCTTTAATCCACAAGACATCATTTTTGATCCTAATATTTTCGCAGTCGCTACTGGTATCGAAGAGCACAATAATTATGCCGTAGACTTTATTGAAGCCACAAGGGTTATTAAACAAAAAATGCCTTTAGCTAAAGTAAGTGGTGGTGTATCTAATGTATCGTTTTCATTTAGAGGCAATGAAGCTGTTCGTGAAGCTATACACGCTGTATTCTTGTTCCATGCCATCAAAGCTGGTATGGATATGGGTATTGTAAACGCAGGTCAATTGGCATTGTATGACGAAATTGATCCTGTACTTAGAAATTTATGTGAGGATGTTATCTTAAATAAAAACAATGATAATAACCAAGCCACAGAAGCCCTTATACAATATGCAGACCAAATAAAAGCGAGTGGCGAAAATGCTGGGCAATCTTCTGAAGAAGCCAATAAATTAAAATTGGCTTGGCGAAATGACACTGTTGAAAAACGTTTAGCGCATTCATTAATTAATGGTATTACCGACTTTATCGAAGCAGATACTGAAGAAGCAAGACTTCAATATAGTGCCCCCTTAGAAGTTATCGAAGGTCCTTTAATGGCGGGCATGAACCAGGTAGGTGATTTATTTGGTGCAGGTAAAATGTTTCTACCACAGGTAGTAAAAAGTGCTCGTGTAATGAAAAAAAGCGTGGCAGTGCTTACACCCTTTATTGAAGCCGAAAAAGAAAGAATCAAATTAGCTTCTACTAGTCCGAACGGAGAAACCAAAGGACCCGCTAAAATATTATTAGCCACTGTAAAAGGCGACGTGCATGATATTGGTAAAAATATTGTGGGCGTAGTATTAGGTTGTAATGGATATGAAATTATTGATATTGGTGTAATGGTGCCTGCTGATAAAATTTTAGCAGAAGCCGAAAAACATCAGGTGGATATTATAGGACTCAGTGGTTTAATTACCCCTTCTTTAGACGAGATGGTTCATATAGCCAAAGAAATGAAACGAAGAGGAATGAAAATTCCTTTAATGATTGGCGGTGCTACTACTTCAAGAATGCATACTGCTGTTAAAATTGCACCAGAATATGAAAATGGAGTAATACATGTACTAGATGCTTCTCGTAGTGTGACAGTGGCTGGTTCCTTATTAAATAAAGATCAAAAAGTAGCTTTCCTAGGTTCACTCGAGAAAGAATACATAGGTTTAAAATCTGATTTTGACAATAAGCGTACCGTAAAACAAAGCTTGCCTTATGTAAATGCTTTAAACAATAAAGTGGCCATTGACTGGACCAATTTTTCTGCTCCAAAACCAAGCTTCACTGGTAATAAAGCCATTGAGATTAATGACTTATCAATTTTAGTAGATTATATCGATTGGAAACCTTTCTTTATTGCTTGGGAATTACATGGACCATTTCCTGCTATTTTAAAAGATGAAAAAGTAGGTGAAGTAGCTAGTAAATTATACGCCGATGCACAAGAACTATTGCAAACAATCATCCGAGAAAAATGGTTAACTGCGAAAGGTGCTTTAGGATTTTGGCCAGCTAACGCGCAGGGTGATGATGTGATTGTAAGTAACGGAGAGGCAAAAACTGAACTTCACTTTTTACGTCAACAAGCCATAAAGGCGGCAGGGCAACCCAATTACTCATTAGCCGATTTTATTTGCCCAGCTTCCGAAAATAAAGAAGACTACCTTGGCGCTTTTGCAGTTACGATTCACGGAATCGAAAAACATATCAAAGCATTTGAAGCAGCACACGACGATTATAATAAAATTATTTTGCAGGCATTAGCCGATCGATTAGCAGAAGCATTTGCTGAATACTTACATGCCAAAACAAGAAAAGAATATTGGGGTTATGCCAAGGACGAGCAATTACAAAACGAAGAATTAATTAAAGAAAGTTATGAAGGGATTCGACCTGCACCTGGTTATCCTGCTTGTCCAGATCATACCGAAAAATATACTTTATTTAGTTTATTAGATGCCGAGAAACATACAGGCATTACCCTAACTGAAAGCTTAGCAATGTATCCAGCTTCTAGTGTATGTGGATGGTATTTTGCCAATCCTCAATCACAATATTTTGGCTTAGGAAAAATTGCACAAGATCAAGTAGTGGATTACGCGAAACGTAAAAAGCAAACCATGGAGTATATTACAAGATGGCTGCAACCGGTAATTGAATAAGGTTAAACTTTTTCAAATAACCACCATAAACGTTTACGTGGCTTAACAGTATACTTGCTTCTGACATATTTACTGATATGTTCCATGGCTTCCTCTGCACTATCTGTAAATAGCATGAATTTTTTATCCTCCTCAGAGATGGTCCCTTCTTGAATCATATGCTCTATCCAATGATGAAAAGGTTGGTAGTATTGTCGGCCCATTACAACAATAGGAAAATCATTGATGACTTTAGTTTGTGCTAAAGTAAGGGTTTCAAAAAATTCATCTAAAGTTCCAAAACCTCCAGGCATAATAATGAATGCATAAGAATATTTCACCATCAATACTTTTCGAATAAAAAAGTAATTAAAGGTGATGGATATATTCGTATAAGGGTTGGGCTCTTGCTCAAAAGGTAGTTTAATATTACAACCCACCGATTTTCCTCCTGCTTCAAAAGCCCCTTTATTTGCAGCTTCCATTACTCCAGGGCCCCCACCTGTCATGGTGGTAAAGCCTAATTCGGCAATACGCCTACCCACTTCTTCGCTTTTTTTATAATAAGGATGGTCGGTTTTAAAACGAGCCGAGCCAAATACAGTAATGCAGGGCCCTATAAAATGCAAAGTTCTGAAGCCTTTTATGAACTGAATAAAAATTTCAAAAGCAAAAAACAATTCATTGATACGTGGCTTAGGGCCTTCTAAGTGAAAGCTTTTTTTACTAGCGGGTATAATTCGTCGCAAATTTTCTTTTGGGGTGGGCGCTAACATATTGGAGCTGGATTAAATCTTCTTGATGAAGTTAAGATAATTATAGAAGTAGTGTACGTTAAAATAACTAAATTTGAATTGTTTAATTACCCTATGAAATACCTATTCAGGGCTTTATTTTTTATTGGTTTTTATGTAATGCACCTACCTAGTTGGGGACAGGAAAAAATTGCCTTAGAGCAAATTCAAGTTTTTTCTTCCATCAATCCTTCTGCCACTTATTGGCAGCTTCCTACTAATATTCAGCCCTTATTGGATGCACTCGATTCAGGTCTTTTTTTAAAATTAGGATTAAGTAGAGATACTAGTATTACTACAAAAGCGATACGATTAAGTAAACAAATACAACTAGGTAAAATAAATATCAATTGGTTGGCTACTAGAAATTTCGATTATCATGCCTATGTGGAGTTATATGAAATGGACCCTGATTTTATTTATAAAAATAATCTGGTAGAAATTCCAGAAACTAAAAAAGACAGTATTCATAGTTTTTGGGTTATTGCTACAAGTATTTTTAACCAAAAACAAGAAAGGATTTTACAAAAAACAATATTACTGGGTTTAACACCCATAAATAGTTTAGGTATTGGTTATATAAATCAGGCTTCGGCAAGCACTCCCTACCATATATACAATGCAGTAAGCAAGGCGCTGAGTATGTTGTCGCCAGAAGCCAATGAAATGGAATTTATGGAGGCTAAGCTTCCCAGTGTCTATACCACCGATAATTATTGGATGCCTTATGTCCATAATCAACCCCGAACTATCATTGACACTAACAAAAATTTTGTTAGTTATACAAATGGTACAGGAATTCATATTTTAAGAACCCCATCTGCAATACTCAATAAGCTTAACCTTAAAGATAAATCTCCCAACTACCCTTATAAAAACATGGTTGGACTCATTAAAAAAACAAGGGTCAATTATTTTAATAACGAGTATTATCAAGTAATCCAAAGCCTAAGAGATGTAAAAAATAATTTCGATTACACACTTGAAGGATTTTTGGAGTTTAATTCCGAAATCCCTGGTGGGATTAATCAATTGGCATTGGTTTTTTTACCCGACAGTGTACATAAAATATTTAATGAGAAAGATAGTATTGGGTATTTTATGGTTAAGGATTTAGTGATGGAAAAAGACAAATATTACTTCGGAGAAGTAATATACAATGGTTATGATAGCACAAAGCAGTATACTTTAACGGACAAAGCCATTAAAAACAAATATCCTATTGTACATGTAAAATCGATAGATGGTAAAATCTATAACACTCCTTTCTCCATTAAATTAAGTGCCAACAATACCATCAAGACAATCTTTATAAATCAAAAATTAGCACTTATTGTAGCTGGAAAAAACAAACCCACCCAGATGGTGGTGGTGGATAAAGAAGCAAATGAAAAAATTAAAGACTTTTTGTTAATGATGTCTTTTAGTGAAATATTCCAGACTCCGAATTAAAAGTAAATATGAACATTGTATCTTATAATGTAAACGGTATTAGAGCCGCTTTAAAAAAAGGACTCATCGAATGGTTAACCGAATATCCAGTAGATATTTTATGTGTGCAAGAAACCAAAGCAACCGAAAATGATATTGACCTTTCTATATTTACCTCTATGGGATATCATGTAAGCTGGTTTGCTGCCCAAAAAAAAGGATACAGTGGTGTAGCTGTTTTTTCTAAAATGAAACCTGATAAAGTAGTTAAGGGGAGTGGATATGAAATGAGTGATGCAGAAGGGAGAGTAATTAGAGTAGATTTTGGAGAACTAAGTATCGTTAATGCATATTTTCCTTCTGGCACCAGTGGAGAGGAAAGACAAACTTATAAGTATCAATGGCTAGATGAGTTTAACGCTTATTTGAAAGAATTAAAAAAAGAAAGAACAGAAATAATTGTTGCAGGTGACTACAATATTGCACATACTGAAATTGATATTCACGACCCCAAGGGAAATAAAAAATCATCCGGTTTTTTACCAGAAGAAAGACTATGGATGGATCAATTACTAGCCAAAGATTGGGTGGATAGTTTTAGAATTAAAAACCCAACTACCCTAGGTGCATATTCATGGTGGAGTCAACGTTTCCCAAGTGTAAGATTACAAAATAAAGGTTGGAGAATAGATTATTTATGTACCACTACTAGTTTATTAAATCGTATACAAGACGCGACCATTCTACCTTTGGTAAAACACAGTGATCATTGCCCTATCGTAGTAACACTAAAAAAATAATTTCAAAACTTTCCCTCATGCAAGTGCAAAATATAAGTTTTCAGATTAATCCCGAAGTAGAATTGCAGTGGGTAGAGTGGATGAAAAATAAATTTATCCCACTCCTAAAAAGCACCAACTGTTTTTTAGATACGCCTTTTTATCAATTACAAATAAGCGAGGATCAGGCACCTACATATACCCTTCAACTATTTACCCAATCCGCGGATAAACTTGCCCAGTATGATTTGGAGCACAGCGCCCTGCTTATGGAGGAATTGCAATCTAGCTGGGGAAATCAATGTTTCCACTTTATTACAAATATGCAAATTGTGAATTGATTGTGGATAGATTATTCTTGTCAAACCCTTAACTGGCTTAGTTTTCAGCAATTTTTATCTTGAAACCCTTTATTATCAAGGGTTTGATGCATTTTTATAAAAGTAGGATCTAAATCAATTAGGGCTATATTTCCTCCAAAACCTTACTATTTAAGGGTTTTGGTGGAAAAATAAAAACAAAAATAAATAGCAAAATATTTTTTCGTTTCATAAAACCTAATAAATTTGTTCTATCGTTTAAAACTATAAAAAACACATCTATGAACAAAGCAGAATTAATCGCACACATCGCGGACAGCGCAGATTTACCAAAAACATCAGCTAACGCAGCTTTAGATG
>CANGEP010000001.1 GCA_947452905.1 Bacteroidota bacterium | reverse complement strand
TAAATACGTAAAAGAGGCGCTTAGTAATAAGTGCCTCTTTTTATATCAATAAGTAGCCTTTTGAATTAAAAGTGTGTAACCACAGTGTAACGGACACAAAAAAGCCCCTAACTCATTGATTGTTAAGGGCTTTTGCGGACCGGACGGGACTCGAACCCGCGACCTCCGCCGTGACAGGGCGGCATTCTAACCAACTGAACTACCGATCCAAACCTCCGCAAGCGGTTTTCCGTTTACGGGTTGCAAAGATAAGGGGAAAGAAGTTTTTTAAACAAATCTTTTATTAAAAAAGGTTGTATTATTTTTACAGCCCAATATACGCTTATGCCAGAGTACCCTAACCGACAGTTTTTGGAATTTGAACAACCAATTAAAGAGTTGTATGAGCAAATTGATGCTACCAAAAAATTAGCCGAAAAAAATCCTAAAATAGATCTATCAGCCACTATCAAGCAATTAGAGCAATCTATTGTAGATAAGCGAAAGGCGCTTACAGAGCACCTTACACCTTGGCAGAGAGTACAATTAAGCCGTCATCCGGATCGCCCCTACACTTTAAAATATATCCATTTAATGTGCGATAAATTCGTGGAATTACATGGGGATAGAAATGTAAAAGATGATAAAGCTATGGTGGGTGGTTTTACCGAATTAGATGGTCAAACGGTGATGATGATTGGACAACAAAAAGGGAGCAATACTAAAGCGCGCCAATTGAGAAATTTTGGAATGGCCAATCCAGAAGGGTACCGAAAAGCCCTAAGACTTATGAAACTTGCCGAAAAATTTAATAAACCAGTAGTTTGTTTAATTGATACCCCAGGAGCCTTTCCAGGCTTAGAAGCGGAAGAAAGGGGTCAAGGAGAAGCTATTGCCCGTAATATATATGAGATGGTACGTTTACAAGTACCTATTGTTATTTGTATCATAGGGGAAGGGGCAAGTGGGGGTGCATTAGGTATAGGAGTGGGCGACAAAACCCTGATGATGGAAAACACTTGGTACACGGTTATCTCTCCAGAAAGTTGTAGTTCCATTTTATGGAGAAGCTGGGATAAAAAAGAATTAGCAGCCGAGCAATTAAAATTAACTGCTAATGATATGAAAGGGTTTGGTTTGATAGATGAAATTGTACCAGAACCTTATGGTGGTGCCCATTGGGATTATGATCAAGCGGCAGCTATTTTAAAAGAAAAAATCATCGGTGCATTAAAAGAAATAAAAGACATAGCGCCAGCACAAAGAGTAGAAAACAGAATTGAAAAATACAGTAAAATGGGCTTCTGGGAAGAAGCATAATATAATTTAATTATCTTTAACCACATGTTAAGAGAAACCCTAAAAGGAACAGGTGTTGCCTTAGTAACACCTTTCAAAAAAGATAAGTCGATCGACTTTGCTGCCCTCGAAAATTTAATTGATCTTCAAATTCAAGGCGGTGTTGATTATGTTGTTACACTTGGTACTACAGGAGAATCGGTAGTATTATCTGCCGAAGAAAAAGTAGAAGTTTTTAATTGTACTGTTAATAAAGTGGCAGGGAGAGTGCCTGTTGTAATTGGAATAGGTGGTAATAATACTGCCGAAGTAATTAAATCTTTTAGCAAATTTGATTTATCAAAAGTAGTAGCCATTTTAAGTGTTACTCCTTACTATAATAAACCCTCTCAAGAAGGTTTGTTCCAACACTATATGGCAATTGCAGATGCGGCTCCTAAGCCCATTCTATTATACAATGTGCCTGGTCGTACTGGTCGAAACATGAGTGCTGCTACTACTATTCGTTTATCGGCACATCCTAATATTGCTGGCATTAAAGAAGCTGGTCCAGAGATGGCACAAACTATCGAAATTTTAAGAGATCGCCCTAAAGATTTTTTAGTAGTGAGTGGGGATGATGAAATTGTGATGGCTCAAATTGCTTGTGGTATGGATGGGGTGATAAGTGTGGCTGCTAATGCTTTTCCTAAACCTTTTAGCGATATGATTCGTTATTGTATGGCTGGAGATTTTAGCATGGCTAAGCGTTTAAATGATTTAATGGTAGAGGGTTACTCTTATATGTACGAGGAAAACAATCCCTCAGGAATTAAAGCCTATTTATTTGAACAAGGAGTGATTGAAAATGAATTCCGATTGCCATTAGTTCCTGTAAGTGCAGGCTTACAAAAAAAGATACACGACTATTTACAAAAATATTTTGCTTAATGAAAAATAAAAAAGTCTCTATAAACAAGAGGCTTTTTTATTAGTTTAACTTTTGCTTAATGGCTTGTAGTTTCATTAAAGCCTCAACAGGTGTTAAATTATTTATATCTAAATCGGCTAATTCTTGGCGAAGTGATTCAAAGGTTTCGGTGTGCGCATCAAATATAGACAACTGGAATTTGGATTCGATACTTTGTTCAGTTGGCGTAGCTAAATTTTCAGCACCTTTATTTTTAAGTTCCATTTCTTTTAAAATACTATTCGCACGATCTACTAAATTACCTGGCATGCCCGCCATTTTAGCTACATGAATACCAAAGCTATGGGTGCTTCCACCTTTTGTAAGTTTACGCAAGAAAATTATTTTATTACCCACTTCCTTATGACTTACATGGTAATTATGAACCGTATTAAGTTGCGCTTCCAAATCATTAAGTTCATGATAATGGGTAGCAAATAAAGTTTTAGGTTTTTCTTTGGCATTGAATAAATATTCTACAATACTCCAAGCTATTGAAATGCCGTCGTATGTAGAAGTCCCTCTTCCAATTTCATCTAATAAAATTAAAGACCGCTCACTAATATTATTTAAAATGCTTGCAGTCTCAATCATCTCCACCATAAAAGTAGATTCACCTGCATTTAAATTATCATTGGCCCCCACACGGGTAAAAATTTTGTCGGTGAGTGGGATGGTGGCTGCTGAGGCAGGTACATAAGATCCCATATGCGCCATTAAAGTAATTAAAGCCGTTTGTCTTAGTACAGCGCTCTTTCCACTCATATTAGGTCCGGTGAGAATAATAATTTGTTGGCTATTAGGATCTAATAAAACATCGTTCGCAATATAAGGGGTATCGATAGGTAAGCTTTGCTCAATAACAGGATGTCTTGCGTCGTTAATGGATAAAATCAACTCCTCACTAAGTGTTGGCTTGCAATATTTATTGGTTTTAGCAATACTAGCAAAACATAATAAACAGTCTAGTACTGCAATTAATTGCCCATTTTTTTGAAGCGCATTCATTTGTGCAATAACACTGTCCAACAAATTTTGATAGAGCTCGGATTCGAGGGCTAAAATTTTATCTTCAGCACCTAATATTTTCTCTTCGTAAATTTTTAGTTCAGGGGTAATATAGCGCTCTGCAGTGGTAAGTGTTTGTTTACGAATCCAATCGGCAGGTACTTTATTTTTGTGTACATGAGTAACTTCTAAATAATAACCATATACATTGTTAAAGCCAATTTTAAGAGAACTAATACCAGTAGTTTCGGCTTCCTTATTTTGTATTTGTGTTAAAAACTCTTTTCCACCACTCGAAATATTTCTTAGTTCATCTAATTCGGTGGAAACACCTTCTCTAATAAATCCACCTTTTACGGTTGTGGCAGGGGGTTGATCGAGTAGGGTACTAGATATAGATTGTTTTGCAGTATCACACAATTCTAATTCAGCACTTATTTTTTGTAAGTAGGCATTATCCATTTTTTGTGTAATGGATTTTATTTCTTGTGCAGCACTAATGGAAGCGGCTAATTGAATGAGTTCTCTTGGTTGAATTTTACGGGTCGATAATTTACTCACCAATCTTTCTATATCGCCACAGTTTTCTATAAGAGTAGATAATTGTTCCGAGACGTTCGTTTGCTTTAAAAAACTTTCTACTGCGTTTAATCGGTTATTTATTGCTGCTATAGATTGTAAAGGAAAAATTAACCATCGTTTAAGCAAGCGTGCTCCCATGGGGCTCTTAGTGGCATCCATAATATCGATTAATCCTTTACGATCTGCTCCATTGCCTATGAGTTCTAGATTTCGAATTGTAAACTTATCCATCCATAAAATATCGTTTCTTTCGATACGGCTAATTTTATGAATATGATTTAAATGGGGATGTTCTGTTTGTTTTAGGTAGTGCAAGATGGCGCCAGCTGCAATAATACCCAAGGTTTGTGCTTCAATGCCAAAACCTTTTAAAGAGCTTGTTTGAAATTGTTTAAATAATAAATCAGTGGCAAAAGCTAGGTCAAAAACCCAACTATCCAAAGCGTAAGTATAAAAGCTGGTGCCAAAGGTTTCTTTAAAAGGCTGCTGAAAGTTTTTAGGAAATAAAATTTCGGCAGGTTGTAAGCTTTGTAATAATTTATCTAAATATTCTGTATTCCCTTCTGCAATAAAAAATTCACCGGTAGTTATATCCAAAAAGGCAATGCCACCTTTGTCTTTTTCAACATATAAAGCAGCTAAAAAATTATTATTCTTATGTTCTAATAATTTATCGTTGGTGGCAATACCTGGAGTGAGCATATCTGTAACGCCTCTTTTCACAATCCCTTTTACCGATTTTGGATCTTCTAACTGATCACAAATGGCAACACGATGCCCTGCTTTTACTAATTTATGTAAATAGGTATCTAAAGAATGATGAGGGAAGCCAGCTAACTCACTACTAGAGGCGGCTCCATTATTTCTCTTCGTGAGGGTTATGCCTAAAACCTTAGAAGCGATAATCGCATCTTCGCCAAAAGTCTCATAAAAATCACCTACTCTAAATAATAAAATAGCATCTGGATATTTTTGTTTAATAGCCCTATGTTGCTGCATTAGAGGAGTATCTGCGCTTGATTTTGCCATGGTCGACAAACCTACATAAATTTTTTAATATTCAAAAAGCGTAGTTTTGCATATGCGAAAACTGTCCATGGATGAATTGGGGAGAAAGTCGATAGCCGACTTTAAGATGGCCAATAAAAGGCCAATTGTGCTGGTAATGGACAATATTAGAAGTATGCATAATGTAGGGAGTGTTTTTAGAACCTCCGATGGCTTTTTAATTGATGGAATATGTTTGTGTGGGTTTACGCCTCAACCTCCACATCGAGATATTCATAAAACGGCATTAGGGGCTACAGAGACCGTTCATTGGGGGTATTACGAACAAACTACTGAAGCCATTAATGAACTTAAAGAAAGAGGTTTTAAAGTGTATGCTATAGAGCAAACCGAAGGCAGTATTTCTTTGGCTGATTTTAAAAAAATAGTCCCTCATGTTTGCGAAGAGCCCATGGCTTTTGTTTTTGGGAATGAGGTAGATGGAGTAGATCAGGAGGTAATTAAACAATGTGATGGAGTCATAGAAATTCCTCAATGGGGTATGAAACATTCTTTAAATATTTCGGTGGCAGCAGCCATAGTACTTTGGGAATTTGTAAGATAGGAGTTTTAAAATAAAAGGTGGATACATTTGTAAAAGAAAGAAATTAAAATATGTCGGCAGTAAAAAATTATTTGAGTTTGGTTAAATTTTCGCATACCATTTTTGCGATGCCTTTTGCTTTAATTGGTTTTATGTTGGGTGTAAAACATCAGGCCGATTTACATATCCCCAATGAACATCTTGTTTTACAATTGGTGCTTGTTTTAATTTGTATGGTGAGCGCAAGATCAACCGCCATGGCATTTAATAGATACCTAGATCGTCATTTTGATAAGTTAAATCCAAGAACCGCTATCAGAGAAATACCAGCGGGTATTATCAAGGCCGAAAAAGCCTTGGTATTTATAATCATTAATGCAATAGTCTTTATAATAGCTACTTACTTTATTAACCCCATTTGTTTTTATTTATCACCAGTTGCATTAGGGGTCATTTTATTTTATAGTTATACCAAAAGGTTCACTTATTTATGTCATTTAGTGTTGGGGGTAGGTTTATCCTTAGCTCCCATTGGCGCTTATTTAGCAGTTACAGGTAGTTTTGCCCTTTTGCCTTTGCTTTTTTCATTCGCTGTTATTTTTTGGGTGAGTGGGTTTGATGTTATTTATGCTTTGCAGGATATTGATTTTGATAATTCACAATCATTATATTCCATTCCTTCCTATTGGGGTTTGCAAAAAGCCTTAACAATGGCTAGAGTGCTGCATGTTTTTTCGGCTGCTTTTATTATAGCGGCTTATTTTATGGGTGATTTTAATTTTATTTATCTGGGGGGTATGGCAGTATTTATAGGCATGTTATTATATCAACATAGTATCGTAAAGCCCCATGATTTAAGTAAAGTAAATATTGCTTTTATGACAGCCAATGGAATAGCCAGTATAGTTTTTAGTGTATTTGTAATTAGCTCTTTACTTCTAAAATTAATATAGTGGCTAGAATAATTTGTATCGATTATGGAGGTAAAAGATGTGGATTGGCGGTAACCGATCCATTACAAATTATTGCCACTGCTTTAACCACGGTGGCTACTAAAGAATTATATACCTATTTGGCCGCCTATTTTGCCAAAGAGCCAGTAGAACTTATTTTAATAGGCGAGCCTTTAAATTTAGATGATACACCAACACATGCCACTCCCTTGGTAAAAAAAGCCATTGAAGAGCTTGCCAAAAAATTCCCTCAAATTCCTATTCAAACAGTCGATGAACGCTTTAGTTCAAAAAATGCCGTAAGAGCCATGGTGGAGATGGGCATGAAAAAAAAGGATCGTCAGGACAAAAAAAATGTGGATCAAATTGCAGCCACCATTCTATTACAGGAGTATTTAAGCCATCGTTCCTAAGCCCGTCTTATAAAGCCTATTTATTTTGTACCTTTGTGCCTATTATAAAGTAGAAGTATGATTTTACCTATCGTTGCTTATGGAGCAGCTATATTAAGAAAAGTAAGTGAACCTATTAAGGCAGATTATGCCGAATTGAGTACTTTAATTGCTGACATGTGGGAAACTATGTATGAAAGTAATGGGGTAGGATTGGCCGCGCCACAGATCAATAAAAACATTCGATTATTTGTAGTGGATAGTGCACAAATTTTTGCCAATGCCGAGCCCGAGGATGAAAAATATCCAGATGCCCCAGGTATTAAAAAAGTATTTATTAATGCAAAAGTGCTTGCTACTGAGGGCACTGATTGGGTGTACAATGAAGGTTGTTTAAGTATTCCTAAAATTAGAGAAGATGTAATGCGTCCACAAACAGTAACCTTATCTTATATGGATGAAAATTTTAAGGAACATACACAAACATTTTCTGGCATGACAGCTCGTGTTATTTTACATGAATACGATCATATCGAAGGCAAGTTATTTATTGATTACATTAAGCCACTTCGTCGTAAAATGTTGCAGGGTAAATTAAATGATATTCATAAAGGCAAAGTGAGGGTAGATTATAAAATGATTCAACTCAAATAATGAGTAATTTAAAATCATATAAGGGTTTTATTGCGGCATTATTTTGCTTAGCCATTCATCCAGCTATACAAGCGCAGGATACTGCTATCATAGAGAATGGTGAAAAGTATACGCTGACAGAGGCTGTGGTCCGCAATCATTTTGATTATAAGGAAGTGCTAAAAAAAATTAAAGAAGACACGAGTTTTTACAAGGCATTTAAAACACTGCGCACCATTGGGTATAGCTCCTACAATCATATCGAAATGAAGGACAAAAATGGCGTCATGCAAGCATCTTTAAACAGTAAGTCCAAACAAAATCATATTGGAGCTTGTAGAACCATGGAGGTACTTGAGGAAAAAATTACAGGGGATTTAAGAAAAGCAGATGGATCCTATAATTATATCACCCCCTCTTTGTACGCCAGCTTATTTTTTACAAAAGGAACCATTTGTGGAGAAACCAATATTGTAAAAGGTAAGAAAAGAGAAATTACTGGTTCAGGTATTGAAAAAGCTAAAGAGCAGTTAAAGATGCTTTTTTTTAATCCTGGGAAAAGAATTGCAGGAATACCCTTTATTGGCGACAAGCTCGATTTATACGATGAAACAGCGCATGAATTATATGACTATAAATTAGACTACACTGATTACCACGGGATGATGGCTTATGTTTTTGATATTCAACCCAAAGAAACCCTAAATTTTTTAGATAAATCTCAAGTGGTGGTGGATCAGATGATCACCTGGTTTAATCCTAAAACCCTCGAGGTATTAGGCCGCAACTATTCTTTATCCTACCGTGCAGGGTTATACGATTTTAATGTACAAATGGAGGTAGAGATGACTTATTTTAATGGACAGTTAGTGCCCAAAGTATTACGTTATAAAGGCAATTGGGATATAATTCTTAAAAAAAGAGAGCGTGGTTTGTTTACAGCCACTTTGTTTGATTACAATGTAGGAGAAAAATAAGCTTTTATAAATTGCTTATACTTTTAAAAACTCGCTTTCGATATTTTTTACCACTTCTACCAAAGAGCCTGTTTCTTTAAACACTTTTAATTGACGATCGGCACCAGTTCCTTGTTCAAATATTTGGTGTACTTTTTCGATATGAGAGCGACTACCTAATTCATCCACCACGCCGTCTACAAATTCTAATAATTCATTTACTAAATCTTTAACAGGTACTTCTTTTTCTTTTCCAAAGTCAATTAATTTACCTTCAATACCATATCTACTGGCCCTCCATTTATTTTCATTAATAAGCGCACGTTGATAATTAATGAAATTTATATTTTGACGTCTAAGGGTATATATTTTGGCACAGATGGCTTGGAAAAGGGCCGTAATGGTAATCGTTTCTTGAATGGTCATGGGTACATCACAAATACGAAACTCAATGGTATTAAATACAGGATGTACGCGTAAATCCCACCAAATTTTTTTACCATTATCAATGCAATTTGTTTTTATTAATAGCTGTATAAAATTGTCATAGGCTTCGATACTCTCAAAATAATCGGGAATACCTGTCCTTGGAAATTTATCAAACACTTTTGAGCGGTAGGATTTATAACCTGTATTACGCGTTTCCCAAAAAGGAGAATTAGTGCTTAATGCATAAATATGTGGCAAAAAATAACGAGCTGTATTAGCAATATGAATAGCCATTTTTCGATCTTCCATACCTACATGCACATGCAGTCCGAAAATTAAATTACTACGAGCTGCTTGCTGTAATTCATTTAATAATTCCTGGTAACGAGTGCTTGTGGAAATGAGTTGCTGTTCCCATAAACTAAAAGGATGGGTACCGGAAGCGCCAATACTAAAACCTAAACCTTTAGCAATTTCTGAAACCCCTGTTCTTAAAGTTTGAATTTCATTAAAGGCCTCATCCACATTTTTACAAATATCGGTGCCTACTTCCACCACCGCTTGGTGCATCTCCGCTTTTATCTTGTCCTTAAACTTTTTTTGGCCTTCATTTACAATAGCCTGCTGATGGCTTTTGAGTTCCTTCGTAGAAGGGTCGAGTACCATATACTCTTCTTCGACGCCGATGGTAAATTGTTGCAAGTTTTGTCCGGCCATAGCTATAAAATTAAGATTTTTTTAGCGGATACTCTAAAAAAATAGCCCTCTAAAACTAGAGGGCTATGAGCCTGTAATAATTGAAATTTAACGATGATAAGAGTTCTCGGTTTCGTTTTCTCTTTCTTTATCGTAAGCTTTAATAATAGCTTTTACTAATTTATGACGCACCACATCTTCTTCATCTAATTCGATATGGGCAATACCTTCAATATTTTGTAAAATGCGTACTGCTTTTTCGAGCCCACTTCTTTGATTACGGGGTAAATCAACCTGGGTGGGGTCGCCCGTGATAATGGCTTTTGCATTAGAGCCAATTCGAGTTAAAAACATTTTAATTTGTAAATCGTTGGCGTTTTGGGATTCATCTAAAATAATAAAGGCATTGTCTAAAGTACGTCCACGCATGTAAGCAAGAGGCGCAATTTCAATGGTGCGAGTAGACATATAATATCCCAATTTGTCGGCGGGGATCATATCATCTAGGGCGTCATATAATGGACGTAAGTAAGGATCAATTTTTTCTTTTAAATCGCCTGGTAAAAAACCTAAGCTTTCGCCAGCTTCAACGGCAGGACGTGTCAAAATTATTTTCTTTACTACTTTATTTTTTAATGCTCTAACTGCTAAAGCAACAGCGGTGTATGTTTTACCAGTTCCTGCGGGTCCAATAGCAAAAACAATATCATTTTTATCGGCGGCGGTAACCATTTTTTTCTGGTTAGCAGTTCTGGCACGAACTGTTTTGCCATTGGGGCCAAATACTAAAACTTCATTTGGATTTTTGTCAACAAAATTGTCTATCACTTCGGCATCATCGCCCCCTAATATTTGCTCAAAGTAATTTTCGGAAAGATGACCATTTCGCTCCATGTATTGGAGAATAAGATCAATTTTTTCTTTAGCGAGTTCGATTTGTTCTGGTGCACCGCTTAGTTTTATTTGGGTGCCTCGGGATAAAATTTTTAAAAGTGGGAACTTCTTTTTTAAGATATCAAATTTGGAGTTGTTGACACCGAAAAACTCAATGGGATTTACGGTATCTAAATTGATGATCGTTTCTGTCAATGGATTAGATTTAAAGGGTTAGGGTAGTATGTAAATCAACCTCACACAATTTAAAATACCAAAAGGTAAAAAGCAAATATTAAATACGCACAAATGTGGATTACTAAAATGATAATATTCTGTTCATTTTAGTATTTTATAGAAAGATGGGTACTAAGCTTTTCTTAAAAGACTAATCATTGCTTTGGGGTCACTAGCTTTAAAAACAGTGGTGCCTGCTACTAAAACATGAGCCCCGGCATTTACTAAGGCGGCAGCATTGTGTTCGGTTACACCACCATCTATTTCAATTAAAGTACTAGCCCCTACATTTTTAATTAAAATGGCCAAGGCTTTTACTTTTTCATAGGTATGTTCAATAAATTTTTGACCTCCAAAACCAGGGTTTACACTCATTACACAAACCACATCAATATCTTTAATAACTTCTTTTAAAACCTCTACAGAAGTATGTGGATTTAAAGCCACGCCTGCCTTCATTCCCTGTGCTTTTATTTGTTGAAGGGTACTGTGTAAATGGGGGCAGGCTTCGTAATGTATAGTTAATATATCAGCCCCTGCTTTTTTAAAATCTGTAATATATTTTTCGGGATGCACAATCATTAAATGAACATCCATCACTTTGGTGGTAGTTTTTTTAATTTGCTCTATTACAGGCAGTCCATAACTAATATTAGGAACAAAGCTTCCATCCATTACATCCAAATGAAACCACTCGGCTTCACTTTCATTTAACATCTCACAAGCTTTACCTAAATGTAAAAAGTCGGCAGCTAATAAAGAGGGTGCGATGATAGCCATGTGTATTAATTTTTACAAAGTTCCTTCTTTTTTAGATATTACTGTTATCGCTTAGCAAAAAAATCATAAGAATTTTGACATTTTAATGACATTGCTCAGCCCTAGGTTCGCATTTTTGTAAGTATTTTCGTGCCTAATTAATAATAAGCTATGAAGAAATTATCCATTTTAGTTTTGGTAATGATGAGTTCTGTATCACTATTTGCTCAAAAGGATTCCATCTTATTTGCAGGGGAGCCTCATTTTAAAAATGTAATTCAGTTAACCAATAGTGGCGACAACGCCGAAGCTTATTGGAGTTTTGATAGCAAGCGTATTACCTTTCAAAGAACGAATCCAAAAGAGGGACTAAACTGTGATCAGATTTTCATGGGTTTAGTACCCAACAATAATTCAACCCCTTTTACCTATAAGTCGATAAGTGGTGGAAAGGGCCGAACTACTTGTTCTTATTTCACTAAAGATGGCGCCCATATTTTATTTGCTTCTACTTTTAAAGGTGCTGAAGATTGCCCTCCAGCCGTAGACCGAGCTAAATATGGCAATAAATATATTTGGCCTTTGTACAATACCTATGATATTTTCATGGCCGATACCAACGGAAATGTGGTTAAACAATTAACCCATTCAAAAGGGTATGATGCTGAGGGTACTTTATCTTATGATGGTAAAAAAATGATTTATTGTAGCGATAAGGATGGTGACTTAGATTTATATGTTATGGAATTAGCTACAGGTAAAGAAGTAAAAGTGACCCATACATTGGGTTATGATGGAGGTGCTTGGTTTAGTCCCGATGGTACCAAAATTGTTTGGAGAGCATCACGTCCATCCACACCTGAGGAGGTAGAAGAATATCAATCATTATTAAAAGAGGGACTAGTAGCGCCCACTAAGATGGAGGTATTTATTGCGAATGCCGATGGCAGCAATGCCAAACAAATTACACATTTAGGGCAGGCTAATTGGGCACCTAATTTTACCCCCGATGGTAAGCATATCATTTTTTGCAGCAATCATGAGTATAAATACGGCTTTCCTTTTAATATGTATTTAATAGACCTCGAAGGCAATCATCTCGAAAAAATTAGTCGTGATAAAGGATTTGATGCTTTCCCCATGTTTAGCCCTGATGGTAAAAAAATCATGTTCTCTTCCAATCGAAATAATGGCGGAACAAGAGATACTAATTTGTTTGTGGCAGATTGGGTAGATTAACTTATTTTAGAAGTTCCAACCATTAATTAACTCAAATAATTATTCATGAACACTGGTTTACTTCATTTACATAACCTATTAAGATGGGTAGTTTTAATTGCTTTAGTTTTTGCTATAGCGCGTTTAATACTTAATAAAGACGCTCTAAAAGCCAGTAAAGTGTTGCTCATTAGTGCGCATACTACTTTGGTCTTGGGCTTATATCAGTATATTTTTGGCCCCATTGGCCTTAGTTTAATCAAAACAATGGGTATGGCAGCCGCAATGAAAGATAAAGTAGCTCGTTTTTGGGCGGTAGAGCATATTACCTCTATGTTATTAGCTATAGCTTTAATCACTATTGGGCATATTAAATACAAAAAAGGAGGGTCTGCCAAGACGACGCTTATTTTATACATCATAGCCTTACTACTCATTTTTGGCGCTATACCTTGGCCATTTAGAGGGGAAATTGCAAGACCATTGTACCCAGGCGCGTAGTAATATGTAACTCATTGATTATCAATATTTTTAAAAGGGATAGCGATGCTTTCCCTTTTATTTTGGCCTTTTTAGAAGATTTCACGGGGAATTTTTCATAATTCCATTCATTTCCATATCTTTGCAACCCCAAAATAAGTATGTCAAAACAACCGCTGATTAAACAAGATGGAGTAATTATTGAAGCACTGAGCAACGCTATGTTCAGAGTTAAGCTTGAAAATGGTCACGAAATCTTAGCGACGATATCTGGTAAAATGCGAATGCACTATATCAGAATCTTGCCAGGTGATAAAGTAGGTGTGGAGATGAGTCCATATGACTTAACAAGGGGAAGAATTATTTTTAGACATAAGTAATAGAAGAATAATATTTTAAAAACAAAAAGATGAAAGTTAGAGCATCTATCAAAAAACGTAGTGCCGATTGCAAGATCGTGAAGCGTAAAGGAAAATTATACGTAATCAACAAAAAGAATCCTCGCTTTAAGCAAAGACAAGGATAGTAAGGCTTTCAGCGTAGTCGCTGAAGTTTTAAAAAAAACAAAAAAAGTAAATTAAAAACAAGTTTTAGCATATGGCTCGTATTGCCGGTATAGACTTACCAAAAAACAAAAGAGGAGAAATTGGATTACAATACATTTTCGGTATTGGTCATTCAACTGCTCAGTATATTTTAGATAAAGCAAACATCAGTTACGATAAAAAAGTAAATGAGTGGAATGACGAAGAGCAAACTGCAATTCGTAATATCATTAATGCTGAATTCAAAGTAGAAGGTGCTTTACGTAGTGAAGTTTCTATGAGCATTAAGCGTTTATTAGATATCGCTTGTTACCGTGGTTTACGTCACAGAAAAGGTTTACCTGTTCGTGGTCAACGTACAAAAACTAACTCACGTACTCGTAAGGGTAAGCGTAAGACAGTTGCTGGTAAGAAAAAAGTAGCTAAGAAATAATAACCAAGGGTAAAGCACCATAAAAAGTGTTTTACCCTTTGCTATATAAAATCCATATCAGAATTGGATCCTGAAATACAATTTCAGGGGAGATTTGATAAGGTTTCCGCTTCGGCGGAATTCTGATTTAAATAACCGCTCCTAAATTGTTGCAAAACAAATAAAGAGCATACCTCAAAAAAAATGGCAAAACCACAAAAAGCACAAAACAGTGCAAAAGCCGCTGCAAAAAAGAGAGTCGTTAAAATCGACGCAGCAGGTGAAGTTCGCATCAGCGCAACTTTCAACAATTTAATTATCGCATTTACCAACAAAGCAGGTCAAGTAATTAGCTGGAGCAGTGCTGGTAAAATGGGCTTCAGAGGTTCTAAAAAGAACACTCCATATGCAGCTCAAATGGCAGCAGCAGATGCAGCAAAAGTTGCTTTAGATGCGGGTGTTAAAAGAGTAGATGTATTCGTTAAAGGTCCAGGTTCTGGTCGTGAAGGAGCTATTCGTTCTATATCACAATCAGGTATCGAAGTAACATCAATCCGCGACGTAACTCCAATGCCTCATAACGGCTGTCGTCCTCCAAAACAAAGAAGAGTATAACAATAACATTATTATAAACCGGGTATTGCATTCATTTTAGATTTTTATCGATGCTTTACCGTCACCAAAAAATCAAAAACAAATATTATGGCACGTTACACAGGTCCCAAAACCAAAATTTCCCGCATTTTCGGCGAACCTATTTTAGGCAACGCTAAATGGTTGGGTAAAAACAGCAACCCTCCAGGTCAACACGGTGCACAACGCAAGCGTAAGCAATTAGGAGAGTATGCTTTACAGTTAAGAGAAAAGCAAAAAGCAAAATACACATATGGTGTATTAGAGCGCCAATTCCGTAAAACTTTTGAAGAAGCAGCACGTATCAAAGGTGTTACTGGTGAAAACTTAATTAAATTATTAGAGTCTCGTTTAGACAATACTATTTTCAGAATGGGATTGGCTGCTAGTCGTCCAGAAGCTCGTCAGTTGGTAGCACATAAGCATATCGCTGTAAACGGAGATGTAACTAATGTTCCTTCTTACACATGTAAGCCAGGGGATGTTATTACTTACCGTCCTAAGAGTGCTCATAACTCTGCTATCGTTAGCAAACAACGTGCTAGAAACACTAAGTTTAGCTGGGTAGATTGGAATGAAACTACCAATACTGGTACTTTTATTACCATGCCAGAGAGAGAAGCAGTTCCAGAGAATATCAAGGAGCAATTAATTGTCGAATTGTATTCTAAATAGTAGTACTTAACAACATTTCTTCCTCAAGGAAGATTCAAACAAAAAAACTATAACATGGCTATATTAAGTTTTCAAAAACCTGATAAAATTGTTTTACAAAAAGCAAATGACTTTGAAGGACAATTCGAATTCCGTCCATTAGAGCCAGGATTTGGTTTAACATTAGGTAATGCTTTAAGAAGAGTATTATTAAGCTCTTTAGAAGGTTTTGCAATTGTAGGTATTAAAATTGAAGGAGTAGACCACGAGTTTGCTACTATCAAAGGTATTACTGAAGATGTAACTGAAATGATCTTAAATTTAAAGCAAGTTCGTTTTAAGCGTAAAGCCGATCAGGATGTAAGTTCAGAAAAAATTACTTTATCTATCAAAGGCAGCAACGAATTTAATGCTGGTCATATTGGTGAAGCTTCTTCTCAGTTTCAAGTAATGAATCCTGAGTTAGTTATCTGCACTATGGATCCTTCTGCAAAATTAGAGATCGAATTAACTATCAATAAAGGCCGTGGCTATATTCCTGCCGAAGAAAATAAATTAAAGGAAATGCCATTTGGTTATATCGCAATTGATTCTATTCACACACCTATTAAAAACGTAAAGTATTTAATGGAAAACTATCGTGTGGAGCAAAGAACTGATTACGAAAAATTAATTTTAGACGTTGCTACCGATGGTACCATCCACCCAGAAGATGCTGTTAAGCAAGCTTCTAGAATCTTAATTCAACACTTAATGATTATCACTGATGAGAATATCACTTTTGATAACAAAGAAGACAAGAAAGAAGATGTAGTGGATGAGCAAGTATTACAATTAAGAAAAGTATTAAAAACTCCATTAGAAGATTTAGATCTTTCTGTACGTGCGTTTAACTGTTTAAAAGCCGCTAAAATTAACAGCTTAAGTGAACTAGTTCAATACGAGCAAGAAGACCTAATGAAGTTTAGAAACTTTGGACAAAAATCTTTATCTGAAATCGAACAAGTTTTAATCGAAAGAGGTTTAAGCTTTGGAATGGATTTAGGTAAATTAGGATTAGACAAATTAGATTTACAATAGTCTTTAATCGACTGTAAATCATCATTTATAACCGAGCTTTCGGGCTCAAACCTTACAATTCCTGACACGGTGTAAGGCAAAAAAATAAAAGTCATGCGTCACGGAGACAAACAAAACAATTTAGGCCGTAAAAAGGCACACAGAGAAGCCCTTTTAAGCAATTTAGCTGCTCAGTTAATTACCCATAAGCGTATAGTAACTACTTTAGCTAAAGCAAAAGCTTTAAGAACTTATTTCGAGCCATTGGCAACTAAAACTAAGAAAACTGCTTCTAAAGAAGAGATCAGTCATAACCACAGAATTGTATTTGCTTATTTAAACGACAAAGCTGCTGTTAAAGAATTATTTACAGTAGTAGCGCCTAAAATTGCAACTCGTCCTGGTGGATACACACGTATTATCAAATTAGGTATTCGTCCTGGTGACAATGCCGAAAAAGCAATGATTGAATTAGTAGACTTTAACGAAATTTACGGTAATGCTGTAAATGCCGCTGCTGAGCCTGCTAAGAAAACACGTAGATCTAAAGCTCCAGCTGCGCCTAAGAAAGCCGCTGAAGCCGCTACAGAAGCCCCAGCTGCCGAAGCAACAACTGCTGACGAAACTCCAGCTGCAGAATAATGATTTAAGTTCATTAACATATAAGGCAAGACTTTGGTCTTGCCTTTTTTTTGCCTAATTTTGAACCATCCTATAAGACAAACTTTAAGACCCTAACACAATGAGCGCACAACCTGCAATTTTAGTTCTAGCCGATGGCCATGTATTTCACGGACAAGCTTTTGGTAAAATAGGCACCACCACTGGTGAGATCTGTTTTAACACTGGTATGACTGGCTATCAAGAAGTATTTACCGATCCAAGTTATACAGGTCAAGTAATTATCATGAACAATGTGCATATTGGTAATTATGGAGTTAAGGATTCAGATGTAGAATCTAAGTCGGTTAAAATTCATGGATTAATTGGCCGTAACCTAGAAGAAAAATATTCACGTGCTCAAGCAGATGGCAATTTAAACGAATATTTAATTGCTAATAATATTGTTTCTATTGAAGGGTTAGATACGCGTGCTTTAGTTACCCATGTGCGTCAATCAGGTGCTATGAATTGTATCATCTCTTCTGATAATTTAGATGTAGCGGATTTGCAAAAACAATTAGCCGCTGTTCCAAGCATGGATGGTTTAGAGTTAGCAAGCACAGTAAGTACTACCAAAGTATATGAATTAGGCGATGTGAATTCTTCCATTAAAGTTTCTGTACTTGATTTTGGAGTTAAACAAAATATTTTACAATGTTTAATAGATAGAGGAGTGCATGTAAGAGTGCATCCTGCAAAAACTGATTTTGCTACCTTAAAAGCGTTTAATCCAACAGGATATTTTTTATCTAATGGTCCGGGTGATCCAGCACCTATGGATTATGCAGTGGCTACTATCAAACAAATATTAGCTGAGAAAAAACCTTTATTTGGTATTTGTTTAGGCCATCAACTATTAGCACGCGCCAATGACATCCCAACCTTTAAAATGCACCATGGTCATAGAGGATTAAATCATCCAGTGAAAAATGTAATTACTGGAAGATCAGAGATTACTACACAAAATCATGGTTTTGGAGTAGATCCTGATGCAGTGCGCAAGCATGCCAATGTAGAGATTTCACATGTTAATTTAAATGATGACAGCATCGAAGGAATTCGTTTAAAAGATCGTCCAGCTTTTAGTGTACAGTATCACCCCGAAGCCACACCAGGCCCTCACGATAGCAGATATTTATTTGATGATTTTGTATCTTTAATGAAATCGAATTAATAATAAATTTTTTCTATAATGATAAATATTACCATCATCAATGGGCCTAATTTAAACTTATTAGGAAAGCGAGAACCTTCTGTGTATGGTAATGAAAGCTTTGAAGATTGTTTAGCGCAATTAAAAAAAGATTTCCCTCAAGTAAACTTTACTTATTTTCAATCAAATGTAGAAGGAGAATTGGTAAATGCTATACAAGAAAATGGTTTTACGCAAGACGGTATTATTTTAAATCCTGCTGCTTACACACATACATCTGTTGCTATTGGAGATGCGATTGCTTCCATTAAAACACCTGTGATCGAAGTGCATATTAGTAATGTACATGCCAGAGAGGATTTTCGTAAAATATCACATGTCTCTGCCAAAGCGGTTGGGTCAATTGTAGGATTAGGCTTAAAAGGCTATGCGCTGGCTACAGAATGGTTTGTTAGTAAATCCGAGAATGTATAATTTTCATTTAATATAAGCTGCTATGCATCAGTCAGCTTTTTCTTATCAGAAAAAAATAGGGGGTATCATTTTTGGTACTGTTATCCTTAAAATTATTTTGTCTTTTTTCTTCGAATTAGGTAACGACGAAGTGTACTATTACACTTACGCAGTGCAACCTGATTGGAACCATTTTGATCACCCAGGTATGGTAGGTTGGATGATACGAGTAACCACTTTAAATTTACAATGGGTGTCGGAACTCTCCATGCGTATTGGTGCCATAATTGCTTCAGCAATGGCAACATATATTGTTTTTGAAACAGGAACACTGTTAAAAAACGAAAAGGCTGGATTTATAGCCGCTATTTTATATAGCTTGTCCATTTATACCACCATTATTGCAGGCTTATTTGTGCTACCTGATAGCCCTCAATTATTATTTTTTACGGCAAGTATTTATTTAATGGTTAAGTGGGTGGTAAAGCCACATTTGTTTCATTGGGGTAACTGGGTAACACTTGGTTTATTAATTGGGTTAGCCACTTTAAGTAAAATACATGGCTTGTATTTATGGATAGGATTTGGAGGATTTTTTCTATTTCATCAACCAAAAGCCTTGCGTGAAAAAGGAGTATACTTGGCAATACTAATAACTGCTGTTATAGCCTCTATAATTCTGATATGGAATATTCAAAACGATTTTATTACGTATCAGTTTCATTCAAAAAGAGTAACACATACAGGCCTTTCCTTGGATTATTTTTTACAAGAAATAATAGGGGAGTTCTTGTATCAAAATCCTTTAGTGTATATAAGTTGTTTAATTCCTTTGCTCAAATTTTCGACACTCAAAAAGTATTTCCAATCAAATAGCAACGGCGAACATAGTAAGGTATTGTATTTACTACTTTGGCTAAGTATTCCTCTAATACTTACTTTTTGGGGGCTGTCTTTATTTAACGCCACATTACCCCATTGGACTGGTCCTGCCTTTATAGCTTTATTTTTAATAGCAGGTGTTTATTGGAGTGAACATACCTTAGGAATACCTAAAATTATACAATGGGCAGCTGGATTCTTAGGCATAGTAATGGTATGTTTTTTATTATTAGTGTATGTATTTCCCAAACAATTAGGATCCAGCTCCATCAACAACTTAGGAGAGTATAATCCCATTAATGATGTCACAGGTTGGCAATATTTTGAATCTCAATTTTCTAGCTTAGTTCAAAAAGACAAAGCAGAGGGTAAAATGAATAAACAAACCTTTATTGTAACACATAAATGGTTTCCTGCGGGGCATTTATTATTTTATGTGGCTAATCCATTACAAATGCCGCTTATTGCCATAGGTAGTTTGTCAGATGTCCATAAATTTGCTTGGCTTAATAATGAAACGAATCATTCTTTACACTTAGGTAATGACGCATATTGTATAGTGCCTTCTAATTTACCTGCCAATCCTCAACAATTATATGGGGCTTATTTTAAGGAGATACAAAAGCCAGATACAATTGCGCTAGTAACACATGGTATAACACTTCGTAATTTTTATGTATACCGTCTAAAAAATTGCATTCAAATACCCCCAGTATTAGTACCCAAAAAATAGCTTAATCAAAATCTTTTCGATAGGAGATACTTACCCCTTGACGATTTCTTTTACCTAAAGTACTTCCATTAATATCTAGGCTATTTCTATTAAAAATAATAGCACGTAGTTTTCTATCATTGGTTAAAATAAATTCAATATTTAAGTCGGGAAGCCATTGCAAATCACTATTTTGAATGGTGCTTGTGTTTCGAACATTAAAGTCTAAATCGCCTCCCACATTTACAATTATATTGTCGTTAAAAAAGCTACGGCCTAATTTTAGATTTACTCTTTGACGATCTATTTTATTAGCATTAATCGCTATACCTCCGCCAGTAGGGTCTAATAAATTTCCGCTATTATATACAGAGGACCCAACATCAAAACGAAGGCTTTTATCGCCAGTGGCTTTAGTAAGTAAATTGCCAATAGATTTATTAATCTCTTTTGTAAGTAGTTGTGAAATGGTGTTTATACCAATGGCTGTTACAGTATAGGCATTATTATTATTGCTATTATTAAAACCAACAGGCGCAAATGAGTTAAATACTATCAGGAAGGATACTTGTTTTAAAATTTCATTATCATCCCTCTCCAGTCTAGAAATGAATTGAGAAAACTCGTTATCGGAACTAATAGGATTACCTTGAGGAAATGCCAATGAGAACTTAATATCAGGCTGTGCTAGCTTATTTCGTAGGGCAGCATTTACATATACACTTCCTCTATAACTTTTAACAGCTGTGCTAAAGTTAGAAGATCCTACCAACTCGTTTAAACTAACTCTGTTAGCCGTATATCTAGCATCAATATGAACTTCGGCTTGATCAGGGTTGCCTGTCCATTCTATATAATTTCCAGCTTCGGAAATGAGTTCAAATGGCTTTTTGATAAAGGATTGAAAGTTAAAATCATATTTCCCAGATTCAATATTGTACTTACCCCTAATAGTTAAAGGTTCCAAATTCCCAGCTCTAATTTTTATTCGTCCATTTCCTACGGCTTTAATAACATCCCCGCTTAATTCATCTAGGATAACATCAATTTGGGTTTTATTATTGGCAGTTACTTCCAAATCTACCACTAAATTAAATGTAGGGGCATCCGCACTTTTGATAGCTGTTTTACCGTATTTCTTAAATACAATAAATTCAGATTTACCGCTTTCTTTGCTACTGGTATTTGGCAAATAAATATGTGAGCTATCATTTACGTCCGCATTAATAGCCATTTTAATGTTTTCTTCTGGGCCTTTGATGGTTAATATTGCTTTACCTACTGCCTTGCCATAAAAATCGGGGTTGTTAAAAACATCAGTATTTAATAATTCTATTTTAGGACTGCTCATCTCTAAATCGTAATCTAGATGAGTAAAACCTTGGTTTAAAATTTTTCCTTTAAAATTTGCTTTTCGATTTTGTACATCACTTAATTGTATACTTCCAAAATCTATACCTTCATTGGTGAATTTTATAGTCGATCCATCTTCTATAAAATATTTTACTTTGGTATAATCAACTACTAAGGAAGCTTTTTCTAAACTCGCTTGTCCCAATAAATAGGGGTTTGTAATTTTACCTCCAAAATGAATCCATCCATCTGCCTTTCCATCTAAATTGGTAACAACAGTGCCAATAAATTGCTGCACCATCGAAAATTTAGAATGTTTTAAGGTGAGCGTGGCATCTAGTGGATTGGCACTGTCTTTAATATTATAAAATCCTTTTGCTGCTAAATTATATTCGGTATTGGGAGCTTCAAAGTTAAAAGGAACTAACCCTTTTGAATGTATATAGGAGGCATTTAGATTAAATTTTCCAATGGAGTCTGTATTATAGGCAAACTGATTTATTTGTAAAGCAGTTTCTAGTTCAAAGTCGGATAAAATATTTTTTAAATGAATTGTCCCATTGGTAGTACCTTCTAAACCAGGGTTAGTAAAAAACACTTTAGTAATATCTCCCAGAATTACATTTTTAAGTGAAATTTGCAATCCGTTTTTAGCTTTATTACTATTAGAAATAAATATTTCCTGTAAACCTTGTGTGCATTTAAAATTTGCAGCACTGGTATTACTCTCTCTTAACATTATTTCACCTCCATTGTCAATTGTCCACTTTTTTTGATTCAACAAAAAGTAGGAGGGAAGCCAGTTGATTGAAATTCCATCATTATAAGTGTGAACTTTTCCCTGTAATGATATTTGCTCTAATGCGGAACTACTGGTGGCGAAAAAATTAACCGTTGAAATATCTTTACTAGAATGTATTTGAAGTGTTGGCTTGTCAAAACTAAAACTATCGGTTAAGTGGAATTCTTTTGCTGCAATAGAAAGGTGTAAAGAGTCGATATTTCCATTTCCTGCAATATTACCCGATCTAATGGAATAGTCGGCCCAATTATATTTCCAACTGGCAAAGGGGATACTTGCGCTTAAATTTATATTTTGTTTATTGGTATTTAAAGCCCCATTTATCGCGATATTATTAAAGCCTGAGATATCGGCGTTAAATAATCGAATATAAGGCTCAAAATAATTTGTTTTTACTTCAATAGTGAACTCTTGGTTGGCAGGTGTGTTTTTAGGGGCAGGTATATAAGTTGGCAAATACCTTTGCATAAAATACTGAATACTTGCAGGTAAATGTTGAATATTAAATTTACCAACAATATTGGCTTGTATATCATCACTTGCAATGCTTATATTTTTAATACCTCCTTTAGTGGCTGAAACCACAGAAAGAGAATCAAACTTTACTAAAGCTGCATTGCCCTTCATTTTCCCATTATAAAACTTTGCATAGCCTATAAAGTTATCAATGCTATCACCTTCAAAATTAATATCAATTAAACCAGTTAATTGTATATTATTTTGTACAAAGTGTAAATCTTGTAAATTAGATTTCCCTAAATTTCCAGCAGCGATAATACGAGGTTTTTTACCACGTAAATCAATTTGCACTTTACTGTTAAAAATTAAATTCGAATCTTTGATATTCAATGAGCCATCAAAAAAACCTTTTTGAAATAAGCCCTTGGTAATAATATTTGTGTAGGTATAATCATGAAATTGAATAGAGTCAATAGCGCCCTCTATATTTGTTTTTATTTTATCAAGTGCAAAAGAGCTTCCTGCTATTTTACCTGAAAAATTTAACAAGCCAAGTTCATTGATATTAAAAAGTTTACCGGCATTAAATTGGTAAGTGTTTAATTGACCCTCATAAGTAGGTTCTCCTTTTTCGGGGAATTGTAATCTAATTTCAGTAGTAGCCAAGCCCATTTGAGTAGATAAGGAACCCTTTGTTACAAAATCAAATAAAGTGCCTGAGAAGTTGCCTTTAAATTGAATATCCCCGAGTGTTTTAAAAGGAAACTGCTTTATGTTTTGGATGCTAGGTAACCAACTACTTAAATCCGTAAAATTAGTTTTAGCACTCACATTGGAAAATTGTATGAGCGTTTTACGCATATCCGGAATTCCATGCATGGAAAAACTTCCTTTCACAAATGAGTTTTGATAAGAGGCCATTAAATCCTTTGCTTCAAACTCATCTACAGTTCCCGTAAAATGAAAGCTAGTACTTATTTTTTGATGTAAATGACTAAGGGCAGGAGCGAAATAGGCAATATCATCAGTATGTACAATCGCATTTACTAAATGGGCTTTCATGGTAACTTTCTGTATATAGTCTGAAAAGTCCTTGCCCATATTGTTATACTGCATGGCATAATATGGGCCTACCGTACTTTTATTTGTTTTAAGTAATAATTTATTAAACTCCATCAGTTGGGGAGTCATCGTAAATTGGGTGCGAAGGCTTTTGATTTCAAATCCAGAGCGCTCTTGTAAGGAAAGTATTGCCGTCGCTTTTAAGGTATCTTCTTGTAAGCTAATTTTACCCAATTGCGCATTAATATGACTCATTCTTATATGTCCACCATCAAATCCGGTTATTGGTTTAACATATCCATTTTCAATCCAAAATACACCGTTGGTTATTTTACATTCATTTATAGTTAAGGATAAATGAGAGGGGTTGAAATAATTTTCCTTGCTATTAAGCGAAGCAAGTATTGGTTTATGAATAGGGGTAAAGGATTGTAAAATATAATGCGGTTTATTGGCGATAATATTGTCAATGATTATTTTATGAGAATCAACCGATTTAACATTTACTAAAATATTATTACTCCATAATTCCATTTTTTGACCTTCCCATTGGTCGTTTTTTATAAAAATGATATCAGCGATATCAATTTTTTGAAATTGAAGATGGCTATTGTTTTTTTGACTACTATCACTAGAAAAATAGTTAAGTAAAAATTGATAATTCCACTCAGCTGTTTTTCGATGTAGATAAATTCTAGTTTTTTCTAAACCTATATATTTTAAAATTGGTTCTCGTTTGGAAAAAACCAAATCTGAAATTCTTATTTTCAAAGATTGGGTATAGAGTAGGGTATCTTTTTGTTGATCACGAATAAGCAATTCCTGCATATCCAATTTATTGAATAAAGAAAATTCAACATGATTAATTTTCACCTCAGTACCTAGTTTTTTTGAAAAGGATTTAGCTAATTGTTGAGTGATTCTGGTTTGTACAAAAGGTAACTGAATAAGCAGGTAGGCCAATACAAATACAGCTAGCAAACTGCCAGCTAAAATTCTCAGCACTCTAAGCTTAGATTGTAACAAAGGATGGGTTTGTGTAAAAATACAAAAAGCTTCGCGAAAATTAGTATCCAGCTACACTGTCATCTCCTCTTTTATCACCTGCAGCAGATAAGCTACCATCAGCATTGTATTTAATACCGTCCATTCGGCCAAAACGTCCTCTTTTAGTTACTTTATAACCCTTTTTTGTTAATGCGTCAGCAACATCTTGAGGAAAATCCGATTCTAAGGCTAAGACGTCAGGAATCCATTGATGATGAAATCTAGGGGCATCAATAGCTTCTTTAATAGACATTTTAAAATCAATAATATTTACCAGACCTTCAAAAACTTGGTTGGGTATTGTAGTGCCACCCGGAGTGCCAATAGATATATAAGGCTTATTATTTAAAGTCACTAAGGTTGGAGTCATAGAAGATAACATTCTTTTACCTGGCTGAATTGAATTCGCTTCGCCACCTATAGCACCATACATATTAGGAACACCGGCTTTTACACTAAAATCATCCATCTCATTATTTAATAAAAATCCAGCACCTGCTACAATTGTTTTATTCCCATATGTATCATTTAAAGTGGTCGTAATAGCCACCATATTTCCTTCTGCATCAATCACACTAAAATGAGTGGTTTGTTCACTTTCATGAGGTATACCAGCTTGGGTTATTTTACTACTTCCTACCACCCCAGGTTGATAATCTTTCATTCTATCTTTTACATAGGCATCACTTATTAAAGTTTGGGTGGGTACTTTATAATAATCAGGGTCGCCCATATGTTCGGCTCTATCTGCATAGGCTCTTCTTTGCGCTTCTACCATTAAACTTACTGAGGCTTCGGTGTTAAGCCCCATCTTTTCTACCTCAAAAGGTGCAATCATTTTTAGCATTTGAGCAATTATAATTCCACCACTTGAAGGAGGTGAGAAGCTAATAACATGATGATTTTTGTACTCAAATTCAATGGGTTTTCTAAATTTTGGACGATAATTTTTTAAGTCTTCTAAACTGATAAATCCGCCAGAATAATTCATTTCCTTAACGATCATTTCGGCAGTAGGGCCTTCATAAAAACCAGCTAAACCTTTTTCTTGTATTCTTAGTAAAGTAGCTGCTAAATCGGGTTGAAATAAAGTGTCTCCTGATTTCCATGTTCTACTTGTAAATGCGCTTGGGGCAGAGCTGTTTCTTAAAAAATTAGCTTTCTCTGAGTTTAATCCTTTGGCTTCTCTTTCTGATATTACAAAACCGTATTTTGCTAATTCTATGGCAGGCTCAATTAATTTCTCCAATGGAAGTTTGGCATAAGCATGAGTACTTATCATTCCGGCCACACTACCTGGAATCCCGGAAGCAGAAGCGCCCTCTTTGGACATGGCATTAATCGCATTACCTTGGGCATCTAAATACATGTCTTTAGAGGCTTTTTTAGGAGCTGCTTCTCTATAATCAATACCCATTAATTCACCATTATTTTTTCGCGCTAGCATAAATCCACCGCCGCCAATATTACCAGCTCCAGGAAATACCACTGCTAAAGTAAATTGGGTAGCTATGGCTGCATCAAAGGCGTTTCCACCTTCTTGTAAAATAGCGACCCCTATCATACTTGCCAAGGGGTGAGCCGATGTGACTGCCGCTTTTTGAAAGGTTTTTTCTTTTACTATTTCGTATTGAAAAGGATTAATTTGTGGGTGGTTCTTAAAAAAGCTTTGTGCATTTACGGTAGGCGCAAAAAAGGCCGTAAAAAGGCTTACAGTAATACTTAAGTAAAGGAAGGGTTGTATCTTCTTTTTCATGTCTTTTTTATTTGAATCAGTAAATTACTTAATTATTTAGTTTTCAGCAAAATAGCCTGTATTTAAGGCCAAATATTCTTATTTTTAGGAACTCAATAATCCCGAAATAAATAATAATAATTTTATGTATTTAATTACGCGTAAATCAATTACAGCCCTTTTTGTTTTTGTTATTTTACCCTTTTTAATAGAAGCTCAAAATTTACAAAGTCCCGCTTCTTTTTTAGGCTACACTGTAGGCACTAAGTTTACAAGACATCATCAAATTGTAGCTTATTTTAATGCAGTAGCACAGGCAAAATCGGATATGGTTAAAATAATTCCTTATGGAAAAACAAATGAAGGAAGAGATTTATTGGTTGCTGCAGTTGGCTTGCCAGAGAATATAGCAAAACTGGAAACCATTCGTAAGCATAATAATGGATTAATTGAGGGTACTGTAACAGATTTTAATCAGCCTACTATTGTTTGGCTATCCTATAATGTTCATGGTAACGAGCCAGCTTCTTCAGAAGCATCAATGTTAACCTTATTTGCATTGGTAGATCCTGAAAATACAAAATCAAAAGAATGGCTAAAAAATACATTGGTCATTTTAGATCCTTGTATAAATCCTGATGGCCGAGATAGATATGTGAATTGGTATAATAATGCAGTGGGTGATGCTTATAATGCAGATCCTTTTGCTAGAGAACATATGGAACCTTGGCCTGCTGGAAGAAGCAATCATTACAATTTCGATTTAAATCGTGATTGGGCTTGGCAAACGCAAGTAGAAAGCAAGCAAAGAATTGCTTTGTATCAAAAATGGTATCCACAAGTAGTGGTCGACTTTCATGAACAAGGATATAATCAACCTTATTTCTTTACACCCACATCAGAGCCTATACATGATGCCATTACTAATTGGCAAAAAGATTTCCAAATACAAATTGGGAAGAATAACGCTAAATATTTTGATCAAAATAATTGGTTGTTTTTTACCAAAGAAAGATTTGATATGTTATATCCTTCCTATGGGGATAGTTACCCAATGTACAATGGGGCCATTGGTATGACTTATGAGCAAGGAGGAATTAGTGCTGGATTGGGCGTACAAAATAAAGACGAAGACACTTTAACCTTAGTGGCTAGAGCAACACATCATTTTACAACTGGCTTGGCAACGGTAGAAATTAGCGCTGCCAATAAAGACCGTTTGTTAAATGAGTTTAAAAAGTATTACGATAATAGTCGTGCAGGAACTACTTCTCCTTACAAAACATTTGTAATGACGGCTAAAAATCCTAACAGTTTAGTGGCCTTAGCTCAATTATTAAAAAAGAATAATATTGAGTATGGTTCTTATAATGGAACTTTCAAAGGCTTTGATTATACCACCAAAAAAGAAGGGGTATTTGTGAATGAAGGGTATTCATTGGCAGTTAATGTGTCTCAAGCGCATGGTGTTTTAGCACGTGTTCTTTTGGAGCCTATAACACAAGTTAATGACTCTAATACTTACGATATTACCGCTTGGTCATTACCCTATGTTTACAATGTACATGGCTATGCCAGTAAAGAACCCTTAAATATTAGTGCCGGTTTCGATAACAAGGCTGCGCCAACAGCGCTATCAACCTATGGCTATCTTATTCCGTATAATTCATTTTCTTCAGCAAAAGTATTAGCAGCCATATTAAATAAAAATATTAAAGTAAGATATGCTGAGAAACCTTTTTCTGCAGCAGGGAAAAAGTTTGATGCGGGTACATTAATTGTTTTAAAAACTAGCAATGCATCAAATTGGGCTAGCGAAACAAAAGCAATATGTGATGCCGCTAATATCGAAGCTATTGCAGTGGAATCTGGCTGGGCCGAGAAAGGAGCTGATTTTGGATCGCCAGAAATAAAAAATATAAGTCATGCTCCAAAAGTAGCCTTATTAACGGGTGAGAATGTTTCGGCACTCGCAGCTGGGGAGGTGTGGAATTATTTTGATCAACAATTAAATTATCCAATTACACAATTGAATTATTCTTATTTAAATAGAATTGATATTTTAAAATATGATGTAATTATTGCGCCTGAAGGCACCTACAAAGATTTAAATTCCAAAATGACTAGCGAAAAATTGCAAGCATTTGTTAAAAAAGGAGGGGTTTTAATTGCATTTGAGAGTGCTGCTCAACAATTGTCTTCTAATGCGGATTGGGGAATTAAAATGAAAGATTTAGCCAAATCCGATAAAATTGATATAAATAATGTACCTAAATACGGCGAATCGGTAACAGATTATTTAAAAAGTTCTATCCCAGGGGCTATCTATAAAGTGTATATGGATGACACACATCCTTTAGGGTTTGGTACAGGTGGAACTTATTATGACTTAAAACAAGATATGGTTACTTACGAACCTTCAAATGAATTTTGGAATGTAGGGGTTGTTAAAAAAGATAGTTATGTAGCAGGTTTTGCAGGTGTAAAAGCAAAAGCAGCTTTACAAGAAGGGGTAGTAATAGGAGTAAAGGAAATAGGTGCTGGCAAATTAATTTTCATGGCGGATGATCCTATTTTTAGAAATTTCTGGGAAAATGGGAAATTGGTTTTAGCCAATGCAGTATTCTTGAATGGTAAATAATTTAATAATTAACTATGCGTACTAAACTAGTTTTTGTTTTAGGGGCACTCATTTTTTGTTTTGTTTCTCAAGCACAAAAAACAAGTGCCGATATTGTTGCACAAATTAAAGGGCTTAAAACGGTGGGGTCGGTACTTTATTTTGCAGCACATCCTGACGACGAAAACAATAGTTTTTTACCTTATCTAACCAAAGAAAGAAATTTAAGAACTGCTTACCTTAGTTTAACAAGAGGCGATGGGGGACAAAATTTAATTGGTAAGGAGCAAGGCATTGAACTGGGTATGATTCGTTCTCAAGAATTATTAGCCGCGCGTCGCATAGATGGTGCCGAACAATATTTTTCGACTGCCTATGAGTTTGGCTTTAGTAAATCTTCGGAGGAAGCTTTGCAAATTTGGGATCATGAAAAAGTTTTAAGTGATGCGGTATGGGTAATAAGAAAGTTTCAGCCAGATATTATTATTACTAGATTTCCAAGAGATGCACGTGCAGGTCATGGACATCATTCAGCCTCTGCCATAATTGCCAATGAAGCATTTATAGCAGCAGCAGACCCTACAAAATTTCCAGAACAATTTAAATATGGCGTTACTGTATGGCAGGCAAAAAGAATATTATGGAACACTTTTAATTTTGGAGCTGTTAATACCACAAGTGAAAATCAATTAAAATTGGAAGTGGGCGCATACAACGCAATACTCGGCAAAAGTTATGGCGAAATTGGAGCTGAGGCGAGAACCATGCATAAGAGCCAAGGAGAAGGACGACCTCGTCGTAGAGGTGCTTCCTTTGAGTACTTTGAACTTACAGGGGGAGAAGTTGCCAAAAATGATATAATGGAAGGGGTGAATATCAGTTGGGCACGTTTACAAGCGCCCGCTATTGAAACAGAAATTGATAAAATTTTAGCGAGCTATATAATTGATAATCCTGCAGCATCAGTTGCTGCTTTAGTGAAATTGTATAGTCACGTGAATGCGTTAAAAAGTTCAACATGGAAAACGTATAAACTTGCTCAAATAGAAGATATCATTAAATCTTGTGCTGGTATTTTTATCGAAGCCACTACACAACAGCAACAAGTGGTTCCAGGCGAAGTTTTACCCATTCAATTTTTAATCAATCAAAGATCAAATGCTTCTTCCGTATTATTAGCTGTGAATTTGCCAGGTAAAGACACGGTTATTAATATAGCTTTAACCAACAATCAAAATACTCAGTTCGAATATAAGCATAGTGTACCCAACGATATGAAACTATCACAACCCTATTGGTTGGTGAATCCAAAAACAGAAGGCATGTTTGTAGTAAAGGATCAAACCCTTATTGGACAATCCGAAAATGCGCCAAGTTTTGAAGGAACAGCAAGTATGGAGATTGAAAAACAAGTTTTTAATTTTAAGTTTCCTGTTCAATATAAGTATACAGACCCTACCAAGGGAGATGTGTATCAGCCAGTAGCAGTTGTTCCAAAAACTGAAATCAAATACGAAAAGGAAGTAAGCCTTTTAAAAGAGAGCAAGCCTATTAGTGTTACTTATCAAAGTATTGAGCACGCTGGAGTAAATAAACAGTTCGATTTTTTAGTTAATAGTGCAAATGCAAAATTGCCTACTCCCTCTAATGCAGTGTACACAAAATCTATTGCGTATGATCATATACCAACGATTACTTATTTTCCCACTGCTAGCACAAAAATAGTGGCTGTAGAGGTACAAAATAAAGCACTCAATATTGGCTACATAGATGGCGCTGGAGATAAGTTACCCGAAGCGCTTATGGAGTTAGGAGCGCATGTTACCTATTTAAAAGAGACCGATTTACACTTGGACCAACTTAAAAATTTTGATGCCATTGTAGTAGGCATACGTGCCTATAATATGTATGACTATTTATCTGATAAAAATGATATTTTAAACGCGTATATAGCACAAGGCGGGAATTTAATAGTACAATATTTAAAAAGCAATACGGTAGGTATTAAACCTGTTAAAGTAGGGCCCTATAAATTTTCAGTAAATGCCTCTAAGCGTGTAACACAAGAAAACGTGCCTGTTGATTTTACGCTGCCAACACATGTGGTTTTAAATAGTCCTAATAAAATTACGACACAAGATTTTGACAATTGGGTACAAGAGAGAAGCACTTACCAATCCGATAATTTTGATAGTCATTTTGAAGCTCCTATAACCATGAATGACAAAGGGGAAAATCCAAGCAATGGTAGTTTATTAATTGCTCCTTTTGGCAAAGGTAATATAGTGTATGTAAGTTTAGTTTTATTTAGACAACTACCATCAGGTAACCCTGGGGCCTATAAATTATTGGCTAATTTAATTTCACTCCCTAAGCATTAATCATGAGAAGAAACATGAGTATATTTACTTTACTTGTTATTGGCATAGGCCTTGGTTGGCTTATTAAAAACGTTAAAGTAGGAATTATTTTAGGGCTTATAATTGGATTACTCATTAGTACCATTGGTACCAAGAGTAAATAAACTATTCGGCAGTTTCAGTATCAATCCATTTCATTTTTTTGGCAACAAAGTAGGCGATTAAACCCAGGCTTATCACGGCAAGTCCACTGAGCATCATCTTAGTACCTGTTGAAAAAAAGATAGCGCCCCAAATGAGTATGGCTATAAATAAGGGGATAGGATACAATGGCATCTTCCAAGGGAAAAAAGATTTGCCTTTTCTTTTTACCAGTAATAGTAAACCAATGGCTTGACCAATAAATTGTATTAATATTCGCATGGCTAAAATACCATCAATTACTTCTTTTAAGCGAAATAATAAACTAAATACAAAAGCAATACTTCCTAATACCAATAAGGAGCGATGAGGGAAATGAAGTTTTGGATGAAGGGTGCTAAAATAGCTAAAAAATGATTTATTGCTAGCCGCCGCATAAGGTATTCTACTATAACCTAAGGTAGCTGCAAATAAAGAAGCAAATGCCACCAATAAAATTAATACTGTAACAATAGCGCCTGCTGTTGGTCCAAATAAAGCTTTTATATAATCGCTAACTACAAATTTACTATCTATAATGGTTTGAAAGGGAAGTACACTAGCTACGCTAATATTCATGGCTAAATATAAAATGGCAATACCTGTGATAGAGATAAACATGCTTCTTGGAATATTCTTGCTCGGATTTTTTATTTCACCTCCTAAATGGCAAACATTATAATAACCAAGATAACTATAAACTGTTTTTACACTTGCAAATCCTAATGCTGCAACAAAACCATGTTGAAGCGTAAAGCCATCATTGATATGTTTGATGGGCTCCAAAAATTGTCCATGGGCAATACCCCCTATGATTATCCATAGCATGGTGCCCATTACACCCATCCATAAAAAAACAGAAATTTTTCCGATGGATTCAATCTTACGATACAGTAGGGCAATTACTAAAATAACAACTGAGCCACTCACTGCTTTTTCTTGCCAAAAGTTTAAATGAAAAAAGTAATTCGCATATTGAGAAAATCCAATAGCAGCAGAGGCAATAACAAGTGGTGCTTGAATCATTGTTTGCCAAACAAATAAAAAGCTCATTAAGGATCCCCATTTTTTTCCATAGCCTTCTTTTAAAAAATGAAAGCTTCCACCAGCCATGGGTAAAGCAGCTCCTAATTGACTCCAGACCATGGCATCCACATAGGATAAAACAGCGCCTGCAATCCAAGCATATAAAAAATAGGGGCCAGCCATAATTTGAGCTACCACACTTAATACTACAAAAGGGCCAATACCTACCATATCAATCATGTTGATGGAGGTTGCATGTAAAAGACTTAATTTGCGCTCTAAATGGGGTTTATCTGTACTCATAGTGCTAACAAGATAATAAAAATTGAATAAAATGGTTTCTAATATTTATGAGGTTAATATAAGACAATATACAAGCGAGGGAACTTTTAATGCTTTTCAAAAACATTTACCTCGTTTAAAAGAGATGGGGGTAGATGTTATTTGGTTAATGCCCATTACACCCATTAGCCAAAAAGATAAAAAAGGAAGTTTAGGATCTTATTATGCTTGTAGTAGTTACACAAAAATTAATCCTGAATTTGGTACCGAAAAAGATTTCGAAAGTTTAGTAAATCAAGTTCATGCTTTAGGGATGAAAATAATTATTGATTGGGTAGCTAATCATACAGGATGTGAACATGAATGGATGGAGCTACATCCTCATTGGTTTTCTCAAAATGAAGCAGGGGAGTTTACCGAAAGAAATGGGTGGGAGGATGTAGTGGATTTAAATTTTGAACATTCAGAAATGAGAACTGCCCTAATTGGCGCCATGCAATATTGGGTACGTACTTTTTCGATAGATGGATTTAGATGTGACATGGCTCATTTAGTGCCCTTGGATTTTTGGAAGGAAGCAAAAAAAACATGTGAAACTATTGCCCCTTTATTTTGGTTAGCTGAATGTGAGCAAAGAGAATATCATGAGGTTTTTGAAGCTACCTATGCTTGGCATTGGATGCATGTGTCAGAAAAAATGGCAAAGTCTGAAGCCAGTATTCATGATATTTATAATGTGTTGCACGATTATCAAAATTATCCTCAGGGGGCTAGAAAATTATTTTTTACTAGTAATCATGATGAGAATAGTTGGAACGGAACTGAATATGAAAAATATGGAACTGCGGCAAAGCCTTGGGCAGTATTTGCTAATACTTGGAAGGGAATCTCTTTATTGTATAGTGGGCAGGAATTGCCTAATCAGAAAAGACTAGCCTTTTTTGATAAAGACACCATTGATTGGACACAGGAACCCTCCTTACATAGCTTTTACAAAACCTTATTTGATTTTCGTAAAAGTACCCCTGCCATCATGCATGGGGAAACTTTTAATTTACCTACTCAAAGTGATTCGGTGATGGCCTATCTGAGATATGACAGTGAACATACTGTTTTGGTAATGCTTAATTTAGGTAGTATGCACCAAAAAGTTAATATCAGCCACGAAAAATTAACTGGCAAATTTACCCAAATATTTTCAGGGCTTAGTTATCCATTCTCGGGGAATATGCAATTTGAATTATTGGCAGGTGATTATTTGGTGTATGTGTCAAAGCATTAATGTGGTCCGAAAAAAATGCTAAGGTCTTTTGGATTGCTGATATTCTACAAATTCAATCATTTCTGCCAAGCTAAAACTACTTAGGTTTTGAGCAGCGGTTAATCCTGCTTTTTGAGCAATCAATACACCATATTTACAATCTTCAAATCCTTCTATAGCATGGGCGTCTGGATTAATAGAAACAAGTACCTCTTGGTCAATTGCTTTCTGAATATAACGCCAATCTATATCTAATCGACGAGGGTGTGCATTTAATTCAATGGCAACATTGTGCTCGGCACAGGCTTCCAAAACCAAATCAAAATCGAGGGGGTATCCTTTACGACTTAATAGTAAACGACCAGTGGGGTGTCCTAATATACTTGTGTAAGGGTTAGTAATAGCGCCAATGATTCGCATCATTGCTTTTTCTTCGCTCATTTTAAGATTGGAATGAATGGAGGCAATGACAATATCAAAGCTGGCTAAAACATCCTCTGGGTAATCCAAGCTCCCATCATTTAAGATATCAGATTCAATACTTTTAAAAATCACAAAGGGGGCTAATTTTTTATTCAGTGCATCAATTTCTTTATGTTGAGCCCGTATGCGATCTATTTGTAATCCATTTGCATAAAAAGCCGATTTACTATGGTCGCTAATAATTAAATATTCATAGCCTTGATCTTTAGCAGCAGTGGCCATTTGTTCAAGGGTATGCATTCCATCACTCCATGTGCTATGGGAGTGAATAATGCCCTTAATATTATTTACATGAATAGGGGTTGGTATATTTTTTTTCTGGGCCTTTAAAATAATATCAGGATACTCTCTTTGTGCTAATGGAATAAAATGAACGCCCATTTTTTCAAATAACTCTTGTTCATTTGCAAAGTTTATATTGTCCGTAAACCCGGGTAATTGTTGCCAAGCTGTTAAAAATTCAGGGGAACAACTTAAGCAAAAATGAGTCCAAGTTATTTGTTCTTGGTTGGTTAAGTGCCATCTTATTTCGAAATTGTCATCCCCAATTGTGGATAAATAGTTTTCTTTTTTTTCTGTTTTAAACGATTTTTCGGACAACCAAGGGGTTAATTCTTTACTTGAGAGGGTAGTGACAATGTCCAAAAATTCGATTGTTTCCATTTGTCTAGCATAAAATCCAGACACAATATTCTGTGCATTAGGGAAATTTTCGGCTAAATTTTTTTGAATAGCAAATACTAAATTTTCAACTTGTTGATATAAATAACATCCTTGATGTTGTAAAAAAAACTCGAGTGATTCTTGAATATTTTTTTGTGTTTTTTCGCCAAAGCCTTTGTAATTAATTAATCTGTTTTCTTCGCAAGCATACAATAATTCACCAATACTTTCTATCTCTAATTCTTTCCAAATAGTGATTATTTTTTTAGGTCCAAGCCCTTTAATTTTTAGCATATCTAAAATACCAGGAGGTGTCTTAGTTATGTATTCTCGGAGTAAACTTAACTCTCCCTTTTCTAGTATTTCTTGGATCTTGATTCCGATAGCCTCTCCAATTCCTCTAATAGAAGCAATTTGGCTAGAACTCATATCTGCTATGGGTTCTGTTAATTTGTCTAGGGCAAAAGCGGCGTTGCTGTAGGACTTAATTTTAAATGGATTTTCACCATGAATATCCATCAGTTTTGCGAGCAGGGTAAACTGTGCTTCTATCTCGTGATTATGCATAAAGTAAAGGTAAAAAAAATCCCCCCGATTGAATCGGAGGGACTTTCGAAATTATCAAAAGATAATTATTTCTTTTTAGCAGCTTTCTTAGCAGCTTTCTTCTTAGGAGCAGCTTTTTTAGCAGCTTTCTTAGGAGCAGCTTTCTTAGCAGCTTTTTTAGGAGCAGCTTTTTTAGCAGCTTTCTTAGGAGCAGCTTTCTTAGCAGCTTTCTTTACGACTTTCTTTGCAGCTTTTTTAGGAGCAGCTTTTTTAGCCGCTTTTTTTGCAGTTGCCATGTTTTTTAGATTTAATGGTTAGTAAATATGAATTAAAAGTAAAAACTTTTTTCATATCTACAAAACTTTTTTTTAAGCTACCACTTCAACCGGTAAAACAGAAACGGTCGTTTTGTTGTTTTTTCCTTTCTTAAATTCAACTACTCCGTTTTGAAGTGCGAATAAAGTAAAGTCAGAACCAACACCCACATTTTTGCCAGGGTGGTATTGAGTACCTCTTTGACGAATTAGGATATTGCCTGATAATGCTGGTTGACCACCATAAATCTTAACACCTAAACGTTTGCTTTGTGAGTCACGGCCGTTTTTTACGGAACCTTCTCCTTTCTTGTGTGCCATAGTATTTTGTTTACTAGAATGTTATTTACTAAAACGCCGCTTAATGTTCTAATTAAGCGATGTTATCGATTTTGATTTGAGTGTAATGAGTTCTATGTCCGTGTTTTTTACGGAAACCCTTACGTCTTTTCATTTTAAAAGCGATTACTTTATCCCCTTGAACTAGGTCGTTTACAATTTCTGCTTTCACTACAACCTTAGTTGTAAATGAAATACTTCCATTGTTATCAACGAATAATACATCGCTGAATTCAACTTTGTCTCCGGTTTTACCTTGCAGGTGAGGTACATACAAGCTATCTCCTGCTTGTACTTTGAATTGCTGTCCTGCGATTTTTACTACTGCTAACATAAATGTCCAAAATTAGGACGGCAAAGGTAATTATTATTCTCCCAATTTGCAAGTAATTCTCAAAAAATATAATTAGGCTAAAATTAGCCCAATTTAAGCCTCAAAGTCATTTGAAGATCAATGAAATAGTCCCTAAATTTGTTATCTGTGACCCAACTCTAATGCTTCGCCCATGTTCAATATAAAATCCTTATTAGCCAAGCCTTTTGCTGGAATGATCAATTATCAGATTCAAAAGGAGGCTAAAACTGCAGTGGCGGATCAGCAAACTATTCTAAATCAATTAGTTAAGATCGGAAAAACCACGGTTTATGGCAAAGATCATGGTCTCGAAAAGGTAACTGACTATGAAAGCTTTAAAAAAGCAGTCCCTATCAAAGATTATGAAGGTTTCAAAGGCTATATTAATAAGATAAAGGAAGGGGGACAAAATATACTTTGGAAAGGTAAGCCCCTATATTTTGCTAAAACAAGTGGAACCACAAGTGGGGTAAAATACATCCCCATTACCAAAGATTCAATCAGTAATCATATTAATGGCGCCCGAAATGCCTTACTTGCCTATATGTCTAAAACTGGAAATACGCGTTTTGCAGGTGGCAAAATGATATTTTTGAGTGGTTCTCCCATATTAGAGCGCGTGGGTGGTATTCCAACAGGCCGATTAAGTGGCATTGTCAATCATCATATTCCGGCCTATTTGAGAACCAATCAATTGCCCGATTTTGAGACTAATTGTATTGAGGAGTGGGAAGAAAAGTTAGAAAAGATTGTAGATCAAACCCTCGGGAAGGATTTAACTCTCATAGGAGGAATTCCACCATGGATGCAAATGTATTTTGATAGCTTGGTTGCTAAAACTGGGAAACCAATTAAAGATCTATTTCCAAATTTACAAGTGCTTGTACAAGGGGGTGTTAATTTCGAACCCTATAAATCCAAATTATTTGAAACCATAGGAAAGCAGGTTGATACCATTGAGCTATTTCCGGCAAGTGAAGGATTCTTTGCTTTTCAAGATGCTAGCGATGCGCCAGGATTATTATTAAATACAAATAGCGGAATCTTTTTTGAATTTATCCCTATCGCCGAAGTGCAGGATGAAAACCCTACTCGATATTCTTTAGCCGAGGTAAAATTGAATGAACAATATGCTTTAATCATTAATAGTAATGCTGGATTATGGGGTTATAGTATAGGAGATACAGTAAAATTTGTTAGTCTAAATCCTTACAGAATATTGGTTACAGGAAGGGTCAAACATTTTATTTCTGCCTTTGGGGAACACGTAATTGGGGAAGAAGTAGAGCAGGCATTATTAAAAACTTGTGAGCAGCATAAGGCTTCTGTGGTTGAATTTACTGTAGCCCCATATATTCAACAAGCTGCTGGAAAAAGTTACCATGAATGGTTTATTGAATTCGAAAAAACACCTGCTGACATGGAATTATTTAGTGCCACTTTAAATAAATATATGTGTACTAAGAATGTTTATTATGAAGATTTAATAGCTGGCAATATTTTGGAGCCTTTGCACATCTCTTGCCTAGCTAAAAACTCTTTTATTAATTATATGAGAGCCGAAGGGAAATTAGGGGGACAAAATAAAGTACCTCGTTTAAGTAACGATCGAAAAATTGCCGATTGTTTGGCTGCTTACATTACAAAATAATAGCGTATTTTTAGCCCTAACAATCTCATTGGATGTCACAAAAAAGAATTGCAGTTTTTGGTTCAACCGGTTCCATAGGAAAACAAACCTTGGAAGTAATTGCTGCGCATCCCGAATTATTTGTGGCCGAAATATTAACTGCCCAATCCAATGATTCCTTACTTATCGAACAAGCCTTACAATTTGTACCCAATATTGTAGTAATAGGCGAAATAGCCAAATATGCTGTGGTGAAAAAAGCATTAGAAGGAAAGCCTATTAAAGTGTTTGCAGGGGAAGAAGCTTTAGAACAAGTAGCTGGAATGGATTGTTATGATTTTATGATGGCAGGTATTGTAGGTTTTGCTGGATTAAAACCCACTTTAACAGCCATAGAAAGTGGCAAGCATATTGGATTAGCTAATAAAGAAACTTTAGTGGTAGCAGGTGATATAGTAATGCAAACGGCCAAACAAAAAGGAGTTGATGTTATTCCAGTGGATAGTGAGCACTCTGCCATTTTTCAGTGTTTAGTAGGAGAACATAATAACCCTATCGAAAAAATTATTTTAACAGCTAGTGGTGGTCCATTTTTAGGAAAGAAGCCCAATTTCTTAGTAAATGTAAAACGTGATCATGCTTTACAACATCCTAATTGGGCGATGGGTGCTAAAATATCAATAGACTCTGCAACCCTTATGAACAAAGGCTTAGAGATGATTGAGGCAAAATGGTTATTTGGTTTACACCCAAGTCAAATTAAAGTAGTTGTACATGCACAAAGTATAATTCATAGCATGGTGCAATTTGAGGATGGTAGCATTAAAGCCCAAATGGGATTACCAGATATGAAATTGCCCATTCAATATGCAATGGCATTTCCTAAAAGATTAAAAAATAATTTTCCTAGATATCATTTCGATAAACCCAATCAATTAAGTTTTGACGAACCCGATGTAAAAACTTTTCGCAATTTATATTTAGCTACCGAGGCTATGCAAATTGGGGGTAATGCACCTTGTGTATTAAATGCAGCCAATGAAATTGCAGTATATGCATTTTTAAAAAACAGAATTGGTTTCTTAGACATGACAGAATTAATAGAAAGAACTTTACAAAAAATAGATTTTATCGCACATCCAAGCTTGGATGATTATTTTGAATCAGACGGTGAAGCGCGTAATTATGCAGCTTCCTTAATACAATTATAAATTATGTATACATTAGCAATTGATTTTGCATCAGTAGGTGTGAAAACGGGTCAGTTTATTTTATCTTTTTCTATTATTGTTGTTTTGCATGAGTTAGGACATTTTTTACCTGCAAGATTTTTTAAAATAAGAGTAGAAAAATTTTACTTATTTTTTAATCCTGGCTTTAGTTTATGGAAAAAGAAAATTGGAGAAACAGAATATGGTATTGGATGGATTCCTTTTGGAGGCTATGTTAAAATAGCTGGGATGATTGACGAAAGTCTGGACAAGGATCAATTAAATCAAGCGCCAGAAGATTGGGAATTAAGATCAAAACCAGCCTACCAAAGATTAATCGTAATGTTAGGTGGTGTATTTGTAAATGTTATTTTAGCCATTGTAATTTTTATTGGAATAGGTTGGTACTGGGGAGACGATATTTTGCCTGCAAAAAATACAATCTATGGAGTACATGCAAGTCCACTTGCAAAAAGCATGGGTATACAAGAGGGTGATATTATTAGTTCGGTTGATAATAAAGTGTTAGAAAACTTTTACACTTTAGAAGCTAAATTAGTTTTACAGAATCCAAAAACAATCGAAGTTAAAAGAGGGGATAGTACAGTTGTTTTAACGGTTCCTTCAACCTTATCAACGCAACTAGCAAAAATTAAAAAGACAACTCCTTTTGTAACACCACGTATTCCTGTTGTTGTGGACTCTGTATCTAAGTCGGCTGTGATAACTGAAGGGACTCTACAAAAAGGAGATTCTTTGATTTTGTTAAATACAGTTAATGTTAAATATGTGCAAACATTTACTGAGGCTAAGAAAAATTTTGCAGATTCAATTATAACAATCACTGCAAAAAGGGGAGAGGATACAGTGAAAGTAAAAATGCTAGTAAGTGCCTCTAGTCAAATTGGCGTCTTCTTAAAAATGCCCTATGAAATATTTTCTACAGTGCATACGGATTATACTTTATGGGAAGCCATACCTGAAGGCACCAACAGATGTTTTACCACGCTTAATAATTATATCATTGGGATTAAGCAAATCTTTACGGGCAAGGTAAATCCAAACGATTCCTTAGGTAGTTTAATTAGTATTGGAAATACCTTTCCATCGATATGGGATTGGGAAAAATTCTGGACCTTAACTGCCATCTTCTCCATTATACTTGCCTTTATGAATGTACTTCCTATTCCTGCATTGGATGGGGGGCATGCCTTATTTATACTTGTAGAAATGATCACTGGCAAAAAGCCAAGTGATAAGTTTATGGAGTATGCGCAAATAGTCGGTATGGTATTAATGTTTGGTTTAATGTTCTATGCACTGGGACTAGACTTTTGGAGATTGTTCAAATAAAGCTTAATTTTACAGGTTCTTTATAAGTTTTACCCGACAAAAACATTGGGGTCGTATGGTTTTGACAGCAAGCGTAGCGGTTGGGGTAAGCATGCAGTGCGTTGGATAATTAGCACTTAAATCTGAATATCAAACAATCAAACGGCGAAACAAACTACGCCATGGCTGCTTAATTCAGTGAATTAACTTCCATTATGGCCGAGCAAGCAGGTAGGCCCTTTACCCGCAGCTTAGCTTAATCAAAACAAAAAGGGATGCAATAGGAGTAGGCTGTGCCTCCTATTTAAGTACCATTCAGCTAAGTAGTAGATTGGTTTGTGTTATTCCTGTCTACTGCCGACAAATAATAAAACAATAAGCATGTAGAAGACCAATGGTAACATTGTTTGGACAGGGGTTCGACTCCCCTCGACTCCACAAAAAATCCCGCTGAATGTAAGCGGGATTTTTTATTGTTTTTTAGTCTTATTATTTAGTACTAAAACTTTTCTGCAAGGCTTCGATATTATTTTTACTAAGTTGTTTTTTAGCAGAGGCAATTAAGATTCGATATTTAAAAGTAACTGTTTCCCCTTTTTGTAACACAAGATTTCTTTCGTCTTTACCATTGGTAAATATTTTTTCTCCCAGTGGGTTGGCAGCAAATAAACCATACCCTCTGGCATGCCAGTTGGTAGGGTAGCCAATATTTTTAGGATGATCTAAAATGGCAATGCTAATTGTATCATTCCCCATTTTGCCATACAACATACACCAAGGTGCTTTTTTACTCCACACTTCTTCCCCTTGAATGCCATTTGCATTTATATAATTCCCATTTGCAATGGAGTCTTTGTTGGCGACAATTGTCGTAACAATTCCTTTATCATCGGTGTATTTTTTGGTTTCTTTAGTAGGTAATTGCAATTCGTGTGCGACTCTTAAACCTAATAAACCATCTTTGGCATCTGTAAACTTAACTTCTCTTTGAGCAGTTAGGGTGGTGGTTCTGTCAATAATCCAAATACCAGAGGATTCACTAAAAGTAAAGGTGGTAGACTCATTTAATAATATTTCATTCGCCGAGTTTACCCAATTGGCACCATATTGTAAGGTTCCTTCTTGTCCACTTTTAAAGGTTGGAGCAATAGACATTTTAATAGATCCATATTGAGATTTTTTTTCTTTTGCAATGGCAAATGAATTATTCCAAAAATCTAAGCCATTTACATTTTCATAGTTTAGCCATAAGCCTATGTGATGAGGATGATCAGTGGGGTCATCCTTTTTGGGAGCTAAAGGGAATCCTCTGGTTATAATAATACCATCTGGGGCACTTATAGGATACAATACAGGTTTATCTAAGGTATCTGGAAAGAAAAAAGAGGTAAAAGGTTTATTATTAATTGTAATATTAATAACTGGATTATTTTTATCTTTTTTTAGATTCACTTTGTTTTGCGCTTGTAGGAGAAATGGCAAAAACAATAATCCGCAAAAATATCTTTTCATAAGTTTGATTTTCGTATAGTTTAAAGTTAAATTATATTTTAAATGAATGGCGATTTTAAACCATAAAGTTTAAAAATGATGTATATTTAGTAAACGATTAAATTTTAATGCTCATGAAAAATATTTTTAAATTATTAGTAGCTGTAATAATAATTTTACCAACTAGTTTAGTAAAAGCATCTGGTGAAGCAGAAACTTATCCTATTGAAGGACGTTGGGATTTAACTGTAAATATGGATGGCAAATTAATGCCCTCTTGGTTAGAAGTAAGACACTCTGGAGTGAATGGCTATATTGGTCGTTTTGTTTGGGAAGGAGGAAGTGCAAGGCCTATTTCTAGAGTTGAGTTTAAAGATGGTAAAGTATCTTTTCATATCCCTGCTCAATGGGAAAAAACAGACAGAGAATTAATTGTAGAAGGGGTGTTAAAGGATGATAAATTGAGCGGCACTTTAGTAACCACTTTGGGTAAAAATTGCACATGGACGGGAGTGCGTATGCCTAAATTATGGAGAGAAAAATCACCTGTTTGGGGCCAACCTGTAAAAATATTTAATGGCAAAGATTTAACCGGCTGGCAGGCAATGGGGCCCGTAAATCAATGGGTGGTAGAGAATGGTGTGTTGAAATCTCCTAAATCGGGTGCTAACATCAGAACCATTAAAACATACGATGACTTTAAATTACATATTGAATTTAAATATCCTAAAGGAAGTAATAGTGGTGTTTATTTAAGAGGTCGCTATGAAGTTCAAATCGAAGACAATAAAGGATTGGAGCCGCTTAGTTTATATTTAGGAGGTATTTATGGATTTATTGACCCTTGGTTAAATATGGCTAAAGAAGCAGACGAATGGCAAACCTATGATGTGGAGCTTGTAGGTCGAATGGTTACTGTAAAGGTGAATGGTACAACGGTCATTTACAAACAAGAAATTCCAGGAGTTACTGGAGGCGCCATTGATAGTAATGAAGCTGCTCCAGGTCCTATCATGATGCAAGGCGATCATGGCCCAATTGAGTTTAGAAATATTATTTTAACAACAACTATTAAATAGTAAGTATTCCAAATAAGAGAGGGCCGCTGCAAAGCGGCCTTTTTTATTTAAAACAGTTTATCTTTCAAAAACCACTTCCTCATAAGGTACTCTATTGCGAGGCCCCCAAATACCTTCCTGTGTTGCTTTGCCTACGGCGATTATCATATTTATTTCGGCACCAGAAGGCAATTGTAATAATTCTTTTACTCTTTTCGAATCAAAGCCTTCCATCGGACAAGATTCAAAACCTTCGGCTGCTATTGACAGCATAAATGTTTGTGCTGCTAAAGCGCAGGATTTATGAACCGTAACTCTTTGGTCGGCCTTGCCTCCCATTCGATAAAAAGGTTTGGTAAGTCCTCCAAAAAAACTAATACATCGTCTAACAAAAGCAAAGAATCCAAAAATATCAGAACGATAAGCAAGTGGCATAAGTTTGGAATAATAATCCAATCCTCTTTTTTGTAATTTATTAGGTTCGCCTTCTATAGATTTTTTTACTAAATCGTAATTCCATTTTGCTCTTTGAGCCCATAAATCTTTTCGCGTTACAAAAACTACTAACTGTTTGGCAGTTTTAGCTGCAGATTGTCCTAGACATAGTTCTACAAATTTAGCTTTGTTGTTTGCATCCTTTATCCAATAAAACTCCCACAGTTGCATATTGCTACTATTGGGTGATAATATGGCACGTTCCAAACTGCGTTTTATCACATCATTATGTACCTCAATTGCGGGATCAAATTTTCGGTTGGAACGTCTTTTTTCAATAATTTCGTCAAAGTAGCTACTATTCATTTAGGGATTATTTGATTTATTAAAAAGAATGATATATAAACTTGTGATTGTAATAAATTACATTCGTAGCTGCAAATTAAAACAAACAAAGCGTACATGCTAAAAAAAATTACCTACAGTATATTAGCTATACTTGTTATAGGAGTGGGGTTATCTTTTACTCCCAATTTTTCACATCTTAGAAATTTTGCAATTTGGGGTAAGCATTCCATTTATGATTATAAAACACATCCCTATAATATTGTAGCAAAATCTGCTCAACCTCAATTTTGGCCACTCGATTCTAACTACAATAAAAAGCAAATTCCAGATTCACTAATGACCATTATTGATTCTAATAATACACATGCATTTTTAGTTTTTCAAGATGGGAAATTATTATACGAAAAATATTTTGATGGCTACACGCCACAAACTATTAGTGGTTCTTTTTCTGCTGCTAAAAGTATTATCTCTTTATTAATTGGTATTGCTATTGATGAGGGTAAAATTAAATCAGTGGATGATTTCGTAGGTGATTATGTTCCTCGCTTTAAAAAAGATGGATGGGAAAAATTAACCATCAGAAATTTGTTAACTATGAGTTCGGGTTCTAATTATAAGGAGTCTGATATGAGCTATTTTAGTTTAAATGCCTCTGCTTATTATGGAGACAATGAAGAATTCTTAATTGATCATTTAATGCCCAAAGAACCAGCAGGTGTAAATTGGGAATATAGAAGTGCCGACACACAAGTGTTGGGTTTTATTGTTGAAAAAGTATTTGGGAAACCTATTTCAACTTTAGTGGCAGAAAGATTTATGGGACCTATGGGTGCCGAAGCAGATGCTAAATGGTTAACCGATGGCGACAAGAAACATGAAAAAGCATTTTGTTGTTTTAATGGTGTAGCAAGAGACTACGCAAGATTTGGTCAATTGGTTTTGCAAGATGGTAAATGGGGGGGGGAGCAAATAGTATCTCAAAAGTATATTCAAGAGGCCACTTCTCCAGCTACTTATTTAAAAGATCCCAACGAAGAGGGAAAGCCAGTTGACTTTTATGGATTTCAATATTGGATGTTTAACGAACAAGGTCACAAAGTGATTGCACAAAATGGCTTATTTGGTCAGTATGTGTATATTATAAAAGATAAAAATGCAGTGGTAGTCCGTTTAGGGGAATCTAAAGTTATTAAGCCTATCCATCATGCACAACCAGAAAATTTCAGTTACGCTGCAGCAGCCTTAAGTATTTTAAAATAATTTGAATTAGTATTTATAAAAAAGGAGCTTCTTGAATAGAAGCTCCTTTTTTATAATCGAATATTTTTAGGATTAAAACAAATCCATTCCTTTTGCAAAATAAGTTAGTGTGCCAGGAAGCGCTAACCAGAAAAATTCTCTGTAAACGAACATCAAAGTAACCAAGATAGCGAACCATGCAAAAAAGTAGATCCAGTATTTTTTTGTGTTTTTTTGTGCTTCCATTGTATAAATATTAATTGTATTTTTTTAACCCTGCAAATATAGGGAACTTATTTTAAATTTACTCTCCATCCATCCGGAGTGGCCACTACTTTTAAGTCCTTTTTTTGGGGGTCCGAGGAGAGCTGATAATGGATGATGGATTCTGTTTTATTGATTTCTTGGACCTCATTAATTTGTATAGAAGCTAGTCTTAATTGTTGTCGCCCTTCCTTATCCAAAGAAAAATAAGCTTTACTTAGAGAATCAAAAATTGAAGCATTATCTACGTTATCCAGTATATATAATTTAGCCTTTTTGATATCACCCTGATGTAGACTCTCTAAAAAGTATCTTCCCCCATCTAAAGCGGTTTCTGCTTTTTCGATAGGGGGGGCTTGTCCACAACTTACCATAAAGATCAATCCCAAAAGGGCGAGCATAGTATTTTTAAGCATAGGCAAAGTTAAGCCAATTTTAAATCTTAAATTTGTGCAATAAATTAGAAAGATGAAACCAATTTTAGCCATCCTTGCAATATTTCTTGTAAGTCAATCAAATGCCCAACAAAAGCATCCTGCTTTTATGGAACAAGGCAATATTTATGAAGTAAATATTAGACAATATACCAAAGAGGGCACGCTAAATGCTTTTGCTAAACATATGCCTAGGTTACAAAAAATGGGGGTAAAAACGCTATGGTTTATGCCTTTGCAGCCTATTTCAAAGGAAGGCCGAAAAGGGACCCTTGGCTCTTATTATTCAGTAGCCAGTTATACGGCTGTAAATCCTGAATTTGGAACACTTGCCGATTTTAATAAAATAATATCCAAGGCGCACGCATTAGGTATGAAAGTGGTTATTGATTGGGTACCTAACCATAGTGGGGCCGATCATTATTGGTTAAAAACGCATCCAGATTTTTACGAAAGAGATAGTTCTGGAAAAGCCATATACACTGCCGATTGGTCGGATACCCGTGAGTTAAATTACAATAATCCAGTAATGGAGGATAGTATGATAAATGCTATGAAGTATTGGGTAAAAAATACTGGCATTGACGGGTTTAGAGTGGATGTGGCTTGGGGAGTACCTTATAGCTTTTGGAATAAATGTATTCCTGCTTTACTAAAGCTAAGAAAATTATTTTTCTTAGCAGAAGCGGATGATCCCAAATTACACGAAACGGGTTTTGACGCCACTTATAGTTGGACAGAGTTTCATGTGATGAATGATATAGCAGCAGGTAAAAAAGATGTTTTGTCTTTAGATACGGTCCTTACCAAAATTGATAAAGATTATATAAAAGGAGCTTGGAGATTATATTTTACAAGTAATCATGATGAGAATTCTTGGAACAAAGCCGATTATGCAACTATGCCTGGAAAAGTGCATGCACCCTTTGCCGTATTTACACAAACTTATAATCGAAGCATGCCTTTAATTTATAGTGGTCAAGAAGAGCCAGTATTAAGAGCTGTTTCATTTTTTGAAAAAGATTCCATGGGGTTTGCCAACTATGAAAGAGCGCCTTTTTACAGTACACTTTTACATTTGAGAGCTACCCATGATGCATTTAAAGAAAATGCCGTTTTTGAAAGAATAAAGGTGAATCAGCCAAAACAAGTGATGGCGTATAGCAGAAAAAATGGAGATCATTTAGTGGTGGTTGTACTAAACTTATCTGCGACCGAACAAGACGTTAAATTAACTGCAGAACTTCCTAAGGGTCATACTTATTTTGAAATTTTTTCACATGAGGGGTTAAAGGATATTCATTCCTTAACTTTACCTGCATGGGGGTATAAAGTATTTGTATACGGAACAAAGTAAACTTATGACAAAACAATTCTTGGTTGATCAAATAATAGCAAAGCAATCTTATTTATGTGTTGGCTTAGACACCGATATAACCAAATTGCCTGCGGGTCTTCCTAAAAATAAAGAAGGGGTTATTGCATTTAATAAAGCCATCATTGATGCCACTGCTCCTTATTGTGTGAGTTATAAAATTAATACTGCTTTTTATGAATCACAAGGTATTGCTGGATGGGAAGCGATGGAAGCAACCCTTGCTCATATACCCAAAACTCATTTTACCATTGCAGATGCAAAAAGAGGTGATATTGGAAATACTTCGGCTCAATATGCAAAAACATTTTTTGAAGTTTTGCCTTTTGATGCTATTACCGTTGCTCCTTATATGGGAAAAGATAGCATTGATCCTTTTTTAGCCTATACCAATAAATGGACCATCGTATTAGGACTTACTTCCAACGAAGGCAGTAAAAATTTTGAACAACAAAAATTAGCTTCCGGCCAATTTTTATTTGAATCTGTTTTAGAACAAGTATCAAGTTGGGCGACTGCCGAACAAATTATGTTTGTGGTAGGCGCTACTAAGGCTCAAGATTTAGAAAACATACGTAAAATAATACCCCATCATTTTTTATTAGTTCCAGGTGTGGGAGCACAAGGGGGAAGTTTATCCGAGGTAACAAAGTATGGTCGTAACCAACAAATTGGCTTACTTGTAAATGCAAGTAGAGCTATTATTTTTGCCAGCACAGAAAATGATTTTGCCGAAAAAGCAAATCAAGTAGCTAAACAATATGCCGAAGAAATGAAGATTTTATTGTCTTTATAATTGCTCAAAAATTACTTGTCCTTATGCTTGAATATGATGAATGGTTTCTCCTTCCATTTTTGAGATAACTACTGTAGCTACGCTATTGCCAATAATATTAGTGAGTGCTCTTGCTTCACTCATAAATTTATCTATCCCTAATAAAAAAGCCAGGCCTTCGATGGGAATTTTTTGAAGTGTTGCTAAAGTAGAGGCAAGCACAATAAAGCCGCTTCCTGTAACCCCCGCAGCACCCTTAGAAGTTAGCATTAAAATTAGAATGGTAGAAACAAGTTCGGGCGTAGTTAATTGAACATTATATAGTTGAGCAATAAAAATAACGGCCATGGAAAGGTAAATAGAAGTGCCATCCAAATTAAAGGAATAACCTGTGGGAATGACCAATCCCACCACTGATTTAGAGCATCCCATTTTTTCTAATTTATTCATAAGCGAAGGCATAGCAGGCTCGGAGGAGGAAGTGCCAAATACAATAAGTAACTCTTCTTTTATATTACTTATTAATTTAAAAATTGACAGCTTGAAATATTTCATAATGGCACCCAGAATAAATACAATAAAAAGGATCATGGTGATATACATGGTACCCATTAGTTTAGCTAAAGGGACTAATGTATGCAAACCATATTTGCCGATAGCAAATGCCATGCCGCTAAAAGCAGCGATAGGGGCTAAATACATTACATATTTTAATCCCAAAAAAACATAGTGAGTAATTTGTCCTAATACATGTAAATACTTTTCTCGTTTCGGTAAATAGTTGATGGCAAAGCCAATGATGATGGCCGCTAATAAAATTTGAAGATTCGTATTTTGTTTTAAAATGCTTATTAAATCAAATTGAGTGGCTTTAGTGTATTTAGAAGGGTCTTGCATTTGTAACCCCTCTTTACTAATATTACCTGGCTTTATCCATAGTGCAACAATTACTCCAATAGCTAATGAAATGGTGCTAACAATTTCAAAATATACTAATGATCTAATACCAATTCGCCCTACTTTTTTTAAATCCCCCATGCTGGCAATACCCAAACTCACAGTTAAAAAAATAATAGGGTAGGTAAACTTTTTAATGAGCTCAATAAAATATTTAGAAAGGGGCTCTAGCTTAATGGCAGCAGCTGGCATATTTACGCCTACTAAAACGCCTGCTATAATAGCTACTAAAACGTAAAAACTTAAGTGGGTGACTAATTTTCTCATGCGCTTAATTGTGATGGTAAATATACTTTTTTTAGGCAGTTTAAACTACCTTTGAAATAGATTGTTGATTCTAAAAATGTAACCTATGTCAGTAAGAGCCGATTTGTTTGAGTCGCCCGATTATTATCAATTGGATGAGCTTTTAACAGAAGAACAACTAATGGTAAGATCAGCAGTACGAGACTATGTAAAAAAAGAAATTTCCCCTATCATAGAAGACTATGCACAAAGAGCAGCGTTCCCTATACAAATTGTTAAACAATTAGGCGACTTAGGTTGTTTTGGACCTACCGTTCCTGCTGAGTATGGAGGGGGTGGATTGGATTATATGAGTTACGGCATCATGATGCAAGAGTTGGAGAGAGGAGATAGTGGGGTAAGAAGTACAGCAAGTGTTCAGGGTTCATTAGTCATGTTTCCCATTTATGCATATGGTTCGGAAGCGCAAAAGAAAAAATATTTACCCAAATTAGCTTCAGGCGAATGGTTGGGTTGTTTTGGATTAACTGAACCCGATCATGGATCCAATCCATCAGGAATGTTAACAAATATTAAAGAGGCAGGTGATCATGTGATTTTAAATGGAGCCAAAATGTGGATTAGCAATGCACCATTTGCACAGGTAGCAGTTGTTTGGGCAAAGAATGAGGCAGGTGAAATTATAGGCCTCCTAGTAGAAAGAGGAATGGAAGGTTTTAGTACACCCACCACGCATGGTAAATGGAGTTTAAGAGCAAGTGCAACTGGGGAACTTGTTTTTGATAATGTAAAAGTGCCTAAAGAGAATATATTCCCTAATGTCAAAGGATTAAAAGGGCCCTTGGGTTGTTTAAGTAAAGCAAGATATGGTATAGCCTGGGGTGCTTTAGGAGCAGCAATGGATTGTTATGATACTGCTTTAAGATATAGCAAAGAAAGAATTCAGTTTGATAAACCCATTGGCGCTTTTCAATTGCAACAAAAGAAATTAGCTGAAATGCTTACTGAAATTACCAAAGGTCAATTATTAGTTTGGCGACTAGGGGTACTTATGAATGAAGGAAGAGCCACGCCATCTCAAATAAGTATGGCTAAACGTAATAGCTGTGAGATTGCCACACAAGTTGCAAGAGATGCACGTCAAATGTTAGGAGGAATGGGTATCACAGGAGAGTATTCAATAATGCGTCATATGATGAATTTGGAAAGTGTAATTACTTATGAGGGAACACACGATATTCATTTACTTATTACAGGGATGGATATTACAGGATTTAATGCTTTTAAATAATTGAGATATGGGGGCTGAAAAGATATTTTTAATTGGTATGATGGGCGCAGGAAAATCTTATTGGACAAAAAAGATTTCAAAATGGATTAAATCGGCAGGATACGATTTGGACGATTTAATTGAGATGAATGAAGAAAAAACAATAGCCGAAATTTTTAACGAAGAGGGAGAGATTCATTTTAGAAAAGTAGAAACTAAAATTCTAAAATGGTTTAAAGAAAAAAAGAAATATGTATTGGCTACAGGTGGAGGTACTGCTTGTTTTGCAGAGAATATGGATTTCATGAAAAAGGAGGGTATCGTTATTTGGCTCGACGAATCGGCTGAGGTATTGGTAAAACGGTTATCAGAAGGGAAAGCGCATCGTCCATTAATTGCCCACTTATCTGATGCTGAATTAAATTCTTTTATCGAACAAAAATTAGTGGAACGTTATCCTTTCTATAAACAAGCTACCTATCGATTACAGTCGGATCAAATAAATGAAATAAGTATTAAAAAATTAATACAAAAACATGTATCGTAAAATTTTAATTGGAGGAATTTTATTCTGTATGCTTTCGGTAGTTTTGGGCGCCTTTGGAGCACATGCCTTAAAAGCTTTAGTTACGCCCGATAATTTACAGATATTTGAAACCGGACTTAGGTATCAATCCATGCATGGCATGGCTTTAATTGCATTATCATTATTTGGGCAGCAATCATCTGTAAAAGCAGTTGATAATTCACTAAAATGGGTTGCCATTTTTTTTAGCATAGGTATATTTTTATTTAGTGGCTCTTTATATGGTTTGACCATTTTATCTAATTCCTCTAATCCAATTTTACCCATTTTAGGTCCCATCACACCCCTTGGAGGCCTCTGTTTTATTTTGGCTTGGGGCCTATGGTTAAGGCTTGTCTTAAAGCATAAAGTGGATAAGTAGTACCCTGTATTTTCAATTTTACACATTTGTCAAAATTCCTTTTTCTTCCTATTGGGATAACTTATATTTGTTACTATGGCAAACACGCTAAAAAGTAAAAAAGAACCTAAGTTAAGCGACGAGGCATTGAACCCTGATAAAGAAGCGTCGGTGAATGTAACAGAAGTGGTAAAAGATGAACGTACTTCTAAAATTGCAGGCGCCATCTGTTTATTAATCACCCTTTTTTTATTTGTTGCATTTACTTCCTATTTATTTACATGGCAGGAAGACCAAGATATGGTTCAGCTATGGCGTACTCAGTTATTTTCTACCAATGATATTAAAGCCAATAATTTATTGGGCTATATAGGAGCTTTTGTGGCTTACCAAATTATGTTTAATGGGTTTGGAGTGGCAGCTTATTTATTTTGCAGCTTCTTTTTTGTGTTAGGAGTGAACTTATTTTTTACAAAGCCCATTTTTAAAATCTGGCGCAATGTTCGTTATGTAATTGTGGGGTTGCTTGTGTTATCAACTTGTTTTGCTTTTATTAGTCAAGGAGCTGCTTTTTCATGGGGGGGTGCCTTAGGAGAGTATAGTAGTAGTTGGCTGGTAAAATGGGTAGGAAGTTTTGGAACTGGTGCTTTGTTATTTATTGCAGGCTTTAGTTATATTATTTGGAGATTTAATCCCAGTTTTAATGTGCCTAATTTTAATTTTTTAAAATCAGCGCCTAAAGAGGAAGTTTTTGTGAGTGAAGATACCGAAGAAGCAGTGAAACAAGAGTGGGACCTAAACAATGTTGCACTCCTTTCTGAACTGCCAGCTTTTAGTGGTAATAAATTAAAAGAAAGTACTACCACTACCGAAAATGGAATTAGTGTAATCATGCCTGATACAGAGGAGGAGGAACTAGTTAAAGAGACAGGAGCAAAACTCTTTATAGATGATAATGCTAATTTTGACGAAATAAATTTAACAGAGGAAAAAAAAACGATCGAGGATAATTTGATGCCCACAATGTCGGTGGATACTTCCGACTTAGATGGGGAATTACTAGAAGATCTTGATTTAGAAATAAAAGAAGTGGCGAAAGAAGCATTAGTAACAGCCGCTGTTGGTAGTTTAGCCACTAAGTATGATGCCACTTTAGATTTAAAAAATTACAAGTATCCCAATATTAATTTATTGGAAACCCATGGATCAGAAAAAATTGTTCAAGATCCTGAGGAACTAGAGATGCATAAAAATCAAATCATAGCTACTTTAAAAAACTATGATATTGCTATTCAAAGAATTGCAGCAACAGTAGGGCCTACTGTAACTTTATATGAAATTGTTCCTGCGCCAGGTGTTCGTATTAGTCGTATTAAAAATTTGGAAGATGATATTGCTTTAAGTTTGGCAGCATTAGGTATTCGTATTATTGCCCCGATCCCTGGTAAAGGTACCATTGGTATTGAAGTTCCCAATATTCGTAAATCGGTGGTGAGTATGAAAACACTATTAGCCAGCGAGAAGTTTCAGACAAGTGCTTTTTCATTACCCATCGCTATTGGTAAAAAAATTGACAATGAAAACTTTATTGTCGATTTAGCAAGCATGCCTCACTTATTAATGGCAGGGGCAACCGGGCAAGGTAAATCAGTAGGTTTAAATGCAATATTAGTTTCTTTATTATACAAGAAGCATCCTTCACAACTAAAATTTGTATTGGTTGATCCTAAGAAAGTAGAGTTAAGTTTATACCGTGTGATTGAAAAACATTTCTTAGCAAAATTACCTGGCGAAGAAGATGCAATTATTACAGATACAAAAAAAGTAATTAATACTTTAAATGCATTGTGTATCGAAATGGATAATCGTTACGATTTATTAAAAGAAGCAGGGTGTAGAAATATTAAAGAGTACAATGAAAAATTCACTGCAAGAAAATTAAATCCAGAAAAAGGGCATCAATATTTACCATTCATTGTATTAGTAGTGGATGAGTTTGCCGATTTAATTATGACTGCAGGAAAGGAAGTAGAGATGCCGATTGCGCGTTTGGCTCAGTTAGCAAGAGCAGTGGGTATTCACTTAATTATTGCTACCCAAAGACCTTCGGTAAATATTATTACAGGAACCATCAAAGCTAATTTCCCTGCACGTATTGCTTTTAAAGTTTCTAGCAAAATTGACAGCCGTACCATTTTAGATGCCGGTGGTGCCGAGCAGTTGATTGGTAAAGGAGATATGTTGGTTAGTTATAATGGGGAGATAACACGTTTACAATGTGCTTTTGTAGACACCCCCGAAGTGGATCGAGTATGTTCTTTTATCGCAGATCAAAAAGGATATCCTCAGGCCTTTTTATTGCCTGAATATTTGGATGAAAAAGACCTGGAAGCGGGTGGATTTGATGCTGGCGAAAGAGATAGTTTATTTGAAGATGCTGCTAAATTAATTGTGAGTGCACAAGTGGGATCTACCTCTTTTATTCAAAGAAGAATGAAATTAGGATATAATAGAGCAGGTCGATTAATGGATCAGTTAGAATCGGCAGGTATTGTAGGACCAAGTCAAGGAAGTAAGCCAAGAGAGGTATTATATAAGACTGATGCTGAATTATATGATTTCTTACAAAACTTATAGACTATTAAACCTTAAAGGATTATTTTTGTCCCAATCCTAGCCCCAAAACACTACCATTTATGAGATATTTATTATTGATAGCTAGCTTTTTTCTGGCATTTTCTGTCCAAGCTCAGAAAGATACCCAGGCTAAAGTTTTCTTAGATCAAATGGGGGCAAAGGTAAAAGAGGCCAAAGGAATTCAGGTGAGCATTCAATTAATATCTAAAAATAGTCAGGGGAAAGCGCTTGGCACCAAAAATATTAACCTCAAAATGAAAGGGGAGCGTTATTTGCTTCAACAGGGCGCCATGGAGATTATTTGCGATGGCACAATGGTCTATAATTTTGATGGGGTTAATTCCATTTCTAAGTCTAGTTTAGCGGAGTCGGATCAAACCCTTAGTCCTCAGAAATTATTATCAGGCAACTACGATAAGGACTTCAATTACAAGCTTTTAGGTCAAAATGGAACTACCGCAACTATCGAGTTGTATCCAATAGATAAAAGAAAGAATTTTCAAAAAGTAACCCTCATTATAGATAAGCTAAAATCGGCCCTTTCAAGTGCCTCTATTTTAGACAAAAGCAACAATAGTACCGATGTTAAGGTGGTTACGATCAATTATACAGCCATATTAGCCGATAAGCTATTCCAGTTTAATAGGGCCAAATACCCAAAAAACGTGGAAATATTTGATTAGGTTTAGCCTAATTCCCCTTATCTTTGCAGCCGAAATAAAAGAAAAAAACCGTGGCTAACAGTTAGTCACAAAAAAGAAGATTTACAATGTCTATACTAACAAAAGAAAAAAAAGCAAGCATTTTTGCTGAGTTTGGTGGGAAAGCAACTAACACAGGTTCTATTGAAGGACAAATTGCTTTATTAACCCAACGTATCGCGCACATCTCTGGTCATTTAAAAGCCAACCACAAAGATCATTCAACTCAAAGAGGTTTAATGCAACTAGTGGGTCAGCGTAAGCGTTTATTGGTTTATTTACAAAAACATAACCTTACTGGTTACCGTGCGCTAATTGAAAAATTAGGCTTAAGAAAATAATCAAGAACTATTTATAATAGCTGTCCCAACTGTACAACACGGTTGGGATTAGTTGTTTATATACGTTATTTATTTTCTGCATGTTTTTGCAATTAATTGAATCACACCAAAAAAAATTAAAATGTTATCACAACCCAAATCAGTTAAGTTCGAGGTAAACCCCGGACAAGAAATATTTATCGAAACAGGTAAATTAGCCCGTCAAGCAGATGGTGCTGTTACTGTAAGACAAGGAAATTGTATTTTATTAGCAACAGTTGTTGCCAATAAAGATCCTAAAGATGGCCAAGACTTTTTCCCATTAAGCGTTGACTACCAAGAGAAGTTTGCTTCTGCTGGTCGTATTCCAGGGTCCTTCTTTAAAAGAGAAGCACGTTTAAATGATTATGAAATATTAACAAGTCGTTTAATTGACCGTGCCTTAAGACCTTTATTCCCTGAAGATTATTTATGTGATGTGCAAGTATTAATTTCATTAGTTTCCTCTGATGAAAATGTGATGCCCGATTCACTAGCTTGTTTAGCTGCTTCTGCTGCTTTAGCGGTTTCTAATATTCCTATTAAAGAAATTATTTCCGAAGTTAGAATTGCTAAAATTGACGGCAAATTTGTAATCAATCCTTCAAAAGCAGCATTAGCAAAATGTGAATTAGAATTTATTATTGCTGCTACAGAAAAGAATCTGATGATGGTAGAAGGAGAAGCAAAAGAATGTTCTGAGGAAGAATTAGTGGAGTGTTTAGAATTAGCACATGCTGCTATTAACAAACAAATTAAAGCGCAAGCTGAATTAAGAAAGTTAGTAGGTATCACAGAAGTACGTGATTACAAAAAACCAGAGCAAGACGAAGATATTAAGAAAAAAGTATACGATTTCGCAACCGCCAAAGTAGACGCTATTGCAAGAATGGGTTCTGCTAAGCATGAGCGCAGTGATGCATTTAGTGCGCTTAAAAAAGAAATCATCGAACACTTAGGTACAGAAATTACCGACTTGCAAAAGAAATTAGCAGGAAAGTATTACGAAGATTTAAAGTGGGAAGTTGTGCGTAATATGATTGTGGATAGCCGTATTCGTTTAGATGGCCGTCAGTTAGATCAAGTACGTCCATTGGCGATGGAAACATCTCCATTACCCACACCACATGGTTCTTCTTTATTTACAAGAGGAGAAACCCAATCTTTAACAACTGTAACCTTAGGTACTAAGTTGGATGAGTTAATGCAAGAAACTGCGGCAAGTGCAGAATATCAAAAGTTTTTCTTACACTACAATTTTCCTCCCTTCTCAACTGGGGAAGTAAAAATGATGCGTGGGGTGGGACGTCGTGAAGTTGGACATGGTAATTTAGCACAACGTTCTTTAAAGCAAATGCTACCTGACACTACTGTATTCCCTTATACACTTCGTGTAGTATCTGATATCTTAGAATCAAATGGTTCGTCTTCAATGGCCACTGTTTGTGCGGGGTCATTAGCCTTAATGGATGCAGGTGTGCCTGTGCCTAAGCATGTAAGTGGTGTAGCAATGGGATTAATTTCTAGAGAAGATGGTAAGTATGCAATCCTAACTGACATTTTAGGAGATGAAGATCATTTAGGAGATATGGATTTTAAAGTTACAGGTACGCGTGATGGTATCTGTGGCGTTCAAATGGATATTAAAGTAGATGGCTTAAGCATGGATATTATGCGTGAAGCTTTATCTCAAGCTAAAAAAGGCCGCTTACATATATTAGAGGCTATGTATGAATGTATTCCAGCTGCTCGTGCAGATGTGAAACCACATGCGCCAAGAATGGTTAAATTAATCATCGATAAAGAATTTATTGGTGCTGTAATCGGACCAGGTGGTAAGATTATTCAAGAAATGCAAAGAACAACTGGTGCTACGATCAATATCGAAGAAGTAGACAACCATGGTGAAGTAAGTATCTTCTCAGCCAATAAGGATAGCTTAGATGCAGCCGTTAGATGGATCAATGGTATAGTAGCGGTTCCAGAAATTGGAGACGTTTACGATGGCGTTGTAAAAGGTATTAAAGAGTTTGGCGCTTTCGTTGAATTTATGCCAGGCAAACAAGGTTTATTACATATTAGTGAAATAAGCTGGAAGCGTTTAGAAACTATGGATGGTATCTTTAAAGAAGGAGATGAAGTGAAGGTTAAATTGGTAGGATTAGATCCTAAAACTGGCAAGTTTAAATTAAGCCACAAAGCTTTATTGCCAAAACCTGAGCAAGCCCCACGTGAAGATCGTCCTCAACAAGGATAATTTACAATCTTATATTAAAAGCCTCGATTTAATCGGGGCTTTTTAAATCATAGCTTATGCCAAAACAATACGTACAAATAGCCTTCGACTTTGACAATCAGGATCAGTTTGATATACTAGTGGCTCAACTTTCAGCCTTGGGATTTGAGGGCTTTAATGAAGAGGAACTGGCAGCTGGTACCAATGACGGCGTAGGACTAACCAATGCCATTGGCCAAGGAGCGGGTCATTGTAAAACCTTTATTTCTGCTGACGAATTTGAAGAGCAAGAATTAAAAAAAGAATTAGATATAATATTTAATCAATATAATTTAACTTATTCAAAATCAATTATTAAAGAACAAAATTGGAATGCTGTTTGGGAGTCTAATTTCGATCCTGTAAAGGTAGGAGACTTCGTTGGCATAAGGGCTTATTTTCATCCATCGTTTAATCCACCCGTTAAATTTGACATTGCAATAACCCCTAAAATGAGCTTTGGAACGGGTCATCATGCTACTACTTATACCGTCATTCAATTAATGGAGGAGATTGATTTTGTTCATAAAACGGTATATGACTTTGGAACCGGAACTGGTATTTTAGCCATTTTAGCCGAATTACTAGGTGCTTCAGCTATTTTAGCTGTTGACAATGATGACTGGTGTATCGAAAACGCAGCGGAAAATTGCGCCAACAACCAATGTAAGCTGATTGAGGTCCAAAAAGTAGAAACGGCCATTCAAAACAGCACTTTTGATATTATTTTGGCCAATGTAAATAGACATATCATCGAAGCCAATATGTTAGCACTTACCCAGGCAGCCAAAAAAGGGAGTATCCTAGTTTTAAGTGGATTACTTATTGAAGATCAAGAAGATATGATCAATTTGGCGTTAGAAAATGGGTGGCAATTCAGTAAAAGTTTACCTTTAAATGGCTGGGTAAGTCTCCAATTTGATAGACCTTAGTCTTCATTTCGCTCCTTTGTTAACAAATCATTAAACTTTTTTGAGCTATCTTTGTATATCGAAACCCCAAACGATGAACGAGATATTACTTACTATTCTGGCCTATTTAATTGGATCTATACCTACTTCAGTATGGGTGAGTAAATCTATGTTTGGTTTAGATATTAGGGATTATGGGAGTGGAAATGCAGGTGCTACTAACACCTTTCGAGTTTTAGGATCTAAATGGGGTAGTTTTGTAATGATTGTGGACGTTGCCAAGGGTGCCATTGCAACCTCTTTATATATTCTCATTCCATTTTACTTGACCAATGAGTTAGCTAGAACCAATTTCATGATCATATTGGGTTTGGCGGCTGTAGTAGGTCATATTTTTCCTATCTGGGCTAATTTTAAAGGAGGAAAAGGGGTGGCCACTTTATTAGGTATGGCATTGGCTATTCAGCCTATTGTTGCATTATTATGTTTATTGGTTTTTGCAATAACCTTATTATCTACACGATTTGTTTCATTAAGCTCCATGTTAGCAGGAATTGCTTTTATGGTTTTAATCTTGTTCATATTTAATGAAAAGGAAACAATGTATCGTATGTTTGCCATCATAGTGGCATTAATGGTCATTGTTACCCATCAAAAGAATATAGGTAGACTCCTAAAAGGAACCGAAAACAAAGTCCCTATTTTTAAAAATAGAGACAAAAGGTAAAGAATTTAACTTACTGTCTATCAGTATCTTATAAGATTTTATTGATTTTACATTCCGTTGCCATTAGAATTTAGTAACTTCGCTCTCCCTTAAATAATTTTAGTTATGTCAGGAAATCAGCATATTTTAGAAAAACTGCAGTTGAAGGACGAAAAAAATTTACTGATACAGGGTTTACCTTCTTCCGTTGAAAAGCAATTTGCAAAATTAAATTATAACAAAAATCTTACGCCTTTATTAAAAACAAGGAAGATCGATTTTGCCCTCATTTTTGCTATCAATCAGTTGCAGTTAAACAATATTCTAAAAGAGGTTTTTTCTGCCTTACACCCAGAAAGTAAATTATGGATTGCCTATCCTAAAACAACTTCTAAAATTGTTTCTGATTTAAATAGAGATGCTAGCTGGGAGATTTTATCCAAAAATGAATATGAGGCCATCAGACAAGTTACACTGGATCATGTATGGACCGCCATGCGATTTAAGAAAGTAGACCAATTACCTAATAAGAATAGAACCTTTGTTGAGTTTAAAGCCTCTTCAATTAAAGTGGATGACTTTGAAAAAAGATTAATTGCTTTACCTGTGGAATTAGATAAAATCTTAGCCGCTCATGAAGAAGCAAGAGAGTTTTTTACTTCTTTATCTATTATTAATCAAAAGGAGTATTTAAGTTGGATTCAAGGGGCAAAAAAAGAGGAGACAAAACAAAAGCGTCTAGAAGCCACTTTAGAGAAATTATTAGCTGGAAAAAATAATCCTTCAGAGAAGTAATTTTATTTGAAGATCACGGTACCTAGCGTAGCGGTGATTTCTTTTTCAACATCTTTAAGATGCTTGTGTATTTGTAATAATTGCAATTGATCATCAGGAGCAGCAGTTTCTAAATCTTGTTGATTTTGAGCAATCATCTTTTTAATCTTTCGAAGTTTAAAATACAATAAGCTTCTGTCCACTTCGTCCATATTATTTTTGGCTGCTTCTTTTTTCTTAATCCCTAATTTTTCATTCCATCTTAAGCTAAGTTCTTCTTCGGGAGCCATTAAGCTCACCACCCATTTTTGAACGCGTTCATCCTCGTGGTATTGCATCGTTTTGCTATTGGGCATTTTCCCTTCATGTAACCACTTTTTATAGGCCTCCATGAGGTATACCATATCTGTATTTTCGAGCGGGAAGTTTTCTATTTCTTCAAAAACATAATTAGCTATTAACTGCCCTTTTTCGTTCGTTTCTAAACCATACTCTATAACGAGTTTAACCAAATTCTTTTCATGTGCTAAGTCTCTATCTACAAATAAATCGTGGCTAGTATCTTCTTGTTCAGGGGTAGGAAAGCTAGGCATTAAAATAGCCGCTTCGTCGTAGGCCATCTTTTTTTCTTCCTTTACAATTTTATCACGCTTAAATTTATTAACCAGTTGCGTAAGTCCTGTTTCGTCGATACGTAATAAGGAAGCACACTTTTTTACATATTCCTGTAGCTTGGTAAAATCTTCTGCCTTATTAATTTTACTTAAGGTTTCTGCTATTTGATTTACCAATGAGTTTTTCTTATTAAGATCGCCACCTACTTCTTTTAATTGTACTTCAAGCTGAAATAATACAAAGTCTTTTTTAGCGGATTTTACAAAATCTCTAAAAGCATCGGGCCCCACTTTATTTACATAACTATCTGGATCTTCATTGTCTGGAATTAATACCAGCTGCACATTTAATCCTTCTTCTAATGCCATATCCAATCCACGAAGCGCAGCTTTAACACCCGCACTATCTCCATCGTAAATGATGGTTAGGTTTTGGGTATATTTTTTGATTAGCCTTAACTGATCTATGGTTAAAGAGGTACCTCCACTGGCTACTACGTTTTCAATTCCAGCTTGGTGTAAGCTTACCACATCGGTATAACCTTCTACCAGTAAACATTCGTCTAAATTATTTATAGCTGTTCTAGCAAAATAGGAACCGTAAAGGATTTTACTTTTTACATAAATTTCATTTTCTGGGCTATTGATATATTTAGGTGACTTGTCATTTTTGGCAATCTGTCTGGCACCAAAGCCAATAATTTTTCCAGTAGTATTATGAATAGGAAAAATGATACGATCTCTATAATTATCCTGCCATTCCCCATTTCGCTCTACCACTAAACCCGTCTTGGCAAAGAGTTCGGGATTAAATTGATTTTGAAGGAGTGCTTTTGCTAAACTATCTCTTTCGGAAGGATTATAACCAACTTTAAATTTCTCCACTATGGGTTTTAAAAAACCACGGTGTTGCATATAGCTCTGTGCAATAGTAGCACCTGCTTCTGTATCCCAATATTGCTTGGTAAAAAATTCCATAGCAAAATGATTAATTGCATACAAGCTATCGGCAGTTTGTTGAGCAATTTTTTGTGCAGGACTTACTTCTGTTTCTTCAATTTCAATATTGTATCTAGCCGCTAACCATCTTAAAGCCTCCACATAACTATACTTTTCATGCTCCATTAAAAAAGTAATGGAGTTGCCACTTTTACCACATCCAAAACATTTGTAAATCTCTTTGGCGGGGGATACAGTGAAAGAAGGTGTTTTTTCGTTGTGAAAAGGACAATTGCCTAAATAATTGGTGCCCCTTTTTTTAAGTTTCACAAATTCACCCACGATATCAATGATATCAATGCGACTGGTAATTTGTTGTATGGTCTGTGGGGTAATCATGAACGCGAAAATAGCTATTCTTGGGCTTATTTAAGGCCTATTCTTGGGTCGAAAACTCCATATCGTCACTATCTAACAATTCTCTCTCAATTTCCTCCATTTGAACAATGTCCCAGGCTTCGGATTCGGTAGGAGTTATGTTCAATAATTCGCCATAATCGGTTAAATCTAGTTTGTTTTCTAGGCTTTCTGACAGTTCACAAATGACAAAACTGGTATTATTTTCGTAAAAGCTGCCCTGATCTTTGACTATTTGCTCAATTATGGCCTCGTCCCAATTTTGTAAATGCTTAAGATTTAAGATTAGGTTTTTTGGGGCTGAATTTCCCCAATTTGCGGTTAATTTGGCTAATTCTGGCACGAGATTTGAACTAAGGTCCGTATTGAGAATTGTAATAACGATAAATTTCTCCTTAGTTTCTGTTTGGTATTGAATTTGGCTCATAATAAAAGGTTGATAACAAGTAATACTAGAACATACTTTAGGTCAAAAATATTCGTTATTCTTGTAACAGCTCCAATATAAATTTATGGATAATAATTTTTCAACACAAGTTAAGGAAATCATCTCTTATAGTAGAGAAGAAGCATTGAGATTAGGGAACGACTTTATTGGGGCCGAGCATTTAATGCTGGGGCTTATTAGAGATCAAGAGAATACCGCTATCAAAGTCTTAAGGCAGTTAAATGTGAATTTAGCTGAACTTAGAAAAGAGATTGAATTAGCTGTAAAGGATAAGTCGGGAAAGAATGTGGCCAATATTAATAGCTTACCCTTAACCAAGCAAGCCGAAAAAGTAATTCGAGTAACGGTGCTAGAAGCCAAAGCGCTTAAAAGTCCGATGGTGGAAACCGAGCATTTATTATTGAGTATTTTAAAGAATAAAGAAAATATTGCTACTCAAATTTTAAATCAATTTGATGTGGATTATGATTTATTCCGAAATGAATTAGGTATGGTGGGCTCTTCGCCATCTGGTCCTTCCGAATTTGATGGCAATACGGGTAGCACTCGTTCAGAATTCTCAGAAGAGGGGGATGATGAATTTGAAGAAGAAAAAAGAGGTCCTAATTTTGGAGGGGGCTCAAAAGCAAAACCAGTTTCAGCTAGTAAATCAAAAACACCTGTTTTAGATAATTTTGGTCGAGATATTACAAAATTGGCCGAGATGGATTCCTTGGATCCAATTGTGGGCAGAGAAGCTGAAATTGAAAGAGTAAGTCAAATTTTATCTCGTCGTAAAAAGAATAATCCTATTTTAATTGGTGAGCCTGGGGTGGGTAAAACTGCTATAGTAGAAGGATTGGCTTTAAGAATTGTGCAAAGAAAAGTAAGTAGGGTTTTATTTGATAAGCGTGTAATTTCCCTTGACCTTGCTGCCTTGGTGGCGGGTACAAAATATCGTGGTCAATTTGAGGAGCGAATGAAGGCGATCATGAATGAATTAGAAAAAAATAGAGATGTAATTTTATTTATCGATGAAATTCATACTATAGTGGGTGCTGGAGGCGCGAGTGGTTCTTTGGATGCCTCCAATATTTTTAAACCTGCTTTAGCTAGAGGAGAATTGCAATGTATTGGTGCTTCCACCTTAGATGAATACAGAATGCATATCGAGAAAGATGGCGCTTTGGATCGTCGTTTCCAAAAAGTAATTATTGAGCCACCAAGTGTGGAGGATACAATTACTATTTTAAATAATATAAAATCTAAATACGAAGATTATCATAGTGTAGTGTACGATCAAGAAGCTATTGAGGCTTGCGTAAAATTAAGTGATCGTTACATGACCGATCGTTTACTTCCAGACAAAGCGATTGATGTTTTAGATGAAGTAGGTGCAAGAGTACATTTAAAGAATATTAATGTTCCTCAAGATATTGTTGAATTAGAAAAACAAATTGAAGACGTTAAAGCCGAAAAAAATAAAGTGGTTAAAAGCCAGCGTTTCGAAGAAGCGGCTAGCTTGAGAGATACTGAAAAAAAATTAGGGGAAGCTTTAGAAAAAGCAAAATCAAATTGGGAAGAAGACAGCAAGAATAAGAGATTCCCTATTAACGAAGAAAATATTGCAGAAGTCATTAGTATGATGACTGGAATTCCTGTTAAACGTATGGTGGAGGCTGAAACTACCAAGCTTCGCAAAATGGCCGACGATATGAAAGGCATGGTGATAGGTCAGGACGATGCTATTAGTAAAGTGGTAAAAGCGATTCAAAGAAATAGAGTGGGTTTAAAAGATCCCAAAAAGCCCATTGGAACATTTATATTCTTAGGTCCAACAGGGGTAGGTAAAACTGAATTAGCCAGAGCGCTAGCAAGAAACATGTTTGATTCTGAGGAATCACTTATACGTATAGATATGAGTGAGTATATGGAAAAATTTGCTGTTTCTCGTTTAATTGGTGCGCCTCCCGGTTATGTAGGCTATGAAGAAGGTGGGCAGTTAACAGAGAAAGTACGTCGCAAACCTTATTGTGTTATTTTATTAGATGAAATCGAAAAAGCGCATCCAGATATTTATAATATTTTATTACAAGTATTAGATGATGGAATTTTAACGGATGGTCTTGGTCGTAAAGTAGATTTTAAGAACACTTTAATAATTATGACTTCTAATATTGGTGCCCGTCAATTAAAAGAATTCGGGGATGGTGTTGGTTTTGCAACTGCCACAAGAGTGCAACAAACCGAGGAGAATAATCGAAGTGTTATTGAAAAAGCACTTAAACGTACTTTCTCACCTGAGTTTTTAAATCGTATTGATGATGTAGTAGTATTTAACTCTTTAACCAAAGAAAACATCTTCTTGATTATTGATATCATCATGAAGAATGTATTAAGCAGATTAGTGAATCTAGGATTAAACTTGGTACTTACAGATGCTGCAAAAGAGTTTATTGCTGAAAAAGGATATGATGTTCAATTTGGCGCAAGACCTTTACATAGAGCCATTCAAAAACATATCGAAGATCCTTTAGCAGAAGAGATATTAAATCATAGTGTAAAAGCAGGGGATACTTTAATTGGTGATTTAGACAAAGAAAAAAATGAACTTTTCTTTACCTTACAAAAAAAGGAAAAAGAGAAATTACCTAAAGTGCCTAAGGAACCTAAAGCAGAATAATTATGGAGAGTCAAAAACGTAGACGATTATTGCAATCAATGTTTTTGATGCCCTTTATGAATCCAGCCCAACTTAAGGATACATTCGTTGCATTTAAAAAAGGAAGTTCATTAAGTCATCGTTTTAAGTTAAGCTTAAATGCCTATTCTTTTAATGGTCCCTTAACTCAGAAGCTTATTACCATTGAAGAGGTAATTGATTTTTGTGGTGATTTACATTTAGATGCTATCGATTTAACTGGATACTATTTAGAAAACTATCCCTCCATTCCTTCCGATGAATACCTGTATCGCATTAAAAATAAAATTCACAAAGCTGGATTAAGTATCAGTGGAACGGGTATTAGAAATGATTTTGGGAATCCTGATCCTGCTGTTAGATTAAAAGAAGAGGAGTTTGTAAAAAGCTGGATTAATGTAGCTGCCAAATTAGGGGCACCTGTGATAAGAATTTACAGTGCAAAAAAAATACCAGATGGACATAGTTGGGAAGAAGCTGCTCAATGGATTATAAATAATTTTGCTTCCTGTGTTGCATATGGTAAAAAAATGGGAGTTATTGTTGCTATGCAAAATCATAACGACTTTATAACAACTGCAGATCAAGCCATTTATTTTACTGAAAAACTAGATAAAGATTGGTTTGGTCTTGTAGTAGATACTGGGAATTTTCAAACCCATGATGCGTACAACGAGATTGAGAAAGTAGCTAATTATGCAGTCAATTGGCAGGTTAAAGAATTGGTAACCATTAAAGGACTTACCCAACCCATGGATTTACCCAAGTTGATGAAAATTATTGCAGGTTCAAATTACAAAGGGTATATACCCACTGAAACCTTAAGCCCAGGGGATCCCAAAGTAATTCTGCCACCATTCTTACAAAAAGTGCATGCTGCTATAGTACCCTATATGTAGTATTCACTTAATTTACTTTTGCAAGTACCAATCTTTATATCTTTTCAAGGCCTCTAAAAAATAATAGTCGGCATACACTAAGGGTACATCAATTTCAGAATTCAAAGTAAGTGCCCCCACACAATGTTTAATTAAGAAGCCTCCGTTTTCGCCATATTTAGCTCGGTAAGTTTCATTCGATAAAGATTCCATCATTTTAACACCTGCATTAATATATTTTTCTTTTTGAGCCCCTTTTGTAAACTGTCCTAATTCCATTAAAGCGGAGGCAGTAATAGCTGCTGCAGAGGCATCTCTTTTGGCAATAGGTTGTTGCCCTGCATCAAAATCCCAATAAGGTACATAATCGGCAGGAAGATTCGGATGATTTAAATAAAATTCCGCTATATTTTTTGCATGGGTTAAATAAGCCTCATTTTTGGTATCTCTATACATGGTTATAAAACCATACAATCCCCATGCTTGACCTCTAGACCAAGCAGAAGTATTGGCTGCTCCTTGATGGGTAGTTTTTCTTAAAACTTTTCCAGTTGTTTGATCAAAATCAACCACATGAAAAGAACTATAATCGGGGCGATAAAACTCTTTCATAGTAGTGTTGCTGTGGGTTACAGCAATTTGCTGATATTTGGCATCTCCTCCATGTTGACTTACCCAGTTCATCATTTCCAAATTCATCATATTATCGATTATCACAGGGCAATTAAAATATTGATTTTTGTTCCAGGACTGAATGGATTTCATCGCAGGACGATACCTTGTTGATAGGGAGGCGGCAGCATTAAAAATAATTTGTTTGTATTTTTCATCTTTAAATAATCGGTACGCATTGCCATAGCTACAATACATCATAAATCCTAAATCATGATTTCCTGTATAAAACTGATTAGGTTCAATAACTTTTAACGCCCTTAATGCTTCTGTTTTTAAATTCTCGTCTTTGGTTTGCTCATAAATATATAATAAGGAACCTGGATAAAATCCAGTGCACCACCAAGTAATTTCTCTTGTTAAAATTTGATTGTTTTTGGCATCAAAAGATTGAGGCATTTTATCTGAAGGCAATAACTTCGACATATAAGTATACTGACTGTCGGCGAGTGCAAAATTTTCTGCAATAAGCTTTTTCATCTTTAGGTCACGTTCTTTATTTTGAGCAAAAACTGAAAGCGCTAAAAAAATAAAGGTTCCTAAAAAAATAAATTTATATTTCATGAGTTTTTTTTATTAAAATAAATATATAAAATTAAATAGTGATTCTATTTATTTAAAATGAGTGGTTTAGCATTCTTTTGTGCTTTTAAGGCGAGTTCAGTTGCTAAAAAACAATGTTTTTGATTCATGGCAGTTTCTGTTCTATTTAGTATATCATCTACAAGCAATGGGCCAAATGGCAATGTTTCATTATTACAATCAATATGAACCATTTCTGTTTTATTAGACATATATAAATGGTTGCCACCTTTTAATCCAGAGGCAATATTGGTGTTTTTGCGTACTTCTATAAAACCTTCGGTTCCTAATATCGTTAAACGGCCATCTCCCCAAGTGTCTAGTCCATCGGGAGTAAACCAATCTACTCTTATGTATCCAGCACCTCCGTTACCTCGAAGCATTACATCCCCAAAATCTTCAAACAAAGGAGTTTCTGGATGGTGTACATTGCCTACTTGTGACATAAGTACTTCTGCTTCGGTAGAGCCGGTAAAATGCAAGTATTGGTCAAATTGATGAGAGCCAATATCGGTTAAAATGCCTCCGTATCTTTTTTTATCCCAGAACCAATCGGGTCTTACAGCTAATCCTGTTTTACCTATGCCATTGGCAATTCGATGAGGGGCGAGGTTTACAGTTTGAATTACATTTCCAATGGCGCCCGCTTTTACCAATTGACTGGCTTTTTCGGTACCCTTATTTTCAAAACGTTCACTAAACATGATAGAATAGATACGTTTAGTTTCTTGTTGTACTTTTTTTACTTCTGCTAGTTGTTCTAGCGTGATGATACCTGGCTTATCACTTAAATAATCTTTCCCATGTTGCATTACTCTTATTCCCAAAGGGGCTCTTTCGTCTGGAATACCTGAACTTAAAACAAGGTGTATGCTTTTATCTTCTAAAATTTCTTTTTCGTCTTTAGCTAATTTAGCTTCGGGGTATGTTTTTAAAAATGCAGCTACTAAATCAGGCTCTTTGGCATATAAAGCAACTAATTCACCACCACCTCTTTTGATAGCATCAGTCATGCCATAAATATGGGGATGATTGATGTTTATGACCGCAAATTTAATTCTGTTGGGAGCCACTGCGATGGGATTGGGTTTACTAATAATGGAGGCCTTAATTTCATTACTCATGGAGGGCAAAAAAAACAAGCCAGATAAGGCGCTTGTATTTTTTAAAAACTTTCTACGATTTGAATTGTTCATTTATTTGATTTTATATTTTAATCTTCAGGAATCATCTCCACTTTTTTAATGAATCTAATGGGTATAATTAATTCTTTTCTTTTTTTGATAAATACAAGTATGCTATCCACTTGTTTTTGTATAACTCCTTCAATTAAGGTGTTATCGTCGTATCCAATTATTTTTAATTTGGTTTGGTGCTCTATAAAATAAGTATAAGCCGATTTTTGATAGGTTTCTACAATGGGTTTATGGGTTATGGTTGTTCCTTTTTTGGTGGTAATAACAATAACACCCGAATTGCCTTGAGATCCATAAGCCGTAGCAGAAGCAGCGTCTTTTAATACAGATATATTTTCTACATCCTGAGGGTTAATATTCATAATATCCCCTCCATAAACAGTGCCGTCCACTACGAAAAGAGGAGGTTGTTGGCTTTTAAAACTACTAATGCCTCGTATAATAATACTTCCTGCTTTGCCTCCATTGGTGGCCACTTCAAGGCCTGGCACATCCTTTAGCATATCATAAATATTCTTGTAGCTGCCAATGGTTAATTTGGTTTGAGCAATAACGCAATTAACATTTACAAGGAGCATAAAAAAGAATATGATTTTTAGAGTTTTCATTTTAAAGTTTAATGGGGTCATTCATTTTTTGTGCAAAAGCTTGTTGATAGTTTATACCCTTATATTGATTGGCTACAAAACGAATTCCTTGTAAAATATGATTTTCAAATATAGGGTTTTGGTAATTATTTTTGTCATGTCCTAAAGTGCTAATCCAAATATGCCCCCCTTGAAATGTTTGATACCAAACAGCCGGAAAGTAATTATTAAAAGAGCCGGCATTTTTAGTAATAAGCTCGTTTTGATCTTGATTGAGTGTTGCCAAATCATGCATCATTAATACTTTAATACCTGGATAAAGTTCTTTTCCAAAATAACATTCATCTTCTTTTGTCCAAACGGCAGGAACTCCTTTCATGGAAGGATGAGATGGATCAATGTTTACTACACTAAAAGACTGGAATTTAGCATGCCAGGAAAAGGTTTCACCAATCATCATTTTAAACCAAGTCCAGTTTCTTTCGGTACCAGTTACAGAATGTAAACCTACAAAACCTCCGCCCGCTTCAATGTATCTTCTAAAAGCCAATCTTTGCTCGTCATTATCAAATACATCATTATTGGTACTGGTAAATATTAATAGCTGGTACTTACTTAAATTTTCGGTATTAAATAGGCTAGGATCGTCTGAAACATCCACTTTGAAATTATTCTCAATTCCTAATTTTTTTATACAAACTACTGAAGCTTCTATATTATCATGAACATAACCTTTCCCATTTTTGGTATATACTAAAATGCGACTATTCTTTAATTTATCTACCGGATTGGTTTCGTTATTGTTAGTAGGCAAAGCCTTTAAGTACAAATTTGTAGTTAAAAGTAATAGCAGCGTTAAAAATGTATTTTTCATTTGATGAATTTATGCTTCCAATTTAAGAATAATGTTCAAACAATAATCTATCTACCTATTATATTTTTCGAAAACGATTTCGCAAGATTTTAGAAAATCTTACTACCAAATTTGGTTAATTAATGGTTAATATTATAAATTTAGATAACTTATTTTTTACTTGCTTGCTTAAAACGATAAAACACCTATAACCTGAGGGTTATTATGCTTGTGTATCTATCCTATAAAAAGCTTGTAAGTATAATGGTAACAAGGGTTTGGAAAAATAGCAAATGATTGCTTGCTGTACATTTTATCAAATGCTTGTTTCTGTTTTTTAATAGGTAAATCATTCAAAATCAATTTTAGTTAAATGAAACAAAAACAAAAATCTTGCAAAATGCCCCAGATGAAAGCGGCATTAGTAGTAAGCTTTCTTAGTTTATTGCTAACTACGACATTAAGCCTGCAAGCACGAAACAATGCACCTAAGTTGTTTTCGACCAAAATTCTTCCACCTTCAACCATCACTGGTAAAGTAGTGGACACCCGAAATGCACCAATTGAAGGGGCTTCTGTAGTGGTGAAAGGTGCCAAAGGAGGAACAATTACTGACGCACAAGGTAATTTTACCTTAAAGGAAGTGGCAGATAATGCATCCATTTCGGTTACTGCAGTCGGTTATTTAAACAAAGTAGTTGTGGTTAAAAAAGGCGCAGCCTTAACTGTAATTTTAACTGAACAAGTATCGTCTTTAACAGATGTGGTTGTGGTAGGTTATGGTACCCAAAGTAAAAAGGATTTAACGGGTGCTGTGGTGCAAATTAAAGCGACACAATTAGAAAACGAAAATCCTCGCTCTGTAGGCGATATGTTAAGAGGTAACGCACCTGGTATGGATGTAGGTTTTGATGCGAGCACTAAAGGATCCAATGCCAGCTTACAAGTGCGTGGTAAAGGTACTTTAACGGCTAGTTCTAGCCCATTAATTGTATTAGATGGAGTAATTTATCCGGGTGGTTTAGAAGATATTAATCCAAACGACATTGCTACCATTGACGTATTAAAAGATGCGAGTTCTGCTGCAGTGTTTGGAGCAAGATCTGCCAATGGTGTTATCTTAATTACTACTAAAAGAGGTAAGGGGGGTAAACCAGTCATTACTTTTAACGATAATATCGGTTACAATAATTTAGAATCTAAGCCTCACTTATTAAACGGAAATGAAATGCTCGATTTTAGAGGAGAAGCCATTTGGAGCCAAAATGGATATGATTCTACTTCTAAACCAGGGGTAAAATATAAATATACCGACCCTCGTAAATTACCTAGTAGCATTAGCCAGGCCGATTGGTTAGCCTTAACTTCTAGTACTGCAGATCCTGTAGTAGAGTGGTTAAACCGTTTAAAATTAAAACCTATTGAAATTGCCAATTACCAAGCCAATAAAATGTTGGATTGGGAAAAGTTAATTTATAACAACAATGCATTACAACACGACCATACAGTTAGTATTGCTCAACGTAAAGAAGATTATAACTATTATTTCTCTTTAGGTTATTTAACCAACGAAGGTTTAACGAAAGGAGATATTTACAAAACATTCCGTACACGTTTAAATTTAGAAGCTACTGCTGCTAAATTCTTAACAGTGGGTGTGAATTTTCAATTCGCTAATCGTGATGAAAGTTCTGTTCCTTTAAGTTTAAGTGATGTAACAAGAACTACACCATGGGGTTCAATTTATGCCGATGATGGAGTTACTCTAAGAGTAAGCCCTAACGATGATCCAGGTAATAATACCAATCCATTTATGGAACAATTTTATACCGATCGTAGATATCAATATAACAATATGTTTGGTACCGTTTACTTTAAAGGTAAATTGCCTTGGGGATTCTCTTACCAATCAAATTTCTCTCCACGTTTCGATTTCTTAACAGAGTTTAATCATCAATCTGCTTTAAACCCAACAATCGCAGCTAAAAAAGGTATTGTTGATAGAAGAAATCAAACCACTTATTCTTGGCAGTCAGATAATATTTTAAGATGGAATCAAAAGTATAAGAAACATACAGTAGAGGCTACATTCTTATTCAATGCTGAGAAATTCCAATCTTGGAATACAAAATTACATGCCGAAAACTTTGCACCTAATGATAACTTATCATACCACTCTGTACAATCAGGTACAGCAGGGGTAACCGTTGCAAGTGATGATCAAGTATCTACAGGTGACGCCTTAATGGGAAGACTTAATTATAATTACGATGCTCGTTACTTCTTTACAGTAACTACTCGTCGTGATGGATATTCTGCCTTCGGTCAACAAAATCCACGTGCTACTTTCCCATCAGTGGCTTTAGCATGGGCGATCAATGAAGAAAAATTCATGAAGTCAACACAAGGTTGGTTAGACTATTTAAAATTAAGAGCTTCTTATGGGGAGAATGGTAACCGTGAGATTGGTCGTTATGCAGCTTTATCTAACTTGGCTTCGGGTACTTATGTGTATACTACTTCTGGTGGTGTTACTTATAATGGATCAACAGTACAAGCGTCTAACTTATCTAACCCTAATTTGAAATGGGAAAGAAATGCTTCTTTCAACTATGGTTTTGACTATAGTATCTTAAGAGGTAAAATTAGTGGTTCGGTAGATATGTACGATCGCGTAACTAAAGACTTATTAGTAAACCGTTCCTTGCCAAGTGTAGTAGGATTTAATAGCATCTTAGTAAACTTAGGGGAGGTTGAAAATAAAGGAACTGAGATTACCATCAACACTGTAAACATCGAAAAGAAAAACTTTACATGGAAGTCAACATTTGGTATTTGGTGGAATAAAAACACTATCAACCATTTGTATGGAGCAACTCCTGATTACGATGCTACAGGTAAATTAACTGGTAATACCGAAAAAGATGATTTAACCAACCAATGGTTTATTGGGCATTCAATTTCTGCAGTTTATAACTACAATATTGTTGGAGTATGGCAAGTTGCTGAAGCAGCTACGGCAGCTAAGTTCGGATATAAGCCAGGCGACTTTAAATTAGAAGATACTAACGGAGATGGTGTTTATACAATCGCTGATAAAAAGTTCTTAGGTGAAACAACCCCTAAGTATTCATTTAATTTAAGAAACGATTTTAGAGTATTTAAAAACTTTGACTTATCATTTACTTTATATGCAAAAATTGGTCAGTTAAGTTCATTTAGTGAAGCCACTAACTCTCAATTAAATGGTGGTAACGTATTTTATGATCGTTCTAACTTTTATAAAATTCCTTATTGGACACCTTCTAATCCAATTAACGAATATGCTGGTATTGCTTCTAACGTAGGTGGTCCAGTATCTTGGGGTGTATATCGTGCCTCTTCTTTTGTAAGATTAAGTAATATGAGTTTAGCCTATAACTTGCCTCAAGAATTAGCGCGTAAGCACAAAATTGAAGCAGCTAAATTTTATGTAAATGTGGTGAATGCACATGTATTTACTAACTGGATTTATTTTGATCCAGAAAATAAAAATGGAACAAGTGGCGGTGCACCAACTCCATATACTATAAACTTTGGTTTAAACTTAACTTTATAAGCTAACTTAAAACTATTCAAAACAAGATTGATATGAAAAATAAAATTAAATACATCGGACTACTTACATGCCTGTTTTTGGTAGCAGTAAGTGGTTGTAATAAAGATTGGTTAACGCCAACACCGTTATCCATTTATTCTCCAGAAAACACATTCGTGGATAAAGCAGGGTTTACCTCGGCTTTAGCAGCTTGTGCTAAAAACTTAAGAGATGAATATTTTGGAGATGGTTCTCCCATTATTTCTGAAAATATTTTTTCGGATATTTCGGTAGAAGGCACCGATGACAAATCGGGTCCTGCTCAAAATATGGATATGCAAATTCGTCCAGATGCTCAGTTAAATAATCCTGACTTTAACCGTATTGGTTGGTACTGGGATCAGGAGTGGGTAGGGATTCGTTTAGCAAATACTATAATTTCTAGAATTCCAAAAGCGACTGCGGTTTCGGATGCAGATAAGAATATCTTATTAGGTCAGGCCTATTTTTTTAGAGCTTTTGATTACTATCGTTTAACTAGTCAATTTGGCGACGTGCCTTGTCCTTTAACTGAAATTAGTTCGGCTAAAGTGGATTTTGCTACTGTTAAACGTGATGTAATTTTAACAAAAATGAAAGCTGATCTTGAATTTGCTGTACAAAATGTGCCATGGGTAACAGACAAAGGTGCTGTTAATAGAGGCGCTTGTTATCATTTATTAGCTAAGATTGATCTTGCCTTAGGTTTATTTGATGATGCTATTACTGCAACTTCTGCAGTAATCAATAATGGAACTTTTAAAATTGTAACAGGTCGTTTTGGAGTGGATGCTGCTAATGCTACCAAAAACGTTACTTGGGATTTACACCGTCCAGATAACAAAGCAGCTGCTGCGAATACGGAAACTTTATTTTTAGTTACTGATCGAACAGGAAGTGCTGGTTCATATCTCTTTGGAACTACTGGTACGCAAGGTACTCGTATTATGCGTCAAGCATGCCCTGGTATATCTATTGGTACTAATATTTTGACTCCCTCTGGTAAAGCGGGTGCTTCAGCATCTGGCGGTTTAGAAATAGACATTATGAACTTGTATGGTCGTGGTATTGGTCGTTGTCGTTCTACTCCCTATGAGTATAAAGATATATGGGATGATGCGAAAGATTTAAGACACGATTCAGTTTCTGGTAACTATATGTACATGGAAAATGTACGTTATTATGCACCTGCATTAAAAACTGCAGCAGATACTGCTTATGGCTTACGTATGCGTTTATATGCAGGCACTAAATTATTATGTACCGATACATTACGTAGCTGGTATCCTTGGCCTCATTATAAATTATATGTGCCAGATTTAGATAATAACCCTATGCAAGGTGGGCATAGTGATTGGTATGTATTCCGTTTAGCAGAAACCTACTTATTACGCGCCGAAGCTTATATTTGGAAAGGCGACTTTGCAAGTGCAACAGCTGATATCAATGTTGTTCGTACACGTGCGAAAGCATCTGCTTACACTACTTCTCAAGTAACTAGCATTAATGCAGTGTTAGATGAAAGAGCTAGAGAATTGTATTGGGAAGAGCCTCGTAAAACAGAGTTAACGCGTATCGCTTATATTTTTGCTAAAACTGGTAAGCCAGCACCTAACGGTAAAACTTATAGCTTAGCAAATTTCTCAACCGATAACTATTTTTATGATCGTTTAATGGATAAAAATATTTTCTATAAGAAAAATTTTGTAACTCCTCACGGCGATATGTTTAAAATTAGCCCCTACCATGTATTATGGCCAATACCACAAGCTGCTATCTTAGGAAATAGTGGTGGACGTATCAACCAAAATATTGGATATTCTGGAGCAGAGCTTAATGTACCTGCTTTAGACAAAATTCCTGAATAGTATTTTTACAATCGTTTCATCAAAATGCCTCCTTGTTTTATAGGAGGCATTTTTTAGTTAAGCTAGTATGCATAAAATATTTATACTCCTTTTTACTTGCACTGTGTTGCACGCAAATTCGCAGGTAACCCTTCGCAATATTTTACAAAATAAGTATACCCCATTAGCCATTGAAAAAAATTTAGTGGCACATAAGGATTATCACCCTTATCCATCAACACCTAACGCTTGGAAAGAGCAGGTGTCTGATACCGTCATAAATCATATCATAAAAGCTGCAGCAGCTGAGCTTAATTTTAAGTTTGAGCCAATTTCGGCTGCAGTGGCGCTCACCTATGTAAGAACAGGAGATAGGTCGGAGCATGCAGCTATTTCATTTGCCAAAAGAGCAGTGCTTTTGCAGTTTATTTTAGCCGAATCTATGGAAAATAAAGGACGATTCATGGAGCCTATTTTAAATGGACTTTGGTCGATATGTGAAGAGAGTTTTTGGGGTGTGCCTGCACATATTCCTAGTACTGGGCTTCCTGATGTAGATCATCCAGTAGTAGAATTATTTTCGGCCGAAACCGCAGCATTGATGGGATTAGCTGATTATTTTGTAGGGGATAAATTGGATAAAATAAATCCTTTGTTACGTAAAAGAATATATAGTGAAACCAATCGCCGTGTGTTTGAACCTATGTTACATTCTTCTGCTGGCTATGGTTGGATGAGTAAAACAAAACCCGTAAACAATTGGAATCCTTGGATAATGAGTAATTGGATTATGTCCACTTTGCTTTTAGAAAAAGAGCCTTCTAAACGTGCTTTAATGATTCATCAATCAATGATTGGATTAGATTCTTATATTAACTCATTAGGGGATGAGGGTGGTTGTGACGAAGGGCCAAGTTATTGGTTTGCAGCAGGGGCAAGTACTTATGATTGTTTAGAAATGCTTGGCGGTGCTACCAAAGGGTTAGTGAATATTTATGAGGAACCCTTAATAAAAAAGATGGGCGCCTATATTTACAAAACACATATAGGTGGAAAATATTTTGTCGATTTTTCGGACGCCGACCCTCAGGTAGTGGCTGATGGTTTACTTATTTATCGTTTTGGTAAAGCTATTCAAGATACCAATATGATACAGATGGGTAATTGGGCCTATCATACCTACAATTATGAACATTATACTTTTAAAGCCAATAGAGAGAATTTTTATAAACCCAGATTTGTTCAAAATTTATTGACCATTAAAGAGCTGCCTGTTTATAATAATATTTATATTCAACCCAAAGATATTTGGGTAAGTGATGTACAAGTGATGACGGCTAGAAGTAGTAATGGATTATATTTGGCTACACATGCTGGACATAATGCCGAAAGCCATAACCACAATGATGTGGGTGATTTTATTGTATATGCAAATAATGAACCAGTGATCATTGACGCAGGGAGAGGCAATTACACCGCAAGAACTTTCTCCTCTCACCGATATGAACTTTGGTTTACTCAATCGGAGCATCATAATTTACCTATGGTGAATGGGAAAGGACAGTTGGCAGGACGTAATTATGAAGCGCATGAGGTGAATTACACAACCAACGAAAATGAATCAAGTTTGAGTATGAATATAGCAAATGCATATGATACATTAGCAGGTATAAAAAGTTGGAACAGAAAAGTAACCATGAATAAGCAAAAAAATCAGATAGTGATTTCGGATCTAGCAGCCTTTGAAAACAAGAATAATTTGGTTGAGCAGGTGTTTATGACTATTTGCAAAATTGATACTACCCAAAAAGGGTTAATTGTTTTATCTACGCCAGGTAAGCAAGTACTTCAATTACAATACAATCCTAAAAATACACAGTTGTCAATTTCAAATCCTTCTACAGAAGGCGTAGAATATAGTAGCTTTAAAACCAAATGGAACAATCAACCCATTTCTCGAATTGTACTTACACAACAAAAAGTAGGTCAAAAAGGAAATTGGCAATATATCATCAATAAAAAATAAAACATGTCAAATCGTAGAAAATTTATTCAACAAACTTTATTAGGCACTACTGGTGCCGCCTTTTTGCCCATTTTAGGTTCGGCTGCTGGAAATACAATGCCAATGGCGAATGAATCGGCGCCTTTAAATATTGGTATTGCGGGTTATACATTCGCAAAATTTAATATCGAGCAATCCATCGCGATGATGAAAAGAATTAATATTCTTAATTTATCATTAAAAGATATTCAATTACCAGTAAATAGTACCGATGCTCAAATCGCCGCTGCTATTGCTAAATTTAAAGAGGGAGGGATTAATATTTATACGGTGGGTGTAATTTATATGAAAACTAAAGAGGCAGTAGATGCGGCATTTATATATGCTAAAAAAGTAGGGGTAACAATGATCGTGGGAGTACCTAGTTATGATTTAATTGAATACGCTGAACAAAAAGTTAAAGAGTTTGACATTAAATTAGCCATTCATAATCATGGCCCTGAGGATGCTTTGTATCCTGCACCTAGTGATGTATACAATCGAATTAAAAATTTAGATACAAGAATGGGAATGTGTATTGATATTGGTCATTCTCTACGAGCTGGCACATTACCCGAAAATGCAATCAAATTGTATAAGGACCGATTATTTGATATTCATATTAAAGACATTAATGCTGCTGCCAAAGATGGTAAAGCCATTGAAATGGGTAGAGGAGTAATTAATATTAAAGAAGTGATAGGTTCTTTAAGAAAAATAAAATATGCTGGTTATTGCAGCATAGAATTTGAAAAAGATATGAGTGATCCATTACCAGGCATAGCAGAATCCATTGGTTACTTTAAAGGCGTAATGAATGGTTAATATTTAAATCGTATTTTATTTTGTAGAACCCCAGCGAAAACTGGGGTTTTTTATTTGCGCTAAGTCTAATATACGGTGTACAACAGTCATAGCTACTTCTTCAATGGTAGCAGGTTTACTATAAAAGCTAGGGGTGGCAGGGCAAATGATTCCGCCCGCTAAAGTAACAGTTTCCATATTTTTAATATGTATTAAATTATAGGGTGTTTCACGGGCTACTAAAATTAATTTTCTCCTTTCTTTTAAAATTACATCTGCAGCTCTGGTACTTAAATCATCACTTACACCGGAAGCTATTCTTCCTAACATACCCATACTACAAGGAACCACAATCATTGTATTGTATTGTGCCGATCCCGAAGCGAAAGGGGCATTAAAATCATTTTTTTGGTAAAAGTTAAAGGGATATTTTATGTAGTCAGTATTGCCTAATTCGGTTTCCCAAACAATTTTAGCATTATCGCTCATAACCACACCTACTGCCTCAAGTTGATCCTGTAATTGCATTAGGCTGTCCAATAAGCATTTTGCATAAATAGCGCCACTTGCACCTGTAATAGAGACTATAATTTTGTTCATAAGAGTATAACAAAATTAGGAACTAATTGTTGAAACAGGGGCTAATTATTATAAATCCGGGTTGGTAGAATCTCTAATAGTGAGTTTTGAGTTGATAACAATGTTCTCATTGGGGATCAAGCTTTTTCTTTTGGCTAAATACTTAAACAAAATACTTGCAGCTTCTTTCCCAATTTCATATGCAGGCTGTGTGATTGTTGTTAGGGAAGGGTTTAATAAATCGGCAGTTCTTAAATTTGAAAAAGAGATAATTTTTAAATCCTGTGGAATACGAATTTTTAATTCTTTGCATAAATGATAAGTAGTTAATGCCAGTTTTTCGACAGAGGCAAAAATACCATCTGGTCTTTTTTTACTTGTTAATAATTTCTTTATTTTATCGATATTCGTTTTTTCGTCATCACTGCACTGAATCATAAGTTCTTTTTCCAATTGAATATCATGTTTATTTAAAGCTTCTAAATAACCTTGTTTTCGTTTGTGGTCAATGGATAAATGTTCAGATATTGATAAATAGGCTATTTTTTTAGATCCTGTTTGTAGTAAGTGTTCGGTAGCCATAAATCCACTAGCAAAATCGTTGGTAGTAATTTTAGCAGTTTCAATTTCGTGACAAATTCTATCAAAAAACACTATGGGAATACCATTTCGAATTAACTCTTCGATATGATTGTATTGGGAGGTGTTACTAGATACAGACATTAAAATACCATCCACTCTTCCATTGTTTAAATGTTTTAAAATACTTGACTCTTTTTCAATATTATTATTGGTGGCATAAATAAGAATATGATAATTGTTTTCTTGAGCGATGGTTTCGGCGCCACTAATAGCTTGAATAAAATAATTATTGGTAAGCTCAGGAATTAAAATGGCAATAGTTTTGCTTTTATTGTTTCGTAAAAAGCCAGCATAGGGATTGGGATTATAGCCCATTTGTTGGGCCTTGGCAATCACCTTTTTTTTAGTTTCATTGCTAATTTCATAACTATCCCTTAGTGCTTTTGATACCGTCGAAACAGAAATGTTTAATGATTTGGCAAGATCTTTTAGGTTTACCTTGGGCATCCTTATTTTTTTTCGAAAAATTAATGAAAATTCTTTATATAATTACGAAAATGTAACGAAAACGATATCGTAAATAAATTCGCTCAAGCCCTATTTTGACATTCAATTATAGGTGAAATTGTGTGTGTATATTCACTCATAAAACCAATAGAATGCAACAGGAAATTCCTTCATACAAAGGAGTAAAATACAGAATGGAACAAACCATGAGATGGTATGGACCTAATGATCCAGTTTCATTATTAGATATTAAGCAAGCGGGTTGCACGGGTATTGTTAGCGCCTTACACCATATCCCTAATGGAGAAGTGTGGACAGTGGAGGAGATACATAAAAGAATTCAGCTCATTGAAGCTTCTGGTTTACAATGGTCAGTGGTTGAAAGTGTGCCTGTACATGAATCCATCAAAACACAAGCGCCGGGATTTGAAACTTTTATTGAAAATTATAAGCAAAGTATAAAAAATTTAGCGCATTGTGGGGTAAAAAACATCACCTATAATTTTATGCCAGTTTTAGATTGGACAAGAACCGATTTAAGTTATGAAGTGGCAGATGGTTCTAAAGCACTTAAGTTTGAAATGGCTGCATTTGTAGCTTTTGATTTGTTTATTTTAAAAAGAAAAGAGGCTCACTTGGATTACGATGAAAAAACCATTCAGCGCGCTAAAACAAGATTTGAAGCGATGAGTGAAGAGGAAAAATTATTATTACAAAAAAATATTATAGCTGGTTTACCAGGTAGTGAGGAAAGTTTTACGCTTCAACAATTTCAGGCTGCTTTGGATACTTATCAAGGAATTACAAGAGAAAAATTACAAAGTCATTTAGTGTATTTTTTACAACAAATTATTCCTGTAGCGGATGCAGAAGGGGTAGTGATGTCTATTCATCCTGATGATCCTCCTTTTTCAATATTGGGGCTTCCTAGAGTAGTATCTAATGCGAATGATATTGATTATTTAATAAAAGAAGTTCCATCTTTGGCTAATGGTCTTTGTTTTTGTACGGGATCCTATGGAGTAATAGCTTCCAACGATTTACCAGCAATGGTTAAAAAATTTTCCAATCGAATTCATTTTATTCATCTAAGAAGTACCCGAAGAAATGAGGCGGGTGATTTTTATGAAGACAATCATTTGGAAGGAGATGTTGATATGTATGCAGTGATTAAAGAATTAGTAATTGCGATGCAAAATAGAAAATGCTCCATTCCAGTAAGACCTGATCATGGGCATCAAATGTTAGACGATTTAAAAAAGAAAACAAACCCAGGCTATTCTGCTATAGGCCGTTTAAGAGGTTTGGCCGAAATTAGAGGTGTTGAATTAGGGATTGCGAGAAGCTTATAAACGAAACGATTATGTTGCCTATCATTGCGCAAGCAAAAAATAATATAGATAAAATTGCGATTTATTCAGACGAGCGATCTTTTACTTATAGGGATTTACTAAATCAATCACAAAACTTAGCATCCATATTATTAATAGATGTGCTGGATTTAAAAGAAGCTAGGGTGGCTTTTATGGTAAACCCTGGATTTAAATATGTGCAAACTTTATGGGCTATTTGGCAAGCGGGAGGAGTGGCTGTTCCATTATGCATCACACATCCATTGCCTTCTTTAGAGTATGTATTAGAAGATACTGGATCAACAGTACTAATTATTTCTAAAGAGTATGAGACTTTATTAAATCCCTTTATTGCAAAATCAAATTGCAGGTCTATTGTAATTGATGCAGCCTTCAATAATGTTATTAAAGAATTACCCAAAATTGAACTTGTTCGTAGAGCACTCATCTTATATACAAGCGGCACCACCAATAAGCCTAAAGGAGTGGTAACAACACATGCTAACATTCAGGCACAAGTTAGTACACTAATAACAGCATGGGAATGGTCTGCTAATGATAATACTATTTGTGTACTGCCTTTACACCATGTACATGGTATCATTAATGTAGTGTCTTGCTCTATGTGGGTAGGTGCAACATGTACATTTTTGCCTCAGTTTTCGGCACAATCCATTTTTGATTTATTGGCTAAAGGATCTATCAATGTTTTTATGGCAGTGCCTACTATTTATTTTAAATTAATAAGTTATCTAGAAAATTTGACTGATACAGATAGAGAAATTTTAAAAGACTGTATGCAAAAATTTAGATTAATGGTTTGTGGTTCTGCAGCACTTCCGGTTTCTGTGATGGAAAAATGGGAGCATTTAAGTGGTCAAAGATTACTCGAAAGATATGGAATGACTGAACTAGGAATGGCAATTAGTAACCCCTATAGGGGAGAAAGAAAAGCGGGCTATGTAGGTTTGCCCTTACCGGGTGTGCATATAAAATTAGTGGACGAAAATTATCAAGAAGTTCCAAAGGGAGAAGCAGGAGAGATTATTGTAAAAGGAGAAAATGTTTTTCAAGAATATTGGCAAAAGAAGGAAGCTACCAATGAAGCATTTACAAAAGAAGGCTGGTTTAAAACTGGAGATATTGCTATTGTAGAAGAGGGTTATTATAGAATTATGGGTAGAAATTCGGTAGACATTATAAAATCGGGGGGCTATAAAATTTCGGCCTTAGAAATCGAAGAAGTGTTAAGACAATATGAAACTATTGATGACTGTGCAGTAGTGGGCATTGAAGATGAAGAGTGGGGGGAGCTAATAGTTGCTGCATTGGTGCTAGTGCCCAATAATGTATTCGATGAAAAAAGTTTAACCAATTGGTTAGTAACACAAATGGCCTCCTACAAAAAACCTAGAAAATATTTAGTTATAAATGAATTGCCTCGTAATGCCATGGGTAAAGTGGTAAAGAATGAACTTAAAAAATTATTTATTCCATGAAAAAAATAAATCATATCATTTTCTTTTTTGTGTTACTATCAATTGGCAAAGGTCTAGTGGCTCAAAAAAGATATAAACAAGAAATATTCTCTACTATCGATTCCATAACTAATATTAAATATGGGGAGGCAATAAACATAAAGGGTCAAAAGGAAACATTACTTTTGGATATATTTTCGCCACCAAGTTCGGATACCGTAACCAAAAGACCTTTATTAATATTTATTCATGGAGGGGGATTTAAAACAAATTCAAAAACAGGTGCTATTAGTGCTATGGTTTGTAATTCATTTTCTAAAAAAGGATATGTAACTGCTTCTATTGATTATAGATTAGGTATTGAAAATAAAGAAGAAGAAAAGGATTATCATGAAGCCCTTTATCGTGCTCAACAAGATGGAAAAGCAGCCATTCGATTTTTTAAGAAATATGCGGATAAATATGGTGTAGATAGTTCACAAATTTTTATTACAGGAACATCGGCTGGTTCAAAAACTTGTTTAGCTATTGCGTATATGGATCAGCAAGAAGTGCCCAGTGATATTGATACCCAAAAATGGGGAACCCTAGAAGGTAATAGTGGCAATGAAGGATATTCTTCAAAAGTAAAAGGCGTAATGAATAATTGGGGGGCACTCATTGATTATAAATGGATTCAAAAAGGAGATTTGCCCTTGTTTAATATTGCAGGAACAAATGATAAGTTAGTTCCTTATGACAGTTCTTTTGAGTATCATGGGTTTAAATATGGACCTTATATTTTGTATAGGCATTGCCTTTCCTTAGGAATCCCAACAGGTTGGAGACCCTTTATAGGAGCTGGTCATACCTTAGACAATAAAAAAAATCTGCAAGACAGTGCTGTTCAAGCCATGTCGGCATGGTTATATACGCAATTAGCCATTGTAACCAAAAATGACAAAGGAGTGCTTAAGTATGAAAAAGAAATTAAAACCTTTGATAGTTTGAATATAGTGGAGAAACATTCGGATTCTGCCCTGCTTTTTTTAGGTAGTTCATACATGCGTATGTGGTCGAGTATCAGAAAAGATATTCATTATAATGATATTATTCATCGTGGATTTGGAGGCTCCAATTTGAGAGATGTAGCTTATTATATTAAACGTATTGTGTATCCACATCAGCCAAAAGCAATATTTATGTACGTGGGTAATGACATAACTGATTCAGAAAAAGATAAAACACCCGATCAAGTGTTGGAATTATTTAAATATACGGTGGAAATAATTAGGGAGAAATATCCCACAGTTCCCATTACTTGGTTAAAAATTTCACCAAGTGAAAAACGATGGGGTGCATGGGATAAAGTACAAGCCGCTAATCAACTGATAGAGAATTATAGCAAGACTGTTTCTAATGTTTACACCATCAGCTTTTTTGATAAATTTATAGGAGCAGATGGACTGCCGAATAAAAAGTTATATAAAGGCGACAAATTACATTATAATGAAGAGGGGTATAAGGTTTGGGGATCGGCTATTGAGGCAGAAGTAAAGCGTATTTCGCAGAGTCAAAATAAATAATAACCTTAAAATTTTTAAAAATGAAAATTTATGGTGTGGGAATTTTAGCAGCCTGTTTTTTAATAGGACATATTGTAGGGGATATGCTAGGTAAAGCATTTCATTTAACTGGTAATTTAGGAGGAGTGGGTTTTGCCATGTTACTATTGGTGGTGGGGAATGATTATTTTAAAAAGAAAAATTTAATACCTACTGAAACAGAAAATGGAATATTATTTTGGAGTACCATGTACATTCCTGTGGTGGTAGCCATGTCGGCCACACAAAATGTTAAAGCTGCTTTGTCGGGAGGATGGGTGGCAATTTTAGTAGGTATATTAGCCACTATTGCTTGTTATTTATTAGTACCTGTAATGTCAAAATGGTCTACTTCTCTCAATCATTCAAAAACTAAGTAATGAACGATTTAATAAAATTATTAGATAAAAATGGTTTGGTATTTGCCTTTTTAATTGTGAGTGCTATTATGTATGTATCCTATTATGTAGGTAAAAAATTAACCAACAATAAAATACCGGGTGCTGCTATAGCCATTAGTGTGGGTTTAATCATCGCTTATTTTGGTGGTGAAAAAGGGGTAGCTTCTATTCCAGCATTTTCAGGTATGGCCATTTTAGGGGGCTCAATGCTTCGTGATTTTTCGATTGTGTCCACGGCCATGGGCGCTAGTTTTACAGAGATTAAAAAAACTGGATTAGTAGGGTTACTATGTTTAATATTAGGTACGCTGATAGCATTTATTATGGGTGGAGTAATTGCTTATAGTATGGGCTACCATGATCCAAAAGATATTACTACCATAGGCGCGGGTGCTTGTACTTTTATTGTAGGCCCAGTAACGGGGGCTGCCATTGGTGCAAGTAGTGCAGTGATTGCTATTAGCATTGCCATTGGAGTAATTAAATCTATTTTTGTGACTATATTAACTCCCTTTATTGCTAAAAGGATTGGACTAGACAATCCACAAACAGCTATGATATTTGGCGGGCTAGTGGGCTCTACTAGTGGTGTATCTGCTGGTTTAGCGGCCACCGATCCTAAATTAGTTCCATATGGAGCTTTAACGGCCACTTTTCATACAGCCATGGGTTGTTTACTTTGCCCTTCTGTTTTGTATTTCATTGTAAATTATTTTCTTAATTAATATAAACATATAGTTATGCGTAAGTTTTCAATTTTTTTATTTTTCATTTATTTGAGTACAATAAACGTATCGATTGCTCAAAATTCAAATTTCACCAATTTATTTAATGGAAAAGATTTAAAAGGTTGGGTACAATATAACGGTAAGGCAAAATATACTGTTGAAAACGGAGAAATTGTTGGAAGAACAGTGGCTAATGAACCCAATAGTTTTTTGTCAACCGAAAAATTGTATGGTGATTTTATTTTGGAATTAGATTTAAAAGTGGATGTGAACATGAATTCTGGCATTCAGTTTCGCAGCGAGTTAAATGACGAAAATGACAAATGCTATGTGACAGATAAAGTTACTCCTAAAAGAGTTCATGGTTATCAAATGGAGATAGATCCATCTTCGAGAGCTTGGAGTGGTGGAGTATATGATGAATCAAGAAGAGGATGGTTGTATCCTTTGGAGTATAATGTAGAGGCCAAAAAAGCGTTCAAAAATAATGCCTGGAATCATTATAAAATAGAAGCCATTGGAAATAGCATTAGAACATGGATTAATGGAATACCTTGTGCGCATGTGATTGACGATATGACACCCAAAGGTTTTATTTCTTTACAAGTACATCAAATTCATGATCCCAAAGAAATTGGTCAAGAAGTAAGATGGAAAAATATAAAAATTCAAACCACTCAACTTAAGCCAGCACCACCTGAAAACTTATTTGTAGTAAACTTAATTCCTAATACCGTTTCACCTGAAGAAGCAAAAACAGGAGTGCGATTATTATGGGATGGTAAAACATTTAAGGGCTGGAGATCGGCATATAAAACTAGTTTCCCAACAGATGGTTCTTGGTATATTGAAAATGGAACTTTAAATGTTAGAGGTTCCAATGGAGCAGAGTCAAGAAATGGGGGAGATATTTTAACAGAAGATGAGTTTGGTGCTTTTGATTTACAATTTGAATTTAAAATAACCGATACCGCCAATAGTGGTGTAAAATATTTTGTTACAGAGTCTGAAAAAAATCAAGGTTCTGCCATTGGGTTAGAATATCAAATTTTGGATGACGATAAACATCCAGATGCTAAATTGGGTAGTATTGGAAATAGAACGATGGCATCTTTATATGATTTAATTCCTGCATTAAGAATTGGGCAACAAAGAAGAGAAAAATTCCCTGTTGGAGAATGGAATAGAGGACGTATTGTAGTATTCCCTGATGGAAAAGTGGAGCATTGGATCAATGGGTGGAAGGTAATTGAATATCAGAGAGGAACGCAATACTTTTATGCTTTAGTAGCTAGAAGTAAATATGCCAACTGGCCTAATTTTGGAATGGCTGAAAAAGGACATATACTATTACAAGAACATGGCACTAATGTGTCTTATCGAAGTATAAAAATTAAACCTTTACATTAAAGGTAAAGGCAAAAAAATCCCCTTCAAATGAAAGGGGATTTTTTTTGTACTTATGTTAAATAAATAGCAGTATTAGATTTTATACATTTTCTCGTAATATTCTTCGGCCATTCTATTACTGTCAAATTGGAATCTAACATCTCTCATGCCATTTTTTGTAATAGATCTCCAAGTGTCACGATTCTCGTAATACATTGGAACAATTTGGTCTTCTAAAATTTTGTATAATTCGTTTAAATCATAATCATCTTGCTCTTGAGTACTCATATTAGCATAATCAGCCTTAGGTACTACAAATCCATTATTGCCATGATTTACAAATTCTGGGATCCATCCATCATCGGTAGAAAAGTTTACAGCACCATTCATTGCTGCTGTCATTCCAGAAGTACCAGAAGCTTCTCTAGGCACACGTGGGTTATTTAACCAAACATCTGAAGCTTGCTTCATACGCTTGCTTAAGCCTAATTCATAGCCAATTAATACGGCTACATTATTATAGTTTTTGCTTAAGTGTACTAAGTTATTGAATTGCGAAATAGCAGGGTAATCAACAGGATAGGGTTTGCCTGCAAAAATAATTTGAACTGGATGTTTTAAGTTTCCCAATAATTTCTCGAATCTTTCTAAATCCCAAGATAAGAAATCGGCGCGTTTGTAACCCGCAAAGCGACGTGCCCAAACAATAGTTAAAACATTAGGGTCAAATACTTTACCAGTTTGATCGGCAACTATTTCAAAAGCACGCTTTTTTAAATACCATTTTCTGTCGTCAAAGCCTGCATCATCATTCGCTTCTGCAAATTTATACAATTGCTTATCGGCCCAATAACGCCAGTTTTGCGCGTTGGTGATATGATCGATAGGGCAGATGCCTTCATATTTACCCCACATTTCACGTGATACATGTCCATGTAATTCAGATACTCCATTTGCTTTTCTAGCAAAACGAAGCGCTGCTAAAGAGTGATTAAATTGGTCATCATGTATACCAGTTAGTTTTCTAACTTCATCAATACTTAATCCGCAGAAATAACCCATTTTATGACATAAATAAATATCATGTTTTTCGTTACCAGCTTCTTCGGGGGTATGTGTAGTAAATACCAAACGCTTTTTAACTTCTTCTAATGATTTGAATTTATGTAATAAGTAGAAAGCAGAAGAGAAGCCGTGTGCTTCATTTAAATGGTAAACTTCTGGATTAAATCCAATTTCATCTATAAGCTTTGCACCACCAACTCCTAATAATATAAATTGAGCCACTTTTGTAGCTACATTCGCATCATATAAACGATGAGTGATTGTCTGAGAAACATAATCGTTTTCAGGTAAATCGGTACTTAATAAAAATAAAGGAGCACTGCAAAAAGTAGAGGGTGCTAAATAATAAGCTTTAACCCAAACAGGATGATCATGAATCATGATCTGATATTTGATACCAGTATCTTCAAGAAAAGAATAAATCTTTTCCATAAAAGTTACTTGTAAAGTTTGATCCTGGTTTCTTGCTTGGTCATAGTATCCATATTTCCAAAGGATACCTACACCTATCATATTTTGATTTAATTCATAGGCACTTCTTAAGTGAGAGCCTGCTAAAAAACCTAATCCACCACTATATATTTTTAAGGGTTGGTGGATGGCAAATTCCATAGAAAAATAAGCTGCCTTTTTCTTAAACTGTTCATTAATTGTGTAAGGCACTTGGTAATTTCTAAAACTCATATAAGATGTGCTTTGTTGATTTGGCTGCAATATAATGGTATTTGCCTAAAATGTATCTTTTACACATTAGGGTGTTAATAACAATCGTTTGCAACGCCTTTTTGTGGATTATTTTTTCTTCTTGGGCCTTCTTTTCTTATCGTATTCATCATTAAAATAACATGTCATATTGCGATGATTGCCGCAATTTCCCTCTTCTTTAATACTGATAACATTACCATTTATTTTAAAATGAATAATGCAAGGATCGCCTTTTTCATTAAAAGTAGCAGTGTTTTTAGTAAAATTTAAAACACCTTTTAGTTCACCAGTACAACTACCTTCTTTTTTTTCAAAGTGTAAAAAGAATTGATATTTATTAGGCCCCAAATCTCTGAGAGACATAAAATTTTTACTATCCCTTGCGTAATCGCCACTTAATTCATTATTCATACTTAGTGTATCAATAGGATTAATTACTTGTTTAGATTCTGGCTTTTTATTGCTGTCAAAATAAATTAATCTAAAATTACTATCCGTATACGCCCAACCTTTTTTCTCATAGGTTAATGCATTGTCAGCACCCAATTTATTTTCTTCTACCAAAAAGGAAGGTTCTCTATTGATGGATAAGGTTTTCCCGTATAGTTTTGAAGTTTTATTCTCTTCCGAAAAATCGGTGATAATTTTATAGTCTAAATATTTATTTTTCTTACTAAATACGACTACTGCGATTTCTTGTTTTTTGGGATGTTGCACATTGAGTAATAAATAATATTCCTCCTCTTTTTCAATTCTAATTAATGGATGTAAAACGGCCTTCTCATTTTTTAAGGCAATAATTTTTTCTACAACAGAGTCGGGCACAAATTGAGCTAAAGCTTTACGTCCAATGGTTAAAGTGTCAGCATATTTTTCTAGATTGCTATCCGTCATGGTAACAGGCAACTCAGTAGCTTTAAAAACTTTATTAAAATCATTTATTTTAATAGGCGTATTTCCGCTTAAATCTGTTTTCTTTTCGCCACAAGCAAACAAGAATAATAAAGTGATAATCAATAGGCCTTTAGGCATGAACTAATTTTATGCTAAAATAGACTAATTTTACAATAATAGTATGTCCGAAAAATCATTAGATACTTTACATGAATCTGTGCCTATTAAAGGTAAAAAAGGCATTAGGAAACTATTGGCCTTCATTGGACCCGCTTATTTGGTAAGTGTTGGCTATATGGACCCTGGAAACTGGGCTACAGATTTACAAGGAGGAGCCAAATTTGGATACCAACTCATTTGGGTTTTACTACTCAGTAATCTAATGGCAATACTATTACAAAGTTTAAGTGCCAGATTAGGTATCGTGCGAAGGCTCGATTTAGCACAAGCTAATCGGGAAACTTTTCCTCCTTTTGTAAATTTCATTTTGTATTTACTAGCAGAGTTAGCCATTGCAGCCACCGATCTAGCCGAAGTATTAGGGATGGCGATTGGGATAAAATTATTAACGGGACTTCCCTTAATGTATGGCACTTTAATTACTGTATTTGACACTTTTTTATTTTTGTTTTTACAACGCTTTGGCATTCGAAAAATGGAGGCTTTTATATTGTTGCTAGTAGCTACGATTGGCTTTAGCTTTTTAATACAAATGTTTATTGCAAAACCTGATTTGAGTTTTGCCATTAGTGGATTTATTCCCAGTGCTTTAAGTCCAGAGGCTTTATATATTGCTGTAGGTATTATTGGTGCTACTGTGATGCCACATAATTTATATCTTCATTCTGCACTAGTACAAACAAGAAAAATTGAAAGATCAACAAAGGGGATCAAGAAATCTATCTTTTTTAATTTTATTGATAGTGTGGTTGCACTTAATGCAGCTTTTTTTGTGAATGCTTCCATTTTAATTTTAGCTGCTACTACTTTTTATTTTAGTGGACATACCGAAGTAGCAAGAATCGAACAAGCCCATGCTTTGTTGGCACCCTTATTAGGTTCAACTTTGGCGCCTACTTTATTTGCAATAGCTTTAATAGCTGCTGGTCAAAGCTCCACTGTTACAGGTACTTTAGCGGGTCAGATAGTGATGGAAGGGTATTTAAAGCTTAGGCTAAACCCTTGGATAAGAAGACTATTAACAAGATTAATAGCTATCATTCCAGCAGTTCTTGTTATTGGCATTATGGGGGAAGGGAAAGTAGATGCTTTATTAATTTTTAGCCAGGTGATTTTAAGTTTACAATTAGGTTTTGCTGTAATTCCTTTAATTCATTTTGTGAGTAATAAAACCACTATGGGTGAATTTGCAATTGGTTGGAAAATTCAAATATTATCCTGGTTGGTGGCTGCTATTTTAGTGTATTTAAATGTGCATCTGGTTTTTGATTTTACAGCTAATTTTTTTAAGACTAGTAATAATCTAGCTATCAAGATTACATTATTATTATTGTTGCTGGGTTTTGCTTCACTACTCATTTACATTATTATATTTCCGCTCTTTTTAAAACGTCATCACACCCAAATTGAAGAGGGTTTTCATGGTAATCTTATCGAGTTAGATTGGACTCAAGAAGCACCAGTAAATAAAATTGCCATTGCGGTTGATTTTTCGGAAACCGACGCTAGACTCATAAAAACTGCTGTTCAACATGCCCATCAGGCTACAGAGTTTATTTTTATTCATGTAGTGGAAAGTGTTACTGCTAAATATTTACAAGAGTCCAGTGATGACAATGAAACACGAAAGGATCAACAAAGATTAAATGTATATGCATCTGCATTGAAAGCAAAAGGATACCAAGTAAGTACTTATTTAGGCTATGAAAACAGAGTTAAAGAAATTGTTAGATTGTCTAATACCCATAACGCACAATTGTTAGTGATGGGAGGGCACCGCCATCAGGGCTGGAAAGATTATATTTTCGGGGAAACCATCGAGTCGGTAAGGCATCAGGTTAAAATCCCGGTTTTAATTGTAAATCTATAGCGATTTTCGTTATTTTTTAGTTGATTATTATCCTCAGATTTCCTGCTACATTTTGTACATTTGCGTACAAAAATTTTAAAGAAATGGGACAAAAAATTAAAGTAGCCAATCCAGTGGTAGAATTGGATGGTGATGAAATGACCAGAATTATTTGGAAGTTTATTAAGGATAAATTAATCCTTCCTTATTTAGAAATCGATATTAAATACTTCGATTTGGGCATGGAATATCGTGACGAAACAAATGACCAAGTAACTATTGATGCTGCCAATGCTATTAAACAATATGGAGTAGGTATCAAATGTGCTACCATTACACCCGATGAGCAAAGAGTAGAAGAGTTTAAGTTAAAGCAAATGTGGAAGAGCCCTAATGGCACCATTCGTAATATTTTAGATGGCACCGTATTTCGCGAGCCTATTGTTTGTAAAAATGTACCACGTTTAGTGCCTAACTGGACAGCTCCCATTTGTATTGGACGTCATGCTTTTGGCGATCAATACCGTGCTACCGATTTTGTAACAAAAGGTAAAGGTAAATTAACCATCAAATTTGAAGGGGAAGATGGAACTAATCAAGAGTTTGAAGTTTTTAATTATAAAGGAGATGGTGTAGCGCTTGCCATGTATAATACCGACGAAAGTATTTATGGTTTTGCGCGTGCTTGTTTTAACCAAGCTTTGTCTAAAAAATGGCCTTTGTATTTATCTACAAAAAATACTATTCTTAAAAAGTATGATGGTCGTTTTAAAGATATTTTTGAAGAAGTATATCAAAACGAATTTAAGGCTAAGTATGCTGCTGCTGGTATAACTTACGAGCATCGTTTAATTGATGACATGGTAGCGAGTGCCTTAAAATGGAATGGTAATTTTGTTTGGGCTTGTAAAAACTACGATGGTGATGTACAATCAGATACGGTGGCTCAAGGTTTTGGTTCATTAGGTTTAATGACATCAACATTAATTACCCCAGATGGTAAAGTAATGGAAGCCGAAGCTGCACATGGTACAGTTACACGTCATTTCCGCGAACACCAAAAAGGGAATAGAACTTCTACCAACCCTATTGCATCAATCTTTGCATGGACTAGAGGCCTAGATTTTAGAGGTCAATTAGATAATAACCAAGAATTAATTCGTTTTGCAAAAGCATTAGAAGATGTTTGCGTAGAAACAGTTGAGTCTGGTATCATGACCAAAGATTTAGCAGTTTGTGTACATGGAAATAAAGTAAGCCATGGCGAACATTATGTTTATACCGAAGAGTTCTTAGATGCTTTAGATGCTAATTTGCAAAAGAAGCTAGCTTAATAAAAATTAAATAGGGATCTCAATAAAAAACCCGATAGTTTTAACTGTCGGGTTTTTTTATCAAAATAGGTGTAAATGTTACTTCATGCATGTTTTACTGCAATCATGTTTACAGTCTTTTGTAGTACACATATGGCCTTTTTCGCCATGATTGGCAATATGCCCTGCGCCATCTTTATGGCAGGCTTTTGTACATTTATGCTCTGATTTATGACAATCAGCAGAACATTTGTCAGCTGCAAATGAAAAATTTGAAGCCATTAAAAATAAAGCAGCAATTAAAATTTTTTTCATAAATAGTTGTTTTAGAGTTTGAATGTAAGCTTAAATTTTAAATCTTTGATGAGATAAAGTTATTTTAACACTTCTAAAATAGGTTTACCAATAGAGCCACTTGGCATTTGTACCCCTAATAAAGTACTTATGGTAGGAGCAATATCGGTCATATAGTTCATGCTATTTACATTTCCTTTTTTGATTCCTTTGCCATAAAAGAATAAAGGAATATGAGAGTCATAATTGTAAAATACTCCATGGCTTGCACCTGTTGGATATCCATCTATTACTCCTGATTTTAATAAAACAGTTAAATCCCCACTGCGTTGAGGGGTGTATCCATTCAATAACATTTCTCTAATTAGTTGTGGTAGTGGAGCTAATGCAGCATTACGATTATTTACAACCTGTAATACATTTGGTTTACTTTCTAAAAACTTACTAATCAATTGTGTTAGATAGGCATCTGTTATTTGAAGACTATCCATTAGTTTGTGATTAAAATAAATAGTGGATTCGTATACACTGCTTATTAAATCCTTCTTTAAATTATTGGCGGCTAATAAATTATTTAAATCTTTAGATATATCAGCTGATACATAGTAATCAGCAGGCAACTTATTCTTTTTTGCAAATCCGGGTATTGGTGCAATAGCGTGATCGGCTGTTAAAAATAAAGTATAGTTATCTTTACCAATTTTTTTATCTAAATAAGCAAAAAAATCAGCTAAAACTTCATCAAGTTTAATGTAACCATCAAGTGACTCCCATGAATAGGGCCCAAAATTATGCCCTATATAGTCAGGTGTAGAAAAGCTTAAGGTTAATAAATCAGTAATTGAGTCAGTACCTAAATGTTCATTTTGAATAGCCTCTTTTGCAAAATCTGTAACTAATTTATTTCCTTGAGGTATCGAAAATAATCTTTTATAATCTTTCCCAATAAGTTTAGTTAAATCAAATGGAAAATTTACTTTAATTTTTTCTTCATAAAATCCTGTTTCATAAACATTATCATCGTCGTCACAATTTTTTTCATAAACTGACTTAGGTAAACTTAAGTTCCAGCCTTGTTTATAAAAACTATCTACTTCATGCAAATTATTAAAATTTGTGGCCCATTGCGGCATACTTTTTTGATAATATGTTGAACTTACCATATTGCCAGTTTCACCATCATACCAATAGGCAGCATTAGCAGTATGACCAGCAGGGATTATGGCACCTCTGTCTTTTAAGGAAATTCCGATTACTTTGCTTTGGAAATTATTTGAAAGTTTTAATTCGTCTCCAATCGTCGAGGTCCATAAGTTTTTTGGACTCATTTTACCTACAGCTTCATTGTTACTTCCTAATGTTGTAGCTGTTTTATCTTCTACACAATACTCTGTTTTGGCAGTTAAATTATTAAACCAGCTATTGCCTACAATCCCATGAATGGCTGGCACTGATCCTGTATAAATTGCAGTATGGCCACAAGCAGTTACTGTATGAACATAAGGAATTAGGGTATAATTACATGAAGCGCCTTCATTTACCAGTTTTAAAAATCCATTTTTAGTTTTAAAAAATTGACTATATCTATTCACATTGTCCCATCGCATTTGGTCAATTACAATGCCAATTACCAATTTTGGCTTATCATTTGGTGATTTATTAAGTTGAGCTTTGGCGAAATTTGCCATCATCAAAAAAATCAAAGAATACACAATTTTCATAAGGCGTAATTTAAAACTGCAATTTACATCTATTTATTAAGCATAAAAAGGCAAAAAAATATTAAATTTGCGTTATTAATAATTCTAATATGGCAGATATATTCGATCGTTTACTCAAAAATTATGGCCCCATTGGTCAACATCGTGAAAGGGCCCATGGGTACTTTGCATTTCCTAAATTAGAAGGAGAAATTAGCTCTAAAATGAAATTTAGAGGGCAAGAAATGATTGTTTGGAGCTTAAATAATTATCTAGGTTTAGCCAACCACCCAGAAGTGAGAAAAGCAGATGCAGAAGCCAGTGCTCAATATGGATTGGCCTTGCCCATGGGAGCAAGAATGATGAGTGGGAATAGTGATTTACATGAGCAATTGGAGAAAGAATTAGCTGAATTTGTATTTAAGGAGGATTCTATATTAATGAATTATGGCTATCAAGGTATCATGAGTGCAATTGATGCTATTTGTGGTCGCCATGATGTAGTGGTGTATGATGCAGAGTGTCATGCATGTATTATAGATGGCTTAAGAATGTTACCCGGACACCGTTTTGTTTTTAAACATAACGATGTTGAAGACTGCGAAAAACAATTGTTAAGAGCCCAAACTTTAGCTGAAAAGCAGGGCGGTGGTATATTAGTAATTACGGAAGGTGTTTTTGGTATGGCGGGTGATCAGGGTAAATTAAAAGAAATTGCAGCTTTAAAAGCTAAAGTTCCTTTTAGACTACTTGTGGATGATGCTCATGGTTTTGGAACCTTAGGGAAAACAGGTGCGGGTGCAGGGGAAGCACAAGGATGTCAAGAGGAGATCGATTTATACTTCTCTACTTTTGCCAAAAGCATGGCTTCTATAGGCGCATTTATGGCGGGCCCTAGAACTATTATTGATTATATCCGTTACAATATTCGTTCTCAAATCTTTGCTAAAAGCTTACCTATGCCATTTGTAGTAGGTAATTTAAAAAGATTAGAGTTATTACGTACCCAACCCATTTTAAAAGATACGCTTTGGAAAAATGCCTTAGCCTTACAAAATGGGTTAAAAGAAAGAGGCTTCGATATTGGCAAGACCGATTCAGTAGTAACGCCTGTTTATATGAAGGGTGGCGTTGAAGAAGCAACTGCAATGGTGATGGATATAAGAGAAAATTATAAAATATTTTGTTCGATTGTAGTTTATCCAGTAATTCCTAAAGGGCATATTATTTATCGACTCATTCCTACAGCAGTGCATACGCAAGCGGAGATCGACTTAACCTTACAAGCATTTAGTGAGACAAAGGCTAAATTAGATGCTGGTGCTTATAAGGTGAATGAGATACCTGATATGGCCAATAAGTAATTGGGAATTTAGGGTTAATTGAAATAGTCAATTTGTTCCTGCTCCTTTTTAAGTACTTCAATACTTACGTTTAATTCAAATCCAATAAGTAGAATTAGCGCGTTAATGTATACTAGTGTCATTACTACTAACACAGTACCAATAGAGCCATAAATTTTATTATAGCTACTAAAATTATTTACCCAATAGGAAAAGCCTCCTGTGGTAATTAACATGAGCGTAGTAGACAAAAGCGATCCAGGGGAGGCGAGAGGCCATTTCTCTTTAACCAGCGGTGCGTATTTATAAATAAAGGCATTGCCAAAAAATAGCAATAAAATAATAATTAGCCATCTTAAGGTATTCCAATAAGGCAAAATAGCTTTTCGCTTTATATCAAATACTTCTCTAAGTAAAGTGGTGAGTTGATCTTGTCCAATTAAAACAATTAAACTGGCAAAAACCAATAGTATTAAAATAATAGTAAGACGAATCGCACGCATTCTTTGGTGTAAAAAGAAAGGTTTGTTTTGCATGATAGATTTATCAAAACTTCGAATTATACCCGTCATTGCATTAGAAGCATAAAAAAGTAATAATATAAAACCAAATGAAAATATACCTACATGTTGGCTAAGTAAGTCATTTATGATATCAAGTATAAATTTATAAGTGCTTGAATTAGGCGCAATATCTTTAAATAAAGAAAGGATTTGTTTTTTTACTTTAAAGGTTTTAGGGAAATAGGGTATTATCGTAAATAAGAATAAAAATCCTGCTGGAAGGGCCATTATTAAATTAAAAGAAATAGCACTTGCACGATCGTATAGGCCTAATGTATTTAGCTGCTTAAATAAAAACTTAATTACTTGGTATAAATTTATACGTTGAAATCCGGGCACATATATAGCTTTCGCTTTTCTTTTAACAAAACGATACATTGGTGCTAATCGCTTTGTTATTTCGAGTTGCACTTGCTTGCCCCATATAAAAAGACTGCTATTTTTGATTGGACTGTTTTCTTTTCTGGTATTCATCTAATTTTAACTGATACTCTTTGGCAAATTTACTATGTTCTTCAAAACTAGTACTAAAATGATGATATCCACTAAAATCAGCTTTCGCTACAAAATACAAATAGGAAGTGGTGGGGGCATTTAGGACTAAGTCGATTGTAGTAGGGCTAGGCGTACAAATAGGGCCAGGAGGCAAGCCTTTTACTTTGTAAGTATTGTAGGGAGAGGGGTTAATTAAATACTTCTCATAAATACGAGTTAAGGTAAAATCCTGCATGGCAAATTTAATGGTGGGGCAGGCTTGCAAAGGCATATTCTTTTTAAGCCTGTTTTGGTAAACACTTGCAATTAATGTTTTGTCTGAATCATAGTTGCATTCTTCTTCTACGATGGAAGCTAATATATATACTTCGAGCGGAGACATTCCTATCGATTTCGCTTTTTTCAATCTGTTTTTATTATCCCAAAATTTGGTCTGGTAGTCCTTCATTTTGGCCATAAGCTTTGGCAGTGAAGTTGACCAATACATTTCGTAAGTGTTAGGGATAAATAGACTTAATAAGAGGGTTGTATCGGTGTTAAATGCTACCAAAGAATCATTGTTGTTAAAAAACTGAGCTGCAGTTGTGCTATCCATTGCAAGGGTGTTGCCAACTAGTTTTGCTAATTCGCCTCTTGTTCTTAGCTTATTAAGTATAAATTTCACGGTAGCTTGCTGATTATTTCTGAGCATTCTAACTAAACTCAATAAACTAGTTTTGGGACGTACTAAAAATTTGCCTGGTTTTAACTTGTCTTCAACTTTCAAAATTTTCGCTAATAATAAAAAACTAGGCTTGTCTAATATAATTTTTTTAGCCACTAAAGTATCGGCTAAATTAGACAAGCCATTTTGGGTGTATTCAAAACTTTCTTTTTCTGCTTTAAAATGAGTTGTTTTTATGAAAACGGAGTACCCTTCATATAAAAATAATAACACAAAGGCAAGGACAAGTAGTTTTTTCATAATTCAAAATACAATAAAAATCCCCACCTTTTTTGGGTGGGGATAAACTATTTTAGGTAAAAATAAAATTCACTCAAGTGGTTTTTATTTTTGAGCAGGCGGATTGGTTTGAGCAGGTGCTGTATTAGCTGGGGCAGGAGCTGGTGCTGGAGCTGTAGCTGATGTATTAACTTTATTAATTAACCCTTTATCACTATCGTTAGCCCCTCCTTTTAAAAACACCGTAGAAGTCATCGCCAAAATGGCAATCACTGCAGCAAAAATCCAAGTACCTTTTTCCAACACATCAGTAGTTTGCTTTACACCCATAAAGTTGTTCGTTAAACCACCTACATTGGCGTTTAAACCACCCCCCTTAGGGTTTTGAATTAACACTACAAATCCAAGACCTACACATGCTGCAATCAATAAGATTATAAATAAAGTGATCATTATTTCTTTTGTTTTAATTGTTCTATTAGAGACGCAAAATAAACGGATTTTTCAGGAAAAATAAAACTTAATTTAGAATAGATGTCGATTGCCTTGCGCTTTTGACCCTGTTTTATCCAAATTTCGGCCATAGCCTCGGTTATCACTTCGGCTGTATTATTGGCTTTTTCGGCTATTGCATTGATCATTTTCTCCTGTTCTTCACCTATTTCGGTCAAATTTTGACCATTTTCCTCCTGGTTCTTTAGCACTTTAAGCCAAGCTGTGAAGCTTCTTAATTGCTTAGTAAATTTATCTTGAGGAAGCTTTGAAAGGTCAATTTCGATACCTTGAGCCTCAAAATAGTCCCTTTGTATATGTTGAAGGCTTTTTTCAAATTCTAGGGCATCTTGCTGATCCGGGTGCTCTTTAAATTGGGCTAATTGTTCGTTTAATAACGAGCTTAGTTTATCATCTAAAGCTTCTTTAATAACTGAAGCCTCTTGATGATTTAGCCATTTATGTAAATGAAGAGCAGAGGGAAAATAACAAGCTGCTTTTTTTACTTGTTGAGTGTATAATTCGTTTTTTTCGAGTGCATATTTTTTAGCTAATAAAAATTGCAAACTACTACTATAGCTATTTTCTTTAACCAGCACTTCAAGTTCAGTCACAGAAACATCCTTGAGTTCGCTTTGGCCAGTCCATTGTTGTAATATTGAATGTATATTATCTGAAGTCATTGTTTACCAGTTAGAGAAAATTTGGTTAAAAATATCGTCGGTAATATTGCGTACAATATCATCCATTAATTGGCTTTCTGCTTGGTTCAAAGTTAAGTTTGCAGAAAAGTCAAAATTACGCGTCACATCAAATTCTAGCTCTTTGTTATCTAAAGTCTTTTTTAGTAAAACATGTACAGTTACAGTTAATCTATTGGTGGTGGCTTGTTGAGCGCTTACACCTACTGTTTGAGAAGGGTCGTAATTAGTGATGGTAGCATAAATTTGATAATGAGCGTCATCATTATTGGTTCTTGTAAGTTTTGTTTGCCCAATAATTTTTTGTTGCAACTTATCGGTTAACAAAGGAGCTAATTGTGGATTCACATAACGGGCTTTGTTTTCGATAAATCCAATTTTAACCGTTTTAACATTTTCAGGGATTACGGCATCTCTAAAACTATATATGCCACAACTTGTCATGCTTACTAATAGAAAGCCTATCAGTAAACCTTTGTAAGAGGTTGCTAAAAATAAAAAAGGGTTATTCTTCAATGTCATATTCTTTAATCTTACGATATAAGGTTCTTTCGCTAATGCCTAAATCGGTTGAGGCATCCTTGCGGCGGCCTTTATGCTTTTTTAATGCTTTTAAAATTAACTCTTTTTCCTTATCCATAATGTTTAAAGACTCTTCTACTTCAAAATCGGTATGAAGTTGGTTGTCTAATATCATGGGTTGTTGAACGCCAATTTGAACTGGAGGTAAAGCATTAGTGGTTGTGCTAATAGGAGGACTCTGTATGTTAGCGGGTAATATATCTTCTTTTAATTCATTTAATATACTTTCTCTAGTATAATTGCCATTTGCACTATTAGCAATATTTGGATTTTGTAAAATTTCAAAAAACATTTTCTTTAATTCGTTTACATCTTTTTTCATGTCAAAGAAAAGTTTGTATAAAATTTCTCTTTCATTAGCAAACTCACCCACAGGGGTGTTGCCTTTAATCATAGAGCGATTATGGGGGTCTTGTATCGGTAAAAATCCCGCTAAAACCTCTTCACTAATATGATCTGTTTTGCTAAGTACAGAAATTTGTTCTGCTATGTTTTTTAATTCACGCACATTGCCTGGCCATGCATAGCTAGTTAATAAGGTACGTGCTGAGTCCTCTAAAAAGATGGGTTTAGTTTTATATTTTTCTGCAAAATCAACAACGAATTTTCTAAAGAGTAGGGGGATATCCTCTTTACGATCTCTTAAACTTGGCACACGAATAGGAACTGTGTTTAATCGATAGTATAAGTCTTCTCTAAACTTACCCTTTTGAGTAAACTCTAATAATTCTCTATTGGTGGCTGCAATTACGCGCACATCCGATTTTTGCACTTTTGAAGATCCTACTCTGATAAACTCACCAGTTTCTAATACACGTAATAATCTTGCTTGTGTGCCCAAGGGTAATTCGCCAATTTCATCTAAAAATATAGTTCCACCACTCACCGTTTCAAAATAACCTTTTCTGCTATCTACGGCGCCTGTAAAGGATCCTTTCTCATGACCAAATAATTCGGAGTCGATTGTGCCTTCAGGAATGGCGCCACAGTTTACTGCAATAAATGGATTGTGTTTTCTTGCCGATAAACTATGAATGATTTGTGAAAAGACTTCTTTACCTACACCACTTTCGCCCACAATAAGCACTGTTAAATCTGTTGCAGCTACTTGTTCGGCAGTGTTAAGCGCATGGTTTAGGGAAGGCGTATTGCCTATAATATTAAATCTATTTTTTAAACTTTGTAAGTCCATTTTAATTTGTTTTTAAAACTCCTAATAAAGTTCCTTTGGTATAACCTGTAATATGAACCATAACATAATCCCCTTTTTTAATCGAATGAGCATCTTTAGGAAAAACAATTACTTTATTTTGACTATTTCTTCCCATCCACTCTAACTCACTTTTTTTGCTATTCCCTTCTACTAATACTTCAAAAGTTTTACCTACATCTCTTTTATTACTTTCATTAGAGAGGGTCCATTGTACATCTACAATTTCTTGCAATCTTCTTTTTTTAATGGCTTCTGGTATATCATCTACATATCTTTTAGCAGCAAGTGTACCTGGTCGTTCAGAGTAAAAATACATATAACTATAATCATACTGGGCAGCTTCCATTATGCTCATCGTATCTTGATGGTCTTGCTCTGTTTCGGTACAAAAACCTGCAATGATATCTGCAGATATACTACACTCTGGTACAATCTCTCTAATACGATCCACTTTTGCTAAATACCATTCTCTGGTATAAGTACGATTCATTAATTGTAAAATTCGCGTACTTCCGCTTTGCACAGGAAGATGAATGTATTTACAAATATTAGGATATTTAGCAATCGCATATAAAACTTCGTCTGTAATATCTTTAGGGTGTGAAGTACTAAAACGTACTCTTAACAAAGGGCTAATTTGAGCCACCGAACTTAATAATTCAGCAAAAGTTACGGATAAATTGGTTTCGGGGTTATTCCAATAATAACTATCTACGTTTTGTCCTAATAAAGTAATCTCACGATATCCTCTTTCAAATAAATCACGTGATTCTGCAATAATCGAAAAACTATCTCTACTTCGCTCTCTACCTCTTGTAAAAGGTACTACACAAAAACTACACATATTATTGCAACCTCTCATAATGGATACAAATCCACTAATGCCATTGCTATCTAATCTTACTGGCGAGATATCGCCATAAGTTTCGTCTCTACTTAAAATTACGTTCACCGCTTTTTGTCCAGTGCCTGCTTCAGCAATTAATTCAGGAAGGGTACGATAAGCATCTGGGCCCACCACAATGTCTACTAGTTTTTCTTGTTCTAATAATTGCGATTTTAATCGCTCTGCCATGCAGCCTAAAATACCTACTAGTAAAGAAGGTTTAGCATGCTTGAGCTTTTTAAATTCTGTTAATCTTTTACGAACTGTTTGCTCAGCTTTTTCTCTTACTGAACAAGTATTCACCAAAATTAAATCTGCTTTTTCTAAGTCTCTTGTTGCCCCATATCCATTATTTTCTAAAATGGAAGCCACTACTTCGCTGTCTGCAAAATTCATTGCACAGCCATAGCTTTCTACCAGGAAAAACTTATCAAAATTTTTGCCTTCGTTTGGGGATTGTAAAACTTCTCCCTGCCTTGCTTCGTCATGTGCTTTTGTATCTAAGGAATACAGTTCCATTGCCTTTTTTTCTTTGAAGGGCAAATTTAGTTAAAATAATAGTATGTGTCAAGTTGTCAGCCAAGGAATGCTAATTATTTGATAATGAAATGGTTAATTAAGGATTCTTATATGAACATATTATTTATATATACCTAACAATCAAGCCATTAGAAAAGGATTGCTATATTTGGCAAAATAGGGCGTTGAATGAAAAAAGGGTTTATATTGATTTTGTTGGTTTTAGGGCTTACCAAGTCTTTTTCACAGGATTTGGTTTTGGCAAAACTTCGCTCCGAAACTACTCGCAGTATTAAGAAAGATACAGATACAAGTACCTGGAATTGGAAAAGAGGAGGCCTTTATAATTTTAATTTGTCGCAAAGCTCTTTAAGCAACTGGGCTGCAGGGGGTGATAATTTTAATATGGCCCTAAATAGTTATTTTAATTATTTCGCTTTTTATCAACAGCCTCGGTTTAATTGGGATAATAATTTAGATGTAAACCTAGGCTATATAGAGTCTACCAGTTTGGGTGGCAGGAAAAATGATGATCGCATTGACTTACTTAGCAAATATGGTTATAAAATTGATTCAGGAGGCGTTGTATTTGTTTCAGGATTAATAAACTTCCGTTCTCAATTTTTTGATGGGTATGCCTTTAGTGGAACAAAATCGGTATTTACTTCGAGTTTTTTCTCCCCCGCTTATTTAATCTTGTCTGCAGGTTTTGATTATAAGCCCAATAAAGATTTGTCTATTTTCTTTTCACCCCTTACTTCAAGAACTACATTGGTTTTAAATTCTTATTTGTCTTCCTTAGGTAAATACGGGGTGGATACAGGGAAAAAGGCAAATAGAGAAACGGGTTTATTTGTGACAATTAATTACTCAAAAGCAATTACCGATTTAATTTCTTATAAAGGGAGGGCCGATTTTTTCTCCAATTATTATAAAAAGCCAGAAAATATAAATGTATACATGACTAATTTGTTCACGTTCAAAATGTACAAAAACTTTTCGGCAACCTATAGTCTAGATCTTATTTACGACGATAAAATTAAAATATTTGGCCCAACTAAATCCTCTCCTGGATTGCAATTGAAGAGTATGGTGGGAATTGGTTACTTGAAAAATTTACAAGTAAAAAAAGCGAAGGTGAAACCCATTTTAATAGGAGGTTTTGGTAATAATTCTAATAAATAGTTACTTATTTACAGATGGCTTTTAGCGTATGCTTTATTTTATTCGCTTTATAGGTAAGGTCTTGGTAATCGCTACTAATAATGGTTACATGTCCCATTTTTCTTCCAGGCTTGGTTTTCTTTTTGCCATATAAATGAACAAAAACATTGTCCATGGACAACACTTCAGGCAAGCCTTCATAAAATACATCACCTTCATAACCAGGGGCTCCAATTATATTTACAATGGCAGAAGGCAAAATTTCATTTGTATTGCCTAAAGGGTAGTCGAGTATTATTCTCCAAAGCATATCGTACTGACTACTATAGTTAGCTTCAATAGTATGGTGTCCACTATTATGCACTCTTGGTGCTGTTTCATTAACCCAAATATCTCCGTCTTTATCTATAAATAATTCAATAGCAAATAAACCTGGACTTTTTAATTCAGTTACCACTTTACGAGCAATGGCTTGTGCTTTCCAAAGTTGCTTTTCGTCTAATTTTGCGGGGCTTAATTGATAATCTAATAAATTATACACAGGGTCAAAAATCATTTCACAAGGAGGGTAGTTAATGGTTTTTCCAGCAGCGTTCATGCCTACCATTAAAGCAATCTCTTTACTTATTTTTATTTTTTGCTCCAAAACTGAAGGGCCCTCGAATCCTAAATTAATATCGGCTGTTTCATTAATTACCTGAACACCTTTTCCATCATAACCGCCTTCCGCTATTTTATGAACAGCAGGTAATAAATTTTCATGCGATTTTATATCCTCTTTTGTATAAGTGATGGTAAAAGGAGCACTAGGAATTTCGTGGGCAGCATAAAACTCTTTTTGTAGAATTTTATTTTTAATGGTCTTGATGGCCGAAGTGCTAGGATATACTTTAATACCTTCTGCTTCTAGTTTTTCAAGTGCTTGTATATTAACCGCTTCAATTTCAATAGTAATAGCATCTAATTGTTTGCCGAAATTATAAACTGTATCAAAATCGGTGATACTTCCCTTGGTAAAATGATGGCATAAATGTGCCGCTGGGCACTGGTCATCATTTTCTAAAACATAAGTGGTAACATCATAGTTGGCTGCAGCTTGCAATAACATTCTGCCTAGTTGACCGCCGCCTAAGATACCTACTTTCATAGTTTTATGATTTTTGTCAAAGATAAGATGAAAAGAGGTTAAATTTGGGTGTAAAATTTAAATAGCTATGTCTTTGGCACCCATCATTACGGTACAAAATTTACATAAATCCTATGGTTCTTTTGAAGCGGTTAAAGGCATAAGTTTTGAAGTGCACCAAGGGGAGATTTTTGGATTATTGGGACCTAATGGTGCAGGTAAATCTACCACCTTAGAAATTATTGAAACACTTAGGCCTAAAACCTCTGGTGAGATTTGGGTAAATGGTGTAAACTTAGATACAGATCCTGAGGAAATAAAAAAATTCATTGGGGTTCAATTACAAACTTCTGGATTTTATCCAAACTTAAATTTAACCGAACTTATACAATTATTTGTGGGTTTGTATCAAACAAAAGTGGACCCTATCCAACTTTTAAAAAAAGTAAATTTAGAAGATAAAGCCAAGTCAAAGTTTAAAGAACTAAGTGGGGGACAAAAGCAAAGATTTTCTATCGCAACTACTTTAATAAATCAGCCTAAAATTATTTTCTTAGATGAGCCTACCACAGGATTAGATCCACAAGCAAGAAGAAATTTATGGGATTTAATCAAAGAAATCAGAGAAGCAGGTACCACTGTAATTATTACTACCCATTACATGGATGAAGCTGAAATTTTATGCGATAGAGTAGCTATTGTAGATGCTGGAAAAATTATTGCCATTAATTCACCTAATCAATTAATTGATGAATTAGTTGCCACTGGTTTTGAAAAAGAAAAAGAAATAAAAAAAGCAAACCTTGAAGATGTTTTTATACAGCTTACAGGAAAAGAATGGAGAGCCGAATAAAATTAAAAATATTTCTATGACAAAAGACCCTCGTTACCCCATTGGGAAGTATCAAACTGAACCTTATTCAGAAATCACTAAGGCTAAATGGATAAATGATTTACGCCATTTGCCTACCGATGTAGAACATGCTGTGGCTAACCTTGATAAAGCACAGTTAGACACTCCTTATCGTGAAGGTGGATGGACAGTGCATCAACTAGTGCATCATATTTCGGACAGTCATATGAATGCTTATATACGTTTTAAATTAGGTTTAACAGAAGAGGTTCCACCCATTAAAACCTATGACGAAAATGCTTGGGTTGCTATGGCAGACACCTATAATACACCTATTAATTACTCAATGACCTTACTACATGCTTTGCATGAAAAATGGGCTAATTTATTTGATAGCTTAACACCTGAACAATGGGAGCGAAAATTATTTCATCCAGTTCGAAATGCAGAAGTAAGCTTATGGGATATGTTTGCCATATATGCTTGGCATGGTAAACATCATGTGGCACATATCACAAACCTTAGAGAAGAAAAAGGCTGGTAATTATCTTTTTACCTCTGCCACTAAAAATACACTGCCAATGACAAGAATTAAATCTTTGTTATTGGCATTTTTTTTGGCCACTTCTATAGCGTCATTTACATTTTCAAAAAGATTACCTTCTAATCCAAATTTTTCAGCTTTTAGTTGTAGCTCACTTGCAGCTAAGGCTCTAGGTATATGTGACTGTGTAAAATAATACTGTGCTTTTGTAGGAAGTAATGTTAATACAGCATCAACGTCTTTGTCTTTTACCATGCCAGTGATTATATGAAGTGCTTCATAGGACATACTTGACAATTGATCCAACATGGCTTTAATACCATGTTCATTATGCGCTACATCTAAAACAACTCTTGGATTTTGTGAAAGGGTTTCCCATCTGCCCATGAGTCCAGTGTTGGCTTTAGTTTGTAAAATGCCTTTTTTAATTTGGGCCGACTTTAATTTCCATCCCATATCTGAAAGCAATTGAGTAGCCACTAAAACCGATTTCAAATTTTTAGCTTGGTATTTGCCAGGCAAATCCGATTCGATAGTAAAAGTTTTAGTAAAAATGGGGGCATCTAGTAAATGAATCTTTTTTTGTACAAATTCAAATTGAGCTGTTTGCCAATTATTTTGGAAACTAATATTATCCAAATACTCTTCGGCAAAATAAAGTGAAGCATTTTGCTCTTTTGCTTTGTTATTAAAAATGGGTTTAGTTTCCTCTAAGGCTTCTCCAATAATAATTGGAGTATCTGTTTTAATAATACCCGCTTTTTCCCCGGCTATCTCAGCAAGTGTACTACCCAGTAAAGCCATATGGTCCCAGCCAATATTAGTAATGATGCTTAGCTCAGGACTAATGACATTGGTACTATCTAAGCGGCCACCTAAGCCTGTTTCAATAATGGCGATATCGCATTTTTGTTGAGCAAAGTATTCAATTGCCATGCCTACAGTAAGTTCAAAAAAAGAAGGATCAATTTCGTCAATCTTTTTTTTAAGTCGGTTAGTGAATTCGATTACAAAATCTTGTGAACACATTTGTCCATTCACTTTTATACGTTCTCTAAAATCATATAAATGCGGCGAAGTATATAAACCTGTTTTGTAACCTGCTTCCTGAAAAATGGAAGCTAACATATGACTAGTAGATCCTTTACCATTTGTTCCGGCAATATGAATTGTTTTAAATTTTTTTTCTGGGTTACCTAAGAATTCGCAAATGGAAAGGGTATTGTCTAAATTGTTTTTTATGGCAGCAGCTCCTATACGACTAAACATTGGTAAACGACTATAGAGGTAGTCTATGGTGTCTTGATAGGACATAAATATTAATTGTCAATTATTGGTTTTCGAACTTAAACTTTACTGTAACTGTAGATTCATGATCGGCTACATTAAAACTGATCTTTGTTAAATATTCAACAATAGCTCTTTTGTATTTGGCATCATTAGAGGAGGAACCCCTAGCAATTTGTATAAATTTTCCTACACCAGCAGTATTTACTGCAATTTCTGCATAAATAGTTGCTGGCTCTACATCACCGTTAAATGAATAGGCTTTTGTCACATGACGATCACCTTTGGTTACAAATGGTCCTGCTGTACCTGTGTATGATTTTCCGTTGATAGATCCGTTTGCTACTCCTTGATCGCCTTTGCCCCCTGCAATACCTTGGTCTTTTACATTGTTATAACTATCCTGATTATTACCTCCTTTGCCATTACCACCTGCGTATTTCCCCATCAATGCCTTTGCTTTTAATTTTGGTGGTACAGGAATATTTTTGGTTTTATTTTTTGCTTTTGAAGTTTTAATGGCTTCGTCTGCTTCAGAGGCATTTGCTGCGTTTAATTTAATTCCTTTTTCAGAGGCACTTGCTTTACTTTGTTTGCTAGCACCTACTTCAGGGGCGGGGGCTTCTTTGGATAATGGAGGTATTTGCCCTGCACCCGTTTCTGAATTACCTAAGTTCACTTCCATATAGGAAGGTTCAGGAGGCGCAATTAAAGGAGGCGTTTGTTTCCACTTTAAGACAACAAATAACAAAGACATTATTACACATATGATTATAGTGTAAATGCTGGCCTTAATATTTTTTTGTCTTTCGAAGCTTAGTTGCATACCTTAAAATTAATGCAAAAATACATCATATCCCAATCTGCATAAAGTGGCAATAATGACAATTAAAAAGAAAATTCTAATAAATTGGTTTCCTTTTTTAATAGCTAGTTTGGATCCTAAATATCCACCTAAGGCATTACAGACTGCCATGGGTAAGGCGATACTCCAAAGAATAGACCCTTTTAAAGTAAATAATAATATTGATCCTAAATTAGTAGCAAGATTTACCACTTTAGCATGTGCATTGGCTTGCATGAAATCAAACCCTAAGCTGCTAATAAAGGCAAGTACTAACAAAGACCCTGCTCCTGGGCCTATGAACCCATCATAAAAACCAAGCACTAAACAAATTAGAAGTCCTTTATAAATAGGAAAATCTAAGGCAGTTATTTTTAATTGTTGCCCCAATTCTTTTTTTGAATAAGTGTAGATAGCGATGATAACTAAAACACCAAAGATGATGGGTTTCATAAAATGGTTGCTCATTTTAGTTAGCAAAAAAGAACCTATAAAAGCTGCTATAAATGCTATTGTAGTAAAGGCTAATAGTCTTGCGAAGGGAATTTTTACTTTTTTTAAATAAGCAGCAGCAGCAAAAAAAGTACCTGTAAAAGAAGGAACTTTTAATGATCCAATTACCCTTGCCACAGGCTCATTAGGGAACATTATTAATCCTGCTGGAGTTTGAATTAATCCACCACCACCCACAATGGCGTCTACAAATCCCGCTAAAAAAGCGATACCACAAAGAAGGAGGAGGGTAGTTGTCAAGCATTACTAGTTTTAGAAGGCCACGTATTTATGACTATGCCAGTGATGATTATTAAACCACTAGTAATTTGAGCATTGTTAAAGGTTTCACCCAAAAGTATTACTGCTTCAAATGAACTAATTAAAGGAAGTAAGGTGGCAAATAGAGCCGTTTTTCCTGCGCCTAATTTATGTATGGCCATATTCCATATAGAGTATGCAATGGTACTATTAGCAATACCTAGATAGAGAATTATCCATAGTAATTTTGTATCCATTACCACTGGTTGAAAGTATTTCATCTCGATAATGGCAGCGGGTAATAACATGAATGAACCTAAGCTAAACAAAACAAGTAAAAAACTACTATTTGAAATCCCTTGTGGTTTTTTTCTTACAAAAACATTATAAGTTCCAAAGCAAATACCAGCACCTACCATCCATAAATCGCCCGTTGAAAAACGAAAATGAATAATGTTCATAATGTCACCCTTGGTGATTAAAAAAACCGTTCCAGCTATACAGAGTAAAATTCCAGTAGTATTTTTCCAATGTAATTTTTCCTGTACAAAAACTGCACCTAGTAAAGCTGCCACCACAGGATGCACCGTTGATCCAATCAGTGCTAAATTAATAGCGGTAGTATAATGTCCTGCTGTATATATTAAAGTATTATAAATAGCAAATCCAATAAGTCCCATCCAAAAAAAGTAAACTTTATTTTGTTTAAATAGGGGAAGCTCTTTTTTTAGTTGACCATAAGCAAAAGGGAACATGCATATCATAGCCACAGACCATCTAAAAAAAGCTAAGCTTATAGGGCCAATTAAATGAATTGCATAACGAGAAACTATAAAATTACCAGACCAAATTATAGTTGCGGTAATTGCCATGATGGCACCCATTTGATTTTGCTTTCTCAATGGTGCGCAAAGTTTTTATCAAAATCACCTTTGATTCTTTCAATAGGTGGGTTAAAATAACCAAATTTTAAATCAGGAAATTCTTCTTTAATTAATTCCATCATTTGTTTAAGCCCCATTATTTCACATTGTTCTGTAGCGCCAATTTTTCCAAGGTACCAATCAGGGTCAATATTAAAATTTCTCCATTGAATCATTTTTAAACCTGTTTCTTTTATCAATTGTCTAAGCGCCTCATATTCTTCAACACTATCTGTCATGCCAGGGAAAACAAAATAATTAATACTTGTCCATTTGCCAGCAGCAGACATCACACGAATACTTTCTTTAATATCAGCGAATGTATAATTGTTAGGTCGATAATAGGCATTATAAATATGTTCACGTGCCGAGTTCATACTTACACGAATACTATCTAATCCTACTGCAGCTAATTCTGCAACTGCTTTTGGATTAGAGCCATTTGAATTTATATTGATACTTCCTTTATCGGTATGCTTTCGAATTTCGATGATTGACTCTTTAATGGTCTCCCACATTAATAAAGGTTCTCCTTCACAACCTTGCCCAAAACTCACAATAGGGAAAGGGGCATTCATTAAGTGGGGAACTGTATATTCTACCACTTCTTCCGCAAGTGGTTTAAAAGTAAGACGATCTTGTGTGGAGATAATTTCTTCTTCTTGAGGTTGAAATGAAATACACCCAATACAATTAGCATTACAAGCAGGTGAGATAGGGATGGGACATTCCCATCTTCCCATGGCTAAATTCCTTGCAGCTGGGCAGGTATAGGTTTGGCAGCAATTTTCCATCAAATGTTTTACCAATCTGTTTTGGCTATACTGACTCAATAATTGCTGAGTTCCATTGTCAATAATTTCCTGATCATATCCTTCACAGTCTTGTCTTATATCTTGTTCAATTCTTACTGCGGGCACATAATTTTTACCCTCTCTCCAACCAACAGCAGTGTAACAAAATAAGGGTAAGGTTGGGGCATCCTTATCTAGGGTTTCATAGGCGGCCACATATAAACCTGTGTGTGCTGGAGGAATAAATGCCGCAACTGCCCAACCTAATTCACAAAGTCTCATTTCACCTGTTTCTACATCAATACCAATACCTCTTCGTCCGGGTAACTCGTATAAATTACCTCCGTTGGGAAGTTCAATCCAATCCTCTACATCAATAGGATAGGCGTCCCATCCTGCACGTCCGGCGGTATACAAACTAGTATCTTCAAATATTTGGCCTTCGCCATCAGAATATAGTAAATAAGGAGATTCAGATAATGACATAGGGTAAAGATATCAATTAGTGGTTAATTTGCTGAGAACAGAAGGTGTTAAATTCAGCAGAAATTGTTTCTGTAACTGGTTCGTTAATTTCTTTTTGAATAAGTCGATTATTATTAAAGTCGATAGTAATAATATCATCTTTAATAATTGCATTTTGGATGGCCGACCAAGGGTAGTGTTTTTTGGGAAAAGTATTGATGACTATGCCCTCTGTATCAAATGCTATTTCATAGGGGAATTTAACTTGTCTTTCAAAAAGCGCTGCAATTAAGTAAACCCCTGCAATCAATAAGGCTTTGGGCATTAAAAACCAACCCCAAGAAGCAAAAAGCAAACCTAAACGATAATAAGGCTGCCCTCCCTTTTTTTGTTGATAAATGCAAAATAGGGTCCAAGATAGGACAGCGCTTATGATAGCAATAATCAAAGTAGGTTTGGCAAAAAAGCCTTTATAAATGCCAAAGCTTAGCCCAATAATGGTAAGTAATAACATAAATTGGCTGATACGATCTACTCGCTTAAAATCGGAGGTTTTGCAAACAATTATATAATCAAAAACACGCATAAGAGATTGTTTGGAGATGGATAAAATTTGATGCAATTTAAGGCCATTTGGTTAACTTTGCCCAATGAAGAAAACACATATCTTTTTATTGGTATTAATTGCTGCTGCAATTGTAGTGTTAATAAGCTATACAGGGGATTTAAGTAGTTATGAAACAGTTGGTTCAGCAAAGCAAAAACCAGGCAAATTCGTGAATTTGATTGTTAAAATGGATAAATCGCAGCCGGTTGTGTACGACCCTGTAAAAAACCCGAATCTATTAAAGTTTAATGTGCAAGATAGTTTAGGGGGAAAAATTGGCGTAGTGTATCACAATACCATGCCAACAGATATGGAAAAATCGGAGCGATTGGTTTTAAAAGGAAAAGTACAAGGAGATGTTTTTGAATGTTCCGCAATTGTATTAAAATGTCCTTCCAAATACAAGGATAATCCAAATGCGATGAGAGAACAACCCGCTAGCCTTTCTAATTAATTATTTACAAATTATTGAATGAATACAGCACCCTCTATCCAATTTATTGGAGAACATTTATTACCAGGTCAATTAGGATATTTTTTATCGATACTTTCATTAGTGGCTTCTTTATTAGCCACTTTTGCTTTTGCTAAAGCTTTTTATGCGACTGAAATAACTACACAAAAGGATTGGTATAAATTAGCCAAGCTTTCTTTTATAATAGAGTCAGTAGCTGTTTTTGCTAGCTTTTTGATTTTATATTATGTGATCTCCAATCATATGTTTGAGTATAAGTATGCCTATACACATAGTGATAAGCATATGCCAACAGAGTATTTGCTAAGCTGTTTTTGGGAAGGACAAGAGGGAAGCTTTTTATTGTGGAGCTTTTGGCATTGTATTTTAGGCTTAGTAGTAATGGCTCGTTCCAATAAGTGGAAGCAACAATCCTATGGGGTCTTAATGGTGTTAAGTTTTACACAGTTCTGTTTGGCCACTATGGTAGTAGGATTATATATTTTCAATTTTAAAGTGGGTAGTAGTCCATTTATCATGTTGAGACATGAAATGAATTGGCCTATTTTATCTAGACCCGATTACTTACAACTTATAAAGGACGGAACCGGTTTAAACACTTTATTGCAAAATTATTGGATGGTCATTCACCCACCAATACTTTTCTTAGGGTTTGCCTCTACTACCATTCCATTTGCTTTTGCAGTAGTGGGTTTATTAAAGAAAGATAATAATTGGATGACAACGGCACTTCCATGGGCTACTTTTTCAGCGGGTATTTTAGGTTTAGGAATTATGATGGGAGCTGCATGGGCTTATGAAAGTTTAACATTCGGAGGTTATTGGGCATGGGATCCAGTAGAAAACGCCTCCTTAGTTCCATGGCTAACATTGGTAGCAGCCATTCATACCGCCATTATTTATCGCAAAACGGGCAGAAGCTTAAAAGCAACTTACTTATTTTTTGGGATTAGTTTTTTATTAGTCGTGTATTCCACTTTTTTAACAAGAAGTGGAATTTTAGGCGATACGTCAGTTCATGCATTTACCGATTTGGGGATGAATGCACAATTATTGGCATTCTTATTAATTTTTGTATTGCCTTACTTTAGTTTATTTATTTTCAGATATAAAACTCTGGTGGAACCTACAACAGAAGAGTCTATTGATAGTAGAGAGTTTTGGATGTTAGTAGGGTCGCTAGTATTATTTTTATCTGCCCTCGTAATTATTGCCATTACTTCTATTCCTGTATTTAATAAAATTTTTGGAACAAAAATTGCACCACCCGAGGATCCTGCTTTCGCGCATAATCAAGTGCAAGTTTTTGTTGCCATTATTATAGGTGTATTATCTGCTGTGGGTCAATACTTAAAATTTAAGTCAACACCTGGTGAAAATTTTTGGAAGTCATTACGATGGCCATTCCTAATTACCGCAATTATAAGCACCATCATTTTTGTTTTAGTTGGTATTGTATATAACGAAAAAGGAATTGGATTTTTAGCTGCCTTATATGTGGCCACTGTATCATCGGTATTTACAGTAGTATCCAATGCTTATTATTGGTTAGTAACTTTAAAAGGTAAAACAAAATCGGCAGGTGCAAGTATTGGTCATATTGGTTTTGGATTAGTACTTGTAGGTATTTTAATTTCTTCTTCCAACAAAACTGTATTAAGTTGGAATACCACAGGTATAAATGTTATTCAGAAAGATCCTAATGCAAAATCTCCGGTGGGTAATCCTATGGAGAATATAACTTTATTTGAAAGTATTACTACTGATATGGGTAAGTATATGGTTACTTATCAAAGAGATACCATCGATAATTTAGACAAAAAGTTTTATGAACTTAAGTTTAAAGAAAAGAAAACTTCGGATAGTTTTTATTTATATCCAGATGTGTTAAAAAACAATAAGGGGATGGAAGGCTTTTCGGCTAATCCAGCTTCCAAGCATTATTGGAATAAAGATATTTTCGTTTATGTGACCTCGTTTCAAGATCATTCAAAAGAAGATACTGTTCAATTTAAGCCTGCTAAAATAAAAGTAGGGGATTCGGTTTTTTATAGTAATGGTTATGTAAAGTTGGAAAAAGTTTTAATTAATCCGAATGCTAATCGTGCAGCAGGAACCAATGAGTTAGTGTTGCAAATGAAAGTGCATAGTGCTACTGGATTAACCTATGAAGCGCATCCTACTATTTCTGTAACAGGGATGACTATGAGGATGATTCCAGATACTATCAGAGCACAAAATTTAATTCTAAATTTTAGTAATGTGGTTGATCAGCCCAAGGGAATATTACAAATTGGCATCAAGGAGTCGTCTACTTTATCCAATTTAATTACGCTCAAAGTGTATGAGTTTCCTTTTATTAACCTGTTGTGGATTGGTGTTATTGTTATGACGCTTGGTTTTATGATGAGTACTTATGCTCGTGTTAAAAAAAATGGGTAAAAGGTTACTTTTTGTAAATTAGGGTATAAAAATGGTAGGTCTAATTGGTTCTTTTTATGAAAAACTGGATTAAACATATATCATTATTGTTTTTAGTAACCTTTATGGGGATAAAAGCGAATGCTCAAATGGGTGTCTATGACACTTTAAGAGTAGAGGCATATATTACCCCCGAGGGAGACACCATTGGTCAATCTTGGCTGCCAACAGTAGAGGTTAAATCGATTCAAACAACAAAATGGAAAAACTACTGGCGTGATTGGACAAGATTAAGAAACGCTGTGTATGTTACATATCCCTATGCAAAAACCGCGAGTAAAGTAATTTCCGAAGTGAATGCACAATTGGCAAATGTTTCCGACGAAAAGTTAAGACGTAAAATAATCAAAGCGCGCGAAGCCGAGTTAAAGAGAGACTTTGCCGACAAAGTCACTAATTTATCGGTTTATCAAGGCAGGGTTTTAATGAAATTAATTAATAGAGAAACGGGCAATAATTGTTACGAGATAATCAAAGAATTTAAAGGCGGTTTTAATGCTGGTTTTTGGCAAGCGGTGGCGTATGTATTTAGTAGTAGTTTAAAACAGCAATACGATCCTAAAGGGGACGATCGAGAAATAGAGAAGATCGTTCAAGAACTTCAAAAATTATACGGATATAAGGGCTAAGTAAGCCTTTTGCCATCAATTTTGGGTTAGGTTTTGTACCTTTACCTGAATTACTGTGTTTATTATGAGTGAAGAAAAAAGTTTGAATTTTATCGAAGAAATTGTGGCAGCCGATTTAGCTGCAGGAAAGCATAAAAGTATCTTAACCAGGTTTCCACCTGAACCCAATGGCTATTTACATATTGGTCATGCTAAAAGTATTTGTTTAAACTTTGGTTTAGCAAAAACTTTTAATGGAGCTACTAATTTACGCTTTGACGATACTAATCCAGAAAAAGAAGAAACTGAATATGTAGAGAGCATTAAAGCCGATGTTAAATGGTTGGGCTTTGATTGGGTAAAAGAATGTTATGCCTCTGATTATTTTGATCAATTATATGCATTTGCCGTTCAATTAATTGAGAAAGGTTTAGCTTATGTTGATGATAGTACCCCAGATGAAATTGCACAACAAAAAGGAACCCCTACAGTACCAGGAACAGGCAATGATTTTAGGAATAGAAATATTCAAGAGAACAAGGAACTTTTTGAAGCCATGAAAGCGGGCAAATTTGAAGATGGCGCTAAAGTGTTAAGAGCAAAGATAGATTTAGCAAGTCCCAATATGCATATGCGTGATCCTATCATTTATCGCATTAAAAAAGCACACCATCACCGTACTAGCGACAAATGGTGTATTTATCCAATGTATGATTTTGCACATGGGCAAAGTGATAGTATCGAACAAATCACCCACTCTGTATGTACTTTGGAGTTTATACCACATAGAGCTTTGTATGATTGGTGCATCGAACAATTAGGCATTTTCCCTTCTCATCAATACGAATTTGCGCGATTAAACATGACTTATACAGTGATGAGTAAACGAAAGTTATTGCAATTAGTACAAGAGGGTCATGTGCAAAGTTGGGACGATCCACGTATGCCAACTATTAGTGGTATGCGTCGTAGGGGGTATACTCCACATAGTATTCGTGATTTTTGCGAGCGCATTGGAATTGCCAAGCGTGAAAATATTATTGATTTTAGTTTATTAGAGTTTTGTGTTCGAGAACATTTAAATAAGATTGCTTTAAGAAGAATGGTAGTTGCCAATCCTGTAAAATTGGTGATTACCAATTACGAAAAAGGAGAGGAAATTTTACTTTCCGAAAATAATCCCGAAGATGAAAATGGTGGCACACGTGAAGTTCCTTTTAGTAAAGAACTATGGATTGAGCGTGATGATTTTATGGAAGAGCCTACCAAAAAGTATTTTCGATTAGGACCGGGTTTACAAGTAAGATTAAAAAGTGCTTACATTATTAAGTGCGATAGTTTTGAAAAGGACGAGGCCGGTAATATTCAAACTATTTATGCAAGTTATTTTCCAGACAGTAAATCAGGTTCTGACACTAGTGGAATTCATGTAAAAGGAACTTTACATTGGGTAAGTGCAAAGAATGCCATTCCTGTTACACTTAATGAATATGATCGTTTATTTAATGTTGAAGATTTAGCCACAGCCGATGGTGATTTTAAAGACTATATAAACTCGAACTCTTTAAAAACGCTTACTGCATATGCCGAACCTGCATTAGCCAATGATGCGCTTGATGCCAGATTTCAATTTTTGAGAAAAGGATATTTTTATCAAGATACCCAAAGTAAACCTGGGCAATTAGTATTTAATAGAACCGTAACCCTAAAAGATACTTGGGCTAAAGAGCAAAAAAAATAAATTCTTTATGTTAAATCTGGAAACCTTTAAACAATATTGGGATAAACAGTTTCCGGATTTACGTTTACGACGCGATAATTATGTGATTGCGGTAAGTGGAGGGGTGGATAGTATAGTATTGGCTCACCTCATGCATTTAACGAAATCCAGATGCAGTATAGCCCATGTTAATTTTAATTTACGAGGAGAGGAAAGTAAGAGAGATGAGGAATTTGTGCGCACTCTAGCATCAAAGTATAATTTTGAATTACAGCTACATTCGGTGGATACAGCAAAGTATGCTCAAACCTATAAAATGGGTATACAAGAAGCAGCCAGAGAAATTAGATACGCTTGGTTTGAGACTTTGTTAGGGCAGGGGCAGATTTTATTAACTGCTCATCATGCAGATGATCAGGTAGAAACTATTTTAATGCAACTTTTTAGAGGCACTGGTTTACATGGCTTAACAGGTATACCCAATCGCCGAAAAGACATTCTCAATTTAGCACGTCCTTTACTTAGTTTTACCAAAGAACAAATTCTTGATTATGCTCATAAAGAAGGCATTGATTTTGTAGAAGACAGTTCAAATGCTAAAGACGATTATACTAGAAATTTAATTCGTAATACCTTATTGCCTCAGGTGCAAGAGCTATATCCATCTGTTAAAACAAATATATTTTTAACTGGGGAAAGAATAGCGGAAGCCGAAAAAATTGTTGAAAAAACAATGAATGATTTTTGGAAAAAGGGACTTAAAACTAAGAAGGGAATTTTAACCATCCCCATTTCTTATTGGCATAAAGTAAAAGATAATTCCACTTATTCTTGGGCATTTATTAAACGCTATGGGTTTAAAGCGGCCCAAATAAATGAAGTACATAAATTATTAGAAGCCTCCAATGGTGCTTATTTAGCGAGTAGTTCTCATCGATTTATAAAATATCAGGACAATATTCAGATTGTTCCCTTAACGAATACCGCCGAGCATACGATGGTGTATGCGGGGGAGGGTAAATTAAATATTCAATCTGGGAACCTTCATTTTGAATTAATAGAAGCTACTAAGGTAATTACCATCAATCCTGATCCTAAAATTGCGTATTTAAATGCCGATTTAATCTCCTGGCCTTTATTAGTCAGAACCTGGCAGGCAAGCGATTATTTTTATCCTTTAGGACTAAGAAAAAAGAAGAAGCTTCCTCACTTTTTAGGGGGGTTAAAATTAAGTCCTGCCCTTAAAGAGAAGGCTACAGTTTTGGCTTCTGGAGATAAAATATTATGGGTTATTGGCCATCGAATCGACGACCGATTCAAATTTACAGAACACACCAAACAAGTGCTTAAGATTACGTTTACTTAAACTATTTTCTCGTATTTTTAAAAGGTTAATATATATTATTATTAATTATTATATAAGCCTTGCCAAAGTTTTTATCTCTTTTACTTTCATTTATGGCGGTTACTTTTAGTACCGTTGTTTTTGCGCAAGACTTTTCTAACAAGGGCAAGGATTTTTGGGTCGGCTATGGTAGTCATGTTTATATGTATGACACAAAAGGAGATCCCTATACCATAGTTGATGTTCAAAATAATAAAAATAGTCAAGATTTAGTTTTGTATTTTACCTCTGATCATGATGCTAATATTAAAGTAGAAATCCCATGGTTAGGTTATGTAAAAACATATACTTTAAAAGCCAATACAGTTACAGTTTCTGAACCCATTCCAAAATTAGGGGATCAGGATGCCAGAATTGCAAAAGAAGGATTAAGTAATAAAGGAATACATATTACATCGGACTATCCCATAATAGCCTATGCGCATATATATAATGGTAGTGTATCTGGTGCAAGTTTATTATTTCCAACAAATACACTTGGACAATTTTATTATTCATTAAATTTTAAACAGGTTTCTAATAACAATTACTCTTATTGTTATGCTTTTGTAATTGCCACTGAGGATTCAACTAATATAGAAATAATACCAAGTGCAAATACTTTACTTAATAATGCAGGTGATACAATAAGAAAAACCTTAATGAAAGGGGAAGTGTACAATATAATGGGAAAATTATTGAGTACTACTACAGGAGAAGATCTAACAGGAACTGTTATTAGATCGGTGGCTTCCGCTACTAACCCCTGTAAAAAAATAGCTGTTTTCTCGGGGTCAGGTAAAATTAATATAACCGATAAAGCCACCAATAATTCCGCTGACAACTATATCCAGCAAGTTTTTCCTGCCAATGCCTGGGGTAAAAAGTATATTACAGTACCTACAGCAAAAATGCCTAATAATTTTTTTAGGATTGCAGTGAGTGATAAAGCTGCCAAAGTAAAATTAAATGGAGTAGATATAAGTACTTTATATCCCTTGCAAAGGAATTTTTATTATGAGTTTCAATCTAATAAATCTAATTTAATTGAATCTGATTTACCCATTATGGTGGCACAGTATATAACTACCACAGGTGCCTATGGTAATACTATTATAAATTTTGGTGATCCTGAAATGATTTACTTAAGCCCCATCGAGCAAACTATTAAAAAAGTAACCATAAATTCAACTCCTTTTTGGGCTATAAAAGACACCCTGCATTTTGTAAATATAATTATACCCAAAGAAGGAGTAAACTCATTAAAGGTAGATGGGGTTTCATTACATGATTCAATTCCCAGTCCCTATGATGCTAATTATGTTTATTTTCAGTACAAGTTAAAAGCAGGTTCGCATACCATTGTTTCCGATTCGGGTTTTAATGCCATTGCTTATGGTTATGGAGCAACCGAATCCTATGGTTATAATGCGGGTACCAATGTTATTGATTTGTATCAAAAGTTATCGGTAGATAATCAGTTCGGAGTTATAAAAGTACCTGCCACTTGTAAAGGCACTCCATTTAAAGTTTCCATTACACTTCCCTATAAACCTTTATCTATCCAGTGGAAAGTGCCAAAAAATGATTCTATTCCAAGGGATTATGCACCCAAAGAAGATTCAACTTACTTGCTTAATGGGAAAACAATTTATAGGTATTCATTGCCAAAATTTTTGACAATAGATTCTGCTGGAAATTATTCCGTACAAGTATTGGTGAATAATCCAACCGCAGATGGCTGTAGTGGAGAGCAGGAAATTGATTTTGATTTAGTAGTTTATGGGCCACCCAAAGCGCAGAATTCTATTTTAACCACCCATTGTATTAAAGACTCTGTTTTTTTAAATGATAAAACAATAGTTGTTCCGGATGATCCAAAAATTATCGATTATAAGTGGCTCCTAGGAACGGACACGGTTTTATCAGGCACTAAAGTAAGTTTCTTGCCTAAAAAAGCGGATAGCATTAAGATAAACTATTTTATAATAAATGAGATTGGTTGTTTAAGTGATACGGTTTCACAATATATTTATATTGATAGTTTACCCAAAGTTAATTTCGGATATTCTGCATTAACCTGTCAATTTAAAGACATCGTTTTTAGCGATTCTTCTTCGGCTACTGGAAAATCAAAATTGCAAAAATGGGTTTGGGATTTTGCAGATTTTTCGAATGTAGATACTTTATTAACAAAGGATTCGGTGGTACATCATTTTGATACTTTAAAGAATTATAAAGTTGGATTATCTGCGGTAACCGAAAATGGATGTTTGCAAAAAACAATTAAATCTGTCACCGTCAATCCTAATCCTTTGGTGGGTGTTAAACTGCCCAATTTCTGTTTAAGAGATGGCCAAGCCGTTTTCACAGATACCAGTAAAATTATTGATAATTCAGGAGGCTTTACTTATTTATGGGATTTTGGAGACGCTGCAAATACTGCTGCTAAAAATACTGATACGGCATCCAATCCAAAACATTTATATAAAACACCAGGTGACTATACAATTATACATACGGTAACTAGTAATAAAGGATGTGTAAGTGCCGACACCGTTAGTTTTACTGTGAATGGGGCCATCCCTAAAGCACATTTTATTGTACCTAAAGATTCGGCATTATGTAGTAATGAATTAGTGTCCATCACTAATAAATCTACGGTAGATATTGGTAAAATAGGGAAGTTGATAATTTTTTGGGATTATGATAGAGATACCACCAATATAACAGTAGACGATAATGCAAGTTTTGACAAAGCCTATACCCATAGTTATGCTAAGTTTCACTATCCGGATACTATGTCGTATAAAATTAAGATGCTTGCTTTATCGGGAGGAACCTGTATTAGTGATAGTTTACAAAATATTAATATCGTGCCTCCTCCAGAAAAATTCACTTTTTCTACTTTTAAAGATTATGTATGTTTAGCGGATACTTTAAACTTTAACTATTCAACATTAGGAGGAACACCTCCCTATAGCTATACATGGAAATCAGACCAAGCAACTGCCAAATTTTCAGGAGATGTGTTAAATGGATTAAGCCCCTCAACGGTAAAAATTTCATTAGTTATTCAAGATGCTAAAAATTGTATTTATCCTTACGATAATTTAAAATCGGTAGAAGTGAGAGATATTCCCAAAGCTGTTTTAAAGGCAAGGGATACGGTGGTATGTAATGGAGATCCTATCACTTTGGTGGGTAGTAATACAATGTTCAATAAATGGCTACTTAATAAATCGATCGAAAATACTTCAACTATAGATACTTTCTCTACTAGTAAGGACGGTACTTATGAATTAGTGGTCAATGATGGCTTTTGTAATTCTTTAGCTTCTAATAGTATTTTAATTACCAAGTATGATGTTCCATTTATTAATTTATCCTATCCTGCATTTATCTGTATTAATACTCCCGAGCCTATCTCTACCAATGCTTTTGACAAACCTAATTTACATTATGCATGGGATTTAGGGGATGGTTCTAAATTTGCTACCGCCAAACCAGTTTCACATACCTATACACAAAAAGGGAAATATGCGATTAACGTAAAAGTAACCAACGATTTTTGCCCTTCTTATAATTATGATATTAAAGGCGATAGTTTAGATGTGGTTTTGCCGGTTAAACCTGCCAATTATACTTATTTTGTTTTAGCTGATATAGATACCATTTTACATCCTTTAAAAGTAGATTCGGGTTATACACAATATACATGGCTACCCAATATTAATTTATCCAATAATAAATTAATGAAGCCCAATTTTAAATCGAATGTCAGTATCACTTATTTATTAACTAGAACCGATTCAGTTTCTAAATGTAAAGTGGTGGATAATTATTATATAGATGTGTCTAATACTGTGGCCATTACCTTGCCTAAAGCTTTTACCCCCAATGGTGATAATTTAAATGATTTATTGAAAATTGAATATGGAGCGGGCGTTAAACAATTTAATTATCTGCAAATATTTAATCGTTGGGGAAATATGGTCTTTTATACCAAAAATATCAATGAAGGTTGGGATGGAAAATATTTGAACAATAATCAAGAAATGGACGCCTACAATTATGTGATTGATTTTGTAAACTATCGTGGGGAGCATGTAAATAAAACTGGATCTGTAATTTTAATTAGATAATGAGAAAATTTAAATACATATTCTTTTTCTTATTACTTATTATAAGTGGAGCTGAACTTATAGCTCAAACGCCCTACAGCTCTCAAAATTTTACACTCACCAATTTTTTTAATCCAGCTACCGTAGGATATAGTGTAAATAGTCAATTTAAATCCTTTTATAGAACTCAATATGCCAATATTGCGGACCCTTATAACAGTTTTGGTATGTCGATGGATTTTGGATTATTTAAAAAAAGCACCGAGGGCAATAACTATGTTGGGATGGGTATAGAAGGTCTTTCCGAAAGAGTATTAAATGGTGCACTGCAAACCAATACTATCTCTCTAAGCATTGCGGATCGATTGTTTTTAAATCTTAAAAAAACCAATTATATATCTATGGGATTGGGCGCTTCCATGATTACAAGAACCTTAGATGTTCAACAATTATCTTTTGGGGATCAATTTTATTCGGGTAGATTATTTAATGGCACCCTAGAAGCCATAGCCAATTATCCGGTGAAATATGCCTCCAAGGTTGGGGTTATATATACCTCACATGGAGAAAGAAACTATTTGCAATTTGGGGGAAGTTTGTTTTATATAAACCGAACTGCAAATGAGTTAGAAAACACAAATGGTTTAAGGTATTATCAATTAATGGGACAATTAAATATGGAGCATCAATTTTTAGAGGATAAGACCTTTTTAGTTCATGCAGATTATCAAAATCGCTTCGAGAGTGAATTCTTTTATTTCGGTGGTGCTATAGGATTACCCATATATAACAAAAACGCCTATGAAAATCGTTTTTATCTAGGCTGTTTTTATCGAACAAAAGATGCCCTAATTCCCTATGTAGGTTTTATGTATGATAGGTATAGGATGGGTTTAAGCTATGATATTTATAATAATAATTTAACTAAATCAAACTTACATCCTCAAACCATAGAGTTAAATTTTTCGATGCCTTTGGGGAAACGTCCTTCTGATCTTGTTTTGTATAGTTTATTTAACAACTAATTATTTTACAAAATACAATTTAACCTGTTCTATAAAAGAGCCTAGTGCACTATAACTACTTAAAAAGTGGCTTGTGATAATCAAAAAAACAATACCGTATATAGAACCCCAAAGGTGGGCACTATGGTTAATTTTTCCAGGCCCTGATTTGGCAAGGTAAGCGGTTAATCCTAAATAGATGGGGCCAAAAATAAAGCCAGGTATTATGGGAGGAATAATAAAAAATCCAATCTCCATAGTAGGCATTAAAAAAATACCTGCAAATACAATTGCAGAAACTGCTCCTGAAGCCCCTAAACTGCGATAATAATAAGAATTTTTATTTTTTATATAGGTGGGTATAATACTTATAACGAGGGCTGATAAGTATAAAAGTATGTAAAGAGTTTTACCCAAGCTACCAAAAATCATACTAAAGTATTGCTCTACATAATCCCCAAACATATAAAAGGAAAACATATTAAAGGCAAGATGCATTAAGTCGGCGTGTATAAAACCACAACTTATAAAACGATAAAATTGTTGATAATGTGAGACTGAATAGGGGTGAAAAATAAATTTTTCTAATATTGAATCGCTTTTGAAACCCCAAAGGGAAAAAGCAACTGTAACAATTGTTATAAGTAAAGTAATGCTCATTAAAGATGATGATATTTTTCGTTGGCTAAAATGCTACAGGCTCGGTAAATTTGCTCTGCTATTAATAATCTAACTAACATATGAGGGAATACTAATTCCGATAAAGACCAAGTAAATTGTGCTCTTTGTTTAATTTCATCCGATACCCCATAAGCGCCGCCAATTAAGAATATTAATTTTTGAGTACTTTGGTTAGCTTTTTGTTGAATAAGTTTGGCTAAACCGGGGGAGCTTAGCATTTTTCCTGTCTCTTCTAATAAAATGAGCGTATCATTGGATTGTAAATTTTTAAGAATATTATCTGCTTCTTCTTTCTTGATTTTAGCTATATCGGTATGTTTAGATGGGCTAATTAATTTCCAATCGATAGGGTAGTAATGTTCTATTCTTTTAGTGAATAGTTCTATGCCTTCTTTCACATAAGCCTCATTATTTTTACCTACCGACCAAACAGAAATTTTCATTCAGTAAATATACTATTGTTGTGGTGGTTTTGATAAATTAAGAATAAAAAATATATAAAATTAAATTTATACAATTAATTGATTATCAATAAAAAAAACTGATTTTCCCATTCTATTTTAATACTTTTGCTCGATCAAAAAATCAAACAAATGCGCAACCTATCCCTCAAGGCTGTTGGTGTTTTATTAGCTTTATTATTTTTTACAGTAATTGGATATTCCCAAAATACGGAAGTTTTAAAATCTTCTCTAATCGCAACTATTCAGTGCGATTATCAAAAAATATTGAAAGACAATGGAGATGCACAATTTGCAGTGCGATTAATTTTTAAGAATCAACAATATATTTACAAGCAAGAATCTGATACATTATTTTTTACTACAGCAAACACGTTTCAGCAATTTGTTAAAGATATTAAAGAGGGTATGTCTATCATAGATCAAGAAGATAAATCTATGTCTATTGAAAGGCTTAATTACATTTTATCTAAGGATAATATTTACATGGATCACAAGAAGCTTAGTTTATCAAACCCTGCACTTACCATTACTACCTCTTTTAATGCCTATAATGGCAAAGAGCTTCTCTATTGGTTAACCAGTTTTGAATTTGGAAAATAATATATCTTTTACTTAAGAAAGCTTCTTTTTAATAAGGCTTTCCATCTTATGATGCAATGGAACAAGTGCGGATGCTAATAAAAGCAAAATGATATACATCAAGAAAATATTATGATGTGTCAGTTTTTCTATATAAGGGTGAATAAAAAGGCTTATAAATTCAAACAACATTAATAAAGAAGCAATGCCCATTGATGTTAAAATGGAAGATTTCTTTTTTCCCCATTTACTTACTAAAAATAATAAGGATATAAAAAAGGGAATAAAAATACCAATGGCAGCCAATGCCAGGTTCTTGTTACGTTCTTCCTTTTGATGTTCAATTTCTGCTAGCTTTTTTTCCTCTTCAATTCTTTGTTGGATGGATACATATTCAAGCTTTCTTGTTTTCTCGTCATTGTATAAATTATCCTTTAACTTGATATATATATTTTGATAGAAAAAAGCGCTGTCGTATTTTTTATTATGCTCAAAAAGGGTATACAAATTTTCAGCACCATCTTTTAGGAATTGATTAGAATTCATTTGCCCCGCATAGGTATAAGATTTTCGACCATAGTATAAAGCAGAATCATAATTACCAATGGCAGCGTAGGCTTTAGAGGTTTCTAATAATAATTCAGGATAATTAATTTCATTGGTCATGCCATTGGCAAATTCAGCAGGGAAATAGTTGATTGCTTTTTTAAAATATAAAATAGCTATATCATAATTTTTAAGTCTTAGATTTATCTCTCCTAAATTAGTATAGGTAATATTAAAACCATGTTCTTTGTCTTTTAAAGCTTGCTCATAATCTTTATTAAAATATAATAAGGCTGAGTCTAATTGTCCTGCACTTTGGTAATCATCTCCTATAGTAGCATAATCTGTTAAAATAGATTTAGCGTAGTTGCTATTATGTGTTTTGGCTAATTCAATAGCTTTAAGGGTATATTCAATTTGATTCTTGCTATCCTTGGCTAAGCGGTAAGTATCATGAATACTTAATAAAAAGTATAAGATATAATCTTTGTCCTTTTGTTTTTCACATTCTTTAATAGTTTCTAAACCCAGATTAACTGCTTCAGAAAAATTACCCAAGTTTGTGTTTATGTCAATTAGGTTTTTAGCAGAATTAATAAGCAGCTTGTAATTATCTATTTTCTTAGCCAACTCATAGGCGTAATTAAAATACAAGAAACTGCTGTCGTCTTTTTTGTTTTCGTAAAAAGTATTTCCAATTTGATTAAGATATAACACCTTTACACTGTCATTTTTTTCAATGGACAATTTGTGTTTAAATTCTTGTATGGTTTTGTTAGGATCTGGTTGCGCTGAGTTTTGCCCCCAGCTGGCATGAAAAATCAAGCTTCCTAGACATATTATAATAATCCTTCTCATTATTTTTTTTTGCTTGGCTAAAATACATAAAATAGAGAGACCGATTACTAAAAACAGCCAATTTTCGGTATCGATTGCGTAAATAAAGAACTTTATTAAATGTGAAATTTAAGTTAAAATAAATAGACTTGCAAGTCCAAAAATAACGGCCATTTTGGCCTTGATTGCTAAACAAAATGCTTATATGAAAAAACTAGTTTTAAGTTTTGTGTTATTGATTGCCTGTGTTGCAGTTTTTGCACAAAATATTACTGTTACAGGAAAAGTTACAGATGAAAATGGTGTTCCATTATCGGGGGCTTCCATTAAAATAAAAGGATCAAATAAAGCTACTCAATCCAATAAAGAAGGAACTTTCCAAATGGTTGTTCCAGCCTTGGGTGCTGAATTAAGTTTTAGTTTCCTTGGTTACAAAAATTTAGATTTAAAAATAACTGGCTCTGGATCATTGCTGGTTAAAATGGAAAAATCTTCTGCTAACTTAGACGAAGTTGTTGTGATAGGATACCAAACAGTTCGAAGAAAGGATGTTTTAGCATCTGTTGCTTCAGTAAGTGCCAGAGATTTAAAAGATATTCCTTTGAATTCAGCTGCTGAAGCTTTGAATGGTCGTTTAGCAGGTGTTACAGCATCTACTGCTGAAGGTTCACCAGACGCCACTATTAGAATTAGAGTGAGAGGTGGTATGTCTATTACTGGAGATAATTCTCCTTTATATATTTTAGATGGAGTACAAGTTGAAAATGCATTGTCCTTAATATCTCCTCAAGATATACAATCAGTAGACGTTTTAAAAGACGCAGCAGCTACTGCCATTTATGGTGCTAGAGGTGCGAATGGTGTGATTGTAATTACGACTAAAAAAGGAAGACAAGGTAGAATGCAAGTTAGCTATAATGCATTTTATGGAACTAAAGAGCTAGCCAAGAAATTAGGCGTGTTAACACCTTATGATTATGCTTTTTATCAATACGAGAGACAAGTGGGCAACGCTACGGATAGTGCAAGTTTTGTGAGAAATTTTGGTTCTTTTTCGAACTTAGAGTCGCTTAAGTCAGTGAATCCAGTAGATTGGCAACAAGAAACATTTGGCAATACGGGTACCACTAATTCTCAAAACTTAGCTATAGTTGGGGGTAATAGTAAGTTAACTTACAATTTAGGAGTTACTACTAACGACGATAAAGCTATTGTTAGAAATTCTAGTTTAAAAAGATCTATCATAACTGGAAAAATAGACTACACACCGATAAAAAATTTAACAGTTGGTTTGTCAACTAGATATAATTATCAGGAAGTTATGGGTGCTGGTGTATCAAGCGAACAAGGAACTTCATACAATAGATTAAGAAATGCGGTACGTTATAGACCTTATTTATCACCTAATCAATCTATCACAGATATAGATCCAATGGCTGAGCCTTCTGTGGGAAACGGCTTAATATTAATTAATCCTATTGATTTAATTGATCAAGAATATCGTAAAAAGTCAACAGAAGTTAAAAATGTAAGTGTTAATGTTAGTTATAAGATTAACAAAAACCTTGCTTTCACTTCAACTTTTGGTTATAATGATAATTTTGTGGTAGATCGTAAGTTTAGTGATTCTATTACACCTTATTCAGTTTTACAAGGTTCAAAAAAACCTATCATGGGTAAAGATACTTTACAAGGAACATCTTTAACTAATTCAAATGTATTGGCGTATAATATTAGCAATGATAAACATAGTTTTAGTTTAATTGTGGGGGAAGAAACCTATCAGTTAGATTCTAAAACAGCCAATTCTTTGTATAAACTATATCCTAATGGAACAACACCAACGCAAGCAATTAACTATCAAGTAGCGGGTACTTCATTTACGGGATATCCTAAATTACAAAAGAGTACCTATACAAGTTTATCTTTCTTTAGTAGAGCCACTTATTCATACTTAGATAAATATTTATTTAGTGCCAATCTACGTTACGACGGTGCTTCTAAGTTTTCTGATGCCAATAGATGGGGGTCTTTCCCATCAGGTTCTTTTGCTTGGAGAATTAAAAAGGAGAAGTTCATGGAAAATGTTGATTTCATAAATGATATGAAATTAAGATTTGGTTATGGTTCAGTGGGTAATAATCGTATTAATGACTATTTATACTTAAGTACCTTTAATAATAACGGATCTTATTTCTATGGAGTTGGTGGACAAACTATATATGGTTATTCATCTGCTTCCTTAGTAAACCCTAATTTATTATGGGAATCTACTATTAACAGAAACTATGGTATTGACATTAGTTTCTTAAAGCGCTTTAATTTAAGTGTAGATGTTTATAATAATAGTTCAAGTAACTTATTATTAAATGTGCCTATTGCTTCTACTTATGGATATGCTACACAATTACAAAATATTGGTAAAACAACCAATAAAGGAGTAGAGGTAAGCTTAGGTGCTTTAGTGATGTCTAAAAAGGATTTTACTTGGAATGCTAATTTTAATATTTCTTTCAACAAGAATTCAGTGGATGCTTTGGGAGTGAATCAAACAAGTTTTTATCCATCAGCTAGTTGGGGTGTTTCTGGTCAGCCAACTGATTACATTATTAAAATTGGTCAACCAGTGGGGGCTATGTATGGTTTAGTAACAGATGGTATTTACCGTCCTTCCGATTTTGATTATAATCCTGCAACAAGTGTCTATACTTTAAAAGCAGGCGTGGTTAATAATTCGGGTATCATTGGAACTATACAACCTGGATCTATTAAATACAAAGATTTAAACGGAGATGGTAAAATTGATCTTAATAACGATAGACAAATTATAGGTAATCCAAATCCTAAATTTACGGGAGGGTTAAACCAACAGTTTACTTATAAAAATTGGGATGCAAGTATCTTTGTAAATTTTGTTTATGGCAATACTATTTATAATGCCAACAAAGTTGAGCTTACTAATGGATACACTAACAATGCAAATATGTTAGACATTATGAGTGCTCGTTGGAAAACAGTTTCTGCCAATGGAACAGTATTACAATCTGTAAATGCTGCTGGTCAAGTAGTAGGTTTAGATCCTGCTTATTTATCAAGCATTAACTTGTTCTCTAATATTTGGCAACCCTTAAAGAGTGCTGGTGCATTTTATCCTTCTTCTTGGGCAATGGAAGATGGTTCTTTTGTAAGAATCAACAATATCACCATTGGTCATACAGTAAGTGGTAAGCAATTAGCAAAACTTAAATTAACAAAATTAAGATTTTACGTAACAGGTAATAATTTAGCTGTATTTACAAATTACACTGGTTATGACCCTGAAGTAAGTGTTGCAAATAGTGGTTTAACTCCAGGCTTAGATTACTCAGCTTATCCAAAAAGTAGATCTTTCATTTTTGGTATAAATGCAACATTTTAATTAAAAACAATATTTTAAAATAATAGTTATGTTAAATAAATCTTTTTATAAATACTTTTTAGCTTTATTGCTTCCCCTTTCTGTGATGACTGGGTGTAAAAAGTACTTAGATCAACAACCTATCACAGAATTAAGCACTGAAGTTGTTTTTAGTGATGTAACAAGTGCTACAAAAGCAGTGGCTTCAGTATATAGCCGTTTAGTAGGAGATGCTGGATATGGCATTCGATTAAGTTTGTATTATCCGGTAGATAATGATGAGATGCAAGGGCCTACAGGTGCAGCGGATAATGACAGACGTGATATAGCACGTTATAGTGCCACTTCGGGGAATGCTCAAATTACCAATCCATTTAATCAAATTTTTACCGGTATTGAATTTGCTAATAATTGTATTGATAATATTCCTAAAATGAACATGTACAGTAATGGTACTGATCAGCAAAAGAAGCAATTACAAAGGTTATATGGTGAGTCATTAACTTTAAGAGCTCAATTTTATTTAGAAGCCATTAGAAACTGGGGCGATTTACCTGCACATTTTACATCCGCTTCAAATCAAGCAGGTGCAAAACAATTTCCTGCTGCCACCGATCGCGATTCTTTATATGAAGTATTATTGAATGATTTAAAAACAGCGGCAACTTTAGTGCCTTGGAGAAAAGAGTTGGCTTCTATTGGCAATCAAGAAGATGAGCGAATTACCAAAGGAACAGTTAAAGCTTTAAGAGCAAGAATTGCTTTTTATAGAGCAGGGTATGCTTTAAGAAAAAATGGACAGGTGGCACAAGGTGCTGACGCCCCAACTTATTATAAAATTGCATTAGATGAAACAAAAGAAATTATTGCTTCTGGACAACATGCATTAAACCCTAGTTTTAAAGCTTTATGGAAAGATCAGGTTTGTGCGCATGCGGTTGCTGATCCTGATGGGGAATTAATGTTCCAGGCAAGTGCTACTGGAAGATCGGGTGTTGCTGATACAAAATTAGGATACTATAATGGACCTACTGTGGGTTCTTATGGTAATAAAAGTATCAACGTATTGCCTTCCTATTTTTACGCGTTTGATTCTACCGATTTAAGAAGAGATGTTACCTGTGCTGTTTATAACGTGAATGCAGACGGTGCTACCAAAGCTGGACAAGCGATAACTGCCATAAATGATGGAAAATATAGAAGAGATTGGTTAACAAACCCTATCATTTCTCCGACGGACGCAGTTCAATACTTAAGTTTAAAATGGCAAATTATTAGATATGCGGATGTTTTATTAATGTTTGCTGAAGCAGAGAATGAATTAAATGGCCCTACTGCTGCTGCCTATAATGCCATTAACCAAGTGCGCAGAAGAGGTTATGGTAAAGCCATCAATACGGCCGATGCTACTGTTGATTTACCTGCTGGTTTGTCAAAATCATCATTCTTTACTGCATTAGTAAAAGAACGTTCTTTAGAATTAGGTGGAGAAGGTATAAGAAAATATGATTTAATAAGATGGAATTTATTGGCAACCACTATTGCAAATACTAAAACCACTTTATTAGCTATGTCTAACAGAACAGGTACTTGGGCTAATCTACCTCAATCTATGTATTTTAAAACTAACTCTACGGCAGATGATAAAGCAGCTTGGAGTAATTCTTTTTATACTAAAGAACCTACCACTGCACCTACTGGTACTACAAAAATAGTTTGGATGGGTACTACTATTAATACAGTAGCATTAGCACGTTTTGCCACTGGATTTACTACAGGAAAATCGGAACTACTTCCCATTCCTCAACCTGTATTAGATGCTAATTTTAATATGAAACAAAATCCAGGATATTAGTATTTAGTTACTTAATTTTAATAAGGCAGTTTTACTGCCTTATTTTTTTGTTTAAACATTTTATGAAAAAAACATTTTTATTTTTATTAATCATTTTATCTCTAGGTTTTGCTAAAGCACAAACCTTTGCTTTTCCTTCGGCCGAAGGCTTTGGTAAATATACAAAAGGAGGGAGAGGAGGTAAGCTTATTAAAGTAACTAATTTAAATGATGATGGACCTGGAAGTTTTAGAGCCGCTGCCACTCTTAAAATACCAAGAATCATTGTTTTCGATATTACAGGCACCATACACTTAGAAACTAAATTAACTATTGCTGGTGATGTAACTATAGCGGGACAATCAGCACCAGGAGAAGGCATATGTTTGGCTGATCAATCGGTGGGACTAGGAGGAGATAATATTGTGATTCGTTTTCTACGATTTAGATTAGGAGATAAATTTCAGAATAAAGGAATGGTTGATTTAAGTGGTGATGATGATTCATTTGGGGGCAATCGACATAAAAATATTGTCATTGACCATTGTAGTATGAGTTGGAGTAATGATGAAGTGTTTTCAATATATGGGGGTGATAGCACCACGCTCCAATGGAATTTAATTGCAGAACCCCTAAATTATTCCTATCATTTTGAAAAAGGCGATACTGATTTTGAAAAACATGGGTACGGCGGTATTTGGGGAGGGGCTCATTTAAGCGCTCATCACAATTTATTTGCCCATTGTGTGAGTAGAAATCCTCGTTTTAATGGGGCAAGATTAGGATCAAGTGAAGAGTTTGTTGATTTTAGTAATAATGTTATTTATAATTGGGAACATAATAGCGTGTATGGAGGCGAGGCAGGAAAATATAATATGATTAATAATTATTATCGACCAGGGCCATCTACCCATGAATCAGTAGCTAAAAGAATTGTGAATCCTACCTTAAATGAGACAAGAGGTTTAGGCGAATTCTTTGTTAAAGGTAACTTTGTGGAAGGCAATGAATGGGTAAGTAAAGAAAATATTAATGGTATTGAATTTGATAAAAAAATTACCGAATTACAAAAATCTAAGGCTATAACAACTATACCTTTCCCAACTCTAGCAATTCAAATACAAGAAGCAAAAGCTGCTTATTATTCGGTACTCACACATGTAGGCGCTTCCTATAAAAGAGATAGTTTAGATGCTAGAATTATTCAAGACGTAGTTTACAAAAGAGGTAAAATAATTGATGTACAAGGCGGATATGCGCATGGTACTGAATATGCCAAAACCATTAAAGCGTGGCCGTTTTTACAAACTGCTGAACCTTTATTAGATACAGATGGAGATGGAATACCAGATAGCTGGGAAATAAAAATGGGGTTGAATAAAAAGGAAGCAGATGATACTAAATTTTCACTTTCAAAACAATATACTAATATTGAGATGTACTTAAATGAACTTACCCCTTAATTTATAAAATGAAAAAGATTCTAGTGTTAATTTTCGCATCTACTATTTTAGTGGCTGCCACTCCTCCCGCAAAAATGAAAATTTGGTTATGTGGAGACAGTACTATTGCTATTAAACAAACCAATACTTATCCAGAAACTGGATGGGGCATGCCATTTGTATATTTTTGGGATTCAAGTACGCAAGTTAATAACCTTGCCAAAAATGGTCGTAGCACTAAAACTTTTATAAGTGAAGGTTTATGGCAACAAGTACTTGATGGTGCTCAAGAAGGGGATTATGTTTTTATTCAATTTGGACACAATGACGAGTCTGTTGAGAAAAAAGACAGATATTCTAACCCTGAAGATTTTAAAGCCAATTTAACAAAATTCGTAAAAGAAGCAAGAGCACTTAAAGCCATTCCTATTTTATTAACGCCTGTTTCGCGCAGAAAGTTTGATAGCCTCGGGAAAGCACAGGAAACGCATAAAGAGTATAGTCCTTTGGTGGAGGAAGTTGCCAAAAAAGAAAATGTTTTATTCATCGATTTGGATACTAAGAGTAGAGCTTTGTATCAACAATTTGGGCAAGAAAATTCTACTTTATTATTTTTACAGTTAAAACCGGGCGAACATCCTAATTATCCAGAGGGTAAAATAGATAACACTCATTTTAATGAATTAGGGGCTAGGCTTATTGCACAATTGGTTTTAAAAGAAGTAAAATCATTACATACTAATTTAAGTGACCATGTCATTACAACAAAAACCAAGTAATGAAAAAACTAGCATTTAATTTTTTATTTATTTTATTTTGTTGCAGTCAAGTGATGGCTCAAACAAATAATATTAGTTATGATTATGTAGTTGCAAAAGACAATACCACTCCTTATCATTCCGTACAAGGAGTATTAAATTTAATTCCTTCAGGTAATTTAAAGCCAATACGTATTTTTATTAAAAAGGGTATTTATAAAGAAGTAGTAACCTTAGATGCTAGCAAGTCTAATATTACATTAGTTGGGGAAGATGAAAATAATACCATCATTCAATATGACAATCATTCTGGCATTAAACAAGCCAATGGCGATACTTTAAATACATGGAACTGTGCTGCGGTATTTATTTATGGGAACGATTTTCAGGCACAAAATTTAAGTTTTAGTAATCAAGCTGGATTTACAGCTGGACAAGCCGTTGCTTTAAGAGTAGAGGGTAATAGAGCTTCATTTTATAATTGCAAAATGCTAGGCTTCCAGGATGTATTATTTTTAAGTGGCAATGGAGTAAAACATTATTTTAAAGATTGTTATATCGAAGGCACTACCGATTTTATTTTTGGTGCCGCCACTGCTTATTTTGATAACTGTCATATTCATAGCAAAAAAAACTCACACGTAACGGCCGCTTCTACCAATTCTATTATTCCTTTTGGTTTTGTATTTAATAAATGCACGCTTAGCGCTGATAGTTCTGTAAACAAAGTATCTTTAGGAAGGCCTTGGAGCCCTACTGCAAGTGTTACTTACTTAAATTGTTTTTTAGACAAACATATTATTGAAGAAGGATGGAATAATTGGAAAAATCCTGCCAATGAAGCCACTGCTAGATATAGTGAATACAATAGTGAAGGACCTGGAGCAAATCCTAGCAAAAGAGTAAGTTGGAGCAAACAATTAACTGAAGAGCAAGCAAGTATATTTACAGTTTCTAAAATTTTAGCCCCATGGCAGCCAATAAAAAGATAATATTTAGTTTACTTTGTTTTACGCTACAAATATATTTTTCAAGCTTAAGTTTTGCGCAAACCTATAACAACCCCATTTTACACGAAGATTATTCCGATCCTGATGCCATAAGAGTGGGAGACCAGTATTATATGGTGGCTTCTAGTTTTACTTCTGTACCAGGTTTGCCCATTTTGCAGTCGTCTGATTTAGTGCATTGGCAATTAATAGGCTATGCTTTAGATAAATTATCACCTTATGAATATTATCAAAAACCGCATCATGGTGCAGGTGTTTGGGCACCCAGTATTCGATTTCATAATGGCGAATTTTATATTTATTATCCCGACCCTGAGATGGGAATTTATGTAGTAAAGACAAAAAATATACTTGGTAAATGGTCTACACCAGTGTTAGTGTCTCCTGGAAAAGGATTAATTGACCCTTGTCCTTTATGGGATGAGGATGGCAAAGTTTATTTAGTACATGCTTATGCAGGTAGTAGAGCGGGTATTAAAAGTGTATTAGCCATGAAGCAAATGAATGTGAGTGGTACTAAAATAATAGACGAAGGCAAATTGATATATGATGGTCATGGGATTGATCCCACTGTAGAAGGCCCTAAACTATATAAGCGTAATGGGTGGTATTATATTTTTGCACCCGCAGGAGGGGTAAGTACTGGATGGCAAATAGTATTAAGGTCTAAAAATATTTATGGCCCTTATGAACGAAAAAAAGTAATGGAGCAAGGGGCATCTAAAATAAATGGGCCACATCAGGGGGCTTGGGTTCAAACCAATACCAATGAAGATTGGTTTATACATTTTCAAGACAAAGGGGCTTATGGAAGAATCACTCATTTGCAACCCATGATTTGGAAAAACGAATGGCCTGTGATAGGGTTTGATAAAGATGGGGATGGAGTGGGAGAGCCAGTGGATTCCTATACTATACCTAAAACAAAATTATTAAAACAAGCCAGTGCGCTCTATAATCCAGCATTGGAGTTTCAGTGGAATGTGAATTTTCAACCACAGTGGAGAATGGCTTTAGGAAATACCTATAGGCAATATGCAGTAGTAAAGCAGGATAGTGTAAAAAATTTATGGAATTTCCCTGCCCTCTATTTAGCAAAAATTCCAGCCGAAAAATTTGAACTAAAAACAAGCATCAATTTTACAAGTTTGCAAAAAGGGGAACGCGCAGGATTTATTGTATTTGGAAAATCATATGCAGGAATAGAGCTAAAAAATACGGAGAAAGGGTTGCAATTAAATTATATAGAGTGTATAAAGGCAGATAAAGGAGCACAGGAATTAGTAACAAATTTGATAAATGATTCTGCCCCTAGTAAAATTTATATACGTTTAGTGATGGAGCCAAATGCCATTGCTTATTTTTCGTATAGTATAGATGGCATACATTATATAACCTGTCCAAGACCATTTCAGGCGGAAGCGGGTGTGTGGGTAGGTGCTAAAATGGGGTATTATTGTAGTAGTGAAACAACTACGAATGATGCTGGTTATATGACAGTGGATGCATTTAGCATTTTACGATAATTTTTCGTAAGCTTATTCTTTTGATGGTAATAAAAAATGTTCTACATTAACGTATTCAAATACAAATAAATGAAACGTAGAAATTTTATACAATCATCGGTGAAGGCAACATTGGGTACTGCGATTGCAGTTAATTTTCCTACCATTGTACCAGCAAGAGTTTTTGGGAAATATGCGCCCAGTAATTTAATTAATGTAGCCTCTATTGGTTGTGGACGAATTTCTACCTCTCATGATATGACAGGTGTTGCCAAATATGCTGGGGCGAGAATTATGGCAGTATGTGATTTGGATAAAGATAGAGCCAATGCTGGTCCTGCTGCTGTTAGAGCCAATTATAAATCACAAGGCGCCTTTAATGGTGGTTTAAAAGGCGATTGGGATATTAAAGTTTACAACGATTATAAAGAGCTATTATTAAACAAAGATATTGATGCGGTACATATTAGTTTGCCCGATCATCATCATGCAATTGTGGGTGTTCATGCAGTAAACGCAGGTAAAGATGTGTATCTTCAAAAACCCGCTTCTTTAACAATCGAAGAAGGTAGAATTTTAAGTGATGCAGTAAAAAGAACTGGACGCATTTTTCAAATGGGCTCTCAACAAAGAGGTTCTGATCCATGGCCTCAATTTAAAAAAGCATGCGAATTAGTACGTAATGGAAGAATCGGAAAAATTACCCATATCGAAGTGGGTTTGCCTGGTGATCCAGGAGGCGGAAGTAAAATACAAATGCCAGTACCTGCTAATTTAAATTTTGATGCTTGGTTAGGTGCTACCCCCGAAACTTATTATACAGAAGATCGTGTTCATTCCTTAGATAGTTCATTAAAAGGTGTCGCCTCCAGACCTGGTTGGTTACGCTGTGAACAATTTGGAGCAGGCATGATAACAGGATGGGGTGCACACCATATTGATATAGCACATTGGGGTATGGATACTGAATATACAGGCCCAATCGAAATTTGGGGACATGCCAATTTTCCAACTGACGATCCAAATTATACGGGTCTTTGGGATGTGCATGGAATTTTTAGAACCGAAGCACTATATGCGAACGGTGTTCATATGACTGTTTCTAATGAACTTCCTAATGGTGTAAAGTTTATTGGTTCCGAAGGTTGGATTTGGGTAACCAGAGGAAATTATAGAGTTACCGAAACAGATCCAGTGAGTGATAGTAATGGTGTTAAACCCATTGATGCAAGCAATCCCAAAATATTACAATCTGTTATTGGCCCTAATGAAGTTCATTTATTAGAAAGTGGTGAGCAGCATGTGAATTGGTTAGAATCTGTTAAAACAAGAACACAACCTTCTACGCCTATCGAAGTAGGGCATCGTTCTTGTAGTGCTTGCTTGCTGCATCATATTGCGATGAAAGTAAAAAGAAAAATTTATTGGGATCCAGAAAAAGAAGTGTTTAAAAATAATGATGCCGAGGCAACCGCTATGTTGTCAAGACCCAGAAGAAAGCAATACGACTTTTAAATTTCTGTCCAGTTGGTTTGTTGAGTATAAGGAATACATCCTTTAAATTCGCCTGGAATGGGGTCGTAGGTAAGAAATTCTTTTCCAATTTTTTCACTGGTAAAAAAAGCCATGAGGGTTAAGCTTTTTATTTTTCTGTAAAAACTTAATGGGGATGGATGTTCTTCCATGGGCTTGCCCCACATAGTCATAGCAGTAGGCGCCGATTTTTTATCCAAGTCTATTAAGATACTTTCTTTTTGGTTGATAGGAAGTTCGGAAAATTGTTTTTTAAATTCTTGTTGAGCAGTTTCATTTATTTCTTGAATTCCTTTTTTAAAAAATGCTTGATCCTCTTGTTTTAATAATTTTTTTACCAGCTGATCAATAAATGAAGGCACTCCTAATTCATTAGCGCCGGGGCTAGATGTTTTAGGACAAATAGTATCCGTAATGGCAGATAAAGTAATGGCTTCCTCTTGTGTAAAAAATACCGGCTTCCAATTTTGTGCATTGTTTTCGCATGAAGCTAATAATTCTAATACGGTTCCTGTTACCAATGTATAGCCTAAGTATTTTGTAGTTTGCGTTATATATTCTCTTCTGTTCATGGTTTATAAATTATTCTTTTTTAATTCACTTACAGCAAAGTCAACTGCTCTTGCAGTAAGTGCCATATAAGTTAAACTTGGGTTTACAGAATTAGATGACACCATACAGGAACCATCTGTAACAAATACATTGGGTATGCCATGTATTTGGTTATGCTCGTTTAATACCGAAGTTTTAGGATCCTTACCCATACGAGCCGTGCCCATTTCGTGTATTGAATTTCCTAATGCGGTGGGATTGTCAAATGTTTTAATATTTTTAAATCCTGCTTTTTCAAACATCTCACCTGCATCCTCTTTCATTTTTTTGCGCATATTCCACTCATTATCTTTAAAGCCTGCGTCTATCACTAATTGAGGAATGCCCCATTTATCTTTTAGGGTAGGGTGCAGCGTTACTTTATTTTCATGATAGGGTAATACTTCTCCAAATGCCATCATGCTCATACTCCATTCACCAGGTTTCATTAAGGCATCTTTGAAATTACCTCCTACACCCACTTCATTTACACCTCTATTCCAACTTGCACGAACTGCATCACCTGCTTGATAATTGAATCCTCTTTTAAAGTTGGCTTGTTTTGTTTTCTCGTTTAAGTTTACATATTTGGGTATAAACAAGCCTGCAGGTTTTCTGCCTTTATAATAAGAATCTTGTAAGCCCTCAAAGCTTCCCATGGCACCTACATTATGATGATGATCCATTAGGTTATGACCTAGTTCGCCCGATTCATTTCCCAATCCATGGGGGTATCTTTCGTTACTAGAGTGTAATAATAATTGTGTACTTGCTAAAGTGGAGGCACACAGAAAAATTATTTTAGCATAAAATTCTGTTATTGCATTTGTTTCGGCATCTATTACACGAACTCCTGTTGCTTTGTTGGTATTTTTATCAAGAATAATAGAATGTACAATGGAAAATGGTCTTAAGGTTAAATTCCCTGTTTTATTAGCAGCGGGCAAAGTGGCCGCATTACTACTAAAATAAGCACCAAAGGGACACCCTCTACCACATCTATTTCTATTTTGGCAGGTACCTCTACCTAATGCAGTATGCCATGGTTTGGTTTCTGTTAAATGAGCGACTCTTCCCATCATAACAGGTCTTGCATCAAATGAGTTTTGCACTTTAGCTGCAAAATGTTTTTCGATACAATTCATTTCTAGGGGCTTTAAAAAATCGCCATCGGGTAAATGGGCTAAATTTCTTTTTTCGCCAGCTACACCAATAAATTTTTCTACATAACTATACCAAGGGGCAATGTCTTTATAACGAATAGGCCAATCAATGGCGATACCTTCTTTTGCATTGGCTTCAAAATCTAAATCAGACCATCTATAAGTATGTCTCCCCCAAGTAATGGATCTGCCGCCCACTTGGTTACCTCTGAACCAATCAAAACGTTGAATTTCTTGATAAGGATTTTCGGCGTCATTGGCAAAGAAGTGTTTCGAGAAAGCATTTATGTAGCCACTTCTTGCTTGTACATGTTGTTGTTCCATTTCTTGGTAAGAAATTTGTCCTCTAAATTCCTCGTCCCAAGTATCTTTATTGGCGGTGATATAATCTTTAACATGTTCTACCATTCGTCCTTTTTCAAGCACTAAGGTTTTTAATCCTTTCTCACACAATTCTTTGGCTGCCCAACCTCCAGTGATACCAGACCCTATTACAATAGCATCATAAGTATGATTGGCATTGATGTTGAAATTATAGTTTTCCATATAAAAAGTTCTGTTGCTAAATTTACAAATAACTACTTTGCAAAAGAGAAAAAAAATTAACTATTTTACGAAAACGATGTATTAATTTGTAAAAAGGTATTCATAAATTGTTTAGTTTTAGTTAAACATTAAATATCGTATGAAAAAGACCCTTTTAGTTTTGTTTGTTTTTTTAGGCTGTTTTTTATTTTCAAATGCACAAAATAAAAAACAAGCCAAAGTGGAGCAAGCGGTAAATAAATTAATTGCAGCTATGATTAGTGGCGATAGAAACGCTTTAAGTGAATCCGTTTCTGATAATTTAAGTTATGGCCATTCAGGAGGACATGTGGAAGGGAAAGCAGAGTTTGTCGAAAAAATTGCTTCGGGTAAATCCGATTTTGTGAGTATTGATATTAAAGATCAAACCATTGCTGTGTATGGTAATACCGCTATTGTAAGACATTCATTGGAGGCAGTTACCAATGATAATAATAAACCTGGAACCGTTAAATTAAAAGTTTTGTTGGTTTTTAAGAAAGAAAATGGAACCTGGAAAATGTTGGCAAGACAAGCCGTACATCCTTCCTAAAATTAATATTTACAATTTTATTTGCATCGAAGAATCCCTTTCTATAAGTGTTGAGGGGATTACTACATTTTCAAATTCAGTAATCGCTCTTTTGCTTTCAAGCATTTTTATGAGTAAATCTGCTGCGGCACGACCCATTTCATAAGCAGGTTGTCGAACCACGGAAAGGGAGGGTGTTAGTAAATCGGTTAAGTCTAAATTGCTAAAGCCAATTAAACCCAATTGTTTGGGGATATTTATTTTTTTATTTTGACAATAGCGCATCACATTAGTGGTAATACGATCCGAACAAGCTAAAATTGCATCTGGTTTTTCTTTTTGATTCATGAGTCTGTCCATGGCCTCATAAATTTCTTCCTGGATAAGTCCGCCATGCGGGATATATTCAATATTATTGGTTTGAATAGGTTGGTTATACTTATGCAAAGCGGCCGTATAACCTTTCACTCTTTCGGTGGTAATAGATAAAAAAGAAGAACTCGCGATACAAGCAATATTTTTAAAGCCTTTATTTATTAAATGCTCGGTGCCTTCATAGGCTGCTTTTATATTGTCCACCATTACTTTGTGAATACCCTCAAAATCTACCAAGCAATCAAAACTCACCATGGGCATCCCTCTGTCATACAATTTTTTAATATGATCAAAATTAGAGGTTCTGCTTGATACCGATAATAATATTCCATCCACACTTCTTGACGCCAAATATTGTAAGGCAGAATCCTCTCTTTCCAATTCCTCTTTACTTTGTGCAATAATTACATTATAACCTTTCTCGTTGGCAATGGATTCAATACCATTAATTGCCTGAGAAAAAAAGCTATTAGCAATCTCACTCACAATCACCCCAATGGAGCTACTTCTTTTCTCCTTTAAACTTAATGCAATTGGATTGGGGCGGTAATTGTTTTCCTTGGCATAGGCAATTACCTTTTGTTTTGTTTCGGGGCTAATTTCATAGCTATCCCTCAAAGCCCTACTTACAGTAGATGTAGAAAGCCCTAAGGCCTTTGCTATATCTTTTATTGTAATTGCTTCAAATCTCATAAAGGGATATTGTTGTAAAAATAAAGTTAGTTAATTTATTGCACTCAAAACGAAATCGTTTGCGTAAAAAAGCACCCTATTTTAAGCTTAAATAAAGGCTAAAAATGGGCATTTTGCCTATATTTAAATCTCTATGAAACGATTCATTTATTTAGGCTTAAGCCTTGCCTTCACCTTGCCCAGTTTTGCTTTAAAAACACCCAATTTTTTAATCCAAAAAACCAGTTTCCGAAAAGACACCATTTCGATAGTCTCTACGGGTGCTCGTGCCAATGGGAATCATTTAAATAGTTTCGCCATTAACAAGGCCATCCAAATCATGCATGACAAAGGCGGGGGTGTGGTGGTTATTCCTAAAGGCCAATGGCTTACTGGCCCCATTGTGTTATTATCCAATGTAAACTTACACTTAAATGCTGGTGCATTAGTAGTTTTTAGTTCCGATTTTGCACAATATCCATTAGTGGTTTCTTCTTTCGAAGGGGTAGATGCTGCAAGATGTCAATCCCCAATTTCTGCCGAAAAACAAACCAATATTGCTATAACCGGTGAAGGTATTTTTAATGGAAATGGATTATACTGGAGACCCTTAAAGAAAGATAAATTATCGGAAGAGGAATGGAAAAGACATTTGAAAAATTTTGGTGGTGCTTTAACTGAGGATAAAAAAACATGGTATCCATCTAAAGCAGCCGCAGAAGCCTCTATAAAAAAAGATGTTGGCAAATTAATCGCTGGAAAAACTTTGCAAGATTTTGAGGGCATCAAAGATTTTTTACGTCCCAACATGCTTCGCATAAACCAATGTAGTAAAGTGTTAATTGAAGGGGTAAGTTTTGAAAATTCACCTGCATGGACAACTCACTTTTTAATGAGTAAGGATATTGTAATTAAAAAAATGATCGTAAAAAATCCATGGTGGGGAACCAATACCGATGCCATTGATTTAGAAAGCTGCTCTAATGCTATTTTAGAAGATTGTGTATTCGATACGGGCGATGATGGTATTACTATTAAAAGCGGAAGAGACGAAGATGGTCGAAAAAGAGGTATGCCTACTCAAAACATTATTGTAAAAAACTGTACTGTTTATCATGCACACGGTGGTTTTGTGGTAGGTAGTGAAATGAGTGGGGGCGCTAAAAATATTTACATCGATGGTTGTACGTTCGTGGGTACAGACATTGGGCTTCGTTTTAAGACGGTAAGAGGCAGAGGAGGTGTGGTTGAGAATATTTATGCTACCAATATTAATATGAAGGATATTGTGGGAGAAGCGATACTCTTTGATATGTATTATGCTGCTACTGATCCTATCAAATTAAATGGGGAAGAAGATAAGGTTGTTGTACAAAAGTTTCCAGTAACTGAGGCTACACCTATTTTTAGAAATTTTGAAATAAGTAATGTTTCATGTGATGGTGCTAGTAAGGCTTTATTTGTAAGAGGTATACCTGAGATGCCCATAAAAAATATTCTTATCAAAAATAGTTTTATAAGTGCAAGAGAAGGTATACAAATTGAGGAAGCAGATAGTATTTCTATTCAGCAATCTACCATTTTAACATCTGCTCTTACTCCTATGTTAAAAACGGTACATGCTCTTAATATAGATGTTGATACGGTTCAACTAAAAAAATTAAAGCCTACTACTGCCACATCTATGGCGGAAAAGATGGCAGCCACTGCCATGCGTCTATGGCCCGACTCCTTTGCGGTAAAGCCAGCTCCAGGAGCAAGAGCTAGATGGAGTTATGACCAAGGTGTTATTTTAAAAGGGATTGAAGAATTATGGTATGCTACAGGGGATCCTCAATATTTTCAGTATATCCAACATAGCATGGATTATTATGTAAAAGAAGATGGTTCGGTGTATGATTATAAACCCGACGAGTTTAATATAGACCATTTAAACAATGGTAAATTACTTCTTACTTTATATCAAGTCACGGGTAAAGAAAAATACAAAAAGGCCTTGGATCAGATGTATCATCAATGGCAATTACAACCTCGCAATGAATTGGGTGGCTTATGGCATAAAAATATTTACCCTCATCAAATGTGGTTAGATGGGTTATACATGGGGGCTGCTTTTTATGCACAATATGCTAGTGTATTTCATGATAGTAGCGCTTACAAAGAAATTACTCGACAATTTGTTTTAGCCGAAACTTACACTAAAGACGAAAAAACGGGATTATTATTTCATGCGTGGGATGCAAAAAAACAACAAAAATGGGCCGATCCACAAACCGGAAAATCGCCTCATATTTGGGGTAGAGCCATGGGTTGGTATGGAATGGCTTTGGTGGATGCATTAGATTATTATCCTTTACAAGATCCAGGAAGAGATTCCTTAATTCAAATCTTAAATAGATATGCTAAAGCAATTGTTGCAGTGCAGCAAAAAAATGGATTGTGGTTTGATATTTTAGATGCGCCAAGTGATCCTAGAAATTATTACGAAACCTCTGCTTCTTCAATGTTTTCAAGAGTATTATTTAAGGCGGTTAAAAAAGGATATATCAGTAACGCTTATACATCCAATGCACAAAAAGCCTATACAGGGATTATTCAAAACTATATCAAAGACAATAATGGCTTTATTGAGTTAAACAATACAGTTTCTGTTTCAGGTTTAGGAGGAACGCCATACAGAGATGGGACTTTAGATTATTATTTTAAAGAACCCATTGTACTAAATGATCCTAAAGGATTTGGTTCTCTTTTACAAGCAGCCAATCAAGCCATTGTTTTTGAAAAATCAACTATTAAATCACATCCTATTGTCACACTTGATACTTATTTTAACAATGAATTAAAAAAAGATGCTAAAGGCAATGACTACCGTTGGCATTATGCTTGGGAAGAAGTAAGTAATAGTGGAAATGCTTGTTGGGGACAACAGTTTATAGATAAAGGTGCCTTGCTTCGTAGTTTAGACACAGCACCCACGGCTGAAAATCTAAAAACGAGTCAAGTATATTTAATTATCGATGCTGATCATGTAAAAGACAATCCTCATCCCAATTATATGAATGAAAAAGAGGCAAGTGTTATTGTTGATTGGGTAAAGCAAGGGGGTACTTTATTAGTGATGACCAATGATAGTGCGAATACCGATTTGGTTCATATGAATATTTTATTGGAAAAATTTGGAATAAGTTCTACCAATCAATCCGTTAATATGGTAAAAGGCAATGCCTTTGAAATGGGAAATGTGTATCCTTCAAAAGACAATGGTATTTTTTCGACCAACTTAAAATTACATTTAAAAGAAGTGAGTGCTTTATCGGTGAAAGCGCCTGCCACTGTGGTGGCTACCAATGGTACTGTGCCTGTTATTGCTAAAGCTATGGTAGGAAAGGGGAAGGTATTAGTAGTAGGAGACCCTTGGTTGTATAATGAATATATTGATGGAAGAAAATTGCCTAAGCAGTATCAAAATTTTGAAGCTGCTCAGGAACTGGTTAATTGGTTGATAAAATAATTACGTAAAATTTAGCATAATAATAAAAGATGAGTAGGCCAATATTAAATAAGGAATGGATAAATAGTCATGGTCAAATCAAGGATTTGCCAGAAAAAGTATTGCAATTTGGAACAGGCGTTTTATTAAGAGGCTTGCCTGATTTTTTTATTCATCATGCAAACCAGCAGGGTGTGTTTAATGGTAAAGTGGTAGTTGTTAAATCAACTTCACAGGGGGGTGTTTCCGATTTTACTTCACAAGACAATTTATTTACTCATTGTATAAGAGGCGTGTATAAAGGGGAGCTTGTGAACAATTCTTTTGTGAATAGTTCCATTAGTAGAGTGGTAGAAGCGAAAAAAGATTGGAATATTTTATTAAACTTGGCAGTTAGTGAAAATATTGAGGTGATTATTTCAAATACTACCGAAGCTGGTTTAATATTAGATGTAAATGATCCCTTAGGCCCGGAGGCACCTAATACTTTTCCTGCAAAATTATTGGCTTTATTACATGCTAGATGGCAACATTTTAATGGAGACAAAAATAAAGGATGGGTAATTTTGCCTACCGAGTTAGTTCCTAATAATGCGAATGTTTTGGTAGACATAATTATTAGTTTGGCAAAACATCATGCTTTACCAGCATCCTTTATTCAATGGATATCCGACGCCAATGATTTTTGTAATACTTTGGTGGATCGAATTGTGCCAGGCAAGTTGAGTGAAAAAGAAATGGAAGAGTTAAAAGATACTTTGGGTTATGAGGATCAATTGTTAATTAGTAGTGAGCCCTTTGCTTTATGGGCTATAGAATCACAAAAAACATCCACGATTCAAAAAATTTCATTTGCGACTACCGACGAAAGAGTGGTGGTAGCACCGTCTATTGTAAAATTCCGTGAATTAAAATTAAGACTTTTAAATGGCACGCATACTTTTAGTTGTGCGGTGGCAATTTTAGCAGGATTTGAAACTGTTATTCAGGCAATGAATAACGAAGGTTTTAAAGGTTTCATCACTCAATTAGCTATCGAAGAGATTGCCCCTTGTGTTGTGGGGGATGATATTTCAACCAACGATGCGGTGCAATTTGGGAAAAGTGTTTTAGAGCGTTTTGCCAATCCATTTATTGAACACAAATGGGTAAGTATTGCTATGAATTTTGAAGAAAAAATGAAAATGAGAAATCAGTTTCTCATGGAAAAATATTTTACTATCCATCAATCGCCTGCCGATAAAATGAGTTTAGGCTTTGCCGCCTTTGCTTTATACATGGAAAAAGAACAGGGTAAAAATATCAACACTACTGAATATTGTAGTCAAGTAGCTTTTGTAGAAAAAGTAGAACAATGGAAAGAAAAAATTAATACAGTAGGCATTAAAACAATCTTAGGAATATGAAAAAAAACGTTTTAAAAATAAATCCTAAAGATAATGTGTGGGTGGCTTTGCAAAATATCTCAAAAGGTACTATAGTGTCAATTGATGGACAGGAGGTAACTGTTCAAGAAGATATTTCGGCTAAACATAAAATTTACCCTACCGATTTTAAAAAAGGGGATTCCATTTTTATGTACGGGGTACTCGTGGGAAAATTAACCTTGGATGTAGTTGCTGGTGCCAGAATGAGTACCGAAAATTTACACCATGCAGCGCAACCTTTTGTATTTAAGCCTTTTGATTATACATGGCAAGCCCCTGATATAACTAAGTTTCAGGATCAAACATTTAACGGGTATCATCGTGCTGATGGTAGAGTGGGTACTGCTAACTATTGGTTATTTGTGCCCACAGTTTTTTGTGAAAATCGAAATTTAGATGTTATCAAAGAAGCTTTACATAATGAATTAGGGTATGAGGTTTCTAATCAGTATAAACAATACACGAAACAATTATTAAATGCATATAAAGAAGGGAAAGATATTTCTATTCCTATTAATTTAACTGCTACCACAAAAAAAGATCGAGTATTTGAAAATATAGATGGTATTAAATTTTTAAATCATCAAGGGGGGTGTGGAGGTATAAGACAAGATGCCGCAGTGTTAAGTAAATTATTAGCTGCTTATGCCGATCATCCGAATGTAGCTGGAATTACAGTGTTAAGTTTAGGCTGTCAAAACTTACAATTATCAGATTTCGAAAAAGATATTAAAGATAGAAATCCAAATTTTAATAAGCCCTTATACATTTTTGAGCAACAACAATCTAAAAGTGAGCCAGAATTAATTGCAGATGCCATTCAATCCACTTTTAAAGGATTGGTAGAAGCCAATAAATCAAAAAGAGCGCCTGCGCCGCTCAGTAAATTATGTATTGGAGTTAAATGTGGCGGGAGTGATGGCTTTAGTGGGATTTCGGCAAATCCAGCCGTGGGTTATTGCGCCGATTTAGTGGTGGCGTTGGGGGGGCAAATATTGTTAGCAGAGTTCCCAGAGCTTTGTGGTGTGGAGCAAGAATTAATTAATAGAACCATCGATCCTTTGGCGGCACAAAAATTTATTCAACTGATGACTTCTTACAATGATGCTGCATTAAAAGTAGGATCTGGATTTCATATGAATCCCTCCCCAGGAAATATTAAAGATGGTTTAATTACTGATGCCATAAAATCGGCTGGTGCCGCAAAAAAAGGTGGGAACGCGCCTATTGTGGATGTATTAGATTATACTGAACCCGCATTAAAAGCAGGTTTGAACCTTGTGTGTACCCCAGGTAATGATGTGGAAGCTACCACAGGTAAAGCTGCTTCTGGAGCTACCTTAATTTTATTTACTACCGGATTAGGTACACCTACAGGTAATCCAGTTTGTCCAACTATCAAAGTGGCAAGTAATACGGCCCTTGCAAAAAGAATGGCCGATATCATTGATATTGATACCGGACCTGTCATTGAGGGAGAGAAGACAATTGAACAAATGGGAGAAGAAATATTACACTATTGTATAAAAGCTGCAAGTGGAGAGATCACCCCTAAAGCAGTATTATTAAATCAAGATGATTTTATTCCATGGAAGCGTGGGGTGAGTCTATAAAATTAAGTTGACTATGAAAGCTTTTTTAGATCAAAATTTTTTATTACAAAACAAAACTGCAGAAAAACTCTACCACGATTTTGCGGTAAAAATGCCATTGATCGATTATCATTGTCATTTGGCGCCAGATCAAATTGCCAACAATATTAATTTCAAAAATTTAACCGATGCTTGGCTTGCTGGAGACCATTACAAATGGAGGGCATTAAGAACCAATGGGGTAGATGAATCCTATTGTACTGGAAATAAATCTGACGAAGAAAAATTTATGAAATGGGCCGAAACGGTTCCTTATACGATGCGTAATCCATTGTATCATTGGACGCATTTAGAGTTACAACGATATTTTGGTATTACAGAGATATTAAATCCTGTTTCTGCAAAAAAAATATACGAACAAGCATCGTCACAATTACAATCTGCTGATTATACTACACAGGGTATGATTAAAAAAATGAATGTACGTGTTATTTGTACTACTGACGACCCCATTGATTCATTAGAATATCATCAGAAAATTAAGGATAGTTCTTTTGAGGTTAAAGTGTTACCTGCTTTTAGACCCGATAAAGCGATGGAAGTGAGCAATGCCGCTAATTTTATTGCCTATTTAGCCAAGCTAGAAAAAGCAAGTAGTATTTCAATAAGTAGTTTCGATGATTTCTTATACGCTTTACAAAATAGACACGACTTTTTTGCTTCGATGGGATGTAATGTAAGTGATCATGGATTAGAACAAATTTATGTGGAGGATTTTACGGGTTCTGAAATTAATTCCATTTTTGATAAAGTAAAATCGGGCAAAGAGTTGAGTATATTGGAACAACATAAATTTAAATCTTGCATGTTATTGCATTTTGCTGAGTGGGATTGGGAAAAAGGATGGATTCAGCAATATCATTTAGGGGCATTAAGAAATAACAATTCAAGAATGTTGCAATTATTAGGCCCTGACACGGGTTGGGATAGCATCGGCGATTTCTCTCAAGCTTCCGCATTATCCAAGTTTTTAAACAAGTTAGATACGGAAGATAAATTAGCAAAAACGATTATTTATAATTTAAACCCTGCTGATAATGAGCTTATGGCTACTATGATAGGTAATTTCAATGATGGCTCTGTAGCAGGTAAAGTTCAATTTGGATCGGGTTGGTGGTTTTTGGATCAAAAAGATGGTATGGAGAAACAAATTAATGCGCTCAGTAATATGGGATTATTAAGTCGTTTTGTGGGTATGTTGACCGATTCTAGAAGTTTCTTATCCTATCCAAGACACGAGTATTTTAGACGCATTTTATGTAATATATTTGGGAAGGAAATAGAAAACGGTGAATTACCTAATGATATCGAGTGGATTGGTAAATTAGTGGAGGACATTTGTTTTAATAATGCGAATGAATATTTTGGATGGAAAGTGCCTAAATAAAAATTATGAGTATAATAGATAAATTTAATCTCCAAGGTAAAACAGCTTTAGTAACAGGTTGTAATAAAGGTATTGGTTTTGCCATGGCCGAAGGATTAGCAGAAGCAGGTGCAAATATCATTGGGGTTTCTAGTGGGGGCGATTTTGAAAAAATTGAATCTGCTGTACATAAGTTAGGAAAAACGTTTACATACCATCAAGTGGATATAGGTAATAGAGAGGCTTTATATGCATTTCTTAAAAACATTCATGATCAATCTATTGATATTTTGGTAAATAATGCTGGTATCATTATGCGCAATCCTGCGGCAGAGCATTCCGATGAATATTGGGATAAAGTAATGGGGATTAATTTAGATGCTCAATTTATTTTAGCCAGAGAATTAGGTAAAAAAATGATAACAAAAGGGAAAGGTAAAATTATATTTACTTGCTCTTTACTAAGTTTTCAAGGTGGGATTAATGTTCCAGGTTATGCGGCTGCAAAATCTGCCATTGGTGGATTAGTAAAAGCATTAGCCAATGAATGGGCATCTAAAGGGATTAATGTAAACGGAATTGCGCCAGGTTACATTGAGACAGATAATACAAAAGCTTTAAGAGAGGACGAAGAAAGAAATAAATCAATACTCAGTAGAATTCCTGCTGCAAGATGGGGGCATCCAGACGACTTCAAAGGGCCAACAGTATTTTTATCCTCTGATGCTTCTAACTATGTAAACGGAACCATTTTAGTAGTAGATGGGGGTTGGATGGGTAGATAAAAAATAAAAAATATATGCAAATAAGATTCGCCAATAGTGCACAAGAAACAAGATCAATGTTAACACAAGCATTGCGAGATAATTTTTTAATACAAAATTTATTTTCTGCTGAAAGTATTCAATTAACCTACTCACACTATGATCGTATGATAGTTGGTGGTGCTATGCCAGTTTCTAAAACAATAAACTTGCATACGCCCGAAGAACTTAAGGCTAATTTCTTTTTAGAAAGAAGAGAAATGGGTGTCATTAATGTAGGAGGGGATGGTGTTGTAATGGCAGATGGGGTAGAATATCCTATTCAAAAAATGGATTGTGTATATATTGGAAGAGGAACCAAAGAAGTTAGTTTTAGATCTTTGCATGCAAGTAGTCCAGCACATTTTTATATTTTATCAGCACCTGCTCATCAAAATTATCCTACAAAAGTTTGTAAAAAGGAGGATGCTCAGCCAGTTCAATTAGGAACTGCTGAAACCTCTAATAAAAGAACAATTTATAAATACATTCATTTAGAAGGTATACAAAGTTGTCAATTAGTAATGGGGTTAACTATTTTAGATATTGGTTCGGTTTGGAATTCAGTACCTCCTCATACGCATACAAGAAGAATGGAGGTTTATTTTTATTTTGATATCCCTTCTGAACATAGAGTATTTCACTTTATGGGGGAACCTCAAGCAACACAACATTTAGTAGTAGCCAATCATGACGCAGTTTTATCTGCGCCATGGAGTATGCATTTTGGTTGCGGTACTAGTAATTATGGTTTTATATGGGGAATGGCTGGTGAAAATTTAGTGTATTCGGATATGGATCCCGCACCTATAAATACCTTAGCATAAGATGAAGAAAGTATTTTGTTTTGGAGAACTTTTGTTAAGATTTTCACCCAGCTTACAACAAGAATGGATAAAATCGCAATCGATGCCAGTATATGTAGGTGGTGCCGAATTAAATGTGGCAAAGGCATTGGCAAATTGGTCAGCGGCAGTTAAATATGCTACTGCCTTACCCAATAATTATATTTCCAAAGAAATTATGGATTCACTTGAACAAGAAGGAATTGATAGTTCCGCTATTGTGTTAAGTGGAGATAGAATTGGTACGTATACATTACCCATGGGGGCCGATTTAAAAAATGCAGGTGTTATATATGATCGTGCTTATTCCTCTTTCTCTTTTTTACAAAAAGGAGTTATTGATTGGGATAAAGTTTTAGAAGGATATGATTGGTTTCATTTTACTGCTATTAGTCCTGCATTAAATACAACTATTGTAGAAGTTTGTGAAGAGGCATTACAATTTGCAGCCAAAAAAGGAATGACAATATCGGTCGATCTTAATTATAGAGCTAAGCTATGGCAATATGGGAAACAACCAGTAGAGGTAATGCCTAACCTTGTTAAGTATTGTCATGTAATTATGGGAAATGTTTGGAGTGCACATCAGTTATTAGGTTCTCCATTAGATCCAGCTTTAGCGAATCATTGCACCAAGGATTTTTATATAGCACAATCCAAATTGGTATCAGAAAAAATAATGACCATGTTCCTTCAATGTCATACTGTAGCCAATACCTACCGTTTTTCTGAAGGGGAAGCGGTACGTTATTATGCTACAATAACCAATAAAAATGAACATGTTGTAAGTAAAGAGTACTTTACGGAAACAGTGGTTGATAAGGTAGGAAGTGGCGACTGTTTTATGGCTGGCTTAATTTATGCTTCTATTCATGAATTTTCAGCTCAAAAAGCAATTGATTTTGCTGCTAGTGCAGCTTTTGGTAAATTGCAAGAAGTGGGTGATAATACAAAACAAAGTATACAATTAATTGAATCTAGATATTAATATAATAACATGCATAGTATAGATAAAGTAAGCGAACATATTCTGCAATCAAAGCTCATTCCTTTGTTTTACGAGGACGATGTGAATATAGTTGTAGATGTAGTAAAAGCTTTATATGAGGGAGGTATTAGAACTATAGAATTTACCAATAGGGGGGCAAAAGCTTTGGATAATTTTAAAGCTTTAGTAGCTATAAAAAAGGATATGCCCGAACTTTATTTGGGGATTGGTACCATCAAAAACGAAGAGGATGCCAAAAAATACATTGATGCGGGTGCCGATTTTTTAATTAGTCCCGTTTTTGATGCGTCTATTGCTGATATTGCTTATTTACATAAAGTATTGTGGATCCCAGGTTGTATGACGCCTACCGAAATTCATGTAGCACAATCAGCAGGTTGTAATATTGTAAAACTATTCCCAGGAAATGTTTTAGGGCCTGGATTTATCGAAGCCATTCGCCCTTTATTTAGAGACGTTCACTTTTTAGTAACAGGAGGTGTAGAAGCTACCGAAGAAAATATTCTTGGTTGGTTAAAAGCAGGAGCTGCGGGTGTAGGTTTAGGCAGCAAATTAATTACTAAAAATGTTTTGTCTAATAAACAGTATGATACCTTAACACAAACTACAAAAAAACTATTATCCATTCAAGGATTAAAATAATTATATGAAAAAATCAATTGGAAATGTAAGGTGGACTATTTGCGCGTTAATATTTGTAGCAACCACTATTAACTATTTAGATAGAGCGGTAATTAGTTTGTTAAAAAGTACACTTACCAAAGAGCTTAAGTGGGATGATGGAGATTATGCAAATGTCGAAATTGCTTTTAAATTATCTTATGCGATTGGTTTAATGTTTGCTGGCAGAGTGATTGATAAAATTGGTACAAAGCGTGGTTATAGTTGGGCCACTGGTTTATGGAGCTTATCTGCGATGGCGCATGCTTTTGCTACCAACGTTGTGGGTTTTGCAGGGGCGAGAGCTGCATTAGGTTTAACCGAAGCTGGTAATTTTCCTGCTGCTATTAAATCAATTGCAGAATGGTTCCCTCAAAAGGAGAGAGCTTTAGCTACAGGTGTTTTTAATTCCGGTACTAATATTGGTGCCATTGTAGCTCCTTTATCTGTACCCTTTATTGTGGTAACATTAGGTTGGCAATGGGCTTTTGTGATAACTGGTTCTTTAGGTTTTATCTGGCTTATTTATTGGAATAAATATTATGCTTCTCCAAGCAAACATCCAAAAATCACTCCAGAGGAATTAGCATATATTAATAGCGATCAGCCTGTAATGGAAGATATTGTGGAACCTTCCACAGCCAAGAAATATTCATGGGGTAAATTATTAGGTTATAAACAAACATGGGCTTTTGCCATTGGAAAGTTTTTAACAGATCCTGTATGGTGGTTTTATCTTTTCTGGTTGCCCGATTTCTTAGAAAGTCAATATGGTTTAAAAGGCACTCAAATTGCAGTACCCGTAGCAGTTGTATATACTTTATCTGTAGTTGGTAGTGTAGGAGGTGGTTATTTGCCTTTAAAATTAGTTAGTAATAACTGGCCAAATTTTAAAGCCAGAAAAACATCAATGTTATTGTATGCATTTTTAGTGATTCCTATATTGTTTGCACAATATTTAGGTTCTTTAAATATGTGGTTGGCAGTATTAGTAATTGGTATAGCTGCTGCAGCGCATCAGGCCTGGAGTGCTAATATTTTTACTACCGTTAGTGATATGTTCCCAAGACAAGCCATAGGAACTGTAACCGGTATTGGGGGCATGTTTGGCGCATTTGGGGGGTTATTTTTATCCTTGTTTGTACAAAAAGATTTATTCGTTCACTACCGAGCAATACATCAAATTGAGACTGCTTATTATATTATGTTTACCTGGTGTGCGCTCTGTTATTTATTGGCCTGGTTTATCATGCACTTATTAGTGCCTAAAGTGAATATTATCGAAGACTAATTGGTTTACCAAGTATAAAAAAAGGAGCTCTCATTGAGCTCCTTTTTTTATTATAATACATGAAATATTTATTAAAACTTAATAGTAGAAGGGATGTATTTTTTAATCAAGGCTTCGTAATAGGGTTTTAGTTCAGTCCAATTTGGTTGCTCCGGGCATTTTGAATAAAGATCGTAGGGGTTAAATAGCTTTACCCATTTTAGCATTTTTTTATCGTGGTCATCCAATAAATAACTGTATTCACCTTCTCTATGCCATGCATAAAAAGAGTGGTATCTAAGCATGTATAATCCAGGTTCAGGAATATAATCTTTCATCATTTGATAAACATATTCATCATGGCCCCAAGACATATGTACATTTCTTAAACCACAACCTTCTTTATATACACCAAGTTGTGTATTGTATTGTTGATTGTTATAATCAGGGTTGGAACTAAAAAATTCTGGATACACAATTTTATCAGAATACGCGCAGCCTACAGGGAAGGTATCACCAACCACTGCCCATTGGGGTTCACCAAATAAACAAAGAACTTTTCCCATATCATGCATTAATCCTGTTAAAACCATCCAATCGGGATGACCATCTTTGCGAATGGCTTCGGAGGTTTGTAATAAATGTTGGAACTGATCTAGGTCGGTATCTGGGTCGGAATCATCCACTAATTGATTTAAAAAATCAAATGCTTCCCAAACCGTCATTTCTTTTTTATTAAACTGTAAATATTGTTTACGTTTCTCTAAAACAAAATCATAGGTTTGGTAAGTGTGGTTTAATCTGTAAAACTCTCTAACAGTATCACGCGCGGGGTCTTCATAATTTCTATATTCTTCTACAGTTTTTGATTGAGCGATGGTGTCAGGCTCGGGGTAACGCTCAAGTACTGCATCCTCCCAATGATCTAAACTCGCTAAAGGTTTAATTTCTTTTTCAGAAAACTGTTGATTGGTTGACATAATAATATGTTTTAAATCTTTTATATATTAAATATAATAAAAATTTTAAAAAAAGGCTATAATGGGGGTACCATTTTATACTAAATTGAGATATTATTAGTAAGTTGTATATGATTGCTCAAGAAAATGCTATAAAGTATGAAACTTCATTTTACTGATTATCTCATTATTGCAGTATATTTTTTATTTGTAATTGGGGTAGGATTTATCATTAAAAAAAGGATTAAATCAAGTAATGATTTTTTAAATAGTAATAGATCCATTCCTTTATGGATTACAAGCTTGGCCTTTATATCTGCCAATTTGGGCGCTCAAGAAGTGCTGGGAATGGTAGCTTCTGGGGCAAAGTATGGTATTATGACCGTTCATTTTTATTGGGTGGGTGCCATTTTTGCTATGGTTTTTTTAGGCGTTTTTATGATGCCATTTTATTATGGTAGTAAAGCCCGAAGTGTACCAGAATATTTATCACTCCGATTTGATGAAAAAACGAGGGCCTTAAATGCAATTACATTTGCAGTAATGACGGTGTTTTCTTCAGGAATATCTTTATATGCCCTCGCTAAATTGTTGGAAGTGGTTCTTCACTGGAATTTTGATATGTCTATTGCCATTGCAGCAGGAATAGTAATGGTGTATACTTTTTTAGGGGGCCTTACAAGTGCTGTATATAATGAAGTATTACAGTTTTTTTTAATTATTTTAGGATTATCCCCCCTTGTAATTATTGCATTGCATGATGCAGGAGGATGGAGTACTATAAAAACACAATTACAACCTCAGATGACCCATGCTTGGAAATATATGGCAACAGCCAACGAGAATCCAATGGGTATTAATTTTATATCCCTCTTATTTGGTTTGGGTTTTGTAATGTCATTTGGATATTTCTGTACCGACTTTTTAGTAGTACAAAGAGCCATGATTGCCAAAAATATTAATGCCGCACAACGTACACCTATCATGGCAGCCATACCAAAAATGTTTATGCCAATCATTGTGGTATTGCCCGGTATTATTGCTATTACCTTAATGCAGCCTGCATTACAATCCAAAGGGTTTAGCATTCCTACAAATGAAGCAGGGGAGTTGGATTATACTATGACCTTGCCTTCGCTGATTGCTCATTATTATCCCACTGGAATTTTAGGGGTAGGAATAACAGCACTACTTGCTTCCTTTATGAGTGGTATGGCAGGAAATGTTACTGCATTTAATTCAGTATTCACCTATGATATTTATCAAGCGCATTTTGTAAAAAATAAAACCGATCATCATTATTTAAACGTGGGCAAAATGGCTACCATATTTGGTATTTTATTTTCAATTGTTACTGCTTATATTGCCAAAAGCTACAATAATATTAATGACTTTTTACAATTGGTTTTTAGTTTTGTGAATGGCCCATTGTTTGCAACATTTTTACTGGGTATGTTTTGGAAAAGAACTACTTCCGATGGGGCATTTTGGGGGTTATTAGCGGGAACACTAACTGCCGCTATTACTCATGGGCTTACCCTTGCCGAAGGAAAGGGAGGATGGATTGCCCCAATGTTTGTAATTAAAAGCGGAATGGGACAAGCCTTTATTGTAGCAGGCTTTTCTTGGATTGGAAACTTTGTAACTACTATCATTGTAAGTCTTTTAACTAAACCTAAACCTGAAATTGAATTAAGAGGACTTGTTTATTCATTAACTGAAAAGCCTAAAATGGCAGTAAGTAAATGGTATACTAAAGTTATCCCATTAAGTATCTTGTTAATTATAATAACTATTATTTTAAACATCATATTCTTCTAAAAAATTTAGTATGCTTAATAAATTAAATAAACTTAGTTTTGTTATTGGATTATTTTTCTTCATAATATCACTCCTGTTACTTGCCAACTATTTAACAGAAAGAGATCAAACCCAACAAATTAATTTATATGTGGGTTTACTTTTCTTGGCCTTTGGGGGAGTCATGATGCTTCTCAAAAATACGGAGGAGTAGATTTTTAATTCAACCAGCTATGAGCCCCTTTAATTTAGATAAAAATAATTATGAAGAAAGCCATTTAATTTCTCTTTTAAAAGAGGATAGTGAGTATGCATTTCAATTAATTTTTGATAAGCATCGAAATAGAATTTATACAACCGCTATAAAATTTTTAAAATCTCCCATAATAGCTCAAGATGTGGTACAAGACGTATTTCTTAAATTATGGTTTGAAAGAAATAATATTAATAGTTCAAAATCTCTTGAGGCCTGGTTATATACAGTGGCAAAACATAATATCTTAAATAAATTAAGAAAAATTGCCAACGAATGGAAGGCTGTTGATGTGCTGTCCCATCTTTTAGTTACCACTGAAAACACTACTGAAAATCATATCGTCGAAAAAGAGTATAAACAAAATTTAGAGAAGGCTTTAACAGTATTGTCGGATCAACAAAAATTAGTTTTTATGCTATCCAGGTTCGAACATCTAACCTATAATCAAATTGCCGAAAAAATGGGTATTTCTCCTTTGACGGTTAAAACTCACTTATCTAGAGCCTTACAAGCTATCAAAAAACACTTTGAATCAATAGGAACGCTATTCATTTTAATTTTTTCCTCTTTTTTTTAATCCCTTGTACTCCAAATGACTTAGTTAGGTGTATTATATATGCACCCTTTTTAGAATGGTGTAGTCTACATGAAAACTAACAATCGTTTGGATTATTTATTGAAAAAGTATTTAGAAGGTGAGATTGATATTAGTCTTCAGGACGAACTATTTTCAATTATCGCCGAAGAAAAACATGATGCATCAATTTTAAATCTTATTGAGGCCGATTTAAATGTAGAGGTAGATAGGCAGTCTGCAAACCTTCCTCCTTATTTAGCTGAAGAAATTATAAGGAAAATAGTTAAATCTGAGCCAGCAATAAATCAAATATTAGTAGCTGAAACTAGAAAATTGGTTTATTTCAAAAGAATTGCCATTGCAGCTCTATTTCTTGGAGTTATGGTGTTAGGCTATTTTTCACTTAATCACATATCCAGACCTGAGGATAAATTTGTTCAGATAATTCCAAAGAGTTTTGATCTTTCTGTAAATCAAACTCAAAAGGTACAATTAGTTGTTTTAAGTGATGGCTCAAAGGTATTTCTGGATCCGGGGAGTAAGCTACATTTTACCAAAAATTTTAACGGGGAATTAAGAGAGGTTTATTTAGAAGGCGAGGCTTTTTTTAAAGTTAAAAAGAATCCCAACAAACCATTTTTAGTTTATTATAATAATATTGTCACCAAAGTTTTAGGTACAAGTTTTAGAGTAGGTACAAACAAGACAAATGGCCAACTAGTGGTAGAAGTAGCCACTGGACGTGTGCAAGTTTCTGAAAATTCCAAACTTGCCAATTCTGATAAAACAATTACTCCGGTTATTGTAACACCCAATCAAAAAGTAAGCTATGATCAGTCTATACGTCGCTTTGAAACTACCATCGTAAGTCGCCCTGTACCAGTTATAATGAATGAAGACGCCCCCTTGGAAGAGACTAAGGCATTGTTTTTTGAACAACAAAAACTAAGTGTTGTATTTGGGCAAATTGAAAAGTACTATTTAACCGAAATCACCGTTGAGAATTCTGCTATTTACAATTGTGTATTTACGGGTGATATATCAAATCTTGATTTATTTTCTGCACTTAAAATAATATGTATTGCTACCAATTCAGAATACGAAGTGAATGGCACTAAAATATTAATTAAAGGTAAAGGATGTAACTAATAAAATTTTATAATAATCCATTTTCGAACAAAACAAGTAAATTATGAAAAAACAGCAACAATTAGTTGCTACAATTATGACAGCTATGAAAATTACATTTATCCAATTAGTCATATCTATCATCTTTGCAGGAACACTTTTTGCAAATGAGGCAAAGAGTCAAACTATTCTTCAAAAATCCTTTTCTCTAAATCTAGAGAAAGTTGAATTAAAAAAAGTGATTAATGAAGTTCAGAAACAAACCAATGTGAAATTTTCATTTAGCCCTAATGCTATTAATACAAATAGAATTATGAGCTATTATGCAAATCCTAAAACTGTTTCAGACTTTTTGAATGATTTAAAGAAATTGTATAATATCGAAAACAAGTTTGTGGATGAGAGAGTAATATTATACTCTCAATCAGAAACTACAACTTTGAACAAGTCAGAGATTGAGGCGTCAGTTGCCTTTGTTGATAAGTCTATTTCAGGTAAAATTTTAAATGAAAAAGGGGAGCCATTAGAAGGTGTAACCGTGAAAGTAAAAGGGAAAAATATATCTACATTAACTTTAGCTGATGGTTCATTTACTATTAAAAACGTTCCAGATCAAAGTACTTTAGTATTTACTTATATTGGATATAACGCTTCAGAAATCAAAGTTGCTAATAATACTAAAGTGGATTTAGTTTTAAAACAATCAAGCAATAATTTAGATGAAGTAGTGGTGGTAGGTTATGGTACTTCCACAAGAAGATTAAATGTGGGTTCATATAGTACTATTAAAGGAGATGCAGTCGCTAATCAACCTGTTCAAAGCTTTGAGTCAACTTTAAATGGTAAAGCCACAGGTGTTAATATGATTGCTAATTCGGGTGTTGTAAACCAAGCGCCTGTTTTTAGAATTAGAGGCGTGAATTCATTATCACTTAGTTCTTACCCATTAGTTGTGGTAGATGGTGTTCCGGTATATGTTGAGGATATCAATGTTGGGGGTAATGCTTCAAATAACCCTTTAGCATTCTTAAATCCTAATGATATCGAATCAGTTGATATTGCAAAAGATGCCGCAGCTACTAGTATTTATGGTAGTCGAGGGGCTAATGGAGTTGTGTTTATAACCACTAAAAGTGGTAAAACTGGAAAAACTAAAGTTACTTTAGATGTAACGTTCTCTTCTAGTGAAGCTACTCGATTAGCAGAGATATTAAACGGCGATCAGTACTTAGAAATTAAGAATGAAGGTTTAGTAAATGCCAATACATATAATGCAACTACTAACTTTTATGGTAACTCAATAGGGCCAGATGGTAAAGTGGTAAGAACCAATTGGTATGATTACATTTTCAGAAAAGCAAGTGGCCAATCACATTCAGTAAGTATGTCTGGTGCTACTGCAACAACCAAATATTTTTTCTCTGTTTCATATGCCAATCAAGAAGGTATTTTGAAAGGGAATGATTATGGAAGAAAATCTGTTACCTATAACATTGATCATAAAGTGAATAGTTGGTTAAGCATTGGTTCAAAAACCAATTATACAGATAACGTAACAACGGCTATTTTATCTACTGGTAATGGAGTTAGTTCTACCGCAAGTAACTCTGTGGCTTATCGTTTGGCCTTAGTAGCGGCACCCATAATTGGGCCCTATAATAAAGATGGTTCCTATAACGTGAGTGGTTTAAACTTGGCTTTAATGGATAACCAAGGGCATTTAACATCACAAACAAGAATGGGTTACACCAACCCAGTTATTACATTGGCTTATAATGATGACAATACGGCTAATAATTTTATTCAATCTAATATATATGCACAATTAAAACCAACAAAATGGCTAACTTTTAAGACTTTGTATGGTATAGATAATATTAGCAGTAGAACAAATCGCTATTTTGATCCTAGAACTAATGAGGGTAACACTGCCTTGGGTAGTGCTACTGGTATTTCTTCAAAAAGAGAAAGTTATACCTTAACCAATACATTAACAGCAGACAAATCTTTTAACGAGCATTCTTTAAATTTGTTATTAGGTCAAGAGATGCAAAATAAAACAGGTGATCAATTTGGTTTAATTAGATCAAATCAGTCAGATCCTTTTTATTCTAATATTCAAGGTGGCTTTTCTACAATTGCAGTTTCTAATACAGCTAATCAAGTTTATTATAAATATTTTAATTCTTTATTTAGCAGACTTCAATACAATTATAAGAGAAAGTATTTCTTAACAGGAAGTATCAGAAACGATGAATCTTCTTTATTAGGAAAAAATAATAAATCTGGATTATTCTACTCTTATTCTGGTGCTTGGGATTTAACCAATGAAAAATTCTTTACAAATTCTAAATTATCAAACCTATTTGAAACCTTTAGATTAAGAGCTAGTTATGGTAAAGTAGGTAACTTAACTGGTATTGGCGATTATGCTTCGCTTACCAATTATTCGGCCAATTTATACGGAGGTTTACCAGGATTATATTTTTCTACTGCAGGTAACCAAGATTTAGCTTGGGAAACAAGCAAGAAATTTGATGTAGGTTTCAACTTCTCAATGTTAAAAGGTAGATTGTCTGGAGACATTTCTTACTATAAAAACAATATCGATGGTTTAATATTTGGGGTTCCAACACCTGCTTCAGCTGGTTTACCTGGTAGCACAGTTAACTCGGTTTTATCTAATGTGGGATCAATGTATAATAAGGGAATCGAAGTTTCAATTAATGCAATTCCTGTTCAAGCAAAAAACTTTACTTGGTCAACTAATTTCAATTTTTCTTTAAACGAGAACATGGTTACTTCACTTTCTCCAGAAGTGCCTAATATCCTTTATGGAAGTGTTGGCGGTTCTACAGATTGCGTATCTATTACACTTCCTGGATATTCAGTAGGTATGATTTATGCTATCAGAACTGCTGGAGTGGATGTAAATAGTGGTAGAAGAATATTCTTAGATAAAAATGGTAAGAAGGTTTTATATGAGCAAGTGCCAGTATATGGTAAAAATCAGTGGGAATATGAAGATGGTACCAAAGCACCAGCTATTGCCACAGCATCAGATGCAGTTGTTTACAAAAACACTACTCCTAAAATTTATGGTGGTTTAACCAATACTTTTAATTATAAGAGAATATCCTTAAGTACTTTATTTACTTACCAATTTGGAGGTTATATGTATTATGGTACACAAGGTACTTTAATGGATGCTCGTTTTGCCAATAACTCAACTATGATTTTAAGACGTTGGAGAAAACCAGGGGATTTAACAGATATCCCTAAAGTTCAAGATGGTGACTTTACTTCTTGGGGTTATTCATTACCTCTTACAGCTAATGTATACTCAAGTGATTACATAAGATTAAAGAATGTAACCTTATCTTATTCATTACCTGAAAAGTTTACTAAAAAAGCGCAGATTGCAGACATGAGTATTTTTGTAAGTGGTCAAAATCTTTTATTGTTTACTCCATATCCAGGAGCAGATCCTGAAGTAACAAGTCAGGATAACTCCTCTGCTACTCAAGGGTTTGATAGAAACATGATGCCAAATGCAAAAATTTATACCGTAGGATTAAAAGTAAATTTTTAATTTAAAAAATAACCTTTAATCAAACTTTCAATACAATATAGATATGAAAAACATAAAATATTTTAGTTTACTGTTAACAATTTCACTTTATACAATTTCTTGTACAAAGACAGAAATGTTGAATCCAGTACCCACCACATTAATTGCAGATGCTTCTGCATTTGAAACACCAGCTAGAATCTCCAACCAAATTAATGGATTGTATGCTACTTTTAAAGGCACAGGTTTATGGGGTAGCGATTATATACTTTATAGCGAAGCTAGAGCAGGTGAATTTATTAGTACTAACCAAAACCCTTTACAAGGAGGGTTAACTTATATGATGCTTACCGATCCAGGTACCTCAGATGTAAATATTGTTTGGCAACAAGCTTATCAAACCATTAATGCATGTAATGTATTTTTGGAGGGGATGGACGCATCAGGTAAAAAAGTAGTAGGAGATAGTTTATATAATAACTATACTGCCGAGGCTAAAGTGTTAAGAGCAGTTACTTATTACTCTTTATTGCAATTATATGCAAAACCCTATAAAGACAATGCAGGAAAAAATCCAGGATTGCCATTAAGATTAAAGGGTAATACTGGACTAGCAGATTATAATTTAGCTAGAAGCACTGTTGATGAAGTATATCAGCAAATTATCAAAGATTTGAATTATGCGGAAGCTAATTTACCAGCCAAATATGCTACTGCTGCATTAAACACAACTAGAGCGCAAAAAAATTCAGCTATAGCATTTAAGACAAGAGTATATTTAAGTATGGGTGATTATGCGAACGTAGTTACGGAAGCTAACAAAATAGTTTCTACTGCTGCTCCTTTTGTTACAAGCAATACGGCTAATACAACTCATTCTTTGCCAGCTGATATTACTACTGTATTTAAGACGCCTTATACATCTACTGAATCAATTTTCTCAATAGCATTCGCTTCAGGTGATGCTCCAGGTAATTCTTTAGCTACTAATTTTTTACCTAACTCTGCAGATGGTACTGGATTAGGTTCTGCTGGAACTGGTCAGTTTTATGTTTTTGCATCTGGTATTGCTGCTGATGCTGCATGGAAAACGACTGATAAGAGAAGAAGTTTTCTATTTACAACTCCTTCAGGTACTAACAAAGGAAGACTATGGTGTTCTAAATTTGCAGTAGGTACACCTTATACAGATTATATGCCTGTAATAAGATACGCTGAAGTATTATTAAATTTAGCGGAAGCCTTAGCAAACACTAATGGATTAGACACAAGAGCTACAGCGATATTAAATGCTGTAAGAGGCCGATCAGATGCTACTACCATATTTAAGCCAACCGATAAAACTGATTTGATAAATAAAATTATTAACGAACGCAGAATTGAATTTTTTGGAGAAGGTATTAGAAATGGAGACTTAATGAGATTAGGATTGCCCATTCCTGCTAAAACTCCAGTGGGTTCAACTCCAGTTCCAGCTGCAAATCCAACGGATGGTAATTATATATGGCCAATTCCAAATAATGAATCCTTATATAATAAACTTATTGGGTAATTAATTATATTTATTGAATGAGAAAATCAATAATAACATTCATAATTATTTCCTTTTCAGTAGTGGTAAAAGCACAGTCATTTACCACTACTGAAATTAATGCCTTTAAAAAGCAAGCTTCTTCCATAGAAATTATTAGAGATAATTGGGGCGTGCCCCATATATATACCAATACCGATGCAGATGCTGTTTTTGGTATGATGTATGTTCAATGTGAAACATTTTTTAGTAAAGTGGAAGATGCGATTATTTCAAGAATGGGTAGGGAGTCCGAAGTTCAAGGGAAAGCAGCTGTTTATAAAGATCTTTGGTCTAGACTTTATATAGATACCATTCAAGCCAAAAAGTATTATTTAAAAAGTAGCCCTTATTTAAGAAAACTTTGCGATGCTTATGCGGCAGGTATTAATTACTATATTTTAACACATCCTAATAATAAACCTAAGCTATTACAAAGAATTCAGCCATGGGTTCCATTCTTAAATAATATCCCTTCGGTAAACAATTCTAATTTAACGGATGCTGATATAAAAAGTATGTATCCTTGGCCAACTAGTAACAATGCAGTTGCATTTAATTTTAGATCTTTGCTTAAGGAGGAGGATCCTCAAGCGGGCTCTAATGGCTGGGCCATTAGTGGGAAAAATACCAAAGATAAAAATCCAATACTTTTAATTAATCCTCATTCAGAATTTTATAATCGAATCGAAGTACAATTAGTTAGTAAAGAAGGATTAAATGTATATGGGGCTCCTTTTTTAGGCGAGTTTAATATTTTTCAAGGGTTTAATGAGTTTTGTGGTTGGATGCATACAGTAACTTTATCTGATGCTAAAGATTTATATATAGAGAATACAAAATTGGTAAATGGTGCTTATGTATACGAGTATGATAATAAATGGCTTTCGGTAGATTCAACTAAAATCACCATTCATTATAAAAACGGGCCCAAAAATGATAGTGTAAGTTTTATGACCTATAAAACATTGCATGGCCCAGTAGTTGCTAAAAGAAACAATCAATGGTTGGCAGCCAAAACAATCAACGAGAATATTGAATTATTAAATGTTCATTGGAGTATTACCAAAAGTAAAACTTTTGCAGAATTTAAATCATGGTTAGATAAAAGGGTAATGACAGGTACCAATACCATTTATGCCGATCGCACTGGGAATATTGGTTATTGGCATGGCAATTTTGTACCCATTAGAGATCCAAAATTAGATTGGACTTTACCTGTGGCAGGTAATACATCCGCTACCAATTGGAAAGGGGTACATGCTTTAAATGATATTCCTAATTATGTTAATCCTTCCAATGGATGGGTACAGAATTGTAATTCTACGCCTTTATATGGGGCTGGTATTTTTGATACTATCATGGCCAAAAAACCATCTTATATGTTGCCCGATGGCCATACTCCAAGAGCCGTTAATGCAGTAAGACAACTTAGTAAAATTAAAGACGCTACCATTGATACTATTCTTGCAATGTGTCACAATGCTTACTTAGCCAATGGAGCAAAGTTTATTCCTAGTTTACTTAAATCATATGAATCCTTGGGTTCTCCAGCAACCTTAAAAGGGCCTGTCGATGTTTTACGTAACTGGAATTATTACACCGATACCACTAGTGTAGCAACCACCTTATCCGTATTGTGGGTTGAAAAAGTTTTACAATTTAATATTGCCAAACTTAAAAAACCTATAACTAATGAGATTGCTTATTCCATAGCCAATGGCTCAACAATATCATTGCAAAATATAGATGCAGCAATGCAAGTGGCTTTCTTAGATAGTGTTGTTAATGATTTACAAAAAGATTGGGGTACTTGGTCTGTAGCTTGGGGAAAACTAAATCGTTTCCAAAGAAATGATTTTGGTATTGAGCCCTCTGATGCCTTACCAAGTTTGGCGGTTACAGCTACACCTGCATTTATGGGGTCAATCAATGCGTATACCAGTAAAAAATCCAAAAACTCTAAAGTAAGATATGGTACAACAGGGAATACTTTTGTGGCGGTAGTTTCTTTTGGACCTAAGTTAAAGGCAAAGTCTATATTTACTGGCGGTAGTAGTTCCAATCCAAATTCAAAACATTTTGTAGATCAAGCCAATGGTTATATTAATCATCAGTATAAAGAGGTTAATTTTTACAAGGCCGATGTTTTAAAGAATAAAGAAATTAGCTATCATCCAGGCGAAAATATATTTTAATCTATTACTTTCTTAAATGAAAAAACTAACATTATTGCTGTTTACATTTATGTATGCAGCCTTGCAATTAAATGCACAAACAACTAGTTCATGGTTAGGTGCTGGTAAACCAGTAGACCCTTATCATTACACCCAAGTTAAACACGATTTTTTTAAGAATGCTGCCGTTAGTTGTGCGCATCCTTTAGCAAGTATGATTGGTGCTCAAATGATGAAACAAGGGGGCAATGCTTTTGATGCAGGTATCGCTGTTCAATTAGCTCTAGCAGTTGTTTATCCTGCAGCCGGCAATATTGGCGGCGGAGGTTTTTTAATTGCCAAAAAAGCGAACAATAAATTTTTGGCGATTGATTATCGAGAAGTGGCACCTGGAAAAGCTACCCAAAATATGTATTTAGATAAAGATGGTAATGCACAACTTGATTTATCACAAAATGGTCGATTAGCCTCTGGAGTACCTGGTACTATTGCAGGCTTATTTGCCACCTTGCCTTCGGCAAAACTTAATTTTAAAACACTTATCCAACCCGCTATTGAGCTAGCAAGTAAAGGGTACGTGATTACAGAAAGAGAAGCTAATAGTTTAAATAGCAATCAAAAAGCTTTTATTAAAAATAATAATTTTGCCCCTGCATTTGTTAAAACACAAACTTGGAAAGCCGGAGATACTCTAATTCAACCCGAATTAGCTAATACTTTAATTAGAATAAGAGACCAAGGAGCAAAAGGTTTTTATGAAGGGGAGACTGCTAAATTAATTGTGGATGAGATGCGTAAAGGAAACGGTATTATTAGTTTAGAGGATTTAAAAAATTATAAAGCAAAATTTAGAGATCCATTATCTTTTAATTATAATGGATATACCATTTATGGTTTTCCTCCTCCAAGTAGTGGTGGTATCTTGTTATTACAAATGATGAAGATGGTGGAAAATAGTAAAGAGATTAAAAAAGGTTTTCAAACGCCAGAAAGTACCCAAATAATGATTGAGGCCGAAAGAAGAGCATATGCCGATAGAGCAGAACATTTGGGTGATCCTGATTTTTGGAAAGTGCCTTTAAAAGGACTTAGTAGCAATTCTTATTTAGTGAATAGAATGTCCAATTTTACCCCAGGTAAAGCTAGTAAGAGTGTTGATATTGGTGCAGGAACTATTAAAGAAAGTGAACAAACTACCCATATAAGTATTTATGATAAAGAAGGTAATATGGTAAGTATAACCACTACTTTAAATGGTGGTTACGGTGCTAAAACTGTTGTTCAAGGCGCTGGTTTTTTATTGAATAATGAAATGGACGATTTTTCGGTAAAGCCAGGCGTCGCGAATATGTTTGGAGCAGTGGGTGGCGAAGCAAATGCTATTCAAGCGGGTAAAAGAATGTTATCAAGTATGTGTCCGGTAGTAGTTACAAAAAATGGAAAGCCTGCTATTGTAGTGGGAACGCCAGGGGGAACCACTATTCCTACTTCCGTGTATCAAGCTTTAATAAATGTGTTTGAATTTGGAATGAATACAGATAATGCTATTAATCAACCTAAGTTTCATCATCAACATTTACCAGATGAAGTTTTTATTGAACCTAGTTTCCCAGAAGCTTTAAAAAGTTCACTTATTTCTATGGGGTATAAACTAACTAATAGAGCTTCTATTGGAAAAACAGAGATGATACAAATTCATAAGGATAAAATCGAAGTAGCCGCCGATAGGAGAGGTGATGATTCTGTGGCTGGATTTTAGGATTGCTCCCTTCGGTCGCATCCTCTTCGCAGTTGCCTTACCCAAAGCCCTTTAAAAACATCAGTGCCTGATGTTTTTGCTTTTGCATTCTCGTCGCCGCATTAAAGCAAGCTTTATGCGACTCCTTGAATGCAAAAGCCCACGCTGTTCGCGTGGGCTTTGTGACCCCGTCAGGATTCAAACCTGAAACCTTTTGATCCGTAGTCAAATACTCTATTCAGTTGAGCTACGGGGCCATTCCACTTACTAACCCAGGTCAATAAGGGGTGCAAATATACCTTAAAAACACATTTTACCCAAGTAATTTGGCTAAATAATGCCCTAAAAATTAATAATGCCAGCGTACAAACGCCTCAATAGCAGCATATTTGGTAAGTCCTAAGCGTGCATAAAGGTCGGCGGTGTTAGCGTTTCTAATTTCGGCCCTTTGCCAAAATTCTCTAGCATCGGTACCCTGAAAAGGAACACTGTCTTTTTGAGATTGATGTATAAATATGCCAAAACGCTTTTTCATTACTTGATCAGGGCTCATTGGAACAGCCATTTCAATTTCTGAAATATCCCATTCTTGCCAAGCACCTTTATATAACCATACCCAACAATCCTTCACCCAATCATCACCAGCAGCTTTTAATCTGCGCATGCTTTCAAAAATAACTTCTAAACATACTTTATGAGTACCATGAGGATCTGCTAAATCACCTGCACAATAAATTTGATGTGGTTTTACTTTTCTTAATAATTCCATGGTGATGGTAATGTCTTCTTCACCCATTGGCTTTTTATCTATCGCTCCAGTTTCGTAAAAAGGTAAATTTAAAAAATGGTAATTGTCCTCTGCAATACCCACATAACGACAAGTGGCTTTTGCTTCACAACGACGAATTAAACCTTTAATGGCTCTAATTTCACCCGTATCTAATTGCCCAGGTTTTTTACCCCCTAAAAATTTTCTCGCTTCCGATAATATTTCACTACTCTTATTATTGTCTATCCCAAACATATCTTCAAAACCAACTGCGAAATCTAAGAAGCGTGTTACAAACTCATCTGTCACTGCAATATTGCCACTGGTTTGATAGCCCACATGAACATCATGTCCTTGCTCATGCAATCGCATAAAAGTACCACCCATGGAAATAATATCATCGTCGGGATGTGGGGAAAAAATCATGACTCTTTTTGGATGAGGGCTACTGCGTTCTGGGTGTGCTGGAATCACTGCATTAGGCTTACCACCTGGCCATCCTGTAATTGAATCGCGTAGCATGTAAAACACTTGCAAATTAATATCATAAACCGATTCCTTTAATACTAATAAATCCGCTAAACTATTTTCTTTATAGTCGTCCGAGGTTAAACTTAAAACAGTTTTATCTAATTTTAAAGCTAATTCAATAACAGCTTTTTTAATCATTTGCGGTGTCCAATCATTAGCACCAGTAAGCCATGGAGCTTTATGTCGAGTTAATTCGGTAGCAGCATATTCATCAATATAAAAAGTACAATCATCATGATTTTGTAAAACACTAGCAGGAATTTGTTCTGTTACATCGCCTTCAACTGCTTTTGCTACAATCTCGGCCTTATTACCCCAAGCTAATAGAACAATTTTTTTAGCTTTCATGATACTACTAATACCCACGGTGATAGCTAGTTTGGGTACTTTGTTTAAATCATGCCATTCATATAAATTAGCCATTCTAGTTAAATGGTCTAAGTGTATAACTCTTGTTTTTGAATGAAAACTAGATCCAGGTTCATTAAATCCAATATGCCCATTTTTACCTATCCCTAAAATTTGTAAATCAATGCCCCCAATTTTTTCGATAGTTTGTTCGTAAGCAACACATTTTTCTTTTAATTCTTCTTTTGTCCATTCCGAAGAAGGAAGATTAATATTGGCTGGATCAATATCAATATGATCAAATAAATGACGGTGCATAAAACTCCAATAGCTTTGATAGGCTTTTCTTGGAATGGGGTAGTACTCATCCAGGTTGATGGTGATTACATTTTTAAAACTTAATCCTTCCTCCTTATGCATGCGCACTAATTCTTTGTATAATAAAATAGGGGTGGCTCCAGTAGCCATGCCCAAAATACAGGGAAGGTTTTGTGCTTGTTTTTCTTTGATTAACTGAGCAATCTGCACAGCTAAAGCATTAGAGCCTTCTGTTGGATTTTTAAAAATCTTAACGGGGATTTTTTCAAATGATTCTAGCATAGCAATTAGTGTAAAAAGTACATTATAAATATAGTAAAAAAAAGCCCCCGTTTTGCGGAGGCTTTATAGTAATTAATCTACTTTGTTTATTTTAATCATATTGGTAGGTAAATGTAACTGAACTGGAGTGCTACCAGTGTTAACAACCACATCTCCAGTTTGCACAAATCCGTTTTCTTTTAACGCTTTTATTTGATCCGTAAAAATCTTATCTAGGCTTTCCTCTTTATCATAATAAAAGGCTTTAACACCCCAGCTTAATGACAACTGATTTACTAAACTTTTCTCTTTAGTAAAAACGAAAAGCGGGGATTTGGGTCTAAAACTACTTAACATAAAGGCAGTATAACCTGATTGTGTCATACCCACTAAACCTTGTGCATTGGCATCTTCAGCTAATTTACAAGCGTTGTAACATAAGGCATCACTAATAAAAGAAGGAGAGTGAGGTTGGGGTTTTAAATCTTCGGAACGGTTATAGTTATAGCCGTGTGTTTCCACTTCAGAAATAATTTTACGCATGGTTTCAATTACCAAAACAGGGAATTGACCAGTAGCTGTTTCTCCACTCAACATTACCGCATCTGCACCTTCAATTACGGCATTTGCTACATCGGTAATTTCTGAACGGTTGGGTTTTACACGGTCAATCATGGATTCCATCATTTGCGTTGCCACTATTACAGGCTTGGCTCTATGAATACATTTTCTAATAATCTCTTTTTGAATTAAAGGTATTTTTTCTACTGGCAACTCAACTCCCAAATCACCTCTTGCTACCATGATACCATCACTGGCAATAATAATTTCACGTAAATTGACAATCGCTTCTGGCATTTCAATTTTAGCAACAATCTTGGACTTGCTTTTATGCTTATTTAAAAGCTCTCTTAGCATTTCAATATCGGCGACTCTTTTTACAAAACTTAATGCTACCCAGTCCAACTCTTCTTGAATAATAAATTTAGCATCTTCTAAATCTTTCTCTGTTAAAGCAGGTAATGAAATTTTAGTATCTGGTAAATTCAAACCTTTTTTAGAAGAAATAATACCCCCTAAAGAAACAGTTACTTTAACATCCCCATTGGCTTCTACACTTTTTACTTTCACTTCAATTTTTCCATCATCAATCATAATAGTATTACCAACAACAACATCTCCAGCAAGGTTAGGGTAGGAGACATAAATTTTTTCCATGGTACCTATACACTTCTCATTAGATAAAGTAAGTATATCACCCACTTTAACTTCTAATCGATTGTTTTCAATTTCACCTACTCTTAATTTAGGCCCTTGTAAATCACCTAAAATAGCAACAGTGCAACCCAACTCTTTATTAATGCCACGGATATTGTCGATAATTTTTTTCTTGTCTTCGTGACTGCCATGAGAAAAGTTTAAACGAAACACATTTACGCCGGCAATAACTAAATTTTTTAATTGATCATAGGTTTCGCAAGCTGGACCTACGGTAGCAACTATTTTAGTTTTATGGTGTATCTGTTTTAAATTGGCTTGGCTCATTATTTTGTTGGGGTTATTTTATCAAATATTGTTGGCTAAAATTAGCTAGCTAAGATTTTTACAATCTTTAACCATTCTTCTGAAATTTTTTGTTTTGCTTTTACTGCATTATCAAGTGGTGTGTATTTCATTTTATTATCTTCAATACCCACCATAACATTATGTTTTCCGTTTAATAAACATTCTACTGCATGATAACCCATTCGGCTAGCAATTAAGCGGTCTAAACAACTTGGTGCACCGCCTCGTTGAATATGACCTAAAATACATACTCTAATATCTGCATTAGGTAAATGTTCTTTTAAGAAATTACCCACATGCGTTCCTCCGCCAAATTCATCGCCTTCGGCTACCACTACTAAGTTTACTAATTTTTTTCTTTTCTCTTTTTCTGTTAATGATGCCACTAAAGCGTTCATGTCAGTTTTAGACTCTGGAATAAGAATATTTTCTGCACCTGTGGCTATACCACTATGTAAAGCAATATAACCAGCGTCACGTCCCATTACTTCTACCACAAATAAACGATCATGGGCATCTGCCGTATCTCTAATTTTATCGATAGCTTCAACAGCAGTATTTACAGCCGTATCGAATCCTATCGTAAAATCACTTCCTGCGATATCCTTATCAATAGTTCCTGGTAAACCTATACAAGGAATATCAAATTCATTGCTAAATTTTTGGGCACCTTTAAAGCTACCATCTCCACCTATGACAACGATCCCGTTAATGCCTCTTTTTTTAAGATTTTCATAAGCTATTCTACGTCCTTCTGGCTCAAAAAATTCTTTACTACGGGCAGTTTTTAATATTGTGCCTCCTCTTTGAATAATATTAGCTACGGATTTTGAATTCATTTGAAAGATATCATCCTCGATCATCCCGTTGTATCCACGAGTAACTCCAAATACTTCGAGCCCATGATAAAGTCCTGTTCTAACTACAGCTCTGATAGCGGCATTCATACCGGGGGCGTCTCCACCAGAGGTTAAAACAGCGATTTTGCTTACTTTTTTAACTGACATATTTTAATCAATTGTACTTTAATGTATTGATTTACAATAGTAAATCAACGGGCTATCGCCAAAACGGAGCCCCAAATTTAAACATTTACTACCAATAATCGTGTTAATTACAGATAGATGTGGGTATTTTTCTAATAATGTGCTTGCAAACGTTAGCATTTTAAATCGAATTATTGCTATTTTGGGTAAAATCTATATGTATGAAAAAATTATTATACGTTCATTTTGTTTGTGTTTTTATTTTAGTACTTAGTATTCAAGCAAAGGCTCAAGATATGGGGACCTATCAAGTGCCTCCAAAAGTCATTTCAGATTTATTATTGGCAGCTCCTACACCATCAATTAGTTTAGATGCAAAAGGTAAATACTTATTACAATTAGAAAGAAGTTCTTATCCAACCGTTGAAGAATTGGGACAAGCAGAGTTTAAGATTGCTGGCTTAAGAATAAATCCAAATAATGCTTCCTTGTCTCGACAAACCTATATCAATCATATTGTTCTAAAAAATATTCAAACCGGAAAGGAAATAGCCATTAAGGGATTTCCTACTAACTTAGCTGCATTAAGTCCTTCTTGGAATCATTCCGAAACTAAAATTTCCTTTTTTAATGTTTTAGCAAATAGGGTTGATTTATACATCATAGATATTGCTTCTGCTGTATGTAAAAAAATAAACAAGCAGTCGGTTAACTTAGTTTTAGGAAACACATTAATCTGGATGGATGACAACACTGTCTTGTATAAAACAACAGTGAACAATTTAGCCCAATTAGCCAAAAAACCTATTACTCCAAAAGGGCCCACTATACAAGAAAATTTAGGTAAAACTGCACCTAGTGTTACTTATCAAGATTTAATTAAGTCGCCTTATGATGAATATGTTTTTGAATATTTAAGTTTATGCCAGTTAGTAAAAAACACCAATGGGGAAGAAACTAAAATTGGTAAATCAGCTATTATAAATTCAGTAGCCGTATCACCAGATAAACAATATTTATTAATTAAGACCCTGCAAAAACCATTCTCTTATTTAGTTCCAGCAGGAGGTTTTGCTTCTACAATTGTGATAGCTGATCAAAAAGGCAATACGGTAAAAGTATTGGCAGAATTGCCTTCTATGGAAAGTACTCCTTCTGGTTATGACAATGTTCAAAACGTAGCAAGAGGTTTTGATTGGCGTAATGATGCACCAGCGACCATTATTTATGCGATGCCATTAGATAGTGGTTTAATTAAAAAGAAAATTCCATTTCATGATGTGGTCTATTCCTTATCGGCGCCCTTTACTGCTAGTGCTAAAGAGTTATTTAAAACTAAAACAAGATTCTCTCGCGTAACATGGGGCAATGATGATTTAGCCTTAGTGTCGGAGAACTTAAGATCAAAACAACAATATACAGTAAGTAATTATAATAGTAAAACGGGTGTTTTGTCTATTTTATATGAAGGCAACAGTACCGACTTATACAATAATCCTGGTACCCCAGTAACCATTAAAAATAAATATGGGGAGGAAGTTATTGCAGCCATAGATAATGGTCAAAATATTTTGTTTAACAATACCACTGGAGCATCTGCAAAAGGAGATTTACCTTATTTAGCTAAATTTAATTTAGTTACAAAAAGTAAAGAAATTATTTGGCGTTGTAGCGAAGATTGTTTTGAATATGTTGTTGATGTTTTAGATATAAATAATTTACGTGTATTAACAAGAAGAGAAACCGAAAAAGAGGTGCCTAATTATTTTATCAAGACTGGAGCATCATTATTGAACAGTTCGCAAATCACTCAATTTAAAAATCCTTACACCTCGATGGAGGGAGTGACTAAACTGAAAATTAAATATAAGCGAAAAGATGGTATCGATTTAACAGGCGATTTGTATTTGCCAAAAGGGTATGATAAAGCTAAACAAGGGCCCTTGCCAACTTTAATCTGGGCCTATCCCAGAGAGTTCACGAATTCGGCAGACGCTAGTCAAATAAGAGGTAACCAACATAAATTTACAATGTTGTCATGGGGGTCTCCTGTATTTTATGTAACGCAAGGGTATGCTATTTTAGACAATGCGGAAATGCCAATTGTAGCCACTTCTCCTGATAAAAAACCTAATGACGACTTTGTTAATCAACTCGCCTTAAATGCTGCCGCTGCTATAGATAAATTAGTGGAGATGGGTGTAGGAGATAGAAGCAGAATGGCTGTGGGGGGGCATAGTTATGGTGCTTTTATGACGGCCAATTTATTAGCACACACTAGTTTGTTTAAAACAGGTATTGCAAGAAGTGGTGCTTATAATAGAACCTTAACACCCTTTGGTTTTCAAAATGAAGAGAGAACTTTTTGGCAAGCACCTGATTTATATTTAGCCATGAGTCCATTTGCTTATGCCGATAAAATTAAAGCTCCTTTATTAATGACACACGGAGAGATGGATGATAATACAGGTACTTTCCCCATCAATAGTGAGCGCTTATATGCTGCTATAAAAGGTCATGGGGGAACTGCACGTTTTGTATACCTACCTTATGAAGCACACGGATATAGAGGGAAAGAAAATTTATTGCATTTATTATACGAACAAGGTCGCTGGTTGGATAAGTATTTAAAATAAATTTTATTTACTCTCTAACGCTACTAAATCATTAAAGGCAATTTCATACTCTTTGTTCATCGAACGAATGAGTGCGTTTTTGTCGTGGTAAGATTTTTCGATCACTTGAAATTTAGGAACATCTGAATAAATAGCAGGATCGGCCATTTGTAATTCAATATCGGCTTTTTCCTTATTTAGGGTTTCGATATTGTGTTCAATTTGTGCAATTGCTTTTTGTAACTTTTGTATTTGCTTTTGTAAATCTTTATCAATAGCAGTTGGGGCGGAAGGAGCGGGGGTAGGTGCTTTTTCAACTACAACTGCTTTGGCTTTAACGGGTTCTGGAGTAGCCCCTTTTTGTTTAGACATACGCTCTTTCCATTCTGCCCATTCATTATAGCCTCCCTTAAATTCAATAATTTGCTCGTCTTCAATTTCCCAAATTTTATTGGCAGTTTTAGAAATAAAATAACGGTCGTGACTAACTAAAATAATACTTCCATCGTATTTAGTTAAAGCCTCTGCCAATAATTCAACCGTGGCCATATCCAAGTGGTTGGTAGGCTCATCCAGCATTAAAAAGTTGGCTTTACTTATGATGGTTTTGGTTAGCGCAACTCTGGCTTTTTCACCCCCGCTTAAAATTTTTATTTTTTTATCTACATCATCACCGCCAAACAAGAAGCAACCTAATAATGCACGTAATTCAAGATCGGTTTTTTTAGTGCCACACTCTTGAACTTCTTGTAAAATGGTATTGTTTAAATTGAGCGATTCTAATTGATGCTGTGCATAAAAACTTTCATCAACATTATGCCCCCAAACTCTTTCTCCATCAAAATTTTCCATGCCTGCTACAATTCTCAAAAGCGTAGATTTTCCTTTACCGTTGGCACCAATTAAAGCAATTTTATCGCCTCTTTCAATTTCTGCAAAAGCATTGTTTAAAATATCAACATTTGGATACTTTTTACTGATACCTTTTAAGTCTACTAAAACTTTGCCGGGTGTTTTATCAACTGCAAAATTGATTTTAATATTGGGTCTTTCTATTTGAACATCTTCAATTACATCTAAGCGGTCAAGTCTTTTTTGAATACTTTGCGCCTGTGCTGCTTTAGAAGCTTTGGCTTTAAATCTTTCAATAAACCTTTCTTGCTGACGGATATAATCTTGTTGATTTTCAAATGCTCTTTGTTGTATTTCTACTCTTTGTACTTTTTCAACTTCATAGTATTCATAGTCGCCCGTATAAAAATTAAGTTGTTGCTGGTACACTTCAACAATCTTATTTACCATTTTATTTAAGAAAAATTTATCGTGACTTACAATAACCACACTGCCCTTATAATGAATCAAATATTTTTCTAACCATTCAATACTTGGTAAGTCTAAGTGGTTAGTAGGTTCATCTAATAATAGTACATCAGGTGCTTGTAAAATCATTTTGGCTAATAATACACGCATTCTCCAGCCTCCACTAAATTCTTTATAGGGACGACCCAAATCTTTGATATTAAAACCTAAGCCATGTAATACTTCTTCTGCTTTGTGATTAATATTATAACCATCTAATACATCTATCTCGTGTAAGGCGTCGGTGTATTTTATTAAAATATCATTGTCTTCTGGGTTGGCTTCCAACTCTATGCCTAATTGTTCTATTTCTTTTTCTAGTTCACGAACCCTTTCAAAAGCGCCCAGTGCCACTTCTGTTATGGTTTCACTTGTATCAAAACTTAATAAATCTTGATGTAAATAACCAATAGTGGTATCCTTGCCTTTTTCAACGGTTCCTTTAGAAGGGGTATATTGGCCAACTAATAATTTAAGTATTGTTGATTTACCAGTACCGTTATAGCCAATTAAGCCAATTCTTTCACCTGGCTGAATATGCCAAGTGGCTTCACTCACAATAACTCTTGCCCCAAATTCAAATGTCACATTTTGTAAACCTATTAACATATTTTATTCTTTCAGAGCGCAAAGTTACTATCTAGAACTGTCTATTTATGCATAAATTTGAAAAAATATCAACAGTGAAGCTATTATTGTTTATTTGCTTATTATTTGTATTCGCCTGTTCTGCTCCAGAAATTTCAAAACGAAGTGCTGAATATGGTGATTATCAGCCTTCCAATCATCAAAGGATTTGGGACACAAAAGCTTTTTATATATGGAGTGATTTTCAAACTTTGCAAACAACAATGAGTAGCCAAGACACTTTAGCCATATATACTGCTGTGCAAAAATTAAAAGCAACCACAGATACATTATTAGTTCAAAATACCGATACCGATTCACTTACACAAACTATTTGGATAGGGGGTTTGTCAAATTTAAGTAATGAACTTGAGGCACTTTTACAAGAAAAAGAGATGACCGAAATTAATACTCAGTTTCAAATGTGTACACTTAATTTACTTAACTTCTTGGGTAGTATCGGGTATCAAAAAACCAATATTTATATTTTTCAAATACAACTAAATGAGAAAGATATATTTTGGGTGAATAATGTAAAAACCTCTAAGAATCCTTTTAACAATAAAGACCGAAACATCTATACAGCAACTCATCTATTGCAGGCTCCTTAATTTATTTTCGGAGCTTGATATTCAATAATTATTTTTGCGTTTTCTGTGTTGGTAGATGTAATAAATAATTCTTGCCTTTTATCTGCTTCTTTTAACACCATCAATGCCGTATTAGGAGGAACAGACCCCATATTATGTGCTACTATAATTACATCGTGTGTTTTTTGATTGTCGGTAAAGTTTACTTCAAAGTGAATGGCTTTATAACCCAACCTTTTTTTATTAACTATTAAATGTCGGTTATCAAATACAATTACAGTATCATTATCAATGGTACCATTGTCATATAAATCGATACTTATATTTTTTTCATGGGTGATAATCTTTTTTACTAGTTTATTTTCTCTACTAATTAATAGCCAAGGCATAGGCTCAAGATCAATGGGGTCTTTAGATTCTTTCGCTTCCTCTTTTATAGCTTTTGTTATAATGGGATTTTTATTTTCAACCACTAAATCCTCAGGCAATAATTTTTCATTGACAATAGTCTTAGTATTACCATTAATTGGTTTATCCATAACTATATCAGTAGTGGCTATTTTTTTACCTGCTGTATTATTTTTCTGAGTATTGGTGTTTTTTGCCAATTGTTTTGTGTCAGTAGGTGTAACAACAACTTTGTTATTTTTAATTTTTACCACTGGTAAAGCGCGTTCCAAATATACTGTTCCACCACCGCAATCTTTGCCTGTTAACGTGTTTATAGAAGTGTAATTTCCTTGTAAAATTTCGAATCCTCTAATTTCACTATGTGTTAAATAATTGGTCATCAAACAAGCCTGTGTGGCCGATTCTAATTTAACATTATCAAACTTTGTCTCTTCGATACTCACTTGATGGGTATTTAAATTATGCCTGCCTTTGGCGATTGCTTTAGCTAAGGAGAAAGCGGTAAATCGAGATAGGGTATTTGCTATAATTTCATGAGTGTTGGACTCTTTAATGTTTATCTCATAATTGTATATTTTACCATTTAACTCGGCATTAGGCGTAAAATATCCCTTCCATTGGCCCGTTAATTCTTGAGAAAATAGGGGCTGGCATAAAAATAACAGAGATAGAATATTGTAAAATGCACGCATTCAACAAATTTAAGCATAAATCCCTGTAGTTTTTGATGTATAAAGAAGTGCTTTTTTGTTATCTTCGCAACCTTATTTAGATATAAAACATGGTTCAAATTCAATTTCCAGACGGTGCAGTTAGATCCTATGAAAAAGGTATCTCTGCTTTAGGCATAGCCAAATCTATAAGCGAAGGCTTGGCAAAAAAAGTATTGGCAGCTTCTGTAAATGGTGAAGTGTGGGATGCTACGCGTCCAATTCATTCCGATGCGGCTTTAAAATTATTAACCTGGGACGACGCAGATGGTAAAAATACTTTTTGGCATTCTTCGGCTCACTTATTAGCGGAAGCGGTGGAAATTCAGTTTCCTGGTGCTAAATTTTGGGTGGGACCCGCTTTAGAAAAAGGTTTTTATTATGATATAGATTTAGGGGGCAAAACATTAAAAGAAGAAGATGTTGCCATTTTAGAAAAAAAGATGAATGAGTTAGCAAAGCAAGCCAATGCCTATATACGCAAAGAAATGTCAAAGGCAGAAGCGGTAGCTTACTTTACAGAAAAAGGAGATGAATATAAATTGGATTTATTGTCTGGCTTAGAAGACGGTACCATAACTTTTTACACACAAGGTCAATTTACCGATTTGTGTCGTGGGCCTCATATTCCCAATACAGGTGCCATTAAAGCCATCAAGATTACCAATATTGCTGGTGCTTTTTGGAAAGGGGATGAGAAAAACAAAATGTTAACAAGAGTTTATGGAGTTACTTTCCCCAATCAAAAAGAATTGGATGAGTACTTGTTAATGTTAGAGGAAGCTAAAAAAAGAGATCACCGCAAACTTGGTAAAGAATTAGGTATTTATACCATGGATGATGATGTGGGACCAGGTCTTCCTTTGTGGATGCCAAATGGTACTATCATTATCGAAGAGTTGGAGCGATTAGCCAAAGAAACCGAAGAGGCAGCTGGTTACAAGCGTGTAGTTACGCCACATATTGCCAAAGAGAGCATGTATATTACCAGTGGCCACCTTCCTTATTACCAAGATAGTATGTTCCCGCCCATGGAATTAGATGGTACTAAATATTATCTAAAAGCGATGAACTGTCCGCATCACCATAAAATTTTTGATGCCGAACCCAAAAGTTATAAGGATATGCCGCTTCGTTTAGCGGAGTATGGTACTTGTTATCGATATGAACAGTCGGGGGAATTATTTGGGCTGATGCGTGTACGTTGTTTACATATGAATGATGCGCATATTTATTGTACCAAAGAACAATTTGCACAAGAGTTTAAGGCAGTGAATGAAATGTACCTTAAGTATTTTAAAATCTTTGGTATTGATAAATACGTAATGCGCTTAAGTTTACATGAGCCAAGTAAATTAGGCCAAAAATATATTAACGAACCGGAGCTATGGTTACAAACCGAAGCCATGGTGCGTGAGGTATTAATTGAAACAGGTACCCCCTTTGTAGAAGTCCAAGATGAGGGTGCTTTTTACGGCCCAAAGATAGACGTTCAAATTTGGAGTGTTATTGGCAGAGAGTTTACACTTGCCACCAACCAGGTCGATTTTGCTCAAGGAAAACGCTTCAATTTAAATTTCACTAACAAGGATAACGAGCCTGAGTCTCCGTTAATTATACATCGCGCACCTTTGGGAACGCATGAACGTTTCATTGGATTTTTATTAGAACATTATGCAGGTAAATTCCCAGTTTGGTTAGCTCCTTTACAAGTGAAAGTATTACCCATCAGTGACAAGTTCATGCCTTATGCTCAGGAAGTATTTGCCGAATTAAAGAAAGCAGGGGTGAGAGTGGAAGTGGATGACAGAAATGAAAAAATTGGCAAGAAAATCCGAGATACCGAAATGATGAAAGTGCCTTATATGTTAGTAATTGGCGAGAAAGAAGTAGCCGAAAGTAAACTTTCTGTGCGTCGTCAGGGCAAGGGAGACCTTGGTATGATGGATAAATCGGTGTTTATTTCACAGGTAATTGAAGAAATTGCACAAAGAATGGCGCCGGAAGCATAAACTAACTATCTTTACATCACATCAACAACGTTTACACAATTAATGGCATTACCGAACAGAGGACCCAGATTTAACCCAAGGTTTCAAAGACAACAAGAACCAGAACATCGTATTAATGATCGAATTAGAGTTCCAGAAATACGATTAGTAGGTGATAATATCACCGTAGGAGTTTACAACACACAAGAAGCGCTCAAAATCGCTGCAGAACAAGGTTTGGACTTAGTAGAGATATCTCCAACAGCCAATCCTCCTGTATGTAAAGTGATTGATTATAAAAAGTTTCTTTACGAGAAAAAGCGTAAGGAAAAAGAGATGAAAGCGAACTCAAAGCAATCAGAAATTAAAGAGATTCGTTTTACGCCAGGTACCGACGATCATGACTTTGATTTTAAAGCCAAGCATGCCGAAAAATTTTTACAAGACGGGAATAAGGTCAAAGCCTATGTTCAGTTTAAAGGTCGTGCGATCATGTTCCAAGATCGTGGTCAATTACTTTTATTAAAATTTGCCGAAAGATTAGCAGAAGCGGGAACCTTAGAAAGTATGCCTAAATTAGAAGGAAAGAGAATGTTTGCCATTTTTCAGCCTAAAACGGGGGGTAAAAAGAAGCCAACAACCTAATTTTTAACAAAAGCCTTCATTTTGGAGGCTTTTTTCTTTGCTATATATCCTATTTGAACTACCTTCGCCGTCCATTTCCCACATGGCTCAAAAAGTGTCTCGCCCGTGCAAGACCGCCAGCAGGGAGTAATCGTTAAGATTATAATAATGCCAAAAGTAAAAACTAACTCAAGCGCAAAGAAGCGTTTTAAAGTTACTGGAACTGGTGAAATCACCTTCCAAAAAGCGTTCAAAAGACACATCCTTACTAAAAAATCAACCAAGCGTAAAAGAGCTATGAGAATGAAAGGTCTTGTAGGTTCAACCAACAAGGATTTCGTTTTACGTTTATTAAGATTAAAAGGATAATATCCGATTAATTTATTCAGTTAACCATCATTTAAATTAACCGAGTCAAAGTCTTACTAGACGTAGATTCAAAAAAATATTAATTATGCCACGTTCAAAAAATGCCGTTGCATCTAGAGCAAGAAGAAAAAAGATATTAGACCAAGCCAAAGGCTTTTATGGTAAGCGTAAAAACGTATATACCGTTGCCAAAAACGTATTAGAGAAAGGTTTAACTTACTCTTATGTAGGTCGTAAATTAAAAAAGCGTGAATACCGTACTTTATGGATTGCTCGTATTAACGCCGCAGTAAGAGAAGAAGGTTTAACGTATAGCCAATTCATTAACTTATTAGCTAAAAAAGGTTCTGATTTAAACCGTAAAGTATTGGCCGATTTAGCAATGAACGAGCCAGCAACTTTCAAAGCTTTAGTTCAATCAGTTAAATAATTTACTTGCTTTATAAAACAAAATGCCTCCATAAATGGGGGCATTTTGTTTTATTTGATTACCCTCAAAAATCAGTCGTAATATCCGTTCAAAGAACTATTTTTGTGCTCTTAAAATAACAGTTAACAACCCCGGTTAAGAATGAACAATACCTATACCTCCTTGGTAAACCAAACATTTCACTTTCCACAAGAAGGATTTGATGTAAATGACAATGGTTATTTAGAGTTTAATGGTTTAGATCTTAAAGCGATTATTGAAAAACATGGAACGCCTTTAAAGCTTACTTATTTACCTAAAATTGGTATGCAAATTAATAAGGCTAAAAAAATGTTTGCAGAAGCATTTAAAAAACACAAATACGAAGGGCAATACTATTATTGTTATTGTACAAAAAGTTCTCATTTTTCGTTTGTAGTAGAAGAGGCTTTATCGCACAATGTGCATTTAGAAACTTCCTTTGCTTATGATATAGAAATCATAAATCAATTATACAAGCGTCGTAAAATAAATAAAGATATTTTTATTATCTGCAATGGGTTTAAGCAAAAAACTTATACTAGCCGTATTACTAAGCTTATCAATTCAGGGTTTAAAAATGTAATTCCTGTTTTAGACAATGTGGAGGAGTTGCAATTTTACAAACGTAATGCCAAGCAACCTTTTAAAGTGGGTATTCGTGTTGCAGCCGAGGAAGAGCCTAGTTTTCCTTTCTATACTTCACGTTTAGGGATTCGAGCAAAAGATATTTTAGAATTTTATGTAGATGAAATTGAAGGATATGAAGATAAGTTTCAATTAAAAATGTTACATATCTTTTTAAATAAAGGTATTAAAGATGATATCTACTATTGGTCGGAGTTAAATAAAATTATTAACCTTTATTGTCAATTAAAAAAGATTTGTCCCGAATTAGATTCAATTAATATTGGTGGTGGTTTCCCTATCAAGCATTCATTGGGTTTTGAATATGATTATAGTTTCATGATTAATGAAATTGTGTCAAATATTAAAAAAGCATGTAAGAAAGCGAAAGTACCCATGCCCAATATCTATACAGAATTTGGAAGCTACACAGTGGGAGAGAGTATGGCACATATTTATAAAGTGTTGGCTGAGAAAAAACAAAACGATAGAGAGTGTTGGTATATGATTGATTCATCCTTCATCACCACACTTCCTGATACTTGGGGTATTGGAGAGAAATTTCTAATGCTGCCGGTAAATAAATGGGAGAATGATTATCAAAGGGTAGTTTTAGGAGGAATTACTTGTGATAGTCATGATTATTATGATTCTGAGGAACATATTAATGAGGTATTCTTACCAAAACTAAAAGATGCTGAACAAGAAGATAAAGCAGGAGAGAACTCTGAACCTTTATATGTTGGCTTTTTTCATACTGGTGCTTATCAAGATCAAATTAGCGGTTATGGTGGTATTAAACATTGCTTGATCCCTTCACCAAAGCATGTAATTGTTGAAAAAGATCCAAAAACAGGTAAGTTGGTGGATTGGGTATATGCTAAAGAGCAGTCGGCACAATCGATGTTAAAGATTCTTGGCTACCTTCGATAGTCAAAACATAAGATATATTAAAAAAGGCCCTAAATCGATTTTAGGGCCTTTTTTAGGCCATTATGGCCCATTTAGCCTATGTTAATTTAAAGTTAAGCGCCAAAATGTCTTGAAAACAAATTTGTAAGGCATTTTGAAAATCCCTAATTTTGAGTCAAATAGTAGAAGATATGTACCCTGCAGAGATAGTTTTACCAATGAAAGCTGAATTAGTTGATAATGGTTTTGAAGATTTAACAACAGCATCAGAAGTAGATAATGCAATTAAGAATGATGGTACAACTTTAGTAGTGATTAATTCGGTTTGTGGTTGTTCAGCTGGTGCTTGTCGTCCAGGTGTTTTAATGGCAGTTGCCAATGCAACTGTTAAACCAGATAGAATCACCACTAGTTTTGCTGGGTTTGATTTAGAAGCGGTAAATAAAGTAAGAGAGTATCATTTACCTTATCCTCCTTCTTCACCTGCCATCGCACTATTTAAAAATGGAGAGTTAGTAAGTATGGTCGAAAGACATCATATCGAAGGCACTCCCGCTCAAGTGATCGCACAACATTTAATTTCATTGTTTAACCAACATTGTAATTAATAAAAGATAATAAAGAGTTTTTGTTTTTAGATGGGTTAGTAAAATACGGCCGCACTTTCTAGTGTGGCCTTTTTTTTAGTGCTAAATCAATAATTCTACCTAACATTGCATTATTCAATTTGTATAAAATATGTATCCTAATTTATATTATTTAGTAAAGGATTTATTTGGTTTAGATTTTCATTGGCTAAAATTAATTAATTCGTTCGGATTCTTTGTGGCATTGGCTTTCGTGGCATCAGGATATGTATTATATAGTGAATTAAAACGCAAAGAATCCTTAGGTGAATTACACCCAATAGAGGAAAGCTTTGTATTGGGTGAACCAGCTACTATGGGTGAATTAATTACCAATTTTATTTTTGGATTTTTGTTTGGGTATAAAATTTTAGGTGCTTTTTTAGAAGGGGATGCCATTAGCAATGCTCAGTCCTATATTTTGTCGGCACAGGGAAATATCGGAGCGGGTATTTTGATTGGTGCTTTAATGACATATTTGAAATGGAGAGAAAAAGACAAAGCAAAATTAGCAAAACCAGCAACCAAAGTTTTTACCGTTTGGCCACATGAAAGAGTAGGTGATATAGTTTTACAAGCAGCTCTTTGGGGTTTCTTGGGAGCAAAGATTTTCCATAATTTAGAAAATATAGATGATCTTATTAAAGATCCATTAGGCTCTCTTATTTCATTTAGTGGGTTAACTTTTTATGGTGGTTTAATTTTAGCCACCATTGCCATTATTTTTTATGTACGTAAATATAAAATTCGTGTTATTCATTTTGCAGATGCGATGGCACCTACTATGTTATTTGCTTATGCTGCAGGAAGAATTGGATGTCATATGAGTGGTGATGGTGACTGGGGTATTCCCAATTTTAATCCTAAACCATTTACTTGGATCCCCGATTGGGCTTGGGCATATACCTACCCACATAATGTATTAAATGAAGGTGTGCATATCCCAGGGTGCGAGGGGGCTTATTGTAATCAACTACCTCTAACTGTTTATCCTACAACGCTTTATGAAATAATAATCATGTTTGCTCTTTTTCTCATCATGTGGTCATTTCGAAAGAAAATTACCCAGCCAGGTATTTTGTCGGGTATCTATATGATTTTTGCTGGTGGGGAGCGATTTATGATCGAAAAAATTAGGGTAAATAACAGAATTGCTTCCTTACCTTTTCAGCCAACACAAGCAGAATTAATATCTATTCTCTTAATTTTGTTAGGACTTATTTTTATTATTCAATCTAAAAAGTGGTTTCCTAAAACCATTTCTAACCTTTAAAATATTTTTTATGCCATCCTTTGACATAGCCAGTAGTGTTGACGTTCAGACCTTAGATAATGCAGTGAATGTGGTTAAAAAAGAAATTACTAATCGATTCGATTTTAAAGCTATACACGTGCTTATTGAATTAAATAAGAAAGATTATGTAATTAAATTAGAATCGGAGTCGGAGATGAAAATTCAGCAAATTGTAGATGTTTTATTGAGCCGTTCCATAAAGCAAGGGATTGATCCAAGTGCTTTTGATTTTTCAAAAGAAGCGCAACCCAGTGGTAAGATTTTTAAGAAGGATGTTTTAGTAAAAAATGGCCTTAAGCAAGAGGATGCTAAGAAAGTAGTTAAATTAATAAAAGATAGTGGCCTAAAGGTACAAGCAGCCATTATGGATGATATTGTTAGGGTTACAGGCAAGAAAATTGATGATTTACAAGATGTTATAGCTACTTGTAGAGCAGGAAACCTAGGTTTTCCGCTTCAGTTTGACAATATGAAGAGCTAAAAATTTGGCTAAAAGGCCTATTTAGCCTAAATTTGCGTCCTATTAAATAATTGCACGGCAAAAACCGTGCTTCCTTAAAAATTCATATAATGAAACAAGGTATCCATCCAGAAAATTATCGTTTTGTAGTTTTCAAAGACATGAGTAACGGAACTTCTTTTTTAAGTAAATCTGCAGCTCAAACAAAAGAAACTATCACTTTTGAAGACGGCAAAGAATATCCAGTTATTAAATTGGAGATTTCTAATACTTCACATCCTTTTTACACTGGTAAAAACATGTTAGTGGACACTGCTGGTCGTATTGATAAGTTCAACAAGCGTTACGCTAAGAAAAAGTAAAAATCAGCTCCTTATAAGAGTGAAGTTTTATAAAACTATTAAACCCTTTCTTGCTTTTGTAAGAAAGGGTTTTTTGTTGAAAACCGTCTTATAAATACTTACCTTTGTTCACATAAATTTTTAAAATGCTAACTCTAGATATTCTTGCTTTTGGCGCCCATCCCGATGATATTGAATTAGGATGTGGAGGTACTTTATTAAGTGCTATTGCCGAAGGTAAAAAAGTGGGGGTCATTGATTTAACAAAAGGGGAGTTGGGTACAAGAGGTACCACTTCTCAAAGATTAAAAGAAGCACAATTAGCCAGTGAAGTGATGGGGGTGAGTGTAAGAGAAAATTTAGGATTAGCAGATGGTTTTTTTGAGAATAATAAAGAGAACCAATTTGCTGTCATGGAAACTATTCGTCGATTTAAGCCATCCATTGTTATTTGTAATGCACCTGAAGATCGTCATCCGGATCATGGAAGAGGAGCTCAATTAGTAGTGGATGCATGTTTCTTGTCGGGCTTGTCTAAGATTCAAACTACCCATAATGGAGTTCCTCAAGAAGCGTGGCGTCCAACACAAGTGTTTCATTATATTCAATCACGTCATTTAAAACCTGACTTTGTAGTAGACATTAGTCAATTTATGGATAAAAAAATGGAAGCCATTTTAGCACATAGTTCTCAATTTTATGATCCACAGTCAACCGAACCTAATACATTTATATCAGGGGAGTCTTTTTTAGCATTTGTAAAAGGACGTGCGAAAGAACTAGGGCATCAAATTGGAGTGGATTATGCAGAAGGATTCATTACTCAAAAAATAATTGGCATAAAAAGTTTTGATGCCATTATTCAAAATAAAACCTAATCATTTAATTTATAAATGTAGCTTATGTCAATAGTAAAAGTAGGGTTGGTTCAAATGTCTTGTACCGCTGATGTAAAAGGGAACAAACAAAAAGCCATTACAAAAATTAAAGAAGCTGCTGCGCAAGGGGCACAAATTATATGTTTACAGGAGTTGTATACATCCTTATATTTTTGTGATGTAGAAGCGTATGAAAATTTTAAATTGGCAGAACCTATACCTGGTGAAACCACCGATGAATTAGGTTTATTAGCAAAGCAGTTAGGTATTGTAATTATTGCTTCTTTATTTGAAAAAAGAGCCGAAGGTTTATATCATAATACCACTGCAGTTTTAGATGCAGATGGAAGCTATTTAGGTAAGTATCGAAAAATGCATATTCCGGATGATCCTGCTTATTATGAAAAATTTTATTTTACACCCGGCGATTTAGGGTATAAAGTTTTTAAAACAAAATTTGCCACCATAGGCGTACTTATATGTTGGGATCAGTGGTATCCCGAAGCAGCAAGAATTACAAGCCTTATGGGTGCCGAAATGTTATTTTATCCTACTGCTATTGGTTGGGCTACTGCACAAGACGAAGCCACCAATACCGAACAATACAATGCATGGCAAACCATTCAAAGAAGTCATGCCGTGGCTAATGGAGTTCCCGTGATTAGTGTGAATAGAGTGGGATTAGAACAGGAGGGTTTAATGAAATTCTGGGGAGGTAGTTTTGTAAGCAATCCTTTTGGAACTTTATTATACAAAGCTTCTCATGATGAGGAAGAAGTGGCGGTGGTGGATATTGATACCGACAAATCGGATAGTTATAGAACGCATTGGCCATTCTTAAGAGATCGTCGTATCGATTCTTATGATCCTATCACCCAAAGATATTTAGACGAAGATGTTAAGTAGTATGCCCACACCCAAGTCATTAGGTTATTATTTTCCAGCTGAATTTGCCAAACATGATGCCATGTGGTTAAGTTGGCCACATAAAGAAGAAAGTTGGCCTGGTAAAATAGCCAGTATTTATCCTTCTTATTGCGAATTTATAAAAGTGGTTTCGGCTACTGAAAAAGTTTGTATCAATGTGGTGAACGATAAAATGAGACAATCAGCTGCTAAAATGTTAGAGTTAGCAGGAGTGGATTTAACAAAAGTTCAATTTTATTTACATCCTACCAATGATGCCTGGTGCCGTGATCATGGCCCTTCTTTTTTAATTCGAAATAATACCGAAGCGCCAAAGGCAATTGTGGATTGGAATATAAATGCATGGGGTGGTAAATATCCTCCTTATGATTTAGACGATGAGATACCCACTCATATCGCTAAAGCATTAGACCTTCCTGTATTTTATCCCAATATTATTATGGAAGGAGGTTCTGTTGATTTTAATGGTGCTGGCACTGTATTAACTTCAAAATGTTGTTTATTAAATCCCAATCGTAATCCTACTTTATCGCAGGATCAGATCGAAAGATATTTATGCAATTACTATGGGGTTGAACAAGTATTATGGATATCGGAAGGCATTGTAGGAGATGATACCGATGGCCATATTGACGATACTGTTAGATTTGTAAATGAAGATACAGTTGTCACAGTGGTCGAAGAAAATAAAGCTTCCGAAAATTATACACTCTTGCAACAAAATTTAAAAGAGTTACAACAAATGAGATTGGCTAATGGGAAAGCTTTAAATATTGTGGAATTGCCCATGCCAGCCGACGTGAAATATGAAGATCAAATGTTACCAGCCTCCTATGCTAATTTTTATATAAGCAATGGTCATATTATTGTGCCTACCTATCGCTGTGCTAATGATGATAAAGCTATGCAAATTATTCAATCTTGTTTTCCTTCCAGAGAAGTATTGGGCATCGATTCTACTGATATTATTTGGGGTCTTGGTAGTTTTCATTGCTTAAGTCAACAAGAACCAAGCGTAAATTTATAGTTATGATAAAAATGATTCGAATTGCTGCGGTAGTAACTTTTATAGGGTTTGCATTTATTGCATGTAATTCATTTCAATACCGTGAAACCAATCGTTTTTATAAAAAGCAAGCAAGGCAATTATCAAAACAAATTAAAGAACAGCCTTACCCAATTGAAGTAGCAAATGTTCCCCAATGGGTGGGTACTACTAATTTTGATTTACGTAAGCCTAATTTTGTTATTATACATCATACGGCTCAAAATTCTTGTGAACAAACCTTACGCACTTTTACATTAGAGCGAACAAAAGTGAGTGCACATTATGTTATTTGTAAAGATGGTTCTGTTCATCATATGCTCAATGATTATTTAAGGGCTTGGCATGGGGGAGTTGCCAAATGGGGTAATAATACCGACATTAATTCAAGTTCTATAGGAATTGAAATTGACAATAATGGTTATGAACCCTTTGAACCCAATCAAATTAGTAGTTTGTTAGTTTTATTGACGAATTTAAAAGACAAGTACAAAATACCTACTGAGAATTTTGTGGGTCATGGTGATATTGCTCCTGGTAGAAAAGTAGATCCCAATATTAATTTTCCATGGAAAACTTTAGCCGAAAATGGCTTCGGTGTATGGTATAATCCAACCGATTCTATTTCAGCTCATCAAAATTTAAATGTACCTCAGGCACTTGCACTTTTTGGCTACGATATTAAAGATACCACAGCCTCCATTCTTGCGTTTAAAAGACATTTTAGACAGGATAGCACCAAGTTCATGACGGATGCCGATAAATCGGTTTTACTACAATTGGTACAAAGAAAACTATCGGGTAAATAAATTTTTGTACTAACAAATGTTAGTGTAAATTTATACAAATAATTAGGTATGAATTTTGCGTTAACTGAAGAACAATTGATGATACAAAAAGCTGCTCGCGAATTTGCACAGCAACAATGTTTACCAGGTGTTATTGAAAGAGATGAACTACAAAAATTTCCAAAAGAACAATTAGTACAATTAGCTGATCTAGGTTTTTTAGGTATGATGGCGAGTACTCAATACGGGGGTGCTGGTATGGACACCATTAGTTATGTAATTGCTATGGAAGAAATTAGTAAAGTGGATGCAAGTGTGAGTGTGGCGATGAGTGTAAATAATAGTTTAGTATGTTGGGGCTTGGAGCATTTTGGTAACGAATACCAAAAACAAAAATTTTTAGTTCCTCTAGCAAATGGCAAAAAAGATAATAATTTATATATAGGTGCTTTTTTATTAAGTGAACCCGAAGCAGGAAGTGATGCAACACACCAACATACTTCGGCCATTGATAAAGGAGATCATTATGTTTTAAATGGTGTAAAAAATTGGATCACTAATGGAAACTCGGCAAGTGTTTATTTGGTTATGGCACAAACAGATGCCAGTAAAGGGCCTAAAGGTATTAATGCTTTTATTGTTGAAAAAAATACACCAGGTGTTTTAGTAGGCGCTAAAGAAAATAAAATGGGTATAAGAGGCTCAGATACACATTCTGTTTCATTTACAGATGTGATTGTGCCTAAAGAGAATAGAATTGGAGAGGAAGGTTTTGGTTTTAGTTTTGCCATGAAAACATTAAATGGTGGTCGTATTGGGATAGCTGCCCAAGCTTTAGGAATAGCTGCAGGTGCTTATGAATTAGCATTGGCATATAGTAAAGAAAGAAAATCTTTTGGTAAACCAATTCATGAGCATCAGGCCATACAATTTAAATTAGCAGAAATGGCTACTCGAATTCAATCTGCCCGTTTATTGTGTTTTCAAGCAGCATGGGAAAAAGATCAACATTTAGATTATACTGTATCGGCAGCAATGGCAAAACTACATGCGTCAGATACGGCAATGTGGGCTAGTACAGAAGCAGTGCAAATACATGGGGGTTATGGTTTTGTAAAGGAGTATCATGTAGAGCGTTTAATGCGTGATGCAAAAATTACGCAGATTTATGAAGGTACGAGCGAGATACAAAAAATGGTGATTGGCAGAGGTATTACACGTTAATTCCCCTTTTAAAATTGTATTTTTGTATTTGTTAAATACCGCCACCATGTCTGTAAATATAGAAGGGTATCAAAAATTAAAATTCGATTTATCCGCTAGTCATGTGGAACTGGTAGCTGTTTCTAAAACAAAACCTAATGAGGATATTCTGGCTCTGTACAATTTAGGTCAAAGAGTTTTTGGAGAAAATTATGTACAGGAATTAGTAGACAAGCAGGCGAGCTTACCTACTGATATACAATGGCATTTTATTGGTCATTTACAATCTAATAAAGTAAAATATATTGCTCCTTTTGTGCATTTAATTCATGGAGTAGATTCTGAAAAATTAATACAAGAAATAAATAAGCAAGGTGCAAAGCACCATAGAGTGATTGATTGTTTATTACAAATTCATATAGCCAGCGAAGAAACTAAATTTGGTTTTGATGGACCTGAAATTCATGAGTTTTTAAACAGCGGTCGATTGGTAAATTATTCGCATGTGCGCATAAGAGGTTTGATGGGGATGGCAAGTTTTACAAATAATACTTCAGTGTTATCCAAAGAGTTTGAAGGGCTTCGTTTTATTTTTGAAAAAGCACAACCAGCATTTACGCATGGACAATTTAATATTTTGAGTATGGGTATGAGTTCGGATTATGCTTTAGCCATTGAAAAGGGGAGCACCATGGTTAGAATTGGTAGCTTATTATTTGGCGCAAGAAATTATACAAAGTAAAGTATATAAAAAAAGCAGCACTTATTAGGTGCTACTTTTTTTATTTTCAATTTCTACTTATTTTTATTTTGTTTTATTATAATCAAAAACAATTTGTGTAAAGGCTTTCACACCAACAATAAATCCAGACTCGTCTAAATAAAAGTCGGGGGTATGGTGTGGGGCAGAATTTTTAGGATCGGTTCCTTTGGGTAAAGCACCAACATTAAAAAAGAAGCTTGGGGCTTTGGCAGCATAAAAAGAAAAATCTTCGGCTCCGGTAGTCCAAGTTGATTCTGAAACATTTTCGTCGCCTGCTGCTTTAATTAAAGAAGGAATTGTTTTTTTAACTAGTGCAGGGTCGTTATAAGTTACTAAGGTTTTAGTTTCTATATTTACTATCGCTTTTGCACCGGTACTTTCTGCAATGGTCTCTGCGGTGTGTTTAATTCTTTCATGAACCTCTTCTTGCATTTTACTGTCTAAGGTTCTAATAGTGCCCGACATTTCTGCATATTCAGGAATAATATTTGATCGTACACCACTATTAATAGTACCCACTGTGATTACCACAGGTGCTTTTGTTAAGTCGGATTGTCTACTCACAATATGTTGTAATCCTTCAATAATTTGAGCCGAAGCCGCGATAGGATCTACACCTCCCCATGGCATAGAACCATGAGAACCTTTACCATTAACACGAATCGTAAACCAATCAGAAGAGGCCATAAAGGAACCGGATTTATATTTGATAGTGCCTACGGGTGTTTGTGCTGAAATATGAATACCAAATACAGCATCTACTTTAGGATTATCTAAAGCACCTTCTTTAATCATTAATGGAGCACCCCCTTCTTCGTTTCCTGGAGCACCTTCTTCTGCAGGTTGGAATAAAAACACAACTGTGCCTGGGACCTCTTTTTGTAATGCAGATAAAACTTTAGCAGTAGCCATTAACATAGCTGTATGTGAATCATGACCACAAGCGTGCATCACACTTACTTTTTGGCCATTAAAATCGGTGGTTACTTTTGAGGCAAAGGGTATGTTTACTCTTTCATATACAGGAAGTGCATCAATATCGGCTCTTAAAGCAACTACCGATCCTGGTTTTCCTCCTTTTAAAACTGCCACCACACCTGTTTTAGCAACAGGATAACGTACTTCAACATTGGGTAATGTTTTTAAGAATTCTGCAATGAATTTACCCGTATTAACTTCACGATTTGAAAGTTCTGGGAACTCATGAAAATGGCGTCTCCAGCTAATTAGTTGTGGTTCTACCTCTTTTAATAATGAGGCATAATTTTTAGGTAGTTCTTGTGCATTGCTCATTATAGCGCTGCCTAATAATAAAGTGAATAATAATTTACGCATGTTTTTTATTTGTATTGATTGATAATTTAAGATTGATATTCTCCATATACGGATCGTAGGGTATCGGCAATTTCTCCAAGGGTACATAAGTTTTCAACGGCCTCAATTACAATAGGCATTAAATTAGTAGTCCCCATAGCCGCTTCTTTAATAGCTGCTAAACTCGCTTTTACTTTTTCGGTGTTTCTTGAAGATTTTAAAGTTTGTAATTTCTCTATTTGTTGCGTTCTAATGTGTTCGTCAATTTTTAAAATGGGAATATCATTTTTATCTTGAGTAGTAAATTGATTCACTCCCACAATAATTTTTTCTTTGGATTCAATATTTTTTTGATAGGCATAAGCGCTCTCCGCAATTTTATTTTGCATAAATCCAGTTTCAATAGCGGTTACGCTGCCACCCATTTCGTCAATTTGTTGGATTAGTTCCAGTGCTTTTTGTTCCATTTCGTTAGTTAAGTTTTCTACAAAATAACTACCTGCTAATGGATCGGCTGTATCGGCAATACCACTTTCGAAAGCCACAATCTGTTGTGTTCTTAAAGCAATACTCGCAGCTTCTTGTGTTGGCAATCCCAAGGCTTCATCAAAACCATTTGTATGAAGGCTTTGCGTACCTCCTAAAACAGCGGCAATAGTTTGTACCGTAACTCTGCTAATATTATTTAAGGGCTGCTGTGCTGTTAAAGTAGCGCCTCCAGTTTGTGTGTGAAATCGAAGCATCATCGCTTTTTCGTCAGTGGCGCCTAAGTCTTTCATTATTTGCGCCCACATTTTTCTGGCAGCTCTAAATTTAGCTACTTCTTCAAATAAATTATTATGGGCATTAAAGAAAAAGGAAAGTCTTTTACCAAACACATTAATATCAAGTCCTTTATCAAGTGCTGCTTTTACATACGCTTTACCATTGCTTAAGGTAAAGGCTATTTCTTGTACAGCAGTGCTACCTGCTTCTCTGATATGATAGCCTGAAATACTTATACTATTCCATTTAGGTAAATGAGTACTGCAATATTCGAAGATATCGGTAATGATGCGCATAGAAGGTTTAGGCGGATATATATAAGTACCTCTAGCAGCATATTCTTTTAGTATATCGTTTTGTATGGTTCCTGAGAGTTGTTGTAAATCAATTCCTCTTTTTTTGGCCAAAGCCACATAAAAAGCCAATAATATAAAAGAGGTAGAGTTAATGGTCATGCTAGTACTAATTTTATCTAAGGGAATATCCTTAAATAAAATTTCCATATCCGCCAAGGATCCAATAGAAACACCAACCTTGCCCACTTCCCCTTCGGATAAACTATGATCTGCATCGTATCCAATTTGAGTGGGCAAATCAAATGCAACACTCAAGCCCATTACTCCTTGGGATAATAAAAAATGGTATCGTTGATTACTTTCTTCGGCGGTCGAAAAACCTGCATATTGGCGCATTGTCCAAAGCTTACCACGGTACATATCTGCTTGTACACCTCGAGTATAGGGATAGCTACCTGGTAGTTCATCACCACTGATGGCTTGGGGCATATCTGTAGCTGTATAAACCTTTTGTATAGGGATTCCACTATCTGTCTTTTTCACTTTATCTTGCATGGTTAAATTTACATAATATTTCTTTTCTCGAAATGGATTAAAACGGCAAATCAACTACTTATTGTAATTTTGTAGACAAATACAGAACTATGTCAACAGAGACTTTATTAAATACGCCCGTAAGTTTTACTGCCAATGCAGTGGAGGAATTGGCCCGATTAATGGCCGAGCCCGATTTTGATCAACAACAACGTCTAAGAGTAGGGGTTAAAGGGGGTGGTTGTAGTGGAATGACCTATGTTTTAGGTTTTGATGTTCCCAAAGCGGAGGATTTACAATTTATTTTTGAAGGCATACCTTGTTGCATGGAAGCGGCGCATCAGATTTACTTATATGGAATGACCATTGATTGGCAAGGTGGACTTAATAGTCGCGGCTTTACTTTTACCAATCCTAATGCTTCTAGCACTTGCGGTTGTGGAACCTCATTCGCTGTTTAATTTTAAATTCGTTTTTTGCATAAAAAAGGCCTCAATGAAAATTGAGGCCTTTTTGTTATAAGTAAGTGTTATTACTTTTTTCTTTTACTTTCTTCACGACCTAAAGGACGATCTTTTGCAAAGTCAACCAATACTGGAGCCGCAACAAAGATAGAAGAGTAAGTACCAGTAATAATACCGATTAACATTGCAAAGGCAAATCCTCTAGTAACTTCACCACCAAAGATGAATAATATTAAGATTACCAAGAATACAGTTAATGAAGTCATTACCGTACGACTTAAAGTTTCATTGATGGCTCTATTAATGATAGAAGCATTATCTGAACCTTTCATTAATTTAGAATCTTCACGAATACGGTCATATACAATCACCGTATCATTCATAGAGAAACCAATAACGGTTAACACCGCAGCAATAAAGTGCTGATCAATTTCTAGTGGGAATGGAACTACTTTTCTTAAGAAGCTAAATACAATTAAGGTAACAAATACGTCGTGTAATAAAGAGAATATAGTACCTAAAGAATATCTCCAATCACGGAAACGTATAAAGATGTACAAACAAATAGCAATTAAGGCGAAGATAGTAGCTTTTGTAGCACCTGCTTTTAAGTCGTCAGAAATAGTTGGCAATACTGTTTGAGAACTTTGCTTATAAGAAGTTTCAAATTCTTTAAAGCTCGTACCTGCAGGTAATTGTTTTTCTAAACCTTTAAATAATAAGGCTTCTACTTCTTGATCAATATTATTTCCTTGCTCCTTAATTTTATAAGAAGTAGTAATGTTTACTTGATTTTTAGTGTCAACTGTTTTAATAATTGGAGCTTCATTAAATACTTTCTTTAAATCGTCTCTAACGCTTTCGATATTTACAGCATTTTTAAATTTAACTGTATAGCTACGGCCACCAGCAAATTCAACACCTTGATCAAATCCGTTAAAGAAGGATCCAATACCCATTATCAAAACAACAGCAGATAATACATATGCATATTTTCTGAATTCAATGAATTTGAACGTAGCATGTTTAAAAATGCTTCTTGATACTTTAGTAAAGTATTCGAAATGACGATTTTTACTTGTGTAAATGTCAGTAATTAAACGAGATACTAATATTCCACAGAATAAGGATAATAATATACCAATGATCTGTGTGGTAGCAAATCCTAATACAGGGCCTAAACCAAAGTAAGCCAAGATACAAGCTGTTAAAAGGGTAGTAACGTGTGCATCCAAAACTGGAGACATTGAACGCTTATATCCATCAGCAACAGCAGTTTGATAACTTTTCCCTTTAGTAAGTTCCTCTTTTATTCTTTCAAATATAATTACGTTCGTATCTACTGCCATACCTACTGTTAAAACTAAACCAGCAATACCTGGGGCAGTTAAAGTAAATCCTAAAGCACTTAAGATACCAATGGTAAATAATAAGTTTAAAATAAGTGCAATGTTTGCCACCCATCCACCTGTATTAAAATATAATAACATTAAGGCGAATATCACTAAGAAGGCAATGCCAAAAGACATTAAACCACCTTGAATAGAGGCTTTACCTAAAGTTGGACCTACTTGTTGTTCTTGTACAATTTTAGCAGGAGCTGGTAATTTACCACTCTCTAAAATTTCAGCTAAATCTTGTGCAGTTTTTAAAGTATAGTTTCCAGAGATTGACGAATTACCAGTAGTAATTGCATCATTTACATTGGGTGCAGAGTATACAATATTGTCAAGAACAATTGCTAAAGGCTTACCCACATTTTTAGAAGTCATTTTAGCCCAAATAGTGGTACCAACTTTATCCATATTCATTTTGATAGCTACTTTGCCACGCTCATCAAAATCTTGTGCTGCGTTAGCCACATGATCACCTTCTAATTCGGCTTGACCATTGTCTAAAGTTTTGATAGCATAGATAGGTAAAACCTCTTTTGCTTTTGGATCATCGTTTTCAACTTTACCATACATGAATACTAAATTCGATGGGAACTTAGATTTCACTTCTGGTAATGCTAACCAAGCATTTAGTTTAGCGGTATCCTTTTTAAGGGTATAGCCAATCTCGCCAGGGAATACATAAGAACCATTTTTAGATTGGTAAGGTTGTGTAAACTGAACTGTTTTTAACAATGGATTTTTGTTAATGCCTGCTTTGCTTGTATCCAATTTAGCAGCAGTGTCAGTAATACCGGCAATATTAAGTTCAATCGCTTTATCCGCTGCAGTAACTGCATTTTGGAAATCTTTATTTTCTAAAGTATATACTTCAAAGAATTGTAAGTTAGCCGTAGATTGTAAATATGAACGAACTCTTTCTTTATCGTTTACACCAGCAAGCTCAATGCTGATAATACCTTTTGTGGCATCAGGATTGATATTGGGAGACGCTAAACCAAATCGGTCGATACGAGTTCTTAAAATTTTATAAGTATTATTAAAGGCAATGGTAGATTGTTCTTTTAAATAGTTTGCCACCACATCGTCAGAGGCATCAAACTTTAATTTGCCATTACTTCTTGTAGCAAATAAAGGCGCTAACTTACCCGTTGGGTTCAAGCGGCTATATTCTTCTCTAAATAAAGAGATAAGATCGGCACGGCTGTTTGCTTTTTTGATTACTGCATTGTTTAAAGCAGTATTAAAATTGGCATCTTTTGTGTAATTGGCTAATGATTTAATTAAGCCGTCAAGTCCCACTTCCATGGTTACGCTCATACCGCCTTGTAAATCAAGACCTAACTGTAATTCATTTTCTTTTGCACGTGCATAAGTGGTTAAACCAAAAGCAAGTTTGGTATCCTTTGTGCTATCCAAAATGTGCTTGTAATAAGCTTTTTGTAAGTCACTTACGCTGTCATTATAAAGCAATTGCTCTTCTTTGTTGGTAGGGTAAACCTGCTCTGCTTTAGGGAACTTTTTTACCCAAGTAGCAGCTTTAGCTTCCATAGCTTTTTCGTGACTACGAACAAACCAAGTAAATGACAATTGATAAAGACAAATTAAAATAAGCGCAAATGTAAAAAAGCGCACTAATCCTTTGAGTTGCATAATAGTGTGGTTAACTGATTTTTAGTCGGCAAATATAATGGAAACAAGGGGAAAATAGAGGCTAAAACAGCATTATTTTACCGCTGTAAGCTTGATGTCAAAATACAATGGGGAATTGCCTGGAATAGAAGCTCCCGCACCGGCTGATCCATATCCTAATGAAGAGGGGATTAACACTTTAATTTCACCGCCAACTCCAATTTTTGGAACGGCAATCTGCCATCCTGGAATTAATTGACTTAATCCATAAGTGATGGTACCAGCATCAAATTGGCTACCATTCATTAAAGTTCCTACATAAGTAACTGTAATAGTGTTGCTTACTGATGGATGAGTGTTATTTCCTGGAGTAATTATTTCATACAAGATGCCAGAAGCATCTGTGGTATAATTAATGCTGTTCTTTTTGGCAAAACTTATCATTTGTTCAGATTCGCTAACCGAAGATTTGCTACAAGCTGAAATTGTAAAAATACCTAGAAAAGCGATAAAAATGGCTAAAATTGATGAAAAAAGGCTCTTTTTTGCTAATTTTTGAGTAAAAATGGTCATTTTTTGTTTTTTATTTGTTTGAGTTCAATAAATCTTTGTTCATTCATTTCGGTTGTAAATTGCTGATAAAGGTAGGCAAATCCAAAGGAGGCAGCTACGATTGCTATCAGGATCCAAATTTCGTTACCCCATGAATTGGCTTGCATATTCGCTCTTTCATACCAACCTAATTCTGAAAATACCAAAACCAATAACCCAACTAAGAGGCTTAAGCTTAAGCCTCTTAAAAAAGCCGATCTTTTATAGTGAGGAAGGGTTCTTTGAACTTCCCATTGTGAAAAAAACTTCTCTTCTTCGGGGCTAATCATATCGCAAATTTACTAAAGGATGCATTAATATACGACTCATCCCGTACTTTTAATTACAAATTAACGAACTAGCTATGAAAACAAGTATTCAAAAATGGGGTATTACGGTTTATATTCTTTTATTATCTGTTCACTTATATGCACAGGTTTTAGGATCTAGTTATGGTCAATTACAATTTGTAAGTAAAATTTTATTGTTGCCAACCCTAATGCTTTTTTTAAGTGCCCAAGAATTTTCCGAAAACGCACCGAAAGGAAAATGGTTTGTACTTTTTGCTATGTTCGGTTCTTTTTTAGGTGATTTGTTATTAAGCTATGAAAATTTATTTATCATTGGTATGTTAGCATTTATGACCACGCATATTTTTAATATTTTAATGTTTGCTAAAATTAATGGGGTAGGACAACCCAAATCAAAAAAATTAATTGTGTTTACTATTTTATTAATTTCTTTTTGTGTGTTTATCTATTTTAAATTACAAGCTGCCATGGGCACTTTAATTTATCCCATTTTAGTGTATATGGCATTAATTTGTTCATCTGCATTAATGGCCATTCATGCTGGAGGAAGTCCCAAAGCAACTTTAATTTCAAAACTATTTTGGTTTCCAGGGATGTTGTTTTTTATAAGCTCAGATACAGTATTGGCTTTTAATAAATTTGATTGGGCCATTCATACACCTATAAAAAATATTGGATTGGTTACCATGCTTACCTATGGTATTGCACAATTATTATTAGCCAAAGGGTATCAATTGTATTTTACCAAAAAATGATTAATTTATTCTTTTGTAAGCATAAAAAAGCCCCAGCAATTGCTGAGGCTTTTTTTATGTTCACACTTAAGTTGAAAATTAGTAACCCATGCCACCCATATCAGGAGCGCCACCTTGAGGGGCTACTTCTGCTTTTGGTTTGTCTGCAATTACACACTCTGTGGTTAATAACATAGAGGCAATGGAAGCAGCATTTTCTAAAGCAACTCTTGAAACTTTAGTGGGGTCAATAACACCTGCTTTAAATAAGTTTTCGAAAACTTCTGTTCTAGCATTAAATCCAAAGTCATCTTTACCTTCTTTGATTCTTTGAACTACAATAGAACCTTCGATACCACTATTTTTAACAATTTGACGTAATGGTTCTTCAATAGCACGACGTACTATTTGGATACCTGTATTCTCGTCATCGTTAGCACCTTTTAATTTATCTAAACTTGCCACTGCGCGAATATAAGCAACGCCACCACCTGGTACGATACCTTCTTCTACAGCTGCGCGTGTTGCATGTAAAGCATCGTCAACACGATCTTTCTTTTCTTTCATTTCAGTTTCAGTTGCTGCACCAACATATAAAACGGCAACACCACCACTTAATTTAGCTAAACGCTCTTGTAATTTTTCTTTATCGTAATCAGAAGTTGTATTCTCGATTTGCGCTTTAATTTGATTTACACGTGCTGTGATATCTGCTTTTTTACCTTTACCACCTACAATTACAGTATTGTCTTTGTCGATAGTTACTGAAGATGCTTGACCCAAATAAGTCAAGTCGGCATTTTCTAATTTAAATCCTTGATCTTCGCTAATTACTGTACCAGCAGTTAAAATAGCAATGTCGGTTAACATTTCTTTTCTTCTATCACCAAAACCTGGGGCTTTAACAGCAGCCACTTTAATAGTGCCACGTAATTTATTAACCACTAAGGTAGCCATTGCTTCGCCTTCTAAATCTTCAGCGATAATCACTAATGGACGACTTGTTTGAGCTACTTTCTCTAAAATATGTAAGATATCTTTCATCGCTGAAATTTTCTTATCATAAATTAAGATATAAGGGTTTTGCATTTCAGCTTCCATTTTTTCGCTATTTGTAACGAAATAAGGAGATACATAACCGCGATCAAATTGCATACCTTCTACTACATCAACAGTTGTATCAGTACCTTTTGCTTCTTCTACAGTAATAACACCTTCTTTACCCACTTTGGCCATTGCAGTAGCAATTAACTTGCCAATTTCATTATCGTTATTGGCAGAGATAGAAGCTACTTGTTCAATTTTTTTAGTATCGTTACCCACAGTTTGAGATTGCGCTTTTAAGCTAGCAACCACTTTTTCAACCGCTTTATCGATACCACGTTTTAAATCCATTGGATTTGCACCTGCAGTAACGTTTCTTAAACCTTCGCCAACAATAGCTTGGGCTAAAACAGTTGCTGTAGTAGTTCCATCACCCGCTTGATCAGCAGTTTTAGAGGCTACTTCTTTTACCATTTGCGCACCAATGTTCTCAATAGGATCTTCTAAATCAATTTCTTTAGCAACAGATACACCATCCTTTGTTACAGAAGGGGATCCAAATTTTTTCTCAATAACTACATTACGACCTTTTGGCCCTAAAGTAACTTTTACAGCGTTGGCTAAAGTGTCAACACCTTTTTTCATTTTATTTCTCGCTTCTAAGTCGAAAAAAATCATTTTAGACATATAAACTTGTTTTTATCGTTAATTAATTAAATAGGATAATTGGGAATTATACAATTGCCAAAATATCGCTTTCACGCATGATCAATAAATCTTGACCTTCAATTTGGATTTCTGTACCAGCATATTTGCCGTACAAAACAGTGTCTCCCACCTTCACAGAAACAGGTTCGTCTTTTTTACCAGGACCCGCTGCAACTACAGTTCCACGTTGTGGTTTTTCTTTAGCTGTATCTGGGATAATGATACCACCAGCTGTTTTTTCTTCAGCAGCGGCAGGCATAACAATTACTCTGTCATGCAAAGGCGTAATGTTTACTTTTTTAGCCGTACTCTTAGCCATACTTTATTGTTTTAATTATTAAATAATTGGTTTACCCTGATAGTATCGATAACCATGCCATGCGCCTAATAAGCAGGTAGATAGGTCAAAATTTCAGTTTATCGTACCATTTTAAGTCAGGGAAGCAAATCTATGCTTAAAATGTCAGTTTTTTCGGAAAAAATGGATAGATTTGCACCCCTTATAGCTCTTATAAATATGATGAACCGTCGAAACATCCGAATTAAAGTAATGCAGGTTTTGTACATGTTAGAAACACAGAATCAAGGCAGCGCTACCTCCTTGTTACAAAAGGAATTTGACAAAACACATAATCTATTTGTGTTTTTGGTTCACCTAATTCACCAAGTGGCATTATATGCCGAAGTGGAGTCAAATCAAAGAGCCGCTAAAAACCTTCCAAATCAAGCCGATTTAACTGTAAATATTAAAATTGCAGGTAATAGCATAGTTTGGCAAACCATTGAATCTGAAGCTTTTAAGAAGGCTTTGGAACAGGTAAAGCCACATCAATGGATTGACAATGATTTAGTTAAAACTATATTTAGACAGCTAACTGAGTCAAATGAGTATAAAGCTTATATAGCAGAAGAAAGTAGAGATAAGGCTAAAGAGAAAGACATTTTAAAGTTTATTTTTGGCACCCTTATTTTAGGCTCTGAAAACATGCTCGATTATATTACCGAACATTTTACCAATTGGGAAGATGAAGGAGATATGATGATTGGGTTTGTGCTTAACTACATTCAAAAACCAGCGCAGCTTAATTTCTTGGATTTAGTGGGAGCCGAAAAAATGAAATTTGCCACCGATTTATTACAAACAGCCATCGACAAAAAGTCCATTACCGAAGATATTATTAAGCCAACGCTAAAGAACTGGGATCCTGAACGTATTGCAATAATCGACATGATTTTGTTAAGATTAGGGGTTTGTGAATTAATGTATTTTGATACCATTCCTACTAAAGTGACCATTAATGAATATATCGATTTGGCTAAAGAATATAGTACCGAACAAAGTGGTCATTTTGTGAATGGTATTTTGGACAATATTCACAAAGACTTGGTGGGTTCAGGTAAAATTCAAAAAGTAAGTCACAAGGCTAAATAGTTTCTTTACATTATATTTGCTATACAAATTATAAACACAAACAAATGACACAAATTTTATTACAAGCTCCACAAGGTGGCGGTACTTTCCAATTAGTAATGTTGGGTGGTATTATTGTAGTTTTCTGGTTTTTCATGATTCGTCCACAAGCTAAAAAAGCTAAAGAACAAAAGAAGTTTATTGATAATATGCAAAAAGGGGATAAAGTAGTTACTATTGCTGGTATCCATGGTGTAATTAGCAAGGTAAATGAAGATAATACGGTTCAATTAGAAGTTAACCCAGGCACTTATTTAAAAATTGAAAGATCTTCCATTAGCTTAGAGTGGTCTCAGGCAATTAATAAATAATCCCAACATAATTTTACTAAATCCGAAATCGGGTTCCTACTTGGAAACTGATTTCGGATTTTTTTGTTTCTACTTTTCACCTAACTTTAAGTATGTCAATTATTGTTGGTTTAACAGGTGGAATTGGTGCAGGTAAATCACAAGTAGCAAAAGTTTTTGCCACTATTGGGATTCCTATTTTTGATGCCGATGCAACTGCAAAAACAATTATGAACACAAATGAATCACTTGCGCAACAATTAATTCAGCATTTTGGGGCCGCTACTTTCAAAGATGGTCAAATTGATAGGGCACATTTAGCTTCCATTGTATTTTCTAATCCTACTAAATTGTCAATACTAAACTCATTGGTTCATCCCCTAACAATAAAAGCCGCTGCTGAGTGGGCAGCTATTCAAATTTCACCTTATGTAATTAAAGAGGCAGCTTTGTTTTTCGAATCTGGATCTACCCAAGGTGTTTCTAAAATTATAGGTGTTAGTGCACCCTTATCTTTAAGAATACATAGAGTAATGCAAAGAGATAAATGCGGCAAACAAGAAGTGGAAAAAAGAATGGCAAATCAAATTGACGAGTCAATAAAAATGAAGCTCTGTGATTATGTAATTGTAAATGATGATCAACATTTAGTGTTACCTCAGGTACTCGCCATTCACGAACAAATTTTAGCCAGTTTGTAAATCTAAGGCTTTATTATTTTATAGCACCAGCGTTTTAGTCGGCCTTCAAAATCGAAAGGGGTAGTAGCTTTGGTAATATCTTTAATATGGGTACTATTAATTAAGGAGGCTTCTAAAATAAACTGTGTAAAGTTGGTACTAAAATATAAAATTGCACCTGGTTTCATAGTTCTTAACACATCATTAATTAATTCTACATGGTCTCTTTGAATATCTAAAACGTCTTTCATTCTTTTGCTATTGCTAAAAGTGGGAGGATCCATTACCACTAAATCATATTTATTGGCTGGTAATAATTTTAAATATTGCTTTACATCAGCATGAATAAATTGGTAATTAACGGGATTTTTTAATTTATTGAGCTCAAAATTATCTTCGCTCCAAGCTAAATAGGTTTTGGATAAATCAACCGAGGTAACAGTTTTAGCGCCAGCAGCTGCTGCATACACCGAAAATGAACTGGTATAACTAAATAAGTTTAAAAATTCAGTATCCTTGGCTTCGGCTTGAACCATTTGTCTTGTTAAACGATGGTCTAAAAATAAACCGGTATCTAAATAGTCGGTTAGGTTTACTTTAAATTGTAATCTATTTTCTTTTACTGTGATAATTTTTGAAACGGGCGTCTCAGTTTCTTTCTCGTATTGCTCTTCTTTATGATCCATTCTTTTACGCACTCTTAAATACATGTTTTCGATAGCAATTCCAGTAATTGTACTAATTATACCTTTGGTTTCGCTTAGCCAAATTTCATGCTCTTCTTCATTTAAAGAATGTCGTCGATTGTACTCGGCAATATAAATGTAGTTTTCATAAATTTCTATGCAAATAGGGAACTCTGGTAAATCATGGTCATACACACGCCAGCAACTAATGTTTAATCGCTTGGCCTGCTTTAATCGATGCTTATAATTTTTAAACAATCGATTTTCAAACATTTTAAATTTTTCTGCATTCATGTATTGCCGTATAAAAAAAGAAGCGTTACAAAAGTAACGCTTCTTATATAATTAGTTATTTTGCTTATTTTAATTTAGCCAAAGCTTCTTTAATTCTTGCCCATGCTTTTTCGATGTTTGGCATGCTATTGGCAAAAGAAAAACGAACACAGTTGGGCTCTCCAAAAGCATCTCCCATTACAGAAGATACGTGTGCAGTGTTTAATAAATACATACTAAAATCGGCAGCATTGTTGATGGTTTGTGTGCCATCTGATTTTCCATAATAAGAACTCACATCAGGGAAAACATAAAATGCACCATCTGGAGCGTAACATTTAAAACCAGGCATTTCATTCACTAATTTTAAAGTAGTGGTACGACGACGAGTAAATTCTTCGGTCATCTCAAAAGATGGTTTTAAATCACCCACTAAAGCAGTGACAGCAGCTTTTTGTGTAATAGAACAAGTACCTGAGGTAAATTGACCTTGTAGTTTTTCCATTGCTTTAGCAATCTCTACTGTTGAAGCAGTATAACCCAATCTCCAACCTGTCATTGCAAAACCTTTACTTAAGCCATTGATAACAACCACTTGATCTTTGATTTCATCAAATTGAGCAATACTCTCATGTTTACCTACAAAGTTGATGTACTCATAAATTTCATCCGATAACAAAGTAATATGAGGATATTTTTTAAATAAATCTGCTATGGCTTTAAGTTCCTCTTTTGTATATACAGCACCACTTGGATTACAAGGGCTAGAGAACATAAATACTTTTGTCCTTGGTGTAATAGCCGCTTCGATTTGTGCAGGTGTTGCTTTAAAACTTGCTTCGGTGCTTGTTCTAATTTCTATGACTTTACCACGCGCAATTTTAACCAATTCAGAATAAGTTACCCAATACGGAGTAGGTATAATCACTTCGTCACCATCATCCACCAAAGCTAAAATGGCATTCGCTAAACTTTGTTTTGCACCTGTTGAAGTAACAATTTGTTCGGGTTTATAATCAAGGTTATTATCTCTTTTTAATTTTGCACAAACAGCTTCTCTTAAATCTAAAAAACCAGCTACTGGTGTATAGTGCGACCAGTTATCATTGATGGCTTTTATAGCAGCATCTTTAATATGTTGAGGTGTATCAAAGTCGGGCTCACCCAAACTTAAATCAATTACATCTATTCCTTGAGCTCTTAATTCACGACCTAATTTGGCCATTTTCAATGTTTCTGGCTCACTAAAACGATTTAATAAAGAAGATAATATCATTGGATTTTATTTTGATAGTGCAAATTTCGCAAATAATTGCCAAACGCATGTAAGTTTACTTAAGAATATTTCTAAAATCGGGCATATAATTTTTTTTGCGCTTTAGCTCATAATCATAAAGCAAACGCCCCAGGTTTTTATAAAAAGGATAGCCCACTTTATCATAATCGTACTTACTATCATTTATGATTCCATCGCTATTGCAATATATAACCGCACTTACCATAAATTCTACTTGGTTAACGGTGTCAATGATATAAGAGATATCCAATAAAAAGCCATATGCATCACCCACTTTATTAAATATCTTAATATTTGGAGGTAGGGATTGTCCTTTTTCTGAGCCCATAAACATAAACTTACAATAGGCTGGCCAATAGTCTGCACTGTCATAAGTGGGGTAGGTGGATTCGGTGGGTAAAGTATGCATCCACTTGAGCAAGAATTGTCTGTCCTCTTTAGTGAGGTTGAATCTCTTTTTAGGGTTGGTGTAATCGTAAAAAATAACCGATTGCAAAATATGATGCAAGTCGTTTAAATAAATACGGTTCTTAGTAGAAAAATCGAGCGGTTTATTAATTAGTGAGTCTTGTCCATTCATATAGCCCTTTCCTAAAAAAGCGTTGTAATTGGGAAGGGCTTGCTTATTGTATTGTTCGTCTTGATGATAAATTAATTTTCCAGCATCGTTGTAAAAATTTATAGCTTGGGTTTGACGACTTTCTTCTTGGGTACGACCTAGTTCAAGTCGGTTTCTAATATAGGCATCGGTATAACCTTTGTCGGCCAATTTTTGATGTATCTCCTCTTGACCCATAAATTCAAACAACCTATTCGCCGCATTGTTATCACTTACTAAAAAAATTTCTTTAATGGCTTGCTCGATACTTTGTATGCCATTTTCTGCATAAGGATTGTTATAGATGGTTTCTTGTCTTGCCCCCACACTATCATAATACATACCAGTTGATTTGGTAAGACCAGGAATTTTTAAATTATTTATTTTTTCTAATGCTAAAAAAGCAAGTGGCATTTTAACTGTACTTGCAGGATAGAAATATTCATTGTTATTGAGTCGATAACTAAAATCTTTAAAATGAGGTGTATTATTTACATCACGATCGATTTGAGTATAATAAATTTGAACACGATACTCATCAGGGTGTGCTACTATATCGCCAAACTCTTTGGGGTGCTGCTTTAAAAAATTTTCTAAAAACTGGGTATTGGTAGGTGATTGAGCTTCAGTAAATAAATAAGCTACCGAAAATGTTATCAGTAGTGTAGCTTTTTGTATAATATTTACTGCTAGTTTTAACAATTACATTTCGTTTTCTGCAAACTCATAGTTGCTGTAATCTTGTATCACATTATATAAAGTGCCTCGCTCAATGGGTACACGATTAACTTGTTTAATTAAATTTACAAGTTGTTCTGTAGTCATAGCTGGAGTTTGTTCTTCAGAACCAGCCATTGAATATATTTTTGTAGTATCGTCGATAGTGCCATCAATATCATTTACCCCATAGCTCAAAGTTAATTGTGCCACATCACGACCAAGCATTGGCCAATAAGCTTTTACATGTGCAAAATTATCCAAGTATAAACGAGATACTGCATACATTTTTAAATCATTGGCTAAGGTAGACTCTCCTATATGACTCATGTCGTTATTTTCGTTTCTGAATTTTAAAGGGATAAAAGTGTTAAATCCTTTTGTCTTATCCTGTAATTGCCTTAAGCGTTCCATATGATCGATACGGTGTTCAAACTTTTCGATATGGCCATACAATAGTGTTGCATTGCTATGCATGCCTAATTCATGTGCAGTTTGATGAATCTCTAACCATTGATCGGCAGTAGCTTTATCGGCACAAATAATATTTCGAACATCGGGATGAAAAATTTCGGCACCCCCGCCAGGTAAAGAATCTAAACCTGCTTCATGGGCTAATCTCATTCCTTCTTTTGTGCTTACATTGGCTTTTCGGAACATATATTCCAATTCAACCGGCGTAAAAGCTTTAATGTGTAAATCCGGACGATGTGCTTTTATGGCACGCATTAATTGTAAGAAAAAATCCAATGTTAATTTAGGATGAACCCCTCCTACAATATGCACTTCGGTAACTGGTTTACCATCGTATTTTTTTACGATATCCAACATTTGATCGATGGTTAATTCCCAGCCTTCCTCTTTGTGCGCGTACAATTTGGAGTATGAACAAAATTTACAAGAGAACACACAAACATTGGTGGGTTCAATATGGAAATTTTTATTAAAATAAGTTTTATTGCCATGTAAAGATTCTCTTTTCCAATTGGCAAGAGCACCTACATAGGGTAGTGAAGCTTTTTCAAATAAATAAACGCCCTCATTAAATGAAAGGCGTTCATTATGTATAACTTTATTTCCAATAGTTTGTAGTTGAGCATCTTTTTGGGCCTCAATAATCACTTCAATATTCCTCGTATTCATTACCTTATTATTAAGGTACAAAGTTACGAATTATCCAATTAAAACGCCTGCAATACTTGCCGATAAATAAGAAGCTAAGGTACCTGCTAATAAAGCTTTGAGCCCTAATTCGGCTAAGTCTTTACGGCGGCTAGGCGCCAATTCGCCAATACCCCCAATTAACATTCCTACACTACTAAAATTAGCAAAACCACAAATGGCTATACTTACAATAAGCAAACCCTTTTCGGTTACAATTGGCACAACCTTGCTTGTTAAATTTTTAAAAGCCACAAATTCATTAATAGTTAATTTTTGACCTAATAATGTTGCAGCACTTTGAACATCTGCATTAGGAATACCCATGGACCATGCCATTGGATAAAACAATTTGCCAAATAAGTAGTTTAAGCTTAAATCGATATTGGCACTAAATAAATGACCAATTTTTAATAATGTCCAATCCACCAAAGCTATTAATGCAATAAAACCAATTAACATCGCAATTACATTCATGGCAATTTTAAAACCATCTCCAGCTCCATGGGTAATAGCGTCAATGGTATTACTATATTGACTTTTCACTTCGAGTTTAACTTTTCCCATTGTTTGAGATTCTTCCGTTTCTGGGAATAATATTTTGGCAATCACTAAGGCACCTGGAGCAGCCATCAAGGAAGCAGTTATTAATTTGGGTGCTAAATCCATTCCTGCCTGAGCACCCATATTGGCATATACTATTAAAATACCTCCAGCAATACAAGCTAAGCTACCACTCATACTAGCTAAAATTTCACTTTTAGTCATAGTGGGTAAATAAGGACGTATCATTACTTGCGCCTCTACTTGTCCTACAAAAGCACTGGCCACATTACTCAATGCTTCAGCACCACTAACTCGCATAATAAAATTCATGGCTTTGGCTATTACTGCCACAATTCTTTGCATGATACTAAAGTGATATAATAAGGCAACTAATACGCAAACTAAAATGATAGTGGCCGTTACATTAAATGCAAAAACAAAACCTCCATTCGCAAAATCGGCTACGCCAGTGGGCGTTGTAGCAGAAATACCTGCATAAACGAATGCCGCTCCTTGGCGAGAAAACTGCTCAATTTTCCCCATGCCTCTACCTAATAGTTGGAAAAAGCTGGTGACTGCTGGTATTTTAAGTACTAATATTCCTATGGCCAACTGAAGCCCTAAGCCACTTAGTACTAAACGGTAATTAATATTCTTTTTATTATTCGAGAATAAAAAAGCAATGGCTAAAATTAATACTACACCAATAAGGCCCTGAAATCTTTCCATAGGTTTTTGTTTGAAAAGGGAAGTTAAAAAAAATCCCGCTAAAAAGCGGGATTTAATCAGTTACATATGGGATTGGATTTTTTTGTCCAAAACGGCTTTAGGAACAGCGCCAATTTGTTTGTCTACCACTTGCCCACCTTTTACAAATAAGATAGCTGGGATAGAAGTGATACCAAAGTTCATGCTTAAGTTAGGGTTAACGTCTACATTCACTTTACCAATGTTTACTGAACCATTATATTGTGTTGCTAATTCTTCGATAACGGGTCCAATAGCTCGACATGGTCCACACCATTCAGCCCAAAAATCAATAACCGTTAATTTGTCGCTTTCCATTACTTCTTTTTGGAAATTTGCGTCAGTAAATTCTAATGCCATTTTATTTAAATTTATTTTTGTGAATTATTCTATTCAAAATTAGTTCCAAACTTTAATAACTAGCTGTCTACTTTTCCACGAATATTTATCCTGATTGGGGACAAATTATAGGAGCCTTAATTAGCCTAGCTTACAAGGTTTACTTTTACCGATAAATCTGGGTTTTGGTCTAAGAATTCTACAAGGTCGTCGTTCATCAAAAACCCTTTTTCAATGGTTAATAAACTAGCCACCAATTGTTCTCGAGGTTCTACAAAATTCACTTTAAATGACGACTTTCCTGGGTTTTGTTTTAAATTCTTTTCAAAAAAGGAAATAATGTCTTCGTTAAGGTTGGCTGGGTGTAAACTTATTTCAATCGATCTTGTTTGATTTTGTTTTACTGTTTCCAACAAAGACATGGTTTGAATTTTAAATTCAAAACTATTGGGTTGATTAAATCTGTTACGGAACGACCCGTTGATATATACTTTTTGTCCTACTTCTAAATAATTTTGAAATTTAATATAGTCCTCACTCCATAATAAAAAGTCAGTTTTACCTGTAAAATCTTCAATCACAAAGGAACCAAAGTTTTTACCTGTTTTAGTAATACGATGTTGAACATCTGTAATTAAACCAGCTAGTTTAAACATTTTACCCAGTTGATTAGGTTGCATACTTAAGGAGTCTTTTACCTCATTAAAATCGGTGATATTGGTAAAATTATAATGACGCATTTCAAAATTAAAATGGTCGAGTGGGTGTCCACTCATAAACATGCCTGTGATATCTTTTTCGTGATCTAGTTTTTCAGTTAAAGTCCACTCTTCACAAAGGGCTAATTTGGGAGCAGGTACATGCATGGCCGAAGGAAGGTCGCCAAAGAGGGTATTGGTTGTGCCTGCGCTCATAGATTGAGTGGCTTGTGCGTATTGTATAAGTTTTTCTAATCCATTAGTTCGGTCGCCATCTGCAACATTAAAATATTGTGCACGATGATATTCTGGGAAACAATCAAAGCTTCCTGAGTAAGCAAGGCTTTCTAATGATTTTTTATTTACCGAACGGGATAAAACTCTTTTTATATAATCAATCATTGATTCAAAATGGCCATTCTTATTTCTTTCTATAATAATTGCTTCAATGGCAGCTTCACCAACTCCTTTTAAACCCCCTAATCCAAATCGAATTTGTCCTTGTTTGTTTACAGAGAATCCTTTTAAAGATTCATTAATATCGGGACCTAAAACTTTTATGCCCATACGTTTACACTCTTCCATAAAAAAGGTGATTTTTTCGATACTGCCTGCATGGTTTAAAACAGCCGACATATATTCGCCCGGAAAATGTGCTTTTAAATAAGCTGTTTGATAAGCTACATAGGCATAACAAGTAGAGTGCGATTTATTAAATGCATATTGTGCAAAAGCTTCCCAGTCAGTCCAAATTTTATCTAATACTTTTTCTGGATGTCCATTCTTTACAGCACCGGCCACAAATTGTGCTTTCATTTTATCCAACACCGACTTTTGTTTTTTACCCATTGCTTTTCGAAGTACATCGGCATCGCCTTTGGTAAATCCACCAATTTTTTGGCTGAGTAACATTACCTGCTCTTGATACACTGTAATACCATAAGTATCAGCTAAAATTTCTTCCATAATAGGAAGATCATAGCTGATGGCTTCACGACCATGTTTACGGTCAATAAAATTGGGAATATAAGCGATAGGACCTGGTCGGTACAAGGCGTTCATGGCAATGAGGTCGGCAAACTTATCAGGCTTTAAATCGCGTAAATATTTTTGCATACCCACACTCTCAAATTGGAAAGTAGCATTGGTTTCACCTTTTTGGTAAAGTTGAAAAGTTTTTTCGTCGTCTAGGGGTATGGTATCTAAATCAATTTTAATACCATGATTTTGTTTAATAAGTTCTAAAGCAGTTTTTAAAATAGAAAGTGTTTTTAATCCCAAAAAGTCCATTTTAATTACACCCGCTTCTTCAATCACAGATCCTTCGATTTGTGTTACCCAAAGTGTAGAGTCTTTGGCAGTAGCTACCGGCATAATTTCTGTTAAGTCGGTAGGGGCAATAATTATACCAGCTGCATGAATACCTGTGTTACGAATAGATCCTTCTAAACGTTCCGCTTCATGTAATACGGCTGCTTGTAAATCATTGCCTTTATATATTTCTCTTAGCTTTTTTATATTATCTATATCTTCCGACTGATAAACTTCTTTTTCGGCTAATGATTTTTCACCCTCTTTGGCAGTAAGAGGAGCGTGTAAACAACGGTTTAGTTCGGTACCTGGTTTATCGGGTACTAATTTGGCTAAAAAGTTACTTTCGGCTAATGGCAAATCCATTACTCGAGCAACATCTTTAATACTACTCTTAGCTGCCATGGTGCCGTAGGTGATAATTTGCGCAACCTGCTCTTTACCATATTTTTCAACCACATAATCAATCACTTTTTGACGTCCTTCGTCGTCAAAGTCCGTATCAATATCGGGCATGCTCTTACGATCTGGATTCAAGAAACGCTCAAAAAGTAATTGGTACTTTATAGGGTCGATATTTGTAATACCAATACAATAAGCCACCACGCTTCCTGCCGCAGATCCACGACCGGGACCTACAAACACATCCATCTCACGCCCAGCTCTAATAAAATCACTTACAATTAAAAAGTAACCAGCAAATCCCATGGTTTGAATAGTAAACAATTCAAAGTCGATACGTTCTTGTATTTCGGTGGTTATCTCATTATATCTTTTATGGGCACCTTCCCAAGTAATGTGTTTTAAAAATTCCCATTGATTCATATTGGCATCCGAATGAATCTGAAATTCTTTAGGAATAGGAAAAGCAGGTAGGAGGATGTCTTTTTTTAAATTAAGCACCTCAACTTTATCTACTATTTCATTGGTATTATCGATAGAAGCAGGAATATCATTAAAAAGCTCAATCATTTGCTCCTGTGTCTTAAAATAAAATTCGTTATTCGGAAATTTAAAACGACGATTTTTAATTTGTATTTCATCGTTGACAAAATCATCAAAACCAGGGGTAGCTTGTTTTTCGCCTGTATTAATGCATAGTAAAATGTCATGTGCGTTGGCATCATCTTCATTTACATAGTGGCTATCATTGGTCGCAATAACTTTAACTTTATGCTTTTTGGCAAATTGTAAAAGCGTTTGATTTATAATTTCTTGTTCAGGGATTTGATGTCTTTGTAATTCGATATAATAATCGTCGCCAAAAATATCGAGCCACCACTTAAATTCTTTTTCAGCTTCTTTTTCACCGTGTCTTAATATATATTGTGGCACATGTGCACCAATACAACAGGTGGTAGCAATAATTCCTTCGTGGTATTTTAAAATTAATTCTTTGTCGATACGTGGGTACTTGCTATACATACCTTCGATATAGCCTAAGGAAGTAAGTTTTATTAAGTTTTGATAACCCACCGCATTTTTGGCTAATAATACCTGATGAAAACGATCGTCCTTGGCGTCTTTGGTAAATACCTTTTGATGCCTGTCTTTAACCATGTAAAATTCACAACCCACAATAGGTTTTACCACAGGTGCTAAAATATCTTTACCCGCTGCGTCCTTACCAATCACTTTAGTATTTTTCCAGGCCTGACTTACAAAGTTAAATGCCCCAAACATGTTTCCATGATCGGTAATTGCCACTGCAGGCATATTATCCTTAATCGCTTTTTTATAAAGCCCATCAATAGAGGCTGCTCCATCTAAAAGTGAGTATTGGGTATGAACGTGTAAATGTGAAAATATGGGCATTTTGGGATAGGGACTAAGTATACAAATATCGCCAAATCTAGCATCTTCAGGCACTTAAAAAGCGGCTAATTTTCCACAAAAAATCATTTTTTGGGCTTAACTTGCCTTCGATGAAAATCTTTCTATCTAAATCTTACTTTCTTTTTTTATTACTAGTTCTGGGACTATCAAGTTGTAGCACCCTAAAGTCAATATCTAGTAAAGTGAAGATGCCAGTTGCGCAAACAAATCCTACTTTTTCATCTACCTCAAATAATGAAATTGAATTTTTAGATAATATATCAGTAACCCCTGGGAGTGTTTCTATTAGACGAAGTTCAACTACAAAGGAAAAAGAACCTGTAAAAACCACTACGAATACTTACGATTTAATGCCCGCTAATTTATCCGATGTGGAGAAAGCCAATTGGTTGCAATTAAAATATTCTTTAAAAATGGATGTGGCTGTAGAGGAAGTAGCCAATATGCCACTATTTCAAAAAATTGATGAATGGTGGGGAACGCCTTATTGTTTAGGAGGAAACTCTAAAGGTTGTGTGGATTGTAGTTATTTTACCTTGGATGTAATGCAATCTATTTACAAAACAAGCTTAAAACGAACTGCTGCAGAGCAATACGAACAAAGCAGTAAAATTAATTGGGATCAACTAAAGCAAGGTGATTTAATCTTTTTTAAAACCGAAGGACGTCGTACCATTTCACATGTAGGTATTTATTTAACCAATAATAAATTTGTACATGCTTCTACCAGTCAGGGAGTAACCATCAGTGATTTAGCCGATCCTTATTGGCAGAGACGTTTGTATAGTTTAGGCCGAGTGTCGGCACCATAATTACAAACTTACTTGTTCAATTTTTACCAAGTATAATTTTTGAATTCTTTCAGTAAAAGCTTTCACGTCAAAGTTGGCTTCTTTAATTAATCTTTTTTGGGGTTGGTAATCGGCTGGTAAAAAGCTATAAGATTTTCCTTGAAAGTCTAAATAAATAGGCATGTCAAAACCGCCGATACAATTTTTCCACTGGTAGGTAAGAATTTTTTCTTTTTCGTCGTAACTGTAAGCAAAACTAGGTATTTGAATAGTTCTTAAATATTGATCAAATACTTTGCTAAAATTAATACCTGATTTTAAAGAGATATAGTTTTCAACTTGTTTACTTGTTACTGTTTGATGATAAAAATCTTTGTTAAGCCCTATTAATATGGATCTAAACAAACTATCGTTATGCATTGCTTGTCTAATATTATGAATCATACTAGAAGCTTTAGGATACATATCACCACTGCCTTCTTCATTTACACCATAATGAGCAATAATGGGTCGGTCATTTTTTATATTTTTTCGACTACCAAAATTGTATTCAATACCTGCTTCTTTTCCATAATAGTATTCGGTAAACAAGGTTTCGGAATAATTGGTAAAGCCTTCGTGCACCCACATATCCGCAATATCTTTGGTGGTAATATTATTAGCAAACCATTCATGACCACTTTCATGTACAATAATGAAATCCCATTTTAATCCCCAACCCGATCCCGATAAATCGCGTCCTAAATAACCATTTAAAAATTTATTACCGTAAGCTACTGCCGATTGATGCTCCATTCCTAGATGCGGACTTTGAATTAATTTAAAACCATCCTCATAAAAAGGATAGGGGCCAAACCAATATTCAAATGCCGCTAACATTTTAGGCACTTGTGTAAATTGGGCACGGGCTTTAGCCGAGTCTTCTCTTAAACTATAATAACTCACATTTAAATCACCCTTTAACCCTTTGTAATTTTCAAACCAATGAACATAATCACCTATATAAGGAATGATATTATAATTGTTAATGGGGTTGCGTACTTTCCAATGAGCCGAAGATTCTCTTTCTCCTTCAAAACTATAGCCACGACCGTTGGAAATACTTTCTAATCCTTCAAAATTTTTAAGATAAATATCCATGCCATTGTCTGGTTCATCTGATTGATGATCTTTACAAGGATACCATACAGAAGCACCTAATCCTTGACAGGCAACCGATATCCAAGGTTTACCGTTAGCGTCTTTTTTCCAAATCCATCCTCCATCCCAAGGGGGACGAACGGCTTCACGTGGCTTGCCATGATAAGTTATATCCAATTGAAATTCGGTGCCAATGGCAATATTAGTATCCATTATAGCTATGGCAGTATTTCCCTCTCTTGTGAATTTTAATGTTTTGTGTCCAATCCATTCTAATTCCTTTCCTTTTCCTGTTGGAATTAAACCCGCAAATTCAATTTTATCAATTTCGAGTGGTTGCTGTAAATCGATTTGAATATTTGAAGTTGCTTTTACAGCTTTTGCAGTCCAATTTACACGAGATTTATCTAAGCTATGTTGTTCGATATTGGGATTGATAATTAAAGTATAATGTAAAATATCAAACCAATCTCTGTTTTCATTTAAAGTTCCTCTTAAAGTATCGGCATGGGTAAAATCGGTTTGTGCACGTAATGAAGCAACCATTAAAAAAAAGGTAACCAAAAATACAGTTATTTTTTTCATAGCAATAGTTTACAATTCGAGAGTAAATTATTGCTTTTTTAGTTTGCTTTTAAATACTTTTTCAAACTTTTCTAATTTTGGCCCAATTACATATCTGCAATAACCTTGGTTGGTATTGTCATTGTAATAATTTTGGTGATACGACTCGGCGCTATAAAATTTTGTAAAAGCGGTAATTTCTGTAACAATGGGTTTGTCCCAAGCTTTAGCAGCCGTTAATTCGGCTTTGTATTTTTCGGCTACTTGTTTTTGGTGTTCATTATGATAAAATACAGCACTACGGTATTGAGGGCCAAGATCATTGCCTTGTTGGTTAGGGGTAGTAGGGTCATGTGTTTTCCAGAAAACTGCTAAAATATCATCTAAGCTAATTTTAGTGGTATCATAAACTATTTGACAAACCTCCGCATGCCCAGTTGTTTTATCACAAACTTGTTCATAAGTTGGATTTTCGATATGTCCGCCACTGTAACCACTCGTTACTTGAACCACCCCTTCAAGACGTTGGTAAATGGCTTCGGTACACCAAAAGCAACCAGAGCCTAATGTGATGGTTTCAGTATTTGTCATAGATAGGGGAGTTTTAAGTTTAGGGGTTGGTTTTTGTGCACATGCTGTAAAGACTATACAGGCAATCATTAAAATAGATACTAATTGTTTCATACTTAATTTATAGGTACTAAATTAAAACAATTTTGCAGGTTAATTGTTCAGGGTCTGTTAATGTTTATTTGCCTAAATTTGTAACCTATTTAAAAGCATGCTGGTATACCCCGAAAACGCCCTCAGTCAGTTAGAATTTGATAAAATAAAATCCATTTTATTGAATAATTGCCAAACTCCTATTGGAAAGGAATTGGCCGAAGAAATGCGTATTCATACCCATCAAAAATACATTCAAACTGCCCTTTCACAAACACAGGAGTATAAGTTTATAAAATCGGCTAATCAATATTTCCCTTCCGATTTTGTAATAGATACACGAAAAGATTTAAAATTATTAGGAATTCCAGGTGCTCAGTTAACAGGAGAACAATGGTTATTAGTTCGAAAATTAGCCGACCATATGCATCAGGTTTTTAGATGGTTTGATGCCGAAAGGAAAGCTTCTTATGCCAATTTGCATGAAGTTATTAAAGATGCTTATTATGAAAAGCAAATAATAGATTCTATTGATGCGATTATTGATGAAAGAGGGGCGGTAAAAGATAATGCATCCGAAGATTTAGCTAAAATAAGGACCCAGTTATTTAAAACACGTCAAACCTTGAAACGCGTTTTTGAAAAAGTAGTGAGTAAGTTAGCCAAGTCGGGTTATACGGCCGATATCGATGAAAGTTTTAGCAATGGTAGGAGAGTAGTAGCAGTATTTTCAGAGTACAAACGCCAGGTAAAAGGTTTTTTTCATGGGGAGAGTGATAGTCGAAAAACCGCTTTTATAGAGCCCGAAGAAACCATTGAACTTAACAATGAGATTTATGAATTAGAACAGGACGAGACCAGAGAAGTGCAGAGAATTTTAAGGGCTTTAACTGCCGAGTTGGCACCTTATTCGGCATTACTTTTATCGTATATCCAAATAGTGGGTACTTATGATTTTATAAGAGCTAAGGCATTATTAGCCATTGATATGAATGGCAATATGCCACAATTGGATAATAAAGCGAGTACACATTTAATAAATGCGTATCATCCCTTATTGTTTTTGTATAATAAAGTATCTGGTAAAAAAACGGTTCCGGTACATTTGGAATTAGATGATGCAGCTAGAATATTAATTATTAGTGGCCCCAATGCAGGGGGTAAAACGGTTTCAATGAAAACCTTGGGTTTAAACCAAGTAATGATGCAATCGGGATTGTTAGTGCCTATGAGTGAATTATCTACCATGGGAATTTACAAACAACTTTTTATTCAGTTAGGGGATACTCAAAATTTAGCATTTGAATTAAGTACTTATTCAAGTCACTTAATGCATATGAAATATTTTATCGAAAATGCTAATGGTAAAACCTTGTTTTTTATTGATGAATTAGGAAGTGGCTCAGATCCACATTTGGGTGGGGCATTTGCCGAAGTAATTTTAGAAGAACTCTCTCACAAGCATGCACAAGGTATTGTAACTACACATTACTTAAATTTAAAAGTAATGGCCAATCATAATAAAGGCATTGTCAATGGAGCTATGCAATTTGACGAAGTTAAACTGGAGCCCTTGTATCAGTTAGTAATTGGTAAACCTGGTAGCTCTTATACCTTCGCTATTGCCGAAAGAATAGGGCTTCCAAAACATTTAATAAATAGAGCAAGAAAATTAGTTGATACCCATCATTTTGAATTGGATAAATTATTAAATCGAACGGAGCAGGATTTACAATTGGTGCAAGCCGAACGCAAGGAACTCATAAAAAAGATTAAAGAAAATGATACTTTAAAAATATCCTTGCAAAAAACTTTAGATAAAGAGAAGTATTACCAACAGATAAACTTATTAAAAGAGCAAAACAGAGTTGCCGAAGAAAAATTCACTTACTTAAAAGATATGGAGCGCAAGCTTAAACAAATTGCGCTAGATTGGAAAAAATCGGATAAGAAAGAGGAAGTAATGAAAAACTTATATCAACTTTTATTTAAAAAGAATGACGCTATCGTTATTAATAAGTTAGCTAAGAAAGTTGATAAAAATTTTAAAGAAACTAAGGCGCCTATAATAGTTGGCGCGATGGTAAAACTAAAAAAGAATTATCAAGTGGGTGAGGTTATTGAATTTAAAGGAAAAAGAGCAGTGGTTAAAGTAGGGCAACTACCTATGAGTATTGATATAGAAGATTTAATTGTGGTAGAAGAATTGGCTACAACAGAAACAACACAAACTAAAAAAAAGAATTAATATGATTATCGACGAAATTGCACAAATAGATAAATATACCAGCCTTCATCCGCTTTTTGAAAAGGCTTTTGAATACATTAAATCTTTGGACACCGAAAAAATTAAAAATGGTAAATTTGCAATACAAGGCGATGATTTATTTGTGATACATGCTGCCGATAATGGTGTGCCTATGTTAGATTCTATTGCTAATTTTGAATGTCATAATACCTACATCGATATTCAATATGTGTATGCAGGTGTAGAGACGGTGGGGTATAAGAGCAGAGATTTATGTGTAGAACCAAGAGGCGAATATAATAGTGAAAAAGATGTGTTGTTTTATGAAGATGCACCCGATTTCTTTTTTAAATTGTACCCGGGTCAATTTGGTATTTATTTTCCCAACGATGTGCATGCGCCTATGATAGGGGAAGGAATGATTAAAAAATTAGTTTTAAAAGTTCGCGTAAAATAAAATGATATGTCAGTAAAAAATGTTGAAATGGTGTTGGCTCCTAGAGCCCCACATTATGTTGGTGATGGTTTTAGAGTGCATAACTTTATACCAAGTGGCTATGGTTTAACCATGCAAAGAATGGATCCTTTTATTTTTTTAGATTATGCTTCTAAATTTCATTTCCCACCGAGTCCTTTTAAACCCAAAGGCGTAGGAGTACATCCTCATCGTGGGTTTGAAACAGTTACTATAGCTTACAATGGAAGTGTTGCACACCATGATAGTGGTGGTGGTGGTGGCGTTATTCAGCAAGGGGATGTACAATGGATGACTGCAGCCAGTGGCGTTTTACACAAAGAGTATCATTCGGAAGAATTTAGTAAAACGGGTGGTTATTTTCAAATGGTGCAGCTGTGGGTAAACTTACCTGCCAAGGATAAAATGAGTACGCCTAAATATCAAGCGATTCAAAATGCTAGTATTCCCAAAGTGCCAGTGGAAGGTGGTTTTATAGAGGTAATTGCGGGTGAATATAATAGTCAAAAAGGCGCAGCCAGTACTTTTTCGCCCGTAAATATGTTAAATGCAAAATTAGAAAAGGGGGGAGAAGCCACCATTCAATTTCCATCACATTATAATACCTGTGTTTTGGTAATTGAGGGGGAAGTAATAATAAATGGTACCGAAGATGTTCCTTTAGATCATTTTGCTTTAATGGCCAACGAAGGAGTATCTTTTACCATTAAAGCTACTGAAAAAAGTATTGTGTTAATTTTAAGTGGGGAACCTTTAAATGAACCTATTGCTTCTCATGGACCATTTGTGATGAACACTAGAGAACAAATCATGGAAGCATTTCAAGATTATGAGTTGGGAAAATTTGGTATACTAGAAGATTAAAAAAAGCTAACTTTCCATTTTTAAAATAGTTCTTATGAATAAACTCTTAACAATTACATTATTACTTATTGCTATTGTATTTAATGCAAATGCGCAACAAACAGATATTACTAAGGTTTTAAAGTTTACCAACGACAATTATGATATGGGTAAAATTGCCTTTGGCAAACCCACTGAGTTTACTGTAAGCATTGAAAATATTAGTGCTAGTCCTGTTATTTTAACTAATGTTCAAGTGGGTTGTGGTTGTACCACACCCAAATTTACTGCTAATTCGGTCATTGCACCTGGTGCTATAGCGACGGTGGTATTAGGGTTTAATGGGTCAGCTATTGGAAATTTTACTAAATCGGCAACGCTATTTTTTAATGACAATATGGTGAAAACGGTTAGTTTTCATGGGGAAGGAATACAGCAATAACTAATTATAGGCCCTTTTGGGCATAAAAAAAGGGGCTTTTTAGCCCCTTTTTTGTGTTTGGCGGAGAGAGAGGGATTCGAACCCCCGGACCTGTAACAGTCAACGGTTTTCAAGACCGCCGCATTCGACCGCTCTGCCATCTCTCCGCGGCAAATGTAGGAACTCAGGGTCAATTATGCAAAAAAATAGGGGTATTTTATCTGGGTAAACAAAGTAGCTAATTAATTGACTACCATGTATCTTTACAAAAAACTTACCCTTGAAAGAATTGTCGGCATTAAATCACTTTTTTTGGAAGTACCGTTTCCGCTTTTTTACTGGAATTATCTTGGTTATTGCCACCAATTATTTGGCGGTTTTGGCTCCTCAAATAACTGGATATGTGGTGAGTTTAGTGCAAGCCAAATTACCTGGAGGTAAGCCTGTAGGTGAAATTCAGCCCGATTTAATCGTTTCTCAAATTGCTCATATAGGATCTCATTTTAATTTTAGTTTTAGTTCGCTAATCACTTTTTGTAGTATTACCATATTAGTGTTGGCTATCATAAGAAGCGTTTTTATGTTTTTTATGAGACAAACCATTATCGTAATGAGTCGTCATATCGAATATGACCAAAAAAATCAAGTATACGAACATTATCAAAAACTGGATACTGAATTTTACAAAACACATAGCACAGGTGATTTGATGAATCGTATGTCTGAGGATGTGAGTAGGGTAAGAATGTATACAGGACCTTCTTTAATGTATCTGATTAATCTTGTTTCTTTAATTGGGTTTACCTTATTTAACATGTTTAGTAAAGATGTTAAACTTAGTTTGTATGTATTAGCTCCTTTACCTTTATTAGCTATTACCATTTATATTGTAAATAGTATTATCAATAAAAAAAGTGAGCAAATACAAGGTCAGTTATCGGACCTTACCACCAATGCTCAAGAATCCTACTCAGGTATTAGAGTAATAAAATCATTTGTACAAGAATCCGCTATGTTGGGCTTTTTTAAAACCAATAGCGAGCTTTATCGTAGCAGTGCGGTAAGTTTAGCAAGGGTGGAAGCTTTTTATACGCCTACAATGTCTTTTATGATAGGTTTAAGTACGCTGCTTACTATTTTTTTAGGGGGCATTCAAGCTTATCATGATCCTTCTAAAGTGGGTACTATCATTGAGTTTGTGATTTATATTAATATGCTTACTTTTCCTGTAAGTGCCATTGGTTGGACGGCCAGTATGATTCAAAGAGCAGCGGCTTCACAAAAAAGATTAAATGAATTTTTATCTATAGTCCCCAACATTAGCAATGCAAATAATGCTTTGGAAGCAGACAGTTTAAAAGGAAATCTTGATTTTAAAAATGTACAGCTCACTTATCCTCATTCAGGTATAAAAGCCATTGACCAATTTAATTTACAAATACCTGCAGGAAGTAAAGTATTGATTTTAGGAAAGACTGGATCGGGTAAATCATCTATTGCGCAACTTTTAACACGCATGTATGATGTAACCCAAGGGGAGGTATTAATAGATGGAATTAATATAAAAGAGTATCAAATTCAACAGTTAAGGAAAAACATTGGGTATGTTCAACAGGATGTTTTTTTGTTTAGCGATTCGGTACAAAACAATATACAGTTTGGAGTGGAGGCGTTGGCTAATGAAAATGAACTAATTGAAGCAACATCGGCTGCCCATGTGCTTAATGAAATTAATAACCTGCCCAATAAATTTACTACCCTGATTGGAGAAAGAGGTACTACTTTAAGTGGGGGGCAAAAACAAAGGGTTTCCATTGCAAGAGCCTTGCTAAAAAAACCTTCAATTTATATATTTGACGATTGTTTAAGTGCGGTTGATGCCAACACAGAACAAACAATTCTTAAAAATTTAGCCGCTTTTACTGATCAAAAAACGACCTTGTTTATTACGCATAGAATTTTTTATAGTTTTCGATTTGACCTCATTATCTATATAGAGGACGGCCAAATTGCTGAAATAGGCACCCACGAAAGTTTGTTAGCTAAAAATGGCTTATACGCCGAGTTGTATCATTTACAACAGACTCATAAAGAACATTAAAATTTCCTTTTAAATTTTTCATTTTCAATCTATTTCTATATTTTAGAGAACAAATTGATAGGAATTTATGGATAACGGGAATTACGAACAAAACGACAAAAAAATAGAAAGTGTTTATAGTACCAGAATTAGAGCTGGTAAAAGAAGAACTTATTTCTTTGATGTAAGAGCTACGCGTGGTAATGATTTCTTTTTAACCATTACAGAAAGCCGTAAACGTTTTGATAATAATGGCTATGATCGTCATAAAATATTTTTATACAAAGAAGATTTTAATAAGTTTTTAAAAGCGATAAATGAAGCAGTAGATTATGTGAAAACAGAATTAATGCCTGATTTTGATTTTGATGCTTTTAATCATGACGAAGAAGGTGTTTATGCGCCGGATGAAAACGGAGGTGTCGCACTTGATACCGGAGCAGTTTCTTTAGCGTCACAGGAATCAGCAGCATCCATAACAGCTCCTCCAATGGCTGATACTGAACCAGATATTGATCCTTCAACTATTACCGAAAAAGTTCCTTTAGCAGCGCGTGATTCACATGCGAGTAAGGGAGATAATTTAAGTGGGGAAGAAGTAGATAAATGGTAGTTTGTTAGAGGCTTTTTAGCATCCAAATATCACAACCACAATGACCACTATTGCCTAGTGGATGTTGAAGCCTGGTAAATCCTACATTTTCATAAATAGAAACAGCTTTAGATAGTTCAGGCATAGATTCTAAATATACTTCTGTGTAACCATTATTTTTGGCCCAAGCCATGGATTGTAACATTAGTTTTTTACCAAGTCCTGTTCCTCTTGCGGATGCATCTAAGTATAATTTCACTAATTCGCAGGTTCCTTTGGGTAAATTTTCGGTAGGAAAAATGCCACAACCACCTACAATAATATCGTTAATGGTGGCAATATAATAAACAGAACCTGGTGTTTTAAATAATTCAAACAAAGCATCGGTTGTAGGATCGTAATAAACGGTACCTGGTTTATTGGCGCCAAATTCAGTTAAGGCAGCACGTATTACTTTGGCAATGTCAACATTGTCTCTTGGCTCTATTAGTCGAATGCGAACATTTTCCGACATTATTTTTTCCAATTTTTATATTGATTAATCAATCCATTGGTTGAACTATCATGTCCACTTACTTTAGCATTATCTCCTAATTCAGGTAAAATTTTATTAGCCAATTGTTTACCCAACTCCACGCCCCATTGATCATAACTAAAAATATTCCAAATAACCCCTTGCGTAAATATTTTATGCTCGTATAAAGCGATTAAAAATCCTAAAGTGGAGGGTGTAATTTTCTTTACCAAGAAAGAGTTGGTTGGTTTATTACCTGCAAACACTTTAAAGGGAGCTAGAAATTCAATTTCTTTTTCAGATTTTTGGGCAGCGGTTAATTCGGCTACCACTTCGACATTGGTTTTACCGTTTAATAAAGCTTCAGTTTGTGCAAAATAATTACTTAATAATTTATCATGATGGTCACCAATGGGATTATGACTTACTGCAGGTGCAATAAAATCACACGGAATCATTAAGGTGCCTTGATGTATTAATTGATAAAAAGCATGTTGTCCATTGGTGCCTGGTTCACCCCAAATTACAGGACCCGTAGCATAATTAACTCCCGTTCCTTTACGATCAACATATTTACCATTACTTTCCATATTACCTTGTTGGAAGTATGCTGCAAATCGATGCATGTATTGATCGTAGGGTAGGATAGCTTCACTTTGTGCACCAAAAAAATTAGTATACCAAACACCCAATAAGGCCATGATCACTGGAATATTTTGTGCTAACTTTTCGTTTTTAAAATGATTGTCAGCTTCATGTGCACCTTTTAATAAGGCTTCAAAATTATTATAGCCAATGGTTAAAGCGATGGATAAACCAATAGCACTCCATAAAGAATATCTTCCGCCTACCCAGTCCCAAAACTCAAACATATTTTTACTATCTATCCCAAATTCGTTCACTGATTTTTCGTTGGTGCTTAGCGCCACAAAATGTGTAGCAATATGATTTTCGTCTTTAGCATGTTGTAAAAACCAAGACCTTGCTGTATGTGCATTTGTCATGGTTTCTTGCGTTGTGAATGTTTTGGAAGCAATTAAAAATAGAGTTTCTTCTGCGTTCACTTTTTTCAAAGTTTCAGCTATATGTGTACCATCTACATTACTTACAAAATACACTTGCATACCTTGCACCCAATATGGTTTTAAAGCTTCGGTAACCATTACAGGACCTAAATCACTTCCACCAATTCCAATATTTACAATGGTAGTAATTTTTTTACCCGTGTATCCTTTGTGTTTGCCACTATGAATGTCATCACAAAATGTTTTCATTTGCCTTAATACTCTTTTAATTTCAGGCATCACATCTTGACCATCTACCAAAACTGGATTGTTTGAAAAATTTCTTAAAGCTGTGTGTAAAACAGCTCTGTTTTCTGTTTCGTTGATTGCTTTACCAGAAAATTGTGCCTCAATTGCGGCAGGTAAAGAACATTCATTGGCTAATTGAAATAGTAATTGAACCGTTTTTTCGCTAATTATATTCTTTGAGTAGTCAAATAAAATATCGTGGGTATTTATAGAATATTTTTCAAATCTATTTTCATCTGCAGCAAACAAATCTCTCATGTGTTTTCTGCTCATTTCTTCTTCGTGGTGTTTTTTTAATACAAACCATGCTTGTGTAGTCGTGGGATTAATTCTTTCTAACATTTCTTATCTTCTTTACTTTTATTTTTTGTCTATTTTTTTCTACAATAATTCAATTATTTGAATGGTTCGAGCTACTTGTTCGGGTGTAATATCTAGATGTAGTACAAAACGTATTTGAGTGGGTGACATGGCGATGGCTAAAATATCTTTTTCTTTTAAAGCAGCTACTAAACTAGCAGCAGTATATTTTTCACCAATGCTGGCTATTACAATATTAGTTTCCACTTCTAAAATTTCAGATACAAAACTTTTCTTAGCCAATGCGTCTTTTAATAATAAGGCATGCTGATGATCTTCTGCTAAACGATCAACATGATGATCTAATGCAAAAATTCCAGCAGCTGCTAAAAAACCAGCTTGCCTCATTCCTCCACCAAAAACCTTACGCCATCTTCTGGCTTTTTTTATAAATGGTGCCGATCCTATTAACACACTTCCAACGGGCGCACCTAATCCTTTACTCAAACATATGGAGATAGAATCAAATACTTTTCCATAATCCAAAGGGGACTCATTTTTATGAACTAGGGCATTAAATAATCTTGCTCCATCCAAATGAAGCGCTAAGCCATGAGCCTTAGTTACTTTTTGAATGTCTTCAAAATCTGAAAACTGATAACAGGCCCCTCCACCACGATTGGTTGTATTTTCTAAACTCACTAAACGACTAATAGGCTTATGAACATCTTCAGGGTTAATAGCTGCCAATATTTGATTTGCTTTTAAACGACCACGGTTACCATGGAGTAGTTTAACCGAACAACCTGAATTGGATGCAATTCCACCACCTTCGTATTGATAGATGTGAGAGAGTTCGTCACAAATGACTTCGTCTCCGGCTTGGGTATGTGTTTTGATAGCTAATTGGTTAGAAAGGGTTCCGCTAGGGCAAAATAAACCTGCTTCCATTCCAAATTTTGCAGCTGTAATTTTTTCTAATGCGTTAATGCTTGGGTCTTCGCCAAATACATCATCACCCACTGGAGCATCTTGCATAAAAGCCAACATAGCTGGGGTAGGTTTTGTAACAGTATCGGATCTAAAATCAATCATGTTACGAAGATAATCTCGACAGGGGATAAAGCCTATTTTTTTAGATAAATGGGGCAAAAATGGGGTAAAAAAAGTGAATAAATGCCTAGGAATCAATATTTGGGAGATTAATTTCAAAATAGTACCTTTGCAGACTGACATCACTATACTATTTTAGTGTTTACGTCGTTATATTTAAATAAATACTTTGCATGAGGCAGCTTAAAATTGCTACACAGATTACCAATAGAGACTCGCAAGCGGTTGAAAAGTACTTACAAGAGATTTCTAAGATTTCAATGATCAATCCCGAAGAGGAAACCACATTGGCGCAACGCATTAAAATGGGAGATCAACGTGCTTTAGATAAGTTGGTGCAAGCCAATTTACGTTTCGTTGTATCTGTTGCTAAACAATATCAACACCAAGGTTTGTCTTTATCGGATTTAATTAACGAAGGAAACTTGGGTTTAATTAAAGCGGCTCAGCGTTTTGACGAGACCAAGGGTTTTAAATTCATCTCCTATGCGGTGTGGTGGATTCGTCAATCTATTTTGCAAGCTTTAGCAGAGCAAGGTCGTTTAGTGCGTTTGCCACAAAACAAAATTGGTACTTATAATAAAGCCAACAAAGCTTACATGGCTTTTGAACAAGAGCATGAACGTGAGCCCTCTACCGAAGAGTTAGCAGGGATCTTAGAGATGTCTGAAACTGAGATTAACAATATATTTCAATCAAATACACGTCACACTTCATTAGATGCACCAGTACATGAGGCGGAGGATGTGGCTATGGGTGATTTATTAGAAGGAGGTGACGATACCGACGAGGATGTGATGAAAGATTCTTTAAGAGAAGAAATTCGTAGAGTACTTAAGTCATTGAGTCCCAGAGAGGCAGAGATAGTTAATGCTTATTTTGGTTTAGATGGTGAGAACGGAGTTACTATCGAACAAATTGGTATTAAATACGATTTAACAAAAGAGAGAATTAGACAAATAAAGGAACGTGCTATTAAACGCTTACAAAAGGCGAGATATAGCAATGCGTTAAAAGCTTATTTGGGCTAATCAATAACAATAATAGAAAAGCCCCAACATATTAATTTTGTCGGGGCTTTTTTTTAAGCATTATTTAGTAAAGCAAGAAATTATTATGGAAACAGAAAAAGTAAGTATTTTAATTATAGGTTCGGGCCCAGCGGGTTATACAGCAGCTATTTATGCAGCTCGTGCCAATATGAAACCTCTATTATTCCAAGGGATTCAACCAGGGGGTCAATTAACTATCACTACCGAAGTAGAAAACTATCCTGGTTTCCCAGAGGGAATCCAAGGGCCAGATATGATGGTGAATTTTGAAAAACAAGCCGCACGTATGGGGGCAGATATTAGATACGGTTTAGCCACTAAAGTTGATTTTAGTGGAGAGGTAAAAAAAGTGTGGATAGATGATGAAAAGATCATTGAAGCAGATGCTGTAATTATTTCAACTGGTGCAAGCGCCAAATGGTTAGGTATTCCAAGTGAAGAGCGCTTAAATGGTTTTGGTGTTAGTGCATGTGCGGTTTGTGATGGATTCTTTTTTAAGGGGAAAGAAGTAGCGATTGTAGGTGCAGGTGATACTGCAGCCGAAGAAGCACATTACTTATCAAAAATGTGTAGTACGGTTCATATGATTGTTAGAAAAGATCAAATGCGTGCAAGTAAAGTAATGCAGGATAGAGTATTAAATACCCCCAATATTAAAGTTTACTTTAACACGGAAACGGATGAAATTTTAGGAGAAAAAACTGTTTCAGCAGTTCGTGTTAAAAATAATAAAACTAACGAATTACACGAGATTCCTGTGAGTGCCTTTTTTGTGGCCATAGGACATCAACCCAATAGTGATATTTTTAAAGAATGTATTACCATGGACGAGACAGGTTATATTTTAACAGAACCAGGTACTACCAAAACTAATATCCCAGGTGTATTTGCGGCAGGTGATGTGCAAGATAAAAACTATCGTCAAGCAGTAACTGCAGCAGGAAGTGGCTGTATGGCTGCTTTAGATGCGGAAAGATATTTAACAGCTAAAGGACACTAGTATGCCTTCTGATATCATGACCATTCAATTACACCAAGTTAAATTTTACGGGTATCATGGTTTATATGAGGAAGAAAAAAAGTTGGGAAATACTTTTATAGTTGATTTATCAATAAGGTTTACACCTCCTTCCGAAGGAGTAATAGCGATTCATCAAACCATTGATTACGTTACTGTATATGAATTGGTTAAAGCAAGAATGGAATTGCCTACCCCTTTATTAGAAACCCTAGTTAAAGATATTGTTACTTCATTATTAGAACAATTTCCGATAGCTCAAAGTATTACTATTCAAATTACAAAAGCACAAGTTTATATTAAAGCATTAGAAGGGAATATGTCGGTATCACTCACAAAAAGCAGGATTTAAATTCTTTTTCCTACCCATTTTTTAGATTTGATATACCAGTAAGAGGGGATAAGTAAAGTTATCCAATAAATAATTTCACACATCCATCCAATGGTTATAGGGAGTTGAAAATACTCGATCGTTAAATAAGCATAAATTAAATAAATAATAATAGCCACAAATTCAATCGCTAAATTTATTTTGGATTGCCCAGTACCAGTTACACCATTTAACCAGATGGTTGCCATTGACATAATTAGTAAAGCAAAAGAGACTACTCTTAATACAGGAATACCTTCCTGCATAAAACCTTCCCCTTGTCCATAAATGGATAAAAAGGGATGGGCAAATACATTAAGTAATATACAAACTGCCAATGCAAAACCTAGGCTCCATTTCATTATTTTATGAATTAGTGGTATTACTTTGTCTTCCATATTTTGTCCAATAATATTACTCACCATAGTATTTGAAGTGGCAGCGAAAGCCCAGGTAAAGCTTCCAAAAAATCCAAATATATTTCGCATGGCATTAGAGACTGCTAAAGCTTGTTCTCCTCGGTGTTCAATTAAAATATAAAAAAATTCCCAGCTAACAATACTAATCATATACTGCATCATAATGGGAGCAGATTGCACGAGAATTAATTGAATATAAGGCCACTTAAAACTAAAGTGTTTAAATAATTCAAAACGTTCTCCAATTTTCTGAAAATGGATTACTAAATAAATAACGAGTAAGCCCATCACTTCGGCTATAATAGAGGCATAAGCAGCACCATTTAATCCCATGGCGGCAAACCCAAAATGACCAAAAATTAAACTATAATCAAAAAAGATATTAAAGATGGCTTCAGATGCTGTACCTAGTATTAAAAAATTACTTTGGTTAGTCCCTACTAATAAAGCATTACGCATTTGATAGATAAACAAAAAAGGAAGCCCCCAAATTCTTATTTTCAAAAATTCTATAACAGTATTAGCGCGATCAGAATCATGCAATAGGGAATGAAAAAGGGTAGGCACTACAAAATAAGTGAAAGAAATGCCTATCACCGAAAGCGCTAATGAGATAATTACACCTTGAGAAAATAAAATGCCAATTTCATCAATTCTATTTTCTCCCGCACGACGGGAAATAAGGGCTTGAAGTCCATTATTTAAACCTTGTCCCATGACTCCAAAAATGAGATAAAATACCCCGGTAATTCCTCCAATAGCCAATGCTTGAGAACTTAAGGCACCTAAAAATATATTATTAATTACAAAATTTACTTGGGGAACTAATATAGCAAGCGCAATAGGTAAGGAGATAGCAAGGATTTGCTTACTACTAATGTTTACCTGTAAAGACGGGGTCGTGGAATGACTGCTCATATATTTGCAAATCTACAATTAGTTTTAGCAAAGAACTGCCTCTTTTTTTATATCATTGCATTAGATTTACACTATGGCAAAAAAGAATATTGGCATTTACTCCGACCTGCAAAGTACAGCCAACAATAAAGTAGAGGATTTATACTTAATTGTGGATGAGAATAGTATTGTTTTTAACGTAAAAAACAATATCACCAACGAATATATTGCATTTGAACAATTCGAAAACGGGGGAGACCAAAAAGGTTGGAGTGGTTTAATCGCATACTTGCAAAATAACTCAAAACTAATTCATCATTTTTATAGAAATGTTTTTTTTGTATATAATGGATCAAGAGTAATTCTTACAAAAAAACAAACCCAAGAAAATACTTTATCCTATCAACAAGAGTTGTCATTTGTACATGGCATTAAAGAGGATGAAGAATTATATTACAATTCCATTAATGATCAAATTACAATTGTATACTCGATTCCAGATGCTTTAAGTGCGTTATTAAGTAGAACATTTCCAACAGGAAAATGGAAGCATTATGCTACCTATGTAGCTGCGCAAAAGTCGCAAAACGAAACACAGTTATATTTGTTTACACAACAATATTGTTTACATATAATTAAAGATGGCAGCACTCAATTTTTAGCCTATTTCCCTATCGAAAGTCCCGAACAAAATGGGTACACAATCTTACAAGTTGCAAAAAACATATTAAAGGATCTTTCTGGTCAAACCCTTCGTATTTGGAGCAATGATAATAAAGAAAGCTTTATTGATATGGTAGCTCCCTATTTTGAAAAAACACATGTTGAATCATCTCCTCATCAGCAATTTGCTACTTACTTTATTTTTTAATGAGAATTATTGCAGGAAAATATGGGGGCAGAAAAATACATCCTCCCACCAATATGCCATATACGAGGCCCACTACCGATATCGCTAAAGAAGGCTTATTTAATATTTTACAAAACCGGGTTCAAATTGAGGGGGCTAAAACGCTAGATTTATTCGGAGGCACAGGGTGTATTAGTTATGAACTGGCTTCGCGTGGAGCGGTTTCTTTAACTATTGTAGAAAAGGATGGACAAATGCTCGATTTTATAAAAAAGAATATAGAGGCCATTAAAATTGAAAATACGAATGTGTTAAGAATGGATGTTTTTCAATTTTTAAATACTTGCAACGAACAGTATGATATTATTTTTGCTGGTCCTCCTTATGCCCTAAATACTATTGATGATTTGCCTAGAATTATTGTAGAACGAAAACTTATCTCAGCCGCTGGTTATTTTATTTTAGAGCATACTCCAAGGAATGATTATGAACTATTTCCTGGCTTTAGTTTTAAAAGAAACTATGGCACTACAATATTTAGCTTTTTTGAGTAAATTGAGCTATGTTAAAATCAGCTGCTAGAAAACACTTTTTGAATCTCCGAAACAATCTCAATTCTTCGGAGTGTTTAAAGTTAGATGATTTAATACTCATACAATGGCAGCGCTTTGCTTTACCTTATATAGATTGCGTGGGTAGTTTTTATCCCATGGAAGATAAAAATGAACCTAATGTTTTATTATTGGCAAAATATTTAAAAACTTTTGTGCCTCATCTTACCATGGCATATCCTAAAATAAATGAGGATGGTATTAGCATGAAATTTTATGCCGAAACCGAAACTCTAAGTTTAAATAAATGGGGTATACAAGAACCCTTACCCTTTAATGAAATTACGATACAACAAATGGAAGTAATCCTTGTTCCATTATTAGGAATGGATTTGGAAGGTCATAGAATAGGTTATGGTAAAGGTTTTTATGATAGGTATTTAGCGAATAGTCCTAAAACGCAATTAAGAGTGGGTATCTCTTATTTTGAACCCATTGATAGGATTCAAGATACCCATGAATTTGACGTACCTTTGACCCATTGCATTACGCCTTGGAAAACTTATGAATTTTAACACTTTATTTTTAAAATCTTTTAGAGTATTACTACTACCATTTGCCCTTTTATATGGATGGGTGGTGAGTTTACGCAATTGGCTATATCAAAAGAAGTATCTTAAATCAGTTGCCTTTAATATTCCTGTTATCTGTGTGGGAAATTTGTCTTTAGGAGGTACAGGTAAATCGCCCATGGTGGAGCATTTATTACAATTATTGGAAACGGATACTAATTTGGCCACTTTAAGTAGAGGCTATAAGAGAAAAACAAGGGGCTATGCCTTAGCTAACCAAACAACCACTGCACTAGAGATAGGCGATGAGCCCATGCAATTTCACATTAAACATCCCAATGTTTCAGTGGCAGTTTGTGAAAGAAGAATTGAAGCGATTCCTCAATTAATTCAGGACGTTCCCGGTTTACAAACTATTATTTTAGATGATGCTTTTCAGCATCGAGAAATTATAGCTGGGTATAATATTTTACTAACGGACTACAATAATTTATATGTAGATGACATTTTTTTCCCAACAGGTGATTTAAGAGACGAACGCAAATCGGCTAAAAGAGCTGATATCATTGTAGTCACCAAATGTCCTGCGCAATTAACAGTGGAAGAGCAAGAAGAAATTATTGAGAAATTATATCCTGAACAACATCAATCCGTTTTCTTTACCTCAATTGCTTATGAAACGCCCTATCATATTTATAATCCCTCGGATGAATGGGTATTAACACTTAGAGATGAAGTTTTATTGGTTTGTGGTATAGCCAACCCTCAACCTTTAAAAGACTATTTACACGAACATGCACATACCTATTATCAATTAAGTTACAGTGATCACCATATATTTTCCATTGAAGATTTGCAAGAAATAAAAGAAAAGTTTGAACAAATTGATGCCAAAAGTAAATTAATCTTAACCACCGAAAAAGATGCAGTTAGATTGGTTAAATACACAGAGGAGTTAACCAATATACCAATGTATGTTTTACCCATTAAACCCCATTTTTTATTTAATGGAGAAGCAGCTTTTAATAAATTAGTGAAAGAATTTGTAGCTAATTTTAACAACACCGAAAATGCCCAATAAGAAAAAAGTAAAAAAGCACGTAACTACTAAGCAATCTAATTTAGCAGCCACATATCGAGGCGTATTAGATATTGCTAAATCCGGTATGGGTTTTGTTATTGTACCTAATTTAGAAAATGATATTCTTGTTTTTCCTACCGATTTTAACACTGCCTTAAAAGGAGATGAAGTGGCCGTAAAGATTACCAAAATAAGACAAGGTTCGGGCAAAAAAGAAGGAAAGGTAATCGAGGTTATTAAACGAAAACAGGTTTCTTTTTCTGGCACTATGCAAGTAATGGATAAACATGCTTTTTTTATTCCTAGTTCCATTTATCCCATGCCTGATATCTATATTCCCATTAACAAATTAAATGGAGCAAAGGATAAAGATAGAGTGATTGTAAAATTAACGCATTGGGAGAAAGCAAATCGCAAACCTGAGGGGGAAGTGCTTAATATATTTACGCCAGAGCAAGAGAATGATTTAGCCATGAAATCGATTGTGGCAGAAGCAGGATTTGAATTATCTTTTAGTGCCGAAACATTAGCTTTTGCTCAAACATTATCAGATAAAATTTCGGACACAGAAATTGCTAAAAGAAAAGATTATCGTAAAGTATTAACTTTTACCATAGATCCAGTAGATGCTAAAGATTTTGATGATGCTATTTCTTTTCAAAAATTACCTAATGGGAATATTGAAATTGGTGTACATATTGCCGATGTGAGTCATTTTGTACAACCTGGAACTTCTATTGATAAAGAAGCCTATGAAAGAGCCACTTCGGTTTATCTACCTGATAGGGTATATCCAATGCTACCAGAGAGAATCTCCAACGAATTATGTTCTTTAAGACCTCATGAAGAAAAACTAACTTTCTCAGCATGTTTCGAGCTTAATGCGCATAAGAAAGTAGTAAATGAATGGTATGGTAAAACAATTATTTATTCGGATCGTCGATTTACGTATGAACAAGTACAAGAAATTATTGAAACCAAAAAAGGGGATCATCAAGACGAAATTTTATGGTTATTGGATTATACACAATCTTTAAGAAAATCAAGATTTGCCAATGGCGCCATTAATTTCTCTTCACAAGAAGTACGTTTTACATTAGATGAAAAAGGGAAACCAACTGGCATTACGGTTAAGGAAAGTAAAGAGTCGCATCAACTAATTGAGGAGCTTATGTTAAAAGCCAATCAGTTAATTGCTAAAAAAATGGGGCAGGTAAAATTAAAAAAAGAACCTATCCCTTTCCCTTATCGGGTACATGATCAACCCAACGAAGATAAATTAGCCCCCTTTGTAGCTTTTGCTAAATCACATGGATATCCTTTTGATTTAAGTAGTCCCGAAAAAATTGCCCATAGTTTTAATGATTTAATGCAAGCTTCTAAGGGCAAACCCGAACAACATGTATTAGAACAATTAGGTATTAGAACCATGGCAAAAGCAGTGTATACTACCAACAATATTGGACACTACGGTTTAGGCTTTGAATTTTATTGTCATTTTACTTCTCCTATTCGAAGATACCCCGATGTATTAGTGCATCGTGTGGTGCAATCAGTTATCGATGGTCGTCCATTAAATGACCAAGGCATGGAAGAAAAATGTGCTCATTGTAGTGATCGGGAAAGAGCCGCTATGGAAGCCGAGCGAGCTTCTAACAAATACAAGCAAGTGGAGTTTATGAGAGACTATATCGGGCATGTTTTTGAAGGTGTCATAAGTGGTGTTTCTAGTTTTGGTTTTTGGGTAGAAACTGTGGAACATAAATGCGAGGGCCTTGTGAGCATTATTAGTTTGTCCAAATTTGATGATTTTAGATTAGTAGAATCAAGCTATTCATTGGTAGGATTAAAATCAGGACGCAAATTTAGCATGGGAGATAAAATCAATATCAAAGTTATTTCTGCAAATTTAGAGAAACGCCAAATTGATTATGAATGGGAAAAACCTAAAGCTTAAATTTCAGTGGTTATATCTGTAAAAACAATGTCTTCTTGAGAAAGCTTTTCTAAAAGGGGAATATATATTTCTGGATGGGTTGGAATTTGAATACCTGTTAATTTAATTTCTCCATTTAAATAAGCGCAAACCCCCATAGCAAGCGGATATCCTACTGTTTTAGCCATCGCGGTATAATGGCCATCGATGCCTTTTAAAGTCATAGCACTTTGAACTAAATATTGCTTTCCCTGAAAAGTATATTCAATCTCGTGCATCATAACTACTAAATCTTTATCGGTGGGTGAGAGCGCCCATTTTTGTTCTAATCTCCATTGTAATAAACTAGCATTAGAGTTTACAAAAGAGGGTAAGGCATCGTTATTGGTAAAGGATAAATAATTAATTTGTTGAGCAATTGTAGGATCTTGCATATACAACTCATATTTATTTTTAAAATCTGAGTTGGCACATAATTTTAAAAACCATTCTTGAATGGTGGTTGGTGCATTATTTTCCCAAATGGTTTCGTTGGTAAGTCCTAATTGAACAATTACATTCCAGCCTTTGCAAAATTCAGGATATCGAAGGGTAGTTCTAACAAAATTTTTAACACCTTGTAAGCAGTAGGTGTTGATATAGGATAATGAATTGCGATTGGGATAATAAGCTAGGGCGCCAAGTTTTGGTATTGTAATTTGTTTATTATGCTCAAATAATTGCAAATAATTTTGCTGTTTATGTTGCCCCTCTTCCAAGAAAATGGCTCCTGCTTTTCCTGCTAAAATAATATTACGTGGATTCCAACTAATTTTATAATGCCATGGATTGGTATCACACTCAGGGGCAATTATACCGCCACAATGCGATTTAAACCCAGTTATTTTGCCTCCAAATGCCTTAATCTTATCAATGAGTTGCATAGCACTCATATGGTCAATTCCAGGATCTAATCCCATTTCACTTAAAAATAGTAATCCTTTGTTTTTAACAGCAGTGTCTAATTGTGCCATAGCCTCATCCACATAGGAGGCTGTAAAAAGTGATTTTTCAAATTTGAGGCAATCTTCTGCTACTAAATGATGAAGTGCAGCCGGTAACATGGAAACAACCACAGTGCTTTTTTGAATGATCGAAGCTCTTTCGAAAGAGTCTACAATGTTTACTGCTATTGCTTCTCCACAGGATTGATTATTCCATTTCTCTTTAGCTAGTAAAATATCATGATCTGCTAGTAGTATATGCCAGTTATTTTCAACTGCTTTTTTTTGTAAATATTGGATTAAAAAAGTAGCCGATTTCCCTGCACCTAATATTAAAATTTTAGTCGTCATTGAAACATTCATAAGGGGTTCATTTTCCTTGTTTTAAAGGTATAAATTATTACCCACAACTGTGGATAAATGGGGGTAAAAAACAGGCCCAAAAAAGGTTAAAAAAGGGGGTGAAAAGTTATCTTCGTAGACATTGTTTAATAACACCCTATGGAAGATAATTTGAATGAAAATTTAGGACCTGAACAGACCCAAGATAATGACCGAGTAATTAAGGTTAATATTGAAGAGCAAATGAAAACATCTTACATAGATTATTCTATGTCGGTGATTGTGGGTCGTGCACTTCCTGATGTGAGAGATGGCTTTAAACCTGTTCACCGTCGCGTTTTATTTGCGATGCATGAACTAGGAAACAATAGCAATAAACCCTATAAAAAATCGGCTCGTATAGTAGGGGAAGTAATGGGTAAGTTTCACCCCCATGGCGATACTGCTATTTATGATACTTTAGTGCGTATGGCCCAGGAGTGGACTATGCGTTACAAATTAGTAGATGGCCAAGGTAATTTTGGTAACCAAGATGGAGATCCGCCAGCTGCTATGCGTTACACTGAAGCTCGTTTGCAACGAATTTCTGAAGCCATGTTGGATGACCTCGAAAAAGACACAGTCGATTTCCAATTAAACTTTGATGATAGTTTAGAAGAACCCAGTGTTTTACCTACAAGAATTCCACAATTATTAGTGAATGGGTCTTCAGGTATTGCCGTAGGTATGGCTACCAATATGTTGCCTCATAATTTAAATGAAGTAGTGGATGGTTGTATTGCTTATATCAATAATCGTGACATTACCATTGAGGAATTAATCACTTACGTGAAAGCACCCGATTTCCCAACTGGTGGCGTTATTTTCGGAATGGAAGGGGTTAAACAAGGATTAATGACAGGTCGTGGTCGTGTGGTTTTACGTGGTAAATGCAATGTTGAAACCAAAGCGAGCGGTCGAGAAATGATTGTGATTAATGAAATTCCTTATCAAGTTAATCGTGATAATTTAACCGATCGTATTGGTCAGTTGGTAGTGGATAAAACCATCGAAGGTATTTCTCATGTTAATAACGAAAGTAATAAGCGTGAAGGTACTCGTATTGTTATCGAGTTAAAGAAAGATGCGGTTGCGCAAGTAATCATTAATCAATTATACAAGTTCACAGAATTACAAACAAGTTATGGTATTAATAACGTTGCTTTAAGTAAAGGGCGTCCTAGAATCATGAACTTGAGAGACTTAATTTCTGAATTCATTGAATTTAGAATGGAAGTGGTTATTCGTCGTGCAAAATTTGAATTAAGAAAAGCAGAAGAAAGAGCTCATATTTTAGAGGGTTATTTAATAGCCTTAGACCATTTAGATGAAGTAATTCGTTTAATTCGAAATTCTGCTAATCCAGAAGCTGCTAAAGAAGCTTTAATTACAGCAGGGTGGGGCATTTCAGAGATTCAAGCCAAAGCAATTCTGGAATTAAGATTGCAACGTTTAACTGGCATGGAACGTGAAAAAATTAAAGAAGAGTTCGATCAATTAATGAAAGTAATTGCTTCCTTAAAAGAATTATTAGGAAGCGAACATTTACGTTACGAACTTATTAAAACTGAATTATTAGAAGTAAAAGAAAAATTCGGGGATGAACGTAAAACTGAGATACAATATTTAGCCGATGAAATGCGTATCGAAGATTTAATCGAAGAAGAAGATGTAGTTATCACCATTTCTCATTTAGGTTATATTAAACGTACTTCTGTTTCCGAATATCGTCAACAAAAAAGAGGTGGTCGTGGAGCTATTGGTTCTAAAACAAGAGAAGAAGATTATGTAGAGCATTTATTTATCGCTTCTACGCACGATACAATGTTATTCTTTACCGAAAAAGGAAGATGTTTTTGGTTAAGAGTTTATGAGATTCCAGAAGGAGAAAAAACAAGTAAGGGACGTGCCGTGCAAAACTTAATTCAAATTCCACCGGATGATAAAGTAAAAGCAATTATTGAAGTTAGAAAACTGGATGACAAAGACTATGTCAACAATCATTACATTGTTTTATGTACTAAAAAAGGGATCATCAAAAAAACTTGTTTAGAGGAATTTAGTCGTCCAAGAGTGAGTGGTGTTAATGCTATTACGATTAACGAAGGGGATGAATTATTAGCGGCTCGATTAACCGATGGAAATAACGAAGTAATGATGGCTGTGAAGTCGGGTAGAGCAATTCGTTTCCCAGAAGAAAAAGTTCGACCAACGGGTAGAGGCGCGATTGGTGTTGCAGGTATCGAAGTGGATGATGCTACCGATGAAGTTGTAGGTTTAGTTTGTGTGAGTAGAGAAGATAAAGATCGTACCATATTAGTAGTAAGCCAACAAGGATTTGGTAAACGTACTCCGATAGATGATTACCGAATTACTAATCGTGGTGGTAAAGGAGTTAAAACTATTAATGTAACCGAGAAAACGGGCAGTTTAGTTGGATTAATGGATGTTGTTGAGTCGGACGATTTAATTATTACATGTAAATCTGGTGTTACTATTAGAACCAGCATCAATGAAATTAGAGAAGCGGGTAGGGCTACACAAGGGGTAAAATTAATTCGATTAGACGAGGAGGATGAAATAGCAGCTACTTCCAAAATTGGTGACCAAGGTGCTGAAGAAGACGCGAATGCGTCTGATGTGGATGAAATTTCATCTTCAACATTGGAGGAAACTAATGAAAATACCGGTGACGACACACCAGTTGAATAGGCCTAAAAATTTTTAAAAAGTAAAATTCATGATTATGAAAAAGTTGATGGCAGTTTTAGCAATAATGATGTTTGTACTAACATCTTTTGCGCAAGACTTTAAAAAGGTACAAACCAATATGTTAATTGGTCAGTACGATAATGCAAAGTCGGAATTCGATAAAGTGGTTGCTAAAAAACCAACTGCAGCAACTTCTGCAGAAGGGTATTATTGGGCTGCTAAAATATATAGTGGTTTAAATAAGGATGCAGCCAAAAATCCAAATGCTTATGCAGAGTTAAAAAAGAATTTAGATGCATATTTAAAAGCGGAACCTAATTTAGCTTTAGCCAAAGAAAACGGTCAAGATCCTTTTTTTGATGTGTATTTAAAAAGTTTTAAAGAAGGGGTAAATGGGTTTAACTCAAAATCATGGAAAGATGCTGCAGCCAATTTTGCAATTGCAGTACAATACAGTGATATTATCTTTTCAAATGGATGGTCAACCTCTAAACAACCTTTTGATACAACTTCAATTATATATGCAGGGTATTCCAATCAAAACGCTGGTAATATCGATCAAACCTTAGTATTTTATTCGCGTTTAATTGAGTCAGGTATAAAAACTCCTGAATTATTAGATGTTTACCGTTATGTATTAATGCAATTAACTACTAAAAAAGACAAAACTAGTTTTGATAAGTATTTAGCAGTATCTGAAAAAGCATATCCTGCCGAAACTTGGGCAGAATATAAAACAGAGTATATCGACAAAAATTATAGTTTAGATGAAAAAGTTAAACTATACGATGAGATTGCAGCCACTGGTAAAATGACCGAGGTAGAGTTTCAAATGTATGGTGATATGTTCATGACAGGAAAATCGGATGATGCAGCAGCTAGTGAAAAATACATCTTAAAAGCAGCTGATGCTTATAAAAAGGCTTATGCAATGAATACTAAGAATTTTGCTGCAGCATTTAATATTGGCATTGCTTATTACAATCAATTCACTGTATTAGATGAAAAAGTGAGTGATAATATCCGTGCTTTACAAAATTTAAATGCTAATAAGCCTGCAGCACCTAAGGATCCAAAAAAGAAAATAGCTTTTGATGCTGCTTTTAAAGCTCAAGTGGATAGTATCAAGAAGTTGAATGTTGCCTTAGAAGCACCCATTAAAGAAAAAGTAGATGGAGCTATTGAGTGGATTACAAAAGCATATGATGTCATCAAAGACAAGGAAAAATTAGAAAGATCTGAGAAAAATGTAGCTAGTAGATCAGTAGACTTTTTAGCCACTTTATATGCGTTTAAGCGTGATAAATCTAGAGGCAAGGATCAAAAAGCATCTGATGAATTTGATGCTAAATACAATGTGTATGATAAACTACACGACAAATACAACAACTAGTGTTTAACTAATTTTTAGTTATAATAGGAAGCCCTCGAGTAATCGGGGGTTTCTTTGTAATAATCTATTTAACATAATGTTAATTATAAGGTAATTTAGAGTATTGTATTTGGGAAAGCTGTAAACAATAGTGGTCTAATCTTATTGATTATTAAAGGATTATTGTAAATTAGAACTCTAAACGAAAGTATATGCCTAGCAAACAAAGCAGACGTCAATTTGTACAAAATACTGGCCTTAGCGCCATGGCTTTAGGATTAAGCCCTGAAATAATTAAAGCACAATCTAGTGCTAAAATGGATAAAGTTAGAATTGGTATTATTGGTACAGGATTCCGTGGTCAAAGTCATTTGGAAATGCTTTGCCAAAGAAAAGATACCACCATCATCGCATTTGCCGATCCTGATCCTAGAATGCTAGCCGATGCCCAAAAAATCTTAAAAGATGCCGGTCGTCCAGCTGCCATAGAATATGCAAAAGGCAATGAAAATTACAAACAACTTTTACAACGTACTGATATTGATGCAGTTATAATTGCTACGCCTTGGGAATGGCATATTCCTCAAGCACTTGAAGCCATTAAGCATGGTAAAATACCAGGTGTAGAAGTTTGTGGGGCCATAAAACTTACAGATTGTTGGGATATTGTGAATGCAAGTGAGAAATACGGTATCCCTGTAATGTGTTTAGAGAATGTATGTTATAGACGGGATGTACTGGCTGTATATAATATGGTAAAACAAGGTATGTTTGGAGAACTCCTTCATTTACAAGGGGGTTATGAACATGATTTACGTGGTGTAAAGTTTAATGATGGTATAACCGCCTATAATTCGGGGGTTGAATTTGGTGAAAAAGGCTATAGTGAAGCACATTGGCGTACCAACCACTCCTTATATAGAAACGGGGAATTATATCCAACCCATGGTTTAGGCCCTGTAGCTATGATGGTAGATATTAATAGAGGCAACCGTTTAACCAGATTATCTTCGGTAGCAACTAAGGCAAGAGGTTTACATAAATATATAATTGAACATCCCAAAGGTGGTGATAATCACCCAAATGCGAAATTAAAATGGAAATTAGGAGATATTGTTTCTACCCAATTACAAACCCATAATGGGGAGACTATATTATTAACGCACGACACAAATTCACCCCGACCTTATAATTTAGGATTCCGTGTTCAAGGAACCCAAGGTTTGTGGCAGGATTTTAGTTCGGGCGCATTCAATGCAGGACATATATATATTGAGGGCGTTTCCCCCAAAGCCCATGTTTGGGAAAACCCTGAGCCTTATTTAAAAAAATACGATCACCCGCTTTGGAAGAAATACGAGAAAGATGCCGAAGGAGCTGGTCATGGTGGAATGGACTTTTTTGTGGAAAATGCTTTTGTTGAATGTATTAAAAGAAAAGTTCCTTTTGTGCTAGATGTATACGATTTAGCCACTTGGTATGCCATCACTCCCCTTTCTGAAAAATCAATTGCTGAACATGGGCAGGTGCAAGAAATTCCTGATTTTACCAGAGGAAAATGGAAAAACAAAAAGAATGATTTTGCAATGAATGAAGACTATTAAGTTAATTCATTATAAACCGATAATAAGCGAATTTGATTGAGGGCCCGAACTAAGTTCTGGCCCTCATATTTTGCCCCATAATAACTGTCGTTGTTCAAATGATCGGTTAAAAAACGAAGCGCTTGCATATATATCATAAACTGACCAGCAAAAAAGCTATGATCCTTTTCAAAAGGGGTTAAATGAGTACTCATAACTTGTAAGTACCCTTTTTGTAAAGCTTCCCATCTGTAAGGAATTACTTTTACTAAATCCAAATTGGCTTCTTCTTCCGATACTGTACATAAACAAGTACGGCACATATCACCCATATCACTGATAAAATAACCAGGCATGGTGGTATCTAAATCGATAACACATATCGCTCTATCGTTATGGGTATCCAATTTTTGATTGCTAAAAAGCACATTACTAATTTTAGTATCGTGGTGAGTTACTCTTAGTTTAGTATCGGTATGAGCTATGAATTTTTCATAAGTACGCACATAATCACGATGGGACAACAAAAAACTTATGGAATCTTTACACTTCTCAATTCTAGTAGTATTCCCATTTAAAAGAGCTTCAGAAAATTGAGCAAATCTTAATGATAAATTATGAAAATCTGGCAAACTGATTTGCAAATTTTGAATAGGGAAATTGTTTAAAATACTTGTGAAATTTCCAAATTGTTTGGCTGCTTCAAATACTTGAAGCTCATTTTCTAATACTGATAATGCATGGCCATTAATTTTTTGAAAAGCTCTATAATATAAACCCTCCATTTGAAGCAGAGTACTCCCCTCTTTATTGGCCACTAAATGTGTAAATAAATAATCTGGGTTATTTATTTTTAACCATCTACTTAGTTCATTGATATTATGATCAATGGCGTCTGGACTTTTGAATATCTGATGGTTGATGGTTTGTAATATAAATTCACCTTCCAAAGTTTTTACTACAAAGGTTTTATTAATAAGACCTTGTACAAGAGGTTCACAAGAAATTACCTGCCAGCCGTAGGATTTAAAAATGGGTTCCATATTAAAAATAAATGTACATAAATAGCTTCATTTTTCGTAAATTCAAATTTCAAATAGCAGCATATACTATGAGTATGAATCGCCGTCGTTTTATAAATTTATCTGGATTAGGAATAACTGGATTTACTATTTCGGGTTTTACAAACCCTTCCCATGTTATGGATCAAAAACCAATTGTGATTTCTACCTGGGATGCAGGATTGAACGCGAATAAAGGTGCCTGGGAAGTTTTAAGTAAAGGTGGAACGGCTTTAGATGCAGTTGAAAAAGGAGTGATGGTAACCGAAGACGAAATTAGTTGTTGTGTGGGTTTAGGGGCTAATCCCGATCGGGATGGTCATGTAACCTTAGATGCTTCTATTATGGATCATGAGTTTAATTGTGGAAGTGTGGCTTTTTTAGAGAGAATAAAACATCCTATTTCGGTAGCTCGTAAAGTGATGGAAAAAACTCCCCATGTAATGCTAGTGGGTGAAGGCGCACAACAATTTGCCATTGCTGAAGGATTTACTTTAGAGTCTGAGAAATTGTCTGATGACGCACAAAATGCATACCAAAATTGGTTAAAAAAATCAACTTATAAACCCATCATTAATATAGAAAGATCCAATAAACCCAATGCTCAATTAGAGGATAAATATAAAGCACCCACTCGTTTCGATAATGGTGATTGGAACCATGATACCATTGGAATGGTAGCATTGGATATGCATGGTAATTTAAGTGGTTCTTGTACTACAAGTGGTGCAGGTTTTAAAATGAGAGGCCGTGTGGGCGACTCCCCTATTATTGGTGCTGGATTATTTGTAGATAATGAAGTAGGTGCGGTAGTAGCTACAGGGCAAGGTGAAGATGTAATACGTGTGGCAGGTGCAAGTGCAGTGGTAGAATATATGCGACAAGGTAAATCACCACAAGAAGCCTGTAAATTAGTGGTGGAAAAAATTAGAAGAATAAAAAAAGAAAAAGCGGCAGCTATTCAAGTTTGTTTTATTGCACTCAATAAAAAAGGAGAACATGGTAGTTTTGCATTGCACAATGGATTTAATTATGCAGTACAATCTGAGCAGGGTTCAAATTTAATTGAATCTCCATTTAGTGTTTAATTTATGGTACCAAAAATAATTTTAGAAGTAGCCGTATTCGGAGTGGAAGCTGCCCTTAGTGCTATAAAAGCAGGTGCAAACAGAATTGAATTTTGTGAAAATCCTTTAGAGGGAGGAACTACCCCATCGCATGGAAGTTTACAAACTTTAATTTCAAAAACTTCCATTCCTGTTTTTCCCATTGTTCGACCAAGAGGAGGTGATTTTTTATATACAGAAACCGAATTTGAGGTAATAGTGGAAGATATAAAATTTATAAAGTCTTTAGGTTATAAAGGTGCCGTTGTTGGGTTTTTATTAAAAGACGGATCGATAGATATAAAAAGAACCAAAGCAATTGTAGATTTAGCAGCTCCCATGGAAATTACTTTTCATAGAGCTTTTGATAGATGCCATAATCCATTTCAAGCCATTGAAGATTTAATACATGCAGGTTGTAAAAGAATTCTTACTAGTGCTCAAGTACCCAATGTTATGGAGGGACTTAATTTATTAAAATCATTGGTGGATAAAGCAGCAGGGAGAATTATTATTTTACCAGGTAGTGGCGTTAGAGCAAAAAATTGCAGACAAATAATTGATGCTGTTGGCGCTATTGAAATTCATAGTTCGGCAAGAATAGCTGTAACAAGTTTAATGGAATACACAAATCCTTTAATGAAAGAGAATTTACAAAGTACACAAGTTGATGAACAAGAAATAAAGGCGATGCTTGAAGCGCTTATTTAGTAGAGCATTCTAACTCTAATAGTATGCTTAACATCTCTTAATAATTCCAATGCCTTTTTAGATAATTTAGAATCTACATCTAAAACTACATAACCAATTTCTTCGTTTGTTTTTAAATACTGACCAACAATATTTATTTTGTTTTTAGACATTACCGTGTTTATGGCACTTAATACACCTGGTACATTATTGTGAATATGCAAAATACGATGCGCTCCTTCTACAGGGGGTAAACCTATGGCAGGAATTGAATGAGAGCCATTAGAGACACCTCTTTCAAGGTATTGGTATAATTTAACACTTACATCTTCACCAATATTTTCTTGCGCCTCTTCGGTAGAACCACCAATATGAGGTGTTAAAATAACATTGGATAAACCTTGTAATGGCGTGGTAAACTTATCTCCATTTTTTTCTGGCTCCCATGGAAATACATCTATAGCAGCACCACTTAATTGTTTGTTTTTTAGTGCCTCCGCTAAAGCTTCCAAATCAACTACTTCACCTCTTGCATAGTTAATTAAAATAGCACCAGTTTTAATTTGCTTAATAACTTCCTTGCTAATTAAATTTTTAGTTTGAGAGGTTTCTGGAACATGAATTGATATAATATCTGATGTACTTACTAATTCTTTAACGGATTTTACAGATACTGCATTCCCTAAGGGTAATTTAGTTTCTGTGTCATAAAATTTTACTTTCATGCCCATGGCTTCGGCCATGATACTAGTTTGTGTTCCAATATTACCGTATCCAATTAAACCCATAGTTTTACCTCTTAGTTCAAAACTTCCTTTCGCTTCTTTATTCCAAATACCTTCGTGCGCTGCTTTATTTTTATCTATAATTTTACGAATAAGCATAATGGAAGATCCAATTACTAATTCGGCAACACTTCTGGTATTACTATAAGGTGCATTAAAAACGGCTACCCCTTTTAATTTACAAGCTTTGATATCTACTTGATTCGTGCCAATACAAAAACATCCAATTGCTTGTAATTTTTTAGCACTATCTAATACTTTTTTTGAAATAAAGGTTTTTGAACGAATACCTAAAATATGAACATCTTTAATAGCTTTAATAAGTTCTTCTTCGCTTAAAGCCCCAGGCATTTTTTTTACATCCATATACCCTTGAACCTTAAAATATTGAACTGCTTTTTCGCTGATATTTTCAAGGAAAAGGACTTTAATTTTATCTTTTGGATAGCTGGTATTCACTAAATTACTCATGTTGCAAAGTTAAAAAAAATATTACCGCTTTAGGTTTCCTTAACAATAAAATCTACGTTTTGGCGTTATTTTTGTAGTTGATCTATATACCCTATAAATACTAACAGATGATTGTGCGATTGTCATTATTAACTTTTATTTTCTTTATTAGCTGTGCTTGTGGTACCTCTCAAGGGCCTAAATATGCTCCAGAATCTATTAAAGCTATTGTATATAAGCCTTTAGCAAATTCGGATAAAGAAAAATACGCTGAGCAAATAAAGGCCAAATATGAAAAATTGTTAGGTAATCGAGGTTTTAGTGGTCAAATAATTGTTGCCAAAAATGGCGAAGTGGTTTTTGAAGACTATAAAGGTTTTTCTAATTACGCCGATAAAACGCCCATTACCAATGAAACGCCTATCCATTTAGCGTCAATTTCTAAAACATTTACTGGCATGGCGGCACTTAAATTATGGGAACAAAACAAATTGGATTTAAAAGCGCCTGTTACCAAATACCTGCCAAATTTTCCCTATACCGAAGTGACCATTGAAGAATTATTATCACATCGTAGTGGCTTGCCCGACTATACCTATTTTATGGAATCCAAAAAGTATATCGCCGTAAAAGCAAAAAACAAAAAAGGAAGATGGGTTAAAAAATTACAATTGATTCAAAATGAAGTACCCTTTAAACAAGGCATTTTAACCAATAACGATGTGTTGGATTATATGGTAAAACGTCACCCAGCACCCGCTGCCAACCCAGATCGTGTTTTTAAATATTGTAACACTAATTATGTTTTATTGGCATTAGTAATTGAAAAAATTACGGGTCAAGATTTTCCCACCTATATGCAGGAAACTTTATTTAAGCCATTAAAAATGAATAATAGTTATATTTTTAATGCTAAAGTGGTAGATAAATACACGCCTTCGTATAATGCCAAGATGCAACCTTACCGTATCGAAAAATATGATTGTATTTATGGTGATAAAAATGTTTATAGTACTGCCCGTGATATGTTATTATGGGATAAAGCACTTAATGAGGGTAGTTTCTTACAAGCATCCACCCTTGAGATGGCCTATGAACCCAAAAGCCCAACCAATAAATACTGGCATAATTATGGTTTAGGATGGCGTATTTTAACCAAGCCTAATGAAGAAAAACTTATTTACCATAATGGCTGGTGGCATGGCAATAACACTGTATTTACACGCCTTATTGGGGAAACTGCTACCATTATTATATTGGGGAATCGATTTAATAAATCGATCTATAAAGGCAAAGAGCTTGCTTCTATCTTTACAGGTAAAGAGGATACCACTTCTTTAGAGGAGTAAACTTGCTCTTTTTTGCCGTTTTTTGGCCTTTTCACCCTATTTTTGCAGACCTTATTTGAATCTAAAACTAATAACTGAATTAAGAATTCTTATGAAAGATTGTCTATTTTATGCCGTTCCGGCCATGGGTATTGTAGGTTTACTCTATACTCTATTGAAATTCAACTGGGTATCTAAACAAGATGCCGGTAATGCACGTATGAAAGAAATCAGTAATTATATTGCTGAAGGTGCTATGGCTTTCTTAAAAGCTGAGTGGAAAATATTAGGATATTTTGTGGTGATCGTAGCCTTATTATTAGGTTTTATGGCATCAAAAAATGAATCCAGCCACTGGAGTATTGCTATTTCTTTTGTTATAGGTGCTGTATTTAGTGCCACTGCAGGATATATCGGAATGAAGATTGCTACTAAAGCAAATGTTCGTACAGCCGAAGCTGCAAAAACAAGTTTAGCGCGTGCACTTAAAGTTTCCTTTACTGGTGGATCTGTGATGGGCTTGGGTGTATCTGGTTTAGCTGTATTAGGTTTGGGTGGTTTATTTTTAATTTTAAAACAATATTTCTTCATAAGTGGTCAACCAGAAGAAATGTTAAGAACTATAGAAGTTTTAACTGGCTTCTCTCTAGGAGCTGAATCGATTGCCTTATTTGCTCGTGTGGGTGGTGGTATTTATACAAAAGCTGCCGATGTGGGTGCCGATTTAGTAGGTAAAGTAGAAGCAGGTATACCCGAAGATGATCCTCGTAACCCAGCAACTATTGCCGATAATGTGGGTGATAATGTGGGTGACGTAGCAGGTATGGGTGCCGATTTATTTGGTTCTTATGTAGCTACAGTTTTAGCCACTATGGTTTTAGGCCAAGAAGTGACTGGTGCCAATGGAGCTAAATTAGTAGATGCTTTTGGAGGTTTATCTCCTATCCTACTTCCTATGTTAATTGCAGGTGTAGGTATCTTATTATCTATCGTAGGAACTTTCTTTGTTAGAATTAGTGAAAATGCTGGTTTAAATACAGCTACTGTTCAAAAAGCCTTAAATATGGGTAATTATGGATCAATGGTTTTAACAGCGGTTGCTTGTTATTTCCTTGTATCTAATATTTTACCTGAAACCATGTTCTTAAGAGGTTTAGAATTTTCAAGAAATGGAGTTATTGGTGCCATTGCAGTTGGATTAATCGTAGGTACTTTAATGAGTATTATTACTGAATTTTATACTGCTATGGGTAAGCGACCAGTACTAAGTATTATTAAACAATCTAGTACCGGTCATGCAACTAATATTATTGGTGGTTTAGCCATTGGTATGGAATCTACTTTCTATCCTATTTTAGTTTTAGCAGCTGGTATTTATGGTTCTTTTGCTTGTGCTGGTTTATACGGCGTAGCCATTGCTGCAGCAGGTATGATGGCAACAACGGCAATGCAATTAGCCATTGATGCATTCGGTCCTATTGCCGATAATGCAGGAGGTATTGCAGAAATGAGTGAGTTACCAGCAGAGATTCGTGAGAAAACAGATATTTTAGATGCTGTGGGTAATACAACAGCCGCAAGTGGTAAAGGTTTTGCCATTGCTTCCGCTGCCTTAACTTCATTAGCCTTATTTGCAGCTTTTGTGGGTGTAGCAATGCCCTATAATCAACATATTGATATTTATAAAGCCGATGTATTAGCTGCTTTATTTGTAGGGGGTATGATTCCATTTATTTTCTCTTCTCTAGCGATTCGTGCAGTGGGTGAAGCTGCTATGGCCATGGTGGAAGAAGTTCGTCGTCAGTTCCGTACCATTCCAGGAATTATGGAAGGTACTGGTAAACCAGAATATGATAAATGTGTTGCTATCTCTACGGAAGCTTCTTTAAAGAAAATGATGTTACCTGGTGCTATCACTATTATCTCTCCTATTTTAATTGGATTTACTTTAGGTCCAGAAGCTTTAGGTGGTTTCTTAGCCGGTGCTACTGTTAGTGGTGTGTTAATGGGTATTTTCCAAAATAATGCAGGTGGTGCATGGGATAATGCTAAAAAATCTTTTGAAAAAGGAGTAGAAATTAATGGAGAGATGTTCTACAAAAAATCTGAACCACATAAGGCTTCCGTGACAGGTGATACTGTGGGAGATCCATTCAAAGATACTTCTGGTCCATCTATGAATATCTTAATTAAATTAATGTCAATTGTTTCATTGGTATTAGCACCTACTTTAGCACGTATGCATCCAACTGGCGCTGCTACTGTTAAAACGCAAACTGTAGAATTATCAGTTATTAGTACCGATTCTTCTAAAATGGTGGCTGATTCAACACATACAGTTACTATTTCAGCAGATGCAAAAACTTTAGTACAAGCTTTACAAGAAGATGGTTTAGCGCCTAAAGACAATGTAAATATCCAAGTAAAAGATGGTAAAATTAGCGTTAACGGAAAAGCCTTAACAGAAGAGCAAAACGCTAAATACAATAGTTACTTACAAAAGAAGTAATTCTTTTTAATAAATTTTAACATAAAACCCTCTGATTTTTTCAGGGGGTTTTTTTGTTATTTCCCTGTTTTTCGTAGATTGCTTACGAATACAATCGTAATACTATGAGTAAGACATTCAAGACTACCGAAAGTGAACTAGAAATTTTAAGTATCCTTTGGGATAAAGAGTCAGCCACTGTTCGTGAAGTACATGAAATTGTACATCTTACCAAAGAAGTGGGTTATACTACCACACTTAAACTCATGCAAATAATGCATGAAAAAGGATTGGTTTCTCGAAATGAAACAGCAAAAACACATATTTACACCCCTAGTTTTGCGAAAGAAAAAGCGCAAGAGCATTATGTTAGTAAAATGATACGAACATTGTTTAGTGGGAATTCATCTGAGTTAGTATTGCAAGCCTTAGGAAATCATCAACCCTCTGATGAAGAATTATCCGCTATCAAAAATTTAATTGAAAAATTAGAAGGCAAATAATGATGTCTTTATTTTCAAATATTCCAGCAGCCATCATCAATAATATTGGTTTTATGGCTATTTTATGTTTATTGTATCAGTTGGGTAAACTTGCTGTAAATCTTCCTACTATTTTATATAGTAGTGCAATTTTCTATCAAGTAGTTGGAGGTTTATTTTTTATTTTTTCAATTATTAACCCCAATACCAACACCACCTATTTCATATCAGCATCGCTCTCCTACTCTTTATTACCAATAGTTGGGATACTTTATTGTATTTTATTGGGTATTTATTTAATTCGATGGGCAGTACAATTAAAACAAACCATACAAATCAAAAATTCGGTTAATTTAAATGACAACCTTTATTGGCAATCGCAATTAAATGAGTTTTATATTCAACTACCAAAAAATTTAAAAATAGGCTATAGTGATAAAATAGTTTCTCCCATTACTTTAGGATTTATAGAGCCCATTATATTATTGCCTATTTCGGTACTTAACCAATTAAGTACACAGGAAATTAAATTAATATTACTGCATGAATTAGCACATATTATTCATCATGATTATTTATTCAATTTGTTATTGGAGCTTATTCATAGTGTATTATTTTTTAATCCATTCTCTTATTATTTTAAAAAAGAAATTAATTTACAAAGAGAGATCATAGCCGATGAAAATGTTGTTAAAATTACACAAGAGCCCTTATCATATACAAAAACCTTATATCATTTAGCTACTGTTAATACAATTAAAAGTTCGCTTCCATTTACCATGTCCGCCATTAATACTACAAATGAATTAATGGAAAGGATACAGTTTATGAACAAAATAAATAGTAAAAAGAAATTTATTAATGTATTCCCCATTTTCCTAACGGTACTAATGGTGCTCTTTGTTTTCTTAAATGTGCAACCCCACAAAGAAAATAAAAAAGTGTTAAATACATTAACCACCTCCATGGCGCGTTTTACTAAATTTGAAAGCGCTAAACCCATAATAAAGCATTTAAGCAATCATAAAAAGCAGGTGCCTAAAACACCTATTATAGTTAAATACGAATTAGCTTTTAAGGCACCTTCCTATAATAATTTGGTAAATGAAACTGCTCAATGGATTAAGGAACACGAAAATCCAGCACATTTTGCCTCCTATGAACAAGATAATGATTCTTTAGAATACGATATTGCCGAAAAATTAATAGTACAAAGCATTGTAAAAAATTATGCTTTAAAGAAAGAAATTCTTCGCGAAAAATTAGAGAAAGTAGCTGACGAAAAAGAAGCCTACGATTATTTAATGAATTCTAAAGAATGGGAACAGATGATGCAATATGATAAATGGGCTAAAGCCTTTTTAAAGAAACATCCTGGTACTTTTACCCCAGCGGATAGTTTAAGAAGTTTTTAAAATATGAACCGCTTGTTTCCCTCCTACACAGAACAATAAATCAAGAATACACAAATTGGGTAAAAACCCAATTCTATCTTCAAATACTTGTTGGTATTTAATGTGATGGGCAAATTGATGATAATTTTTAGGCGCTTGCTCGGATTTTTGAAAATTATTTTGAGCTGTTATCCTATCGCTAATTTCCACTTGCCAATTATTTTTTAATTGCTGAAGTAACCATGCATGACAGTGCTGTAAGAAATCGATTAAATAAACAGATTTATTTTTGTAAACTTGTGCTAAACTATTTTCATAATATTCAAAAAATGGGGCTCTTTTATAATTGCTAATGATGGCTTTATAATGTTGTTCTTGCCATGGAATATCATAAGCAATTTTAAGGCTATCCATAGGTGTTTTTTGTTCTCTTCCCCCGACTATGGGTATGGTTAAATGAAGTGGTCCTTGTGCAGTGGCAATTACCATCCTGTTTTTAAAACTCATTTTACTAAAAGAAGCGTCTTTTATAAAAATCACCGAACCATCTTTTATTATGGCATCTATTTCATGAATGTTCCCAAAATAAGAATAGGTTTGCTGAATCATATTTAACAAATACTTGGTAAAAATATCTTCAGTTGCGTCAATAACCTATTATTTTTAACGAAATTTGTACAATGAAATTCACAAATATATTCTTGATGGCTTTTTTGTTGGTTTTAGCAAGTTGTTCAAACCCTAAATCATTTGACTTTAAAGGAATCAAATCCATACAATTGGAAAAAGCAAGTTTTGGGAAAAATCTTGTTAATGCTAATTTTGAATATTATAATCCCAACAATTTTGGGTTAACTTTAAAACAATTAGATTGTATTATTTATATTAATGATCAAGCATTAACAGAATACCATTTACATCAAGATTTTATTATACCAGCTAGTAGTAATTTTGAATTGCCAGCAAAAATGGAAATTGAACTTTCTAAACTATTAAAAAATAGTGTTGATATATTAATGAATAATCCAATGAAGGTGGAAGTAAAAGGTAATGCAACGCTCACAAAAGGATTTTTCACAAAACAAGTACCTATAGCCTTTAAAACAGAACAAAAATTGAATTTAAAAGAGGCTTTAAAATCGATGAAATAAGTTTTTTTAGGGTACCCAAGTAGAGGGGCTTTCTCGCCACTGCATAAGTGTATTTTGAGTGGATGCATCAATATCTCCTTTTTCAACAGCCAATTCAATTAAACTAGCATAATTTGTTAAAGATTGATAAGGAACGCCAGCAGCTTTAAAAGCTTCCTCAGCAAGAGAAAATCCATAATTAAAGATGGAAACCATGCCAACTACTTCCAAGCCTGCATTTCTTAATACATCAACTACTTGCAAACTACTTTTACCGGTAGATATTAAATCCTCAATAACCAATATTTTATTAGTTGTACTAACTGCCCCTTCGATTTGATTACCTAAACCATGTTCTTTGGGTTTAGGTCTCACATATATATAAGGTAGTTTTAACTGATCAGCAGCCATGGCACCCCATGGAATTCCTGCAGTGGCTACCCCAGCTAACATATCAGCACCATCAAACTTTTCAAAAATCACATTACACATTTCACTTTTTATAAAGTCACGGACATAAGGGAAAGATAGAACCTTACGATTATCACAATAAATTGGACTTTTCCAACCACTAGCCCATGTAAATGGATTATTTGGGCTTAATTTTACAGCACCAACTTGAAGTAATTTTTCTGCAACAGCTTTTTCGTTAGTCATGGGTAAATGTTCTTATGGTGCGAATTTAAAGGCTAAAAACAAGAAATTACACAAGAGTTACTAAATACTATACACATTTTTATGCCCAAACAAATAATAGCTGCTGGTGGCCTTGTAACTAACCCAAAAGGTGAAATATTATGGATTTTTAGACGTGGTTTTTGGGATTTACCAAAGGGTAAACTGGATGATGGAGAAACCATTCAAACTTGTGCTATAAGAGAAGTACAAGAAGAAACAGGCATTGATAACATTCAATTACATGGAATGTTATGTTTTACCAATCATACCTATTTTGATAAATATTTACAAGAAGAGGTAATTAAACGAAGCTATTGGTTTCATATGACCATCCCAAATGAACAAAATGGTATCCCTCAAATTACAGAAGATATAGAAAAAATTGAATGGTTTAGCATTGATAAAGCTAGGCATTGTTTAGAAAATACCTACCCCAATATCATCGAAGTAATAGAAGCCTATAGAGTTATGATAAATAAAGGGTAAAAATTATTTACTAGCTAGCGTATTTATCACAGCTTGAGGTAAAAAAGGAGAAGCATCTCCTCCATTTTTAATAATATCTCTAACAATTGTAGATGCCACTGAAGTATATTTAGGCTCCCCTGTTAAAAAAATTGTCTCGATGGTACGATCCATTGTACGATTGGCATCAGCAATTGTTTTCTCATATTCAAAATCACTTACATAGCGAATACCCCTTAAAATAAAATGGGCATTGATAGATTCACAAAATTTTACTGTTAATCCATCGTAAACAGCGACCTCTACTTTAGGTTGATTTTTATAGATTTCTTTGAACCAGGCTTTTCTCTGATCTGCTGAAAACATGGGATTCTTTATGGAATTAATACCAATCCCTACCACTACTTTATCAAACAAAGGAAGTGAACGATCTATAATATCGATATGCCCCAATGTTACTGGATCAAAAGTACCTGGGAATAAGCAAATTCTTTCCATAATTAAGCTGGATTACTGCGACCGGTTAGTAAATATAAGCATGCCATTCTTACGGCAACTCCATTTTCTACCTGATCTAAGATAATGGATTGTTGACTATCTGCCACATCACTATCTAATTCTACCCCTCTATTGATAGGTCCAGGATGCATTATGGTGATTTGTTTATCTAATTTGTCCAATCGGTTTTTAGTTATCCCATATGCCAGATTATATTCCCTTAAAGAGGAAAATAAAGGCTGATTTTGGCGTTCTAATTGTATCCTTAACACATTGGCTACGTCACACCAAGCCAATGCTTTATCAATATTATATTCGACTCTAATGTCCATGGCTTCTTGTAAATAATTAGGGATTAAAGTGGGTGGCCCTGAAACCATCACTTCGGCACCCATTTTTTTGAGCAAATAAATATTACTTAAAGCCACTCTACTATGCATTATATCACCAATGATGGCCACTTTTAAGCCTTCTAATTTTCCATGTTTTTCTTGTATCGAAAAAGCATCCAATAAAGCTTGTGTGGGGTGTTCATTAATCCCATCTCCAGCATTAATAATTGCTGCGTCTATATGTTTTGCTAAATAATGAGGGGCACCAGAAGCGCTATGGCGCATCACCACCATATCTACTTTCATGCTTAAAATATTATTTACGGTATCTAATAAGGTTTCCCCTTTAGCTGCGGAGGAATTAGAAACCGTAAAGTTTACTACATCAGCCGATAAGCGCCTTTCTGCTAGTTCAAAAGAGATTCTAGTTCTAGTAGAGTTTTCGTAAAATAAATTAACGATAGTAACGTCTCTTAAGGTAGGAACCTTTTTTACGGGTCGCTGTAAAACTTCTTTAAATTGACCTGCGGTAGATAAAATAAGTTGAATGTCCTCGGTTTTGAGGTCTTTGATACCAAGAAGATGTTTGGTAGATAGTGCCATTAAAAAACAAAATTAATATATTTTTTTCAACTAACCATAACCTTATTCTCCCAATAAAATTACATCATCAACACCATCATTTTCTTTCCATCTCACTTTTACTTTTAAAGGGGTTAAGGCGTCCATTTCTTTACCTGAAAAATCGGGTTGTATAGGTAATTCTCTACTTGGTTTTCGGTCTACAAGTACACATAGGCTCACTTTTGAAGGACGACCAAAGGATAACAAGGCATCCAAAGCAGCCCTAATGGTACGCCCTGTAAATAATACATCATCAATTAAAATAACCGTTTTTCCTTCAATACTAAAGGGCAAATCGGTTTGTGTGGCTAAATGCAGCTCTCTACGTATATCATCTCTATAAAAAGTAATATCCAATTTTCCATATACCACCTGTTCTGCTGGTAACTCTTTTAATAAAGCAGCTACAATTCGATCACTCAAAAACACACCTCTAGGTTGCAAACCTACTATTACAGCATTGTTCAAACCTGGATAGGTCTCCAAAATTTGATGAGCTAAACGTTTTACGATACTTGGAAGTTGTTGTTCACTAATTAGGGTCATTCCTATTAATTTTCAATAAAATTACATTCTTTTCTCGAAATTTGCACCATGGTTCAATTAACACAGTTAAGCTTAGTACAATTTAGAAACTATGTTTCCCAAGAATTACATTTTACGGATCGTATCATTGGTATTGTTGGAGCCAATGGAAAAGGGAAAACCAATGTGTTAGACGCTATCTATTATTTGTCTTTTACTAAATCTTATTTTAATCGACCAGATGCACAAAATGTACATCATGGATACCAAGGTTTAAGGATTGAAGGACAATATATTATACAAAATGAACAAATCCCCATAACTTGTATTGTCAGAGAAAATTTAAAAAAAGAATTTTATTATAATCAAGATGCTTATGCTAAGTTATCTCAACATATTGGCCGTATACCCTGCGTTATGATAGCTCCAGATGATGTAGGCATAATAACCGGTTTAAGTGAAGAAAGAAGAAAACTAATGGATAGTTTATTGTCTCAAATGTATCCGAGTTATTTGAGCAATTTAATACAGTACAACAAAATATTAGCACAGAGAAATACTTTATTAAAACAAGCGGCTGAATTTGGGCAAATGGATGAAACCTTGTTAGAAACATTAAATGAGCAACTAGTTGAAAAAGGCTTGCAAGTTTTTAAATATCGAACCAATTTAATTGCTCAGTATCTACCTAAGATTAAAAAATTGTATAACAATATTGCAGGTCAAGATGATCAAATAAATATACAATATCAATCACCCTTACAAAATGGAGACTTTAAAACTTTATTGGCGCAGTCTATTACCAAAGATAAATTTGTGCAAAGAACAAGTGTGGGTGTACATAGAGATGATTTAATAATAACCATTCAGGAACAATCATTCAAGCAAGAAGCCTCACAAGGGCAAAGAAAAAGTTTATTATTTGCCATCAGACTGGCGGAATGGGAATTGATTAAAGAACATAAGCACTTTTCTCCTATTTTGTTATTAGATGATATATTTGAAAAATTAGATGCCCAAAGAATGATTCATCTATTGGATTGGGTAAGTAATCATACAGATGGTCAAGTTTTTATTACGGACACCCATAAGGAAAGGGTAGCTAATTTGCTAGGAACTCATTTAAAAAGTTATCAATTAATTGAATTATAAATTGATTAAATTACAGTCCTTATGGCTACATTTAAAATCGGGGATGCATTAAAGCAATTTGTTCAAAGTAGTAAATTGAAAAATGGAATAAGAGCTGCTCAAATTGAAGAAGTATGGGCCGAAATTATGGGCGTTACGATAGCCAAATACACCGATAAAATATATATATTCGAAAAAAAGCTTTTTATTGAAACTAGTGTAGGACCTTTAAAAAATGAGTTAGGGTTTCAAAAATTACAAATCATTTCTCTTGTAAATGAAAAGATGGGAGAAAATATAATTAACGAAGTTATTATTAAATAGATTTATTTTCCATCAATTACTTCTCTCATTAAATCATTCATCGTCAATATACCTTGAAATTGCATATCGTCAAAAACGGGTAAATACCTGGTTTTATATACATTCATTAGTACCATGCATCTTTCTAAATTATCTTCATACCCTATCACTGGATAATCACTTGTCATAATATCTTTAACTGTAGAGGTTTCAGATTTACGACCTTGTAATTTAACCTTATGCGTATAATCACGTTCCGACATAATACCTAAATATTGATTATCCTGCATTACAACAACATAACTCAAGTTTTCAGATTTCATAATAGTTAAAGCGTCTACTATTTTTGTATCAGGTGTAACCGTGTTAAAATGAGGCCCTTTCTTTTGAAGAATTTGTTTAATCTTTGACATAGAAAAGTAATTTAGTAGTGATGTTAACTAAGTTACAATTTTAAAATTAAAATATAAATTCTATTTTTCGGTGTAAAATAAAAATGATTTCTTTTGCATAATGGTAGCTCCATTCATAATAAAAATGGTAGGCCAAACCCTTGCAGCAGTTTTAATCATAGTAATGTCAGCTATAAGGATATTTTCTTTAGCTAAAGAACTGATAGCCCCTGACTTATCTGCAGTAACTATATAAACTAACTTATGTTTATTATGAATCGTTTGTAATAGTTTTTCCCAAGGTATTGTAGGATCAATTTGTCCAGCAAAAATTAAAACATAAGGGGTTGGTGTAGCGAATAAAGCAGCTGTGGTATCCCTGCCTTGTAAAGTATTTAAATTGAAATCTGCTATAGGTGCTTTAATGCCATTTCCTTTTTTAACAACCACTTCTTTTCTAGTATTAAATACATAAGTACTATCAAAATCTGTTGGAAATTTATCGGGTGTAAAACTGTAATGAACCCCATTTTTGATAAAATCCATCTCTATAACTATACTATCTGCAATGGCACCATTAGGTGTTTTCATTTGTTCATTTATATCATTACCCACTTTATATGGCAAGCAATCTATGAAGGGTAAATTTTGTAGAACATAATATTGACCATACCCTACCCCTATTGTTGAAATCAATAAAATAAATATGCCTAATGATTTTGAAAAGTTTGTTTTTACTTTTTTGTGTGTAATCAATAATAAGAGAATACTAATAAGTAATAGAATGTCTTTAATAAAAGAGATTTTAGGGGTTAATACCAAACAATCACCAAAGCAACCACAGGTTTTTATTTTACCTGAAAATAAAGCGTAACCGGTTAAAAAAGTGAAGAACAGAATTAATCCTAAAAGAAGCCAAAGTGTTTGTTTATAGGGGAATTTAATGAGTAATGCAATACCCGTTATTATTTCTAACAAATTCATACAATAGGCTAAGCCTAATGTATAATCTGATAAAAAAGACATTCCCCATACATCAAAAAATTCTTGCATTTTATAGCTTAATCCGAGTGGATCATTGGCTTTAATAAGACCAGAGAAGATGAATAATAAACCTACTAACCAACGAAGTATTTTTAAAAAGGTTTGCATGTTCATCGATTGAAATTAATGTTTACCTTCTTGAATTTGTATTAGGGCAAAAACTGAATAATTTAAAATATCTACAAAATTAGCATCTATACCTTCGCTTATTAAAGTTTTGCCATCATTATTTAAAATTTGTCTAATTCTCATTAATTTCATTAAAATTAAATCGGCATAACTTTCCTGACTCATATCTCTCCAGGCTTCTCCATAATCATGATTTTTGTCTAGCATTGTAGATTTAGCAAAATTCACATATTCGGCATATAAATCCTGTATTTGATTGACAGGGAGTTCCTCTACTTTTGGATCACCTAATTGTAATTGAATAAGTCCTATAACAGAGTAATTGATGATGCCTTTAAATTCAGAATTAATATCGTCCCCTACTTTTTGGGAACCAAGATCTTGAATGGTTCTAATCCTTAAAGCTTTAATAAAAATTTGATCTACCACGGAAATAATTCTTAGTACACGCCAAGCAGTACCATAATCTTTGGTTTTTTTGATAAAAATATCTCTACAAGACTCAATTGCCTGATCAAATTGCTTAGAAGTTTGGCTCATGGAATTATTCCTTATTACACAGTTAGTTAATATCTTTGAACGATTGCAAGATAATCAATAACCCCTTTATAATAAAACTATGTTTATAATTCCTGCTAAAGATAGATCATGGGAAATAAATGGCCCTCAGGTTATGGGAATTATAAATACCACCCCTGATTCTTTCTATTCCCCAAGTAGGAAAATAGAACCCGAGGAAGTAATTAATAAAGTACAGGAGTTTATTAAGGAAGGGGTTAATGTGATTGATATTGGAGGTCAAAGTACCCGCCCTGGAGCTGTAAAAGTAGAGGTACAAGAGGAAGTAGATAGAGTAATTCCAATCGTAAAAGCCATCCGAAATTCATTTCCTGATTTACTTATTTCGGTAGATACTTATGTAAATGTGGTGGCCCAGGAAGCACTTGAGGTGGGTGCTAATATTATAAATGATATTAGTTGTGGCCAATATAATCCAACAATTTTAGATACTATTGTGAAGTATAATGCGGGTTATATAGGCATGCATATTCATGAATCACAAGCAGAAATGCATACCCTAAAACCTACCAGCGTTACTGACATTCTTAAGTTCTTTGAACTTAAAAAAGCTTATTTAGCACAAAAAGGAATTACGCATTGGATTGTCGATCCAGGTTTTGGTTTTGGAAAAAGTATAGAGGATAATTTTAAGTTGGTGAGTCATCTTCAATTATTGAAAACTTTAGATTTACCCATTTTACTAGGAGTTTCAAGAAAATCAGCCATTTATAAAACTTTAGGTGTATTACCCGCTGATTCACTCAATGGAACCACGGTGGTAAATACGATTGGTTTATTAAATGGGGCACAAATTTTAAGAGTACATGATGTTAAGGAAGCTCGACAGATAATACAATTACTTTCCTATATGCAATAAAAAAAGCGCTCCTTTAGAGAGCGCTTTTTATTATAGTATTTTAAATGAATATTACATTCCTTTTGGAGCAGCAGGTGCAGAAGTTGGAGCCAATACTGGCTTTGTCATTACATCCTGAATTTCAATATCGAAAGCTAAATTTTCATACGCTTTGATAACACCATTTGCTTGTGGGCCATAAGCTAACATGGCAGGAACATATATTGATCCTTTAGCTCCTTTGGTGAAATATTTTAAACCAATTTCCCAACCAGGAATCACTGATTGTTCTCCTATTCTAACATCATAAGGCTTTGCACTTGCATCATTAGGTTTAATATTGGTATCGAATGTCTCTCCTTTTAAAGTAAACCCTTTGTAATAAACACTTACTTGTTTTGTGCTATCAATTTTTTGATTGGCATCACCAGCTGTTTTAACTACTACAAAAACACCCTCTGGAGTTTCAGTGGCGTTAATTTTATTTTTAGTTAAATATTCTTTAATAGTTTTAACTTCTCTGCCTTTTTCAGCTTCTTGTTCTTTTTTATAATCAGCATCAACGGCAGTAACATCATTAAATACATTTGCTATTTCCGCTTTTCCTAAAATTAAATCTCCTTTTTTGAAAACTGCATTATATTCTAGTACTTTTAAATTTACTAAAGTATCAATGCTTAATGAGAAATCAATTTTATCTCCTTTTCTACATTTAGTAATAATTTCAGTAAAAGTATATTTACCTAGACGAGTAGTGTCCACTGGGAAATATACCGGAATAACACCATAAGTAGAACTTAATACAGTATCTTTTCCTTTCAAACGATACTCTACATTCAATTTTACGTATTGTCCTTGTTGTAATAATTTTTCATTACTTGAAGCATGTGTTATTTTGTAAGGCATGCCTGATGGCGCTTTTTCGTATTGATTACAGCTTGCAAACAATACAATAGCAGCGACTAACTTTAAAGTTGATTTTATCATGTTGGTTTTATTGTGTTAATTATGGTTTATAATTTTCTAAGATTGAAATAAAATCCTGTGTGGTTTCTTCCACCGACTTGGACGATCTCCCACCGGCTGCATTGGCATGACCTCCCCCTTCAAAATGGGTTCGTGCAAAAATATTTACATCAAATACCCCCTTGCTTCTAAAACTCCATTTTCTTTCTTCTTCTCTATCAATCACAATGGCAGCAAATTTAATACCTTGAATAGAAAGTAAATAATTTACTAAACCCTCGGTGTCTCCTGTTTTTAAATCAAATTTATAAATATCGGTTTTAGGAATCGACATTATAGCGGTATGATATTGAGGAAAAACTTGCATTCTGTGTAAGAATGCATTACCCATAAATTTTAATCTTGCTTCTGAACCTTGGTCATAAATGTTTTCGTGAATAATGGAATGTTGTAATCCTAATTCTTTTAAATGGGCTACAATTTTATGAACCGAAGCAGTGGTTGAAGGGAATCTAAAAGAACCCGTATCTGTCATTAAACCTGTGTATAAACAAGTAGCAATATCTAAATTAATTAAATTGCTATGGCCAGATTGTACTATAAAATCATAGATCATTTCACAAGTGGAACTCATTTTAACATCACTTACACCATATCCAAAACTAGGTGTGTCGGGTTGTTGATGATGATCAATTAATATTTTGACAGCAGAGGATTGTTGTATGACAGGTTCTAAATGTTTTGTTCTATGTAGTATATTAAAATCTAAACAAAAAATGTAGTCAGCAGTATTTACGATTTGTACAGATTTTTCTCTATTTGCTTCAAAATCAATGACTTTATCAACCCCAGGCATCCAGTTTAAAAAATCGGCCCAATTGGTTGGTGAAATAACAGTAACCTCATGTCCTAATTGGGTTAAAAAATGATATAAGGCTAATGTTGAACCCATTGCGTCACCATCTGGCTTTTGATGTGCTGTTATAACAGCCTTAAATGGTTTATTTAAAAAAGGGAAAAACAGTTCGATGGGTTGCATAAGAGCACAAATTTAAGGCAAAACGGATGTTTTTATGTAATTTTGCGGCCACAATTAGAAACAAACTAACAATTATTATTATGAGCAACAGAACATTTACGATGATTAAGCCAGATGCTACTTCAAAAGGTCATACTGGAGCGATTTTAGATCAAATCATCCAAGCTGGTTTTACTGTTAAAGCGATGAAATGGATCCATTTAACGCCTACTCAAGCCGGGGAGTTTTATGCAGTGCACAAGGAAAGACCATTTTACGGAGAATTAGTTGATTTTATGTGTAGTGGACCTATTGTTGCTGCTATTTTAGAAAAGGAGAACGCAGTAGCTGATTTTAGAACTTTAATTGGAGCTACAAATTTTAAAGATGCTGCCGAAGGTACTATTCGTAAAAAATATGCAACTTCTATTGGAGAAAATGCTGTTCACGGAAGTGATAGTGACGAGAACGCTGCCATCGAAGGAAATTTCTTTTTTAGCCATTTAGAGAGGTTCTAAACTAAAATATATATTCTAAATAAAAAAAGATCCTTCAAAAATAGAAGGATCTTTTTTTATTTCTTTTTAGCACCTCTTTTTTTAGGTTTGCCGTATTTTTTCATCATAGCATCTTTGTGATTCTTCCTCACATTCACTTTTTGATTCTTAGCAGATTTTTCATGAAAAGCAGGGCCTGATTCTTCTTTTTTAGGAACTTTAACCTGTATAATTTTCATTCTCACTTTAGGTTTCTCGTCTTCTGTTAAAATATCAGATATTATTAAATCTTCAGGTAAATTAACGATAGGTATTGCTTGCTTCATCAATGCTTCAATAGCAGCTTGCTCTTTTATTTCTTTGGGAGTAATAAAAGTAATAGCAATACCTTTCTTATCTGCTCTACCGGTACGTCCAATTCGATGTATATAGTTTTCAGGTACATCTGGTGTATCAAAATTGATAACATGAGTTACTTCGGCAACATCAATACCACGCGCCATTACATCAGTTGATATTATATATTTAAAAACACCTGCTTTAAATTGATTTACTGTATTAAATCTATAATTCTGTTTCTTGTTGGAGTGAATTACTCCTACTATTTCAGGAAATTTTTCAATGAGTTGATCATATAATTGATCGGCCAAACTTTTGGTAGCTGCAAAAATGAGCACTTTGGTCATTGCCTGATCATTTGTTAAAAGCAATTCTAATAAATTTACCTTTGTATTAAAATTGGGCACTAAAAAGGCCGACTGAATTATATTTTCTAAGGGGGTACCCGTTGGAGCAGCTTCAACTCTTTCTGGGCTTGTAAAATAATCATCCATTAATTTTTCCACCTCATCGGTAATGGTGGCAGAAAATAAAAGATTTTGTCTTTTAGCGGGGAGTAATTCTAAAATATTAGTGATTTGTTTTCTAAAACCTAAATTCAACATTTCATCCATTTCATCAATCACCAATCTTTTTATTGTTTTAGTTTTTATAGAACCATTCATGATTAAATCAAATAAACGTCCTGGAGTAGCCACTAATACATCCACTCCTTGTTCCACTTCAATGGCTTGTGTATTTATGTTAACTCCTCCAAATACACCAATGGTAACCACACTCATGTAAGGCGTTAACTTTTTTACGGCTTCTACTACTTGCACTACCAATTCTCTAGTGGGCACCAAAATAAGCACCTGAGGGTCTTTGTTTTTATCAAATTTCCATTGTCTTAAACAAGGCAATAAATAGGCAAATGTTTTACCAGTACCTGTTTGTGCAATACCACAAACATCTCTACCCGACATCACAATAGGGAAAACCCTATGTTGAATAGTGGTGGGTGTAGTATATTTTAAGTCTTCTAAAGCCCTTAATAAGGGACTGTTCAAGTTTAAATCGGTAAAAAGCATAGGTTGCAAAGGTAGGTTATTATGTGTCAGTAGAGTAGCGATGCAACCTATGAGATTTCATTATTTTAGCTCAAGTGTAGGGTATTTAATACCCAATTGTTCTAAGTAAGTATTGTATTTATCTGGTTGATAATAAAATGGCTTCATTTTATCTCTATATTTATCCATAATCTCTTTATTTAAATAAATAGGTGCTGGATCGGTAGCCGAAATAAATGGCTTATACTTTGTATTTTTTGTTTGCACATTTACGAAATAATCTTTTGCAGCAGCTACGATTGTCGGATCAGTGAAGATGTCTACTAAAGTTAAAGCAGTGGCTTTAGCTCCTGCTAAACTTCCTTTATGAGCAATAGGTGTTGCCATAGCAATGGCATCTCCCCAATGATGTCCTTTTGTACCTTTAATATTGGCTGGATATCTTAAAACAATGGTTGGTAAATTCCAGGAGATATCTGCAATATCATCAGAACCTCCTCCCCATGAAAATGGAACAGAACCTTCGAGCGTGTCAATTTTTGTATTCATTCCTTTGATAGGATTACCTTTCATATCCTTTTCTGGGGCTTCTAATAATTTTTGAACAGCTACTGCTAATTTTTCATCCTCATCAGACCATTTAGGCATTCCCACTTTTTGAATATTTTTATACATAGTTTGTGCCAGTGGTTTGTTAAAATGTCCTGGCCATGCAGTACCTAATATTTTGCTAGTAACCTTTGTATCAGTCATCATAGCGGCACCATCTGCAATTTTCAAACCTGCTTGATAATTTTTTAAAATATCATCATAAGTTCTTTCTCTAAAATAATACCATACACTTGCCACAGAAGGAACTACATTGGGCTGATCTCCCCCATCTTTAATTACATAATGGGAACGTTGTGTGGGTTTTAAATGTTCTCTTTTATAATTCCATCCCACATTCATTAATTCGACAGCATCTAAAGCACTTTTTCCTCTCCAAGGAGCACCTGCTGCATGGGCTGCTTCTCCTGTAAAATCAAATTCTACACTCACCAAACCATTATTACCTGGATCTCCATAATCCGAAGCAAAATCGCTACTCACATGTGTAAAAATACAAGCATCAATGTTTTTAAAATACCCATCTCTAACATACCAAGCTTTACTGGCAACCAACTCTTCTGCTACACCTGGCCAAATAACTAGAGTGCCTGGAATATTATTTTCTTCCATTATTTGTTTAACTGCGATTGCCGCAAAAATAATTACTGATTGACCCGAGTTATGTCCTTCTCCATGTCCTGGCGCTCCTTCCACTATGGGTGATTTATAGGCTACTCCAGGTTTTTGGGAAGCTCTTGGTATACAATCTATATCACTTCCTAAAGCAATAACGGGGCTTCCTGTCCCCCATTTAGCCATCCATGAGGTAGGAATTCCAGAAATGTTTTTTTCTACTTTAAAACCGTTTTTTTCTAAGATGCCAGTTAAATACTTAGAGGTTTCTACTTCCTGAAAACCCAATTCACCATAGCTAAAAACCATGTCCACCATTTCTTGAATATTTTTAGCTTTAGAATCTACTATTTTAAGCGCTTTAGTTTTAAGGGCTTCAATTTTAGCTGCATCTGTTGCATTTTGTCCATAGGAATGGCTCATTATGAAACTAGAGAGTATGAAAACTAATGTTTTAATGAATTTTGATATACCTGACATAGGAAATGATTTTTTGTAACTAAATGTAAGAAAAATCATTAAATTTAGAATTATAAAATACTAACAAATGCCCCCCAGCATCGTCACTAGCAAACTTGACCTAACTCCTTATAAAGGCATCTGGGATTTTGCTGCGGTTAAACATTTATTGCAGCGCACTATGTTTGGGGCTGCCAACTCAGATATTCAATACTTCTTAACAAAAGACTTAAAAACTACTATTGATGAATTATTAAATCCCATAAATAATTCTGTTAATCCACCCCTTAATGATTACACCACCACCACCGTTCTCGATCCTAATGTAAAAATTGGAACTACTTGGATAAATGATCCCACTAATGATGGTACTTTAAATAGTTATCGACGAGCTAGTTTTAAAAAATGGTGGGTAGGTCAAATGATCAATCAAGATAGAAGTATTAAAGAAAAGATGTCCTTATTTTGGGCAAATCATTTTGGCACAGAAGTTGCTACCATAAGTATTTCACATTATGTATATCAACATCACAGTTTACTCAGAAATTTTTGTTTAGGTAATTTTAAGCAATTGGTGAAATTAGTCACTGTGGATGCTGGCATGTTGCGTTATTTAAATGGTTATTTAAATACTAATACTTCCCCTGATGAAAATTATGGCAGAGAATTACAAGAGCTTTTCACCATAGGAAAAGACACAGAAATACGATATACCGAAGACGATGTAAAAGCGGCAGCAAAAGTTTTAACTGGCTGGAGAATTAATTCAAGTTTTCAAGTATATTTTGATGCTACAAAACATGATACCTCCAATAAGCAGTTTTCTACCTTTTATAATAATAAAACAATCACCGGAAAAACAGGCAGCAATGGCCAATTGGAGACAGATGATTTATTGGATATGATATTCTCAAAAACAGAAGCTGCTAAATATATTTGTAGAAAAATCTATCGTTGGTTTGTTTTTTATCAAATTGATGCCGATGTTGAAAAGAATATTATCACTCCACTTTCCTCTTTGTTTATTCAAAGTAATTTTGAAATAAAACCTGTATTAAAAGCCTTATTATCGAGTGAACATTTTTTTGATGTACAAAACAGAGGAGCTCAAATTAAAAGCCCCATGGATCATGCTATAGGTTGTATTAGGCAATTTAATATTACATTCCCTGATGCCAATAATAATTATGTAGATGCTTATAGTTTATTTAATAGTATTGTAAGTCAGCTAATAAGTTTTGGGCAAGATCCTGGGGAACCGCCTAATGTTGCTGGCTGGCAAGCTTATTATCAAACACCTGACTTTTATGAATTATGGATTAATGCCGATACACTTCCTAAAAGAAATAAATTAACCGATTTACTAGTTAATACGGGGTACACCAAAAACACTAGTAAAGTAATTATTGATTCTATAAAATTTGTAAAAGAAATTTGTGCTGATCCTAGTGATCCTAATTTACTTGTTAATACTTTATTTTCCTATTTATTGTCCACGGATGTTTTGGATACCACTAAACAAAATTTAAAAAAACAAATTCTATTAAGTGGACAAGCCTCTGATTATTATTGGACTGAAGCTTGGAATAGTTATCAAACTAGCCCTACTACCATTAATTTAAATATAGTTACCTCAAGGCTTAAAGCATTGCTAAAATATATTCTTAATACACCCGATTATCAATTGGCTTAATTATGAAAAGAAGAAAATTTTTTAGGAATAGTTTAGCCTTGTTGGCACCCACCATTATACAGGGTAATCCCATTTATTTATTAAATGACAATCACCCATTGTTTAATACTAACTTATTAGCGAACGTTACAAACGACAATGTACTTGTGATTGTTCAATTAAGCGGTGGGAATGATGGATTAAATACTGTAATTCCTATTAGCGAGTATAGTAATTATTATAATGCTAGAAAAAATATAGCTGTACCCGAAAATGCTATTTTAAAATTAAATGGATATGAGGGCACTGGTTTAAATCCTGCAATGAGCTCCCTTCAAAGTTTATTTAATGATGGAAAAATAAATGTGGTGCAATCGGTGGGTTATGCAAAAACGAATTTTTCTCATTTTAGAGCTACGGACATTTGGATGAGTGGTTCTGATAGTGATCAATATTTAAATACAGGTTGGGCCGGACGATTTTTAGATCAAAAATATCCCAATTATCCCGATCAATATCCAAGTGACGCCAACCCGGATCCTTTAGCTATTCAAATTGGTTCAATTAGTACATTAACATGTCAAGGGCCAGTAGTAAACATGGGTTTAAGCATTTCAGACCCTAGCTCTTTTTATAATTTACTCGATGGTTCGGCCGACCCTTTACCCAACACTAATGCAGGGTATGAATTAAGTTTTATTAGAACCATTGCAAAACAAACTAATAAATACGCTGCAAGAATTAAAACTGCATCGGATAGTGTAACACAACAAGCTACCTACCCTACAGGCAATTCTTTGGCCAATCAACTTAAAATTGTTGCACGATTAATTAAAGGGGGGCTACAAACAAAAATATATTTAGTAAGTTATGGCGGTTTTGATACACATGCGAATCAGGTTACAAGTACAGATACTACTAAAGGCACACATGCTAATTTATTAGGAAATGTTTCCAATGCCATTAAAGCATTTCAAGATGATTTAGCTGGATTAGGTGTAGAGGACAGGGTTTTAGGAATGACTTTTTCTGAATTTGGAAGAAGAATAAAATCCAATGCCAGTGGTGGAACCGACCATGGAGCTGCTGCACCATTATTTTTGTTCGGTAAAAAAGTGAATGGTGGCGTTACTGGCATAAACCCCTTAATTCCTTCTTCGGTTACAAGTAGTGATAATATAAACTACCAATATGATTTTAGATCGGTATATAATTCAATTTTACAAAATTGGTTTTGTGTTTCTGAGTCAAATCAATTCGAGATATTATTAAAAAAATACCCCATTATTCCAGTTATTAACTCTTCTGTTTGTGGCGTAGCCAATACAACCGATGAATTAGATAAAAACACACATATAAAAAACTATCCAAATCCATTTTCAGGGATAACTCATATTGAATATAAAACTAATGGAGGCCATACCAGATTAGAATTATTGAATATGGTGGGCAATCCTATTCAAGTTCTTTTAGATTTTACACCTTATACAGCAGGCATATTTAGTATCAATTTTAATGGGTCTGCACTCATGCCAGGTATATATTACCTAAGCCTACAAAACGAAGCGGATAGACATGTAATTAGTATTGTTAAAATTTGACAATGTAGGTTTGCCGTCGCTCTGCTCCGGCTTCCTTGAATGGGTGAGACAAAGCATACCAGCTTTAATAGATTTCTTTATGGATATATTCAAAAAAAGCCAGCAAATGCTGGCTTTTTGTCGGGTGGACAGGATTTGAACCTGCGACCACACGCCCCCCAGACGTGTACGCTACCGGGCTGCGCTACCACCCGAAAACCAAAAAACTCTTTTTTATGGCTAAAAACAGTGTTTTTGGGTTGCAAATATAGGGTCAAATAGGAAAAACGGGGTATATTGCATTAAATTTTATTGACTCAATGACAACTCTTCTCAGGCAAGTCAAAATAGCTGATCCAAACTCCCCTTTTAATGGGCAGATTAAAGATATTCTCATTGATGGTCAAACAATTAAGACCATATCCGACAAATATAATGGTAAAGCAGACGAAATCATCGATCAAAAAGAGCTAATAGTTAGCCCTGGTTTTGTAGATAATTTTGTTCATTTCTGTGACCCAGGTATGGAACATAGAGAAACCCTAAGCTCAGGGGCAGCTGCTGCACAAGAAGGTGGATTTACAACTGTATTTGTAGTACCTAATACAAAACCTATTATTGATACCAAATCACAGGTAACTTATATTTTACAAAATAGTCAAAATCTACCGATCCATATTTTACCCCTTGGAGCCATCTCTAAAAAAATCGAAGGCAAGGACTTAGCAGAAATGATTGACATGAAATCAAATGGAGCAGTTGCATTTAGTGATGGATTATACCCTGTACAATCTACCCTTCTATTTTTAAAAGCCTTACAGTATGTTAAAGCTTTTGATGGAGTAGCCATTCAAATGCCCATTGATAAAAGTTTAGGGAGTTTAGGTTTAATGAATGAAGGTATTTTGTCTACTAAATTGGGTTTACCAGGCATACCTGCCATTGCAGAAGAACTAATAATAGCAAGAGATATCGAATTATTAAGATACACGAAATCAAAATTACATATCACTGGAATTAGCACTGAAAAAGGATTAAAACTTATTAGTGCTGCAAAAAAAGAAGGCTTACATATAAGTTGTAGTGTTACTCCCTATCATTTATTCTTTAATGAAGAAGATTTGCATAATTATGACACCCTCCTAAAAGTATTCCCTCCTCTTAGAACTAAAAAAGACCAAATCGCTTTATTAAAAGGAATAGAAGAAGGAATTATAGATTGTATAAGTTCTCATCATATTCCTCAAGATTGGGATGGTAAAACCATTGAATTTGAAAATGCTAAAGCAGGTATAGCTTCTATTGAAACAAGCTTTGCCAGTGTTTATCATTTACTACCTCAATTAACTGATTCCCAATTGGCTGCTCTATTTTCCACTAATGCTAGAACTATTTTTGCATTGGAACAGGCAACTATTAAAGATGGTAGCATTGCCGAATTAACTTTATATACAAGATCACAAAAAACTTGTCTATCTAACAAATATTCAAAAAGCAAATCAACTAACAATCCTTTCTTGGATAAAAATTTACAAGGAAAAATTATTGGCACTATTGCAAAAGGGAAAACATATTTAAACGCTTAAATAAGAAAAAAAATGGAAAATAAAATAACATCTCACATTGTAAAAGGTGTAATATTAAGTACACTTTCAATTGTATTTTCAGTAATAGTTTATGTCTTTAACTTATACGAATTAACTTGGTTAAGTTGGATAAACTACCTTATTTTCTTAGGTGGTTTAGTGTATGGCGCAGTTTTGTTTTCTAACGAAAGCAATCACAATGTTACTTTTGGTAATGTTTTTGCTCATGGTTTTAAAACTACTTCGGTAGTAATCGTTATTACTTGTGTTTATACATTTTTATCAATGAAGTTTTTATTCCCTGACATGGTAGATAAAATTTTAGAAATGTCTAGAAAGCAAATGGAAAAAAATCCAAAGATGACTGACGAAATGATTGAACAAGCCATTGCTATGACTAAGAAATACTTTTTACCATTTGCTTTGGGTGGCGCGATTATAGGCACCGGTATTTTAGGAGCCCTTGGTTCCTTATTGGGAGCAGCTATAGCCAAGAAAAATCCGAATCCATTTCAAGATTCAATCAATTAATTAGCCCCCATGCAAATATCCGTTGTCATCCCTTTATTTAATGAATCTGAATCTTTACCTGAATTAATGGCCTGGATTGATCGTGTTATGCAAGATCATCAATATAGTTATGAAGTAATTATGGTAGATGATGGAAGTGATGATGATAGCTGGCAAACTATTAGCAAATTGAGAGGAACATATCCTTTTCTTAAGGCGATAAAATTTCAACGTAATTATGGAAAATCTGCAGCCTTAAATGAGGGTTTTAAAGCCGCTCAAGGGGATATTGTAGTAACCATGGATGCAGATTTACAAGATTCACCTGATGAGATTCCCGAATTTTATGACATGATTGTGCGTCAAGGGTTTCATTTAGTAAGTGGATGGAAGAAAAAACGATACGACAATACTTTTACTAAAAATATCCCTTCTAAATTATATAATGCAGTAGCAAGAAAAAGCTCTGGTATTATTTTACATGACTTTAATTGTGGTATAAAAGCATATCAATTAAAAGTGGTAAAGAGTATCGAAGTTTTTGGTGAAATGCACCGTTATATACCTATTCTCGCTAAATGGGCAGGTTTTAAAAAAATTGGCGAAAAAGTAGTGGTTCACCAAGCCAGAAAATATGGCACCACTAAATTTGGTTGGGAAAGATTTGTGAATGGTTTTTTAGATTTAATGACCATTCAATTTTTATCCAAATTTGGTAAAAAACCAATGCAATTTTTTGGACTCATTGGCACCCTATTCTTTTTGATAGGAATGGGATCAGTAGGATATACTGTGTTATCTAAATTTTTATATCCTGATACTTCAATTACTAATAAACCTTCTTTTTATATTGCCTTAACAGCTATCATTGTAGGTATGCAATTATTTTTGGCAGGATTTATAGCTGAATTAGTGAATCGAAATGCCCCTGAAAGAAATAGCTATTTAATTGAAGATACACAAGGATGGTAAATTCTTTGGTCATAATTGGCCCCGCTTGGCCATTAAGAGGTGGACTTGCCGCTTTTGATGAAAAATTAGCCCGTACTTTTAATGATTTGGGAATAAAGGCAAGTATAGAAACTTTTAGCCTACAATACCCTTCTCTATTGTTCCCAGGGAAAACGCAATTTAGTAGCGACCCTGCCCCAGAAGGAATACTATCAAATGCAAGAATTAATTCAATCAATCCAATAAATTGGATTCGAATAGGTTTATTATTGAGAAAACAAAAACCTGATCTTATTATTGTTCGTTATTGGATTCCATTTTTAGCTCCTTGCTTGGGAACTATTTGTAAAATTGCAAGTGGAAATAAAAAAACAAAAGTTATTGCGATTGTTGATAATATGATTCCTCATGAAAAAAGAATTGGCGATCAATTATTGACTAAATATTTTGCCAACGCCATGAATGGATTTTTAACCATGAGTGAAAAAGTTAGTAAAGATGTTAGGAAATTCTCCTCTAAACCTATAATACTGTCTCCTCATCCTATATTCGAGCACTTTGGCATTGCCATTCCTAAAGTTGAAGCAAGGCAAAATATTAATATACCAACAGATAAAAAAGTTATCTTATTTTTTGGATTAATCCGAAAATATAAAGGTTTGGATCTTTTAATAAAGGCAATGTCAGCCCCCAATATTTTGGCAAAAGATATTACTTTATTAGTGGTAGGTGAATTTTATGAAGAGGCACAACCTTACTATGATTTAATTAATAAGTTGGGTTTACAAAATCGCATTATTATCCACAACGAATTTGTGCCAGATCAATTCGTTAAAAATTATGTTTGCAGTGCCGACTTTATTATACAACCGTATAAAAATGCAACACAAAGTGGTGTAACGCCTCTTGCCTATCATTTTGAAAAACCTATGTTGGTAACCAATGTGGGTGGTCTAGCTGATACTGTTCCTCATGAAAAAGTGGGATTAGTAGTTAACCCAGATGTAGATTCCATAGCCCATGGAATTGAAAAATTATATGACTTAGGGGAGCAATCTTTTATTTCCAATATTCAAATAGAAAAGAAAAAATACAGCTGGGAAAAAATGGCTGAAAACTTTTTAACTTTACATCAACAATTATAATCACTTTTATGTCAATACAAACAATAAAAGAACTTATTAAAAGTTCTATAGATGTTAAAGAAGCTTTATTATCAGATGAGCAATTAGTGGCTAAAATTAATACAGCAGTTGAACTCGTTACAGCTGCTTTTAAAAATGGTAATGCCGTTTATTTTGCTGGTAATGGTGGCAGCGCAGCTGACGCACAACATTTAGCAGCCGAGTTTTCGGGACGTTTTTATAAAGACAGAAAAGCATTACCCTCAGATGCATTGCACTGCAATAGTTCCTATTTAACAGCAGTTGCCAATGATTATAGTTATGAGGTAATTTATGCACGATTGTTAGAAGGTATTGCAAAACCTGGTGATGTGCTTATTGGCATAAGCACATCTGGAAATTCAGGCAATATTGTAAAAGCATTTGAGATGGCTAAAAATATGGGTGTTAAAACTATTGGATTTACAGGCTCAAAAGGAGGTAAAATGAAAGATTTGGGTGATTTATTAATTAATGTTCCTTCCAATACAACCCCAAGAATTCAAGAATCACATATTTTAGTAGGACATATTATTTGTGAATTAGTGGAGATTAATATTTTTGGACAATAATGAATTTTAAAATTCAAGATATAAGTTCGAACTGGACTTTATTTTTAGATAGAGACGGGGTTATAAATGTAGAAAAAAATGAAGACTATGTTAAAACATGGGAAGAATTCGAATTTTATACGAATAGTTTATTGGCCTTACCCATTTTAGCAAATAAGTTTTCAACTATAGTAATTACCACTAATCAAAAAGGAATAGGCAGAGGATTAATGTCAGAAACCGATTTGCATGATATACATGATAACATGCTTGAAACAATCACTTTGCATAATGGTAGAATTGATCATATATTTTACTGTAAAGATGTAGACAATAATTCACCCAATAGAAAACCACAACCTGGAATGGCTTTTCAAGCAAAAGAAAAATTTCCTCATATTGATTTTTCAAAATCAATTATGGTAGGTAATCGAATAAGTGATATGGAATTTGGACGAAATGCAGGATTACATACTGTATTTGTAGCTACTACCCATCCTGAAACTAGTTTCCCTGACCCTAGGATTGATTACAGGTTTAATGATTTACTTGAATTCGCGAATAGTTTATTAGTCTAATTTTAGTACTGCTAAAAAAGCTTCTTGAGGAATTTCTACATTACCTATTTGTCTCATTCTCTTTTTACCTTCTTTTTGTTTCTCTAACAACTTTCGTTTACGACTAATATCCCCTCCATAACATTTAGCAGTTACATCTTTTCGCATTGCAGATATATTTTCACGAGCTACCACTTTAGCACCAATAGCTGCCTGGATAGCAATTTGAAATTGTTGTTTTGTTAAAAGTTCTTTTAATTTTTCACATAATTTACGACCAAATTCAGCCGATTTACCTCTATGAATTAATGCACTTAATGCATCTACTTTCTCCCCATTTAATAAAATATCCATTTTCACAATATCTGCATCTCTAAATCCAATTTGAGTATAATCAAAAGAAGCATATCCTCTAGTGCCACTCTTTAGTTTATCATAAAAATCAAATACAATCTCGGTTAAAGGCATTTCAAAAATTAGCTCAACACGAGTGGGTGTTAAATAGGCTTGGTTAATTAGCATACCACGCTTGCCTAAACAAAGGGTAATTATGTTACCTATATAATCGGGGGTTGTTATTATTTGAGCTCTAATAAACGGTTCTTCGATACGATCAACTTTTACTGGATCGGGCATCTCAGTAGGATTATTTACAATAATCTTTTCTCCTCTGGTTGTATAAGCAATAAAACTTACGTTGGGTACAGTTGTAATTACTGTTTGATTAAACTCACGCTCTAAACGTTCTTGAATAATCTCCATATGTAATAAGCCTAAGAATCCACATCTAAATCCAAAACCTAATGCTTGAGAAGTTTCTAATTCAAAAGTTAGTGAGGCATCATTTAATTGTAATTTATCCATACAATCACGTAACTCTTCAAATTCATCTGTATTCACTGGATAGATACCTGCAAATACCATCGGTTTCACTTCTTCAAATCCATTTATCATCTCACCAGGATTATTGGCTAGTGTAATGGTATCCCCCACTTTAACTTCTTTAGCATTTTTAATACCCGTAATAATATATCCCACATCACCAGCACTCACTTGTTCTTTAGGCGTCATCGCTAATTTTAAAACACCAACTTCATCAGCTATATAATCTCTACCTGAAGCTACAAAACGAATTTTATCATTTTTCTTTAATACACCATTTAAAATTCTATAATAAACAATAATACCTCTGAAGCTATTAAATACACTATCAAAAATTAATGCTTGTAAAGGCGCTTCGGTATCACCCACTGGCGCTGGAATTCGTTCGCAGATAGCTTGTAAAATTTCTTCTATCCCTATTCCCGAACGACCACTTGCTAAAAGGATATCTTCTTGCTTACAACCTATCAAATCAATAATTTGATCCGTTACTTCAGGTATTTTTGCACCATCCATGTCAATTTTGTTGATGACAGGTATGATTTCTAAATTATTGTCTAAGGCTAAGTATAAATTAGAGATGGTTTGTGCTTGAATACCTTGTGAAGCATCCACTAATAAAAGTGCTCCTTCACAAGCAGCTAATGCACGACTCACTTCATAGCTAAAGTCCACATGACCTGGAGTATCAATTAAATTTAAGGTATAAGTTTCACCTTTATGTATGTAATTAATTTGAATCGCATGACTTTTGATGGTAATTCCTTTCTCTCGCTCTAAATCCATATCATCTAAAACCTGATTCATCATTTCACGTTCGGTAATAGTTTTGGTATGTTCTAGTAAACGATCTGCCAAAGTGCTTTTACCGTGATCAATATGAGCGATGATACAAAAATTTCTTATGTTCTTCATGGATTGAAACTAGTCTTTTAAATTCTATTTTAAAGCATTAATGATAGCAGCAAATTCGGTTGCAATTAAAGATGCGCCACCTACTAAACCACCATCTACATCTGGTTGTGAAAATATTTCCTTCGCATTGGCGGCTTTTACACTACCTCCATACAAAATAGAAATTTGATCTGCAATCGACTGGCCATATTTTGAAGCCATTACGGATCTTATATAAGCATGAATTTCTTGTGCTTGTTCGCTGGTGGCTGTTTTACCAGTTCCTATAGCCCAAATAGGTTCATAGGCAATAACCACTTTTGTAATTTGTTCTTCAGATAAATGAAATAATGAGTTCTTTAATTGGGTTTCCACAAAACTATTTTGTGATCCTGCTTCTCTAATGGATAAGGGTTCTCCACAACAAAAAATGGGTGTACTACCTATAGCTAATACAGCATCCGTTTTTTCGGCCAAAAATGCATCAGATTCTCCAAAATATTCTCTTCTTTCTGAATGGCCTAATACAATATGTTTAACACCCACTGATGCATACATGGGAGCAGAAATCTCTCCTGTAAAAGCACCATTAGATTTTGAGTAACAATTTTGTGCTGCTACATACACATTATTTTTACCAGCTAACTTTTGGATAGCTAAAGAAATGTATATAGAAGGTACTGCAAAAATGGCTTCTTGGTTAGCAGCTAAATGATGTTCAGTAGCTAATATTTGATCTAATAAAGTTTCGGCCTCTGAAACACTTAAATTCATTTTCCAATTAGCAGCAGCAATTTGCTTTCTCATATTAAACTATTTTAAAATATAATTAGGTTCTTTTAGCGCTGCAAAGGTAATTAAAAAAAAGGCTAATGCTATATTAATCAAGTATTAGCTACTTAATTCCCCTGTGTAAATAAGTAAGGATATTTTTCTCCATTTCTGAAATGTTACTTTCTTTCAAAATTTTCCAATTTTGGATATCATCTAGTGCTTTTTCTAGTTGGTAGCCAGGCAGAATTCCCCAAGTAAAATCAGGGAGGTTCTTAGGCAATAAACCATTGCCAAAAACATTGGCACTAACGCCAATATAGGAACCAGTATTAATACTAGATTGAATAGCAAATCTGCTATAATCACCAACCAACATACCCATTTTTTGACCAATTGTATCCCACTCATGAGTAGCTTCATTCCATAGTTGAACTTTTCCCGCTGTATTTTTAATATTACTATTGCTTGTGCCTGCTCCTACATTACACCAGAAACCTAGAATACTATCTCCTAAATATCCTTCATGCGCTTTATTAGAATAGCCCATAATTATTGAATTCTTAATCTCCCCTCCAGCAACACATTTTGGGCCAATGGTAGTGGCACCGTAGATACTAGTATTCATTTTTACTACCCCTTTATCTCCTAAGGCAAATGGCCCTCTAATACTTACTCCTTCCATTATAATTGCTTGTTTACCAATATAAATGGGGCCTTCAGTTGCATTTAAATTCGAACAAGTTACTGTTGCTGATTCTTCTATGAAAATATTATCACTATTTACAACTCTATTGGAGGGGTCTGGGATTTGGCCTTTTCTATTTGATTTTATCCAATTAAAGTCGGTTTGTATTAAGCTTGCTTGAATAGCTAATAAATGAACTGCATTTTTTATCCATTTTACATCTGAGGCAATTTTAGGGGGTAAATTGGCGAGTAAAATTTTTGCCAAATCTCTGTCTGTACAATGGGTAGCTATCCATTTACCAGCCTCATCCATTAATTTTTCCCCTTCGGCTAAATTATTAATTTCAACTATTAAATCATCAGTAGGCAAACAGGTAACATTGATAAAAATTAAAGGGTCTTTAGTTGATAAAAAATCATTATTGGAATAAAGATTTTGTAAATATTTTGCAGTAAAAATAGAGGTCTCAGATGCTAGAGAGAGCTCCCATCTTTGCTGAAAAGTAAACATTCCTACCCTTAGCTCTGCAACTGATCTTGTTAGGCTAAATGGATAAAAATTATTTCTGTCAGCTAAGTCGACGAGCACATAATTCATGAATGAAAATTGATATACAAATTTAGCATTTTAATTGCTTATTTTTGTTGTCTAATTATTGAATATGAATATTGGAACTTTTAATTATCCAAGTCCTGGTAATGAGCCCGTTTTATCCTACGCTCCAGGCAGTCCAGAAAAAGTAGCCTTAAAAAAAGCATTGTCTTCTTTGAAAGCAAAAACCTTGGATATTCCTATGTACATAGGTGGAAAAGCAATTCGAACAGGAAGAAAAATAGCCATACATCCTCCACATGAAATAGAACATACTTTGGGTCATTTTCATATGGGTACCAAACAACATGTTGAACAAGCAATCACCAATTGTTTAAAAGTGCGAGAAAATTGGTCCAATAGGAGTTGGGAATCAAGAGCACACATATTCTTAAAAGCGGCCGACTTATTAGCTACCAAATATCGCTTTGAAATGAATGCTGCCACCATGTTAGGGCAAAGTAAAAATGCCTACCAAGCAGAAATTGATGCTGCTTGTGAACTAATCGATTTTTTACGATACAATGTTTATTTTTTATCTGAAATTTATAAACAACAACCAGTTTCTGCGCCTGGAATTCATAACAGAATGGAATGGAGAGGTCTTGAAGGGTTTGTATTAGCAGTAACCCCTTTTAATTTTACAGCCATTGGTGCTAATTTACCTAGTTCGGCAGCCATGTGCGGTAATGTAGTAGTATGGAAACCTTCAGATACTCAAATATATTCTGCTCAATTATTTATGCGCATTTTAAAAGAGGCTGGATTACCTGATGGTGTTATCAATATGGTTTATGTAGATGGTCCAGTATTAGGGGATGTTTGTTTTAAGCATGCCGATTTTGCTGGCGTTCATTTTACAGGGTCCACAAGTGTTTTTAATCATATGTGGAAACAAATTGGAGAAAATATTGGAAAGTATAAATCCTATCCCCGCATTGTGGGAGAAACAGGAGGAAAAGATTTTGTGATGGTTCATCCAAGTGCCGACGCTGATACCGTGGTGGCTGCCTTAGTAAGAGGCGCTTTTGAATTTCAAGGTCAAAAATGTTCGGCCGCTTCAAGAGCCTACATACCAAGTAATTTAGCCAATATTGTAAAAAGTAAATTGGTAAAAGCAGTGCAATCTATTCAAGTGGGAACAGTGGAAGATTTTTCCAATTTTGTAAATGCGGTAATTGATGAAAAAGCATTTGATAAAATAAATAGTTATTTAACAAGGGTTAAAAAAGATAAAAAAGCAAAAATTTTAGTAGGTGGCAATGCTTCCAAAAAGAAGGGTTATTTTATTGAACCCACGGTGATTGAAACCAAAGACCCACAATATTTAACTATGTGCGAAGAAATTTTTGGTCCAGTTTTAACCATTTACATTTATCCTGCTACCAAATTTGAAAAAACACTTGAAATAGTAAATAGTACTTCCAAATATGCCTTAACGGGTGCTATTATTTCTCAAGATCGTGAAGCTATCGAAATGGCGACTCATAAATTAAGACATGCTGCGGGTAATTTTTACATAAATGACAAACCAACAGGTGCTGTGGTTGGTCAACAACCATTTGGTGGAGCTAGGGCTTCCGGCACCAATGACAAAGCGGGAAGTATGTTAAATTTATACCGTTGGTTAAGTGCTAGAACCATAAAAGAAACCTTTAATCCTCCAACTGACTATAAATACCCATTTTTAAACGAAGCATAGTCACTGTTTTACTCATATTTTATATAGAAAACAGTATATTTGCTCCTCAAAATTAAAGGACTGTGGCCCAAAATTTTTCAAAAGAAACTTACCTGTATTGGTACGAGTTGATGCAATTAATACGTCAATTTGAATCCAAATCAGAAGAAATGTATAAAATGGCTGGTAAAATTCGTGGTTTTTTCCACGTTTATAACGGCCAAGAAGCTATTGCAGCAGGTTGTATGACTGCAACAAATCAAGAAGATCCCTTTATTACGGGGTATCGTGATCATGGATTAGCACTTGCAAAAGGCATGAGCCCTAATGCAGCTATGGCTGAATTATATGGTAAAGCCACAGGTTGTTCTAAAGGTAAAGGTGGAAGTATGCACTTATTTAGTAAGGAGCATTACTTTTTTGGGGGACATGGAATTGTGGGTGCTCAAATTGGTACTGGTGCTGGACTCGCTTTTGCAGAACAATACAGAGATTCAAAAAATGTAGTTTTATGTTTTTTTGGAGATGGCGCAGCTCGTCAGGGTATGCTACATGAAGTTTTCAACTTAGCTATGTTATGGAAATTACCTGTTGTATTTATTTGTGAAAACAATAATTACGCCATGGGAACTTCTATTGAAAGAACTAGTAATGTAATTGATATTTATAAATTAGCCGATGCCTACGAAATGCCTTCTGACAAAATTGATGGTATGACTGCTGAAGCTGTACACGAAGGTGTAGCTAGAGCTGTTAAACGTGCTAGAGAAGGTGAAGGTCCAACCTTATTAGAAATGAAAACCTACAGATACAAAGGACACTCCGTATCTGATCCTCAAAAATATAGATCTAAAGACGAGGTTGAAGATTATAAAAATCAAGACCCTATCACTAAAGTTAAACATACTATATTAGAAAATAAATTTGCATCTGAAGCTGAATTAAATGCAATTGATGAAAAAATTAACGCCATTGTAGAAGCTTCTGTAAAATTTGCAGAAGACAGTCCATGGCCAGATGATAGTGAAGTATTAAAAGACGTTTATATGGACGCTTCCTACCCTTTTATTGTAGACTAATTAAAAAATAAATAATGAGTGATTTACATCAAGAAAAACATCCTTTCTTAGCTTTCGTTAAAAAGAATCAAAAAAACCTAACTACTTTATTAGTATTAATTATTGTAGTGGTGGCTGCCTATTTTGGTTATTCAGAATTATATCAAAAGCCTCGTGAAGCAAAAGCGGCTGATGCTATATTTACTGCCGAAAAATACTTTGCACAAGATTCTTCTAATTTAGTATTAAATGGAGATGGTGCAAGCAAAGGAGCCTTATATGTTATTAAAGAATATAGTGGAACTCAGTCTGCCAATTTAGCCAAATATTATGCTGGTATTAGTTATTTTAGAACAGGTGATTTTAATAAAGCGATTGAATACCTAAAGGACTTTTCTACTTCCGCTAAACAAGTTCAAGCTATTGCATTTGGAACTATTGGAGACGCCTATTCTGAATTAAAGAAATATGATGAAGCCCTAGATTATTATAAAAAAGCGGGTGCTCATTTCCCTGAAGATGAAGCTATTTCATCTGAGTATATGTTTAGAGCAGCAGCCTTATTAGAGTTAAATGGTAAGAATACAGAGGCCGTTGCTATTTATAAAGATATTAAAGCTAAATATCCTAAATCTGAGAAAGGCTTTAACGCTGATAAATATATTTCAAGACTAGAAATTAAGCCTTAAAATTTAATTACAAAGATTGTTAAAAAGCATTCTTCCTTTGTGGAGAATGCTTTTTTATTTTATGCTCATTTTTTAAGCACAATTCGTATTTTTGACTATGATCGTACAGTTATTTATTCCCTGTTTTATAGACCAGTTGTACCCACAAGTGGCTTTTGATACTATTAAAGTATTAGAAAAAGCAGGCTGTACTGTACTTTATAATGAGCAACAAACTTGTTGTGGTCAACCAGCTTTTAATGCTGGTTTCTGGGGAGAGTCCAAAGACGTTTGTACCAAATTTGTACAAGATTTTGACAATGCTGATTATATTGTATCTCCGAGTGCAAGTTGTACGGGATTTGTAAAAAACAATTATGGAAAGTTATTTGAAAATAATGCATTTCAAAGTCCTGCAAAAAAAGTAGCAGGTAAGATTTATGAACTATCCGATTTCCTTGTGAATGTTTTACATGTTACAGAAATTGGCGCCTCTTTTCATGCAAAAATTACCTACCATGATAGTTGTGCAGCTTTAAGAGAATGTAATTTAAAAAAAGAACCCAGAGACTTACTTTTTGCAACAGAAGGTATAGAAATTGTAGAAATGAATCATACTGATACTTGTTGTGGTTTTGGAGGAAGTTTTGCCGTTAAGTTTGACGATATAAGTGTTGCTATGGCCGATCAAAAAATTGACAATGCAATTGCAACTGATGCTGAATATATTGTTAGCACTGATATGAGTTGTTTAATGCATCTTGATGGACGCATCAATAATAATGGACAATCTATTAAGGTTATTCATTTAGCCTCTATTTTAGCGAGTGGATATTAAATAAATACATATGGCTTATTGGCTTATAAAATCTGAACCCTTCAAATATTCTTGGGATACTTTTGTAAAAGATAAAAAAACCTTTTGGGACGGTGTACGTAATTATGGCGCTAGAAATAATTTGAGATCAATGAAAAAAGGGGATCTTGCTTTTTGGTATCACAGTAATGAAGGAATGGAAATAGTAGGTATTGCTAAAGTAGTAAAAGAGTCCTACCAAGACCCTACCACCGAAGAAACTGCTTGGTTAGCAGTTGATTTTGCACCTCAAAAAAAATTAAAACATCCAGTAAGTTTAGCTGATATAAAAGCAAATACCAATTTAAAAGACATGGCTCTAGTTAGACTAGGTCGTTTATCAGTTCAACCCGTTACAGAGAAAGAATGGACTGAGGTTCTTAAAATGAGTGAAGGGAAGTAGTTATTTAAAAAAGACATAGCCAATTAAAATGGCGATAACCACCCCAATCATATCTGCGAATATTCCTGCCCATAATGCATATCTTACCTTCTTAATACCCACACTTCCAAAATACAAGGCGATTATATAAAAAGTAGTATCCGCAGATCCCTGAAATATGGATGCTAATTTTCCAACGAAAGAATCAACTCCTTGAGATTGAAATATATCAAGCATCATACCTCTTGCCCCACTCCCACTTAAAGGTTTCATGATAGCCACCGGTAAAGCCCCAATAAATTCGGTATTCATTCCTGTTAATTGAATTACATAAGTAATCGCATTAATAATATAACCCATCGCCCCGCTATCTCTAAAAACACGTATGGCTACCAACATAGCTACTAAATAAGGAATAATTTTTATAACTACATCAAAACCATTTTTAGCGCCTTCAATAAAAGCATCAAAAACGGATACTTTCTTATAGGCACCTCCTAGTATAATAACAACAATAATTAGTAGCAATAAACCGTTTCCAAAAACTTTGGAAATAATTTCTTTTTGATCAGGTGAAAAAGTATTGACTAATAAAAGAATCCCAGCTAATAAACCAATTAAGCCTAACAAATAACTAACTAGTACTTTATCCCATTTTAATTTTTGGTAAAAGCCTACCATTAATATACTAGCTAAAGTAGTACCTAAAGTGGCTAATACACAAGGGATAAAAATAGCTGCAGCATTATGAGAGCCAGCTGCTAAGCGATAAGATATTATGGTTAAGGGAATAATGGTTAATCCACTTGTGTGTAATACCAAAAACATAATTTGTGCATTAGTGGCCTTTTCTTTATCTGGATTTAATGATTGCAAAGATTCCATGGCTTTTAATCCAAAAGGCGTTGCTGCATTATCCAAACCCAATAAATTAGCACTAAAATTCATAACCATATGCCCCATGGCTGGATGATTGGCAGGCACTTCGGGGAATAATCGACTTAAAAAGGGATTCATCCATTTGGCTAATTTTTGAATAGCCCCTGCTTTTTCCGCAATATTCATTAAACCTAAAAAAAATACCATGGTACCCGCTAAAGGCAAAGCAACCTCCATTACAGATACTTTTGCTGAATCGAAAATGCCATCTGCCAATAGCTTAAAAATGCTTGTATCCCCTAAAAAAATGAGTTTACATAGGGCAATTACAAAACCTATTACAAAAAATGCCATCCAAATGATATTCAAAGCCATAGAATGTATTGTTTATGGTTCTAATATAGTCAATTTTGAGTTTAGAATTGTATTTTTGCGCTCTTAAAACACAACATCTATGGCTTTACAGGCAGGCATCGTGGGATTACCCAATGTAGGAAAATCAACTTTATTTAACGCAGTAAGTAATAGCGCCAAAGCACAAGCTAGCAACTACCGTTTTTGCACTATCGAACCGAATGTGGGTTTAGTGGATGTACCAGATCATAGAATGCAACAATTGGCAGACTTAATTATCCCAGAAAGAATAGTTCCCACCCAATTAGAAATAGTAGATATAGCAGGTTTAGTAAAAGGAGCAAGTAAAGGAGAAGGATTGGGTAATAAATTTTTAGCGAATATTAGAGAAGTAAGTGCCATTATTCATGTTATACGTTGTTTCGAAGATGAAAATGTTTTAAGAGAAGAAGGGGTAATTAATCCAATAAGCGATAAAGAAATTATTGAAACAGAATTACAATTAAAGGATTTGGATAGTGTAGAAAAGAAAATGCAGAGAACAGAAAAAATGGCCAAAACAGACCCTAAAGCGAAAGTAGAATTAGAAGTGCTCAAAAAATGTCATGCTCATTTAGAACAGGGAAAGAGTATACGTTCACTAGGTTTATCAAAAGAAGACAGAGTTGCTATAGCTGATATCTTTTTGTTAACTGAGAAACCTGTTATGTATGTAGCAAATGTAGATGAGAAATCGATGCATACTGGAAATGCCTTTTCAGAAAAATTAGTTGCTATGGCTAAAGAAGAAGGAGCCGAAGTGATTGTTATGTGTAATAATATTGAAGCTCAAATCTCTGAATTAGAAGACCCTGATGACAAGGCCTTGTTTATGGAAGAATACCAAATGAAAGAGCCAGCTTTAAATCGTTTAATTCAATCGGCTTATAAATTATTAGAATTAGAAACTTATTTTACAGCGGGTGTTCAAGAAGTTCGTGCTTGGACGATTGGAAAAGGTTGGAAAGCACCACAAGCCGCAAGCGTAATACATACTGATTTTGAAAAAGGATTTATTAAAGCAGAAGTAATTGCTTTTGATGATTTTATAAAATTTAAAAGTGAAGCTGCTTGCAGAGATAATGGAAAATTAAGAATAGAGGGAAAAGAATATATTGTTAAAGATGGCGATGTAATGCATTTTAGATTTAATGTATAAGCAAATTTTTATGATTAAATTAGCTCCTTTATTTTTATTGATTGTATTAGCTAGTTGTAGTTCAACAGAAAATACAACAGAAAATACAAATCAAAATATTGTTACCCCCCCTACTAACATACAGTATGAAGTTGTTAATACCTATTTACATGACACTAGTGCTTATACTCAAGGTTTAGAATTTAACACAAATGGAGAACTCATCGAAAGTACTGGATTAAGGGGTCAAAGCCTTTTACATATTCTTGATACAAAATATTCAAAAACAAACAGAACAATTAAATTAAGTGCATCGGATTTTGGAGAGGGCACTACTTTATTTAACAATAAAATATATCAACTTACTTGGCAAGAAAAAAAAGTATTAGTTTATGACGCTAAAACTTTAAAATTTATTCAAGAATTGTATTGGCCTTTTGAGGGATGGGGATTAACACATAATGACACTAGTTTAATTGTAAGTACTGGAGAAAGTAATTTATACTTTGTTAACCCCTCTACATTTGAGATAAAAAAAACACTAGGTGTTTTTAATAATTATGGGTATGTTTCCAATATCAATGAATTAGAACTCATTGATGGTAAAATTTACGCAAATATTTATGGTCAAGATAATATTATTGTAATAGATCCAGCTTCAGGACAAGTTATAGGTAACCTAGATCTAACAAATATATTATCAAAGATTGGAGTAACAAAAGATCCCAAAACAATAGACGGCGGATATGTGCTAAATGGAATAGCCTACAACCCAGTTAAAAAAACTATTATTGTTACCGGTAAATGTTGGCCAAAGTTGATTGAAATAAAATTGAAGTAAAAACTATTTTCTAATTTTTATTTCATAGATGACTGAACTTGCTTTTTTAGGATTATAATAAGCTTTAAGGTTAGATATATGACCCACTACAAAAGCTCTAACGACTCCCAACACACCTGATTTTTTATATTTTTCACTTAATAAACTAACATAAAAACTATCAAACCACATAGGCTTGTGAAAAACTATTTGCATGTTAAATTTCTGCAATAACTTTTTCATCGCATGAGGTGAAAAATGATATAGATGTCTAGGAACATCGTAAGCAGCCCAATATTGTTGGTAAAAATGAGCGTCGTAAGACGTGTAATTAGGCACTGCTATAATTAATCTACCATTGGGTTTTAATAATTTCGAAAAAGCAAGTATGTATTTATTTAAATCATGCACATGCTCTAGCACATGCCATAAAGTAATAGCATCAAAACTATTAGGCGTTAATTCATCTAAACTTTCAATGGGTAATAAGTTAATATGATAAGTATCAAAGGCTCTTTGCCTGCTTGAAGCATCAGGTTCTAAAGCAGTCACAGACCATTTTTTTTCAACCATTGCATTAGCAAAAGCCCCAGTACCAGCCCCTATATCTAACAAATTACCTTTATGCCCAGTGAACAAGGATTGTATCCATTTGGTTTTTTGAGATAAAGTTTTCTGTCTAACAGCATGATATAATTTGTTCATCCAGCCTTCTTTTACATCCGTATGAGATATATAGGCCGGAAAATTATAATAAGGAGCTATGGCGTCTTTTGCAGGTGCTGGAAAAGTAATTAATAAACTGCAATTTGCACATTCAATTATTTCAAAGGTATCTTGGGTAAGAGAAAAATCTCTACACTGGAAAGAAGCGCTAATATCTTCTTTATTACATACAGGACAAGGTGGATATGGCAAATGTTGATTGGCCATTAATAATATTTATAAATTATTAAAAATAAAGCTATCAACAATAAAGAAAAAGCCCCTATTATCCATTTATTGGATTCCACTTCCGATTCTGATTCATTTGAAGTTTGTGCTAAAATTGGCAAATCGATTGGACTAAAATATTGCTCACTTTGGTAAGCAGTAAGCCATTCAATTACGCCCTCATTGTGTTTAAATGATCCTAAACTTCCTATCGTTAATTCCTCTTCACTGGAAGCTAAAAAATCATTCACTAATTGATCTAATTGTAAGATAGCAGTTTGTTCTGAAATGTCTAAATTGTCGGCTATATAACTATAAAATTGAGAGGATGGTTTGTTTTGGTAATTATCATAAACAATAAATTCTTTAGGCATAGTCCAATTATAATCTGAAAAATTAGCCTCTTTCTTAATTTTTCGCAAAGTTCCCAATTGAGGTAAATCCAGTACCTCATGCTCTATAAAATATTGTTCTAATAATTTTATCATAACTATTTATGTAACGAATATACGATTCCTGCGATTAATTGAACTCCTAAAGATGGATATTCAGCCCATCTTGAATAAGGTTTATCTAATAAATTATCCCCTTTTATCCATGCTTTTACTTGTGGGGTTAATACATAATTTACATTAGCCGAAAGTACCAATGCATTTTTAGCATCAAAACTTACATTTTGCTCCCCCATAAATGCTGCTCCAGAGAAATAATTAGCAGCAGCTTCGAGTGTTAATTTATCATTTGGTTTCCAGCTAAATGAATTATTAAATTCAAGTGGTAATATTCCCCATGGCTTATCATTATCAGTAAGTGAGTTAAACTGAATATAATGAGTATTATTAAAGAAAATAAAATGATTGCTTATTTGAAATTTGAAATAAGCATCTAGTTCAATAGTGGATGCTTTAGTCTCAAAAATGGACTTATACTGTAGCCCATTTATTTGTCTATTAGTTCCCATTAATTTTGTAAATAGAGGTAAATTCTTATACTCATTTAGAGATAAATTAAACCCATAATGGATACCCTTTGCATAATCAATATCAAACCCAATAAACTTATGATCTTTCTTAGTAATAAGCATCTCTACTGGTTTCTGAAGCCATGGATTAGCACTCACTAAACTAGTATATTGATTGTTTATCAATTGAGTGTTCCATCCTGCATTGAGCGTATAAATAGTATCGGCTAATTTTCTCTTAAAATTAATTTCAGGATACATAGCATATTTACCATTTTCTAGCACAGGACTCACACCCATTAAAATAAAAGAAGCCCATTTATTTAGGGATAAGGAAGGTTTAAATTGTAAGATTTCATTTTTTTGATGAATCTTACTAGGGCTATATTGATTATAGCTATAGGATACATCAAGATTTATTTGATACTCCTTATTGATATGTGCAACAATTGGAGCATCAAAAAGTGCATAAGTATTGGTAGCTCGAGCCTGCCCTTCAAATTGATTGAGTAATAAACTAGGTTTAATAATCCACTTATGTTTAAATGAGTTATTATTTAAATAGGCAATTCGACCTCCAAAATCTGTATAATTTTGAGTAAAATTACTATTTGGATAATGAGTGCTATCAGGTACTAAACCATACCTATACCTATCAGAATTTTTAAAATAAATCTGTGTTTCTATTAAGTTATTGTTATATAAGCTATAGTTGCCCACATATTTAACTAAATTATCCTTTTGTGATTGGAGATGATGAGCACCCGTAATAGATTCATTATTAATAAATAATGAATGGGTATTATCATTCTTATCAATAATACTTACAGTACTGGCTAAAAAATGGTGAAAATAATTACCATACCCAACTTGCAAGGTGTACACCTTTTGTGCTAAAAGTTGCGAATCTAATTTGTACGATCTTGGAACAAGTGATATGGGTTTATATTGAAAACTTAAATTTTGACTTGGCACATTATATACTAAGGGACTTGTACTAGAGGTATCTATGGGTAAAGATGCGTTAGTAAAATTTATTTTTGCAATATTCTTTAATTGTGGCTTAAAAGAGGAAATGATGGTTACCACTTTTTCTGGAATTGAATCAGTTTTGGGTAATTTAACTTGCTCAACACTAGTACTAATTTGATTATTTAAACTTACATTTTCATCATATCTGGCCGTGCTTCTTCTTTTAATAATCTTAGATTTACTTTTTTTAACTTTCTTTTGTTTATTTGATTTTGTTTTTCTCGCAATTGTCTTTGTTACAACTCCCTTTTTCTTGGACTTTAACTTTTTTTGTGCTTCAACGTTTGTTAATAATGACAAACATAAAAGAGTGAATATTATATATGTAAAGTAACGGTTCATAATGAGTGATTTATTTGAGCACATTATTGTCTACTAAAAACTTCAATTTATTTACAGCTTCTAACTTTATTTCTTCGATTGTTGAATTATCCACAATACTCTTATAAGTAGCAATAGCATTAAAATTATCTTTTTGAGCTACATAAATATCTCCTAATAACAAATAAGTTTTAGCAATCCAAAATTCATAAGCAGCTTGTTTTTTTATAACTTCAAATGAAGTTTTTTCAGCTAATGCAAATTTATTTTGTGCCAAATAGGTATTGGCTAATAAATAATGTGCTTCGGCTGTTAATGAAGAACTTTGATTTTTTATCACTTTAAGAAGATATTGGATAGCAGTTAAAGTGTCCTTTTGTATCATACTTACATGATATAAAGACATAGTTGCTAATTGAATATCATCGGAAACACTTTGCTTATCATTAATAATCTGATTAGCAATGCTTGCAGAAGCTTCCCACTTTTCTGCTTTGTATAAACATCTTAACAATCCCTTAATGGCCTCCCTTTTGTTTTCTTGTTGTGTTGAAATATTATCAAGAATGGTGAAATATTTTTCGGCTAAAGCGTAGTTTTTAAAATTAAAATATTGCAATCTAGCGGCAACTAAAGCGGCTCTTTCCGCATATTTATTGGTAGCTTGATCAGCTAAATTGCCAAAATAAATAGCGGCTGTATCAAAATTCTGTAATGAATAGGCTATTTCTGCCACAAAATTTGTGGCTTCTAAATGGTATTTTCCCTCAGGAAATTGTTGTAAATATTTAGAGAATCCAATGGCAGACTCTGCATATTTCTTTTGCTCGTATTTATACAACGAGGATTTATAAGTTAAAGAGTCTTGTTCATTTAAAGAAATAGGCTTCCCAAAATCATTCATAAATTTTACAAAAAGTTCGGGAGTTTGATCCTCTATATATATATTTCTAACAAACTCAATTGCATTGTCAGACTCCAATGAATGTGGATAGTTCGTAAACAAATCATGAAATGTATTTAAAGAAAATTCATTTTTGTTCATATTAAAATAAACAATCCCTAATTTATAAAATGCCTGTGGAAAGTAACTACTTGCTTTTATATTGTTCAATATTTTTTGCAATGGACTTATGGCTTCTTGGAAGTTCTCTCTACTTACATAGGTATCTGCCAACTCCATTAAAGCGTCATTTATATATTGAGAAAGAGGAAACTTAGTTTCAAAATCAATCAAAATTTTTATTTTTTCATTCGCTTGACCAAGTCCACCTAATATTATAGCCTTATAAAGTGTTGCATAATCAAGATAATTATCTTTAGTATCAATTACTTTTTGATATGATTGTAAAGCAGGTTTTAATTGTTTTAACATCATTTGACAATCTGCCACCCTTACAAAAGCGTCTTTTAAATAAGGATTATTTGTGTTTGAGCTAGCCACTTGTGAAAACAAGGATAACGCTAATGCATAATTAGCGTTTTTTAAATAACAATAACCGAGTGTATATTTAGCATGTTGTAAAGTAACATCCCCTTCTTCCACTGGATCTAATAAGTATTTTTCTAGGTATTCGATGGATTCATTGATGCGTCCCATTTTATAAGTAATCTCTCCAAGCCAAAATATGGTAGCGGGTATTAATTTTGCATTAAAAGGGGTGTTTTTTAGCTGCGTTAATAAAGTATAAGCTTTTTCAATTTGACCATCATTTATATATAAGGTAGCTCTGCCATACAAGATGGTAGGATAAATTTTAACAAGGTCTACACTTGGATTTTCGATTGTCAAATAAACTTCTAATGCCTGACTATAATTATTGCTTAATGCCAAAGCGCTTACCCATAAATTTTTAGCTTCTGTAAAATAAATAGATCCACTATAGGCCTCCATAAATTTATCAAAGGACCCAATAGCATTGGTATATTCTTTTAACTCGAAGCTTAGTTTAGCATAATTAAATGAGGATATTTCCTTTTGAGAGAGATTAGCACTTTTTGTAGCACATAAATAAAATGCATTTTTAGCCCCTAATCTATCGCCCACTTTTAAATAACTGGTAGCTAATAAATACATACTATTTTGACCTAAGGAATCTTCAACGTTTGCTAGTTTTTTGAACCCCTCAATGGCGTCATCCCATTTTTCTGACTGAAAATAACAGAAAGATAATTGATATAAATCCTGTGCATCAATATTGGGTTGTTTCGTATAAAAACTAGCTAAATAAGGCAAGGCTTTGTCATATTGCTTTTTTTCAAACAATAAATGGCCCATTAATTGCTCTAATTGTAAATGATAATATTGATCCTTTAACAATAATGCTTTTTGACAATTATCTAAAGCTGATTCAATATCCCCCATGAAATAATACAATTGGGAAATATAGAATGGAGTTAATCTTGTATAAGCAGGATTTAAAGAGGCAATTTTAAAACAATTTAAGGCTATATCGTACTGCTTTTTCTCTAAGGCAATAAACCCTGCATAATAATTAGCATCGGTATAATAAGGGCTTGATTTAACCTGGCGTAAACTATTTAAAATTGGAGTGGCTTTCTCCCAATTACCTAATTTAAAATGCAAATAACCTTGTAAATATTTTAACGAGCCAATTTCCTCATTATTTAAATCTTGAATGGACACTTTGTTAAATACTTCAAGTGCTATATTTTCTTGATGTGTTCTTACATAAAATTTACCCAAATAAAAATGTAATCTCGAATTATAAATTGAATGCCCTGGACTTGCCAACCAAATTTTTGTATCTTGATCGGCATTTTTCTTTAAAAGCGACAAGGCCAAACTTAAATATTGATAATTAATTTCATCATTTTTATCGTTGTAAAAATGAGCTGATTGTAAATATTGAAAAGCCATTATACTATCCCCATTTTGCAAGGCTTGCATCCCCTTTTCATAGATACCATCCTGTGCCGCTTGGTAAGAAAAGTTTTGTGCCCAACCACAATAAGAGGAAAGACTTAAAACAAACAGTATAAAAGCTCTTTTTAAACTAAACATAAGATCCTGTATTATTAGTAGCGTAAAAATAAGACCCCATTACTATACGCATAACTTTAGTAACTTATTGTGGAAAAAGAGATTTGAGTTGTAAATTTGTCAACAAATACAATAATTTTAACAATACATGTACGAACACAAAACCACCCTAAGAGTTAGATATGGCGAAACCGACCCAATGAATGTTGTGTATTATGGCAACTATGCACAATACTTCGAAGTGGCGAGAGTGGAAAGCTTAAGAAATGTTGGCATCTCCTACAAAGAGATTGAAGAAATGGGAATAATGTTACCCGTCGTGGAGCTTTCCATTAAATATTTAAGACCAGCTAGATATGATGATTTATTGACTATTAATACTCAAATTAAATCCCTTCCGATTGACCACCGAATCATTTTTGATCAAGAAGTTTATAACGAGGAAGGTAAACTTTTGACCCTAGGTAAAGTAAAGCTCTACTTTATGACAAAAGACATGGCTCAAAGAGCACAAATGCCCGAATTATTAAAAGAAAAACTATCCCCATTTTTTACTTAATCGCCATCAATTTGGGTTACTTTTGCACCCTAATAATGAATTTTTAGCATGATTTCCACTCAAGCCACCATTATAACCATTGGGGATGAACTTTTAATTGGTCAGGTGATAGACACTAATAGTGCTTTTATTGCCCAAGAATTAAACAAATTAGGGGTTAGCCTTAAAAATAGAATTGCAGTAGGTGATAAAAGAGAAGATATTATTCAAGCCCTTGAAACAGCTGCAAAAAGTACAGATATTATTATTTTAACTGGAGGATTGGGACCTACTGCCGACGATATAACAAAACCACTTTTGTGTGATTATTTTGGCGGCAAAATGATTGTTCATGAACCAACACTAGCTCATATTACTAATATTTTTGTGAATATTCACAAAAGGCCAATGATTGAAAGAAATCGAAAGCAAGCGGAAGTCCCAGATGTTTGTGAGGTATTGTTTAATGAGACAGGAACTGCGCCTGGTATGCTTTTTAAGAAAGAAAATAAATACTATTTTTCATTACCTGGAGTACCACATGAGATGAGATGGTTAATGTTAAACCATGTGCTTCCTTTTATTTCAAAACAATTTGTAACACAAAAAATTAGTCACCGTACCTTATTAACAGCAGGTATCGGAGAATCCTTTTTAGCTGAAAAAATTGCACATTTTGAAAATCAATTACCCTCTCATATCAAACTTGCTTATTTACCCAACTTTGGGATGGTAAGATTAAGACTTACTGGAACTGGTAATACACAAGATGCATTAGAAAATGAAATTACGATTCAATTTGAAGAATTAAAGAAAGCTGTAGATGAATACTTAGTAACCGATGAAGACGAGACCATGGAAATGGTGGTTGGTAAGCTATTAAAAAGTAAAAATCAGACCGTTTCCACTGCAGAAAGTTGTACAGGTGGCTATATTGGGCATTTATTATCAAAAAATCCAGGTTCTTCTACCTTTTATACTGGGGGCATCATAAGTTATGATAATCGAATAAAAACAGAGTTTTTAGATGTTCCCACCGATATTTTAACTACCGTTGGAGCGGTGAGTCAAGAAGCAGTAGAACAAATGGCCAAGGCAGTGAGGGAGAAAATGAATACTGATTATGCAGTTTCTGTTAGCGGAATTATGGGCCCTGGAGGTCAAACCGCTGAAAAACCCCTAGGAATGGTATGGATTGGGGTTGCCAACAGAGAAAAAGTGTTTTCGAAGGTTTTTTACCTCCGATTTGATCGACTTAGAAATATAGAAGTTACAGCCAATCAGGCTATAAATTTACTTAGGTTGTTAATAATCAATAAGATTTAGTCTTATTTTTGTTTAAAATTAGCCCTTATGCCTCTTGTTGAATTGGTGATGCCTAAATTGGGTGAAAGTATCATGGAAGCGACCATTTTAAAATGGCATAAAAACGTGGGTGATACTATACAATTAGACGAGACGCTTTTAGATATTGCGACCGATAAAGTGGATAGTGAAGTTCCTTCTACCGCGGCTGGTATAATTAAAGAAATCTTATTTGAAGTAAATGCTGTAGTTCCAATTGGAGCCGTTATTGCAAAAGTTGAATCTAAGCAAGCAACATTAATAAGTTCCATCGAAACTACTCCTGCCCCCATAAAAGAAGAGGAGATTCCTTATACGCCAACTGCCATAATTATACAAGAACAAAGTATATCCCCAAGCAGTTCAAACCCCTCAGGTACTAAATTTTATTCCCCATTAGTACTAAACATTGCACAAAATGAAGGAGTTAGTTTACAAGAACTTGAATTTATACAAGGGACAGGCAATCAAGGAAGGGTTACCAAAAAAGACATATTTAATTACATTGCTAATAAAAAAGCAGGATTAGTATCTGTAGCTAAACCAATTACACAATTGGTAAATGATCCAGTGAAAGAAAATAGTAAACCACTTGAAGAAATTATTACAAATGACAACTTTGTATCATCACTGCAAAATGGGAAATTAGCCAATCCAGAAGAAGTAATTATTTCTGGTAATACAGAGATTGTGGAAATGGATAGAATGAGAAAACTTATTGCCAAGCACATGGTAGATAGTGTTCAAACTAGTCCTCATGTTACATCATTTGTAGAAGCAGATGTAACTAATATGGTACTTTGGAGAGAAAAAGTAAAACAATTATTTGAAAAAAGAGAAGGTATAAAACTAACTTATACCCCTATGTTTTTAGAAGCAATTGCCCTTGCACTTGAAAAATTCCCTTTGGTGAATGCAAGTTTACAAGGCGATAACATTATTTATAAAAAAGATATTAATATTGGGATGGCCACGGCCCTACCCACCGGTAATTTAATTGTACCAGTTATTAAGGGTGCTAACCAATTAAGTATAGTTGGCCTAAGTAAGGCAGTTAATAATTTAGCTAATGCTGCTAGAAACAACCAATTGAAACCTTCCGATACTAAGGATGGCACATTCACAGTAACCAATGTTGGAACTTTTGGAAGTATCATGGGTACACCTATTATCAATCAACCACAAGTAGCAATTCTTGCCTTAGGTGCTATCAAAAAAAGAGCTGTTGTAGTGGAAACACTCTCAGGAGATGCTATTACCATTAGACATATGATGTACCTATCTATGAGCTATGATCACAGGATTGTTGATGGTGCAGTTGGCACACAATTTTTAGCTACTATTGCTAAAGCTTTTGAATCTTGGGATCCCAACAGACAATGGTTCCAATACGTTTAATGTAAACCCCAATCTCTCCCTTTCATTATAGCTGGCACTCCTTTACTCATCCAGGTGGGCATGGGATCTCCTTTTAAATAATGATCAAAGAATTGTTGTTCTCTTATTTGAATGTCTTTTCTATTTTTTCTTTCCACTAAATTATGTGCTTCATTATTGTATACTAAAAGCCAAATCTTTTTATTGAGTCTTCGCATTGCAGTAAAATATTCAATCCCTTGATACCAGGGTACTGCATCATCTGCATCATTATTCATAATCACAAGAGGTGTGGTTACCTTAGGTAAAGAAAATAAGGGTGAATTTTTAATATATAAATCTGGTCGCTCCCATAAACTAGCGCCTAGTCTACTTTGCGTTTTTTCATATTGGAATTGTCTAACAATACCTGGCCCCCATCTAATACCACCATAGGCACTAATCATATTTACAACAGGTGCTCCAGCCCAAGCAGCTGCGTATAGATTGGTTCTAGTAAGTAAATAAGCAATTTGGTAACCGCCCCAACTTTGTCCTTGTAAACCAATTTTTGTACTATCTACAAATCCCTTTTGAATCATAGCTCTGGTACCACTTAAAATATAATCATAAGCACCCTGACCAGGATACCCAATTTTATACCAAATGTCTGGTACAAAAACTAAGTAACCTCTGCTTACAAAGAAAGGGATATTTAAACGTGAAGGGGTTGGAGAGGGTGCTAAATAATTATGTAATGTTTGATTATTTCTTTCATAAAAATAAACAATCATTGGGTACTTCTTTTGGGGATTAAAATTTTCAGGGTAATACATAATTCCCTCCGCCTTTTTGCCCGTATATGCTTTCCATGTAACCAGTTCTGTACGCAACCAATTATACCCTTTTTGTTGTTCGTTTATTTGCACTATCGAATGAGCTTGTTGAGCGGCGGTAGCTAATTGATAATTATAAATTGTAGGAGAAGTTTTTTCATCTTCTTGTAAGACAGCAAAATCGATGGAATTTTTAGCTTTTTCTATAGTTGTTAAATGCATGGGCACTTTATTAATTATAGATAATTTTTGGTTAGCCATATTGAAAAAGGCCAAAGATTCGGATTTATCAATTTCAGAAAATCCTTTAAGTAATAAACTATCAGTAAATCCAAAATATTTACGTTCATCATCTGTTTCTACAAAACGAAAATTGGTTTTAGTAGCTCGACCATTGGTGAGCAATTTCGAAGGCTTAACACCATTTGCATCTACTAACCATAAATCATACCTATCATATAAAATAAAGGTTTCACCATCAGACATCCATTTTGCAATACCATAAGCACTTGGATCATCTGGCACGTCATTATCTTCATCAAATAAAGGATATTTAATATCCTTGGCTACTACTGTCTTTTTTTGAGTTTTAGTATTGTAGGAAAAATATTTATGCAATTTTTCATCATAATAAAGTAAATGACTTCCTTCATAGGAGCTTGATATTAATCGTCCCTTCCATCCTTTTTGAACTAATATTCTTTGACCGTTTGAATTATTTATTTGATAAATGTCTTTTAAACTATAGCCCTGCCATTGTGAAGGGATTTCATAATTAGAATCTTGAATAGCAAAACTAATTTTCCCATCCCCTTCTTGGGTGTTTATAATATTACGATCTTTAATTTTACCTAAATAAACTGTTTGACCAGTGGCAATCGTATACAATACGGGCTCAGTTGCTTTTAAGTCTGATTCTAAATTTTTTAATTGTACCGATTGTAATGCAGGGTCATTATAATTCCATATGTCTAATCCTGCTCTTTCAAATTCAGGAAGGCTGGTGTCTTTAATGGGTAAAATTGGTTGAATGCCAAATTCTAAAATAGCTCCAGACTTACTAAATTTTAATTTTTTATCTCCACCAATAGTGTAATTGGCTGGCAAAGAGGGATGCCATCTGGATACAACTCTAATTGCTGTATCATTTTTGGGTTGATAAATAGCTAATTGGTAGTTTTTCTGCAAAGCCTTATCTGTGCTATCAGGTTCTACTAAATAAGCCAAGGTTTTACCATTTTCATCCCAACTTAGTCCAGTTGCTGAGTAAAAACTACTGCTTATAGTATTAGGTAAAGTATCTGCTATATTGGCTAATAAAATTTTACTTGTACTAGTTTTTGTTTTAACCTGATACATAGCTACCCCTAAACCATAGGGATGCACTAGATATTGAGTAATATTTGGAAATGATTTAATTTTAGTGGATGCTAAATCTCTCCAAATAAGTTCAGACCCTTCTTTAGCAAAATCACCTTTTTTATCCTTTAAATACACCAATTGATCATTTGCATGTTCAGGTACTTGAAAGGATTTAACAGCTGCAATCTTTTCAATATCTCCGGAAGATAAATTAACGATCACTAAACTATCCTTTGGCATTTCATCTGGTTTTTTCTTATCTATCTTCGCTTTTCTAGTTTCGGCAAAAAAAGGTTTAATTCTAGCTATCAAAAATTGTCCATTAGAAGTAAAAACTGCTTGAGTTGCTCTGGCAACTTTTAAGGAGAAATGGGTAGTTGGATTTTGAATTACTAAAACACCATCTCCTTCTTGAGGACTAATTACATAACTTAGAAAATGCCCCTGAGGTTGATACACTAACTCTTTTATGCTTTCCCAACTATCGTATACTGAATGATCCAATTCTTTTTTTTGACCATAACCCACCATTGATATACCCAAACTTAGAAGCATAAATAGCTTTTTCATATTAATTTATATTTTAATAATTATAAAACCTTTTGAACTTAACTTTGTTATGAATATAATAAAATTGTACGTTTTTATGAGGTTATTTTATATCATTGGATTATTTATTTTACCATTCAGCGTTTTAGCTCAATCTAAGGGCAATTTAGCAGGAGAAATATTGGATAAAAACACTCAAAAACCCATTTCTGGGGCAACAGTTACCATCGTGAATACAAAATGGGTCACAAGCACAGATACCATGGGAAAGTTTACATTTAAATCTATCCCAACTGGTCAATATCATGTTTTAATAAATTCTTTAGGCAGTGTCCCCTATCATCTTTATAATGTTATTGTAGGTTCAGGAAACATCAATTATCTAACTGCAGAACTTATACCACAAGAAAATGTTTTAAAAGAGGTAATGGTTGGAAATATCAAAAAAACTGTTAGAGCAGCCACTTTAGAAACACCCTTAAGTATTCAAAAACTAACTGCAGAGGAAATTAAATCTAGCCCAGGAAGTAATTTTGATATTTCTAAAGTTGTGCAAACACTTCCAGGGGTAACAGGCTCTGCAACTACAGGAGCGGGCTTTAGAAATGATATCATAGTTAGAGGTGGCGCCCCCAATGAAAATGTTTTTTATTTAGACGGCATTGAAATTCCCGTTATTAATCATTTTAGCACACAAGGAAGTGCAGGTGGCCCTCAAGGTATCCTCAATGTATCTTTTATCGATGAAGTAAAATTATCCTCTTCTGCTTTTGATGCAAAATATGATAATGCTTTATCCTCGGTTTTTGAATTCAAGCAAAAAAAGGGAAATAGTGAAAAAGTACAAGGCAACTTTAGACTCGGCGCCACCGAAGTAGCTAGTACCCTAGAAGGTCCTTTATCCAACAATAAGAAAACTACTTTTTTATTGTCGGCTAGACGTAGTTACTTACAGTTCTTATTCAATGTTTTAGATTTACCAATTCGACCTAATTATTGGGATTTTCAATATAAAATAACGCATCAAATTGATGCCAAAACAACGCTAACATTTTTAGGTATAGGCGCTATTGACAAATTCTATTATGTAGCGCCAAAAAATACTACACCTGAAAAAAGATACGCTTTAAATATAGCCCCCACTATTAATCAATGGAGTTATACAGTTGGTGCCTCCTTAAAAAAATTAGTGAATAGAGGTTATTGGAATTTAAGTATAAGTAGATCACATTTAAATAATGTAAACGAAAAATACGAAGACAATTTAAACCCCATTAAAGGGGAAAAAACATTTGATTACAGTTCCAATGATATCTCTAATACCATAAGATTTGATATCACCAAGAATTTCTTAGGTTTAAAATGGACAACGGGTGCCAACTTACAATCAATTGAATACGATAATAGTACTTTTCAAATTTTACCAAAACCCTATATAGATAGTGCATTATTACCTACCTTTTTACCTACGCCCAATTATTATAAATATGCCACCGCATTAAGTTATAAAAAATATGGCGCATTTTTTCAAGTTGGAAAAAGAGCCTTTAATAATAGATTAGGAATTAGTGCAGGTATTAGAACCGATGGCAATGGATTTAATACTGCAGGCAGAGAGTTTTATCACCGACTATCTCCAAGAATTGGGGTTAGCTATGTACTTACCGACAAAATCAATATCAATGCTTCGATAGGAAGATATTATAAGGTGGCGCCCAATACAGTACTCGGTTTTAAAGACCTAAACGGCAACTATGCAAACAAAGAAGCCGAATATATTGGCGCCAATCACTATGTTTCTGGAATAGAATATATCCCTTCTGAAGCCACTAGATTTACGGCAGAAATATTTTATAAAAAATATTTTAATGTGCCCATAAGTATAAGAAGAGGACTTAGTTTATCTAATTTAGGTGCTGATTTTAATATTTTAGGAAATGAACCCATCTTAAGTAACGGTCAAGGACGTAGTTATGGCTATGAATTATTTGCACAACAAAAATTAACAGATCGATTTTCTGGCGTAGCAAGCTATAGCTTTTTTAGAAGTTCCTATACCAATAGCCAAGGAAATTACATCAATAGTTCATGGGAAAATATACATGTTTTAAGTTTAACGGGTGGTTATAAGTTTAATAAAAACTGGGAACTAGGTCTTAAATTTAGATTTCAAGGTGGGACTCCTTACACTCCTTACGATGAAGCAAGTAGTAGAATTAATTTCTTAACACTAGGACAGGGCGTTTTAAATTACTCTAAAGTAAACTCCTTAAGATTACCTAATTATCATTCAAGTGATTTAAGAGTGGATAAAAAATATAATTACAAGAAAACTACTATCGACTTTTTCTTAGACATCACCAATTGGTATGGAAGCAAAAGCGTTTCACCAACAGTATATACTTTCGAAGCCAATGCTAATGGTAGTTTCAAAACAACGGATGGTAAATCCATTAAAAAAGATGGTTCAAATGCCATTCCTTTATTAACTAATAATAATCAAGTTTTTGTAACCCCTACATTTGGTTTTATTTGGGAGTTCTAAGTACTCTAAACATTTGAATTAGCACAGATACTGCTATCAATAAAAAGCCTATGTAAAAGCTGAACCCTAATTGTTTGTGTTCTTGAAATACTACAAAAGAGATTAGAATACCATACACAGGTTCTAAATTTAATGTCACATTCATTGTAAATGGACTTACATATTTAAGTGAAGACAACATTAAGAAATTTGACCAAACAGTACAGGCAATGGCTAAAATTAATAACCAACCCCAATCGGAATAGGTAGGAAGCGGAATATTAGTATGTGTAAAAAAACTAATAATAAATACCAATAATGCTAAAAAACTAAAACCTCCTATCATTTGAAAGGTTTGAATTGTCTGCGGTGCAATATTAGCAGTTAATCTTTTATTTAATTGCGTAAATAAAGCAACCATTAAAGAAGAAAGTAACCCAACTGATATACCCAATCTATATTTTGTATCAAATTGAAATATGCACAAAATTCCCATCAAACTAATAAAGGATATAAATAATTCTTTCCATTGTATTTGTCTTTTGGTAAAAAATGGGTCCATTAATACAGTAAAAACACCAACACTTGACAAACAAACTAATCCAATAGATACATTAGATAATTTGATACTGGTATAAAATAACACCCAATGAATGGCAATAATGATGCCTACTCCTATTAGTTTCCATTTAGAACTAGTGTTAATGGTTGGTTTATTTTTTGTAAAAAAGTAAATTACTAGAAGCACCATGCTAGTAATTAACATTCTATACAATACAAGATTTAGGCCATTTAACTGAATTAAATTACCCAAGGGCCCAGTTAACCCTGCTAAGAAAACAAATAAGTGTAATTGAAAAAGAGATTTCTTAAAAGTAGACACGCTTAATATGTTTTATAAAGCGGCCACGAATATGTAATAATTGCATATTTAAAACTCCCAAAACAGCTTCTTTAATAATGCCTTTGGTCATTTTACTAATTCCAATTTTACGATCCACAAAGGTAATAGGCACTTCTTTAATGATAAAGCCTAATTTCCAAGCAGCAAATTTCATTTCAATTTGAAATGCGTATCCTATGAATTTTATTTTATCTAAATTGATGGCAGCTAAAACCTTACTCTTGTAACATACAAATCCTGCAGTTGGATCTTTAATTGGCATTCCGGTAATTAATCTAGTATAAGCCGAACCACCTTGAGAATAAATTTTACGATCCAAAGGCCAATTTTCTGTTTTACCACCTTTAACATATCTACTTCCAATGGCTACATCGGCACCTTGATCACAAGCCGCTGCTAATCGATCTAAGTCTTCTGGATTATGTGAGAAATCGGCATCCATTTCTATGATATAATCATATTGATTAGCAAGTGCCCATTTAAAACCATGAATATAGGCAGTACCTAATCCTAATTTTCCTGCACGGCATTCTATAAAAACTCGATCAGGATTTTCTTGCATGATTCCTCTAACTATTTCAGCAGTACCATCAGGAGAACCATCATCAATGACTAAAATATGATAAGAAGAAGGAAAGCTTAACACCTTACTAATAATAGCGGCAATGTTTTCTTTTTCGTTGTAAGTAGGTATTAAGACTATTTTTTTCACTGTTTTGGGGGGTATAGTGATTTAAAATTAATTAATTTATAGCAATTTTGATATATATTATTTTTTTAATATAGATCGATTCAATATTTCTGTCAATTTTTGCTTTGTATGTAGGGCAAAATCACCTTTCATCATCCAATCATAATATTGTGGTTCTTCCTTAAGTACTTGAATAACAGGCTTTCCCTTGTGCTTACCAAAATTAAAAGTCTCCACCCCATTTTCAAATACAAAACGTCGCGCAAAGTCTATTATATGATCTTCCCCAGTGAATTTAACAATAGAATCCACGGTATTGCCAATTTGTGGATACTTGGCAACTTGAGCTTCTAGTATTTCCCAGGTTGCAGTTGCATCGGCCTCTGCACTATGCGCATCCTGTAAATCTTTTTGACAATAAAATTTATAGGCTGCCGAAAGGGTTCTTTGTTCCATCATATGAAACACTTTCTGAACGTCTAATAATTTTCTATTTTCGATATCAACACTAATACCCGCTCTTAAAAATTCTTCGTTTAACATAGGGATATCAAATCTATTGCTGTTGTATCCTGCTAAATCAGCACCTTCGATAAATTGTTTGATTTCGTTTGCAATGGCTTTAAAACTTGGGGCATCCTTAACCATTTCATTGGTAATACCATGCACATCAATAGCTCCTTGAGGAATGGGCATTTCAGGATTCACTAATCGTCGTTTAACTTGAGAACTGCCATCTATAGCTATTTTAACAATTGCTATTTCAATAATTTTATCAGTACTTACATTAATACCTGTGGTTTCTAAATCTAGAAAACAAATGGGTCTTGTTAATTGTAATGGCATATAAGAATTTAAGGTGTAAAGTTAACCATTATTAGGTTTAAAATTTGTGCTAATTTTGAACCTTAAATTAGACTTATGAACTGGCATCCATTAACAACAATCGAACAATTAGAAACTATTAAAGAAGCAAGCTTTACAAAACCTCAATTAATCTTTAAGCATAGTACCACTTGTAGTATTAGCAAAATGGCTTTATCTCGTTTTGAAAGAGAAGAAGCTCCAGAAACTATCCAATTTTATTATTTAGACTTGCTTAATTATAGACCCCTCTCTTTAGCCGTTGCTGAAATGTTTAGTGTACATCATGAATCTCCTCAAGTGTTACTTATAAAAAATGGAGAATGTACTTATGATGAAAGCCATTATGGAATTATGATGGATGAAGTTATAGAGCAAGCGAGTGTTTAACTAACTCGTTCAATAATCATTGCGGAAGCACCCCCACCACCATTACATATAGCTGCAGCTCCAAACTTGGCGTTTTTTTGTTGTAAAATATGTAAAAGTGTTACGATAATTCTTGCCCCCGAACAACCTAAGGGATGACCTAATGCAACCGCTCCACCATTCACATTTACTTTTGATGCTTGAATTTTTAATAGTTGTGTATTTACAATCCCAACCACGGAAAAAGCCTCATTAAATTCAAAAAAATCTATCGCATCAATGGTTAAGTTTGCTTTTTTTAGTGCTTTAGGTAAAGCTAAAGATGGACTAGTGGTAAACCATTTAGGATCTTGTTCGGCATCGGCAAAACTTACAATTTTAGCAAGGGGTACTAGTCCTAATGCTTTCATTTTTTCAGCACTCATTAAAACAACAGCAGCTGCACCATCATTCATTGTACTTGCATTGGCAGCAGTCACTGTACCTTCTTTTGAAAAGGCAGCTTGCAAAGAACTTATTTTATCGAACTTAACATTATACGGTTCTTCGTCAGCATCTATTACTAAAGCCTCTCCTTTTTTTTGTGGTACTATTACTGGAACAATCTCCTCTTTAAATAAACCCGCTTGTATGGAAGCCTGAGATTTTTGATAACTTAAAGTAGCAAACTCATCTTGATCGGCTCTTGATATTGAATATTTTTGAGCACACAAATCTGCAAAATTTCCCATAGCTACTTTATCATATACATCTATTAAACCATCTTTTGCTAAGCCATCTTGCAAAATAATATCCCCATATTTCTGTCCCCATCTTTGTTGTGTATTATAAAAAGGAACATTACTCATACTTTCCATACCACCAGCCACAATCACATCGGCCTCCCCTAATAAAATACTTTGTGCAGCTATAGCAATACTTTTCATTCCACTAGCACAAACTTTATTAATTGTAGTGGAAATCACTTTATCTGGGAGCCCAGCTGATTTAGAAGCTTGTCTGGCAGGAGCCTGGCCCAGTCCAGCTTGTATTACTGATCCCATAATAACTTCATCCACTTCTGCGGGTGATAAATTAATTTTATGTAAAGCTCCTCTAATGGCTATGGCGCCAAGATCGGTAGCTGATTTAGATTTCAAGGAACCTCCAAAAGAACCTATAGGAGTTCTTGCAGCTGCAACTATAAAAACTTCTTTAGACATACATTTTTATTTATGCTGAAGTTGTAGAATTGGGTTGTTCTGGAACTAACCTTATCCCTTCCTCTTCAATCGTAATTAATTTAGACTTATATAAAATACCAACATTCATTTTAAAAGCTTTTTTACTCATGGCAAAAAATGCATAAATATCTTCTGGACTAGATTTATCGTGATAAGGTAAAAAACCGTTATGTAATTTTAATAATTTTATGATACTAGATTGATCATCACCAAGTTTCTCTACACCTACTTTACCTATTCCAATATCTAATTTGTTATCTTCTCTTACCTTTTTCACAAAAGCCTCATCTATAAATTGACCAATGTGCAAATGGGTAAAAACTTCATTTTTATATACCAACCCTTGATGTATTTGATTAACAATTACCACATAACCAATTTCAGATTCACGATAAACTTGTATCTTAACTTTATCTCCTTCTTTAACAGTTAAGATATCATTATTAATTTGATTGTCAATTTTTTCAGTAGCAGCAACTCTTCCGGTTTGTTTATCTATATACAACTTCACTAAATACTTACCCCCTAATCGCATGGTTGATAATTGCTGAGAAACAGGCACAAATAAATCCTTCATTAAACCCCAATCCATAAATGCACCTTGACGGGTAATGGATACTACTTTTAATGCGGCAATATCACCCACTACAGCGAACGGTTCTTGGGTGGTGGCGATTAAACGATTATCGGAATCATGATAAACAAAAACACTAATGGTATCTCCTATTTGTAATCCGGCAGGTACAAAACGCTTGGGAAGTAAAATACCCTCCTCTCCATCATCCATATAATAGCCAAAATCAACCTTTCGATCTACTCTTAATAAATTAAATTGACCCACTTGAATGGCTGACATAATGATAGTGTTTGTACAAAATTAGAACAATTCTGGCTGTTCGTCATTAGGATCTTTAATAACAACTTTATTTTCCCATAACATCTCAATGGATTTATTAAAATCAACCAATTTTGTGCCTACTGCTTTCCATCCCATCACGTCCACCATTTTGCTAATTTTGAACTTAGCCTTTCTAATTTGAGCCCCTTTACCAGTATTCACTACTAAAATAGGCTCTACTGCAGTAGTAATATTGGTTAAATAATTCCCATCCCCTTCTTTAATACATAGAAATGGTGTTCTAAGTGTACTGGTTTCAATTTTGAATCTTTTGATATTAAATTGAAGCTTGTCTTTATCCAAATAAACTGCGGTGATAATTTTTTCAGGATTAAATTTTTCTATGAATATTACTTTTTCAGGATCAAATCTTTGTGATTGTTCAGTATCCGTAACCTCATAATACCCATCCTTTGTAAATACAATTAATTTTTCATCTTCGAATGTACCTAAGTAAATACCTTTCTCTTCATTATTTAATCGACCAAACTTATCGTCAAACCATAATTTTCTACCTACCAAAGTGCTTTTTCCAGCATCTTTTAATTTAACTGTCTTAATTGGATATTTGGTTACTTGATTACCCACACTACTTCGACCTTTAATTTCTAATGTTTCAAAATAAAAATCGAACTCTTTTATTCTTGCACTGCAATTAGGACTTAATATAATTTTAACCGATTCTGCTTCCCCATTCGCATTGATGGACAAATAATGCACTTTCGATTTCTCGGCACTTTTGGCTAATGGATATTCCTTATCACGAGTTACACCAGTAACATTAAAACGTTTAGCATAACTAATTCCTGAAGCACCATCTACATATACCATATTATAAGTGGTTCTTTCATCATTTTTCTGAAAGATAGCAGCATGTATAATGTCTTTACCAATAAATACTTTGTCAGACACTTTCACCACTTTCATAATTCCAGATTTGGTAAAAGCTATTATATCATCATAATCGGTACAATCACCCAGAAACTCATCCTTCTTTAAGCTAGTACCCACAAAACCCTCAGCTCTATTAATATATAATTTAGTGTTTGCTATGGCAACTTGTTTTACCTGAATCGTATCAAATTCTTTGATTTCAGTTTTACGCTCTTTGCCTTTACCATATTTTTTTTGTAAATTCTCATAGTACTTTACTGCATAATCAACTAAATTATCCAAATCAAATTTTGTTTGTTTAATTTCTGCTTCAATATCTTTTATCTGATTAATTAAATCTTCAATATCTAATTTATATATTCTCCTTACCGGCTTATCTGTAAGTTTAACAAGATCAGCTCTTTCAATTGGTTTTTTAAATTTCTTTTTAAAAGGAGCAAAGGCAGCATCTATAGCATCAATAACTTTATCCCAATTCAAGTGTTTTTTCTCTAATTCTTGATATATTTTTTCTTCAAAAAATATTTTTTCTAAACTAGTAAAATGCCATTTATCTTCTAACTCTTTTAAATGGATTTCTAATTCAGCCATTAATAAAGACTTAGTATGATCCACTGAATACTTAAGTAAATCACTCGCCCCTAAGAATTGAGGTTTTTGATTTACAATAACACATGCATTGGGTGAAATACTAATTTCACAATCTGTAAAAGCATATAAAGCGTCGATTGTTATATCTGGAGAAATACCAGTAGCCAAATCAATTTGAATTTCTACTTCGGCTGCAGTAACATCCGTAACTTTTCTAATTTTAATCTTACCCTGATCATTTGCTTTAGTAATACTCTCCATCAATTGGGAAGTAGTTACACTATAAGGAACATCTTTAATTAAAAGTGTTTTTTTATCTAATTCTTCGATATGGGCTCTCACCCTAACTTTACCTCCTCGTTTACCATCGTTGTAATTGGAAGCATCAATCATACCGCCAGTTTGGAAATCAGGTAATAATTCAAATTTGCGACCTCTTAAATACTTAATACTCGCCTCAATGAGCTCATTAAAATTATGAGGTAAAATTTTTGTAGATAACCCTACAGCAATACCATCAGCCCCTTGCGCCAAAAGTAAAGGGAATTTCATGGGTAATGTTACGGGTTCATTTTTTCGACCATCATAACTTAAAGACCATTCAGTGGTTTTATTGTTAAAAGCTACTTCTAAGGCAAATTTACTTAAACGAGCTTCAATATATCTTGCTGCCGCTGCATCATCACCGGTACGAACATCCCCCCAGTTACCTTGGGTTTCTACTAATAAATCTTTCTGTCCAATATTTACCAACGCATCCCCTATACTAGCATCACCATGGGGATGATACTGCATACTTTGACCAATAATATTGGCTACCTTGTTAAACCTGCCATCATCCATTTCCTTCATCGCATGTAAGATCCTTCTTTGAACAGGTTTTAATCCGTCTTCGATGGCGGGTACAGCTCTTTCTAAAATAACGTAAGAGGCATAATCAAGGAACCAGTTTTTATACTGTCCCTGAACACCTGATTCATTTTCCGTTACTCTACTTAAATTTTTCTCTTTTGCCATATCTTGCTCTTATTATCACCAATTATAAACGATGTGTGTCTTCACTACCGTCAAATAAACTATTTAATTCAACAAATACAATATCAGTTAAGGCCTTTAATTCATGCCAAACATTAGCTTTAATAATCACTCTACAAGGCGCTTCAATAATTTTATTTTGTTCCTCCTTAGTAGTTAGGTTTACCCAATGTAACTCCGCTTTTCCTTGAACCAATAACATATCTTCTGGATTTTTTCCTGCTGAAATACCCGTATGATAATGTTGCCCACTTATTGTACCTTCTTTCCGATACACTAATAAAAATTCACCGGTTCTGTTGGTCGAAAAATAATGAAGCGCTCCTCTTTCATCTTGCGCCTTAAGGTCGATATTGGATATGGTTACACTCATTATTTACTAGGCTTCTACTATTGTGGCTAGTCCTCCAGGCATCTGTATAACCATATCTTTCCACCCTTTTTCCCAGTCACCATTAAAAATTATTTTTCCTTGCTCTGCTAAAACTTTTAATCTTGAAACTATGAAAGCATCTCCTGTTTTTACTTTCATCTTTGATAAGATATTTGATATAGCACTAGGCAATTTTTGAGCATTTTTAGTTAAAAGAGAAAGAATTTCTTTATCATAATAACTAATATCAACACTTACAATTTTCTTACCCCCTTCTAAAAAACGTACCCCATAATTTTCTTGACAAATCTTTTTCCATTCATCAGGATCCAATTCAAACTCACTTAAAGTAATGGGCCTAGCTAATTTCTTTGCTTTTAAAAACTCCTTGGGCTGAATTTGACTTAAATAACTTGGATAAAACAATTGTCCTTTTTCATTCAAAAATGGAAGGTTATTTAAATACAATACTTGAATTCTTCCTTGCAATTCTTTACACTGCGACATCACCCAATAATATCCACAAACATCATGTACATTTTGTCCCATCCATATCCAAATTTCTTGGTTTTCGTCATGATTAAGTTCATTAAATAAATGATGCATGGTTAATTTATCATCCACGATATTTAACTGCTCCTCGTAGGGAGAATATTCAAGAACAGTAGCCCACCAATCACGTCTGGCTTGAAAACCCTCTGTTTCATAAATATCCATTAAAGGCCCAACGGCATAATCATCTTTAATTTCTATAACTTTTCCAGCTAAAGAATCATCTAACTCAATAGCGGCTTCAATAGCTGCAATATCTGCTGTATTAAATACTAAGTGTATCATTGGTCTTGTCTAGTTCTACTTTTAAATTATTGATAATAAAGTCTTGTCTTTCTGGGGTATTTTTTCCCATATAATATTCTAATAAATGCTGGATATGATCACCTTGTTCTAAGATTACTGGAGCTAGTTTTATATCAGCGTTTATAAACTTACCAAACTCTTCGGGACTTATTTCTCCTAAACCCTTAAACCTTGTGATTTCGGGCTTAGTACCAAGTTCTTTGATGGCTGCTTGCTTTTCGTTTTCGTCATAACAATAAATAGTTTTCTGTTTGTTACGCACTCTAAACAATGGTGTTTCCAAAACAAAAACATGGCCTTTTTTAACTAAATCAGGAAAAAATTGCAAAAAGAAAGTAAGCATCAATAAGCGAATATGCATTCCATCCACATCGGCATCGGTTGCAATAACAATATTATTGTAACGTAAGCCTTCGAGACCTTCTTCAATATTTAAAGCATGTTGCAATAAATTAAATTCCTCATTTTCATACACCACTTTCTTAGTTAATCCAAAGGCATTTAAAGGCTTACCTCTTAAGCTAAATACAGCTTGAGTATCTACATTTCTTGATTTTGTAATACTACCACTTGCAGAATCTCCCTCTGTAATAAACAAAGTTGAATTTTGCTGAGTAGATATAAAAATTTCCTTATTCTTATTTGGCACTTCATCGTTTAAGTGCACTCTACAATCTCTTAATTTTTTATTATGAAGATTTGCTTTTTTAGCTCTTTCATTGGCCAATTTTTTAATACCCGCTAATTCCTTACGCTCTCTTTCGTTTTGTTCAATTCTTTTTTTAAGCGCTTCTGCAGTCGAAGGATTTCTGTGTAAAAAATTATCCAACTCTTTAGCTAAAAATTCTGTTACAAAATTTTTCATACTGGGGCCGCCATCAGCCACATTTTGCGAACCCAATTTAGTTTTTGTTTGACTCTCAAATACAGGCTCTTGTACTCTCACCGAAACAGCTGCCACAATACTTGTTCTAATGTCAGATGCTTCGTAATCTTTTTTGTAAAAATCGCGAATTACTTTTACATAGGCTTCTCTAAAAGCTTGTTGATGGGTACCTCCTTGAGTCGTATATTGACCATTGACAAATGAGAAGATGTCTTCCCCATAATCATTGTTATGAGATAAAGCTACTTCGATATCATCCCCCTTAAGGTGAATAATAGGATATCTTAATTCATCTGGATTTGTTTTTCTTTCAAGTAAATCTAATAAACCATTTTTACTTATAAATTTCTTGTCGTTAAAATGAATAGTCAACCCCGCATTTAAGTAACAATAATTCCATAATTGGCTCTCAATATATTCATATAAAAAATGATAGTTCTTAAAAATGGTGGCATCAGGTGTAAAAACAACTAATGTACCATTTGCTTCCGTTGTTTTTGTTTCTTTTGTTTCCTCCATCAACACCCCTCTTTTAAAACTTGCCGTTTTTTGTTTACCCTCTCTAAAAGCAGTAACCAAAAAATCGTCACTAAGCGCATTTACAGCCTTTGTACCAACTCCATTTAATCCAACTGATTTTTGGAAAGCTTTACTATCATATTTAGCACCTGTATTAATTTTGCTAACTACATCTACAATTTTCCCTAGCGGTATTCCACGACCATAGTCTCTGATGGTAACCGTTTTATCTTGTATAGATATTTCAACTTGCTTACCATAACCCATTGTATGTTCATCGATACAGTTATCGATTACTTCTTTCATGAGTACATAAATACCATCGTCAGGAGCCGATCCATCCCCTAATTTTCCAATATACATCCCCGGTCTTAAACGAATATGCTCTTTCCAGTCTAATGACCGAATGGAGTCTTCATTATATTCAACCGGCATTTTTGATTCTGCCATAATTATCAATGCTTTATGGGCAAAACATGCCCTCGTCTGTCTGCAAATCTAATGAGCGTAGTGGTTAGCGCAAGTTTACTTTTCACCAATTACCGGATTTATGTGGATAAAAGATAATTGACCTATCTTTAGCCCATCAAAAACGAAGCTAAATACCCGATTATAGACCTAGAATTCATAAAAAGTCAGGCCGACCTCTTAGCTACAGAAAATCTAGCATTTCAGGACTTTTTGCGAAAATTAGATGGTGAAACCCTAGACAAAACAGTTTTTGCTTTATCCGAAGGTGTATCTCCCCTAATTTCTTGCACCGATTGCGGCAATTGTTGTAAAAGCTTGATGGTGAATATAGACGAACAAGAAGCCGATAATTTAGCAGCACATTTAGGACAAACTAGGGCCGAATTTGACCAAACATACATTGAGAAAGGAGAATCAGGCCGTATGGTCATTAACGCCATTCCTTGTCATTTTCTAAAAGACAATGCTTGTACTGTTTACGAACACCGTTTTGCAGGTTGTAAAGAATTTCCAGCTTTTCATGTACCTGATTTTAACAAAAGACTATTTACTACTTATATGCATTATGATAGATGTCCCATCATATACAATGTAATGGAAAATTTAAAATCAGAAGTAGGTTTTACCTATACTCCATAATATTAAAATATGTCGGTAAGTTTTGGCATTGATCATTTACTCGCAGATCCACCAAGTTGGAAACATGAAAGAATAGCTCTGTTAACCAATGATGCAGCAAAAACAAAAAAAGGGATAAGCACCAGAAAAGCATTAATAGAAAAAGGATTTAATCTACAATTACTTTTTTCACCAGAACATGGAATAACGGCTAATGCTGCAGATGGAAAATTTATAGCCAATCAAGTAGACCCTACAACCTCCTTACCCATCATTAGTTTATACGGCGATAAATTTATGCCGAGCAAAGAAGATCTTTCCCAAATAGATATTCTACTTTTTGATATACCAGATGCTGGCACTCGATTTTATACCTATCTATGGTCAATGAGTTATTGGATTCAATCTGCGGCTAAATTTAATAAACCTGTTTATATATTAGACCGACCCAACCCATTAGGAGGAAATTTTTCAATGGCAGAAGGCCCATTTCTTGAGGATGATATTACAAGTTTTATAGGAAGATATAATATTCCCATTAAGCACCAATGTACATTTGGTGAACTCGCTTTGTATTTAAATTCCATGGCTACCATAAAAGCAAGTTTAACAATTATAAAATGCGAGCATTGGAAAAGAACTAATATGTTTTATGACTGGCACTTACCTTGGGTAAACACTTCTCCAGCATTACAAAGTATTGAAGCCTGTATTTTATATCCTGGTTTATGCTTTTTTGAAGCAACTAATGTATCTATTGGAAGAGGCACTCCCTATTCATTTGAATGGATGGGTGCACAATGGTTAAATATGGATGCATTAAATATGGTTTGTAATACCATATTGGGAGAGGATATTAAAATAGAAATATTGCCTTTACAACCCGATGGAGAAACAAAACCTATAAATGGCATGCGATTAAAAGTTATAGACCCTTATAATTATGACGCAGTATTAAATGGTTTGTTACTCGTAAAAATGATTAAGGATTTACATCCCCATGAATTTAGATGGCAACCCTATCCAACACATGCAAATCCTACAGGAAAAAACCATTTATCACTTTTAATGGGTATAAAAGATGCCGAAAAATTATTCGAGCTTCCCTTACAAGATTGGCTACAACAAATGGGGGTATTATTAAAAGTGGATGATTGGAGAAACAAGATGAATGATTTACTTTTATACTCTTAAACTTAAGAATGAAAAATAAAATATCAAAATCAATCACTTGGACTTTGTGCTTAGGATTTTCCTATTTAATTATTTTAAGTTTATTACGATTTGCTCTTGGCTTTTATTTTAAAGCACCTATTAGTGAAACTAGCAGTTTAACAAATGCTTATATATTAGGTTTTAGATATGACTTAAGATATGTGGGTATAATAATGATGCTTACTTTTATACTGAGCTTGTTTACTAAAACAAACCCTTTTACAAGCTCTTTAGGAAAAAAATTAGCAATTGGATTATGGTTAATTTTTTCACTTTTAATTGCTTTATTATATGCCACTGATTTTGTGCATTTTGCCTATCTACATCAAAGATTGAATGCAAGTATCTTATCCTATTTGGAGAATTTAACAATCTCAATGCAAATGATGTGGCAATCATATCCAATTTTAAAAATTACATTAGGATTAGTATTCGTCATTTATATTTGTTACAAAATTATTCAACTTAGTTTTTCAACAATTGCCAAAACCAACAGAACTCATAAAACTTCTCTAATTCAAGGTATACTCATTTTTTTAACACTTGCTTATTGTATAGTTGGAAATATTGTTTATTCGGGTGGGCAATATCCTCTCCGATGGAGTGATGCTTATAGTTTGGGGTCGGACTATAAAGCTAATTTGGCACTTAATCCTTTTCAGTCTTTTTTTAGCACTTTAGATTTTAGAAACGCCACCGTAAATGTTGAATTACTTCAAAAAGAGTATACTACGATTGCCGATTATTTGCAAATTCCTGAAGCACAAAGAGATGCTCAGCACTTGCAGTTTAAAAGAACTTATACGACTAACACACAAGTGTCGAGTAGTACAAAAATTAAAAATGTAGTACTTGTTATTTGTGAATCTTATTCCATGTATAAGAGCTCAATTTTAGGCAATCCTTTAAACACAACCCCTTATTTTAGTGGCCTTTGCAAAAATGGAGTGTTTTTTAGCCGTGCTTTTTCGCCAGCTTACGGAACAGCAAGAGGTGTTTGGGCTGCATTAACAGGAATACCAGATGTGCAAGTTGGCAAAACCTCTAGTCGAAATCCAATGGCAGTAGATCAGCATACCATTTTAAACGACTTTAAAAACCATGATAAGTTCTATTTTTTAGGAGGTAGTGCGAGTTGGGCAAATATAAGAGGCGTATTAAATAATAATATCCCCGATTTAAAAATCTATGAGCAAGGTTCCTATACCGCTAATGAAGTGGACGTTTGGGGTATCAGCGATAACAGCTTATTTAAAGAGGCTAATACAGTTTTACAACAAAAATCAAAACCATTTTTTGCGATTATTCAAACAGCCGACAATCATCGGCCATATACAATCCCCAAAGAAGACCAAGCAGCCTTTAAAAAAATTACTGTACCCACCGATTCTTTAAAGATGTTTGGGTTTGAAAGTAATGATGAATACAACGCATTTAGATATACTGATTTCTGTATTCAGAACTTTATGGAATCGGCAAAAAAAGAAAAATATTTTAACGAAACACTTTTTGTATTTGTTGGTGACCATGGCATTAAAGGGGATGCAGGAAATATGCTACCAAGAGTTTTTAGTGAAAATAATTTAACCAATATGCATGTGCCTTTATTATTTTATGCCCCATCAGCATTAAAACCCATTACCTACAATACCCCTGTTTCTCAAATAGATGTTATGCCTAGCATTGCCTCATTTATGAATATAAATTATACGAACACAACACTTGGGAGAAACGTATTTTCACTGTCACAGAATGATAATTCTATTTTTTTATATGACGATTTTGCACAAAGTATTGGACTATTCAACAATCAATACTATATTGGGTTTCCCATCAATAGTGCTACACAAATACAACTTAAAAGTACAATTGATAATCAAAAGATTACAAATGATACTGCAACAAGAACCTTGAAAAAAATGACAGAATTACTATATGAAACTAGTAAGTATATGCTTACGCACAATCAAAAAGCTAAATAGGCTTTTCTACCCTACGGGTACCTTCATATAATTCATATTCTAATAAACGACAATCAATTTTTGCATTTAAAAATTCAATTCTTCTGCTGGGCTTTAATCTTATTTTTTTGGCAAGTTCTAAATTTCCTGTAAAAATATATCCTGTAGATCCTTTACATTTATTTTTCATAAAATCGCCTATACGAGCATAAGTGGCTTCTAGTTCAATTTCCGCTCCCAATCTTTCTCCATATTCGGGATTAAACATAATAACCGCCCCTGCTGATAAAGTAGGGATTTTAGTGGTCTCAAAATCACCAACTTGAAATTCAATCAAATCGTTTACACCCGCCACTTTAGCATTTACCTTAGCAATTTCTATAGCTTGTTTACTAATATCAGAAGCAATAATTTTTAATTCAGGGAGAGATCTTATTTGTGATTCAATACTTTCTCTTTCTTGCAAATAAATTGTAGGATCATATCCAATCAAATGCATAAAAGCATAATTAGTTCTAAGTAAGCCAGGAACTCTCTTGGTGGCAATTAAAGCTGCTTCAATAGCCAATGTACCTGATCCACACATGGGATTAATGAAAGGTGAAAACTTGTCCCATTTAGTAGATAAAATGGTGGCTGCAGCCAATGCCTCTAACATGGGTGCCATACCTGGTAATTTTCGATATCCATGTCTAGCTATGGAGTCGCCAGTTGTATCCAAAAATATTTCTGCTTCGTCATGTTTCCAAAATAAATATACCACAGCACCCGACATTTCGGCGCCTGTGGATGGCCTTGAATTGCATTTTTCTCTCATCCTATCAACAATCGCATCTTTAACTCTTAGATTGGCAAATAGATTAGTACTAATGGTAGGATTAAAAACATTACTTGTAACTGAAAAATAGCCCTTTGGATTAATCATCGTTTCCCATGGTATACCCACTAAATTTTTATACAATTCATCGGGATCATTGCAAATAAATGCTTTTAAAGAATACATTACTTGAGAAGCCGTTCTTAAATTTAGATTGAGTCTAATACAATCATTTACATTACCCGTTAATTCAACCCCTGTTTGAAATACACGATCTACATCATAGCCAAGCGCAATAACTTCATTTCTTAAAGCAGGTGCCAACCATTTATGGCAGGTAATGATAATTTTAGTTGACTTGTTAAATACGTGCATAGGACAAACTTAATGTATAAATAAGCATAAAAAGAAAATCCCCATCTTTCGATGAGGATTTTATGTGGGAGCACACGGGTTCGAACCGCGGACCCTCTGCTTGTAAGGCAGATGCTCTAAACCAACTGAGCTATGCTCCCTTTTCCCTTTTGAGGAGTGCAAAAATAAGGGGCAAACCTTAAACTCCCAAAAAAAAGGGTAATTAATTTAATTGTACTGCTGGAAGTCTAGTAGATTGACTATCATAGACAAATAGTTCCACAATCTCATAAGTCCAGTATTTAGATAAAGGAGATTTTTCAAGTATTTCTTTTACTTCTTTTTTGCTGTTGGCATTTATGGTAATCCAGGAATTCTGGGTTTCCATGCTTACTGCATAGCTATCTATAATACCCTTGTTTAATAAGTAATTAATATAGGTTCGATGTGGAGGCACTAAAGTCATGAACTCCTCATCCATATCAAAAGAAATTATAGCTTGATATTTTTTCATCTGTACTAAGGTAATCTTTAAAAAAGATAAATTATATCTCTTAATCTGTTTTTTTATATTGGGTAACCCAAAAGAGGCTATTAAAGATTTAAAAGGGCAATTCTTCCTCCCGAACCCGCTAAGATAACTGATTGACTATTGGGCTGTTTTTGAACCACATGAAAACTATTGGTTGAAATTAAATCCCAATTTTTACCCCCATCCTTAGACAAATCCACCCCAGATGTTCCACAAGCAATTAATGTTATTTCATCCACAAAAACAACGGAAGATTTATAGCCATGAGGATTGCCTAATTTAGGGTTTATGTCCCAAAGACTATTGTTTTGGTTAATTAGTTTATCATTATAGGGTTTAACTAAAATAAAACCAGCAATATTATTTTCGGCCGCTTGAACTTTAGTAAAATCTCCCCCAACGATAATTAACGCGTTTTGCTTAGGCGATACCGCTATACTGTTAGCACCTGTAGAACTTCCTCCTTGCACTAAGGGTAAATCTTGTGCTTTTCCATTTATCCATAACCTACTTACTTTACCACCAGAAACTAATAATTCAAAATCATAAGCAGAGCTGATATTTGAATTACTAGAAGCAAAAAATGACTCTCCCTCTTTTTTTGCCGTTTTAAAATAGCCGGTTTTTTGTCTTTCCCAATGTTCTCCTTTATCGGTAGTTCTTAAAACAAAAAATTCATTGTCTATAGGGTCCCCTACAATTAATCCATTTTGAGGGTCTTTAAAATGTATCGCATCTAAAAACATACTAGTATCAGTGTTTTCATATACTTTATACCAATTAATACCCCCATCTATCGTTTTTAGAATAATGGCAGGCGCAGCTACAGCCACTATTATGGCCTCTTTTTCATTAAAAGCATGTATGGCTCTAAAATCTCTTTTTTCATAACCCTTTACTTGTTGCCATTCAAAATTTTCGCCCCCATCCACTGATTTTGCTATGCTACCTGAACTTCCACTAGCCCATATGGTTTTATTATTGGGTACCGAAAGGCCTCTTACACTAATTCCATTTTTTTCGGTGAGAATTTTAATTGAATTTTGCGCAGCTGCATTAATTGTTAGTACACCAATCATGAATAAAATTGAATAAGTACGCATAGTTTTTGCATTTTTACATATTAAAGATACGATATGATACCTTATTGGATGAGTAGAACCGAATTAATGTTAGGTGCTGAGAAATTAGAAAAATTAAGAGCTAAGAATGTATTGGTCATTGGACTTGGTGGTGTTGGTGCCATATGTGCCGAAATGATGGTTAGAGCTGGCATTGGAAAAATAACTATTGTGGATAATGACCGCGTGGACGCTAGTAATATAAACAGGCAAATTCAAGCCCTTCATTCCACGGTGGATATGGCCAAAGCTCAAGTATTATCAAAAAGATTATTGGATATAAATCCGGATTTGAAGTTAACGGTGAAAGAAATTTATATTAAAGAGGAAATTACGGAAAATATATTAGCTGCAGAAAGGTGGGATTATGTTGTTGATTGTATTGATACATTATCATCAAAAGTATTTTTGATAAAGAAGTGTTTAGATCGAGATATAAAAATAGTAAGTTCCATGGGTGCTGGTGGCAAAGTAGATCCATCACAAATCAAGGTAACAGATATTTCTAAAACCTATGTATGTAATTTGGCCAGGTATGTAAGAAAGCGTTTACAAAACTTAGGAATTAAAAAAGGATTAAAAGTAGTTTTTAGTCCCGAAAAAGCAGACCAAGATAAAATTATAGTTACAGAGAAAGCTTTTCCTAAAAAGTCTATCATTGGAACCCTTTCCTATATGCCTGCGATGTTTGGGTGTACAGTAGCAAGTGTGGTAATCCGTGATTTGATGGAATAGCCTGATTTATAGTGTTATTTTCTTTGTTTTAAGCCCAAATTTGCTTTATTTTGCACCTCCAATTGGAGTTCACGGTTCGGTAGCTCAGCTGGATAGAGCAACTGCCTTCTAAGCAGTAGGTCATTGGTTCGAATCCAATCCGAATCACAAAGCCTGTCACAAAAGTGACAGGCTTTTATCGTTCGAAGCTGTGTCGAAAGCTTGCTTTCGTAAACAGATGAGAATGATAAAAGCCCACAAATCGCGAAGCGATTAGTGGAGAGGCTTTGGGTAAGTTTGAGGTAAAAGGATCACCGAACGAAGTGAGGTAATCCTGTTTGAGGTAAAAGGATCACCGAACGAAGTGAGGTAATCCTGTTTGAGGTAATCCATATTCCTCTCTTTGTTGCAAAACCAGATTAATATTATAAATTCGTTTATATGTTTATTATCCACTATTTGTATTATATGATTGCTTTAATTACAAAGGTATATCTGAGTGCAAATTCATCTAAAAAAACAGCAAAAAAGATATTATATAGTTTTGAGCAAAAGTTTAATGGGCATTTTTCTCCAGCAGCTTTTAAAGGCATCATTAAATACCAAACATTACAACAAATTGTATTAAATGACTCATTTGCACAATTAATTGGTCGTAATACCAATACCGAAGAAAAATACAGCAACACTTTATTTTATATAGCTTCCTATGTTTACGATGAAATTTTGGACACCCAACAATTAAGTTTTGAAGAACTTAATAGATTATTTGAAAATCCATCAAAGGCTAATCCTCAAAATTTTAATGAAATGGTGTTGATGGAAGTGCATAAAAAATTGCTAGAGCGTGCTACTAATTCAGCTGCTTATTTTCAAACTTTCTTAGCCTTGCATAATGCTCAAAAAGATTCTACCAAACAATTTCAGGCTAGTATAAGCATGGATGAAATAGTTGATATAACACTAAGAAAAGGTGGATATAGTGCAAAAGTTTGTAGTTATTTTGTAAGCTTACCTCCTTCGGAGAAAATAGAACAATGCTGGTATGAGATAGGAAGTTTAATTCAAATGGTAGATGACTTGTATGATATTTATGACGATTTACAAGAACAAATTCACACATTTGCCAATGCCAATTTAGATTTTACCTTCATAGAAAAATTATTTACCCAACAAATTTCTACTGTATTTAATTCTATTAAGGAACTACCCTTCCCCGATACTAAAAAACAAATTTTTAGTACCAAACTAAGTTTACTTCCTGCATTAGGTATAATTGCCCTTGACAATTTAGGGCATTTAAAAAACAAAGAAAATCAATTACCAGACTTGACCAATGTGGAAAGAAAGAGATTGATAATAGATATGGAAAAGCTTTCCAATATAACTAAGATGCTTCGATTGAGTTATACATTAAGCAAACAATATTTCAAGCTATCCAATTTAAATATTGAATAATGGAGGTAAAAATTGAAGCTGGCTGGAAAAAAGCCTTAGCCCCCTTATTTGATAAACCTTATTTCTCACAAATAACTGCACATCTTAAAACAGAGAAAGCACTCGGAAGAATCATCTACCCCAAAGGAAGTTTATTGTTTAACGCATTTGAACAAACTCCTTATGACCAACTTAAAGTGGTTATATTAGGTCAAGACCCATACCATAATCCAGGTCAGGCCATGGGATTAAGTTTTTCGGTACCGGAGGGGGTAAAAATTCCTCCCTCTTTAATGAATATTTACAAGGAACTAAATAAAGATATAGGCATGGCTATGCCCAATACGGGCAACCTAACAAAATGGGCTCAACAAGGTGTTTTGCTACTCAATGCCGCCTTAAGTGTAAGAGCTAATGAACCAGCCAGTCATTCCAAAATTGGGTGGATGGATTTTACTGATGATGTAATTCAAACTATTTCTAGAGAAAAAAATAATATTGTATTTATATTATGGGGTAATTTCGCAGCACAGAAACAAATATTTATTGATGCTACAAAACATAAAATATTAAAAGCAGCGCACCCCTCCCCCTTAAGTGCTTACAATGGATTTTTTGGTTGTAAACATTTTAGTGCTACTAATGAATATTTAAGACAACATCACTTAACCCCGATTGACTGGATGCTATGAAATTGATAAAAAACTTAGTTGCAAGAACTTTAGCTACATGGGCATTGTTAATGTTTGCAGGAACCATGTTTATATTTATGTGGTTTTATGTATTCTGCGCCTTCTTACCAGAGCCTTATGCTACAAGATGGCATCGTAGGGTATCACAAGCCTGGATGGGATCCTTTTTAATATTATCCTTTTGCAGGTTTAGTGTAAAAGGTAAAGAAGTTTTTACAGGTTTAGACAATGCCATTGTTGTATGTAATCACAATAGTTTAATTGATATCCCTGTTAGTTTTCCTTTTTTACCTAGAGCCAATCGCACCATTGCTAAAAAATCTTTCTACTATGTACCCATTTTTGGTTGGTTGTACTCGATGGGAACAGTGATGGTAGATCGAAAAAACGATAAAAGTAGAAGACAAAGTTACGAGGCCATGAAAAAAGTATTAAGCCAAGGATTAGACATGATGATTTATCCTGAAGGCACCAGAAATAAATCATCGGCACCCTTGAAATCTTTTTATGATGGTGCTTTTAAACTTTCAATTGATACTCAAAAACCTATAGTGCCCGTAATTCTTTTAAATACAAAAAAGATTTTACCTGCAAGCCCCGCCATGTATTTTAGACCTGGCAAAATTGATATGCATATACTACCTGCTATTTTTCCAGAAGGAGAAACACAACGCAGTTTAAAAGAAAAAGTATATGAAGTAATGGCCAACTATTATGCGGCTAACAATCCAAAATAAATTAATAAGTACTCGAAGAGAAAGTTCTTGAACGGTTAATTTTTAAATCTCTAAGTATACCTGATTTTGGATTTAGTGTAATGCTAAATGATTTGTATAAACCAATTGGAGTTACATTTATAGCCATTTGCCAACAATGCATCTCCCTAGTAACAAACATACTCATTTGTTGTATACTCCCTTTAGCTACATCTACATACCCAGTGGCTCCAATTTTCCATTTTGGAGTTAAGCTAAAATCGCCGTTAAAATTTAAAGTAGAATAGGTTTGCGTTTTATAACCAGAGAAATCTGGCTTTAAAATTCTAGTAAAGTTAAAAGAATAAGAAACATTTAATGTCCAAGGTATATTAAAGTCGGTAAACTCGGCTGGATTTGCTTTTACATATTGCAATTGTCTTTGCTGTTCATCTGGAGTCATGAAAGGGTCCAAAGGAATTTCTTTTTTCTTAGACTCTGCTTCGTTCTTAGACTTACTTTTAAATGAGGTAGATAAGGAAACCCCTCCCGAGGAAATATGTCCAAAATTTAATTTAGTAGGATCAATGTTTAGTTTATTAATTCTATAGCCTTGTTTATCTGTGGCATAAGGATCCACTGTGAAGGTGGAACTAATATTGAATCGATCAAATAAATTAGTGCGTGCGTAAAAATTAAAATTTCCTAATTGAAAACTATCTGCTAAAAAATTAAAATTTGAATTAAAGCCAAAGCCTTCAATTAATTTTACTTTCTTAAAACTCAGTTCTGAAGTGTCTTTTTTATCCTTCACTTTCATCTCCAATAAATTATCGACACCAAAACTCATCCCCCCAAAATTACCTTCTGAATAACCACCCCCCATTCCTCCTCCCTCGTATCTTGAAAAACGATATCTTCTTCCTGTAGAATCAACTTGCGCAGTATAATGATAAGAGGATGCTAAATCGGGCGTGTAATTAAGGCTAATATTGGGTCTTATTTCATGTCTGATGGCATTTATGTAGTCACTTTTAAACTTATAAGTACCAAATATTCTGGAGGCTGTTCCAATACTAAAGGACATATGAGGGGCTCTATAAAAACCTCTTGAAATAGTAGTATCTACTTTTTTTGTTTTGTCATTCCAATGTAAAAAATAAGATTGGCCAAACCATCTTTCTTCAAAAGAAACAGAAGGTGATACCGTTATTGGGCCCAATGAAGGTAATGAAAGAGTTATGGGAATACTATGTGTAGCCCCCCATTGCATGGTGTCTAATAATTTATTAAAATTAAAGGCTGAATCGTAAAAAGAAAATTGGTTTTGAATGGATCCATTATACCCTATACCAATTTTTTCATACCACTTTCCTGCCCCAATTTGATCTTTTGATTGGAATGGATAAATTGTTAAAGCATTAAAATTAATATTGGGCAAATTCATGTTCACTAACCCTAAATTGTTATTTTGGTTGTGATTTAAGTTTACCGATAAATTATATTTATTATTCCATGACTTGTTGTAAGAGATGGATGAACTAATTTGGTTTTGAAAATTTTGGTAAGGATTATTTAATAAGGATCTATTGTATTTAGTACTTCCGAAATTAACATTAGCCGAAAAGCTAGTTCCAGGAAGGGCTCTAGCGTCCATGGAATGACTCCAATTAATCATAAATGTTTTACTCCCTGTATATTCATCAAGAATAGCTGTATTTCGATTTAGAATTCTTGTGCTTTGTAAGCTTAAGTTGAAATTCCCAATGTACTTGTATCTCAAAATATATTTAGTGCTAACATTTGCAGACCATCCACCATAAGAATAAATGTTTGAACGCAAAGTAGCGTCAAAATTATCACTCAGTACTTTATAATATCCCAAACCCTCAAATCCTAATCCAAAATCTTCACTTGTCGAAAAAGCAGGTGCCATAAATCCTGAATGTCGACCTCTGGTTAAAGGGAAAATGCCAAAAGGTATACCAATGGGAACAGGCACTCCTTCAAATTCAGGAAAGGCTGGGCCAGATACACCAATTTTGTCAGTAATAATTTTCATCTTGTTGGTTCTAAAAGCAAAATGAGGCTCATCTAAATTACAGGTGGTAAATTTAGCTTTCCATGCAAATGCTTCGTCTTTGCTTACTTTTTTCATGGTATTAGCACTCACATATATTTCACCTTCTTGAAAATTGGAGTTTCTGGTTAAACCCTTTCCGGATTTCATGTTAAAAAAGATTGAATCGTTCACCGATACGGAGGAGCCTTCTTTAAACCTAGGATTACTTAGTGGACTCCCAGTAGTATCTTTTGCCCCATAAGCCCTAATATTTTGACTATTTTGATCGTAAACAATGTTGGCGGCTTCTAATTCCGAGGTTTTATAAACGGTTTTGGCATTGCCGTATAAAAAGAACTCTTTGGTAGTAATATTCATAACCCCAGAATCGGCGGCATTATAATTTACAGTGGCGTCTAAACTGTCTTTAGACATCCTAATTGATTTTTTAGTTGAATCCGTTTTTGCTGTTGTGCTGTCTTTAAGCGGGAGTATTTGTTTATTTACTTGAGCTTTAAGGGGTTGTAATGCAGATAAAACAATTGTTAATAATAGTAAAATCCCCAATTTTACAATAGAAGGCTGCGATTTTACGTTATTTTTGTATCTGATAGTTATCACAGCTGCAAAAATAAACTAAAACAGCATTAAGGAACTGATTATGAAGCAAAATAGACTGATTTTAGCATTTACTTTAACCTTATTTTCCCTTTTTATAGGGGAGTTCAATGGCTTATATGCTCAAAACAATCCCAAAACCCTAAAAAGGATCATTATTGATCCAGGACATGGCGGAACAGATCCAGGGGCAAATGGCAGATATTCTACCGAAGCGGCTGTTTCTTTAGCCATTTCAACCAAATTAGCCGACTTTATAAGAGAGTCCATCCCAGATGTTGAAGTTGTTTTAACCAGAACCACCGATATATTTAATTCAGTGGTGGAGAAAGCAAAAATTGCCAATGCTGCCAAAGGTGATTTATTCATTTGTATTCATACCAATTCGGCAGATCCTAGCAGAAGCAGAGAAATTGTAGGGCATACAAATAAAACCTATACGGTAAAAAAGAATGGGAAAAAAAGGAAAGTAACACGACAAGTGCCTTTGTATAAAGTTACCTATACCCCTTCTACAGCTAGAGGCACAGAAACATTTATTTATAATGTTGTTAAATCTGATCAAAGAAAAGATATGGCAGGTGAAGCGGTAGATGATGTAGTAGAAAAACTAGATTCGGTATCTGAAAAACAAATTAAAGAAATTGAAGCAGCCGATCCTACTCGATCAATGATGATAAGTTTACTTACCCAACAATATTTTCAAAGAGCTGCTAGTTTGGCTTTAACTATAGAAGAAGAATTTAAATCGGCTGGGCGCTTAAGTAGAGAAGCCAAACAAAGACAAAAAGGTATTTGGGTATTGGCAGCAGTCCAAATGCCAGCTGTGTTAGTAGAAACAGGATTTATTTCTAATCCAGAAGATGAAGATTATTTAAATAGTGAAGAAGGCCAGGATCAAATTTGCGAAGTAATTACAAAATCAATTAAAAGATATAAAAACTCTTTAGAAAACCAAATTAAGACCAACGCTAATTAAGCGGAAGTTTTTGTAAATTTATAAGATGAAGGTATCCAATGAAACCAAGGTAGGCGCTTTAACAGTTATCGCTATAACTTTAATTATTCTAGGATTTAATTTCCTAAGAGGAAAAACAATATTCAAATCAGGCAATTTCATTTACGCAAAATACACCGATACCAAGGGATTAATTGTTTCCAATCCAGTATTTGTAAATGGTTTTCAAGTAGGTACTGTTTTTGAAATCGAAAATGAAAATCCCAATTTATCTCAAATTGTGGTAGCTATTAAATTAAATGATAGTTATAAAATTCCAAAAAACTCAGTTGCTACTATTCAAGATAATCCGTTAGGCACCAATAGCATTAGTGTGGTTTTAGGAGACGCTAAAGATTATTTTAAATCAGGTGATACTATTAAAACTGCTCCTGCAGCAAGTTTATTGGGTGATTTAATGAATACATTATCACCATTAGGAGAACAAACTAAAAAAACAATAACTGCTTTGGAGCAAGTTCTTACCAATATTAATGTAGTGCTTAACGATAAAAACAAAGAAAACATTCAGGTGGTACTCACTAATCTTGCGGCTACCACTGAGAACTTAAATAAATCGATGGCTGCTATTCAACTCATGTTAGATAAACAAAATGGATCCATTGCTCAAACAGCCGATAATATAAACAGTTTCACAAAAAACTTAAACGAGAACAATAAAAAAATTAATAATATTATTGACAATTTAGATAGTGGCACAAAAGCTATAAAGGAGGTAGATCTAACAAAAACCATAAAAACGATTCAAGAAGCAGTAGCGCAAATTACCATTACTTTGCAAAAATTAAACACGGGCGATGGAACCGCCGCTAAAGTACTGAATGACAAAGCAATGTATGATGGCTTACAATCAACAATTAAAAGCATCAATACTTTAGTAGATGATATTAAAGTTCATCCCAAGCGATATATTAATGTTTCTGTTTTTGGCAAAAAAGACAAATCCATGCCTTTAGTAAAACCACTAGCCGATACTGCTAGCCATGAATAAGCGAATACTATTTTTTTTAGGCTATGTTTTGTTATTTAAGCTATCACATGCCCAAACAATTGATAGCACAGGAAAAAGAATTGAATTTCTTTCGGCCGAGACCTATAACATGAAAAAAATGGACAGCATGGATTTCTTAATCCTTGTGGGTCATGTTAAAATAAAACAAGGCACTGCTCTTTTATTTGGCGATAGCATTGTATTAAACTCTTCTAAAAATACACTCGAAGGTTTTGGTCATATTCATATTAATGACGCAGATAGTGTGCACGTGTATTCCGATTATATAAAATATTTAGGAGATACCAAGAATGCATTTTTAAGAAAAAAGGTGAAACTTACCGACGGCAAAGGAGTATTAACAACCGATTCTCTAGATTACGATGTAGCGGTTAAAATTGGTAATTATAAAAAAGGAGGTAAACTAGTAAGAAACAAAACCGTTTTGACTAGCACCGAAGGCTATTATTATGGAACTACCAGAGATGTAATTTTTAGAAAAAAAGTGGAGCTTAAGGATCCTGATTCTAATATTATCACAGATACTTTAGAATATAATACCTATTCTCAGTTAACTAATTTCATGAGCCCTACCAAAATCATAAATGGGGCAAGAATTATTAAAACCACTAACGGAAATTATAATATTGGTAATCGTAAAGGATACTTGTATGAAAGATCTTCTATTGATGATAGTACTTATACTTTTATAGCAGATGAAATGGCGGTAGATGATTCACTGGGTTTGGGAGATTTCAAAGGCAATGCTATTTACAGATCAAAGGATAGTTTAAGTTTTGATTTATTGGCCAATAATATTAAAACCAACAAACCTAAAAGCATATTATTGGCTACCGACAACCCTTTGTTACTTATTAAACAAGCCAAGGATACCTTATATGTTAGAGCAGATACTTTACATACAGGACTCATTAGTGATTTAAAAAGGCCTTTAACAAAAGCAAGGGATTCTGTTAGTAAAATCACAGATACTAGTTTAAATAAATATTTTGAGGCTTATCATCATGTAACGGTCTATTCAGATTCATTACAAGCAAGTTGTGATAGTTTATTTTACAGTTTATCAGATTCCACTATCCGCTTGCTTCATCAACCAATCCTATGGTCCAATAACAATCAAATTACTGGCGATACCATTTTTTTATTTTTAAACAATAAGAAACCAGAAGGACTTTTAGTTTTTGATAACGCATTGGCCATTAACAAAGTTGACAGTAGCGAGTATTTTAATCAACTAAAAGGAATAAAATTAAAAGCCACTTTTGAAGAAGGGCAAATACACAGAATGAGCATGAAAGGGGCCGCAGAAAATATTTATTACGCAATGGATGAACAAAAAAAGTTTATTGGTATGAATCATTCCACAGCGCAAATAATAGATATTGAATTTGAAAAGGGAGAACCTGCAAAAGTAATTTTTAGAAACCAATTATTAGGTAAATTAACCCCCATGGGACAGATACCTAAAGACGAAAAAGAAGTAAGAGGATTTAAATGGCTAGCCGAATTAAGGCCTAAAAAATAAATTAATCTTCCCCCTTTTCTGACATTAAATAAGCTTTGATAAATCCATCAATTTCGCCATCCATTACAGGCCCTACATTACCCACTTCATAATCGGTTCTATGATCTTTAATCATTTTATAGGGATGAAACACATATGAACGAATTTGACTGCCCCATTCTATTTTCTTTTTGTTAGCATTATTGGCATTAAGTGCTTCTTGTTTTTTACGCATTTCTTCTTCGTACAATCTACTCTTTAACATCTTCATGGCAATTTCTCTATTCTCCCCTTGAGTTCTAGATTGTTGACATTCTACTATAATTCCTGAGGGAATATGTTTTAATCGAACTGCTGTTTCTACCTTATTTACGTTTTGACCTCCTTTACCCCCACTTCTATAAAATTCCCATTCAATATCAGCTGGGCTTACATTTATTTCAATACTGTCATCTATTAAAGGGTAAACGTATACTGAAGCAAAACTTGTATGTCGGCGTGCATTACTATCAAATGGTGATATTCTAACCAAACGATGTACTCCTGATTCTGCTTTTAAAAAACCATAAGCAAAGGGTCCATCAAATTGTAAAGTGGCGGATTTAATACCAGCACCATCCCCTTCTTGATAATCTAAAGAGCTCACTGTCCATCCTTGCTTCTCTCCATACATAGTATACATTCTAAGAAGCATTTCGGCCCAATCCTGACTCTCCGTTCCTCCAGCACCTGGATTGATTTGCAGAATAGCAGGAAGTTCATCTTCGGGCTTATTGAGCGTGCTCTTAAATTCAGCTTCTTCTATGGCTTTGGTTGCTTTCGCAAATGCTTCTTCCGTTTCAATTTCAGTAGCATCACCTCCTTTCCAAAATTCAAAGAGTACTGCAAAATCTTCAACACTATTTTCAACTGCTTGAAATAAGTGTACCCAATATTCATTTAATTTGATTTCTTTCATCGTGCTTGTAGCACGGGTATTATCATCCCAAAAACCAGGCGACAAGGAAAGTTGCTTGTCTTGATTTACTTTTTGAATACGATTATCAACGTCAAAGAAACCTCCTCAGGACTATTACTTGGTCCCTCATGCGCTTAATTTGCTCTATCGTCATGATCTGTTTTTCTGTGGTCTTTGTAAGACTACTTTTGGTTAAAAAATACTACAAGCCTCATAAGCCGGATTCTGTTTCTAAACTATCATTTATCTAGCCTCATCATTACTGATAAGGTCTTGCTGCCTACCCTGGAACTCGAGCGAGTAGCCCTCAAATGTTCCTTTACGTGGCATTACAGCACCCAAGGTTTACCCTATAAAACAATTACTTGTCTTATCCGTGAGCTCTTACCTCACGTTTTCACCTTTTCCTCTTGCGAGGTAGTTATTTTCTGTGGCACTTTCTCTGCCCTCTTGCGAGAACGCCGGCTATTCACCGGTGGGTTACCCTATGCTGTCCGGACTTTCCTTGGCAATTGCTTACCACGATAGTTCGGGTTTGTAGTGCTACAAAGGTACGGAATTAAAAAGGACTGATAAAAATGGGATTTAATAGCTAAAATAGATCTCAGTGGCTCCATACCCATAAAATTCATGGTACTTATTTATAAAGCTTTTGATCCCTGTTTTGACTTTTAATAAATCATGAATTTCCTCTTTAAGCTTGCCCTTGCCTATACCGTGAATAAAAATCATGGAAGGCAAATGATTGAACTGCGCTAACTCTAGCCATTTTTCAAATTCAGCTAATTGTATTTGTATTATCTCAGCGTTTGTTAAATGACTGTGCTTGTCTACAATTTTTTCGATATGTAAATCGACCACCGATCTCGCCGTAGGAATATTTTGCTTAATCTTGCTAACTTCATACACTTTATAACCTGCATTACGTAAAATATCGATGGCAATATGATTATCTTCTTCTTTGTCTGGATACGTATCAAATAATTTATAGGAAATAGATACTAAACTATCTTCTTTTAATTGTTCTATTTTTTGGAATAATTGCTTAGGCTTCACTTTCACAGAAGATTCAAAATGATCAGCTTTCTTTTTATGAGCCTCTATTAATGAAAAATCAAAATTAAATTGAGGACTATCGCTCACATCTGAAAATGAAATATCATGAATGTAAAAATCGGTAAAAGGATCGATACTCGATTCAATTGAAAAATTACTTTCCTGGGCAAAACATTGATCGTAAATAAATTTATAGGCTACTCTTGTCCTATTAGATAAAAATATTTTTACGCTTTCTACAATTTCGTCATTAAAATCGTCAAGTGTAAATTTAGGAATTATATACATCCACACTCCTTCATCTTCTTTACTTTCGTTCTTTTTAATCTTTTCTTTAGGTATTTGATCTACATAAATTTTTTGCGGAGCAGTTTTATTAGGAAATAACTTTTTCTCCGTAAATCTTTTAAAATAAGGAAAATCAATTTGATCCATATAAGCTGGAAACTTTACGCCTCTTACTTCAATCATCACCATTTTATCATTCATCATTTCGATGATTCGACCTTCCTCGTTACTGTGTAAAACAATTATTTCGTCACCCACCTGATATTTCATGTCTTAAGATTTGGAAAGCAAGCTATTCTTGCGACCATAAAAGCTATATAATATTAAACCAATAGTCATCCATATAAAAAACCACAACCAACTAATAGGTGGAATTTCAATCATCAGATACAAGCAACACATAGCACCTACAATAGGAATTACTGAATACTTTCTGATAAAACTAAATACAGCCACAATTAGTAAGATGAAAACAAATACTAAATATAAAACTTCTTGATAACCCTCTGTTCCAGAAGCATTAAATGCTGCTATGATTCTGTGTTGACCAAAATAAATAAACACAGCCGCTAAAATAGGTATAATGAATTGACCATTAATATAGGGCAATCTAAATGATTGCTTATTGGTAGAAGCAGACAAACGAGGTAATACTAATACTCCAAAACATACTAAAACGAAAGCAAATAGGGTTCCAATACTAGTTAAATCGGTCATTCTACTAATAGACATAAATAAGGAGGGAATACCTACAAAAATTCCTGTAACAATAGTGGCAAATGCAGGTGTGCCAAACTTTGGATGTACATTAGAAAATCTTTTAGGTAACAATCCATCACGACTCATGCTCATCCATATTCTTGGTTGACCTAATTGAAAGACCAACAATACACTAGTTGTAGCCACCACTGCACTCACGGATATTACATAACCAATTTTATGCAAGCCCAATTTTTCAAAAACAAAAGCTAGCGGGTCGTCCACTTTTAACTGCGAATAATTAACCATGCCTGTTAAGACAAGAGCGATTAAAATATATAAAACAGTACAAATAATAAGTGAATAAATCATCCCTCTAGGCAAATCCCTTTGAGGATTTTTACATTCTTCCGCAGTAGTTGAGATGGCGTCAAACCCAATATAAGCGTAAAATACAGCAGAAACCCCCGCTAAAACTCCTCTAAAGCCATTGGGCATAAAGGGCACCCAATTGGAAGTATCCACATAAAAAAAACCGATTACAATAATGCCTATAATTACACAAATTTTAAATATAACCATGGCATTAGTACTCTTCTTACTTTCTTTTATGCCACGATATACTAATGCTGTAATTAAAATAACAATAATAAGTGCAGGTACATTTAAAATAATTCTCCAATCCCCAATTTTAGGCGCATTGGTAATGGCATCATACCCTATTCGAGCGAGTTTACTAAAAGTTTCAGTGGTCCCCCCTGCTTTTAAATGAGCTATCGCTTCACTATATCCTTGTTCAGCTTGTTCATAATTAGTCGATAACCAACCTGGCAAATGAATATGGAAGCCCTCTAATAAATTTACAAAATAGCCACTCCAACTTATAGCCACTACAATATTACCAATGGCATATTCTAAAATTAAAGCCCATCCAATTATCCATGCGATTAATTCACCAAAAGTAACATAAGCATAGGTGTAAGCACTTCCTGCAATAGGAACTCTACTTGCAAACTCTGCATAACATAAAGCACTAAATCCACAAGTAATAGCAGTTATTACAAACAATAAGGAAATACCAGGCCCTCCATGAAAAGCAGCTGTTCCAATGGTAGAGAATATACCAGCACCCACCACAGCTGCAATGCCCATAAATGTTAAATCCTTAACCCCTAACTCCTTTTTTAACCCATTGGCGCTATGGCCATCTGTCATTCCAGCGGCAGCATCTGCCACAATTTTTTCGATCGATTTTTTTCTGAATAAACTCATTATTGAATTGGGTTATTTATTTCGATTCATTAAATAATTAGCTAAATCGATTAAAGGTTTTTTTCGATCCGAAATCACCGCAATAGCTTCTAAATGTGCTAATGCTTCTTGCATGTATTTTGCTTTTAAACTTTCGGCCCAAGTAGCCACTCCACACTCGTCAAAAATGGCGAGTACTTGTTGCACTTTATCTTCATCATTACGTTGTAATAAACTTGATAATTTATTTTTTTGAGTTGGATTTGCAACTTCTAAAGCATGGATTAACAAAAAAGTTTTTTTATTTTGTTTGATATCCCCACCCGCTTCTTTACCAAAAATAGCAGCGTCCCCATAAGCATCTAAATAATCGTCCTGAATTTGAAAAGCGATACCTAATTTTCGTCCAAATTCATATAAATGTCTGCAATTGTTTTCACCTGCGCCACCAATGATTGCACCTGCTTCTAAACTACATGCCAATAAAACAGATGTTTTTAAAGTTATCATATGTATATAGGCTTCTAAACTAACTGTTTCCATTTTTGCATAATCCATGTCCAACTGTTGACCTTCACAAACCTCTCTTGCAGTTTTATTAAAAAGCTGCAATACTTTAGGCAAATAAGAAGCTTGAATGTTTTGTAAACATTCATAGGCACGGATCACCATAACATCCCCAACTAATAAAGCTGTATTTGAATCATATTTTGTGTGAACGGTGGGCATGCCTCTTCTCAAAGAAGCCTCATCCATCATATCATCATGGACTAAGGTAAAATTATGAAAAAGCTCTATGGCTTTTGCTACTAAATAGGCATCGGAATGAATTTCATTAAACAACTCATTCCCTAATAAACATAATACAGGTCTAATACGTTTACCCCCAATTTGTAAAAAATATTCGCCTGGCTCATATAGAGTAGCAGGACTTGCGGGAAATTGTTTAGCCTCAAATGTTTGATTAAACTTTGCCGATAATTCTTGAAAACTTAACATGCTACAAACCTAACCAAATTTTAGCATTTATTAAACAGTTCGTTTTTACTATTTCCCCTTAAATTTGTATGCCCCCAAATTGGTCAATTATGAATTGTAAAGCCCTTGTAATTATTGTTTTTGCAGCCCTTTTTACATCTAAGATCTGTGCACAAGAATTTACCATAGATAGTGTTGTAAACCGAAACTTGCATCTTTATGCAAGCCCATACAAATATGCCATAGGTGTAAAAATGTATCCTAGTGCCATTAGCTATAAAAAATTCTTTACATTCAATAAAGCCATAGAAACTTTAGGCTATTTTACTTTGGATGGATTCAGAGCCACTGTCTTGTATGAAAAATATCACCCTGTAGAAGGCAACGAAAATTTAACTTGGTACGCAGGTTACGGGGGTCATTTAGGTATTTGGAGTGAGGAGTGGAAGAAAAACAATCCAGCACATACGGCAGGCATAGCGCTAGGTATTGATGGCATTTTAGGATTGGATTATAAACTAAAAAATGCCCCTTTAAATGTGAGTGTAGATTGGCAACCCTCTTTTAATTTTGTAGGCGCTTCTTATTTTGAAAGTGGCTGGGCAGGTATTGGTATTAGATATACATTTTAATTAGGCCCCTTTTGATAAACTAAATAAAGAATCTACAAATTCATTTTTATCAAACAAAAGCAAATCTTTGATCTGCTCCCCAACACCTATATATTTAACAGGTATTTTACATTGATGTGCAATGGCTAATACAACCCCTCCTTTAGCAGTGCCATCTAGTTTAGTAATGGCTAAAGTATTTACATCGGTCACCGCCATAAATTGCCTAGCCTGCTCTAAAGCATTTTGCCCAGTAGAGCCATCCAGTACTAACAAAACTTCATGAGGTGCCTCAGGTAATTGCTTTTGAATAACACGTTTAATTTTATTTAATTCATCCATTAAATGTGCTTTGTTATGCAATCGACCAGCGGTATCTATTAACACCACATCTGCATTTTTAGCAATGGCTGATTGAATGGTATCAAAAGCAACGGCACTGGGATCGGCCCCCATATTTTGTTTTACAATACTCACCCCCACACGCTCGCTCCAAATAGTTAATTGGTCTACAGCAGCCGCCCTAAAAGTATCTGCAGCGCCTAATACCACTTGATTACCCGCTTCTTTATAATGATGAGCCAATTTACCTATGGTAGTTGTTTTACCTACGCCATTTACACCCACTACTAAAATTACATAGGGTTTTTTTTGTGGTGGTGGTGTAAATCCTAATAAATCGGAAGGTGCGTCCACTAATATTTGAGCCATCTCAGATTGGAGAATCACATTTAGCTCGCTTGTCGAAATATATTTTTCTTTCTTTACTCTTTCTTGAATTTTTTCAATGATGGCTAAAGTAGTATCCACCCCAACATCAGCCCCAATAAGTGCCTCTTCCAATTGATCCAATACTTCGTCATCAACGGTAGTTTTACCAATGATCACTTTAGAGATTCGTTCCAGGAAACCTTGTTTAGTTTTTTCTAAACCTTGGTCTAATGTCTCCTTCTCTTTTTTGCCAAATAATTTTCCTAAAAAACTCATATTACGAAGATAAAAAAAGCTTTCCGTTTCGGGAAAGCTTTGAATGTTTTGTTTACTAACGAAAGAAAATTACTTAGTTGCTAAGAACTCAGTTACTTTATCCTTATGAACAATATTTTCTTTAAAAGTATACGCACCTGTTTTAGGGCTACGGATAGCTTTAATTACTTTTGTCCAGTTTTTAGCTTCGGCTGAAGCTTTCAAATCTTTAACTTTCGCGTTTTTTGATGCTGCTTTTGCCATGACTATTTAATTTCTTTATGAACAGTTACTTTTTTCAAAATTGGGTTATACTTTTTAAACTCCAAACGATCTGGAGTATTCTTTTTGTTCTTAGTTGTAATATAACGGCTAGTACCAGCCATGCCAGAAGTTTTATGCTCTGTGCACTCTAATATTACTTGAACTCTGTTTCCTTTACGTGCCATGATGATGTGATATTATTCTTAATTACTTATTTACTTAGGTGGATTTTGTTAGATTTTTTCGCCTGCGGCTCTTAAATCTTTAACAACTGCACTTAAACCATTTTTATTAATAGTTCTTAAAGCATCAGTAGATACTTTTAAAGTGATCCAACGATCTTCTTCTACAAAGAAGAAACGCTTCTTTTGCAAGTTAGGAAGAAAACGACGCTTCGTTTTGATATTGGAGTGAGATACACTGTTTCCAGTCATCGGTTTCTTACCTGTTATCTGACATACTCTAGCCATGAGAAATTAATTTTTACGGACGGCAAAGGTAAGTAAATAACCCTTACAGTCCCATTTATTTTATAGTTTTTTTATTCTAAACGCTTAAAAAGACCTAAATATTGCTAAATAGTTGATTTTTAAGTGCTAAGAATACATTTCTGCCCTCAATTCTTGTACTCTTTTATCCTCCATATACTCGTCAAAGGTCATCAATCGGTCGATGATTCCTTTGGGTGTTAACTCAATTACTCTATTGGCTACTGTTTGCATAAAAGTATGGTCATGGGAGGTCATAAGTACAATACCAGGGAAATTTTGACAGCCCTCGTTAAAGCTTTGGATGCTTTCTAGGTCGAGGTGGTTGGTGGGTTGGTCTAAAACCACCACATTGGGGTTTTGTAACATCATTTTACTCACCATACAACGAACTTTTTCTCCTCCACTTAACACATTAGTCTTTTTCATAACATCATCGCCACTGAACAGCATTTTACCTAAAAAACCTCTGATAAATGGTTCATCTGCATCGGTAACATGTGCAGGTACAAATTGTCTTAACCAATCCATTAATGTAAGCGGATTAAGAAACTCTTCATTATGTTCCATTGGTAGATAAGCTTTGGTAATGGTTGTACCCCATTCAAAACTTCCGCCGTCTGCATTTCCAACTCCATTAATGATATCAAAAAAATAAGTGATGGCTAAAGCATCCTTACTTATAAAGGCAATCTTATCATTTTTACTCACTGAGAAATTAACATCTTTAAATAAAACACGACCATCTACTTGTTTGGTTAGTTTTTCAACATTTAATATTTGATTCCCCACTTCACGAAGGGGCTGGAAAATAATACCAGGATATTTTCTATTAGAAGGTTCAATTTCTTCGATGGTCAATTTCTCTAATGCCTTTTTACGAGAAGTTGCTTGTTTACTTTTACTAGCATTGGCAGAGAAACGAGCAATGAAATCTAATAAGGCTGCACGCTTTTCTTCATTCTTTTTATTTTTATCGCTCATTTGACGCGCCATCAATTGAGATGACTCATACCAGAAGGAATAGTTACCAGTAAATGTTTTAATCTTAGAACGGTCAACGTCTGAAACATGCGTGCACACAGTATCTAAGAAGTGACGATCGTGACTTACCACCAAAACAATATTTTCATAATCGGCTAAAAAGTTTTCTAACCAACCGATTGTCTCAATATCCAAACCGTTAGTAGGTTCATCCAATAATAAAATATCTGGATTTCCAAATAAGGATTGAGCCAATAGAACACGTAATTTAAAATTACTAGGAACATCTTTCATTAAAGTTTGGTGCATTTCTTCTTTAACACCTAAATCACTTAACAAACTTGCCGCATTACTTTCTGCTTCATAACCACCCATCTCACCAAATTCAGCTTCTAACTCACCTGCCTTTAAACCATCTTCTTCAGTGAAGTCTTCTTTGGCATACAAAGCATCTTTGGCATGCATTACATCCCACATGCGCTTATGCCCCATCATCACCGTATTTAACACTGTTTGCTCATCAAATTCAAATTGGTTTTGTTTTAAAACCGCCATACGTTCACCTGGGGTAATTTCTACTGCCCCTTTAGTAGGTTCAATCTCCCCACTTAATATTTTTAAAAAAGTAGATTTCCCTGCTCCATTGGCACCAATAATTCCATAACAATTTCCCTTACTGAAGCTTATATTAACTTCATCAAACAAAACTCTTTTACCAAAGGATAATGTGACGTTTCTAGCGCTAATCATGTGTGAACTGTTTTTGAGGTTGCAAAGTTAAGCTTTTTAAGCTTACCAATCAGAACGTGCAGAAGCAGAAACAGAAAGATCTTCAAATGCACCCGCTAAATATTTATGATGAGCTGTAATCGCAATCATGGCAGCATTATCGGTACAGTACTGAAAAGCAGGTAAATATACATTTGACCTGGTTTTTTTGCCCAGTTCTTGTACCCCATTTCTTACACCCGAATTAGCACTTACACCACCAGCAATACAAATATCATGAATGCCGGTTTGCTCTATGGCTTTCTTTAATTTGCGCATTAAAATTTGTACAATAGTATATTGAACTGAGGCACATAAATCATTTATATTTTCTTGAATAAACTCAGGGCTTTGTTTTTGCAAAAAATATAAAACACTTGTTTTAAGACCACTAAAAGAATAATTTAAATCGGGTACTTGCGGTTTTGCAAATTCAAAAGCCAACGGATTTCCTTGCTGTGCCATTTTATCAAGAACCGGCCCTCCAGGATAAGGGAGTCCCAAAATTTTAGAAATTTTATCAAAAGCTTCCCCTGCAGCATCATCAATGGTTTCCCCCAATATAATTAAATCGCTTACGCTGTTGCATTGCACTATTTGTGTGTGTCCTCCACTCACCGTTAAACATAAAAAAGGAAATTTTGGACGGGGCTCTTCAATTAAATTAGCCAACACATGTGCTTGCATATGATGCACTGATATCAAGGGTTTGGATAAAGATAAAGATAGTGATTTTGCAAATTGAGCACCTACTAATAAGGAACCAATTAAACCTGGTGCTTTTGTAAAAGCGATGGCATCTAAACTGGCTAATTGTGCTGATTGATCTAAATCAGGGAATGCTGTTTTTAAAGATGCTGCTACCACTGGCACTATGTTTTCCATATGTGCACGACTGGCTAGTTCAGGTACTACTCCTCCGTATTTTTCATGCACGCTTTGATTGGCAATATAATTGGACAATATTTTACCATCCACAATCACGGAGGCTGCTGTTTCGTCACAAGAAGACTCGATTGCTAATATTGTAATGGATTTACTCACCCTGCGAAGTTACTATTTTGTTCTAATGGCTTCAACAGGATTCATTTTGGCCGCAATGGATGCTGGAATAATACCCGCAATAACGCCTAAAATAATACAAATGCTAAGGGCTAAAAAGATAATACTTGGTGCAATAAAAATGGGGAATGGAAGCACTGCTCCTAGGGCAACGGTGAGTATCCATACCAAGAATAAACCCACTAAGCCACCTACGATACATAAAAAAGCACTTTCTAATAAAAACTCATAAAGTATTGTTGAACTCTTAGCGCCAATTGCTTTTTTAAGTCCTATTTGACTTGTTCTTTCTCTAACTGTTACAAACATAATATTGGCCACTCCAAAGGCGCCCACTAGTAAAGATAAACCAGCAATAGCCCAGCCTCCTTGATTTATAGCACCAAATACACTCTCCACTTGGTCTTTAAACTGTGCTACATCATTACAAGTAAAATTATCTTCTTGTGTAGGGCTTAATTTTCTTAACTGACGCATAATACCTATCAATTCCTCTTGCAAAGCTTTAGTAGGAATTCCCGTTTTAGCCTGCACCATGATATAAGGATTGTTGTTGTCAGGATTAAAAATAGAAGCATAATAGCCATAAGGAACAATTACTGCTTTGTCATAATCAAAACCTCCAATCATCGAACTACCTTGTTTTTCCACAATACCTATAATCATTAAACGACGACCACTATAGGAAATCACTTTACCTAAAGCTTTTTCGGCTTTACCATATAGTTCTTCGGCAACCTTATTCCCAATAACGCAATAAGGTGCACCACGTGTAAAATCAGACTCATTAAAATATCTCCCTACCCCAATATTAAAAGTTTGAATTGAATTAAATTCATTGGTTACCCCATAAAGATTTACCCCTTTTAATGAGTTTTCTTCATAATTGAAGGTAGCAGATGTAGATACAAAAAAAGCCACATTAGAGGCTAATGAAGATTGTTTTTTGACGAATTCCATCTCGTCCATCTTCATGCTAGGACGTTTCACAAACTTCCACCATGGATATTCTGGCCCCCCATTATAGTCCCACTTATCAATAAATATGCTGTTATTTCCTAATCCAGAAAGGTCGGAGCTGATCTTTGTTTTTAAACTATCGATGGTAGCCAATACTCCAATGATGCAAAATATACCAATGGTGATGCCAAAAAGAGATAAAAAAGTTCTTAGTTTATTCACTTTTAGCTCCTGTAAAGCCATTTTGAAGCTATTCCATAAAATGCTTACTACCTGTATCATGACGTAAAAATAGGTCAAAAGGCGATTGCCCCTACATTTTTATACAAGTGGTCGATTCTCTATCTAAATGCACAATTTGTTAAGGTATTTGATATTGACGATCAAAATCATAGAACGAATTATAGCTAGTTGCGAATTCATGCTTACTTTTGCACCGATTTTTAAATACATCGCAATATGACCTTTAAACAAATGTTTATTTCCTCTGTAGGAAAAAAATTAATCATGGGATTCACGGGTATCTTCCTTGTTTTATTCTTAATCGTTCATGCAGGATTAAATGCCTGTATTTGGGCAATGGATGGTGGGGTTATGTTTAATCGTGCCGGACATTTTATGGGAAGTAATGTGGTACCCAGAATTTTAGAAGTAGGATTATTCTTCTTCATCTTTTTACACATCATACAAGGTTATTTATTAACCCTTCACAACAGATCAAAACGTTCTGTTGGGTATGCAGTAAATTATTCAAAAGGTAGTAAATGGTATAGCAGAAGCATGGCTATATTAGGAACTATTCTTTTATTATTTTTTATTCTTCATTGGAAACATTTTTGGATCCCAAGTCGTATTACTGGTGTCGAAGAGGTAACCCTACCTAATGGCCTAATGGTTCACAACCTATATGCAGTAATGCAAGAAACTTTCCAAAGTTTATGGGTAGTTATATTTTATGTGATTGCATGTATTTCTCTGGGCTATCATTTAGCACATGGTTTTCAAAGTGCTTTTAAAACTATTGGCGTGCATAACAAAAGATATCATGCTTTAATTAGTACCCTAGGTTATGGATTTGCCATCATCATACCACTAGCCTTTGCAATGATGCCGATTAGTTTTTATTTACACTGGGTAAACTAATAATAGATTGACAAACAAAAAATATTCTACACTTTAGATAAAAGATTACATATGTTAGACTCAAAAATACCTGCAGGAAAACTAGAAGAAAAATGGGTGGATTATAAAGGTCACTGTAAATTAGTGAACCCTGCTAACAAAAGAAAAATGGAAGTAATTGTTGTAGGTACTGGCTTAGCTGGTGCTTCTGCCGCTGCTTCTTTAGGTGAATTAGGTTATAAAGTAAAAGCATTTTGCTTTCAGGATAGTCCTCGTCGTGCACATAGCATTGCTGCACAAGGTGGTATTAATGCAGCAAAAAATTATCAAAATGACGGAGACAGTGTTTTTAGATTATTTTATGATACTATTAAAGGTGGCGACTACCGTGCACGTGAAGCCAATGTGCATCGTTTAGCAGAAGTGAGTACTAATATAATTGATCAATGTGTGGCACAAGGTGTTCCTTTTGCACGTGAATATGGTGGTTTGTTAAGTAATAGAAGTTTTGGAGGAACACAAGTACAAAGAACTTTTTATGCTGCTGGTCAAACGGGGCAACAATTATTGATAGGTGCTTACCAAGCTTTAGAGCGTCAAGTAGCCTTAGGCAATGTTACCATGTATGCACGTCATGAAATGTTAGATGTAGTTAAAATTGATGGCAAAGCAAAAGGAATTATTGCTCGTAATTTAATTACCGGCGAACTTGAAAGACATTTTGGTTACGCCGTATTATTATGTACAGGTGGATATGGTAATGTATTTTATTTATCTACTAATGCCATGGGTTCGAATGTAACTGCTGCTTGGAAAGCACATAAGCAAGGTGCTTATTTTGCTAATCCTTGTTTTACACAAATTCACCCCACTTGTATTCCTGTTTCTGGTGATCATCAATCAAAATTAACATTGATGTCGGAGTCCTTAAGAAACGATGGTCGTATTTGGGTGCCAAAAAAACAAAACGATACGCGTAAAGCAAATGAAATTCCTGAAGATGAAAGAGATTATTATTTAGAACGTCGCTACCCTGCTTTTGGAAATTTAGTACCAAGAGACGTAGCTTCTCGTGCAGCCAAAGAAAGATGTGATGCTGGTTATGGTGTAGGTACTTCAAAACAAGCTGTGTATTTAGATTATGCAGCTGCTATTGAACGTTATGGAAAAACTGAAGTAAGTAAACAAGGTTTATCCAATGTTAGTCAGGAACAAATTATTGCCTTAGGAAAAGAAGTTGTGAAAGAAAAATATGGCAACTTGTTTGATATGTATGCTAAAATAACAGGCGAAAATCCATATGAAGTTCCTATGCGTATTTATCCTGCAGTGCATTATACCATGGGTGGTTTATGGGTAGATTACGAATTACAAACATCAGTTCCTGGTTTATATGCTTTAGGAGAAGCTAACTTTAGTGACCACGGTGCAAACCGTTTAGGCGCAAGTGCCTTAATGCAAGGTTTAGCTGATGGTTATTTTGTAGTCCCTTATACTTTAGGAAATAATTTAGCCGACGAAATTTACAATACCCCTATCCCAACTTCTCATCCCGCATTCGAAGCTGCAGAAAAAGCAGTGGCAGATCGCATACATACCTTAAAGAATATCAATGGAAAACAATCTGTTGAAAGTTTCCATAAGCGTTTGGGTAAAATTATTTGGAATGAGTGTGGCATGTCTAGAAGTGAAGCTGGTTTAAAACAAGCTATTGCTGATGTACAAGCTTTGAAAAAAGAGTTTTGGAGCGATGTAAAAATACCAGGTGAAATAAATGAATACAACCCTGAATTAGACAAAGCCAACCGTGTGGCAGACTTTATTGAATTAGGAGAATTAATGTGTGTTGACGCCTTAAATAGAAATGAAAGTTGTGGAGGACATTTCAGAGAAGAATATCAAACTCCAGATGGAGAAGCATTAAGAGATGATGAAAACTTTATGTATGTAGCAGCATGGGAAGCAAAAGGAGAACATGAATGGCAGTTACACAAAGAAGAATTAAAGTATGACGTCATTAAACCTTCTCAACGTAACTATAAATAATTTAATTAATACAAGTATAACTTATATCATATGTCACATAATACTATGAATTTAAAATTAAAAGTATGGCGTCAAAAAAATGCTAATACTACTGGTGCATTTAAAACTTATGAAGTAAATGATATTTCTGATGAAATGTCGTTTTTAGAAATGTTAGATGTTTTAAATGAAAAGTTAATTGTTACAGGTGATGAGCCTATTGCTTTTGACCATGATTGTAGAGAAGGCATTTGCGGTATGTGTTCCTTATACATAGATGGTAAACCTCATGGTCCTTGGCAAGCAAATACTACTTGTCAATTGCATATGCGTGCTTTTAAAGATGGCGACACTATTACTATCGAACCATGGAGATCTAATGCCTTCCCTATTGTTAAAGACTTAACAGTAGATCGTGGAGCTTTTGATAGAATTATACAAGCAGGAGGATATGTGAGCGTGAACACAGGTAATGCAGTAGATGGCAATAGCTTACCAATTGAAAAAGCAAAAGCAGATGAATCTTTTGCAGCTGCCATGTGTATAGGATGTGGTGCTTGTGTAGCAGCTTGTAAAAACAGTTCTGCTATGTTGTTCTTAAGTGCTAAAGTTTCTCATCTTGCTTTGTTGCCACAAGGAGAGCCAGAAAGAAAATCTCGTGTATTAAATATGGTTGCTCAAATGGATAAAGAAGGTTTTGGATCTTGTACCAATACAGGTGCTTGCGAAGCTGCTTGTCCAAAAGAAATTTCGATTGCGAATATCGCTCGTTTAAATAAAGAATATTTGAGAGCTGGATTAACTGCTGAATAGTGGCTAACACTTTTTTTCAGTTTAAAAAATTTATCGTGCATCAGGAACATACTTCCATGAAAGTATGTACTGATGCATGTTTATTTGGAGGATGGTTGGCCAAAGAAGCACCCATACAAAATGCCTATACAATCTTAGACATAGGTACTGGCACAGGCCTACTTAGTTTAATGCTCGCACAAGCCAATGATACTGTTTCTATAACTGCATTAGAAATTGACCCAATGGCAGCCAAACAAGCAGCTCAAAATTTTTCTTTAAGTCCTTGGGCCAACAGAATTAATGGAATTGAAAACGCCTTACAAAACTTTGTGAAGGAGTCCAGTTGCAAAAATTTTGATTGTATCATTAGCAATCCTCCCTTTTATGAAGGCGACCTTTTATCACCAGATGTACAAAAAAATTTAGCAGCACACAGTACTGCACTACCTTGGGAAACCCTAATAGATAATACTTATCATCTTTTAAAAGAGGGTGGATTTTTTTATGTATTAGTACCTAGTTTACGTGCCTATACCTTTCAAAAAATTGCTTCTCAAAAAGGCATTCATTTAGATACCGAAATAACGATTTATAATTCATCTATGACTGGGCCATTTAGAAGCATCCTTAAATTTGCTAAAGCAGTTGATTTTAATAAACAAATCATGAGGCAAAGAATAAATTTAAAAGACATGGACAATAATTATACTGCTGAATTCACCAATCTATTAAGTCCTTATTATTTACATCTATAACTAATGAGAAGCATATTGCTTTAAATAAGCAAAGGCCTCAGTTAAATTTCCCTTAATAAGTATAGTAGCATTATCAATTATGGAATTTCCAACACCAATTAAATCTGGAATTACATATTTAATTAATTGTTCCCCAAAAAAACGGCTAGCATCTCTGGGAAGTTCATTGGGTAAATTACCAACAGCCATTAGATCCACGTTTCCTGGGAAATAAGGGTTTGTTTTTTCCATCGTATATAGGTTTACTCCATATACAGGATCATCTGATGTTGCGTCCCCTAAATTGATAGGCACACTCCCTTTATAATCATCTGTTATATCTGCAATGGTAGATAAGATTACGTTGTCTCCTTTTAATTCTTCGATCGTAAATAAAGATGGAATACCTGGTTCCCAATAAACACCATTCATTAAAATATGGGTAGTGGTTAAATAGTTATTGAATTTGCATTTATAGTTTTGTGGATTTGTATGAAAATCGTAACGATCATAATTTCCAGATTCTTTATGAGCATATAAATCTTTCCCTTTTAAATGTACATAAACTGGATAGGCATAATGACGGCTTACATATTCTTCTGGTTCTACTTGTTGCACATCCAACAAATTCATGATCTCTAAAATTCCGTGTGCCACTCTACCCGATCCGGTGATGGCAATTTTTATGGCAGGTAATTTTAAGCCAAAATAAGTATGGATTAAATCCAAATAATCCTTTACTTCTTTTACTCTACCTAAATGAAATTCTTTCGTTCTATTTCCATAAGCCATGATACCATTATGAGCACCTACTACTCCAGCAAAAAAACCAAACCCAATAAGCCTCTGTCCATCTTCATGTTCTAAACATTCATAATCGATCAGGGTTATTTTCCGATCCATCATTGCATGAAACAAAGCTTGATTGTGGGGTTGTGCCTTTTTAGTATGGCTAAAATAGAGATAGGTTTTATTGGGTATAAGTTGTTGAATCGGTACTTCTTTGATTCCTAGTATAATATCGGCTCTACTAATATCTGCCACTACTTTAATTCCTTCTTTTTGATATTCTCTATCTAAATAGCATCTTGTATCTGAAGATTCAACTATAATATCCCAATCAGGGTATTGGCCCATAAACCATTTACATTGTTTAGGGGTTAAAGCTACACGGTTATCGCTGGGAACTTTTCCTTCTTTAATAAGCCCTAATACCGGCATTTTGGTAATTTTACTAAATATACGAAATTTAGAAATGAACTATTTTGAATTATTTAAATTGCCTGTAGGTTTTAGCGTGGATGCTCAAAAATTGAGGGCTGCCTTTATGGATATTCAACGAGCCTCTCATCCAGATAGGTTTGCTCAGTCAAATAGTTATGAGCAAGAGGAAGCTTTAGAAATGTCGGCAATGGCTAATAAAGGCTTTACTTTACTCAATAATAAAGACGAATTATTAGCCTATGTTTTAACTATTACTGGCACCATCGTAGAGGACGAAAAATATGCTTTAGCTCCCGATTTTTTAATGGAGATGATGGACTTAAATGAGGCTTGGATGGAAGCGGATGACGAGCTTACTAAGAAATTAATCATTAATAAGATTAACACCCTAAAAAATGAAATTCAACAACCTATTGAGGTGCATCTTGAAGCAATCTCTTTGGATTCTATTACCCAAGAAGAAATGCTGCAAATAAAGGACTATTATTACAAGAAAAAATACCTCGATCGTATTTTGGCAGAATTCCATCATTAACGTAATATTGCAACCCGCTTGAGTGTTCACTTTCACTCTACAATGCCCAGATGGCGGAACTGGTAGACGCGCTAGACTCAAAATCTTGTATCTTAACGGATGTGCAGGTTCGATTCCTGTTCTGGGCACAAACCCTGTCACGAAAGTGACAGGGTTTTTTAATTTGAGGATGCGATTCGAGCTCGCTCGAAAAAGCATTCACGAATTAAAAAACCCAACAAAATGCAAAGCATTTTGTTGAAAGGGTTTGGGTAAACCCGCCATTTGGGAAGTCGGCCGAACGAAGTGAGTGCCGACAATCCAAAAATTTACAATTTGAAAAAAAAGGGGAAGTCGGCCGAACGAAGTGAGTGCCGACAATCCAAATTAGGAAGAATTGAAAATTTGCCATTTGGGAAGTCGGCCGAACGAAGTGAGTGCCGACAATCCAAAAATTGACTCTCCTTATTTGTAGAAAAACTTGAAAATTTCAAAACCAAAGAAAATTATGGCTGCTAGCGCTGCAGCAAAATATACATAAGTTAATAATTTTTGCATAGCACAATAGTTTTTAGACGCTCTCTCTTGCTTCTCTGCTCTATTAACATATCCCCCTTGTTTTAAAAAGTATATTGACTCTAAAGTTATGGTAAATGAACTGCCCACTTTTTTTATAAAACCATCATTTTCTAATTTATCAAAAATAATTTCTAGATGTTTCCTGTGAATAGTCTTTTTGCTTAAATGATTATTATTGTATGCATTAAATATTTCGGAATAATCAAAAAATTCAATGTTACTTTCATCATAGTTTTTTACAATTAATTCCAAAATCTGATCTAAAAGATTATTCATTGATACAAACGCATTGTTAACTAGGGTACTCATACTGTTATTTTTAAAATGATTATTAAAATTGTTTAATTTTATGATTCAACAATAGTATGAATCTTAAACAAAAATTCATATGTCATAAATGACCTATTATCTAAAACAAGTTAGTACTAAATGCTAAAAATTACAATTTGAAAATAGTCTCGTAAGATTGAGAACTATAACTAAGAAAATATTCTATTCTCCTCCTACAATTTTACTGGTGCTTCTGTATAAATAATTTTCATAAATATGTCTGCGTGCAAAACGGTCGGGCGTATCAGAATTTACAAGCTTAACATAAATAGCTTTAGGCACACCATAATATTCATATTCATTACCATCAGAAAATACAACACGTAAAATTTCGGATTTAAATTCAAAATCATCAATGCTTGCTTCAGAAATGGTGGCTGTATATTCTGTAAAATTAGCCGCATGTGTTTCGGGATGAACACTCACTAAAAAATGATAAGAAGCAATTAATTTGGTAGATTTAACTTCTGCTTCTTTTTTGGCTGTTTCGTCATGCTCGAATTTATCAGGATGCCATTGCATCATAATTTTACGATACAATTTTTTAAGATCTGTTAATGTGGCTTTATCATCTACTCCTAAAATGGCTCTATGGCGCTCGATTCGCTTCATACAAATTATTAATAAGCTGCGAAAGTACAACATTAATACTTTATCTCACCGTCAACTTATATTTTGTAACAGTATGATATTTTTGACCAGGTTTTAAGATGGTAGAAGGGAAATTGGGCTGATTGGGAGAATCAGGGAAATGTTGCGTCTCTAAACAAAGAGCCGTACGCAATTGTATCTTTTTGCCATCATGATTAACAAATTGACCGTCTAAAAAATTACCGGCATAAAACTGTAATCCAATCTCTGTAGTACTTACTTGTAAGTTTCGCCCCGAAGCTGGATCATATAAATTAGCTACAACTGTTAAATCCTTTGCTTTTTTGGAAAGCACCCAATTATGATCATACCCTCCAGTCACCTTTTCAATCCTCTCCCCTATAGCACGAGGTCTTAAGAAATCAAAGGGTGAATTTAGTACCGATTTTAATTCTCCCGTAGGAATTAAATCCGCATCTACTGGTGTATAGGCATTGGCGTCAATCTGTAATTGATGTTCTAATATTGTATTATTAACGTCCCCGGTTAAATTATAATAATTATGATTGGTTAAATTAACCGGAGTGGCTTTGTCGGTAATCGCATTATACTCAATTAATAATTCATCCTCGTTGGTAAAAGTGTAGAGTACTTTTACGGTTAAGTTACCAGGGTAACCTTCTTCTCCATCTTTACTTACATATGTTAATTGCAAACTAGAATCATTAACAATAGTAGGCTCCCATAAAACTTTATCAAATCCTTTTATACCTCCATGTAAATGATTGGCTGCATTATTAGTTGCCAATGAATAAGTTTTACCTTCTATAGTAAATTTACCTTTTGCAATTCGGTTGCCATATCTTCCAATTAATGCTCCAAAATAAGGGGGGCTTTGTAAATAATTATTAAAATCATCAAAGCCTACTAAAATAGAAGCATTATTGCCAAATCTATCTGCGCTAGTCCATGAAGTAACAATACCTCCATAATTTGTGATCTTTACCTGATTGCCTTTTTTATTGTTGAAGGTAAATAAGCTAACAGATTTATTATTAAGGATGCCAAAATTAGTTTCTGTTATGGAAGAACTATTAATGGTGTTCAATTTATCGGCCAACACCTTAATAAAATAACCGCCTACCACACTTCTTGCTTGAAAACCGATTTGCTTTGCATTGAGTGTTTCATGCCAATCACTTAAAGGCACTCTTGTTGGCGTTTCTGTTGCATATTTATATACAGGACTTACTAATTCATTAAAATCAGAGGTAGTGGATGCTAATGTGGCTGTCCACATGATCCAATCCGATTTAGTATAAGTTTTACGATTATCTAAAGGCAATCCATAAGTATTTTGTTTCGTTAAATAATAAGCCACTTCTTTATTGTAAACCGACTGTGGAAATAAATGAAAACCTAAAATTTTATCCCAAACTAAATTATACTTTTGTGACCATGTATTTTTATCATTATAAGTTAAACCATAATGATCTCCTGCATCGGCTAATGCTTGCCATTTTTTTGCATAATCCATGGCAATGGTATTATACTTTAGCGCAAGCTCTTTTTTACCTATCATCTCTGCCATCATTGCATAAGCTTTAATACCCACTATTGCCTTAACTGCTAAATTTGCATTTCGAGCTAAATGTCCAGCAAAATCGTCGGTACATAATTGATTGGCAGGATCGAGCCCTTCTTTTTCTAAAAACTGAACCCAGGTAGACAAACTCTCCCAATGTTTTTTTGCATAAGCGCCATTTCCTTCTACTTTACAAATGGCACCCGCTAAAATGATCATATTACCCGACTCTTCAACAGGCATGCCTTCTGGATAGGTTTGTCCATTAGCTATTGGATAAGTACCTAAATCATGCGCAGCATAATTTCGATCATACAATCCACTTTTTTCACTAAAATAAAAGATACCGTTAAGCATACCTTTCATTAACTCAGTATTATAAGTTAAAAATAAAGGTGCCGAAGGATACGTTACGTCGACTGTATTAATACTACCATTGCTATAATTTTCTTTAGATAAAAATAATAAATCACCATTTTGCGTGCTCTTTACTAAACTATGTGCTGCAACAGATTGACGATAAGCCATCACACAAAGTGATGCATATTTTTCACCTCCAGCAGTAAGCGCATCAATCCATATTTTATTATTAAATCGACCACACTTTTCAATTACAGTCTCGTATTCGTCTTGTGCTCTTTTCAGTAATTTTTCGATAGTTATACCTGGCTCTAATTTCCACCAAGGCTTTAAATTTTCTTTAAAATATTGAACTTCATATAACTGATCATACCCCATCATCATTATATGTTCTTTTCCCTCGGCACTTACTTGCTCTTCATTAAATAAGGTCACTAACTGAAAGTTGTTTTCGTTACCGGGTAAATTTAAAATGGCCTGAGTAGCCTCTTTAGAATTAGCTGCCATATAACCATAGCCCCAATCCACTCTTAGATCATCCCCCGATTTTTTTAAAATAGGTTGTTCCACTGTACCCGCTTTTAAAATAGTTAATCCTTCATAGTTGTATTTTCTTGTCTCTACTTTTTGGTCTTTAGCATTGACAACAAATAAGGAAGAACTGCTTAAATTAAATCTAACTTTATGGGTTTTGGTATCATTAGAACTTGCTTTTAAAGAGATATAACTTATTGGTCTTGATAATATTTTAAGATCGGCAATAAGCAAAGGAGAAGTAAATACAAGATCGACATCCACACCACCACATATAAACTTATATAAAGTTTGTGTAGCGTTCATTTCTCTACTTATTTGAACTGCTGTTTGAACCATGTCAGTAGCAGAAGGTTTTCCCAAAATACGATATTGTACACCATCAACAGAAACTAAACCTTGCAAATCTTGTTCTGCTCCAGTCCAATGCTTTGTGTTAGCAGATGACAAAGTATCTTCGAAAGACCAAATACTAAAATAAGGACTATGGGCAATTAATGGATAGGCAGGCGCTTTAGAAACCTGTGCATTAAGATGGGTTACAAATAAGAGGATACCCAAAATAGTGAATTGCAAATTTTTCATAGGTACAGATTTATGCCATCATTAATTATAGTATCTAAATATATAAAAAAAGTCCTACAATTTCTTGTAGGACTTTTCTATTCATGAAACAAAGTAAACCTTCCTTTTTATGGAATTATTTCACTTCTTCAAACTGAGCATCTTCAACTGTATCATTACTAGCACCGCCATTGGCTCCCGCTTCTGCACCTGGTGCAGCTGCTTGATCAGCACCCGCTTGTTGAGCCTTGTAAATATCTTCACTAGCAGCTGTCCAAGCAGTATTCATAGCTTCTAAAGCTGAATCAACTTGAGCGATATCTTGTGACTGATGTGCCACTTTTAAAGTAGCTAAAGCAGTTTCAATAGGTGCTTTTTTATCTGCAGGAATTTTATCTCCAAACTCTTTTAACTGCTTTTCAGTTTGGAATATTAAACTATCTGCTTGATTTAATTTTTCAACTTTTTCTCTTTCTATTTTATCAGAGGCTTCGTTAGCTTTTGCTTCGGCTTTCATTTTTTCAATTTCTTCCTTGCTTAAACCACTACCCGCTTCAATTCTGATTTTTTGCTCTTTTCCTGTTCCTTTATCTTTTGCGCTCACATTTAAAATTCCATTAGCATCAATATCAAAAGTTACTTCAATCTGAGGTACACCTCTTGGTGCTGGTGGTATGCCATCCAAGTTAAACATTCCCAAGCTTTTATTTTGAGAAGCCATTGGACGCTCACCTTGTAATACATGAATTTGAACACCAGGTTGATTATCACTGGCAGTAGAATATACTTCTGTTTTCTTAGTAGGAATAGTTGTGTTAGAAGCAATCATTGTTGTCATAACCCCACCCATTGTTTCAATTCCTAAGTTTAAAGGCGTAACATCTAATAACAATACATCTTTCACATCCCCTGTTAAAACTGCACCTTGAATACCCGCACCAATCGCTACCACTTCATCAGGGTTAACGGAACGGTTAGGTTTTTTCCCAAAGAATTTCTCAACAATTTCTTGCACTTTTGGAATTCTTGAAGATCCTCCTACTAATATTACTTCATCAATTTGAGAAGTAGAGTAACCCGCGTCTTTTAAGGCAGCTTCACAAGGTTTTAAACATCTCTCAAATAAACTATCTGCTAAAGATTCAAACTTTGCTCTTGTTAATTTTACAACTAAATGCTTTGGCACACCATCCACTGCAGTAATATAAGGCAAGTTAATTTCAGTTTCGGAAGAAGAACTTAATTCTACTTTTGCTTTTTCTGCAGCTTCTTTTAAGCGTTGTAAAGCCATTGGATCTTTTCTTAAATCTATTGCTTCTTGATTTTTAAATTCATCTGCTAAAAAGTCCATGATTACTTTATCAAAATCATCTCCTCCTAAGTGTGTGTCACCATTAGTAGACTTTACTTCAAATACACCATCCCCTAAATCCAAGATCGAAATATCAAAAGTTCCACCGCCTAAATCAAATACAGCTATCTTTTGTTCTACATTCTTTTTATCTAATCCATAAGCCAAAGCAGCTGCAGTAGGTTCGTTCACAATTCTGCGCACATTTAAGCCAGCAATTTCCCCAGCTTCTTTTGTTGCTTGTCTTTGAGCATCATTAAAATAAGCAGGAACAGTAATAACTGCTTCTGTTACTTCTTGACCTAAATAATCTTCAGCTGTTTTCTTCATTTTTTGAAGTACCATAGCAGAGATTTCTTGAGGAGTATACATACGATCATCGATAGCAACACGCACTGTATCGTTATCACCTTGCACAACTTTATAGCTTGCATGGCTTAACTCACTAGTAACCTCGTTAAAACGACGGCCCATAAAACGCTTAACACTCGAAATAGTGTTTTGAGGGTTTGTTATAGCTTGACGTTTAGCAGGATCACCTACTTTTCGCTCACCATTCTTTAAAAACGCTACTACCGATGGGGTGGTTCTTCTACCCTCATCATTGGCGATTACTACAGGTTCGCCACCTTCCATAACTGATACACAACTATTGGTTGTACCTAAGTCAATTCCTATTATTTTTGCCATAATGATTGATTTTCAATGATTAATTATCTAATACAAGGCAAGGATTATGCCAAGCAGGAGTAGGTGAAATTTTGTCATAAATGACAGATTATTAAGAGACAAGGGGGCCATAATTGGCATATATAAGCCTAAATAAAGCACAAAAAGGCAGTAAAAGGGCTTAAGTGGAGGCTTTGAAAGTGAAGTTTTTTTGACTGGTATAACTAAAAATGACCACAAAAAAGGTAGTAACTATCTTAGCAAGGGTTGGATACCATCCAAAACGATCTACAAAAAGCTTCAAAAAACCATAGTTGAGTATGATACAGCCTAAAACCACAAAAAAGTATTTATAGAGTTGCTCCGACTTCTTTACACTTGTCTCTTGGAAAACCACATATCTACTTAGGTAAAACCCTAATGGGAAAGTAATGCAAAAACTTACTATAAAGGAGGCTATATGTGGACTAATGGTGAAGCTCTCCCCAATTAATACCATTTTTTTATGAAAGAAATAATTATAGGAAACAAAGAATAATAAGATATCTAACACCGTATTGGCACCACCACAGGCGGCATAACGAAAGGTTTTAAGGGGCATTAATTTCTTAAAAACAGGATAGACCCAATCAATAAGGTCTAAGATAAGCTTACTAATAAAATCGTGCAGTTTTAGCATGGATGTTCAAAGGTAATCTTTATTAATTACTTTTGCAGACGGCAATCCTATTTTATGAATTTGATAACTAATTTAAAGACAACTGCAGCAAACTGTTTGCATCAATTATACGGAGCAACTATTAATCCCGAACAAGTATTAGTAAATGCAACTAAACCAGAAATTGAAGGTGATTACACCATTGTGCTTTTTGCTTTTGTGAAACAATTAGGAAAGAGCCCCGATGTATTAGGAAATGAATTAGGTGCTGCAATGCTATTAGCTATGCCCAAAGAACTCACTCAATTTAATATTGTAAAAGGGTTTTTAAATTTCACTATCAGTAATAATTATTGGCTGGATTATATTAAAAATGCGAAGGCAGAAAATTTACTGCCTAAACATGAACATCCTAAAAAAATTATGGTAGAGTATTCCTCACCTAATACAAATAAACCTTTACACCTAGGTCATTTAAGAAATAATTTTTTAGGTTGGAGTATCGCTGAAATTTTAAAGTTGCAAGGGCATGATGTAATTAAAACCTGTATTGTGAATGATCGTGGTATTCATATTTGTAAAAGTATGATTGCTTGGCAATTATTTGCTAAAGGCGCTACCCCTGTCGACACTCAACAAAAAGGAGATCATTTTGTAGGTGACTATTATGTTAAATACAATGACGCCTATAAAGCGCAGGTTGCTGAACTAGTCACTGGAGGAATGACCCAGGAATTAGCAGAAAAAGAAGCTCCTATTCAAAAAGGAGCACAAGAGATGCTACTTAAGTGGGAACAAGGAGATGAAGCTACTATTGATTTATGGAAAAGAATGAATGGCTGGGTTTATGAAGGCTTTGATACAACCTATAAAAAAATTGGATCTGATTTTGCAAAAACCTACTACGAAAGCAATACTTATTTATTAGGAAAAGAATTAGTAGAACAAGGAATTTCAAAAAAAGTATTTTACCAAAAAGAAGATGGATCGGTTTGGATTGATTTGACAGCAGATGGATTAGATGAAAAAATTGTACGTCGCAAAGATGGCACATCAGTTTATATCACTCAAGACATTGGCTTAGCCGAAGTAAAACAAAAAGAGTTTGACACTGATGCTAGCATTTATGTAGTGGGTGACGAACAGAATTATCATTTTAAAGTGCTTAAATTAATTTGTCAAAAACTACAATTACCTGCAGCGGATGGTATATATCATTTAAGTTATGGTATGGTAGAATTACCTACAGGCAAAATGAAAAGCAGAGAAGGTACCGTGGTTGACGCCGACGATCTAGTACAAGAAATGATTTCTATCTCTAAAGAGAAAACAGAATCCTTAGGAAAGGTGTCAGATTTTACAACCGACCAGTTAACTGCACTCTATAATACCATTGGATTAGGTGCCCTTAAATTTTTCTTACTAAGAGTTGACCCTAAAAAGAAAATGATATTTAATCCAGAAGAGAGTATCGATTTTCATGGTTTTACTGGTCCTTTTATTCAATATACGCATGCACGCATAAAAAGCATCTTAAGAAAAACAGGCACTGATACAAATATTACAGAAAACGAATTATTACCACTCGAAAAAGAAGTTGCCATTGAACTTTCCAATTTTCCTGCAGTAATCAATGAAGCAGCAGATAGTTTAGACCCATCAAAATTGGCGATATATACTTTTAATTTGGCTAAACTATTTAATAGTTTTTATGCAGAACATTCTATTGCAAATGCCGAAAACGATGCTAAGAAAAGTACTAGAATTAAACTAGCTATTTTAACTGCTGCTACTTTACAAAAAGCAATGAGCGCCTTGGGTATCGAAGTGCCAGAACAAATGTAAATTTCCCAAAACTATTTACGCTTGGGTTTGTAAGGAACGTAGGTTTCGGGGGTTAACTCCTCTACCCCCCACTGTGTTAATAATGTATCCATTTGATCTTTGGGCAAACTGGCATGATCATAATGCCCGGCTACCATCTTTTGACGCATAGCTTCATATATACTTACTGCACAAGCAACGGAAATATTTAAACTTTGTATAATTCCCATTTGAGGAATTATAAAATTACCATCTGCCAAGGCTCTAAACTCTTCGGTTACCCCAGCATGTTCATTTCCAAAAACTAAAGCTACCGATTCGGTAAAATCAATATCATATAACTGAACTGCATCACTAGATAAATGGGTTGTTAAAATTTTAGTGAAGTTTTTTCTGAGTTGGGCAACACAGGTTGCTAAGTCGTCAAACTCATGTATAGTAAGCCATTTTAAAGCACTGCTACTACTCTTGTAGCCAAATTTTTTATGTCTTGGGATTTTTGTAGTTACTATGTACACATCTTGAATACCCACTGCATCGCAGGTTCTTAATACCGCAGAAATATTATGTGGATCTTGTACATTTTCCATCACTACCGTTAAATTGGACTGACGCTTACTTAAAACTTTAATTAATTTTTCGGTACGTTCCGGTGTCATATAGCTATTTTACAAATGGTGTTAAATATTGTACACCTAAGCCAGGCTTAGTGAGTGGTGCAATTTGTCCATTTTTATTTTGAAAAGAAAAATCTAAACCCTTGCCATTGAGTTCAGTCATCAGTAATGGCCCATCCATGTCTACATAATCTAGTTGTGGTAAAAATTGAGCAATGGCAGCTGACCCAATCACTGATTCGTTCATGCTACCCATCATCACTTTAAGTCCCAACGACTTTGCCTCTTTAATCATTCTAAGAGCGGGAGTGATACCGCTGCATTTGGTAAGTTTAATATTAATACCATCAAAAAAAGAAAAACAGGCCAACACATCTTTTTCAAAAACACAGGATTCATCTGCAAAAAGAGGAAGTGCTGCTTGTTTTTTTAATTGTGTCATACCCTCCCAATTATCTTTAGCCAAAGGTTGCTCCACAAGCTCAACGCCCAATGCTGCCAATGCAGGAATTTTAAGTAAGGCTTCTTCGGTAGTCCAACCGGCATTAGCATCTACTCGAATAGGACATTCAGTATGCTTTCTAAGTGCAGTAATCATTTCAATATCATATTCCGTTCCCACTTTTACTTTATATATAGGCCATGGATGCGCTGCCATCTTTTGCACCATCTTTTCGATGGGGTCAATACCGAGTGTATAATCACAAATGGGTGGACAATCTGCCCCCTCCGTAAACCATTGGGTATTCCATATTTGATGTAAGGGTTGTTTTTTCATTTGACCCCATAAATCCCAACCAGCCATATCCAATGCACAAACTAAAAATGGATCATTGGGAAATAAGTGATGTAAGAAATGCCAAAAACGTTCTGGATCGATGAGTGCAAATTTTTCAATAACCTTTCTATGTTTTTCAAGTTGTTGCATCATCCCTTCTACGCTCACATTATAATAAACTATAGCTGGGGCTTCCCCGAAACCAAACCAGCTACCTAATGACAAACGAACCATTAAAGAATGTTGATGCGTTTTAGTACGTCCATTTGAAATAGTAAATGGATATTCAAAGGGTAATTGTTGCTCCCAAAAAGATAATTCCACAAAAAATATTTTTGCTAAGATACAAAACCAAAGCGTAAGAATTGCCTATCTACCGCTGGCATTAATGGCTGTTTTCCAATCATGATTAAAAGAAGTAGCGCTTATTAATTTTTCTAAACTTAAATGCATCCTGTATCTCCAATAATGTTTTGGATTAGCGGGCACATTAATGCGTTCCTCATTTGGATTACTACGTCTAATAGATTCATCCACCCCTAAATAATCTTGTAATTGGAAAATTGCCCACATGGCAGGTGAATATAAATGTTGTAACAATACTGCTTTATTAATCCATGCTTCGCAATGAATTGGCGCATCCCCCCACTGCCCTAATTCATGATTATAAAACTGTTGGGTTTTAGAAGAGTCTTCTTCCCACCATCCTCTAATAGTACTTGTATCATGAGAGGAAGGAGTTACCACACTTAAATAAGGAGCATCGTTAGGATGGAAAAAAGTTTTTTGTGATGCTTTAGGCATTCTTTGTACTTCTAGGCTTAACATTCCTAATTGATACATAACATTAGGCACACAAGAAGGCACCAATCCTAGATCCTCTCCACAAATAAGCATTTGGGTAGAAAGTTTAAGCATCGGTAATTTTTTCATGGCTTCTTTTTCCCAAGCATCATCTTGTCTTTTAAAGAAATAGTCGACATAAATTTCTTTAAGTGCCTGTTGGGTGGGATGATCAAGATGCTGGAATGAACTTGTCCCTTCGATATTAAACCTACAATGAAAATGATTTTTTTGTTCCGCATCCAATAAAATAACATTGCTTATCAAACTAAACAATCCTAACTTTATTTTTTGATGCCAATCATCTTGGGGCATAAAACTAAAATAAGTTTCTACTTGTCTTTGCGTTTTGAAAGCCGGTAATAATTCATAATGACCTTCCCCAATAGGCTTTAAATATTCTTTCTTTATTAAATCATTGTCATATCCAAATACTTGAAATAATATAGTCTCATTTATAAAAGGGTGTGTTAAACGATAGTGATCGCATTTGATACCCTTTGCATTTAATTCATTGATAGAAATGGGTATGGCAGGAACAAAATGACCCAAGATACCTTCCACTGCATGCATTGGGATACTCCATATTCTAAAGAAACCTAAAATATGATCAATCCTAAAGGCATCAAAATAAAATTTCATTTGATCAAAACGAGATTTCCACCAAGCGAAACCATCACTGGCCATATGTTCCCAATTGTAGGTGGGAAAGCCCCAGTTTTGTCCACTCACTGCAAAATCATCTGGTGGCGCTCCTGCTTGCATATCCATATGAAAAAGATGCGTGTTTTGCCAAGCATCAGCTCCATATCTATATACCCCAATTGGAATATCCCCTTTTAAAATTACTCCTTTACTATGCGCGTATTGTGAAGCCTCTATTAATTGCAAATGCAAATGATATTGAACAAAATAATAAAATTCAATTTCTTCAAAGGCTTTAGATGATGGATTTATTAATTTATCAATTTCAGAAGCCTCATATTTTGAATACTTTGGCCATTGATTAAAATCGACTGTCCCATTCAAATCCCTCAAATAAGAAAAAGCACTATACGATACCAACCAGTTTTTATTAAGTGCAAAGAATTCGGCAAATCCTTCACTCGCTAAATCGATTTTACCATTTTTATTAAAAATAATTTTAAGTACTTCCCATTTAAGTTTCATGACTGCTTCGTAATCAACTTCGGCTAAATCATTTAAGGCTTTAATTTTTGTTAAATAAGGAGCAAGTATAGTAGATTGACTTTTGTTTAACATATCCTCTAATCGAATAAATAAAGGATGTAAAGCAAAAGCTGATATCGCAGCATAGGGATAAGAATCCATCCAAGTATGCGTGGCAGTCGTATCATTGATAGGTAAAATCTGAACTAATTTTAAATCGATACTTGCCGCCCAATCAACTAATAGTTTGATGTCAGCAAATTCACCAACCCCTGCACTCTTATCTGATCTTAAAGAAAAAACAGGAATGGCAACACCGGCCCCCTTCCATTGTGTAGTTGAATCGTGCACAAAACCATCATTCACAATAACTATTTTATTTTTTCCCACTGGTTCGTATACAACTCTGTTATTTCCCTCTTCAAATTTTATAAATGTTTTTGTTTGCAAATTGTAAATACCATATTTATACACAAAAGGAAAATTACTTTTAACTGCGTCAATACTTACTTCAAAATAATCTTCATCGGCAACTTTATCTAATAACAATGCTTTACTTGCCTCCCAAGCACCAATCGTTTTAGATTCACCAATCATACATAAAGTTTGATCCGGTGCTAATAAGGGTGCTTTAACTCTAAAAGTATGTGTATAATTGGTTTTAGTTTTTGCCTTTGTTTTTGGAGCTACTTTTGACTTTAATAAAACATTTACAAAAGGTGAAGTATAAAATGTATTCTCTTTGAAGCCAGTAAAATTCCAACTATCAATAATTACAATTTCAGGGGAATTAATAGCAGAAAATTGTATTGATTTATCGTTACCCGTTTCAAAAACTCTAGTTCCATCTGCATTCTGTATATAATAGTGATAAACTATTTTTTCTGTTGGCATGGGGGCATTAAGTTCAAGATGCAATACCCAATAATCATTATTTAAATACACTAAAGGAATGGCTTTCTCAATGTTATTATTACCAAGAGCAGGAATATTACCGTAAATATAAATTCCTTGACCAAAATGGGTCTTATACTTTAAATGAAAACTAACCTTAGTACTCATAAGTGCAATTCAATCGTAATTATTTATAAAACAAGCGTTTAAAGATAAAAAAATAGTGTGTAAAAAAAACACATTAAATCATTTTTGACTTTGTTTTTAAAATAAGTATTCGTATATTCATATATATGTTTAATAATCAATCAATTAGATAGTTAAATTGGACAAAATTATAATTTATACAGACGGATCATCTAGAGGAAATCCCGGCCCTGGGGGGTATGGAGCTATACTAATGTGGGGTGATAAGGTTAAAGAATTGGCTGGCGCTTTTCGCAAAACCACCAATAATAGAATGGAATTACTTGGGGTTATCACCGCCATAAATGCCTTAAAAACAACAAGCCTCCCTGTTCATATTTATACGGATAGTAAATATGTTGTAGAATCGGTTGAAAAGAAATGGTTGGATAACTGGTTAAGAACCGATTTTAAAGGTGGCAAAAAGAACAAAGATCTTTGGACTTTATATGCCAAAATAGCCAAACCCTATAAAATTCATTTTCATTGGGTTAAAGGACATGCGGATAATCCTTACAACAACCGTTGTGATGAATTAGCTACCCAAGCCGCAGATGAAGGACCTTGGGAGATTGATGATTTCTTTGAAAACCTGTGACCTAATAAAATTAAATAGCCTTAAACTTAGGCACTGCTAATCTGAAAGCTCCAAAAATAACTGCACCAAATACGATTGTACCTGCTACACTATTGGGATAAAAAGGAATACCATCCACCATTGTTTGAACAAATCCTGTAAATGAATACCCATGATGATATCCACCTCCTTGTGCCCACACTAAAAAGTTAGAAACTAAAAAATAACTAGTTGGAGCAGCTAAAAAACTAATTACATACTTAGAAGGCTTTGTAGATTGTAAACCAAAACCAAAAACAGCAGTAGCTGCGATTAATAAATAATTTTCGATTTGACCACTATAAAAACCTTGGTAGCTACTTAAACCATTATTGAATAATAACTGATAAAAAACATCAGATAAAAACATGGATAAAATTGGTAACAAAAAAGAATATTGTTTTTTACTTGCAAACAAAGAACCACTAAATAAGGCTATAGCAATTTGTGGAGCGAAGCCTAGAGGACGTCCAGGTAATACTCGATAAAGTGCCGTAATGGCAACCATAATTACTAAGGCTAAAACAACTTGCTTATTCAATTTCATAAATATTCTTTTTTCACTTATTGGAGATGAAAACAAAAATAAGGGTTTAGTGGCGTATCTAATCGCCTCAATTTTCCTCAAATGTGAATAACCTAGGGTACAAAGGATCTAAACAGAACGCTAAAGGTATTTGCTTTTAGTTCAATGCTTTGATTGTCGGGGACCATGGCCACTTCGCCAGCTGCAATCACAAAAGAATCAAGTGCTACTTGTCCCTCCATACAAAGTAACATTTCGAGTGAAACTGCATTTATTGTATAAGTTTCACCCTTGTTTAATACTATTTTACTTAAACCAAAATCTGCAACAGGGCAAGGATAATTAGTCTCAAAATCATTAAGTACATTTCCTTTTAATACATGAGGGTAAGTAGGCTCAAACTTTACATGATCAATTAGCTCATTCACATCAACATGTTTAGTGGTCAATCCACCTCTCAAAACATTATCACTATTGGCCATTAATTCAATATTTTGTCCCTCCAAATAGGCGTGTAATAATCCAGCACCCTGAAAAACACCTTCATATTTTGCAACTTGCACAATATTTAAAATATAAATAGAGAATATTCCTTTGTCTATTTTTTCGTTAGGTACTACTCCATTATAATATTTGTGCGCCCACCAATGGGGATGTGTTTTGTTAACTTCCCCACTTTCTACACGCTTCACTGCATCCATCATTAAGGGCTTAAGAATAAGGTCCGTCTCTTGGCTAGACAATTGCATAAAATGGCTATATAATCCCCGATAGTCTGCTCCTCTAAAGTGATCCAGCAAAGAATTTAAATATACATTTTCTTGTAAACGTTTTTCAAGTAACTCAGGTGCTAAAAAACCATGTAACAACCAAAAATCACTTAAAGCTACCATTACTTCGGGCTTATGATTTTTATCTTTATAATTTCTATGTGGAGCGTCAATAGCGATACTTTTGGCTTCTTCTAATTCAAATCCTTTAATAGCATTTTCGATAGTAGGATGCACTTGAATACTCAACATTTTAGCAACATCTAAAATTTTAAATAAATAAGGCAATCCCTCATTTCCTAAAAACTGCCCAATTGAACTATCCCCTAGTTCCGTTTTTATAATTGAAGGTCCAGAAGGATGATCGCCCATCCAATATTCTGCATAAGGTTGATTGACTGTATTTTGCACTTGCATTAATTGAGGTATGAAATGAGTGCCTCCCCAATCATAATGTTTATGTATCCCATGTAATTTATACGCTTTTTGCATCTTACTTAATACCCTATGTTTATGTATGAATAACAAAGATACCGGGTTTTTAGGGGAAAATAAAGCTGCCGAATTAATGGAACAAAAAGGCCACCAATTATTGGAAAGAAATTGGCGTTATAAGCATTTAGAAATTGACATTATAAGTTGCTTCAATGGTTGCTTACATATTATTGAAGTTAAAACCAGATCATCTATATTATATGGATTCCCGGAACAGCATATTAGTAAAACAAAAATGCAATTTTTGAAAAATGCAGCTGCACATTATCATTATTTACACCCAGCCTTTAAAAGGCTGCAATTTGACGTAGTCGCCATTTATATTAACCCCGATCAAAGGCTAATTATGGATTATTTTGAAGATGTCTACTTTTAAAGCTATCCTATTAAATCATTCATTTTTTCGACCATCTTATAGGTAGCTGGACAGTATTCAATATTTTGTTTATGCACATGAATATATTCTGTCATCTTCTTCTTGGTCAAATGTGGGAAACCAGCACAATCAGAAGGACGGATTTCATAAATGCTGCATTTATTATCCTTAAGATTTAACCATTGACAAGGTTGTAATTTATTTAACCAATCTTTATCTTTTTTATCATATTCTAAATACTTCTCTTTAAAAGCAGCAGGTGTCATTTTAAAATGAGCCGATATTCTTTTAACATCTGTGCTTGTAAAAGTAGGACTCATTGTTTTACAACAGTTGGCACAACTTAAACAATCTACCTCTTGCCAAACTGTTGGACTTAACATTTCGGCAAGGTTGTCTAAACCCTTGGGTGCTCTTTTATCTAATTTTGTTAAAAAAGATTTTAATTGCTTGCCGTTACGCTTTACTTTTTGCTTAAATGAGTTTAAATTTACTTTCATAAGTTTGTTAAATCAGATGCGAAATAAACTCATTCTCATATAACAATCAAATCTTTTATTAACTCTACATGAACTGGTCCATCTATAAAAAAGGATTTAAGGCTTTTTTGCAATTGGAGAAATCCCTGAGTGGCCATTCGGTAGAAGCTTATTTAAGGGACATAGATAAGCTAACTAACTATTTTGAATCCATAGGTCTCAACATTAGCCCTGCCGAAGTAAACTTGTCCCACTTGCAAGCATTTATCCAAACCATTGGTGCCATGGAGATGGCTGCCAGTTCTCAGGCCCGCATAATATCTGGGATAAAAGCATTTTTTAAGTATTGTATATTGGAGCAAATTGTAACCCTTAATCCTACTACATTACTTCCTACCCCAAAAACAAGTCGAAAGCTCCCCGATGTTTTAAGTTTTGAAGAAATTGAAACTTTAATTGGTCATATTGATTTAAGCAAACCCGAAGGCGGTCGTAATAAAGCGATTTTAGAAACCATGTATAGTTCTGGTCTTAGAGTAACCGAAGCGATCACTTTAAAAATTTCCTGTCTTTATTTAGAGGTAGGTTTTATAAGAGTTATAGGCAAAGGAGATAAAGAAAGATTAGTTCCCATTGGTGCTGATGCCATTAAATTTATTAAACTGTATAAGGATACTATTAGAGTGCATCAAACCCCTGCCAAAGACCATGAGGATGTCTTATTTTTAAATAACCGAGGAAAAGGTCTAAGCAGAGTAATGATTTTTTACATCATTAAAGATTTGATTCTAAAATCAGGCATTAAAAAGACTATCTCCCCTCATAGTTTTAGACATTCCTTTGCCACCCACCTAATAGAAGGCGGCGCTGATTTAAGAGCAGTTCAAGAAATGCTTGGTCATGAAAGCATCACCACCACCGAGATATATACCCATATGAATCGAGAGTTTTTGAGAGATACCTTAGACCGTTTTCATCCAGCCTTTCAAAAAAAATAATGACAGGTTAAACTAAAATAATTTAGGTTTGTTATCTATTAAAATAAAAGAAATGAAAAAAATACTTTTTGCCATTGTAGCGTTAATTAGTTTACAAGCTACGGCACAAATTAAAATGCCAGCCCCTAGCCCCACTCAAACCTTAACACAGGATTTTGGATTAGGTAAAATCGAAATTGTATATTCTCGTCCAGGATTAAAGGGTCGCGCTGCTTTTGGTGAAGGTTCTTTATTAGCACCCAATGGTATTGTTTGGAGAACAGGTGCCAATGGTGCTACAAAAGTTACTTTTTCTGACCCAGTAACTATTGGTGGCAAAATACTTGCAGCAGGTTCTTATGGTTTATTCACTATCCCTGGCGCTAATGAGTGGACCATTATTTTTAATACCAATTCAAAAGGTTGGGGAAGTTTTGAATATAAGGAAAGTGAGGATGTAGTTCGTTTAAAAGTAAAATCAGAAACTACTAGCAATAGCACTGAAACATTCACCATTAATGTAGATAATATTAATGCAGAGTCTGCTACCATCTCTTTAAAATGGGCAAAGACATTAGTGAATATACCCATTAGCACCGATATCAAACCAATTGTTCGCAAACAAATTCAAGATGCCACTACAGGGCCCAATGCCAATGCAAACGCATATCAATCGGCAGCTACCTTCTTTTATGAATTAGATAAAGATTACGATAAAGCTTTAGTATATGTGGACAAAGCTATTGCTGCAAACAATAAAGCATATTGGTTGCATTTATTAAAAGCAAAAGTGCAAAAAGAATTAGGCGATAAAAAAGGGGCTAAAGCAAGTGCTGAAACTTGTATCAAAATGGCAGAGGAAGCAAAAAATGCAGATTATGTTAGATCAGGTAAAGATGTAATTGCTGGCTTATAATTAAGTACCCAACAAATTTTTATAAATGAGTCTTGGATTACCAGGACTCATTTTTTTTAGCTATTTTTGAAGCTATCAGCGGAGGTGGCGAAATTGGTAGACGCACTACCTTGAGGTGGTAGCGCCCATACCCGGGCGTGGGAGTTCGAATCTCCTCTTCCGCACAAAGATACTTTTATGTCCAACTACATTGTAACATGTCCTAAATGTCAAAACAGCTTTGAGCCTACCGACGCTATTCGCGAAGAGATAGAGAAAGAGTTACGTGGGAAAATGACGGACTGGCAAAAAGATCAAAAAATTAAAATTGAAGCTGAATTAGCCACTCAATTAAAAAAAAGTTTAGCAGACGAGTATGCTCATAAATTACAAATGGCACAAGAAAGCCAAGAGAACATGAGCAAGCAAGTAAAAGAATTTCAACAGAAAGAATTAGCCTTTTTAAAACAAGTACAGGCCATTCAAGCTAAAGAAGCAGAATTAGAACTAGAGCTTCAAAGAAAACTAATGGCCGAAAGAGAAAGTTTGAAAATTCAAATTCAAAAAGAGGAAGCAGAAAAAGGCTCTTTAAAAGACCAAGAATACCAATTGAAAGTTAAAGAATTGGAAAAGCAATTAGAGGATCAACGAAAATTGGCCGACGAAATGAAGCGAAAAGCCGAGCAAGGTAGTATGCAAATGCAAGGTGAAGTGCAAGAATTATTATTAGAAGAATTATTAAAATCATCTTTCCCATTTGATCAAATTTCAGAAGTAGGCAAAGGTGTTCGCGGGGCTGATTGTATTCAAACAGTGCGTAATAATTTAGGGCAAGAAGCAGGTAAAATTATTTATGAAAGTAAACGTACTACTGCTTTTGCAGCCGAATGGATCGAGAAATTAAAAGCTGACATGCGCAGTCAGGGTGCGGATATTGCCATCATTGTTACCCAAACTTTCCCCAAAGACATGGACCGTTTTGGAGAGAAAGACGGCGTGTATATTTGTTCGTTTCAAGAAGTTAAAAGTGTAGCGTTACTTCTTAGAAATGCATTGTTAAAGATTTTTGATACTAAAAAAAATCAAGACAACAAAGGCGATAAAATGAGTTTGCTATACGACTATTTAACAGGTAATGAATTTGGAGAACAATGGAAAGCTATTGGAGAAGGCTTTAGACAAATGCGCCAAAGTATCCAAAGAGAAAGAGACGCAATGGAAAAACTATGGAAGTCTCGCGAAAAACAATTAGAGAAAGTATTATTAAACGCCATGCATATAAAAGGCTCAATAGAAGGGATTGCTGGTGCAGACAATATTCAACTTAATCTCACCGACGAAGATGAATTATTGGGACTCGAGGAATAATTAACCAATACAAGTTACACATACATAGTCTTGTCCATAATGATATGCTAATAGCACATTTTGCTTAGTTCCTTTATGCTCAATAGTGGCAGCTACCTCCCCCCTTTGTTCCTTAGCTATGGAGGCAATTTTAAAATGAGCGGCAAAATCAATACCTAATTGTTCAAATTTTTTATACATGGCTTCTTTGGCCGCCCAAATAAATGCCATTTGACGCAGTTGCTCTTCTTCATTTAAAGAAACAATCATTTGCTTCTCCTGTTCATTTAAAAATTTAGGTGCCACTTTTGCTATCCTTGGATGTATGATTTCTATATCTATTCCAATTGGTTTAACATCACTTACTGCACAAGCAGCATATCCTTTACAATGTGCAAACGAAAAATGAAAAGGCACCCCTTTTAAATAGGGCTTCCCATTATCTGCTAAAACAATATCAGCTAACTCTATTTCTGGCATCATTAATTTAAATAACACCCTTACTGCCATATATTGCAGCTTACGCTCTTCATTCGCAATTGCAACCGTTTCGCTAAAATCAGACTCAAAAAATGAAACAGGTTCGGTAATGGCCCATATGGCCAAATGTTCGGTCTCGTTAATATTTTGTTGATAAAAGAAAGGCATAAAAAAAAGCTTTGAGTTAGATTGCAGCGTGGTTTGGACCGCTAAATTAAACATAAATACACAAAGATGATTTTATCAGATAAACGCATATTAGAAGAGATTGAAAAAGGCACTATAAAAATTGTCCCTTATGATCGTAAAGACTTAGGTAGTAATAGTTATGACGTTCATTTGGGTAAATGGTTGGCTACTTATGATAATTCTATATTGGATGCAAAAGCACATAATACAATTACCTATTTTGAAATCCCAGACGATGGCTATGTTTTAGAACCTACTGGATTTTACTTAGGTGTTACCTTAGAATATACAGAAACACATGCCCATGTACCTTTCTTAGAAGGAAAATCATCCACTGGTCGCTTAGGTATCGATATACATGCTACAGCCGGTAAAGGGGATGTTGGTTTTTGTGGCAACTGGACTTTAGAAATTTCTGTGAAGCAACCTGTAAGAGTGTATAAAGGAATGCCGATTGGTCAACTCATTTATTTCCCTGTAGATGGTGAGATTGAAGTTAGTTATAACCAAAAAGCCAATGCTAAATACAGTGGTCAGCCTGATAAGCCTATTGAGAGTATGATGTGGAAGAATAAGTTTTAATAACTACCCCTTCTTTTTATACGCCAATACCCATAATAGCACATCATTATAACTATTAATGCCTTTTGCTTGTTTATTCCATTGCAAAAATTGATTGTAAAATTCCGTGGATCCAGGTATTAATTGTTTTTGTGATTGTGTATAAAATTGTCTGATTTTTTTTCTGTCCTCCAATACTATGGGTGAAAGCAAGCTTTTATTTCTGTTTACTATTTCTTTGAACCCCTCATAATCCCCCCTGGATACTATAAAATTTAAATGTGCCATTTGAGCATAACTAAATATTTCTATTTGCATCGAATATTTAAAAACCAAGTTCTTGGTTTTAGTAGCTACTACATATGCTATGAAATTTGCTTCCGCCTCAGAGGCATAACCTAATTGATGTGCCATCTCATGGCTGATGGTAAAAGGCAAGGTTAATTTGGGTAAATCTGCTCTCACAATAGCTTCCCCAGTTAGAGGTTGATAAAAAGCATTAAACCCGAAATAATTACCCCATTTTGGAAATTGGGACTTTTTTATACTAATGGGTTTATAATATAAAAAAGGAACCTCTTTGGCCGTTTGATTATAATTAACAATCGAGCTATCCTTTATTTGCTCAAAATGATAAGCATTTAGATTCGAATCAGAAATTTGTGCCCTGGTTTGGTTTAAATCTTGAATGAGGGCTATACTCAAACTATCCATCTGAAACTCGGTATAGAGCACTGGTACTTGAATATGAAACTGTACTGCAGGGCTCTGTTTAAGGTAGTTATAACCCCAAATGAGTTCGAATATTATATAAAGTGCAACCAAACTATTAAGGGTATTAAAAGCTAGCCGCTGCCAGAATAAGGTTTTTTTATATTGAACTTTTAATTTTAATAACAATTTTATAATATTGATTATCAATAAAATAACAATAAAAAAATATAAATATTCACCAATCGCAATGGGAATTTTACCTAGCACAAACCTTAAGAAAAATGATAGACTCGGAAATACTTTTTGAGCATAAATATCGTTTATAAACCTACTCGAGTAAGTTAGCCCAAAAACTAGGAGGCCAATCAAGTAAAGTCCCGGTTTAATTGGCCATTTTTGAGTTATATTTGGTTTATAGAACATAGATTTAAATTACAGGCTAAATTAGGATAAACTTTGTCTTTTGATAGGATTTTACTAACTTTGCCAACCCTTAAAGTACGGTTATGGGCCAAAACAGGGCTTTTGAAATAGCATTTGTGGGTTTAAGACCCGGTTTACATGAGTTCGAATACCGTATTGAGGATAAGTTCTTTACAGATTTTGGGCCTCAGGAGTTTAATAATTGCCAGACCACTATCAAGCTAAAACTTGATAAGCATCAAGGCTTTATGCAATTAAACTTCGATGTAGATGGTAAAGTGGAAAGTTATTGTGATCGTTGTGGTAATCCCCTAACGGTTCAATTATGGGATGAGTTTAAGCTTATTGTTAAACTTGTTGACGATCCAGATACCATGAATAGCCAAGAGGAAGACCCAGATATTTATTATCTGGACAGACACGAGTCACACCTGTCTATCGCTTCTTGGATTTATGAATTCATTACTTTAAGTTTTCCCTTACAACATATTTGTCCGGAAAATGAAAATGGAGAATCTACCTGCAATCAAAAAGCACTGGCCGAATTAAAAAAATTAATGACCGCCCCTTTAGAAACACATAACGAAGCATTGTGGAAAGGGTTGGAAAAAATTAAAGGACTAACAGACGAGGACGATGAGCCCTCTGATAAAAAAAAGAAAGACAAAGAAAAATAAATAACAATTTTAAAAAATAAGAGATGCCTAATCCTAAACGCAGACACTCACAACAACGTAGTGCAAAAAGAAGAACTCACTATGTAGCGCAAGAAGTTACTTTAAGTACTGATGGTACTACAGGAGAAATCCATGTACGTCATCGCGCTCATGTGCAAGAAGGTAAATTATACTACAAAGGAAAATTAGTTGCTGAGAAAGCGCCGTTAAAAGCCTAATTAGTACTCTAGTATGAATATCGGAATAGATATGATGGGTGGTGATTTTGCACCGCTAGAAGCCGTAAAAGGAGTACAATTATATCTTTCTAATTCAGAAAACAATATATTTTGCATTGGTGAAGAAAACCAGTTGAAAGAATTATTTCAACAACATGGGTTCTCTTCACCATTTTTGCATTTTGTACATGCATCTGAAGTTATTGGCTACCATGAACATCCCACAAAAGCCTTAAAAGAAAAACCTAACTCTTCTATCTCAATAGGTTTTCATTTATTAGCCACTGGTAAAATTGATGCTTTCTTAAGTGCAGGAAATACAGGTGCTATGTTAGTAGGTGCTATGTTTAGTATTAAACCTATCAAAGGTGTTTTAAGACCTACCATCGCCACTTTATTACCAAAATTAAGTGGTAAAACAGGTGTCATGGTAGATGTGGGATTAAATGCAGATTGCAAAGCCGAGCAATTAAATCAGTTTGGACTTTTAGGTAATTTATATGCCAAACACATTTTAAATATTGACAAGCCTAGTGTTGGCTTATTAAATGTAGGCGAAGAAGAAGGCAAAGGCAATATTTTAGCCCAAACAACCTATCCGCTTTTAAAAGAAAATACAGCTTTGCATTTTATTGGAAACGTGGAAGGTCGTGATGTATTTAATGATAAAGCCGATGTTATTGTATGTGATGGTTTTACAGGAAATATAATTTTAAAAACTGCCGAAGCTATGTATGAAGCTGCTGCTCATCAAGGTCTAGGCAATGATTCTTTCTTTGGACGTTTTCATTTCGAAAATTATGGTGGCACTCCCGTTTTAGGAGTAAATAAACCAGTTATTATTGGTCATGGAATTAGTAATGCAAAAGCATTTTCCAATATGATCGCTCTTGCCGAAAAAATGATTGAAACAAATTTCTGTCAAATCATTACTAGTAATTTTGAGAATCTAGCTTAATCTTATTTTACTAACATCTTTTAGTTTTTCACTTTTTTACACGTTTTTTAGGTTAATTTTAGTATTGTAAAAAGTACTAATAACATGTGGCTACAATCCATTCTGGAAACCATAGGAAACACCCCCCTTATTCAACTTCATAAGATAACCAAAGATATACCAGGTACTGTTCTTGCTAAAGTTGATTATTTTAATCCAGGAAATTCTATTAAAGATAGAATGGCTTTAAAAATGGTACAAGTAGCTGAAGCAGAGGGTAAATTAAAACCAGGCGGAACCATCATTGAATGCACGAGTGGGAATACGGGTATGGGATTAGCATTGTCCGCAATTGCCAAAGGCTATAAATGTATTTTCACCACCACAGATAAGCAAAGCAAAGAGAAAATCGATATATTAAAAGCTATGGGAGCAGAAGTAATTGTATGCCCTACGAATGTCACCCCCGATGATCCGCAAAGTTATTATAGTGTAGCTCGAAAACTAGCAGCTGAAATACCTAACTCTTATTTTTTTAATCAGTATGATAATTTAGCCAATCGACTTGCCCATTATGAAACAACAGGTCCAGAAATTTGGAATCAAACGGAGGGAAAAATTACCCACCTTATTTGTACAGCAGGAACAGGTGGTACTATTACAGGAACAGCTAAGTATTTAAAAGAAAAAAATCCTGCTATAAAAGTGTGGGCTGTCGATCCAGTAGGATCTCTGTTAACCCACTATTTTGAAACTGGAAATATTGATATGAGTTATGTTAAACCCTATATTGCTGAGGGTTTTGGAGAAGATTTCGTTCCAGCTAATTATGATATGTCTGTAATTGATCATTTTGAACAAGTAGCGGATAAAGAAGGGGCCTTAATGACAAGAAGATTAGCCAAGGAAGAGGGCTTGTTTTGTGGCTATAGTGCAGGAAGTTGTATGCAAGGATTATGGCAATTAAAAGATAGGCTTAGCATATCCGATGTTTCAGTTTGTATTTTTCACGACCATGGAAGTCGTTATGTAGGTAAAATTTACAATGACGAATGGATGCAATCCAAGGGTTTTTTATAGGTCTGGCTAACAGCCGTTTGGGCCATAAATTGTATATTTGCCACTCAATTATTAAACTATGAGTAAGTACCCATCAGGTGTTTTATTTGGTAAAGATTTAGAAGCTTTATACAATGATGCAAAGGCCAACAACTTTGCTATTCCAGCTGTCAATACAACCGGAACGGACACTATTAATGCAGCCATCGAAACAGCAGCTAAATTAAAATCTCCTATTATTATTCAATTCTCAAATGGCGGTGCCCAGTTTATTGCAGGAAAAGGCATGCCTAATGATAATTTACAAGCCAATATACAAGGGGCTATTGCAGGTGCCCTTCATGTACATCAAGTAGCTAAATACTATGATGTTCCTGTGGTTTTACATACCGATCATGCTGCTAAAAAATGGTTGCCATGGATTAGCGCATTAATTGATGAAAGTGAGAAGTATTTTAAACTGCATGGACAGCCATTATTTAGTTCTCACATGCTAGATTTATCTGAAGAGCCTATCGAAGAGAATATCCAAACTTCTGTAGAATTTTTTAAACGCATGGCACCTTTAGGGATGGGAATTGAAATTGAATTAGGAGTTACTGGTGGTGAAGAAGATGGAGTGGATAATAGTGGTGTAGAAAATGATAAATTATATACTCAACCAGAACATGTTGCCTATGCCTATACAGAGTTAAGCAAAGTGGGTACTTTATTTACGGTTGCTGCCGCTTTTGGTAATGTACATGGTGTATATAGCCCAGGTAATGTAGAGTTAAAGCCTGTAATTTTAGACAATAGTCAAAAGCATATTGAAGCAACTTTAGGAACTGGTCCAAAACCAGTTTATTTTGTATTTCATGGAGGTTCAGGATCTCCTCAAAATCAAATTAGAGAAGCCATTGGTTACGGAGCAATTAAAATGAACTTAGATACCGATTTACAATGGGCTTTCTGGGAAGGAATACTAGGCTATTATAAAAAGAATGAAGCTTATTTACAATCTCAATTAGGTAATCCTGAAGGAGCTGATAAGCCTAATAAAAAATATTATGACCCAAGAGTGTGGTTAAGAAAGGGAGAAGAATCTTTTGGTAAAAGATTAGAAGAATCTTTTGAAGATTTAAACTGTATTAATAGAAACGCTTAAGAAAAATTTAAACTCTTTACTAGTATAAACAACGATTGCTCACTTAAATAAAACACTATGCGTAATAGAGAGGAAGATATTGAAGTGAATTTAACGGGTGAAGATTCAGGCACAAATGAAGCTGGAAAACCTAGATGGTTTAAAAGAATTAAAAGAGGTATTACTACTTCGACGGCTGATAAAAAAGAAACACCAGAAGGTTTATGGAACAAATGTCCTTCATGTAATCATATTGGCACAAGTGCTGAGCTAAGAGAAAATTTATTTATTTGTACAAAATGTAATTTCCACCATCGTATTGGTAGTGAAGAATATTTTGACATTCTATTTGACGAAACCCAGTATACTGAGTTATTTGATAATATTAAAAGTAAAGATGCCTTAAACTTTACAGATTTAAAAAATTATCAAAAAAGACTAGATGAAATACATGCAAAAACAGATCTAAAAGATTCCATGCGCGTAGCTACAGGCAAAGTGAATGGTGAAGGTATTGTAATAGCTTGTATGGATTTTGAATTTATTGGCGGCTCATTAGGAAGTGTAATGGGTGAAAAATTTAGTCGTGCAGTTGATTATTGCATCGAACATAAACTCCCCTACATGGTCATAAGCAAAAGTGGAGGCGCACGTATGATGGAAAGCGCTTTTAGTTTAATGCAGTTGGCTAAAACAAGCGGTAAATTATCACAACTTAGTGATGCAAAATTACCATTCATCTCTATGCTTACCGACCCTACTTTTGGAGGTATCTCTGCAAGTTTTGGTATGTTAGGTGATATTAATATTGCAGAGCCCGGAGCCTTAATCGGATTTGCTGGCCCAAGGGTTATTAAAGAAACAATTAAAAAAGATTTGCCTCCTGGTTTCCAAAGAAGTGAATTTTTACTAGAACATGGATTTTTAGATTTTATTGTAGATCGCAAGGATTTAAAAAATAAGTTATCTGAAGTAGCCTATTTGTTCAGAAACTAATCCACAAGCGAAGTCGAATATAAATGCTATTTTTGTTTCCCGGTACTTACTAAGTATCGGGATTTTTTATGGCTAAACCCAAATCCATACAAGCTAAAGAGTTAAATAATAGACAAGCCTATTTTAACTACCTCATTGAAGACAAATATGTGGCAGGCATGGTTTTGCTTGGCACAGAAGTAAAATCGATAAGAGAAGGTAAAGTTAGTTTTAATGACTCTTTCTGTTTTTTTGACCGAGGTGAACTATGGGTTAGAAGTTTATACATTAATGCCTACTCTCATGGGTCTGCCAATAATCATATCGAAGTTCATGATCGAAAATTATTATTACAAAAAAGAGAACTAAAAAAGATTGAATCTAAGGTGAAAGAAAAAGGATTCACCATAGTACCTCTACGTATATTTTTTAATGAAAAACACTTTGCCAAATTAGAAATTGGTATCGGTAAAGGTAAAAAAGAATACGACAAAAGAGAAACCATCAAAAATCGTGATATTGACAAAGACATTAAACGTTATTTAGCTAAATAATTATTTAGATTAAATATTTGAAACTTCAACCTAGATTACTGCTGATATTTTCCTTTGTTCTCTTTTTTATAGGCCAGTTGTTCGGCCAGTGCAGAGGGATCTGGTTGATGCGTAGTTGCAAAAGCCACGCCTAATAAAATTGCAAACACCCCAAAAGACCAGCCCATTTCTTTAGCTATAAACCAATATCCCCAGGCTTTATTAATAACCGCTTTTTGCGGATTTCTTAATTCATACCTAAGCTCAATACTTTGTCCAAGTTGCGACCTATAGCTATTATTAAGGAGAAACTTATAATCCTTACCCAATTCATGATAAATTGCCCATACAGAATCATGTTGAGCAATTATTGTTGCTGGCGTTATTTCACTATCAAAATAATCAGGCTCTCTACTAAATGGAAGGTATAGCAAAAAGCAAGTGACAAATAATATAATAGAAGACTTGATCATAAAAAAAAGAGCCCCCACAATTACTCATGAGGACTCTAAAGCTATTTTATAAATAGTTACTAATTTAATTACTTAAACTTCTAAAATCAACTGGCACCAATTTACTCACACCTGGCTCTTGCATAGTAACACCATAAATTACATCTACTGCACTCATCGTTTGTTTATTGTGCGTAACAATAATAAACTGTGAATTATCAGAGAATTTCTGGATCATTTGAGTGAATTTGCCAACGTTAGCATCATCCAAAGGCGCATCCACCTCATCCAATATACAGAATGGTGCTGGCTTAATTAAGTAGATTGCAAACAACATAGCCGTTGCTGTTAAAGTACGCTCCCCTCCTGATAATTGAGTAATAGAAGAAGGACGTTTACCTTTAGGCTTAGCCACAATTTCAACAGCTGTTTCGGCTAAATTATCTGGATCAACTAATATAAGGTCACAAGAATCTTCTTCTGTAAATAGGGCTTTAAATACCTTTTGGAAGTTTTCTCTTGCAGTATTATAAGTTTCTAAGAATGCCTGGTTTGCGGTAGCTTCTACTTCTTGAATAGTTTGCATTAAACTTTCTTTAGCAGTTACCAAGTCGTTCTTTTGTTCTAAGATAAAATCGTAACGTTTTTTCATTTCGGTATAAGCTTCAATCGCTGTTGGATTTACTTCACCCATGTTTTCTAAACGTTTTTTCATCTTCTCTGCGCTCAATTGTAATTCCTCTAAAGTTTCTTCAGTTTGACGTCCCTTTTCGAGTACATCTTCTAGTTCCACTTTAAATTCTACACTTAAACGCTCTTTCATGCCAGATAACTGTAATTTTAAATTATTAAGTTTGTCCTTGATCTCATTAATAATTTGATCTACTAACTCCTTAGATTTAATTTGTTGTCTTAAAGCACTTTCTTTTTCTTGAAGCTCATTACGAAGGGTATAATAAGCTTGATCTGCTTCGTTTAATTTAAGTTCTTCTTCCTCTTTGGTTCTTAACAAAGTAATCAACTCTTCTTCGATTTGTGTTAATTGAGCGCGGCTTTCTACGATAGCAGCAGAGGCTTCGGTTAACTGAACCGTATTGGTTTGAATTTGTGCGTGTAAATCGTTTAATTGATTTTCTTTAAACACTACTTCTTGCTGTAATGATTCAATCTTACTTTGTTGCTTTGTCAATTGCAAATTCATTTCATTGAATTCGCCAGAAGCCAAATGATAGGCTTGTTCTGCTGCCTGATAAGCAAGTTCAATTGATTCTAGCTTTGCTTGTGTTTCCTGCAAACTAATATTTAACGTTTCTAAAGCTATTCTTGTATCTGCTATAGCTGTATGCTCTTCTTTAATCTTAGCCTCATATTCAGCCAATTTAGTAACAGCAGATGCATGAGCAGCTTGTAAATTCTCCAATCTGTTTTTATTGGCAAATACTTCATTAATTAAAGTATTAATGGCTTGCTCAGTAGCACGAATTTCATTTTCTTTTAATAGCTCATTAAACTCCAATACCGCATTATGTTTGGTTTGAATTTGCTCTTTTAGAGTGTTCACTACCAACTCCTGTGCTTGAATATCTGTTAATAGTTTTTCTAAATTTTTAGCGCGTCCAATTTTCTTTCCTTCAAATAAACCAACACTACCTCCTGTTAAAGTATATTTTCCTTTAACATACTTTCCTGTCTTTTCTAAGATAATACCGGTTGTATTACTTTCTAGAGCTTGTTCGTTTTCGGCAATAAAAACATTACCTAATAAATGATTGGCTAAAGCTGCATATTTACCCTCTATCTCAACTACCGACAAAGCTGCAATAGTACCAGCAGGAGCCGACGAAGTACTTGCACCTGCTAATTGATCTAATAAGAAAAAGTTAGCCTTCCCTTTTTTATTGTCATCCAATAATTGAACGGCTTGCATGCCTTCTTTTAAATCATTTACTACATAGTAATTCAAATAAGGCTCCAATACATTTTCAACCGCAGTACGATACTGTTCTTGTACATATAATATATCAGATAAAATAGGTGCATTGTGATTCCAGCCTGTATTCTTATGTAAAAACTTAACGCTCTCCGGATAACCTTCCATTGAGTCTACTAAGCTTTTTAATAAATCGTATTCATTTTTCTTTGCATCTAAGATTCTTGTTTGTTCTGCTAATTTGGATCTTAGTTCTTCTAAAGCTTCTTGTGTTTCAAAAATGCTCGCCTTAGCGGTTTCGTGTTGTGCTTGCAAAGCAGCTAAATGAGATTTTTTGGCATTTAAATCTGCTTCCTTAATAGCTAATTGTTCGGTAAGCTCGGCAATTTGAATAGTCCGATGGTCTTGCTCTGAGCTTAATTGCTCTTGAGATCTTATTATGTTTTGAATAGAAGTATCAGAAACTGCTACTTTTTTCTCTGCATCAAACTGTCCTCTTTGTATTTGCTGATACTCCTGACGTAAACTATCTAGTACCGATCTTTGATCATCAAATTGAGTACGTTTATTCGTTAATTCAATTTGAGATTGTTCTACTCTATTTTTAAAATCGTTGTAAATTTTTTCTTCTTCATTTACCTGAATTTTTGTGTACTCGATTGAGTCCCCAATGGTCTTTAATTGCCCCTCGGCTCTTTCTAAAAATTCTTGTAAACTTGTTTCTTTATCGTTTAAATAATCTAACCTTTGAGCAGCTAAATTTTTATCGTTTTCCTTTGTTCTTAATGCTTGCAACTTATCGTTAAACTCATGTTGCATACTTTGTAAAGTACGCTCTTTGTCAATAAACAAAACACGCTCCTGCTCTAAGGCAGCTTCTTCTAATGCTATTTGAGCTTCTAATTGAATTTTCTTGTCCAACTCAGCTTCTTGTTGTTCAGTTAATTCTTTGTAGCTTAAATTAAAGCCTTCTAAAGAAGCAATTGCTAATTCTATCGCAGTTTCTTGATAATCTTTTTTGATTTCAAAATACTTCTCTGCCTTTTTAGCTTGATTCTCTAAGGTCTTTAACTGATTATTAATTTCAAATAACAAATCTTCGATTCTTGATAAATCTTGCTCGGTAGCATCTAACTTATTCTTAGCTTCTTTCTTTCTTGTTTTGTATATCGTAATACCTGCTGCTTGTTCTAACATTCTACGACGACTATTATCTTTGTCTTTGATAATATCATCCACCATACCTAATTCAATTATGGCATAACTATCGGTACTTACTCCTGTATCTAAAAATAAATTATGGATATCTTTTAATCGACAAGCAACATCATTTAAACGGTATTCACTTTCGCCATTTTTATAAAAACGACGGGTAACTGTTATAGTACTAAATTCTGTAGGTAATAAATTCTTAGTATTCTCGAAAGTCAAACTTACTTCGGCCATACTACTAGCACTTCTTGTTTTACTTCCGTTAAAAACAAGAGAATCTAAATTTTCGGATCTTAAGGCCGAAATTTTTTGTTCCCCAATAACCCATCTGATAGAATCGATAATATTACTCTTACCACAACCATTTGGTCCGATAATTCCCGTTATCCCTTCATCGAAACTGACAATTGTTTTGTCAGCAAAACTCTTGAACCCTTTGATTTCTAATGACTTTAGTCTCACTTTTTGACAACTTTTAAATGTCTGCGAACATAAGAAAAAGACTCAAGAATTCAAGGGAAAGTGAGCATTTTATACCCAATTGTGGAGAAAATTTAGGCCTTTTCCACTAGTCTTCCACCCTCCGTTGTGAGGGTTCTAGATGGGAACTTGCCCACGACCATAAAATCATGGGTAGCCATCACGATGGCGGTACCATCTTCCTTGGCTATTTGGAACAATAATTGCATGATTTCATCGCTGGTTTCAGGGTCTAAACTACCCGTTGGCTCATCTGCAAGTATTAATTTAGGTGCGTTTAATAAAGCGCGGGCAATATCAACACGTTGTTGCTCCCCACCACTCATTTCAAAAGTCATTTTAAAGCCCTTATTTTGAAGCCCCACTTTGGCTAATACATCATTAATTTTTTGCTCAATTAATCCCTCGTCTTTCCAACCAGTAGCCTGAAGTACAAATCGCAGATTTTCATGTACATTTCTATCTGTCAATAACTGAAAATCTTGGAAAACAACACCCAAATTACGTCTTAAAAAAGGCAAGGTTTTCCAGGTCATGTCCTTAAGATTGAATCCTACCACGTCTCCATTTCCCTCAGTTAGGGTGATTTCACCATAAAGGGTTTTTAGTAAACTACTTTTCCCTGTACCCGTTTTACCAACTAAATACACAAACTCCCCTTTTTGAACTTTAAAATTCACTTCCTGCAAAATTAGATTGCCGCTTTGATAAATATTTACGTTTTCTAAGTTGACTACTATTTCGCTCATGTTATTTTATTGTTAGGTACGAAATTACGAATATCCTGGATCAAATTAATAGTTGAAAATTTCAGTGCCAAAATCACCTTTTAATACCAATTCTTTGGTTTCACATGTTTCCACTCGGCCAATTATTTGGGCTTCAATACCCAAGCCTTTAGCTATTTCAATTAAATCAATGGCGGCAGTTGCATCAGTAAAAATTTCTAGCCTATGTCCCATATTAAAAACCTGATACATCTCTCTGGCATTTGCCCCAGAATTTTCTTGTATCAATGAAAATATGGGTGGTACTGGTAAGAAATTGTCTTTTACTAAACGCATTGGGCCTGGCAAATATTTCATGCATTTTGTTTGCCCTCCACCACTACAATGAATCATACCTTTAACTGCATCAAAGTGGGTGGATAATATTTGCTTTACTAGTGGTGCATAAGTTCTAGTAGGGCTTAATAATAATTTGCCCACTTCGATTTCGCCAAAATTGGGAATATTAATTTTATCAGTGACTTTATTTTTACCTATGTATACCACCTTATCTAACAAAGTAGGCTCAAAAGTTTCAGGATATTTTTTGGCATACTCTTTTGCTAAAACATCGTGTCTCGCGCTAGTTAATCCATTGCTTCCCAACCCACTGTTATAAGCCGTTTCATAGCTTGCTTGACCATAAGAAGAGAAACCTACAATCACTTGTCCTGGTGCAATTAAGTCGTTGGTAATTAATTTTGATTTAGGCCATCTTGCTGTCATGGTTCCGTTTACTGCAATGGTTCTCACCACATCACCCACATCAGCAGTTTCTCCTCCTAAAAAATCGATAGTAACGCCAAAGGTTTTTAAAGTATTAAAAAAGTTTTGTGTTCCATTGATAATAACACTTAAAACATCTCCTGTGATCACTGCCTTGTTTCGATCGATGGTAGAGGAAAATAATATTTGATCATAAATGCCCACACATAATAAATCATCTAAATTCATCGCAATAGCATCTTGAGCGATACCCGCCCAAACGGAAGTATCCCCTGTCTCTTTCCAGTAGATATATGCCAATATACTTTTAGTACCTGCGCCATCGGCATGCATGATATTTATGTAATTGGAGTCTCCTGTTAAAAAGTCTGTATATAACTTGCAAAATGCATTTGGATACAAGCCTTGGTCTAGATTTTGGATGGCTGCGTGAACTTCTTCTTTTTGAGCAGAAACCCCGCGTTGTGCGTACAATGACATGAACAAAATTGGTTTGAGCAACAAAGGTACAATTGTTTTACATTTGTGCCATATTTAGCCATTATAAGATGAAGGTTTATTACGATTTACAGCAATTACCGGTATTTACCAATGCCATAATTACCACAGGGGCATTTGACGGTGTCCATAGAGGTCATCAACAAATCATTGCTCGAATGAAAACCTTAGCTACTCAAGTAAACGGCTGTTCTATTATTATCACTTTTCATCCACATCCAAGAAAAATTACCTCTTCTATCCCAGGAGAAATCAAACAATTAACTTGCTTAAATGAAAGGATACAATTACTAGAAAAAGCAGGCATTGATCATTTAGTAGTAATCCCTTTTGACTATCAATTTTCCAATATGAGCGCTGAACAGTATGTGCATAATTTTTTAGTACAACATTTTCATCCTCATACCATTATCGTTGGCTATGACCACCGATTTGGCAAAGGAAGAGAAGGTAATTTAAACATGTTATCGTCCTTGGGTGAACGTCTTAATTTTAAAGTGGAACAAATCAACGAATTATTAGTTGGGAGTGAAATTGCAAGTTCTACTTATATTAGAAACTATATTATTGAAAAAGATATTGTTAAAGCAAATAGCTTATTAGGCTATGCCTATTTTTTTGAAGGGTTTGTAGTTAGAGGCAATCAAATTGGGCGAACTATAGGTTTCCCAACTGCCAATTTACACATCATGGAAGAAGAAAAACTAATTCCTAGCAATGGCGTTTATGCGGTAAAGGTATATGGCAAATGTTTTGGCGACAAAACATATGAAGGCATGATGAATATTGGTGTTCGCCCTACTGTTGATGGCCACAAAAAAGTGATTGAAGTAAATATTTTTAATTTTAATGAAGATATTTACGAGCAAAAAATAAACGTAAAAGTTTTTGATTTTATAAGAGGCGAAGTAAAATTCAACGGATTAGATGCTTTAAAAAATCAGCTCAAAGAGGATGTTAATTCTGCTTCTGTTATTTTAGCGAAGTATCCATTATCTTAATTACCAATTCCGTTAACAAATCGGCATCTGTATTGTCGCCGTTATTAATTCCAATAACTCTTAAATTATAGGATTGGATTAATAATAAAATATGCTCCACTTTGGAAAAAGAATAATGCCTAGTGGCAGCAATATAATTTTTTACTATAAATGGCGCAATACCCACTTCACTGGCAATTCGCTTTTCGTCTCCCGTGCCTAACCCATAAATGGCATATACTTTACTAAAAAAGGAGTATAGTGTTGGTAAAATTAATTGAATCGGGGCCGCTTTATGATTTGATTCAAAATATTGAATCATTTTAATGGCTTTTGCGAAATTCTTTTGCGCTACAGCGTCCTGAAATTCAAAGGCATTATACTCTTTACTTATGCCTATATATTTTTCAATATCATCTTCGGTAATTTTTTTACGATCTCCTAAATTGACAATCAATTTTTCTAATTCATTTTGAATTCGATTTAAATCATTGCCAATATGATCCACAATAATTTGAACAGCTTTAGGGGCAATTTGATAGCTTCTATCTGCCACCCAACCACTCACCCATTCAGGCAATTTATTGTCGTACATTTTTTTGGTACTCAAAACCACTGCTTTGGTTTTGAGGGTCTTGGCTAAAACCGATCGGCCATCTACATTTTTGTCTTTATGCGCCACAATCAAAATGGTAGAACTTAGAGGGTTTTCTATATAGGATAAAAGCTTATCTAATTGACCCATATGTTGTGCCTCTTTAATAATAACAACTTGTCTCTCAGCAAATACAGGATACCTTTTACAAGCATTAATTACTTGGGCCCAATCAGCATCCTTTCCATAAAAAATAGTTAAATTAAAGGCCAACTCCTCTTCAGATAACAATTGCTTTTCGGCATAATTAACCAATTGGTCAATATAAAAAGGCTCTTCCCCTTCGAGCCAATAAACAGCATCAAAAACATTTTTCTTCCAATTGGCGATAATTTTAGAAATGGGCATGCCCAAAGATATTGAAATTACATATGTGTTCGATTTTTTTGTAACTTGGGGTCAAATTAACAAAATCATTTTTATGAGTAACGAATCATCAGGAAACGGCAGTAAAATAATCATTGGACTTTTGATTGTCGCCCTTATTGGTTCTTGGATTTATTTTAATAGTTCCAAGACAGAATTAATTACCCAAAACGAGGTAAAAGTAGCCACTATTGATAGTGCAAAAAGTGTTATTCAATCCGAATTTATTGCAGCTTCTGCTAAAGTAGATTCATTAACACAACAAAACACTCAATTATCAGGAGATTTATTGGAAAAAACTACTCAAATCCAAAAACTAAAAGCAAATATTGGAAGTATCCTTAAGAAAAAAGATGCTACTGATAAAGAACTAGAAGAAGCTAAAACAATGATAGCTGATTTGAATGGCAAAGTTGCTGGTTTAGTAGCTGACTTAGGCAAAGCACAAGCAGAGAACAAAGAATTAACTGCTAAAAACCAAGATTTAACCAATCAAAATTCTACCTTAAATACCAATTTAAACTCTACTACTAAAGAAAAAGAAAGATTACAAGACATAGGGTCTACCCTACATGCGTCTACTTTTAGTATTGTTTCTTTAAGAGTAAGAGAAGATGGAACTGAGAGAAAAACCAACAATGCAAAAAGAGCAAACACTATTCGTTTAGCCTTCCAAATTGATAAAAACAAAATTACGCCAAGCGGTGCGCAAGATTTATATGTATGCATTACTACTCCAGATGGCAAGCCTATTTCAGATGGAGGTAATATTACCACTAGAGAAGAAGGCGTTAAGGCTTTCTCTAATAAAATCACTGTTCAATATGAACAAAATGCAGTATTGCCAGTTAGCTATGATGTAAAAAATAGTGGCAAATTTATTGAAGGTGAGTATAAAGTAGAAGTTTACAATAACGGTTTTAAAATCGGAGAAGGTAAAACAAGCTTGAGAAAAGGACTATTCTAATAAATAGATTACCTATACACAAAAAAGCCCCTTGATTTTCGAGGGGCTTTTTTGTGCTTGTAATAACTAAGTAAAATTAATAAGCAGAAACCTCACCATTGATATGAATATCTTGCATCATATTCGCAATTGGAATATTATTGTAAGATAAAGCGTAAAACCAAAGTTGAATAGCAGCTGGCGAAACTGTCTCTACGAAAAAGTTGGCTTTACTTAAAAAAGGAGTTAGCTTTTGAGTTAATTCATGCAACTCATTGGCATCATTAGTATCTGCCCAAACATTTAATAAATTTTTAAGTTGGGCTAATTCGTTGTCCAATAAATGATCGAAGGCGTGCAATTGTATGAATTCTGATACAGCTTCATACAGCATGGCTTTGTGATTGGTTATCATGTTTTATAGGTTGGATTAACAATACAAAGTTGAGACACAAATATTACCTAATTGTTAAGATTTATCATAAATCTAAATATGTGCAAAACTTGATATAAAATGTGCATCTGCAAGGCTTGCAAAGCTTTGCAAAGCTATTTTAAAACGACAGCCGATAAAGCTGGGAGCTCTAAAATAAGCTTAAACCACTCTTTATTTTCGTCCTGTGACTCTTTTATTACAGTTTTATTATACAAATCCCCTACTCCCCAAAAAGCTTTATCATCGCTATTAAATATTTCCTTCCAATCTTTATTTCCGTGCACATGTATAGGAAATTGATGTCTGGGAACCGGGGTCATATTTAATACCACCACAATATCCTCCTCCCAGTTTTTAGCTCTTCTTCTATAGGCTATAATACCTTCTTGGCGTTTATTGGTTTCGACCCATTCAAAACCAGCTGAATCATATTGTAATTCATATAAAGCTTTATTACTTACTAATAATTTATTGAGTTGTTGTACACAATGCTTCATTCCACCATGACTCTTGTGCTTCAATAAATCCCAGGGTAATTCGGACTTATAATTCCATTCATCAGTAGCTGCAAATTCATTACCCATGAAAAGTAATTTTGCACCTGGATGCGTAAACATGTACGTATATAGCAATCTTAGATTGGCAAACTTTTGCCATTCATCTCCAGGCATTTTATAAATCATGGGGCTTTTACCGTGTACCACCTCATCATGACTTAAGGGCAACATAAAATGTTCATCATAATAATACATCATGGAAAACGAAAACTTATCCTGATGAAAGGGTCTAAATAAAGGATCTAATTTAAAATAATCTAAGGTGTCGTGCATCCATCCCATCATCCATTTCATACCAAAGCCTAAGCCATCCATAAAAGTGGGCTGGCTTACCCCTGGCCAATCGGTGGCTTCTTCTGCAATAGTTTGAATAGCTGGAAAATCACGGTACAAGGTTTCGTTTAAATCTTTTATAAAGGCAATTGCTTCTAAATTTCCATTACCACCAAATTCATTTCTCTCCCATTGTCCTTCTTCTCTACTATAATCCAATTTTAACATTGAACTTACCGCATCCACTCTTAACCCATCGATATGAAATTGATCACACCAAAAACGAGCACTACTTATTAAAAAAGATTTTACCTCACCTCTCTTGTAATTAAAAATATAGGAATTCCAATCGGGATGATAACCCTTTCGCATATCTGCATATTCATAGGTATTGGCTCCATCAAACATAAATAAACCATGACTATCATAAGGAAAATGAGAAGGAACCCAATCAATGATAACCCCAATTTCGGCAGTATGAAAAGCATCTACCAAAGCTGCAAATTCTTGCGGATTACCAAATCGAGAAGTAGGTGCAAAAAAGCCAATGCCTTGATAACCCCAACTGCCATCAAAAGGATGCTCCATTATAGGCATAAACTCCACATGTGTAAAACCCATCTCTTTCACATAAGGCACTAATAAATTAATTAATTGCTTGTAGGAGTTATAGCTATCCTCATTATTTTTATCAGGACGCATCCAGCTTGCCAAATGTACTTCGTATACCGAATAGGGTTGATCGGTACGATTACTTATTTTTCTTTTTTCCAACCAATTTGCATCTCTCCATTCATAGGCAGTATCCCATGTGATAGAAGCGGTTAAAGGCCTTAACTCCCAATAGTTGGCAAAAGGATCCCCTTTGTCTAATAAAGCACCTTTGTATCCATGTATATGATATTTATATACTTCACCTTTTAGTATTCCAGGTATAAAGCCTTCCCAAATACCTGAACTATCCAGTCTCACTTTTAAGGGATGTGATTCTTTATTCCAGTCATTAAAATTACCCGTAACAAAAACATGGGTAGCATTAGGCGCCCATACAGAAAAATAAGTTCCCCAGGTGTCTAAAACTTTTACTTGATGGTTACCAAAAATTTTATATAAACTATAGTGCGTTCCATTTTGAAAATTATTGATATCCTCATCGGTGATTAAAGAATAATTCCAAACGGGTTGTTGACTATCTACAAAATTAACCTCTTCGTATGTTGGCATAATTATTTTGTTAATTCAATTACCTGCATGCTCATCGCAGGAATTGAAAATTGAGACCCAGTTAAATTTCCTGAAATAATATCTCTTCCTCTAGTATAAGCTTTTGTCCTTTCTGGATAGTTAGCTAATTTTACTTCTCTTGTTTTAGTATCTGTATTCATCACACACATAATAGTTTGCCTTGCATCATATCTGAAATAAACATACAAACCTTCATCAGGAATATATTGCATCATATCTCCTGTCTTTAATGCGCTAGCACTTTTTCTATAAGAACCAAGGGCTTGAACATAATGCAAAAAGTCTAATTCAACATTGGTTAATCCTTGTTCCGTAAAAGCGTTCTTTTTATCATTAACCCAGCCACCTGGAAAATCCAATCTAACCAAGCCATCAGGATTAGTGATGCCTTTCATTAAGAATTCAGATCCATAATATAATTGAGGAATTCCTCTACAAGTAAATAACCATGCATAGGCCATTTTTGTTTTTGGAATACTTTCTCCAAGAGCAGAATGTATCCTTGTCATATCATGATTGTCCAAAAATATGACATTGTTATTTGCCTTTTTATATAAAAAGTCATAAGACAATGTAGTGTATAATTTAATCACGCCATTACTCCATGTATTTGCTTCATTCAGCGCAGGTAAAATACCTCCAAACAATAAACTAAAATCTGAGGTAGCTTTTAAATTACTTTTAAAGGGTAAATTCAAATTATTTTCGATAAAATAAGCTTGTGCAGCAACGCCCTCTACCCAACATTCTCCGAAAGTAAAAATTTTAGGATATTCATCCAATAATGCCTTGTTTAATCGGTTCATAACTTCCACATTGCAATACTTATAGGTATCCACTCTAAATGCATCTACCCCATATGTTTCCACCGACCAAATGGCATTTTGCGTTAAATATTTTTCAACAAAAATATTTTCCTGGTTTACATCAGGCATCTCTGTTGTAAACCAACCATCAATCATTTTTTTAACATCCGAATTTGAATGATAAGGATCAAAGATGGCTTGTTCTCGGTAATGTGTTTGAGTATATGTTGGCCATTGGTGTAACCAATTAGGATCGGGAGCATCTTGTACTAAAAAATGAAATCTGCCAAAATGATTATATACAATATCTTGAACAAGTTTCATACCTCTTTTGTGCAAATTCTCACTCAGTGTTAAATAAGCTTTATTCCCCCCAAATCTTGGCTCAATTTTATAATTATTGGTAGCTGCATAGCCATGCTCGGTTCTATCTGGCATATTATTCTCTACCACAGGTGTCATCCATAAGGTAGTAACTCCAAGTTTTTGAAAATAATCCAAATGATTGTTCACTCCTTGTAAATCACCTCCATGTCTTATAAAAATAGAATCTCTATTTAAAGCTTGATCTTTAAGTCCTGCAATTCGATCATTACTAGGATCTCCATTACTAAAACGATCAGGCATTAAAAAATAAATAAGATCGCTCGAATTTAAACCCTGTGCAAATTGAGTGCCAAGCCCTTTTCTTCGGGGTAAAAGCGTCCAATTTTGAGTTATTTTTTTACCCTGATTAGTTATTAAAAAAACGATCTGCCCGGGTTGGGTTGAAGGCTCAATAAGCAAATCAGCAGCTATATAATGTCCATTGCTAAAATGATGCAATTTTTGTAAACGAACCCCTGGATAATTTACTTGCAAACTTGCATTTGTAAAATCCATGTTAGAAGCTCGAATAAGAACTTGTACTTGTTTGTTTTTCATTTGCACAAACCAATTGGAAGGATAAAACTCAATGGACTGTGCTAATAAGGATATAAAAGCGAAACTTAAAACCAAAATACAACCTACTCTTTTACTCATGACTTTTCTTCTTTAATGATCATCACACAAACAACACTCGCCAAAATTAATAGTCCTCCCCCAATTTGTACCGCCATGAGTCTATCATTATGTAAAAAGGCAGACATAATTTTACCAAAAAATAAAGAAGCAATTATTTCGGGGAGCACAATAAAGAAATTAAATATACCCATATAAATTCCCATTTTTTGTTCAGGAATAAAACCCGCTAACATAGAATATGGCATGGATAATATAGAAGCCCATGCGATACCCACTAAACCCATACTGAGGTATAAAAAGTTTACATTTTGAACATAATAAACAGAAATGAGTCCGATACCACCTAACAATAAACAGATGGCATGTGTATGTTTTTTCCCTAATAGACCCACCCAAAAGGACAGGGTAAAAGAAAAACCAAAAGTGACTAAATTAAGAATCGCGGAAGTGGTATTGGCATGTTCTAAACCCATTGTAAAAGCATTACTATTGGTAATAGGATCGCCATGAAACAATTGTGAAGCTACCCCAGTACTATAATAAAACCACATTAAGAAAAGACCTGGCCAAGTAATAAAATTCACCAAAGCCAAACGCTTCATTTGTATAGGCATGTTTTTTATTGAATCTATAATCTCAGCTACAATAGACAATTTTGGTTCAGTTGAATTTGTATTTTCATTTTGAGAAGGCGGATACTCTTTACTTCTTAATATGGTATACATAACGGATACAAAAAATACAGCAGCCCCAATATAAAAAGATAATAAAATATTTTGTGGAATGGTACCATTCACTTTTTCCCTAGAAACCCCCAACCATTTTACCAATAATTGTGGCAAATATCCTGCAATAAACGAAGCCAAACCAATAAACATACTCTGCATTGAGAATCCAAAAGATCTTTGCTTTTCCTCTAAGTTATCAGCTACAAAAGCTCTAAAGGGTTCCATGGTTACATTAATACTAGAATCTAAAATCCATAAAACACCTGCAGCCATCCAAACAGTAGAAGAATTAGGCATGACAAATAATAGTGCTGAACTTAATATTGCTCCCACTAAAAAGAAAGGTCGACGACGACCTAACTTGGGATGCCAAGTTCTATCACTCCAATAGCCAATAATGGGTTGAATAATAAGTCCTGTCATAGGTGCAGCCAACCACAATCCTGGAATTTGTTCTGGGGAGGCTCCCAAAAATTCATAAATGGCACTCATGTTTCCCATTTGCAAACTCCAACCAAATTGGATACCAAAAAAACCAAAACACATATTAAATATTTGCCAAAAACTAAGTTTGGCTTTTGGCCCTGTATAAGCTGTACTCATAAATTAAATTTAAATAACAAAACCATTAGGAATAACTGAACCTTTTTTGATTACTATAATACCATCTTTAATGGTGTATAAAGGATGATCCATTTTTTCTAAATGTGCCCCTCCTTTTATAGTTACGTCATTGCCAATGGAACAATTCTTATCAACAATAGCATCTTGTATAATACATCGCTCACCAATTCCAATAATGGGAATACCATTTTTATTTTTTTCATTTATTTGCTCAATAGTTTCATAATAATCACAACCCATAATATAACTATTGTTAATGGTCGTATCTTTTCCAATTCTTGAACGAATACCTATTACCGATTTGGTGATGGACGCTGCATGAATAATTGACCCTTCTGCTACAATTGCTTTATCAATAAGCGTACCACTAATTTTAGCTGGCGGCAACATTCGTGAACGCGTGTATACTGTTTGTGCACTATCAAATAAATTAAACGGCGGTATCTCATCCGTTAATGCAATATTGGCTTCAAAGAAAGAATAAATATTTCCAATATCCGTCCAATAGCCATCATACTGATAACTAATTACTTTGTAATGTGCAATAGAATCTGGAATAATTTCTTTTCCAAAATCAGTAGCATTTGCATGCACTTCATTTAATAATTTATATAAAATTTCTTTATGAAAAACATAGATGCCCATGGAGGCTAAATAATTTCGACCTTGTGCTTGCATCGCATCACCTGTATCACTAGTCCATTCAGGTAATAATTCTTTTTTAGGTTTTTCAATAAAAGAGGTAATAACATTTTCGTCATTGGATTTTAAAATCCCAAACTCTGGCGCTTCTCTATCCCCCACCGGAATGGTGGCAATTGTTAAGGCAGCACCACTTTGCTTATGTGCATCAATCATTTTACTAAAATCCATTTGATATAACTGATCGCCGCTTAAAATTAATACATACTCAAAATCCATTTTATCCAAATGTCGAAGTGATTGCCTTACTGCATCGGCTGTGCCTTGAAACCATCCTGGATTATCAGGGGTTTGTTCAGCAGCAAGAATATCAACAAAGCCCGAACTAAAGGCACTAAAATGATAGGTGTTTTTAATATGCTGATTTAAGGAAGCCGAATTGAATTGAGTTAACACAAAAATTCGGTTTAAATTAGAATTAATGCAGTTACTTATAGGAATATCCACTAAACGGTATTTGCCTGCAATGGGAACGGCCGGTTTAGAACGTTTTGCTGTTAAAGGAGAAAGTCTTGACCCTGCTCCTCCTCCTAAAATAATTGACACTGTTTGCTTTGCATAATTTGCCATATCCACTAATTTATAATTTCTAAATTGACTGATATACTTTTTTATAATCATTCACAACCGATTCCCAACTATGATCAATTTGCATACAATATTCAATCATTTTTTTCATCTGAGTTTTATCCTTAAAAACAGAAATCGCTCTTTCGATTGAATACACAATATCATTTTCGGTGGCATGTAAAAAACGAATTCCAAATCCATCTAACTCTCCCATATCTACAACGGTATCATGCAAACCACCTGTATCTCTAACCATCGGAATGGTACCATAGCGTAAACTATACATTTGATTTAATCCACAAGGTTCCACTCTTGAGGGCATTAATAAAAAATCGGCAGCAGCATAAGCTTCATGCCCTGTTTTTTCATCATACCCAATAAATGTATTATAGTTACCAGGATATAGTTGTACTAAGTATTGTAAAGCCGACTCTGTGGCTGTATCACCGGCGCCTATTATTAAGAAATTGGCGCCACAATTGGTTTTATCTAAAGCATGTTGAATGGCACCAGGCAAAACATCTGCTGCTTTTTCATGAACTAATCTACCAATAAAAACAATGAGTGGTTTTTTAACATCCAAATGATAGCGCGTACAAATTATTTCTTTGTTTTTTTTCTTGCCCTCCATTACCAATTTTACATCGTAATGATAAGGTATCATTGGATCGGTTGCTGGATTCCAAAGCTCATTATCAATCCCATTTAATATACCTACACATTTAGCCCATTCGATTTCAAATAAAGACTCAAGTCCATTAGATTGCAATTTGAGTTGATGCATATAAGTGTTACTAACTGTAGTTACTTTATCGGCACATTTAATGGCAGTGGCTAAAGGATTAATGCAATTATCCCATTCTAATAAACCTTTTTTCCATAAATCCCATCTAGGTATTAAAATACTTTTATCCCAGCCCATAGATCCATGATATTGTGCATTATGAATAGTAAGTACCGTTTTTACATTTTGTAGTTTTTGATAATCATAGCAATGCTTCATCATAAATGGTATTAATCCAGCTTGATGATCATGGCAATGAACTATGGAGGGTTGTTCAGCCCAATGAGTTAACCAATTAACTACTGCAATTTGAAAACCAATAAAACGATCATGATCGTCGGTATATCCATAAATTTTTGGTCTATCCAATAAGCCATTAATGTCCACCAAATACAATGGGAAACCTAAAGATTCATTCTTTAACTTTATTATAGTATAATCAAAAAACCAATCCCCTAAATTAGTATTGCCTTTAAAATGTACTTCCCACTCATTTTGTTCCAAGAATTTTGTTTTGTACATGGGCATAACCACCATCGAATGATCATCCATTTTATTTTGGTATTTGGGTAAGGCTCCTACCACATCACCTAAGCCACCAGCTTTAGCCATTGGATAACATTCTGCGCTCACATGTACAATCACCATGGTTTGTTTTAATTTATTTAAATTTACAAAATAGTCCCTATACTTCCAACCTGAATTTTAAGGTTTCAAATATCGTTTTATTAGCAATTTTTAAGTATTTTACGGAATCGATTTAACGATTATAAAACGATTAAACTAACGAATGTTATGAGCCAAACCAAACAACCTACCAACACAGGCGCTTTGTCGACCCTGATTGTGGTCTTCTTTTTCTGGGGATTTATTGCTTCGAGTAATAGCGTATTCATCCCTTTTTGTAAACACAAATTTAATTTAGACCAATTTCAAAGTCAACTAGTTGATTTTGCCTTTTATTTGGCTTACTACATTGGCGCCCTCGGCTTATTCGCTTACGGTGCATTTGGAGGTAAAGATTTAGTGGGAAAATGGGGTTATAAAAAAAGTATTGTATACGGATTATTATTTTCGGCCATTGGTGCTGTAGCTATGATCATTGCCGTAAATGCTAATACTTTTACAGGCATGTTAGTGGGATTGTTTATTGTGGCATTAGGTTTTTCATTACAACAAACAGCTGCACAACCTTTCTCCATTGCTCTAGGTGACCCTAGCACAGGGGCAAGCCGTGTAAATTTGGCAGGGGGTATTAACTCATTCGGAACCTCTATTGGCCCTATTGTAGTTGCCTTCGCGTTATTTGGTACTGCGGCAGCTATCACCGATGATCAAATTGCAGCCTTAAGTTTAAGTAAAGTAGTGGTTTTATACAGTGCTGTATGTGTGTTGTTCTTAGCCGCAGCAGCTTTGTTTCATTTTTCCAAAAAAGTACCCGCAGGTATTTCTGAAGAAAAAATTGAACCGGCCAATAAAGCGCTTACTCTTTTAGTAATTATGACAGGTGTTTTAATAGTTATGTTTGTACCCATTTTTAATAGTTACAAAATTGATCCAGCAACTTTAACTGATGCTACTCGCCTCGATTTAGAAACCATGAGATTAAAATGGTTATTCGGAGCACTAGCTACCGTAGTTATTGGTTTGTTATATGCCAATTTTACTGCTCAAAAAAATGAAAACGGCTGGGGCGCGATGAAATACCCTCAATTAGTATTGGGTATGTTAGCCATTTTTGTTTATGTGGGTGTCGAAGTTGCCATTGGTTCAAACTTAGGTGAATTATTAAAGCAAGTCGACTTTGGTAGTATTCCTTCTTCAAAAATAGCCCCTTATATTTCAATGTATTGGGGAAGTATGATGATTGGACGTTGGACAGGTGCCATTTCTGCTTTTGAATTTAAATCGAACACAAAAAAAATATTAACCCTAATAGTTCCATTAGTTGCTTTTGGAATTGTAATTGGCGTAAACAGCATTGCTCAATATGATATGAGCCCATTATATATGTATGTGGTATGTATATTCATTCAAATTGGCGCCTTTTATTTAAGCCAAGATAAGCCAGCAAAAACTTTAATGATTTTTAGTTTAATTGGAATTGTATCCATGCTTGTGGGTATTTTTAACAAAGGAGATTTGGCTACCTATGCTTTCTTAACGGGCGGTATTGCTTGTTCAATAATGTGGCCATCCATATTTGCTTTATCTATTGCTGGATTAGGCAAGTATACCACTCAAGGGGCTGCTTTCTTAATTATGATGATTTTAGGGGGTGGAATTATTCCTCCAATCCAAGGTAAACTTTCCGATTTCTTACAATCATCACACCTAAGCACTCCTGGCTATGGTATTCATAACTCTTTCTGGGTGCCTGTTTTATGTTTTGCCTATATATTATTCTTTGCCATGGCAGTAAAAGGGATATTAAAAAAACAAGGCATTAATTATGAAGAAACAGAAGCAGCAGCTGGACATTAATTAATTAATTGAAAATAAAGAAACAAAAATGGACTCATTTGTAGTGGGAATTGATATCGGTGGTACAGGTACAAAATTTGGTATCGTTGATAATTTAGGCAATGTTTTGTCATCTGATGTTATGTCTACAAGAGGACATGAACAAATACATACTTTTATTGATGAATTGTATGAAAAATTATCTGTACTTATTGAGAATGTTGGTGGCTTTGGTCGTATCAAAGGTATTGGCGTGGGAGCACCCAATGGAAATGTATACACTGGGACAATTGAATATGCACCAAACTTACCCTGGAAAGGCATTATTCCTTTGGCTAAATTATTACAAGACAAATTTAAATTACCTGTAAAATTAACCAACGATGCTAATGCTGCTGCAGTGGGTGAAATGATGTATGGTGCTGCAAAGGGGATGAAAGATTTTATTTTAATTGCTTTAGGAACAGGTGTTGGAAGTGGTATTGTAGCCAATGGACAACTCATTTATGGTCATGATGGAATGGCTGGTGAATTAGGCCATACCATCATTATTCCTGACGGTCGCTTACATCCTGGCACAGGTAAAAAAGGTTCTTTAGAGTCTTACGCCTCTGCCACTGGTGTTGCTAAATCGGCTGTAGAAATTTTAAATAATACCGACCGACCAAGTTTGATGAGAAATACCCCTGTAGAAAAAATAGATTCTAAAGTAGTGTTTGATGCTGCCATCGCAGGAGATGAGGTAGCCAAAGAAGTTTTTGAATTTACGGGAAGAATTTTAGGTATTTCACTTGCTAACTTTGTCATGTTCTCAAGTCCAGAAGCAATCATATTATTTGGAGGCTTAACTAAAGCGGGTGATTTAATTTTAAAACCCACTAGAGAACATATGGAAGCAAATTTGATTGAAGTTTTCCAGAATAAAATTAAAATATTAGTGAGCCATTTAAAAGAATCAGATGCTGCTATTTTAGGCGCTTCTGCACTCATGTGGGAAAATTAATATTTACCTCTGCCCATAAAAAAGCCCCTAAATTTTTAGGGGCTTTTTTATGGAACAACAATATTATTTTTTCAATGCTTGCTCTTCTCTCCATTTATTAATGCCCCATCCTTGTATCACATGTTTTTCTGAGTGATAAGAAGATCTTACTAAAGGGCCACTTTCTACGTAATCAAAACCCAACTCATACCCTATTTGTCTGAGCTCCGCAAACTCATCTGGATGAACAAATCTTTGCACAGGTAAATGTTTTTTGGTGGGCTGTAAATATTGTCCCAATGTTAAAACATCACATCCTACATTTACTAAATCTTTCATAGTTTGTATAACCTCTTCTTTATGCTCTCCAATTCCTAACATTAATCCTGTTTTAGTTCGACGACCTCCTTTTTTTAAAGCTTCCAACACCCCTAAACTACGATCATACTTTGCTTGAACTCGAACGCGTCTTGTATTACGTTCTACAGTTTCCATATTGTGACTCACCACTTCAGGTGCAGCTTCAATGATTCTGTCAATTTGTTCTTTTATCCCTCTAAAATCAGGGATTAAAGTTTCTAAAGTGGTTTCTGGACTTAATGTTTTAATGGCTTTAATTGTATTAGCCCAAATAATAGAACCCCCATCAGGTAATTCATCTCTATCTACACTTGTTAGAACAGCATGCTTTACTTTCATTAAAAAAACCGCTTCTGCTACTCTTTGTGGTTCGTCCCATTCCACTGGCTTAGGTCGGCCTGTAGCCACGGCACAAAACTGACATGATCTAGTACATATATTGCCTAAAATCATAAAAGTGGCTGTACCCTCTCCCCAGCATTCACCCATATTAGGACAATTACCACTTTCACAAATGGTATGTAATTTATGATTATCCACTAATCCTCTGACATGCTTATAGGATTCCCCAATGGGTAATTTAACTCTCAACCAATCTGGTTTTTTAAGACGCTCCACTGGTTCAGCATTTAGAAGGGGTAATTCTTGCATAACATCCATTTATTAACCCTGCAAAAATACAAGAATGAAGCCTAATAATATTGTAATTTTACCGAAATCATAAATCAAATAAAATAGTATACTATGACAGCAACCGTTACTTATGAATCCAATTTAAGAACTACCTGCCTGCATTTACAAAGTGGCTCTGCTATTGAAACAGATGCCCCTACCGATAATAAAGGGAAAGGTGAAAGATTTTCACCCACCGATTTAATTGCCACCGGATTAGGTGCATGTATGATTACTACAATGGGTATTAAAGCAGAAAGTATGGGTATTATTTTAGATGGTGCCAAAGTAGAAGTCACTAAAATTATGGTTGCTGATCCTAGAAGAATAGGCAAGATTATTGCACATGTAACTATGCCCAGTTTAGGATTGGATGATAAGACTAAGGAAATATTAGAAAGAGTAGCAAGAACATGCCCGGTCGAAAGATCTTTACACCCTGATGTTGAGTTAGATATAGCCTTTAACTGGTTGTAGTAGAATATAAATTTACTTGTAAAGCAGTTAGAGCATCTCTAGCTGCTTTATTTTTTGAAGTAATTTACTAACAGGAAGTCCCATGACATTATAAAAATCACCTTTTATTTCTTTTATTCCCACAACACCTATCCAATCCTGAATGCCATAAGCGCCTGCTTTATCATAGGGCTTGAACTCGTCAACATAAAAACAAATTTGTTGTTCTGTTAAATTATGAAAACTAACTTCGGTGATCTCACTAAAAGTATAGGTTTGGGTTTTGTAAACAATACAAACCCCAGTAATAACTTGATGTGTTTTCCCTGATAACATTTTCAGCGTTTCGATGGCATGTGTACGGTCTTTGGGTTTTCCTAAAATGGAATCTCCTAAAACAACTATGGTGTCAGCAGCAATAACAAAGAAAGTAGCAATATCTTTTTTTTCTGTAGCTAATTTATTTACTACTGCACCAGCTTTGTTAGAGGCAATAAATGCAGGTACTTCAGCAGCAGGCATGGATAAGGGATAATCCTCTGCAGTTTCTACCACTACAACGTCAAATGGCACACAAGCCCATTCTAATAACATCTTTCTGCGAGGTGATTGTGAAGCTAAAATTATTGGGTACATGAATTATAATAAAAAATAAAAAAAGCTCATTGATAAAATCCCGGCCAACATTGACCATTTTATATAAGCACTTAAAACAGAAAAATCTTTATGTGAAAAAGCTTGTTTTAATTTTACTAAAACTAAAATCAAAGGTGTAATAATAAAACCTACACAATAAACAATAGTATACCACCATCCAAATGGGATTACATATAATTGGATAAATCCTAGCATGCCTATCACTACTACTAACCAAACAGTGATATATACTTTTGTAGGCTTAAGCCCCCAAACAATAGGCAAAGTTTTACAATTAAATTTAGCATCCCCTTCCAAATCCTCCATATCTTTCAAAGCTTCTCTAACTAGTGTTAATATAAATGCAAAAACACTATAGATTGCCATTAGTTTTATGAATCTAAAATTAGCTGTATCTGCAATAGAAGGATGCGTTAATTGAGACATAGTGAATTTCGAAAAATATACTACTGCTATAGACCATGCAGTTAATAATGAGATAACCAAATTGCCAATAAAAAAATCTTTCTTAAAATTGGTAGAGTAAAACCATAGTAATAATACCGTTGCTAAATTTCCTACATGAATATGCCAATAATCTTTAAAGGGAAAAGTAATAGCCGATATATATATGCCAATGATACTTAACAATAAGTGCCAAAAAATAACCCATCTTCGGCTTATGTAGGCACCCACAACTACTTTTTCGGGTTTATTTACTTGATCAATATTAATATCAAAATAATCATTAATAATATATCCAGCAGCAGCAATAAATAAATAAGAAATCAAAATAATATAAAACTGATTATCTGCTTGGATTCCCGCATTTGGATATAAGGGCTTATAAATACAAAAATGAAATAAAGATTCTGCTAATAAGATAAACACCAAGTTTGGCCATCTTACTAGTTTTAAAAAATGAATAAGGATTTTCAAGGAGGTTATTTTTGAAATTAATTATTGTGCCTTAATATGATCGATGGTATCCCAGTGATCATTCAATTTTAACACTTTCTCAATCACATCTCTAGCACAACCCTCACCTCCTTTGTAGGTGGAAAAATAGGTGGAGATTTGTTTTATATCAAAACAAGCATCTGCTGGACAAGCAGCAATACCCACTGCTTTCATAGCTTCGTAATCTGGCATATCGTCACCCATATAAATCATCTCGTCTAAACTAACTGTATTAAGTATCGATAACTCATTTAATAAGGATAACTTATCACCCACTTTCATATGTACTTCAGTTATACCTAAATTATTAAGTCTTGCTTTTACTTCTTCGGAATTACCCCCAGAAATAACCCATACCTGATACCCTTTTTTTATAGCCAACTGCATGGCATATCCATCTTTTATATTCATGGCTCTAGCCATTAAACCCCCAGGCATCACCAATAAATTGCCATTGGTTAAAACGCCATCAACATCAAAAACAAAACACTTGATTTTTTTAAATTCGGCTAACAAGGGAAATAGTTTAGAACCTAAAGTTAAGCCTATTTTTGATTATCTCGCCATTCATAGACCCAGGCGCTTTGGATCATTTCCAAATGCCCTTCGTTAGACTCTTCTCTTTTGCCTTCAAAATGTGGTAGTGTTAATACCCATTCTAATAAATCAGTAAAGCGAACACGATAAATCTTGGATTCGGAATAGTCATCTCCAAATTTTTCATACAATTTCTGGGCTATATCTTCGTGATCATTCCAATAAATGGGGGGTTCAAACTGACTCATAATTATTTTTTTACGCTATTTTATTCTCCTAAAAATTGTGTCTGATCAGGCAAAGTTACTTCTACAATTCCAGTACCTGGCAATAATTCACATTGACAACCTAATCTAGATTCTATTCTTGGGCTCACTGCTCTATCAATAAAGTCTTCTTCCTTATCCGACAATTCGGCCAAATGCTCCATCCCTTTTTGAACATATATGTGACAAGTACTACAAGCGCAAACGGCACCACAATTATGATGAAGTTCAATTCCATTATCCAATATTACTTCCAATAAACTTTGGTCAGGTGCTACATTTTCGATAGTTACAGGGCTCAATCCCTTTTGCTCAAAATTGATCTTTATAGAATACATGTATTAGCTAAGTTTTTGCAAAAATAACTCCAAACAATGAATGGCTCTATTGTTTTTCCATTTTTAGTTTGCGAAATACAAAAAAAATAGCCTTTAGAGCTCACCCCCACTTATCTTTGCATCATAATTATTATCAGAAATGGCGAAGCTTGGTGTGTCGGAAAGAATGTATCTGCAATATTTGAGAACCAAATTTAAGACATTAGGCATGGTATCCCCAGCAGTGGCGGGTAAATTAGCTTTTAAATTGTTTTGTACTCCCTATCCAAAATATAAAAAACGTAAAGCGCCAGCAATCTTTCACCAAGCACAACGCATTGAAATAAAATTAGCCGACAATACACATATAAAGGGCTTCCTTTGGGAGGCCCCAAAACCTAATGGGGAGACCATTTTAATAGCACACGGCTATGCCAGTTACTTTTTTAAATTTGAGCAATATATACAACCCCTATTAAAAGCTGGTTTTAAAGTTATTGGGTTTGACGCCCCTGGACATGGGCGAAGTGAAGGTAAATACATTAATGTATTAATATATAAGAATGCCATCGAAAGCATCATTCAACATTTTGGTCCGATAGACCATTTCATGGGTCATTCTTTGGGAGCTCTTACTTTGGCATTGGTAGCTGAACAAATCGCAGAAGCTCAAAAACATAAATTTGTATTAATTGCCCCTGCTACCAAAACCACTACCACTTTTGAGAACTTTTTTACAATGATGCATTTTACACAGGAGGTTAAGAATGCATTTTATGCCGAACTAGAAAAAAACACCTCCTTACCAATAACCTATTTTGAGGCCGATCGAGCCATTGAAAACTACACTGGCTCCATTTTATGGGTTCATGATGAAGGAGATCGTGTATGTCCCTATGCTGATTTGAAAAAATTTAAAGAACAGGCTCCTAAAAATATTAAATTCTTGATAACCAATGGATTAGGTCATAATAAAGTATATAAAACTCCTACCGTTATCGACGAGATTATAACCTTTTTACAACCCTAGGCTGAGCAAATTTTTATTTTTTAGGCCGAAAAGTCTAATATTGCACCCATGTCAAAGAACTTATTAATTGTTGAGTCCCCTGCAAAAGCAAAGACCATTGAGAAGATTTTAGGGGAAGAATTTGAAGTGAGAAGCTGTTATGGCCATATTCGCGACTTGGAAAAAAACGATATGGGTATTGACTTAAAAAATAAGTTCGCTCCTCGTTATATGGTCCCTTCTGAGAAAGAAAAAGTGGTGAAAGAATTAAAATCCATGACAAAGAAAGCCAAGGAGGTTTGGTTGGCATCGGATGAGGACCGTGAAGGAGAAAGTATTAGTTGGCATTTAGCTGAAGTATTAGGTTTAGATCCTAAGAAAACAAAGCGAATTGTGTTTCATGAAATTACTGCACCAGCTATTAAAAAAGCGATTGAAACCCCTCGCTTTATTAATATGGACTTGGTAGATGCACAACAAGCAAGAAGAATTTTAGATCGTATAGTTGGTTTTGAATTAAGTCCAGTTTTGTGGCGCAAAATTGGGATGCAAAGATCATTAAGTGCTGGACGTGTGCAAAGTGTTGCCGTTAGATTAATTGCCGAAAGAGAAAGAGAAATAAATCAATTTATTCCGGAAAGTGTATTTAAAGTTTCGGCTTTATTTACTGCCTTAGATATCAATAAAAAGAAGGTAAAATTTAAAGCAGAGGGACCACAAAAATTAACCACTGCTGGTGCTGCAGAGAAATTCTTAACCCAGTGTAAAGGGGCCACCTACACTGTTAAAGAGGTAACTGTAAAAGACGGGAAACGTACGCCATCAGCTCCTTTCACTACTTCTACCTTACAACAAGAAGCTTCTAGAAAATTAGGTTATAGTGTTAGCAAAACCATGTTATTAGCTCAGAAATTATATGAGAGCGGTAAAATAACTTACATGAGAACTGATAGTATAAACTTAAGTGAAACAGCAATAGATGCTATCAAAAAAGAGATCAATGATAGTTTTGGTGTTAAGTATTATCAGCCAAGAAAATTTAAAAATAAAAATGAAAGTGCACAAGAGGCGCACGAAGCAATAAGACCTTCTTACATGAATGAGTCCAAAGTAGATGATGCAGATACAAATCGTTTATATGAACTTATTTGGAAAAGAACAATTGCCTCACAAATGAGTGATGCTCAATTTGAAAAGACTACTGCAAAAATTGAAATTTCAACCAATAAAGAAACTCTGACTGCAAGTGGAGAAGTAATGAAATTTGACGGATTCCTTAAAGTTTACTTAGAAGGGAAAGACGAAGACGACATTGAGGAAGAAGATGAAAATGCAGAAGCCATTTTGCCTCCATTAAGTAAAGGGCAAGTTTTGGATTTTGTTAGTATGACAGGGCTAGAGAGATTTAGCCGTCCAGGATCCAGATTTACGGAAGCAAGCTTGGTAAAAAAATTAGAGGAATTAGGAATTGGCCGACCTTCTACTTATGCCCCTACTATTACCACTATCATGAAGCGTAATTATGTAGAGAAAAAAGAAAAAGAAGGCGTTAAAAGAGAATATCAAATTTTGTCTTTAAATAATAAGGATGAAATAAGCACCGAGATTTCATCAGAAATTACAGGTGCTGAAAAAAACAAACTCTCCCCTACAGACTTGGGTTTGGTGGTGACCGACTTTTTAAAACTCAATTTCCCTAAAGTGATGGACTTTGGTTTTACTGCAAAAATTGAAGGTGAATTTGATGAAATAGCCTTAGGAAAATTGAAATGGAGTAAAATGTTGGAGGAATTTTACAATCCTTTCCATGAAACCATTGAACATACTTTAGAAAATGCGGAAAGAGCCAAAGGCGAAAGAGAATTAGGCTTTGACCCAGTATCTGGCAAAAAAGTAATTGCTCGTATGGGCAGATATGGTCCTATGGTTCAAGTGGGTCATCAAGACGAAGAAGAAAAACCAAGATTTGCCAAATTAAAGCCTTCTCAAAGTATTGAGACTATCAGTTTCGATGAAGCAATGGAGCTTTTTAAATTACCAAGAACCTTGGGGATGTTTGAAGAAAGCGAAGTGAGTGTTAATATTGGACGCTTTGGCCCCTATGCGGCCCATGACAAGAAGTTTTATTCTTTGAATAAGGAAATGGACCCTTATACAGTTACCCTCGAAGAATTGAGCCCTATGATCGCTGAAAAACGAAAGGCTAAGGACGAACGCACCATTAAAGTATTTGAAAAAGAAAAAATACAGTTATTAAGAGGACCTTACGGCCCCTACATCAAACAAGGATTACGTAATTATAAGCTATCCAAAGAGCAGCAAGAAAAAGTAGAAACCTTAACCATTGAAGAGGTAAAGGAAGTTATTGAAGAGTTAAAGAAAAACCCACCTCGTAAAACTGCCCGAAAGAAAAAAGCATAAACTTAAATTAGCCCTACAAAAAAGGTCCTTCAATGAAGGACCTTTTTTGTATAGGAACTGTTTTATAAGATTAAGCAGCTAATGGTTTACTCATTTGCTTTACATAATTAAAATGGGCTTTAATAGCACTTAAAACCGTAGGATATTCTATATAATTTAATTTAAAATCGGCACAGGCTTCTTTAACAATCTTGGAGATGGCTGGATAATGCACATGAGAAACTTTGGGAAATAAATGATGCTCAATTTGGAAATTCAACCCACCCACTAACCAACTTACTAATTTACTTTTAGTAGCAAAATTTGCAGTGGTTAAAATTTGATGTGCCGCAAATTCATCAGGCATTTTATTTTCCGGCTGGTTGGCCACGGGGAAACTAGTATCTTCAACGGTATGTGCTAACTGGAATACAATACTTAATACAAAACCAGCAAATAAGGTAGCTACTAAAAAACCAACCAACCAACTCACCCAACCTACCATATAAATTGGTACAATTACAAACGCTGCTACATGATATACTTTCACAGCCCAGAATTCAATATGTTCTGCAAGGGTCATGTCGCTCAACTTAATAGAACCAATCTTTTTAGAAAAATACTTTTTATAATCAGCAAAGAAAATCCAGAAAATATATAAAAGCATATATAAGAACCAAAAATAAATATGCTGAAAACGATGCATTCCAATATGTTTTTGAGTTGGAGCCATTCTCATAAATATACCCACTTCAATATCATCATCTACCCCATCAATATTCGTGTAGGTATGGTGTATAGTAACGTGCTTCATACCCCACATATATCTGCTTGCACCCAAAACACTTATGGAAGAAGAAGCAAGTTTATTAAGCCAAGCATATTTACTAAAACTTCCATGGCTACCATCATGCATGACATTAAATCCAATCGCTGCAATTAAGCCTCCAAAAAACAAACATTCCAAAACGGCCCAAAAAATGGATGGTGTAAAAAACACTAAATGAACATAGGTAATTACAAAAAGAGAAATTAATATAATTGCTTTGGAAAAAAGTTTTGCATTACCTGTAGCAACAATATGATTTTGTGCTAAATATTGGTTAACTCTTCTTTTTAATTCCGCATGTAAAGACTGGGTTGTCGTAGGGAATTTTGGAGTAGCCACTGTTGTGTTTTGCATATAAAATAAATATAAACAAAGATAGACTTTTGACTAGTTCTAAATTGTTAAAATGCTAACTATTTTAGACAACGAATATTATTTCACTTTATTATATACACTATTAAAATACATATCCACAGTGATGGGATAAATAATACCCCTTTCTTTCGCATTTTTTGCGTTGATTTGAATAAATAAACACCCATAAGTTAGCTTCTCTATGGAAAAAGAAACCGAAATAAAAGCCTTATTCAAACTCATTGATGATCCTGACGAGGAAATTTTTAGTACTATCTCCTCTCGATTATTAAATTATGGTTCCCCCATAATTCCAGATCTTGAACATTTATGGGAAAATACACTAGAGGAGTCTACACTTGAGCGAATTGAACTTATGATTTATAAGTTGCGTTTGCAAGATTTAACCACTGCCTTTACAGAATGGAAAAATACAGAGACTCCTTCTTTATTAGAAGGCGCCTTACTCGTAACACAATTTCAATATCCAGAACTTGCCATCGATACACTTAGACATCAGATGGAAAAAATGAGACGCAATATTTGGCTAGAATTAAACAACTATCTAACACCACTAGAACAAGCCAATGTTTTAAGAAACATTTTATTTAATTATTATCAAATTAAAGGAGTTGAGGTAAATTACGAGAAACCTGAAGAGTTCTTGATCTCTTCGCCTTTATTACATAAAAAAGGAAATGCATTTTCCAATACAATTTTATACGCAGAACTTTGTGACTTGTTAGAAATTGAAGCCCATTTTATTAATATCCCCAAACAATGTATTGTTGCCTTTTATAGTACAGATTGGGATCCCGAAGCTATTTACAATCATCCACAAGAATATATACAGTTTTATGTAGAAGGCACAACGGGCCATCCTTTCTCTCAAAAGGATTTGGATCAATATTTTGTTAGATCCAATATTGAACCCAAAAATAACTATTACAAAAAGCTATCAAACACTAAAATTATTAAAAAACTATTGTTAGAATTAGCAAAGTGTTTCACCAGCCCCACGCTTCAGCATAAACAAAAAGACTTAACGGATTTAGCCAATTTATTAGCCGATTAATGGAAACACTGATAGCCCATATTTATCACAGTCCCATTGGACAAATTAAAATTATGTCTGATGGTGCTTGCATAACAGAGTTGGTATTTGTGGACGCAATGGAGGCCGAAGAAATAAGTATTCATCAAGAAGATGCTGTCGCAGTGGTACATCAATGTGTGGATGAACTCATGGAATATTTTGCAGGCAGCAGAAGATCATTTACTGTTCCTATTCATCAAGATGGAACTGAATTTCAACAAAGGGTTTGGAAAGAATTATACGAAATCCCTTATGGCAAAACTTTAAGTTATGCTGATTTAGCCAAGAAATTAGGAGACCCAAAATTAATTAGGGCAGCAGCTGGAGCAAATGCAAAAAATAAAATTGCCCTAATTGTACCCTGTCATCGTATTATTGGCACTGACCAATCTTTGGTAGGCTATGCATGGGGCAAGGCTAAAAAAAGGTGGTTATTACAACACGAATTTAGATTGGCTCTAGGAGTTCAAACCTTGTTTTAATTATTGTAAAATAGAACCATCAAAGCCAAAAGGCAGCAGATGCGTAGCCGCAGGAATAATCATTACTGATCCTGTAAGTCCCGATAAAATTATCTTAATAGGAGATCCATATCTATTCTCGTAATCTAATAAAGATTGCCTGCACATACCACATGGCGATATAGGCTCATTTGAAGCTTTGCCTTCGGGGTGATAGGAAATTGCCATAGCAGTTATGCTTAAGGTCGGAAATTGACTTCCTACAGCGTTTAAAAGACTTCTTTCTGCACAAATACCTACTGGGAAACTTGTACTTTCCTGATTAGCACCAATGATAATTTGACCATCGCTTAATCGAGCAGCGGCCCCTACAAAAAAATGTGAGTAAGGAGCGTAGGCGTTTTCAGTTGCTTTTCTTGCCGCAGCTAATAATTCTTGATCGGTATTTACCAGCTCATCGCTACTGGCAAGTAATTGGTATTCGAATTCAAATTTATGCTGCATGCTATTTATTTAATAAGGTTAAACAACCTACTCCACCTAATAGATTTACTATAACTAAACCAAATAAGGGCTGCTCTTCCCACTACATGCGTTTCGGGAACTAATCCCCAAAAACGACTGTCCTGACTACGATGACGATTGTCTCCCATCATCCAATAGTAATTTTGACCAACAGTATAATGTGAACTGGCTTTGCCATTGATAAAATATTGCCCCTCTTTTTTCTCTAAACTATTATGTTCATAGGTTACAATTAATCTGCGATATAACTCGATAGTACTATCATTTACTTCAATCTGATCCCCTTTTTTAGGGATACTTATGGGACCAAAATTATCAATGGTCCAAGGAAAATGTGCCACATCATTAGGGAAAGTAAAGCCCACCATATTTTCTTCGTATCTAAGCACTTTTGTAATGAAGGGTAATTGACTTACACTCTTTGCTGTACCTGGTGTCATATTAATTTTGAACGTATTGGGCATACCATCTACGGGTTGAAAATCGCTACTAGCTTCGGTAATATTAATGCCTAAACTATCTTCAATATAAGATTCTGGAAACATTTTACCATTCGTAGTTACCAAGTATTCAGTTTGTGAGTTGGGTGCCACATAAGCAGGTGCACCGTTTACCCATAACACTGATTTTTTTACTTCTATTTTATCGCCTGGAATACCCACACATCTTTTAATATAATTATCTGTTTTATCTATAGGATGCACCAAGATTGGATATTGTGCCATTAGTTTTTCTCTATCTCCATTAAATTCTGGACTTCTTAAAACATCATAAAAAGGTATCTTACTTCCAAAATCTGGTAAATTTATAATCGTATCTGCTGCTGGCATATTAAATACCACCACATCATTTCTTTTTACTTCTCTTATTTTGGGTAGACGTTGATAATCTAATTGAATCCATTTAACGTATGAGGGCGTGGTGATTGAACCAGGCAATGTATTATGTACAAATGGAAATGAAATTGGTGTTTGTGGAATACGAGCCCCAAAAGTTACTTTATCCACAAATAAAAAGTCATTCACTAATAATGTTTTTTCCATACTCTCAGTAGGAATCACATAAGCTTCAAATAAAAAAGTACGAATTAAAGTAGCGGCCACTACAGCAAATACAGCAGCATCTATCCATTCTCTGGAAGCAGGTTTATGATAATGCTCGAGCGCATTTTTTCCGTGCCATTTTTCATGCGCAGAGAAACCTAGATAAGGCAAATAAATAAATGGAAAGAAAACTGTTAATGTATGATGAATAAGGTTAACTCTTTTAAAATGCATCACAAAAATGATCGAAATCCACAAGGTAACAAACTGGCCTAAAATAGGAATAAGTTGAATCCAAAACCAAGTTTTAGAAATGCCACATAATTTAACTACTTCCCATGTATTGTAAATTGGAATAATAGCTTTAACAGTATCAACACCTGCTTTTTTTAACATGGCATAAATACCTATATGCCAACCCAACCAAAATAAAACCAAGACGATCATACCCATATAAATTGCTTATTTATAACAAAAATATCCCTTTGTTAGGGATATTTATAAAAAGATTTTTTAGCCTACTCTTGTATAGATAAAAGGCTTAAAACAAGGATTATTTGTATTGATGCAATACTTCTTTGACCAATTTCACTGAACGTGTCACATCAGGTATTGCTAATGCTGTTAAATTAGGTGCATAATGCATAGGGGCATCTGCACTGGTAATTCTTCTGATAGGGGCATCTAAATAATCGAAGCCTTCTTTTTGAATTCTATAGGTTAATTCCGAAGATACAGAAGCAAAAGGCCATTGCTCTTCGATGATCACTAAACGATTTGTTTTTTTAACACTATTTAAAACCGTCATCCAATCTAAAGGTCGAATGGTTCTTAAATCAACCACTTCTGCACTAATTCCTTCTTTTTCTAATTCAGCAGCAGCCCCTAAAGCCACTTTCATCATCTTATTATAAGAGACGATTGTTATATCAGTACCCTCTTTTTTTACATCTGCTAAACCTAATGGAATATAATACTCTTCGGCAGGTACATCACATTTATCCCCATACATTACTTCACTTTCTAAAAACATAACAGGATCTTCTTCGTAACGTATAGCTTGCTTTAATAATCCTTTTGCATCATACCCATTAGATGGGGAAACCACTTTTATACCCGGTATATTCGCCAAAAAGCTTTCAAATGCTGTAGAGTGTTGAGCACCCAATTGACCTGCGCTGCCATTCGGTCCACGCATAACAATAGGACAACCAATTTGGCCACCACTCATAGCCAACATCTTACTAGCCGTATTTAATATTTGATCTAAAGGAAGTACAGCAAAATTCCAAGTCATAAACTCTACTATGGGCCTTAACCCATTTTGAGCTGCACCCACTGCTACTGCAGTAAAACCTAATTCAGAAATAGGTGTGTCAATTATTCTTTTGGGACCAAACTCCGCCAACATACCTTGGCTTACTTTATAAGCACCATTGTATTCGGCAACTTCTTCTCCCATTAATAATACGCGCTCATCACGTCTCATTTCGTCATTCATCGCTTCGCGAAGGGCTTCTCTAAAGGCTATTGATCGCATGAATCTTGGTTTGTTTTGAGTTGCAAAAATAGAGTTTTATATAAGAAAAACGCAAGTTTAGGCATAAAAAAATCCCTCCCCCCGTTGTATTGGGAAGAGGGATATAGGACTAACCCATCCTTAAATTCTTACAAGATATTATAAGCAAAGCTTACATAGTATAATCCACCGATTGATGGGCTACCGTAAGCAGTTTGGTAATACTTGTTAAAGATATTGGTACCACCAGCCTTAATGATTGATTTGTATGCTGGAAGTTTGTATGTTAAAACAGCATCTACTGTGTTAAATGATGCTACTTTACCTACTGAGAAAGTTCCTTCGTAAGTGAAGTCATCTTGGTAGTGTAAATTAGCGTTAAAGCCTAATCTGTTCTTTAATAGGAACCCGCTATTGCTGAAGCCAAAGTTAGCTCTGAATAAAGGCGTATTAAAGTAAGAAATAAAGCCAGTAGGTAATGAACCAATCTCATCTGTGTAAACACTAGAAGAGAAAGTGAAGTTACCTGGTAATAAGTAATCAGCCGATAATCCCCATCCACTTGTATTTACAGAACCTGGAGCATTGGTAGCGATACTATAAGCAATACGCTTATTTGGATCCGCTAAATCTGCTAATTGAGGACTAGCATTATTACGAGATTGTAAAACAGTTACACCACTGATAAAGTTGGTATAACGACCTGAATAGGCATAAAAATCAAGTAATAATTTTTTGTTGATTAAAGTTTTGTAACCAATCTCAACAGAGTTCATAGATTCTGGCTTAAACTCACCAAATACTTGCTCCTTAGGTGCTCCTGCTAACACACTCGCTAAAGAATAAGCTTTATTATTAGCAAAGTTGTAGAAGTCTCTTAATTGAGGTAAACCTCCCATTAAACGAGTACCACCACCCACTAATAAGTTAATCCATTGGTTTTGTGTAGTTGGGAATCGGTAAGCTTCTTGATAAGAAACACGGATATTATTATCTTCTGCTACTTTAATTACGGCAGAAGCTCTTGGTGTAAATCGACCTGCGAAGTTATCGTTCTTATCGTAGCGACCAGATACTGACACTTTTAAGATATCACCAAAATAACGCTTAGATAATTGAGAATAAATACCTGTTTCTTTAATATTAATATTACCTGCTGTATCAGCAAATAAAGTTCCTTGTGAACTTAAAACATAATTTTTAACGGTTCCACCCACTAATAAATCAGCATCGTATTGAGCTAACCCTAACATTTCTGTTAAGCTTAATTGACCTTCTACTACTTTTAATTCTGATCTGTCTAAGAATTTAGCACCGCCCTTAGAAATGGGAGTACCAGTAATAGATTTAAATATATCAGAATTACCGATATGGCCTGTTGGACGACCTGCATCAGCAATAGCACGAGCTGCATTAGCTGCATCTTGTGTATTTAACCCTGCATCTCTGTATTGAACATAAGCGGCAGTATAAGTTGGATACCAAGTAGTGCTAGGCTTCCAAATTTCGTTAAAATAACGAGAAGCAATTGTTGCGTTAAAAGAATTACCTGTATTTTCTAAAGTTTGATAAGCACGAACAAACCAGTTTTTAGATTTTACTTCAAACTTAAACTGGCTCATTGTTACATCATTCAAAGAGTAACGATCACTACCAGTATACACTGTATTACCATTACCAGTATAAGCACTAAATGAGGCTTCTGTTTTATCGTTTACTTTATAGTGAACAGATCCTGTTACTTTAAAGTTTTTAGCCACTGGGTCTAGTACATCTTTTTCATCATAACCTGTTCTTGATACAGTTACCCCTGTAAACATACCCTTTGCATCCCCATATAAATAAGGTGCATATGGTGCTAAAGCAGCATTCGCTCCTTTTAAGAAAGCAGTATAGTTGGTTAAATTTCCAGCATAAGGACCTGCTTGAGCAGCGCCATATAATTGAGCATATGCGGCATTAGCAGCAGCAGCACTACCGCTATAAGCAGCAGTTAAAGCACCAATAACACCTGCCTTTACAGAACTAAACACACCACTTAAAGTGGAGTTTGTTTCATCACCATAAACGTTCACACCATCATAGTTAGGATCAGTGCTTCTGCTACCAGAAATAACTGAACCATTGGCAGTACCCGTTGTTCTTGAGTAGTTAGCAGTATTATTCGCTAACCAATCTTGCGCTTCTGTGTATTGAGCACTAATTTTATAAGCAAAACGATCGTTGAATACTTTTTGCGCAAATCTTACAGAATAATCTTTGTAAGCTGCTTGTGGACGTTGGTAATTATCTACATGATTTACCCCTTGTTTAATTTGGAAAGATAACCCTTGATATTTGAATGGATTTTTACTGTTAATTAAAACTGTACCATTCATACCACCAGAGCCATATAGTGCAGAAGATGCACCTGCTAACAATTCGATATTATCCACATCTAATTCAGTTAAACCTACTAAAGTACCTACTGAAAAGTTCAAGCCAGGAGCTTGGTTATCCATTCCATCAATCAATTGATTTAAACGAGTGTTACCACTACCGTTGAAACCTCTTGTGCTAATACTTTTAAATGTTAAACTTGCTGCTACAACGTCTACGCCTTTTAAGTTGGCTAATAAATCATAATAGTTAGAAGCTGGCGCCATTTTGATAGCATTTTGGCTAATTCTTTCGATAGAAACAGGAGACTCTAAAATTCTCTCTGCGACTCTTGATGCAGATACAACTACATCAGAACCTAAAACAAAAGAAGGTTTCAAAGTCACGCTTAATTTTGTGTTTGAACCATCCACCACAACTTCTTTGTTTTCAAAACCTACTGAAGAAAACACCAAAGTGTAAGGTGTTTTTTGAGATACACTAATCTTAAAAACCCCTTTATCGTCAGTAAATGTACCTGCATTGCTACCCTTAACAGTAACAGAAACAGCCGTTAATGATTCTGAGGAATTTGAATTTTTAACAGTACCGGTTACAGTACTAGCATTTTGAGCTTTTACCGAGAAAACCATCATGGTTGCAAGGCAAACTAAGCCCAATTGGCTTAAAAATCGTTTCATAATTAATTGTTTTTAAATTGAATTGACTACAAAATAACAAAAGATTAGCATTTAAAAAAATTATCCATAATTAGGGTAAAATTTTTAATTTAGAGGCATGAATAACAAGCAATTCCCTGGCCAAATTAAAGAATATCATGGCAAAGTAAGAGACGTATATTATATTGATAATCAACTACTTGTAATGATTGCAAGTGATCGAATTTCGGCTTTTGATGTTATTTTACCTAGGCCTATACCTTTTAAGGGGCAGGTACTAAATCAAATTGCTGCTTATATGCTTGAAAAAACACAATCTATTTGCCCTAATTGGTTGATGGCTACCCCAGCCCCTAATGTAGCCATTGGAAGAGAATGTGTCCCTTTCAAAATTGAAATGGTAGTTAGAGGAAATTTGGTGGGTCACGCTTATCGAACTTATCAAGCGGGGGGAAGAACTTTATGTGGTGTTTCCTTGCCTGAGGGTATGGTCGAAAACGATTTTTTTCCAAGCCCTATTATTACCCCTTCCACAAAAGCCAGTGAGGGACATGATGAGGATATTTCCAAAGAAGAGATTATTAAACAAGGATTAGCGACTGCAGCACAGTGGGATCAATTAGAAAAATATGCTTTGGCTTTATTTGCCAAAGGAAAAGAGATTGCTGCCAAACAAGGTTTGATTTTAGTGGATACAAAGTATGAGTTTGGATGTATTGGGGATTCTATTTATTTAATGGACGAAATACATACCCCCGACTCTTCTCGATATTTTTACGCAGATGGTTTTGAAGAGAGACAATCCAAAAAAGAAAAACAAAAACAATTAAGTAAAGAGTTTGTAAGAGAATGGTTAATTGAAAATAATTTCATGGGTAAAGAAGGACAAGTAGTTCCCAACATGACGGATGAATGGATCAATACCATTTCGAAAAGATATATAGAACTTTACGAAAAAGTAATTGGAGAAAAATTTATTCCACAACCTTTAACAAACGAAGAAACCTACCAATTAATTTGTGCGCAATTGGAAAAATTAAGTTAATTAAATTTCTCCTAAACGAGGTCTTAAGCGTTGCTTACTTTTGTTAAAAATTTGTTGCCCTTTATCGATACCTTTTCTGAGCTCCACTTGCTGCTCAATGGGCAAGTGAACAATATCGGTACAAGCTTGTGTACAACAACCTGCATACTTTTCGGCACAGGCTGGACATTGAATGAATAATAAATGACAGCCATCATTTTTACAATTGGTATGGGTATCACAAGGCGCTCCACATTGATGACATTTGGCAATAATATCTTCGGTTATTTTCTCTCCTAAACGATCATCAAAAACAAAGTTTTTACCTTTAAACATCGAAGGCAATCCTGCTTCTTTAATTTTATTGGCGTAGTTGATAATACCCCCTTCTAAATGAAAAACATTTTTAAAACCCTCATGTAACATATAGGCACTTGCTTTCTCACAGCGAATACCCCCAGTACAATACATGATAATATTTTTATCCTTATTGGCCTTCATCATTTCGGCCGCCATCGGTAATTGTTCTCTAAATGTATCAGAAGGAATTTCTAAGGCGCCCTCAAAATGACCTACTTCGTATTCATAATGATTACGCATGTCTATGACGATGGTTTCATCATCAGTTAAAAGTTCATTCATCTGTTGTGCATTTACATATTTCCCTTTGTTCTCCATACTAAAACTAGGATCTACTATGCCATCTGCTACAATTTTGTCTCGTACTTTTATTCGTAGTACCCAAAAACTTTTACCATCATCATTCACTGCTATATTGAGTCTTAGTCCCTTTAAAGGGCTAAAAGAATATAAATAATCTCTGAGGTTTTCGAGTAAATGAGTGGGCACACTTATTTGAGCATTGATTCCTTCACTGGCAATATAAATTCTACCAAAAACTTGAAGTGCATGTAAAGCACTATACATTTCATCTCTAAACACCTGTGGATCTTGTATTGTAAAATACTGGTAAAAACTGATGGTAGTTCTTGGAAAATTTTCTTGAAACAATTTTTCCTTTAGCTCCTTATTGGAGACACGGTTATGAAGTACTGACATAAAATAAATTTAAGCTCAATTACAGGTTAAGCAAATTCATTACAAAGATATGCCAATATTATTTTCTTACAAAGCTTCCAGTTAAGGAGCCCAATCCTCCTAGTAAAAAACCTATGATACCAGTAACCATAATCAACTTTATATAAGACCCTCCTAAAGGTAAAATTTGAGCCACTTTTGTTGATAGAATATGATTATTAGCGCTGTCAATACCCAAGGCCAATCCCACCCATATTAAAGAAACCCCTATGGCACCTGTTAAAAAAGAAATCCAAGGCTTTTGAACAATCACCATGGAAATAATAGCATTAGTTATTACAAAAGACCACCAAGGCAAAGCTGCATAGATACCAATAGCGAAAGTTAATATTGCCGACAATAAAATGCTGATTGGTATTTTTAATTGATTCATTTTCATAAAATATTTTTAATGCTTACGCTGTTTTAAATTGAATATGCCATTTAGTTCTCTCATGATTTACGAGTTTATCTTTAGGTAAAAATAAAAGTCGATAATATTTGCCTGCCGCCCAATAGTCCACAAAACTATCATAATAAGGACTTCCTGGATTACCGCTCTGCCCTCCTGGATATAAACCATAAGCCTCTATTTCGTCTGTTAAATGAACCACCATTCTCCAGCTTGGTCCATGTACATCGGTGGTGGCATTTAAAATATTCACGCCACCTCCAATGGGCAAATTGAGTCGGCTTAAAGCAGGTATTTTTGTTAAATGAGTAACTCTTGTTGCTTTAAAACTAGCCCATTCTAATTTATTTTCTTTTTCTAAACTAAGAAGTTTTTGGGTGGCATTCTCAATGCCAATCATAACTTCTTCCCTTAAAGTTTCTACTTTATTTTTTGTTCTTATATCATCAGCAATACTAAAATTGGTATCCTTACACATTTGGTCTAGCAATACAAAATCTTCTGGCTTAGTTAATGGCACGGAAGCTCCTGCTAGTTCATCGCCCCAAACTGCATTCTCCACACTATCCCAAATTGTTTTAAAAATAGTAATACCAGTGGAATGTTCATTATTATACAAATCCCAATCATTCATTTGTTTTACCCATCTTTGAGCATCAACACTCAACTTAGTAGGATCAATAAATTTATTTAATGCAGGTCTTGCAGTAAGTGCAAACACATTGTAATTATCAGTTTGCAAATGCATCATGTCTTCGGGCGTAATTTGATTCATTCCTTGTAATCTTTTATTTACACTAATACCTCTATACAAAGGGAAAGAAGCTGCTGTTCCTAAATAATAAGGGTACAAAGGCTCTACAGATTTTTGATTTGCACTACTAATAAATCCTCTTTCGGGATTTTTTATAAATGGATTCTCTTCATTCGGAATTATGCCTTGCCAGTCATAACTACTATCCTGACCAGGCATGATGAAATCTCCTTGACGCTCCCATCTTGCTACAAAACTACCTTGTTGTTTAATAGCAATATCTCCAGTTTTTGAGGCAAAGGCGAAATTTTGACCAGGGCATTTCCATAAAGAAATAGCCGCTATATAATCATCAAAGTTTTTTGCTCTATTTAATTTATAAAAAGTTTCTACTCCAGTAGAGGCATTATGTCCTGTCCATTTTACCGCTAAATTACGTCCCATGGATTGAGGATTTTGATAATGACCATCAAACATAGTTGGCCCCCAATGTGTCATCGCAATATTTTCAATAACATCGGCACTATCTTTTACTTTAATTATTTCGGTTCTATTGGTAGTCGCCTGCCACTGTCCATTGAACCAATATTCTTTTTGAGTACTATCCTTAAATTTTAATTCATAATAATCTAATACATCTCGTCCTGCATTGGTAACACCCCAGGCTACGCTATCATTAAACCCTATAATTACTGCAGGAGAACCTGGGAAACTAGCGCCATAAGTACTATGAGTAGGTGTTGTAATTTGAACCTCATACCAAAGAGAAGGTAAGTTTAATCCTAAATGAGGGTCACTACACAAAATAGGACGTCCTGATTTTGTTTTACTACCTCCCACTGCCCAGTTATTAGAGCCGTTATTTTTATCAGGAGCTTCAGGTGTTGCTGTGCTATTATTGGCAACCCCAAGAATGCCTTTTCTTAAATAATTACTATCCGCATTGATGGGCTTAATGGGCACTATTGAAGCTTTTGCAAAGTTGGTGCCTTTTGGAATAATAGGGTCTAAAGAATCTTGTTGATTGGTATATAATTTATCAAACAAATCATAGCCTAAATAATCTCTGGTATTGGTTAATTGCAAATCAGCGGAAGCAGCTCGACCTGTTAAGTCATAGGACATAAACATTAAAAAGAGATAAGTCTTTTTAGGCGTCCAAGCTTCTGGCTCATAGTTCATTAACTTATATTCAAATGGCAAATCTTCAGGGGCTAATTGTTTTAAATAGGCATTTACCCCTGCAGTGTAAGCATCCACAGTTGCTTTCATTACAGGATTATTTTCATCAATATATTTTTCAGTTTGCTCTGCCCCATACACCATTCCTAATCTTCTAAAAAAACGATCGATAGATAATTTATCAGCACCTGCTATTTCACTTAAACGTCCCGAAGCCACTCTTGTTTGAAAATCCATTTGCCATAATCTAAATTTGGCATGTAAATAGCCTTGAACAAAATAAGCATCTTCATCATGATCCGCATAAATATGTGGCACCAAGCGATCGTCCATATATACATCCACATTCCCTTTCAATTCACTTGCCACAATAGAAGCATCAAAACTTGATTCTACTTTTTCAGCATTTTTCCAAAAACCTTGTTGTGGAGATAAAAAATACCCGAGTTTTGGCGTTTTGGAACTCCCTATAGTTAGTTGTTTATCAAGCACAGAAATCAATGCTACAGTAACGACTGCAGAGGCAATCAATGGCAATAATCGCATACGTATAATTTAGACTCCTAAATTAAGTAATTATTTGAGAATAGATGCTTTAAAAGAAGCAAGGATTGAAGCTAAGTCCAAGAAAGGGCAATCTAATTGTAATTGTTCCGTTTTTTGGATCATGGAATTTAAAAATTTTTGATGTTCTATGGAACCAGCAAAAAAGGGCTTATGCTGCTTTGCTAATTGTATTTCCGCTACCTGCTTCATAGCCTGTTGAGTAAGATTGGGCATATAGGTTTCGATAAATTTTTCCCAAACATATTGAGTGGCTGTGTAATTGGGATGTACTAAATCTTCGGCATAAAAACGATAATCTCGTAAATCATCAATCACATATTCATAGGCAGGAAAATAACTTAACTGGTTATGCTTTCCAACCAATTCATGAACTGCTTGAATAAGCACTGCTTTACTTCGATTGTTATCCACTAGCCCTTCTCTTAAATGTCGAACTGGGCTAATTGTAAAAATTATATGTAAATCGGGATTAAAAATTTTTAATTTATGAACTAAAGAATTAAGTTTTTCAATTAAGGCATCTGGATTTATCAATTTTTTGAAAAACCAGTTGGCAGGAGCTTTATGATTATTAGCCACCACCATACCCTCACCAGAGGGTGCCTCTTTAGTTATTTCATACAACCAGGCCGAACCCAAAGTAATCACTATATGCTTGGCTGATTTTAAATGAAGATGTGCCGTTGCAATAGCATCATTTATTTTTTCTAAAGCACCTTCAGGTGTAATGTCTGAAAATCGACTATGGTGTTGCCATGAATGCCAAAGCTCGTTTAATAAAAATAATTCTTTGGCATGATATTGTTTTAGTTGGATACAATCTTCCAAAGCATTACAAACACTAATTGGATTAAATAAAATGCCATGCGAGTTTTCATAAACAGAAAATAAATGATGCTTAAACTTAGCCCCCATATTTTCGGTGAAACAAGACCCCACTAAAAACAAGGAATCCGAATAGTTGATTAGAATATTCGATTTTTGAGGTACTAGATTTAATTTGAATTTAACCGAACTCATGGGTGATTATTTAGCACTAAACATTCTTTGCTTCATTGACTCGTACAAAATAATACCTGCTGCTACCGAGACATTAAATGAATCGAAATTAGTAGCCATTGGAATTTTAAAGAAATAATCGGCGGCTTTAGCTAAAAAAGGTTGAACGCCTCTACCCTCATCTCCCATAATAATACAAGAAGGAATAGTGAGATCCAATTCATGTACATTTCTGTCGGCACGCATTTCAGAAGTAAACACCTGAATGCCATTTAAATGAAGTGTGTCAACTGCTTTTAATAAACTACTTACGCGAACCACTTGAATATGCTCTAAAGCACCTGCACTACTTTTAAAGGCTTCTTCATTTAAAGCACCTACCCCCTTGTCTGGTATAATTAATGCTTGAGCACCACAACAATGAATACTTCTGCTAATGGCTCCTATATTACGCACATCAGTAACCCCATCGAGCATCATAAATAAAGGGGTCTCCCCTTTAGCAACTACAAAATCGATTACTTCTTGTAGATCCATGTATTTTACCATGGAAATAAAAGCCAATACCCCTTGATGATTTGCTTTAGTCATTCCATTGAGCTTTTCAATAGGCACCAATTGAATGGGTATATTATTGTCTAAAGCTGCTTTTTTTATTTCACTTAAACCTTCTCCTTGCGCATTTTTTTGAATCAGAATTTTCTCAATATTCGTATCTGAACTGAAGGATTCCAAAATGGGTTGACGACCAATTATAAATTTTCTTTCGGTAGTAGCGGGTCTTGGTCCAAAACGTCTTGGTCCAGTAAACTTTCTATCTGAGTGATTTCTTCTTTCCTGCATGCGTCAAAGTTAACCTTTTTTGTTTTTAAGTAAGTTCCATTTTAGGATAGCTGCGACCGATATGGAGTCAGTAATTTTACCTTCCATCACCCAATTAACAGCCTGCTCAAAAGGCATTTTAATAATTTGCAAGTCTTCAGTTTCTTCGGGGCTAGATTCCCCCGCCACTAAATCTTTGGCCACATACACAACAGCAAATTCATCGGAAACAGAATTAGATACGTGCATTTGTAAAATTTCAGTCCAAGAATTAGCTTCCAACCCAGTTTCTTCTTTTAGTTCTCTCTTAGCAGCAGATAACCAATCTGTACCTTCTGGACACCCTCCTTCAGGGATTTCCCAACTATATAAATCTAAGGGGAACCGATACTGACCTACTAAATAGGTATCCTCATTGCTATCGATAGCGATAACGCCTACAGCAATATTTTTAAAATGTACTTTACCATAAATACTTTCAGTACCAGCAGGTGTAATAACATCATACTCCGTTAAACTAATCCAAGGATTATCGTACACTAATTTATCTCCTATTTTTTTCCAAGGATTAATTTCAGATGCTGATTTGTGATCTTTCATTGGTATTAATTTATTAGACAAAATAAAAGGCCCGTCCAGAAAAATCGGAACGGGCCTTTATTTAAAATCATTCAACTATTTTAAACCGAAAGCTTTTTTCACTTTCGCTACATAATCTAATTTCTCCCAAGTAAACAATTCCACTTTCATGGTTTTTGTTTTACCATCTGGGCTTGTAAATGTTTTAGTCACTGTTTCGTTCTTGCGACCCATATGTCCGTAAGCAGCAGTTTCGCTATACATTGGTGTTCTTAACTTTAAACGTTGCTCGATAAAGTAAGGACGCATATCAAATACACTCTCTACTAATTTACCAATTTGACCATCCGTTAATTTTACTTTCGCAGTACCGTAAGTGTTTACGTTGATAGATGTTGGCTTAGCCACACCAATCGCGTAAGAAACTTGCACCAATACTTCGCTCGCTACACCTGCAGCTACTAAGTTTTTGGCAATGTGACGCGTAGCATAAGCAGCTGAACGGTCTACCTTACTTGGATCTTTACCAGAGAAAGCACCACCACCGTGTGCACCTTTACCACCGTAAGTGTCTACGATAATTTTACGGCCTGTTAAACCAGTATCACCATGTGGTCCACCAATTACAAACTTACCTGTTGGGTTAATATGATACTTAATATCGTTGTTAAACAACTTAGCGTATTTCTTATATTTTGCTTTTACTCTTGGAATTAAAATCTCAACGATATCTTTTTTGATTTTCGCTAACATCTTTCCTTCTGCATCAAAATCATCATGTTGAGTAGATACAACGATTGCATCGATACGCACTGGCTCGTTTTTGTCGTTGTACTCTAAGGTTACCTGAGATTTTGCATCTGGTCTTAAATATTTAATAGCCTTGTTCTCTCTTCTTAAAGCAGCTAATTCAATTAAAATTTTGTGCGCTAAGTCTAAAGCCAATGGCATATAATCTTCTGTTTCATTGCTTGCATAACCAAACATCATCCCTTGGTCACCAGCACCTTGCTCTTCTTTTTTCTTTCTATCCACCCCTTGGTTAATATCAGCAGATTGTTCGTGGATAGCACTTAATACACCACAGCTATCCGCTTCAAACATATATTCACTTTTTGTATATCCTATTTTCTTGATTACATCACGTGCAATAGTTTGAACATCTAAATAAGCTTTAGATTTTACTTCACCCGCCAAGATTACCTGGCCTGTTGTAACTAAAGTTTCACAAGCCACTTTTGATTGTGGATCAAATGCTAAAAAGTTGTCAATTAAGGCGTCAGAAATCTGATCCGCTACTTTGTCTGGATGTCCTTCTGAAACGCTCTCTGATGTAAATAAATAGGGCATAGTTTATGATTTAAAGTGCAAATATATAAATAATGTCTAATGATTATAAATCGGAATAATAAATATGTAATCTCATTTTAAATTTGGAATGTTTACCTCCCCCCAATCTTACTCGGCCTAATGCTGGCTGATTTCCTAAGGAGGATGTTAAATAATCACTCCCCGCAGTAATATTATTAGGATAAGGTGGTACATATTTAACTGAGTCATTCACAGGTGCGATAATTCTCATGTCAAAAATGGAATCTTTTCTCGAGATTACTCCTTGAACATATCTACTAATACTAAAATTATAAGAAGCTACTTTATCATAGCCTTGGATTGACTTATACGTTAATCGACCTCCAAAAATACCGAAGGCAGTAGTATTTACCGTTCCTTGATAGTCGTTTGGTATGTTTCGGATTCTACCAGAAGCACTATCATAAGCCCCTAAGAATAAATAATTAGGCGGATACATTTGGGCTTCAAATGGAGAAGGATTGGTAGAGGGTACTTGTTCGGCAATTAGTTCGGCACGATGAACCACTTTGTTAGCAAAATTCTTTAACCCTGGAATTTTAACCTTTATCATAGTACCAGGGCTAGTTTGCATATACACCAATGAGTCATTAGCTTTCCCTAAATGATTGGCCAATTCAGATCCTGTTCTTTTTCTTGTTACAAAGTTTACGTCACCATTATCATAAATGGTGTATTTAAAATAATCAACCACCGTATCTCTTTGGCCAGGTGTTGCAGTACCTGCAGTAGAATTGGTGGAATAGTATAATGCCAATTTAGTATTGGTATCCAATAAACTAATTCTTACTAAAACATTGTTGTTAGTATTGGCGTCAGTACTCAAGGCAAATCCAGGAAAATATTGTCTTAAAGTAGTATCTGTTTTATAAGCATTGGTAGAATCAAATTCTTTGAAAAATTTAGTAATGTACTTTTTATTAATTGGTATTCGAATTTGATCTTTAGCTGCTTCAAATCTATTAATTACAGAGTCATGAACTTTAGTAAAGTCTAAGGTAAAGGGATCCGCGACCACATCATCGGATTGAATATTATATGCATTGGGGTAATTACTAGCCCAAGTGGAGTCGGTAGATAATGGGGTGCTGGCACTAATCTTTCTTAAGTTCAATTTTACAGGCTTTGTGGAGTCTCCATAAAAACCTCTATATGATAAAATTAAAAAAGCAGAATCAATTACAACACTATCTATACTCCCTTTAATATAGTAAGGGAAATAAGTAGGCTTTAGTTGAAAGAACATATTGGCATTTGTGGCACCAAACAATGGGTCATTGGTAAGGGTACCTACTAAATGATCATCAGAGCCATAAATTCTTAAAGAGTCTGGCCTTTCCACTGTTTCAGTTTCTACTTCCAAAACAGTATCCTTGGTATTAAATGCATCTATTGGAGGGAGCAAACCTAGTCCCAATTCTGTAGTGCCAATTCTAGTACAGGCAGAAAAAATAAAAAAGGAGAAAACAATAAATGAAAAGCGTTGAACTATAGTAGATGATGCCATTGAATTTTTTTGTCTTTACTTGCCTGCAAGTTCGTTGTATAAATCTAAATACTCTGTTAAATCGGAATCCCATCCATTAAAAGGAACAACTTTTTTGCCTTTCACTGCAGAGAATTCAGACATTAATTTTTTATCTACTATGTCAGAACCAAAACTAATTGCATCGGCATAGGAAGCACCCCCTCTAAATAAAGCAGCGTTGTTTAAATCTTTAAAGGCTTCTAAATCTTTGTCTTTGATATTGGCATTAATTAAAGCTTTTGCTAAAAAATCTTTGCCTAGTTTTTCTTCGAAAGTATTAGCACCAATGGTGAATATTACTTTCGAATTAGAGAAAACTGGTTCTTTTTTAAAGGCAGTTTTTATATACGCTGGAATTAAGCCAGTCATCCAACCACTACAATGAATAATGTCGGGAGGCCATCCAAATTTCTTAACTGTTTCTAAGGCACCTCTACAAAAGAAAACTGTTCTCATGGCATTATCCTCGAACCAAGTTTCGCTTTCGTCGTGAAAAATTTGCTTACGTTTAAAGAAGTCTTCGTTTTCTAAAAAGTATACTTGTAATCGGGCATTAGGAAGTGAAGCCACTTTAATTTGTAATGGATAATCATCTCCATCCACTTGAACATTAATGCCAGATAAACGAACTACTTCGTGTAATCGATGGCGTCTTTCGTTAATAACACCAAATCGGGGCATAATACAACGAACTTCGAGTCCGCTATCGTTACTCTTAATAGCTAACTTATTAATTATCTCAGCAAACTCTGTCAACTCTAAATAAGGTGACATTTCAGTTGCGATGTATAAAATTCGTTTTTTTTCAGACATTCCTTTTGGGTTTAACTCAGAACCAACTTTGAGTTGGCAAAGGTACATAATAGTAAGCACTTTAAGAAACGGCCCGGAAACTACCTTAATTAGGACAAAATCTACCCCCTTTTTCTAGACAATTGGTTGTAAATTGCAGGGTACTTAAAATTGTTTATCGTGGGTAAATTCCTTAAAATAGCCTTCTTTTTCTTCATTGGCATATTATTGATTTGGTGGAGTTTACACCAAATACCCCCTCAGGAATGGGATAAATTTAAGATTGCCCTAGCCCATTCAAAATTCTGGATCATTATTCCGGTCTTCTTTATATTGGGTCTATCCCATTTACTAAGAGCCCTAAGATGGCGTTTAATTATGGAGCCATTGGGTTATAAACCATCTATTGCCAATACTTATTTAGCGGTTTTAATTGGGTATTTAGCCAATTTAGCTGTACCGCGTTTAGGAGAAGTATTAAAATGTACCCTTTTATCCAAATATGAAAATGTACCTGCCGAAAAAATTGTAGGTACCATTGTTGCCGAAAGAGCCTTTGATGTACTTAGTTTGGGGATTGTTTTTTTACTGGCCCTATGTTTTCAATTTAATGTTATTCAAACGGGATGGCATCAATTACAAAAAACACAAACTGGCGCTCCACAAAATGAGAGTTACTTATTTACCTATATAATAATTGGGATTTTACTTTTAGCCTTTTTGGTGGCATTTCTTTTTAGAAAAAAATTGACCCATGCAACAGCTAAAATAAAACATATATTTTTAGGCATTTGGGAAGGTATTATAAGTGCTACCAAATTAAAAAAACATAATTTATTTTTTGCTTATTCTTTTGGCATTTGGTTTCTGTATTTATTTGCCACTTATATTGGATTGTATGGTACCGAAGGAACCGCTAGCTCAATGTCCACTGCTTTGAGTTGCCTGGCTTATGCAAGTATTGGTATGATTTTAACACCAGGAGGCATTGGCGCCTATGCTTTTTTCATGGCAAAAGTTTTAGAATTAAATGGTATTGAATATACTTTGGGATTAGCCAATGGAACATTACAATGGTTTTCCCAATTTATTATAGTATTAGTATTGGGAGGGCTTAGTTTAGTTATCCTTCCATTTATCAATAAACCTGCTAAGTAACATGAGATTCACAGAAGGTATTGAGAAAAAAATAATGACAATTGACCAAGCTAAAGCAATGATGAGTGCTTGGCGAGTAGCAGGTAAAACTGTTTCTTTCACCAATGGTTGTTTTGATATTTTACATGAAGGTCATTTATTTTCTTTAGCGCAAGCAGCAAGAGAAGCAGACTTTTTAATAGTGGGGCTTAATAGTGATGCAAGCGTGCAAAGATTAAAAGGCCCTACTCGCCCCATCAACAACACACATAGCCGTGCTTTAGTTATAGCCAATCTCGTATTAGTTGATGCAGTGGTGATATTTGAAGAAGATACACCCTATGAATTAATAAGCAATCTTTTACCTGATGTATTAGTAAAAGGTGGAGATTATACCATTGAAACAATTGTAGGTGCTAAAGAAGTGATTGCTGCGGGTGGTAAAGTAATAATCAATCCCATTGTGGATGGTTTTTCGACCACCAACATTATTGAAAAAATTAAAAAATAATTATGGAATTTTTACAACAACTTCAGATTCAAAAAGAAAATGAGGGAAGTTCAACAGGTACGCTGTGGATAAAAAGTACAGGCTTAACCATAAACTCATTCTCCCCTGTCAATAATCAATTAATTGGGACTGTAAAAACTACCGATGCTGCTGCCTACCAGCAAATTATTCATCAAGCAGAAACTGCCTTTACACAATGGCGTAATTGGCCAGCCCCCAAAAGAGGAGAAGTAGTTCGACAATTAGGAGAGGCCTTAAGAAAAGAAAAAAATGCTTTAGGTCAATTAGTGAGTTATGAAATGGGTAAAAGTTTACAAGAAGGTTTAGGAGAGGTACAAGAGATGATTGATATCTGTGATTTTGCAGTGGGCTTATCTCGACAATTATATGGACTCACCATGCATAGCGAAAGACCTTTACATAGAATGTATGAACAGTGGCATCCATTAGGAATTGTAGGTATCATTTCGGCTTTTAATTTCCCTGTGGCGGTATGGAGTTGGAATGCAGCTTTAGCATGGGTTTGTGGCAATGTTACAATTTGGAAACCTAGCGAAAAAGCACCTATCTGTGGTAATGCAGTTCAACAAATTGTTGCAAAAGTATTTGCTGCTAACCAAGTACCAGAAGGTGTAAACTCTTTGGTACAAGGAGGTCGTGAAGTAGGCGAATGGATAAGTAATGATACACGCATCCCATTAGTTTCTGCGACAGGATCAACAAGAATGGGAAAAGAATTAAATAAGGCAGTAGCAGGTCGATTAGGAAAAACTATTTTAGAATTAGGCGGCAATAATGCCATCATCATTACCGAAAATGCAGATTTGGACATGTCTTTAATTGGAGCTGTATTTGGAGCAGTGGGCACTGCAGGACAAAGATGTACCAGCACAAGACGTTTAATTATTCAAGAAAAAGTATACGATAGTTTTGTGGCTAAATTAACAAAAGCATATGCACAAATTAAAATCGGAGATCCTTTAGATAGTAATAATCACATGGGTCCTTTAATTGATGTAGACGCTGTAAAGATGTATTTACAATCTATTGATGCATGTAAAAAAGAAGGTGGAAAATTTTTAGTAGAAGGTGGTGTTTTAGAGGGCGCTGGTTATGAAAGTGGATGTTATGTAAAACCATGTATTGCAGAAGTACTCCCCCATTATAAAATTGTACAACATGAAACATTTGCGCCTATTTTATATGTAATGAAATACACCAACATCCAAGAAGCAATTGCTATTCAAAATAATGTACCACAGGGATTGTCTTCCGCTATAATGACTTTAAACATGCGTGAGTCTGAATTGTTTTTATCGGCTAGTGGAAGCGATTGTGGCATTGCCAATGTTAATATTGGCACTAGTGGCGCCGAGATTGGAGGTGCTTTTGGTGGAGAGAAAGAAACTGGAGGTGGACGTGAAAGTGGCTCTGACGCTTGGAAAGCCTATATGCGAAGACAAACTAATACCATAAATTGGAGCACCCATTTACCCTTAGCTCAAGGCATTAAATTTGATTTGTAGTGGGTATGAAAAAACTAATTCTAAGTGTTTCTTTTTTATGGATTGTTCATATAGGATGGTGTCAAAAAATGGCTTCACAAAATTGGCATTGGAAAGATTATAGTTCGGATTCAGTGCACGGCATAAGTTTAGTAAAAGCCTATCAACAATTAGCAAGCCTCCCTCAAAAACCTACCTCCATTATTGTTGCAGTAATTGATGGAGGTATCGACACCAATCAATTGGATCTTAAACCTTATTTATGGATAAATACCAAAGAGATTCCAGGCAATGGTATTGATGATGATCATAATGGATATATTGATGATATAAGAGGCTGGAATTTCTTAGGTAATAGTAAAGGACAAAATATTAATAAAGCAGCAAGTGAAAAAACAAGAATATATCACGCTTACAAATTAGCTTTTGAAAATGTAAAAATTGACTCTACCCATTGGTCTAAAACTCAATTTAAACAATACCAAGATTGGTTGGATGCAGCCAAAGAAGTTGAATTCTCTGATGAAGACGCTGCCAATTTGCAATATTTAAAAATGGCTTTTTCGGCGATTAAAAAAATTGGCGGTATACTATTAAAAGAACTAAGTGACTCTAGCTTTACCATTCAAACACTTGCCGATTATCAACCTATTAGCAGAACTGTTTTAGAGGCCAAGATGGCCTATTTAAGAACTGCCCCAATTTTAGGCATTGAAAAAGAAACAAGCTTTAAAGAACTAATCGAGGACTTAGGTGAATATATCGAAGGCAAAGAGATTGCTTCTACTGCAAAACAAAATCCTCCCCTTAATGCAAGAACAATTATAGGTGATAATTATAATGCTATTAATGATCGATTTTACGGTAATCCAGATATCACAGGGCCTAATGCAAAACATGGCACTCATGTTGCAGGTTTAGTGGCTAGTATTCCTGATAGCAGTATTAAATGGTCCCCCAATTGTATAAAAATTATGGGAATTAGAGCTGTTCCTGATGGAGACGAATATGATAAAGATATTGCCTTAGCAATTTTTTATGCAGTTGACAATGGTGCTAAAATTATTAACATGAGTTTTGGCAAATCTTTTTCACCAGAACAACCTTGGGTGGATAGCGCTATTAGATATGCAGCACAAAAAGATGTTTTATTAATTCATTCGGCTGGAAATGAAGCCTATGATTTAGACCTTAAAAGTGTTTATCCAAATCCTGTTTCTTTTTTACACAAAGACACAGCAAAAAATATACTTACCATTGGAGCAAGTAGTGCTATTTTTATTAATGGCAGTTTGCTTACCGACTTTAGTAATTATGGTCCAAAAATTGTGGATGTATTTTCACCAGGGAACAAAATTTATTCTACTATACCTGGCTTGCACAGTTTTGGTTATTTACAAGGGACAAGTATGGCATCCCCTATTGTTTCACATATTGCTGCTTTAATTAGAGCTTACTATCCTAATTTAACGGCTATTCAGGTAAAAGAAATTATCATGAACTCGGTATGGAAACCCGCTGATACAAAAACGAGTTTTACGATTCCACAAAAAGACTTTACTAAAACACTTTCCCAAATGGTAGCTGCTGGAGGAATTGTGAATGCCAATAACGCATTAGTTTTGGCCAAACAAGTAGCTTTCAAATCAAAAATAAAAAAATAAAAATCATGCCTAGACCCAGTGCCACTGAATATGGTAAATTTCATCAAACTTATATTAATTACACCAGTGGAAAAGATTATTCCATCTTAGTGCAACAATATCATGAGCGTATCACAGAATCTTGGGCTGCTATTCCTGCCGAAAGAACGAATTTTGCTTATGGCCCCGATAAATGGACTATAAAGCAAATGTTTCAACACGTAATTGATACCGAAAGAATTTTTGCTTATCGCGCCTTAGCTATTGCTAGAAACGAACCAGCTGCTTTATTAGGTTTTGATGAAAATGAATACGCGAAAAATGGAACAGCTGAAAATAGAAACTGGAAAGAGATGCTTACAGAATGGCGAGTGGTAAGACAATCAACCAATTTACTTTTTGCTTCCTTCACAGAGCAGCAAATGAAATCGATGGGTACAGCGAGTGGACATCCCATTTCTGTAAATGCATTAGGCTTTATTATTTTTGGACATGCATTGCATCATTTGCATATTTTAAAAGAACGTTACGCAGTATAATAACCTCTTATCATTTAATTAAAAAGGCTCCCAATTTTGGGAGCCTTTTTAATATTATAAAATAGCTTAATTAAAACTATTTTGTACCATAAATGTGAATCGCTAATTGAACATCAGTATCTACCATTCCTATACCATAGTTGATGCCAAATACTGTACGATCAAATGGGAAGAAAGCTTCAGCAAAGAACCCTTTGTCATCCGCATTTCTAATTGTCGCAGTGAAACTAACTGGCGCTTTAACACCTTTTAAACTAAGTTCGCCAGCAATAGTGGCTTTGTCTGCTTTAGTATAAGTAACACTTGTAATAGTGAAAGTTGCTTCACCAAATTTTGCAATATCAAAGAAATCAGCTGAAGACAAATGACCTTGTAAACGATCACCAGCAGCATCTGTTACTTTTAAACCCGCAACATTAATTACAAAACTACCACCTACTAGTTTACCACCATCTACTTTTACAGAACCAGATTTTACTGGAAAATAACCAGTATGAAAATCACTTTTTTTAGAACCTGTCCAATCTACCTTGCTTTTAGTAGCATCAACAGTAAAAGTAGTTACATCGTTTTTTCCGTTTTTTGGAGCGAAAGCGAACATGGCAGTAGATACAAGTATCAAAGCCATAGCAAACATGATTTTTTTCATTTTTTACAATTTTAGTTTAGGATTGTTTAATTAGTTTTTAGAAAGTAAAGTTATATATCAATGTTTAAACAACAAAATATAATTTTAGCTCCTTTTGTAATCAAAAATATGCCTATAATCTAGTATCTTCGCCAAAATTTTATTTGTATGAACCTGCATGAGTATCAAGCTAAGGAATTACTAAAAAAGTATAATGTACCCGTTCAAGAAGGGGTTGCTGTTGAAACAGTTGAAGCGGCTGTGGCTGCTTATCAAAAAATAGCCACTGAAACCAACAATAAGTTTGCTGTTGTTAAAGCACAAATACACGCAGGTGGTCGTGGTAAAGGTAAAATTGAAGGCACTGAACAAAGAGGTGTTGCAGTAGGTAAATCTGCCGATGATATTGCCAACTTTGCTAAAAACATTTTAGGTGGCACCCTGGTTACCATTCAAACTGGTCCTGCAGGAAAACTAGTAAGTAAAATATTAGTAGCTCAAGATGTTTACTATGAAGGCCCTCAACCCACAAAAGAATTTTATTTATCTATTTTATTAGATCGTGCAAAAGGGATGAATGTAGTCATGTATAGTACAGAAGGCGGAATGGATATTGAAGAAGTAGCACACAATACACCCGAAAAAATATTTAAAGAGTGGGTTCACCCAGGTGGTGGATTACAAGGTTTTCAAGCTAGAAAAATCGCTTTCAACTTAGGTTTAAGTGGTGAAGCTTTAAAAAATTGCGTAAAATTTGTTACCAATTTATATAACGCCTATGTTGGCTTAGACTGTGCCATGTTGGAAATTAATCCTTTATTTAAAACTTCGGATGACAAAATAATTGCAGTGGATTGTAAAATGAATTTAGATGACAATGCCTTAATGCGTCATGCAGATTTATTAGCCATGAGAGATGTATCTGAAGAAGATCCAACGGAAGTAGAAGCTGGTGAATTTAATTTAAACTTTGTTAAATTAGATGGCAATGTGGGTTGTATGGTAAATGGTGCTGGCTTAGCTATGGCTACCATGGATATGATTAAATTAAGTGGTGGCGAACCTGCTAACTTCTTAGATGTAGGTGGTACAGCCAACGCACAAACAGTTGAAGCAGGATTTAGAATTATCATGAAAGACCCTAATGTAAAAGCAATTTTAATTAACATCTTTGGTGGTATCGTTCGTTGTGATCGTGTGGCTGCTGGGGTAATTGAAGCCTTTAACAAATTAGGAAATATTAATATCCCTATCATTGTTCGTTTACAAGGGACCAATGCAGTAGAAGCTAAAAAATTAATAGATGAGAGTGGATTAAAAGTTCAATCTGCTATCTTACTTAGTGAAGCTGCCGACCTAGTAAAACAAGCTGTGGCATAGTAAGCTTAAAAATTCTTTCTTATAAAAAATGCCTCGATAATTCGAGGCATTTTTTATTGAATTACTTTAACCTCAGTTAAGGGACTAAATGAGTATACATGCCCCGTAGAGATCTCAACACATTCAATTCTAATTCTTCTTTTTGCGCCTCTTTTAAATACACGGCCTTGTAAGGATTCAAAAACCGTTCCTTCAGGCAAATGAGCCACATAGGTCTGTCCCTCTTTTTTGACAGCATCATATGTTCTCAAAACCAATAATAGAGCGGTTTCACCATTAGCAGTAGCAGCCGGATTTAACAAAGTTTTTTGCAAACTTTTACGGATATCATCAGGAAAAATTTCAAGTTTAATAAACTGCACTAATAATTGACCATAAATATTTTTCCATTCTTTACCATGTGCTTCCACCCTATTTTTATATTGTTCAAAACAAAGAAGGTGGGCTAATTCATGTAAAAGGGTAATTAAAAATTCAAATTTATTTAAATTTCCATTTACCGATATTTTATGGTTGGACCCTAAAAAAGGATGTCGATAATCTCCTAATACAGATTTTCTTGCCTTAGTAACAGTTAAGTGAACCTTATAAAAATTAATTAAATCTACTACTGGTTCAAAAGAACCAGTGGGCAAATATGCTTTTAAGGCTTGTAAAGGATGTTCCACTTTGGCCATAGCAAAACTATTTCTTTTGTAAGGTCCATTGAATCTCTAACCAAGTGTATAATAAATAAAGCCCCATACAAATAAGTAAAGTGGGTATCCCTACTGGACCCAATTTTTGAGAAGCATATATAAGTGCAGCACCTGCAAAAAAAAGCATTTTTAAAAGGGTGCCCACCATTACAGATCTCACCATTGCATGAGGATTAGTGGCTTTCATTTTTCTTATTCTCAGAAAATTAAAAACAGACATACTAACTAACATCAAATTTACAGTCATGATAAATTTATGTTTTAACCCTTCTGCCCAATTATTTTCATATCCAAGTATTAATATCATATTGACTATTACAAACAAGATTAAAAGGGGTACTAATTTTTTAAAATTCATATAATAGGTTTTATAATTTTGTTTGTTTTATGATACTGATTAATGAAATAATGATAAATAAAAAAGGTAATATCCAAATAAAAATAGGGGTGGTATAATAGGAGATACATTTTTTATCGATGGTAGCACCTACAAAAAGTAAGATGGTAAGTGCGATAGCCCATTGACTCGCTAAACCAGCAAATTTTACCCAATTGGTACCGTTTTTTGGTGTTTTAGAAACTTTCAAGAATACAGAATTAATCGATGGATTGTTTACTCTCTGGAAGTTGTAAAGGCAAAGTGTCTAATTGTTGAGGATTCCCTTCGGTTAATACCTTTTTTAATCCTTCAAGATATTGTTCTTTAACATGAATGGTTTGTTCTAGTGAATCGGTTCTAATTTTAAGTAATTGAAGCGTTGACCTACTCTCTTTGGTTCCGTAACCTGGTATATAATACTTTAAAGGGGTAAATGCAATTAAAGCAATTGTTAATCCAACCAAAAGAATAAATGAAATACTTAACCCTACATATACAGATTTTCGAGACAGCCTAAATGCCACAACTTCGTCGTAAGTGTCATCATTCATGACCACTAAACGATAGGTGTTACTCGTTCTTTTAAAGGTATTATTGATATCGAAATTTGCCATAGAAATAAAAGCTAGTTAAAGATACGATGGTATAGCAATTTTTGACCAAATAATAAGGATTAATTGTATTTTTAAGGCGATTTTGACCCATTTATGAAATCCATACCCAAGCTAGTAAATATTCACTTAATAATCATGCTCATCATAGGATGTATGCTTGGCTCCCCTATTCATGTAATAGCACAGGATACTTCCAAAAAAATAACCGATGTAAACAAACTAAAAGTTGTACAAAAGATAAATGCTAGTTTAGATAGTAACCAGAAAAAAATAAATGGGGCGATTAACAATAATATTAAAAATATAAATGAAAAAGCAAAAGCGGTAGTTAAAGGAATGAGTGAAAAAGTGGTTGTTTATGAAGAAGAGCGTCCCTTGCCTTATGAAAAATTACTGAATAAAAAATATACCCTATCTCGAAGAGCATATCAAAATACAGTTTCCCAATTTAATTATTTATATAATGCCGAAGATGACCTTAAAAATATAATACAAAAAGCTAGGGATCTATTTTTGGAGGACTATACAAATTTGCTTTCTTTTTATGACTATGATTTAGCTAATACTTCAAAATACAGCATCGATTCTATTATTTATCGTTGCAATGCAAATATTGTATTACATGATTTAAGAAGTAATTACGTTGATGATGCCTACCTTTTATTAGCAAAAGCATATTTATACCATAAAAATTTTGACACCGCTGCAAGTATTTTACAATTCATCAATTATTCTTTTGATCAAAAAGAAAATGGCATGGATCAAGTAATTGGAAGCAATCTTAGAAAAACAAATGGAAAGTTTAGTATCGCTACTGCTGAAAATAACCGATTTTTTGAAAACGTAAATATCAGGAACGAATCTTTAGTTTGGCAAGCAAGAACCTATTTTGAAACCAATGAAATTAATGAAGGTATAAGTTTATTACAATTATTAAAGGCTGACGCTTTATTTCCTAAACGATTATATCCATTTTTAAACGAGCAATTGGCTTACGGATATTATATAAGTGAGTCCTATGAAAATGCAGCAAAATATTTAACAGACGCCTTAGACAACGCACCTGATGAAATATCAAAAAGCAGATGGCATTTTTTAATTGCACAGTTATGGCAAAAAGTAGATAATACAAAAAACGCTTATACTTGGTATAAAAAAGCAAACGAAAGCTCCATTAACCCCATCATTGGGGTATACGCTAAAATAAATATGACCCGCATTGAGGCCAAAAATGCCGATATCTCTTGGGGAAAATTAGCAGAAGAATTAGAACGCATGTTGAAGCGTGAAAAATATAAACCCTACGCAGATATTGTATATTTCGAAATGGCTAAATTAGCCATACAAAACAAAGCATTTGATAAAGCTAACTTATGGCTAGTAAAATCAATAAAGAATAATAATACAAATAATAAACAAAAGGAAAAATCATTCGAACTTTTAGGTGACATTAATTACAAAAATGATCTGTTAGGTATTGCAAAAATTGCTTATGATAGCATTGGCAACATTTTAAAAACAAACCCTCAATATGAAACAATAATTGCCCGAAAAAAATGGATAGCTCCTATTCAAAAAAATATCGAGATAATTGAAACGGAAGACACTCTTCAGTATATTTATCAATTACCTATTGACATACAAAAAGAAGTTGCCAAAAGATGGGAGAAGAGAGTGAAATTAAGACAAGAAAATTTACTAAACCTGTTCATCGATAAAGCTGGTCAAAAAAATTTATACAATGACCAAATAACGTCCACCCCTCTACCTATACAAAATAATAATAACAGCAACAGTAGCTTTTATTTTGATAATAAAAATACCATCACTCAGGGCAAACAAAACTTTAAACAAAAATGGGGTGACCGACCCAATGTAGACGCATGGCGACGAAAAACCAGTGCGACTATGGCATATGCTAGTATTAAATCAAATAATACATCCACAGCCGAAATAAATAATGTAAATAATAAATCCAAATTAATTACTGATACCACCAAAAAAGACAGTGCAAGTTTCACTTTAATTGCCAATGCCAATGCATTTGCAAAATCTAAGCAAGAATGGAATAAAAATATATTACAAGTAGCCCAAACATTTTTATTTCAATTAAATGACTTTGACAAAGCACTACCCTATTATAAAAAACTCATTAGCCAAAATATAGACACCGCTATTACAGAACGTGCATTGCTAGATCTAGCAAGTCAATTTATTCATGATAATAAAAAAGAAAGCGCTGATAGTATCGTTAAAATAGTAGAGTCCCAGTTCCCTAAGGGAAGCTATATGAGCAAGAAAAATGCTCAATTAAGCGCTAAGAAAAAAGAAAATGAAGTTATAAACGAATATAAATCTGCTTACTTTTTATCTCGTATAGGCAATTGGGATAGTCTTTATAAATTAACCGATAGCTATACCAACGACTTTAAAAGAACAAAATGGCAAACACCTTTTCAGTTTATTAAAGTAAAAATGTATGCGCAATTAGGTAAAGATAGCATCGCTCTAGTTGTTCTTGATTCAATTTTATTATTAAATAAAACAGAATATATTAGAGAAAAGGCAAAGAATATTATCACTGAAATAAAAAATAGAAAAAACACTGAGGATTATTTGCAAAGCCTAACTTTTGCTAAACAGGCAACAATTACAGAACCAATAGCAGCCGACACGGTATCTCCAAATAATGTTGCAGCCAATATAAGTTCAAATTTAGCAGCAAAAGTTAAAGATAGTAATAGCATAAATAGTAGCAATATCAACAATTCGAATATTACTGTTAACAATAGTATACCTAGTCTTAATTTTAATTTAGACACCCTCGAACAACATTATATAGCATTAGTTACTACCGACATTAAACCAAATTTTGTAAAGGAAATTCAAAATGCATTTGTAGGTTTAAACGAAGATGATTTTTCTAAATTAAAATTAAGTGTTAGCAATATTTCCTTAAGTGCCAAAACCTACATTGTTTGGATAGGCCCTTTTGAACAATCAAATACTGCTAAAAACTACTTGAGTAAAGTTAAGCCCCGATTAAAAACTGAAATTATTTCCTTTATACCCACAAAACAATACGAACTTTATATTGTAGGTAAATCAAATATTGAACTCATTAAATCGGAAGAAGATTTAAAAATTTATAAGGAATTTATGATTAATAAAATTTATAAACCCTAAGGTAGCATGTTGAATAATAGCAATACCACAAAACCAAGAAACTGGATTCGAATTTTTTGGAAATATTATTTTATTTCACTAGGTATATTTGCCCTTTTTATCCTACTCGTAAACTTTGGATGGATTGGGGATATGCCCGACTTAAATGATATCGAAAATCCTACCGCTTCTTTAGCCTCACAGGTATATGCTCAGGATGGCACCCCCATGGGAAAGTATTATTTAGAAGATCGTATAAGTGTAAAGTATAGAGACATAAGCCCTTATCTTATTCAAGCTTTAGTAGCCACTGAAGACAAAAGATTTTATGATCATTACGGCGTAGATGGAGAAGGCTTAATCAGAGCAGTAGCTTTTTTAGGAAGTCAAGGAGGCGCCTCCACTATAACAATGCAGACCGCAAAAAATTTATTCACGGATAATTGGAGTACTAAAAATAAAATACTCCGTATAATTCAAAAAATAAAAGAAAGCATTATTGCTATTAAATTAGAACGCAATTTTACCAAACAAGAAATACTTTCCTTGTATTTAAATACAGTACCCTTTAGTGAAAATTTATTTGGTGTAAGTAATGCTTCCAGAAGTTTCTTTCAAAAAGAGCCTGACCGCTTAAGTGTAGAAGAAGCCGCCTTACTTATTGGCATGATTAACGCTCCTACAAAATACAATCCTAACAGAAACCCCAAATTAGCTTTAGAAAGAAGAAACCTGGTATTAAACAGAATGGCAGGACAAAAATTTATTAGCCAAGAACAAGCGGATCAATTAAAGAAACAACCTGTTGTTACTAATTTTAAAAAGCTAGATGAAAACAACGGTTTAGGACCTTATTTTAGAATGAACCTTGGTGAGTTTATGAAAAAGTGGTGTAAAGAGCATAAGAAAAACAACGGCGACTCCTATAACTTATATCGTGATGGTTTAAAAATATATACAACTATCAATCCACGCATGCAATTATATGCAGAAGAGGCTGTAGCAAGACATATGTCCTATCTTCAAAAAGAATTTAGCCAACAACCTAAAATTAAATCAGGTGCCATTTGGAAAGAGTTTAATGCACAACTTGAATTGGCAGTTAAACAAACAGATCGTTGGAAAAATTTAAAAAAGGAAGACATGGATGACGCAGAGGCGCGCAAAACCTTTGAACTTCCATTACCAATGAGAGTTTTTGCTTGGAATAAAAACAGGTTTATTGACACGGTAATGACTCCTTTGGACTCTTTAAAATACCATAAACAAATTTTACAAACCGGATTCTTGGCGGTTGACCCATTTACGGGTGAAGTAAAAGCATGGGTAGGTGGAGTAGATTTTAAAACTTTCAAATACGACCATGTAAATATAAATACCAGACGTCAGGTAGGTTCTACCATGAAGCCTTTATTATATTCATTAGCAATCGAAAAAGCAGGCTTTACCCCAAACACAATTGTTCAGGACCAGCAACAAATGTTTGATGGCTATGGGATGGTACCCAATACGCCCAAATCATGCACAGGCATGTCTATTCCTATGGCACAGGCCTTGGCTGAATCTCGCAACTGTGCCTCTGCTTATATCATGAAGCAAATAAATGGTAAAGGAAATGAAGCCGCAAAAGAGTTAGTAGATTACTTAAAAAAATGTAATGTACAGGCCGACTTGCAACCCTACCCCTCCATAGCCTTAGGATCTTGTGAAATCTCCTTATTTGAGATGGTACAGGCTTATACCATGTTTCCTGGAGCAGGATACAATGCACAACCATTTTTTATAAACCGTATCGAAGATAAAAATGGAAACGTATTAGAAAGTTTTTCTCCACAAAGAAGAAAAATTATTGACGAATTAACTGCTTACTCGGTGGTCAATATGATGCAAGGGGTTATTAGTAAAGGAACGGGAAGAAGCATGTACTCTTACGATGTTAAAGCACAATCAATTGCTGGTAAAACAGGAACCACTAACGATAATAGTGATTTATGGTTTATGGGATACACCCCACAATTATTAGCAGGTGCTTGGGTGGGTTGTGACGATCGATATATTCGTTTTACCGATAATTATTTTGGACAAGGTGCTCATGCCTCCTTACCCATTTGGGCTTATTTTATGAGTAAAGTAGCTGCCGATCCAGCCTGTAATTTAGACCCAAACGCGAATTTTGATAGACCCTCTAATTTAAGTGGCGACTTTAATGTAAATTTTGTTTCTAAAGATAGCCTGGATACAACCCTACCTTTAGAAATGGAAGAAGTAGCTCCTGAATCTGATTATACAATTCCTGCAAATACTCCCAAAAAAGAAGCACCCGGAAATGTCAAGGTCAATAAAGAGTTGCAAAAACCAAAAGCAATCATGCCCCTTAAAAAGAAAAACTAATTTCTCTTTAAAGCATAGGCAATAGTAAAATGGTGATACAAGTTTCGTTGAAAAAATGCTGTCCCATATTGTAATTTAGCGCGACCCATATTCAGGTCTAAGCCTGTACTAAATCCATTAAACCAATTTTGTTGGTTTTGAATATTTAAGTCGTATCGGCGCATAAAATTATATCCAAAGTTGATATTAACTTGCTCCCCCATATAAATTTCTGATCCAATAATTAAATGATTAAATAAATTTTGCCCCTTTGAAGGTGCAGTAATATTTTCTTGCTGTGAAAACACTGGATCGTAATAAGCATTATTCCAAACAGATAATCTTTCGGCAGTAATTGAAAAAGAAAATGGGGCGTTGGCTAATTTTTTGGTCCACCCCAGGATTATATTAAAAGGTAGTTCTTGCTTTAACTGGGTATTGCCTAATTGAGTACCTAAGTTTTTTACTACAATACTTGCTTGTGAAAGATTTGAATAGGGCGAATATAACAAGGCTATATCTGCCGCTACCCCACTGGACTTATAAATTCCATAATTAGACTGTATGAATTTAACAGTGGTGCCAATGGTAACATTTTGAATATAATTAGCTGCAGCACTCAATTGCAGTGCATAATCTGTAGGATGCATATTTCCGTAATCATTCCCCGACATATCAGTCATCATAATATTTCCATAGTCCATATAATGTATGCCCCAACCAATAATAGCGTTTTTATTTTCCCAAAGATGTGCCCCATTAACATCATATTGTTTAATATCCGCAAAGAAGGGCTTTACACTCACTTGAATTTGCCCATTCATAGATTCATGAAGTAAAGCAGGATTATACATGGCAAGGCCTAAGTCTTTTTGTAATGAGCTTATATTAATTCCTCCTAGAGCAGTTGCTTTCGCAGTATAAGGCACTTGTAAAAAACTATACACTGCATTTCCAGCAGTAGTTTGTGCATATAAAGGTTGGATGCCAAAAATAAAAAGGGACATACAAAACCCTAGCAGAGAACATTTTTGGCGTAAACGATTCATGTTACAAAGCTAGGGTTTAACAATAGGAAAATCAACTTAAACTAAAGCTAAGTCTAGTACTTGTTGCATATTTTTAACATAGTGAAATTGCACCCCTTTGATAAATGTTTGGTCAATTTCATTTACATCTTTTTCATTTTGCCAACACAAAATAATCTCTTTCATACCTGCTCTTTTAGCAGCCAATATTTTTTCTTTAATTCCCCCCACCGGCAATACCTGGCCTCTTAAGGTTATCTCCCCTGTCATGGCCAAATAAGGTTTTACTTTTCTACCTGTAAAGGCCGAACTTAATGCTGTTAACATTGTGATACCTGCACTAGGTCCATCTTTAGGAACCGCCCCTTCAGGAACATGTACATGAATAGATTTGGTAGTAAACAATTGAGGATCTACACCTATCTTTTTAGCGTTGGCTTGCAAATAAGTGAGCGCAGTGGCAGCACTTTCTTTCATTACATTTCCTAAGTTTCCGGTTAATTTCATTTCTCCTTTTCCTTCGGATATTAATGCTTCGATAAATAAAATATCACCTCCCACATAAGTCCAAGCTAAACCTACAGCCACCCCAGGCATATTTACTGTTTTATAAATCTCATTACTATATCTTGCTTGTCCCAAAATTTTGGCTAAGTCGTTTTTTGTAACTGTTGGTTTAACTTTATGCTTATACGCTAGTTCTTTAGCTTGATAACGCATGATAGAAGCCAACTGTCTATCCAACTCTCTAACACCACTCTCTCTCGTATAATCTTCAATTACTTTTTCTAAAACAGTATCAGGGACTTTAAAATTTATTTTATCTAATCCATGTGCCGACTTTTGCTTAGGTAATAAATGACGTTTAGCAATTTCTACTTTTTCTTCTACTGCATAACCACTTAAATCAATAATCTCCAACCGGTCTCTTAAAGCTGGTTGAATATTACTAATGTCATTGGCAGTAGCAATGAATAATGTTTTACTTAAATCATATTCGGACTCCAAATAATTATCATAAAAACTATGATTTTGTTCAGGGTCTAAAACTTCCAATAAGGCACTTGAAGGATCTCCTCTGTGATCTAAACCTATTTTATCAATCTCATCCAATATCATAACCGGATTAGATGTTTTTACTTTTCGAATACTTTGTATAATCCTACCAGGCATCGCGCCAATATAGGTTTTACGATGTCCTCTAATTTCACTTTCGTCATGCAAGCCACCTAGACTCACTCTACTATATTTACGCCCAATAGCATGTGCAATCGATTTTCCAAGAGATGTTTTACCAATACCTGGAGGGCCTAAAAAACATAAAATTGGACTTTTCATGTCCCCTTTTAATTTAAGTACCGCCAAATATTCTAAAATTCTATTCTTTATTTTACCCATTCCATAATGGTCTGCATCTAAAACCTTCTTAGCATTTTTTAAATCATAATTATCATCGGTATATTCTTCCCAAGGCAAATCCAATAATAAATCAAGATGATTATACACAACCGAATAATCGGGTGTGGAGGGATGCATTCTTTCTAGTTTTTCTAAGCCTGTTTGAAATAATTTTTTAGCCGACTCAGGCCATTTTTTACTTTCGGCCTTCTTTTTCATCTCCGCCACTTCTCTCTCATTAGGATCTCCTCCTAATTCTTCTTTAATGCTTTTTAGTTGTTGCTGTAAAAAATAATCTCTTTGTTGTTTATCTAATTCTGTTCTTGTTTTTGTAGCTACTTTATTTTTCAATTCTACAAATTGTAATTCTTGCTGCAAAAACTGAATTAACTTTTCGGCTCTTAAGGTGATATTATGTTGCTCTAATAAACTTTGTTTTTCTGCAATCTCTACATTTAAATTAGAGCTCACAAAATTGATAAGGAATAAAGGACTTTCAATATTTTTTAAAATCATTGCAGCCTCTGATGGAAAATTAGGAGACAACTGAATTATCTGTGTAGCTAAATCTTTAATGGTTGATAAATGTGCCTGAAAATTCTGATCCTCTGCTGTTACTTTTTCTTCGGTTAATACCTTCACTTCTGCTTTAAAAAATGGATCCTCTTCTTTGATGGCCACCAACTCGAAACGTTTCTTTCCTTGAATAATGATAGTTGTGCCGCCGTCTTGCATTTTGATCATCTTAATGATCTTAGCCACCGTTCCAATGGCACATAAATCATTGGGGGTAGGATCTTCAATATTCCCGTCTTTTTGAGAAACAACGCCAATTAGCTTATCACTATTGTAGGCCGCTTTTACTGCTTGAATACTTTTATCTCGACCTACCGTTATTGGCAATACTACGCCTGGAAATAAAACCGTATTCTTTAAGGGCAAAATGGGTAATAAATTTCCGATTACAAGCTCCCCTTCGGATTCCATATCCTGTTCATTAAAGGAGAATATTGGGATGAAATCATTCTCTTCCTCGTTCGCTTTCATTAAAAATGTCTTATTCACTGGTTATCAATTTAAAATAAAGTCAAAATGACATAGGCACCCCTGTTTTGAGTAGGGAAACTTAGTATACCTTATATAGGCAATATATATGCCAAAAATGGCTTCAGATAGGGACAAAAAAAATCCCGCTTTTCAGCGGGACCTTCTTGCAAGAAGTTTTTATACTTCAATTACTTTTTAGCAGCAGTATCAACTTTAGCAGTTGAATCTGTAGCAACAGCAGCAGAATCAGTTGCTTTAGCAGCTGTATCAACAGTTGCAGCAGCAGAATCAGCTTTAACTTCAGTAGAAGCACCACCACAAGCAGTTAATGCAGCGATAGCGAAGATTGCGAATACTTTTTTCATTTTTTAGGTGTTTTTAAGTTTGGTATTAAAAATACGCAAGCGAAGATATAAATTACCTATAAAACCTCCAAATTTTAACAAATTATTTTTGTTTTATAGGCTATAATCGAGCAAAATCTATTTTTTTCTAAAATAGATCCTAACTGGAACCCCTGTAAACTTAAAATTAGCCCTTACTTGATTTTCCAAATAGTTTCGGTAAGGGGTTTTAATATCATCAGGGAAATTGGTGAAAAAGGCGAAACTTGGAACCCTAGTAGGCAATTGTTGTACAAATTTAATCTTAATCACATGCCCTCTTACCACAGGAGCTTGATACTTTCCAATAGCTTTAAGCATGATATCATTCAACTTAGAAGTGGCAATCTTACGATGCTTGTTTTCAAATACCTCCAAGGCAAGCTCTATGGCTTTAAATATTCTAGTTTTTTCAACAGCAGATATAAATAAGACAGGAACGTCTACAAAAGGTGCCAGTTTGTCTTTTAGCACTTTTTCATAGTCCCTAGCTGTGTTAGTTTCCTTTGGTATTAAATCCCATTTGTTCACTAAAACGACTATCCCTTTACCCTTTTTTGCAGCTAAACTAAATATGCTAAGGTCTTGAGCTGTAACACCTTTGACAGCATCAATTACCATTAAACATACGTCTGCTTCGTCCATTGCTTTGATAGCACGGATGACTGAATAAAACTCCAAATCATCCTTTTCTTTATTCTTACGTCTAATACCCGCCGTATCAATTAGGATAAAGTCCTTTTGAAACATATTGTAATGGGTATGAATTGTATCACGGGTAGTACCTGCAATATCACTAACAATAGTTCTATCCTGACCAATCATGGCATTAAGCAAACTAGATTTACCAACATTTGGCTGACCAATAATGGCAATTTTAGGAATACTGGGTTCTTCTTCAGGTTCAGCCCCTTCTGGTAAATCAGCTTCTTGAGCAATAGCCTTACGGTTGGGCTCTTCCTTCATATCATTAGTCACCGCATCTAATAACTCGCCTGAACCACTACCCGAAATAGCACTCACAAAGTAGTTGTGTTCAAAGCCCATTCCATAAAATTCAGTTCCCTCTAGAGCTCTATTTGAATTATCTACTTTATTCACACATACATATACCGGCTTAGTAGTTCTTCTAAGCATATCTGCCATTGCCTCATCTAAATCGGTCATTCCAACTGCAGCATCTACCATAAATATGATAGCATTGGCCTCTTCAATGGCAATCTTAACCTGTTTTCTGATTTCAGTCTCAAACATGTCTTTAGAATCAGGCACAAAACCTCCAGTGTCAATTACATTAAAGTGTTTGCCAGCCCATTCAGTTTCTCCGTATTGACGATCACGTGTAACCCCACTTATATCATCAACAATTGCTTTACGCTCTTCTAAAAAGCGATTAAACAAAGTACTTTTTCCCACATTAGGCCTTCCAACAATAGCCACTGTATAGCTCATAATAATTCAATTTAATGTTCAAATAAACATTATTAAATAATTGATTACCAATTATTTAATTTTATTTTTAATAATTTATTGATACCCAAATTCTTTTAATTTAGTATCATTATCCCTCCATTTAGGCTTTACTTTTACAAACAATTCCAAATACACTTTAGACCCTATAAAAGCTTCAATGTCTTTACGTGCTAAAGAGCCTATTTCCTTAATCATTTTACCCCCCTGGCCAATAATAATAGATTTTTGCGTCTCTCTATTAACCACAATATCGGCCTGGATTTTTACCAACAAAGGCTGTTCTTTAAACGAGTTCACCATCACAGCCGTGTGATAAGGAATTTCTTCCCCAAACAATTGGTAAATTTTCTCTCTAATCATTTCACTCACAAAGAACTTGGTGGGCATATCACTTAAATCCTCTTGGTCAAAAAAAGGATGCCCTCCTTCTGGAATGAGTTCTAGTATAATTTTCATTAGCCTATCTATATCACTGATATTCAATGCACTAATAGAAATTATTTTTGTACAATAAGGTTTGGCACTAAAATAAGCGTTGGCTTCCTTTACTCTACCTCCAATGGCTAAATCCGATTTATTCATCACTACAATACAAGGCACTTTTAGCTTTAGCGCGCTAAACATAGCGTCAATTTCCTCGAAATCATCTCGTACATCCACCATTAAAAGACCTAAATCGGCATCTTCCAAGGCCGATTTAACCGCCCCCATCATCTTTTCGTGCAACTTATATTTAGGATCGATGATACCTGGAGTATCTGAAAATATCACCTGATATTCATTTTCTTTGTTTAAAAAGGCCTTTATTCTGTGCCTTGTGGTTTGTACTTTGGAGGAGACAATAGCCATTTTCTCGCCCATGATGGCGTTCAATAAAGTGCTTTTGCCTGCGTTAGGCTTTCCAAATATGTTTACAAACCCTACTTTCATGACTCCTAAATAATGAACAAAGTTAGTATAAAAAAAATCCGCTCTCGATATTGAATCGGGAGCGGGTTACTATGTTGCGAGGGAAGGGATCGAACCTCCGACCTTCGGGTTATGAGCCCGACGAGCTACCGCTGCTCTACCTCGCGATGTTTGGAGTGCAAAGGTAGGTCAATATTGCTTCTAAAACAAGTTTAGTAGGAAGAATTACCCCTAGTTTCGGTGTTTTATCTTGGAAGCTCCACTGTTTGAGGACTCTTTTATCGTAGCATTACCAATATAATTTACATCGCTAGCGCCAGCGGTCTTAGCTCTTATGATATCAGATACATTTACATCTGCATTACTAGCCCCGGATAAATCGATTAAAGCACCTTTGGCAGCCAATTTGTACATTTTAGCATGACAAGCACCTGAAAGATTCAAGGATAAATCATCCGTGCTTCCTTGCAATTCAATATCACTTGCTCCTGACCCCTCAATAGAAATATTGGTGGCTTTAATATTGGCTCTAATATTAGAAGCACCAGAGATATCCATTAATAATGTACCTATTTGTAATTGTGCGTCTTTTAAATCACTAGCTCCCGACATATGTAATTTCAATTTTGGCGACTCTATTTTGCCAATGATATGAACATTAGAGGCACCTGAAGCAGTCAATGCATTTATATCTTTTATACTCACATAAGCTTTTGTCTTGACATTATTCCAGCTTTTCCAATTAAACCAACCATTTGAATTTTGCATTTTAATAATTAAGGTGCTTCCTTCTACCTCGGTAATGATTCGATCTCTAATTTCATCTTCACTAGCGCTTACTGCCACTTCGTTTTTATCGGATTGTGATAAATATAGATCAATGGCACTTGACACTTTAATAGCTGTAAAACTGCCTACTCTTCTTAACTGGGCATTTTTATCATGTAATACATTAAAATTTTGTTGAGCTATTGCAGATATAGATAAACTCATTATTAGTACAACCAGGATTTTTTTCATGGTAAGGGATTTTATTTCTGTATAACGAAAAGTGAAACATAAAGTTACAAGGTCAATTAAGAAAAAACTTTATTAATTTTGTTCCGTCCTCGGGGTGCTGTAAAAAGCTGAGATAAAACCCGTTGAACCTGAACAGGGTAATTCCTGCGAAGGGAAGGTACCGCAGTATTCTGCACTTCTCATAGCTTATTATTCCTGTTCCCATTTATTTATAACAATAAAAACTTTAGTCATGACTAAGTTATTGGGAACAATCATTGGTTATTTTATGCTGTCTAGCCTACTAGCACAGCCAGCCAAATCACTACTAAACACAAAAGACAGTAGTAGCAAATTCACAGACAGTATTCGAAGCCTACCACCATTAGAAGTTAGATCGGTAAGGGCCAACGAGAACAGTCCTTTTGCCAAAACTAATTTAAACAAAGACGCCATTGCCGCGGTTAATTTTGGGCAAGATCTCCCCTTTTTGTTACAATCAACTCCTTCGGTAGTAGTGCATTCAGATGCAGGAATGGGTGTAGGTTATACAGGCATTAGAATTAGAGGAACAGATGCCACCAGAATTAATGTAACACTAAATGGGATTCCATATAATGATGCCGAAAGCATGGGTACCTATTTTGTAGATTTGCCTGATTTTGGTTCTAGTATTGGATCGGTACAAATACAAAGAGGTGTGGGTACTTCCACCAATGGATCTGGTGCTTTTGGGGCTACCTTAAATTTAGCTACCAATTCCTACCATCCCGAAAAATATGTTTCCATACAATCAAGTGTAGGTTCCTTTAATAGTGTTAAAAACACTTTGAACCTAGGTACAGGATTATTAAATCAACACTTTACATTAGATGGACGCATTAGTGGAATTACAAGTGATGGTTATATTGATAGAGCAAAAAGTAATTTAAAATCCTTTTATGTTAGTGGCACTTATTGGGGAGATAATTCTTCTTTGAGGTTTAATATTTTTTCTGGATGGGAAAAAACATACCAAGCTTGGTATGGTGTACCAGAGGAACTATTGAGCACCACAAGAACATATAATCCTGCTGGCACAGAAAAAACAGGAACTCCCTACCAAAACCAAACAGATAATTACCAGCAAACACATTATCAAGTTTTTTACAATAAACAAATTTCAAAAAAATTGGCTTGGAATACGGCCTTCTTTTTAACCAGAGGCAAGGGTTATTATGAAGAATATAAGGCCGAGGCAAATTTGCAAGAATATTTTTCTACTGCACCTAAAATGATACAGGATATTGTAAGAAGAAAATGGTTAGATAATAACTTTTACGGACAAATTGCTTCATTAGTTTATGAAGAAGGAAAAAATAAAATTATATTGGGTGGTGGTTGGAACACCTATGACGGATTACATTATGGAAGATTACCCTACTTAGCAATAGCTCAAGTAAACAAAGAAAGTAACTATTATTATAACAACGCTATAAAAAAAGATTTTAATAGTTATGTAAAATGGAATTACCAGATTAATAAATCACTAAATAGTTTTGTGGATTTACAATATAGATCGGTAACACATAATATGTATGGCTTTGATCATAATGCCGACCTTACCATAAAGCGTAACTTTAATTTTATAAATCCTAAAGCAGGGATTACTTACACTAAAAATAAAACTACTTACTATTCAAGTATTGCTATCGCAAATAAAGAACCTAACAGAGATGATTTTGAAGCAGGATTAACCGAGCAACCAAAAGCAGAAAGTTTAATGGACCTGGAAACTGGATTTACAACCAAATACGCTGCTTTTGAATGGGGCGCTAATTTTTATTGGATGAACTATAAAGACCAATTGGTATTAACAGGAAAAATTAACGATGTAGGTTCTTATACAAGGGTAAACGTGCCTAGATCATATCGAATGGGTATAGAATTAGAACAAAGTTGGAAAATAAATAAACAATGGTCCAATAGCAGCAATATTACCTTTAGTAGTAATAAAATCGAATCCTTTACTGAATATTTTGATGATTATGATAACGGCGGACAGGTAAGCATATTACATAAAAATACTACTATAAGCTTATCCCCTGCTATCACTGCAGCCCATATTTTAAACTATTCCATTCGCCCTAATTGGAAGATTTATGTAACAAGCAAATATGTTGGCAAGCAATATTTGGATAATACACAAAATGAATCAAGAATTTTAAAAGCCTATTACTTGCAAAATATTAGCACTCAAATACAATTAACACAAAAAGCAAAATGGTCGGCACAATTGCAATTACATGCCAATAATATATTTAATAAGCTCTATGAACCTAATGGATATACCTATAGTTATTTATATGGGGGGACAGTAACTACTTCTAATAATTATTATCCAATGGCAGGACGAAACTATTGGCTAAGTATTCAAATAGACATTAAATAGTCTTAAAAAATAAAAGGCCTCGTTAAGAGGCCTTTATTTTTTAAGATATTGTTTACTTTTTATCTAAGGTTTTTATAAACTTAATTAGTCCGGTAAAATAAGTTTGCTGATCATCATACATAGACATATGAGAACCTTTGGAACAATATAAATATTGCCCATTAGGAACCAATTTAGAAAGCTCTTCCATAGCTTTAGGATCCATGGTATCAAACTCGCCCCCAATTGATAAGGTAGGTACTTTAATATTTTTTAAATCGGCTTTGCGGTCCCAATTTCTTAAACTTGCATTTCCTACAATACCAAACTCTGATGGACCTTGCATTTGTAAATACAAAGGATAATTCATTCTAGCAAAAGCTCTCTTTACTGGATCAGGCCAAGTAGCAGGTGGCATTCTTAATACATGTTCTGGATAATAATTTTCCTCAATTAACTTAAGATATTCCGGATTCGTATAATCCCCTTTTGCCTCATAAGAACGAATAGTAGCCAAAACATCTTTAGGTAATTTTGGACCTAATACATTATTAGCATAAGCATTGTATTCAGGAACAGAAGGAACCATATTAGAAATAACCAAACCCTTTAAATTTTGCTGATATTTTAAAGCATACTCAGTGGCCAGTATGCCACCCCAGGAATGACCTAATAAAATAAAATTAGAGGAGTCTAATTTTAATGCTTTACGAACCGTTTCTACTTCCTCTACAAAACGATCGATATTCCACAAACTAGAATCATTTGGGTTGTCTGAATAAGCTGAACCTAATTGATCATAATAATAATATTCTATGCCTTCTTGAGGAAAGAAAGAGTCAAAACACTCAAAATACTCATGGGTGCCTCCAGGGCCACCATGGAGTAACAATACTTTAAGCTTAGGGTTATTACCTACTCTTTTTGTCCATACATTAAAAGTGCCTTTGGCGGTAGTAATAGGAATCAATTGAACACCACCAGTGAAAATATCTTTCCTACCTGTTGTATCATGATAAGCAACTGAATTACTTGTATTATTAAAATTACAAGCGCTTATAACAACTATAAGCAATGAGAAAATGAGATACAATTTTTTCATTTATTTTATTTTAATGATTGATAAAATTATCCTGGATATTTTTCTTGCCATGCTAACATACCACCACTTACATTAATGACATTGGTAAATCCATAAGGCTCTAACATCATACAGGCTTGCCCACTTCTATTACCACTTCTGCAATAAACATAAACAGTCTCCTCTTTTAAATGCTCAATCTCATCCAGTTGTAATGACTGTACTAAACCCAAGGGTAATAACTGACCTCCAATATTAAATGCTGCATGCTCATGAGGTTCACGGACATCTAATAAATTAATTTTCTCCCCTGCATCTATTTTTGCTTTTAAATCTTCTACCGAAATTGTTTTCATAAAATATAATAATTAATGTACTGAATCATGTTTTATAATGGGTGCCACTTTATCGATAATAATTTCAATAGAGCCCCCTGCTATAGTTGTATTTTTTATAGGCATGCCTAAAGAGTCTAGTTGGGTACTGAATATGGATGGTGTTTGACCTATTACAAAAGCGGCAGCAGTATCCTGAATTGCCACACTTGTACTAATGGTTAATAAGAGGCCTAAACTAGCAGCTCTAGCCCTTGCCATATCCACTGTCATTCCTACTAAATCTGGAACTTCAATTCCTACCGCAGAACCTCCATCACCCACTAAAAAATTAATTATAGAACCAGAGGAAAGTTTTACACCTGGAGCGATAGGCTTACCATCCACCAATTGATCTACAATTACATTTTTATTTCGATCTGCCACTAAACTAATAGTACCCATTCTTAATCCTAATACTTTTAAATAAGTCTCTGCACTTTTTAAAGAAAACCCAACAAGATTAGGCATAGTTACTTGTGGGGCTAATACTCTATTAATAGTCAAGTAAATAGTACGTCCTTTTTTAACAATTTCATCCGCTTCGGGAGTTTGTCTTAACACCCCATTTCGTGCCGAAGTGTCCACATAAAAAGAATCCTGAATGACCACATCAAAACCTAAAGCTTTAATATTTTTTTTGGCTGCTTCCACATCGAGCCCTACCACCGAAGGAACTTTTTCGGTTTTACCATATCCTGTAATCCAACCTAATGAAAAGAAAAATAATAGTAAAGCCACAAGAATAGCACCTATCCCAGTAAGGATATTTACCCATAAAGGCTTTTTTAATAATTTATCAATTGCTTCCAAAGGTGTAAATTTAATTGTTTCCTATTAAAGCGTCTTCGATAATAGCAGCATAAAAATCAGTTAAGTTCCAACCATTAGCTTTTACTTGTTGTGGTATAACACTGGCCTCACTCTGACCTGGAACAGTATTAACTTCAAGCATATAAGCTTTAGCGGCAGCTTCGTCATATATAAAATCAATTCGCACAACCCCTCTACAATTTAAAATAGCGTATACTTTCTTAGCTGCTGAAGTTAAATCGGTAAAAATAGTATCTGAAATTAGAGCAGGTGTTATCTCTTCGCTTTTACCTTGGTATTTTGCCTCAAAATCAAAAAATTCGTTTTGTGTTTTTATTTCGGTGATAGGTAGTACAGTAGTCTCCCCTTTTGATTTAAAAACACCGATAGTAAATTCACGACCACTAATAAACTCCTCCACTAAAACCTGAGTATCTTCATTAAAGGCTTTTACTAATGCAGGGGCTAATTCGGCTGCGGCATTAACTTTACTGATACCTAAACTACTTCCACCATTATTTGGTTTTACAAAAACGGGTAATTTTAATTGTGCTAAAATTTCCGCTTCTGTCATGGGAGCTTCTTTAAATAAATGAAGTGACTTTGCCACATGTATACCTCCAAAACCAGCTACTGCCACAGTAAATCTTTTATTAAAAGTTAAAGCAGAGGTAGAAGTATCACAACTGGTGTAAGGCAAACCTATTAAATCAAAATAACCCTGCATTTTTCCATCTTCTCCAGGTGTGCCATGAATGCACATAAGAGCGATATCAAAATTTATTTTTTGTCCAGCTTCCTCAATACTAAAGTCGGCCTTATTTACTGCCACTTCTTCACCATCAACATTTTCATACCACCAGCCAGTAGGATGAATATCGATTTGATAAACATCAAAAACATTCTTATCAAGTGCATTAAAAACTGTTTTGGCACTCTTGTAACTAATTTGTGCTTCGGAACTTAAACCACCGGTAACTAAAGCTACTTTCTTTTTCATCTTATCTATTTATTCAACAAAATTTAACCCCAATAAAAAAAGGGAAAAACTTCCCTTTTTTTATTGTTGCATTTATGAGTGTAATCTCTCTTTTTTTGCGAGCAACGCATCGACCGTTTCTTGGTACAATTCGTCATGAACACAACAGTCTACAGGACAAACTGCAGCACATTGTGGCTCTTCATGAAACCCTTGACATTCGGTACATTTGTTAGCTGTAATATAATAGGTGTCAGCAGCAATAGGTGCTTGACGAGCGCCAGCATCAACAGCTGTTCCATCTAATAAACTAAAACTTCCACTAACTGTAGTACCATCGGCCATAGCCCATTCTACACCACCTTCATAAATGGCGTTATTTGGACATTCTGGTTCGCATGCTCCACAGTTAATACATTCATCGGTGATTTTCAGTGCCATAAAAAAAATTTAAAATTTAGTAACGTACTTTTGCTGTACAAATATAAAGAACAGGCATGAACATACCATCAAGAATAGAAGCTTTTTTTAGCCTTGGGCAAGATTATTTAGACCCCAAAAAAGAGTCATTTTTGGAGGTAGTTACTAATGCTAATAACCAAAATTCATGGTTTTTACCCGAATTTATTCTTCAAGCAGCCGCACAAATAAGAACAGAATTCCTACCCAAAGAATCTTTAACAGACTGGGTAAACCTTTATTCAAAGTTGTCCAATGAAAATACAGGAATTAAAGTGGGCGTTGTGATGGCTGGGAATATCCCTATGGTTGGTTTTCATGATTTATTAAGTATACTTATGGCTGGTCATACAGCAGTAGTAAAACTATCCTCAAAAGACACAGTTTTAATGCAGTACTTGATAGAAAGCTTAATTAAAATTAACACTGAATTTAAAGAATTGATAATTGTTCAAGAGCAATTAAAAAACTGCGATGCCTATATCGCCACTGGTGGCAATAATGCAGGCAAGCACTTTGAACAATATTTTGGCAAATACCCTCATATTATTAGAAAAAATAAAACCTCCATTGCCGTTTTAGATGGCGCTGAAACGACTCAAGAACTTGCCCTTTTAGCCGATGATATGATGCTCTATTTTGGACTCGGTTGCCGAAATGTAACGCAGTTGTATGTTCCAGAGGGTTATGATTTTATTCCTTTGTTGGAAGCCTTAAAAAAATATAGTTTTTTATTAGACCAGCATAAGTATAAACATAATTATGATTATCAATTAGCCTTACTTATGATGAGTCGTCAAATGTATATGGATGCAGGGGGAATACTTTTAAGCGAAAATCCAGTTCCTTTTACTGCCATTTCTCATGTACATTATTTGTTTTATAGCCCTGGAACAAATCCAAAGTGGGAAGAGCAAGATATTCAAGCGGTGGTAGGACATCAATATTTACCCTTTGGTTCCTTACAAAAACCTACCCTTTCCCAATATGCTGACGGGGTGGACAGCCTTGCATTTTTGTCGTCTTTATAGGTCAAAATTACCTATCAACGAACATTTTCGTAAATATTTTGTTAAACTAGCAATCATAATTTGTGACATTATTACAGCTTTATTATTTTGCAAACAAATTGGTATCTCTTTTGTAAAAATGTAGTTATTAAAATCAAAAATAAACATTATGAACCTGAACTTTAAAAATGTGTTAGCTATTGTTGCCATTAGTGCCACTACTACAGTAGCGAGTGTTTGGGGTTACGCTAAATGGAATCATACCAGCGTTAGCTTCGAAAATGATGGAAAACTTCCGGCCAATTATGCAAGCTTTTTGAATGGTGCAGCACCTGCTACTACCGTAGATTTTACGCCTGCAGCAAGTGCCGCCTCCCCTGCTGTTGTGCATATTAAAACTAAAACGAATGCTAAGAAAATAGAAGGATCTAAACAAAGACAAAGAAATCCATTTTCTGATTTTTTTGGAGAAGATGATATGTTTGGAGATTTCTTTGGTGGACCAAGAATTCAACCAGAACAAAGAGCCAGTGGAAGTGGTGTTTTAATTACAGGCGACGGTTATATAGTAACAAATAATCACGTGGTGAATGGTGCCGATGAAATTAATGTTACCCTTACCAATAAAAAAACATACAAAGCCAAAGTAATTGGAACAGATCCTAGCAGCGATTTAGCGGTAATTAAAATTGAAGAAACTAAATTACCCTATTTAGTGTATGGCAATAGTGATGAAGTAAAATTAGGACAATGGGTATTAGCAATTGGTTATCCCCTTTCTTTAGATGTGACCATTACTGCAGGTATAATTAGTGCTAAAAACAGAAGCATTGATATTAATTCCCGTCAGAGTGACAAACCATTAGAATCATTTTTACAAACAGATGCTGCTGTAAATCAAGGAAACAGTGGGGGTGCTCTAGTGAATACTGCAGGTGAACTAGTGGGCATTAATTCGGCTATTATGTCTCCTACCGGTTCCTATGCAGGGTACTCTTATGCAATACCAGTGAATATTGTAAAAAAAGTAGTTACCGATATAGTTAAGTTTGGAACTGTGCAAAGAGCTTTCCTAGGATTGAGTTATGCCAAAGATGGTTTATCAGAGGAAGAAATAAAAAAATTAGAATCCGAGCTTGATGTTAAATACAAAGAAGGAGAAGGCTTGTTGGTAACAGATGTGTTAGAAGGGGGCGCTGCCAAAGCCGCAGGAATTAAAAAAGGAGATATTATAAACAAATTAAATGGTGTTAGTATAAAAACAGCGCCAGAACTGCAAGAGCAAATTTCAAGATATAAGCCAGGTGATAAAATTCCTGTTGTAATTAAAAGAGCAGGTAAAGAAATCTCTTTTGAGGTAACCTTAAAAGCAAAATTGGGTGCTACCGATTTAACTAAGAGTAGTAAACTCGCTGAAAAACTTGGTGGCAAATTAGAAACCATTGATAAAGCCACCGCACAAAAAAATGATTTAGAAGGAGGTGTACTGGTAAAAGATTTAGGCTCGGGTGTTTTAGGCAAAAGTAGAGTGGAAAAAGGATTTGTGATTACTCATGTGAATGACGAACCCGTATCTACTGTGGAAGATTTTTATGAAGCCCTTAAAAAGTCAACCACTGGATCAATAAAATTATCTGGATTATACCCAGGGTATTATGGCAACTATGCTTTTATCTTAAACTTGAATGATTAAAATAAAATGTTTCGAGAAGTAATGTTTCAAAACTATTTCGAGCATAAAAAAAGAGGCGCTAGATGCGCCTCTTTTTTTATGTAAAGTATTATTTTTTAATTTCAAAACGATAAGTGCCTGATCCTAATTCAACTTGAACATATCCCTCTTTTACAGTTCCAATTTGTATGTCTTTTAAAGCTGTTAGGGGACTACCATTTTCATAAACATTTTCCTTATTGGAGGAAGGAATAAATACTGTTGCTGAAGTATTTACAGGAATTTCTACATCCATCATTATTTTATCAGCTTCAATTTTCCAACCACTACTAACAGTTCCATAGTAAGTAAGTAAACTTGCATTGGCTTGGGTAAATCCACCACCTAAATGGGGTTGTATTTTGATATGCTTATACCCCACTCCGTCTTCATAGGTATCTAGCCCCACCATCTGACGATACATCCAATCTCCAATAGCTCCATAGGAATAATGATTAAATGAATTCATACCAACACTTTGAAAAGTACTATCTGTTTTTTGACCATCCCATCTTTCCCAAATAGTAGTAGCCCCCATCTTCACAGGATATAACCAAGAGGGATAAGTGGGTTGTAATAAAAGTTTATAAGCTATATCCGAATAGCCAAATCGGGTGAGTACATTACATAAATGTGGGGTGCCTAAAAATCCAGTGGTTAAATGCATGCCATAGTTTTTGATATTTTCTACCAAGCGAGCAGCAGTGGATTGCCTAAATTCTTCCGGCAATAAATCAAAATTCAAGGCCAAAACATACGCTGTTTGTGTACTAGAAAGCAACCTGCCATTGGGTGTAACATATTCTTTTAAAAATGCAGATTTAATATTTTGTAGCAGCACCATATATTTTTTTTCATCTTCTTGTTTTCCTAAAACTTTAGCTGTGTTAATTAAAAGTTGTGTAGAATGCGCATAAAAAGCAGTGGCAATAAGTCCTTTGTCGGTTACTGCCGATTGTCCATCATTATCATCGGCAGGTCTAAAAAATAACCAATCACCAAAATGCCAACCCGAGTTCCATAAATGATTATTCGCTACTTTACCAATACTTTCAACATAATTTACCATACTATTATATTGATCTACTAAAACTTTTTTATCGCCATAAGCTAAATAAATATTCCAAGGAATAATAGTAGCCACATCCGACCAACCAGAACTATTTGTAGCACCGGCTCCTAAAATATTGGGAACTACAAAAGGCACTTTACCCTCCACTTGATCGGCTTGTACATCCTGTAACCATTTAATGAAAAAATTATGCACATTCATATTAAAAGAAGCCGTTCTAGAAAATACTTGTGCATCCCCTGTCCATCCTAAACGTTCATCTCTTTGCGGACAATCAGTGGGTACATCAATAAAGTTTCCTTTTTGCCCCCAAAGAATATTATGTTGCAATTGATTTACCATTGAATTAGAACTCGAATAATTTCCAGTAACAGCCATATTGGAATTAAGCACATCTGCTTCAAAATTTTCGGATTTTAGTTCACCTGGATACCCTTCCACTTTAAGATATCTAAAGCCTTGCCAAGTAAAATGGGGTTCAAAAACCTCTTCCCCATTTCCAGACAAAATATAAGTATCCTGTGCTTTGGCGGCTCTTAAATTTGCCGTGTAAAAATTACCATACTTGTCTAATACTTCGGCATGTGATAAAGTAATTTTATCTCCTTTTTGACCTTTCACTTTCATCACTACCCAACCCGATAAATTTTGACCAAAATCTATCACTTTCTCCCCTTTAGGAGTAGTAAATATTTTTAGTGGTTTAATTCTCTCTTGTTTTTTAACTAGCTCATTTTGAGTGCTTATTAAATTGGAGTAACCAAAGTTTTCTAGTTTTACAGGGTACCAGCTTTTATCATTAAAGCCAGCGGTAGTCCATCCTGTTTGTTCTAATCTAGCATCTATGGTTTCGCCATTGTAAATTTCTGAATATGCAATCGACCCCACACTTGATTTCCATGTTTCATCAGTTGCCACTATGGATTCAGTACCATCGGTATATTTAATATGAATTTGAAGCAGTAAGGCAACCTCTTTACCATATGAGTTTTTATTATTCTCAAAACCAATAATTCCTCGATACCAACCACTGCCCAAACTTACGCCAATCGCATTGGCACCTGATTTAATCATACTTGTAATATCATAAGCTTGAAATTGTAATCTTGTTTTATAACTCGTCCAACCTGGTGTTAAATAAGCATCGCCTACTCTTTGGCCATTAATTTGAGCTTCATACAAACCATGTGCTGTAATATAAGCTGTGGCATTGGCTACTTTTTTATTGCTCAAAAATTCTTTTCTAAAAATAGGACTTGGCCTTTCGGGCGTTTCCTCAAAACCGGGCGTAATCCATTTTGCTTTCCAATCTTGTTTAGAAAGCAAGGAAGTTTGAAAACTATTTTCAGCACTCCAAGCCGAAACTTGATTATCGTTTGTCCACACTTTCACCTTCCAACTATACTTTGTATTGGATACAAGCGGCAGCCCCTGATAATCAATAAAAACAGATTGATCGGTATTTACTTTCCCAGAATTCCAAACCATAGTTTTAGGCCCATTCACTTGAATTTGATAAGCGACTTGTTTAGTATTTCTTTTTTCGGAGTTTATTAACCATGTAAACCTTGGTTGCAATGAACCAATACCTAATGGATTTACTTGATTGTCGGTGAATGCTTTCGTAATTGTTGTTTGCCCAAATGAAAGCAATACAATTACCTGAAAGAATAGCGCAAGCGTTCCTTTTTTCATATCGTTAAATTGTTTTATAAATGTAAGCTATTCTTGCTTTGAAGAATAATATTTTAAAGCCAGTAAACTGTTAGGCTTAGAATGTGTATTCCATACATCATGCATACATAAGGCGGCTCCTATAGCAGAGGCTTGTGGTATAGTAGCAGCATATACTTCTATATTAGGGAAAGCGTTGGCCAACCCGTTCATGTAGTATTCGTTTTTACTAAATCCTCCATCTACAAAAATTCGCTTGACTGTTGTCCCTTTAAGAATAAGATTGGTACTTGCCACTTGTAGCTCCACAATTTTACGCATCAAAACTGCATAGGCTTTTTCATATTCCAAAGCGGGTAATTGTAAAGTTTTTAATTTTGAAACTTCTTCGGCATGCATATTACCAGCAAATAAACGAGCTGCTTTTACTGGTTTTCCTTGAAAAGACAAATAACATAAAGCGTCTTTTTCTAATTCTTGATCTGTTAAAGGACTATCATTAAAAGGATTCAGACTAATACACCAAGTACCCGTTGAAAGCAAAATAAAAGGTGATTCAAAGGCATCGAAATAAGGAATCAAAGCAGCAGAACTATCATGTAACCCTACCTTTTGTTTTAATGGGGCAAAGAGCTTGTCTATCCCTTCCTGTATCACCCAATCATGATAAGATTGAGTAGTAAAATTCCATAAAAAAGTATGACAACCTATACTGGTAATATCAGTTGCAAATTCACCTGTAACTATATAATGAATATATTGAGGTAAATGCAAAGCCCATTTAATTTTTTTAAATATTTCGGGCTGCTCCAGTTTTAATCTAAAAATTTGTAAGCCTGAATTTAAGTTACCTAAATCAGGTGAAGCAGTTTGGAGACATAAATTACTGATTGAGCCATATTTTTTTTCGAAAATTTCTCTTGTTGATTCTTTATAGGGTTTCAGATAGTTATATAAGGGAGCAACTATCTCTCCACTTTCGTTTAAATAAACAAAACTAGCACCATAAGCCGAATAATGTATAGCGCTAATTTTAAAACGATGATCACTTTTTAATTTTTGAATACTAGTTTTAATCCAAAGCGTTAGTGCTTCAATATTTTCGCAAGCATCTCCCTGTTCGTCTTGTATTTCAGAAAATTGCACTTCCTCTTCATATACCAATTGATACTGCTTATTAAAAAGCAATATCTTTTTGTTGGTTTTACCAATATCAAAAATTAATATAACATCAGTGGCTTGCATTATAAACCTGTAGCAATTGTGTTCCCTCTTTCTTTTACCAAAGAGGCTCTTATTTGATTAGTCCTAAAATATCCAAGAGGATCTAAAGCCGCACCAGCCCTAATTCTTGCTTCTGCCACCATAGCTCGTACATCGGTTCTAAAAGTATTTTGTAAAATTTCTTGCGCTGCCACTACATCATTATTTTGCTGTGCTTCATTTAACGCTTTTCGATCTACCAATAAAGCTTGTGCATAAGCAATCATAATGGCCTCTATTGACTGCAGTAAGTCCTCTAAAGGATCTTTTATATTATGACTAGCGTCAATCATCCAGCCTAAATCGTTGGCATGATGTAAACCTCTAGCATCCATTCCTTCTACTAATTCGTTAAAAATTAAAAATAATTGATAGGGTTTAATACTTCCCACCGTTAAATCATCATCTCCATATTTACTATCATTAAAATGAAAGCCCGCTAATTTTTCTTCCATCATTAATAAAGCTACAATTTGTTCAATATTAGCATTAGGTAAATGATGCCCTAAATCCACTAGCGTATATGCCTTAGGTCCTAATTTATTGGCATATAAAAGTGATTGCCCCCAATCGCCCACCGTCATAGAGTAAAAATTGGGTTCAAATGCTTTATACTCAACAAATACCTTCCAATCCGAAGGCAATGCTGCATAAATCTCTTCTAAGCTTTCTAAAGTATTTTGAAATGCTTTTCTAAAATTAAGTTGTCCTGGGAAGGAACTACCATCACTTAGCCAAACAGTTAAAGCTTTGGATCCTAGAGCATTGCCGTGTTTAATAACTTCTATATTATGTGCTATGGCTTGTTTACGAATATCCTTATTCGTATTTTGTAAAGAGCCATATTTATAACTTAAGGCCTGCCCTTTTTGATCTTGAAAAGTGTTTGAATTTACCGCATCAAATTTTAAATGCAAATCGGCTGCTAGTTTTTTAATGGCATTATAATCGGAGGGAATATCCCAAGGAATATGTAAAGAGATGGCACCGCTGGCATTATTTAGGGCATGCAATAATCCAACATCTTCCATTTTTTGTTCTAAAGTGCCTGGCTCTCCTGCAGCAGAGAATCTACCAAATCGAGTGCCCCCAGTACCTAAAGCCCAACTTGGGATGGCTACATTAAAATCAATTAATTTTTGGATAATGGCCTCGGCATTGGGAATAGTTTGTTTTGCAAAAGAAAATTTTTGCTGATGTGATACTAGTAAACTATCATTAAATTTTTCAATACTTTTTTTATCAATTCTCATAAAAGACTTTTAAACATTTGATTACCCTCCATTAAGGCAAATAAAATACATTCGTAAGTGGAATAGAAATAGGTGAATTATTAGGATGCGTTTGCATAATATCTTTCATGTAAGCCCACCATTTTTGCATAATAGGATCATGCGGAAGTTTTTCCAGTGCCAGTTCATCTGCTACTTTCATAACTCCAAATAAAGAACCTGTTTCTTGATTTAAATAAATAGAATATTCGCTTATCCCTGTTGTCTTTAACAGCGTAACAAGTTCGGGCCAAATTTCGTCGTGACGTTTTTTGTATTCAAACTCTTGGCCAGCATTTAATTTCATTTCAAAAGCAAGTTGTTTCATAGTCCTAATTTAAAACTTCTTTATCATCCAAGGCAAACTTTTTAAAGCTTACCTTACGAAAGAAGCAGCTATGCCTCCATCTACATTTAACACATTACCTGTGGACTTACTTAATAAGCCCCCCACATAAGCAAAACAAGCATTGGCAATATCTTCTGGTAAAATTATTTCATTTAATAAAGTGCGACCAGCGTAATAAGCAGGGAGCTCTTCTACCTTAATGCCATAAGCCTTGGCTCGGCCTTCGGCCCATCCACCACTCCAAATATTGCTACCTGCAATTACTGCATCTGGATTTACTACGTTTACACGAATTTTATCTTTACCCAGTTCCGCAGCATTTAATCGACTCAAATGCAATTGCGCGGCTTTTGCGGATCCATAACCTGCATTATTGGGTCCACTCACCAAAGCATTTTTACTCACAATATTTAAAATATCTCCTCCTAAATTTTGTTTACGCATAATACCAATAGCAGATTGACTTACAAACATTTGCCCTTTCACCAATACATCATACAATAAATCCCAATCCTGAATGGTATGGTCCTCGATGGTTTTTGAAATAGATAAGCCTGCATTATTTACAATTATATCTACCCCACCAAAATGTAAAGCGGCATGATGCATTGTTCCTATAATGGTAGAACTGTCGGTGACATCCAAAATACCTGTAGTTACTATGTCTTTGCCAAACAAATTGATAAATTCTTGTTCGGCCTCCGCTAATCTTTGGGCATTATTATCGGATAAAATAACACAAGCCCCTTCGGAAGCAAATTTCTTAGCAATGGCTTTCCCAATGCCCCCGCCACTTCCTGTAACCAAAGCAATACGTCCAGTTAATGCCTTTGGCTTAGGCATTCTTTGCAATTTAGCTTCTTCTAACAACCAGTATTCAATATTAAATGCTTCTTGTCTTGGCAAGGATGTATAGGTGGATATGGCTTCAGCTCCTTTCATTACATTAATGGCATTAATATAAAATTCGGCAGCTACTCTTGCAGTTTGTTTGTCTTTAGCAAAGCTAAACATACCCACTCCGGGATATAAAATGATAACGGGATTGGCATCTCTTATGGCTGGACTATTATCATGCTTACAACTGGTATAATAACTACTATACATTTTGCGATAATCAGCGAACAAAGGACTTAATTTTTCTTTAATAACATCTACTTTCGTAAGATCCTCAGATGCAGAAATTGTTACTACTAAAGGAGAGATTTTGGTTCTTAAAAAATGATCGGGACAACTCGTACCCAAAGGAGCTAATCTATCTAAATCATTTGAATTAATAAATTCAAGCACTCTTTCGTCATCAGTAAAATGTCCAATCATTTTTGTTTGAGAGGAACAAAAACCTCTTAAAATGGGCGCTAATGCTGCTGCCTGCGCTTTACGAGCAGAAGCCTCTAAAGAGGGTATTTTTTGTCCTGCAAAGGGAGCCGATTTTTTAGCTAAATTTTCTTGAATAAACTCAGCACATTTTTCAATCACTTCTAGCGTGTTTATATAGCTTTCATAAGCTGTGTTACCCCAAGTAAACAATCCATGAGATCCCAACATAATTCCTATAATACCAGGATTTGTATCAAGACATTCTTTTAATTGAAGCCCTAAATCAAAGCCTGGTTTTTGCCAAGGCACCCAGCCAATCTTACCTTCAAATAATTCTTTGGTAATTTTTTCTCCCTCCTTACTTGCCGCTATGGCAATAGCAGCATCAGGATGTAAATGGTCGATGTGCTTAAAAGGTAAAAAACCATGTAGTGGTGTATCAATGCTAGGCGCTTTTGAAGCCAAATCATAAATACAATGATTAAATAATTGAACCATTTCATCCTCATACGCTAAACCACGATATACATTTTGTAAACTTCTTAATTTATCTACATATAAAGCAGCTAAGCCATCTCTTTTCATAGTACCTAAATCACCCCCACTTCCTTTTACCCACATCACTTCTACCTCATTACCAGTTAGAGGATCTTTAGCCATTGCTTTACAAGAAGTATTCCCACCCCCATAATTAGTTAATCGTAAATCGGCTCCTAATAAATTGGAACGGTATACCAACAAAGCCACTTCGTCATTTGCCATAGTTGCAGCTAATTGATCGTCCCATAAATAGCTTACATGTTTGAATTCTTTCTTTGCCACAAAACAGATTTAAATTTTAATAATGATTAATTATGCAAACTATTTCCATAGCCTACAATCAATACAGAAACAATGATTATAACAATACCAGCAATAATGGTATTGTTTGTTTTTTTACTTACTCCTTTCCATTCTTTTAAAACCAATCCCCACATATTGGCTATGAGTATAATAAATGCCATGTGTAAAATCCAAGAGCTAGGCCCATTGCCTAATTTACTCTCGCCCATTCCATAAAAAAAGAATTGTAAAAACCAAGTAGTACCCGCTAAAGCTGAAAATAAATAGTTTTTAAATAAGGGGGTTTGTGCATTGGTATAGTCTCCAAATGTTTTATTTCTAAAATTTAAGAGCATGCACCAAATAAAATTGGTTGTTAATCCACCCCATAACAAAACCACATAAATAACATTGTTACGATATAAAAACTCGCCTTGATTAGGATGTCCAGCTTTCCAAGTATCATTGGCAATTACTGCCATTGACTGCCCTGCCTCTAATCCAAAATTAAAGCAAGCACTTAAAACCCCAGATACGATTGCCACAAACATTCCAAGTGCAAATTTATACTCAGTGCTCGACGCAACTGCTTGTTGATTATTAATTTCATTTTCTTTTAAAACACCCGCTTTACCACTCACGACAATACCTATAATACAAATTAGCAGCCCTATCAATACGGTGATCCCCCATGATGAGGAAACCATCACCGAAAAAGCATCTTTACCCTGCACTGGATGAAAATCGTAATAGATGGCTGGAATGATGGCACCAAAAACCATACACAAGCCAAGGATGATACTGCTACCTAAAGAAACTCCTAAATATCTCACCCCTAACCCATAAGTTAATCCTCCAATACCCCAGAGAACTCCAAAAAAATAAGTTAAAAACAATGTACTAGTGGAGGTTCCTTTAATAATAGCTGCAAAACCAGGTATGGTTAAATAGGCGGCTAATGGAGGAACTATCAACCAAGAAAAAAGGCCTCCTACAATCCAGAAACTTTCCCAACTCCAACCTTTTACTTTTTTAAAAGGCATGTAAAAACTACCCGATGCGAATCCTCCAATAAAATGGAAAATAACCCCCAATAGAACTATCATAAAATAGATTTAAATGGCTAAGTAATAAGAAGCAATCCACGTAAAGTTATTCATTCAAGTATTTTAATCTATCATGCACCATCATGCTTAAAATAGGCCAAAATATGGCTTTTTCTACCAATATTTTTATAATTTACACACCTAAGATGAAAAAGAATCCCTTATTTCAAGAAATAGCTATTGACTATATATCTGCCACACCCAAGTATTTACAATTGGCGAATGGAATTATTAAAGCTATTGGCGATAAGATACTCAGAAAAGATGATATGTTACCCTCTATTAACGAACTGAGTTTTGAATATGAAATTTCTAGAGATACTGCCGAGAAAGGATATAAATATTTAAAAGAAATGGGGGTGGTAGGATCGGTTCCAGGTAAAGGATATTTTATTAAATCAATAGACACCAAAATTGAACTTAAAATTTTCTTACTGTTTAACAAGCTAAGCCCTCATAAAAAAATAATTTACGACAGTTTTGCACAGGCGCTCGGTGACATTGCCTCTATTGATTTTTACATTTATAATAACGACTATTCTTTTTTTAAAAAATTAATAGAAAATAAAAAAAACGATTACACACACTATGTAATTATTCCCCATTTTAATGAAGGTGGCGAAAATGTTCATGAAATTTTAAATGCTATTCCCCCTGAAAAGTTAATTATACTGGATAAATTACAACCCAATATAAAAGGGAAAATAGGCACAGTTTATGAGGACTTTGAAAAAGACATTTACGGTGCTTTAAAACAAGCTTTACCGCGTTTAATTAAATATGATGCCATACATATTGTTTTTCCAAAGGATAGCTACTTTCCTACTGAAATTCTAAAAGGGTTTTACCAGTTTTGTCAACAATACGCTTTCACCTATAAAGTGGTACATCAAATACAAGAGGAACAAATCGAAAAAGGAATTGTGTATTTGTGTTTAATGGATATTGATTTAGTATCACTCATCGAAAAAATAATTGCCTCAAAATTAAAATTGGGAAAAGATATAGGCGTAATTTCTTACAATGAATCGCCCATGAAAAAAATTATTTTAAACGGCATTACTACTATTTCGACCGACTTTGAAATGATGGGTATAAAAGCGGCAGAGCTAATTTTACATCAATCTACAGCGCATACCCCTATTCCTTTCTCTTTAACACTAAGACCCTCTCTATAATATTTACTTTACTGCAAATTGATACACTGTTCTTTGCTTATATTCTTGATTCGGATGTAAAATAGTATTGGGAAAATTACTTTGATTAGGACTATCTGGGAATTTTTGCGCTTCTAAACATAATCCTGCATGTTTAACAAATTTATACTCCCCATTATTACAACCAAGCGTGCCATCTAAAAAATTACCCGTATAAAATTGAACAGCAGGCTCGGTGGTATACATGGTTAATAAACGACCACTGACAGGTTCAAATACTCGAACCGCAAAAGAATCTTTTGAAGGTTCTTTATTAAGCACCCAACTATGATCATAACCAGACTTGGTTTTTAAAATTTGATCTTGCACCATCTGCTCTTGTAAAAAATCCATAGGGCTTCCCTTCACATCTAATAATTCACCAGTAGGAATTAAATTTTCTTTCACTGGAATATATTTGGATGCATTTATTTGTACATGATGTTTAAGTATATCGTTTTGAATACCTGCCGATAAATTAAAATAAGCATGGCTTGTCAAACTCACTGGGGTAGCTTTATTGGTGGTTGCTAAATAATCGATGCATAAAGAATTGTCATTGCCTAAGGTATATACAACTTGTACATGTAAATCGCCTGGGAATCCCCCTTCTCCATCCTTGCTCAGATAATTTAATTGTAATGCATTTTTTTCGGGTACAGGTGTTATCTCCCAAATCACTTTATCAAAACCGCCAAAACCTCCATGCAAGGTATTTCCATGATCGTTGGCTTCTAAAATATATTCTTGTTCTTGAAGCGTAAACTTTGCAGCACCTATCCTATTGGCATACCTTCCTACTAAGGGACCTACATATGGATTATTTTTATGAAGATAGTCGTTAAGGGTATCAAATCTTAAAATTACATTACCATTAGCACCCTTATTATCTTTAGTAATAATTTCTAAAAGTGTGCCTCCGTAATTCATGACACTCACACGCATACCATTAGCATTCACCAAGGTGTATTGATAAATTTCAACGCCCTCTATTGTTCCAAATAATGTTTTTGTAATTTGATTATTCAAAAGACAATTATTTACAATTCACATTTTGAAATACAAAATCGGCAGCTCCTAATTCCTTACTTCTTTGGGTTGGCAATGACCCGCCTACCATTATTTTAAGTGCGCCTTTTACAAAAACACTTTGCCCTTTTTCGTTAATTAAATTAATCATCTCAGGGGTAATGGTAAAGCTGATGGTTTTTTGCTCGCCCGATTTTAGCTGAACTCGTTTAAAGTTTTTTAAGGCCATGATTGGTGCATCATTACCTGCATTAGGATGTGATACATATAATTGAACTACTTCATCCGCATCAACTTTACCTGAATTGCTCACGGTTACAGTAGCCTCAATAGATTCATTATTTTGAACTGCTGCTTTAGAAATACTTAAATTTGAATAGGTGAAATTTGAATAGCTAAGTCCAAAACCAAAAGGATACATTGGAACTTCATTCATAAAACGATAGGTTCTCCCCTTCATTGAATAATTTTCATAAGCAGGTAACTGACTTAAGGATTTAGGAAATGTGATAGGCAATCTACCAGAGGGGGAAACTTTACCAAAAATAATATCTGCTACTGCATTCCCCCCTTCTTCTCCTGGATACCAAACCATTAATACAGCATCAGCAATTTCATGCACTTCGGTTAAATTCATCGGGCTTCCACCAGTAATAACGGCAATAACGGGTTTTGAGTTTGATTTTTTTAAGGCTTTTAAATATTCAATTTGATTGGCAGGAATATTATAATCAAGTCGGTCACCCCCTGTTTTGGACAATACCGATTCTCCCTCTTCCCCTTCTAAAAATCCAGTAATTCCCATTACAACTATTGTAGCATCAGACTCTCTTGCCTCTCCAGTACTAAATCTAGAAGCCTTAGTACTATCGCCAACAAGTGAAGTTCCCACTCTGTATTGTAGTTGAGAGCCATCCATAATAGCACCTGTTAAACCTTCTAATATGGTTACATATTTATCATTCACTCCATAATAATTCCCCATAAGTGCGTCCATACTCGCAGCATTGGGGCCGGTTACAAAGTATTTTTTTAAATCATTTTTTAAAGGCAATATTCCATTATTCTTTAATAATACAATAGATTGCTGAGCTACTTTTCTTGCCAATGCTCTATGTGCTTCGTTATTTATTGAATATTCACCTAGGGTATCGTAAACAGTTGACCCCGCTGGATCAAATAAACCCAATTTAAATTTCGTTCTCTCTAAGATTGAAAAAGAGCTATCAATTTCTTTCTCAGTAATTAATTCTTTTTTAACTGCCTCTATTAAATAAGGAAATGAATTACCACATTCTAAATTAACCCCTCTTCTTAGCGCCAATGCTGCGGCTTCGGCAGGAGTTTTTACTACTTTATGCCCATTGTAAAAATCACTAATTGCCCAACAATCCGAAACAATATGCCCTTTAAAATTCCATTGACCTCTAAGTACATCTTGTAATAAATAACTATTGCCGCAACAAACCTCATCTTGATATCTATTATAAGCACACATCACAGATTCTACATGATTATCCACCAAAGCTTTAAATGCAGGTAAATAGGTTTCCCATAAATCCTTCATCGATGCTTCCGCATTAAACTCATGTCTCGTTTTTTCGGGGCCACTATGCACTGCATAATGTTTAGCACATGCTGCCACTTTTAAATAATTAGGATCATTGCCTTGTAAGCCTTTTACAAAAGCTACGCCCATGGTGGAGGTTAAAATAGGATCTTCCCCGTAGGTTTCTTGACCTCTACCCCAACGAGGATCTCTAAAAATATTAATATTGGGCGACCAAAATGTTAAACCCCCGTAATGCATTCTATAATTTTTTTTGATAGCCACATTATACATTGCTCTTGCTTCATCAGAAATTACTGTAGCCTCTTCCAAAACTAAATCTTGATTAAAAGTGGCTGCTAATCCAATGGTTTGAGGAAACACCGTAGCTCGTCCACTTCTGCCTACTCCATGCAAAGCCTCATTCCACCAGTTATATTCCGGAATACCTAATCTAGGAACGCCTGGCGCATTATAAATCATCTCATTTATTTTTTCTGTTAAACTAAGACGACTGGCCAAATCCTTCACTCTTTGATCGATGTTTAATGATTTATCCTGAAAAGGTAATTGTTGAGCGTAAAGAATATTGACACTCCCCATAATTAGAGAAAAAAATATTACAAAAAAGAATTTAGATTTCATATACGATCTATTTATTTAGGTGTTTTGATAATTGACTATTCCACTGCTCATATAAATCCTGATATAAACTAATTTTTGTAGGTTCAATTAATCCAATATTTTCTTGAACATTGCATGCTTCTTCAGCAGATGAATATACTTTAACCCCAATACCTGCTCCTTTTGCTGCACCCACACTACCATCTGCATCATATAGCGCCAAAGGAACTCCAATAACGTTTACAAAGGCTTCGCAAAAAATTGGGCTTAAAAACATATTTGCTTTACCTGCTCTAATTTTTGAGGGTTGCATGCCATTTGATTGCATAATATCAAAACCATATTTAAAAGCGAAAGCAATTCCCTCTTGCGCGGCTCTATAAAAATGTGCCGATGTATGTTTATTTAAATCTACATTCTCAAATTGTGCTCCTATAATTTTATTATTAAAAATTCTTTCCGCACCATTTCCAAAAGGCATAATTTGTAAGCCATCACTACCCAATGTAATAGCACTTGCAGCCTCATTCATTTGTTGATAGGATTCATTTGCCCCCATTAATTCTTTTACATACCTATTTAATATTCCTGTTCCATTGATACACAATAAAACGCCAATACTTGCATTTATATTGGTATGGTTTACATGTGCAAAACTGTTAATTCTGGTTTCATTATCATATACTAGCTTATCCGAGACACCATAAATAACACCCGATGTACCAGCAGTGGCTGCAAACTCTCCAGCATTTAAAACATTTAAGGAGAGTGCATTGTTGGGTTGATCCCCTGCTTTATACGTTACGGGTATACCTGCTTGTAAACCAAGCTCATTGGCCACTTGGTTGTTTACTAGTCCATGTTCACTAAATACATCTTGAATATTTGGAAAAATTGATTCGCTAAATCCGAAATAATCCAGTACTCCTTTTGATAAGGAATTGGTTTTGAAATCCCAAAAAACACCTTCTGACAAGGAGGAGGCAGAGGTTGTTAGTTGTCCCGTAAACTTATAACTTATAAAATCTCCTGGTAATAATACTTTATAAATTTGTTCATACACAAGGGGCTCATGCTCCTTTACCCAAGCCAATTTAGCGGCAGTAAAATTTCCAGGTGAGTTTAATAAATGTGTTAAACATTTTTCTTTGCCAATTGCTTGATAAGCTGCCTCTCCATAGGGAACCGCTCGGCTATCACACCAAATAATACTATCTCTTAAAACTTCTCCCTCATTGTTTATTAGCACTAATCCATGCATTTGATAAGCAATGCCTATGGCGCCTATGTCTTTTGGATTGTATTTACCAGTTGCATTTAATTTTTTGATAGCCATTTTTACATCCTGCCACCATCTATTTGGAGATTGTTCGGCCCATCCAGATTGATGTGATATAATAGGCGTTTCTGTTTCTGGATATTGTGCTGAGGATATAATTTGTTGACTATTTGCCTCTATCACAGAAACTTTAATAGAAGAAGTACCCACATCAATTCCTAATAAAAGCATATTAACTATTTTAAATTATTTTTTCCATAATTGCTCCATCGACTCTAAGGTTTTACCCTTTGTCTCAGGAACAAATTTCCACATAAAAATGGCTGATAAAATACTCATAAAACCATAAATCCAATAAGCAAAACCATGATTAAATTTTTCGGTTAGCCATACATTATCATTTAACATAGGAAATGTAAGTGAAACAATCCAGTTGGCAATCCATTGAGCAGCTACCGCTAGAGATAATGCTCCTCTTATACTATTAGGGAAAATTTCAGCTAAAAGAACCCAGCACACTGGCCCCCAACTCATAGCAAATGCTGCAGTATATAAAAGCATAAATAATAAAGCTATCATACCTACTTGATTAAAATAAAAGGCGAAGCCTAAGGCAACCATACTAAAGGCCATACCCACCGAACCAATAATCATTAAAGGCTTGCGACCAAATTTATCAACTGTAACAATAGCCACAATGGTAAATAATAAATTAACGGCGCCCACAATGATGGTTTGCAGCAAAGAAGTATCGGTGGAAGCTCCCATATTTCTGAAAATGTTACCCGCATAATAAAGCACTACATTGATACCTACAAATTGTTGAAATATCGATAACATCAATCCCACAAATAATACCAAGAACCCATAAGATAACCAGGGAGCATTTTGTTCCACTAAAGTTCCTTTGATTTCTTTTAGGATAGTGGGGGCAGATTCTTTACCAGCAATTTTTTGAAGTACATTTAATGCTTTTTCATCTTGCCCCTGGATAGCTAAATAACGTGGTGTTTCAGGTACAAAAAATAATAGAATTAAAAATATACCGGCTGGAATTGCCCCTGAAAAAAACATCCATCTCCAACCTTCGGTTACCAACCACTCCTCGTTCCCTTGTTTAGCAATAAAATAATTTACAAAATAAATAACTAGCATTCCAAATATAATCGCAAATTGGTTAAAGGAAACCAATTTGCCTCTACTATTTGCTGGCGCAATTTCAGCAATATACATTGGTGAAATCATAGAAGCGATTCCCACACCTATACCACCAATAATTCTATAAATAACAAATGAATACACATCTAATACGCCAAAAAAATTAAAATTTTCTGGCTTCCAGGCACCTATGGCTGAAATCAAAAAAGCAAAAGCTGCAATTACTAAACCTTTTTTTCGACCCAAAGATTTTGAAACAAATCCAGCCATCGCGCCTCCAATTACACAACCAATTAAAGCACTTGATATAACAAACCCTTTAACCGCATCGGCAGTGTCTTTTATACCAACAATATCTACAGGTATCATTTTTTGCAAAAATGATATACTCCAAAAACTTAAAATAAATATTATAAATACTCCAACCATCCCTCCCCTCTTAAACCCTAATAATTTAATTAACTGGCCAGCAATAATTAAAAAAACAATATATAAAACGACGACCAATAAAATTCGATATTGACTCATTACTTGAATAATATTTGAAACGTATTCGTTTTTTTCGGGGGAACCAATATAAAACCCAACCAGTGATTTCTCGGCTCCATTTACTACTGCAGTATCATAACCAAATAACAAGCCTCCAAGTGTTGCTACAAGAGTTAGCATTATTGTATACAAGGTATTGCCTTGTTTAAAACTTGTATTGCTAGAAGTATCAGTAGTATTAATAAATGCCATAAGGGTATGTTTTGAGGTTACAAAAAACGGGATAAGATCTTACCTTATCCCGTTATCATTATTTAAATAAATTTATTTACTATGTTTTCATAGAACTCTTGTCGGCCGCTGGTTACTTTAGGTTCACCGTTTTCAATGGCATAGGCTCTAAGATCCTCTAAACTTAATTTGTTCTCTTCAAATTCTTTTCCCTTACCACTATCAAAAGAGGCATATCTATCGGAACGTAACTTTTTATAATCCGACTTTTGCAAAATTTGATCGGCAGCAATCAAGGCTCTAGCAAAAGTGTCAATTCCCCCAATATGTGCATGAAATAAATCGACTGGGTCGGTTGAATTTCTTCTTCTTTTAGCATCAAAATTAATGCCTCCTCCTCCAAAACCACCTGCTTCAACTATAATTAACATGGCTTCGGTGATTTCATTTAAATTATTAGGGAACTGATCGGTATCCCATCCATTTTGATAATCTCCTCTATTGGCATCAATACTTCCTAACATACCAGCATCGGCAGCCACTTGTAATTCATGTTGGAAAGTATGACCCGCCAATGTTGCATGGTTTACTTCAATGTTTAATTTAAAATCATTTAATAAATCATACTGACGTAAAAAACCCATTACTGTTTCACTATCATAATCGTATTGATGTTTTGTTGGCTCACATGGCTTAGGCTCAATAAAGAAAGTGCCCGTGAAACCATTTTTTCGAGCGTAGTCTTTTGCAGTATGTAAAAATTTAGCTAAATGCTCTTTTTCACGTTTCATATTGGTATTAAGCAAGGTCATATATCCTTCTCTACCTCCCCAAAAAACATAATTCTCTCCTTTTAAAGCAATAGTTGCATCCAATGCTGCTTTTACCTGTGCGGCGGCATGTGTAAGCACATGAAAATCGGGATTGGTAGATGCCCCATTCATATATCTAGTATTGCTAAACACATTGGCAGTACCCCACAATAATTTAACGCCACTATCTTCTTGTTTTTGCTTTAAATAAGCAGTTAAGCTTTGTAAACGCTTATCATTTTCATGAATATCATTTGTATAATCCACCACATCCACATCATGAAAACAATAATAAGGCAAACCTAATTTAGTAATAAACTCAAATGCAGCATCTGCTTTATCTTTTGCCTTTCCAATGGCATCCGATTTTTCATTCCAAGGATAAATTTGTGTGGGTTCCCCAAATGGATCAGCACCGTTACCTACAAAGGAATGCCAATAAGCAACTGCAAAACGAAGCCAATCTTTCATTTTCTTTCCGGCAACTACTTTGTTTTCATCATAATAACGATAGGCCAAAGGATTATCAGATTGTAACCCTTCAAATTGAACCTTACCTATACCTTTAAAAAATTCTTTTTCTCCAATTAATACCGACATACCTAATTGATTTAAAATTTATAGAATATTATAATTAATTTTTAAATAAAATAAAGATTACCTTTTTCAAACTGGCAAATGCAGGCTTTGATCAAGCAATTATTATTTATCATCCTAACGAATATATTAATATTTTTGGAAAAATGTAATCGTTTACATTTTTTTTTGAAAAAATTATATTTTAACTAGATTTACATAACTACACAAAGATTGTATGCAAAAAGAAGTCACTATTTATGATATTGCCAAAGAACTCAATATATCCATTGCCACTGTAAGCAGAGCCCTAAAAGACGCCCCTTCAGTAAAGCCCGCAACTAAAAAAAAGATAGTTGCCTTTGCCAATCAAAAAGGATACAGAAGTAATTATTTTGCAAGCTCCCTTCGAAAAACAAAAACACATACTATTGGCGTAATAATGCATGAGCTTAACTCTCATTTTATGGTTTCAGTATTAGCTGGTATCGAAAATGTTCTTTCTAAAACAGTATATGACATTATTATAGCACACTCAGCCGAATCTGCAAAAATGGAACTTGCCAATACCAATAACTTATTTCATAAAAGAGTGGATGGTATACTTGCTTCCCTTGCCTACGAAACACAAGACCTATCGCATTTTGAACAATATTATAAAAAAAATATCCCCGTTGTATTTTTTGACCGTGTAGAGGAAAAAAGCAAATGGAGGAATATTACCATTAATAATAAACAAGCAGGGTTTGACGCCACTCAACATTTAATAGATCAAGGATGTAAAAACATAGCACATATAACTGGATTTCTTACTAGAAACGTATACCAAAAAAGGTTTGAAGGTTATAAACAAGCAATCAAAAAAAATGGACTTTTGTTCAAAGAGAGTCTTGTATTTGTGAATGATTTGCAAAAAGATGCCTGCCTGGATGTGGCTATGAAAATTAGTAAAATGAAACCAAGACCAGATGGCATTTTTATAACTAATGATATCTCGGCTGCGATAGTCATGCAAGCATTAAAAGACTTAAAAATAAAAATACCTAAGGATATTGCCATAGTTGGTTTTAACAATGATATTGTATGCACTTTAGTTGAACCAAAATTGACTACTATCAATTACCCAGGAATTACCATGGGAGAAGTGGCGGCAAGAAGTTTATTAAATAGTTTAAGTGAAAATGAAAATAACACTAAAATTAACCAAATTTCTAGCACTATTGAATCCAAATTAATTATTCGAGAATCTTCAATTAAAAAAATATGAGCAATCCCATTACTCAAAAACTATCAGTAATAGAAAAAATTGGTTATAGCTTAGGCGACTTAGCTGCCAATTTAATTTTTCAAACTCTCTTAGCTTTTTTAGCCTTTTTTTATACCGACATTTACAAAATACCGGCCGCCAAAGCAAGTATGGTAATGCTTATTGGAGGGGTTGTAGGCGCCTTTTTTAATATCATCATGGGCATGATTGCAGATCGCACTCATACCAGATGGGGGAAATTTCGCCCTTGGGTATTGTGGACTGCAATTCCTTTTGGTGTAATTGCATTATTAGCATTTTCGACGCCCGATTTTAATGAAAATGGAAAAGTTATTTACGCCTTTGCCACTTATTTTTTACTCGTAATTATATACTCTGCGAATAACCTACCCTACTCTGCACTTAGTGGAGTATTAACAGGTGATATGAAGGAACGAAATAGTTTGTCCTCCTATCGCTTTGTTGCTGTAATGGCTGCGCAGTTTATTATTCAAGTATTATTATTACCCTTAGCCATATCATTGGGGCATGGAGATAAAGCAGCAGGCTTTGAAAAAGTAATGTTTGTATTTGCTATCACAGGGATTATATGTTTTATCATTACTTTTTTAACAACGAAAGAAAGAATTACCCCTCCTAAAGAACAAAAAACACCCATCCTTCAAGATCTCTCGGATTTAACAAAAAATAAACCTTGGGTAATAATGCTAGTTTTAACAATTTTAGTTTTCATTACCCTTTCCATTAAAGGAGGGGTAAATATTTACTATTTAAAAAACTATTTAACAGAACAAAGTGAAATTTCATTTTTAAACACCATTGGATTTAATGATTTTTTAAATAGCTTAAGTAACCAATTTGGGAAAGCTGCTTTTGAAGAGTTTTTCAAACCTGGCAGCGCCCCTTTTGCTGTCTCTAGTATTGTAGGGGCTTCTAGTACCATTGCTATGATATTGGGAATATTCTTTTCCAAACCACTTGCCGATAAATTTGGTAAAAGAAACATTTTCGGAATATTTTTAACCCTTTCTGCATTTTGTTTACTGGCCATTCATTTTTTAGATACTAATGCAGTTAATACCTATGTTTTACTGCAAGGTATACATGGCTTTATTTATGGTATTACCATTCCACTATTATGGGCGATGATAGCCGATGTTGCTGATTATAGTGAATGGAAAAACAACCGAAGAGCCACTGCTATCATTTTTTCGGCAATGATATTTGGACTTAAAGTTGGATTAAGTGTGGGAGGTGCAATTAATGCATGGATGCTAGGCTTATTTGGATATAATGCAGATTTACCAATTCAAAATGATTCAGCAATTCAAGGTATTAAATTATTGTCGAGCATCGTACCCGGACTTATATTTATAACTGGTGCTGGCTTATTATTTTGGTATGGGATAGATAAAAAAATGGAATTAAAAATAGAATCCGAATTAAAAGAAAAAAGAAACTAAAAACTTTTAACAATGCCAGAAGACAATATAGATCATGTTAATTTTGATGATATAAATGCGAAAGCAATTTCCAGCCCTCTGGTAAAGCATATGTATACTGCCGACCCTGCAGTACATGTGTTTGAAAATAAAATTTATATATATCCATCGCATGATATAAATGCAGGAGAAGCGTTTGATGATTTAGGGAGTCATTTTGCCATGAAGGATTACCATGTTTTTTCGATGGATCATCCAGATGGAGAAATTGCCGACCATGGAATGGTATTACATGTTGATGATGTGCCATGGGCCACACAACAAATGTGGGATTCTGATTGTTGTGAAAAAAAGGGGAAATACTATCTCTTTTTTTCGGCTAAAGACGCTGCCGGTATTTTTAGAATTGGCGTGGCCATAAGTGATTCACCCAAAGGACCTTTTAAGGCACAAGCTGCTGCTATTGAAAATAGTTTTTCAATAGATCCTTGTGTTTTTAAAGACAATAACAGCAGCTACTATATTTATTTTGGGGGTATATGGGGAGGACAATTACAAAGATGGCGTGAAGGAAAATTTAATGGCCAAAATCATGAAAGCCCTACTGCCTTTTTACCCTTAAATAAGGAAGCCGCCTTATGTGCTAAAGTGGCCAAATTAAGCGATGATTTATTGAATTTTGAGGAAACTCCCAAAGATGTAGTAATCAAAGATGAAAACGGAATACCAATAGTCCAAGGAGATATAAATAGAAGGTTTTTTGAGGCTTCCTGGATGCATGTTTATAATGGTAAATATTATTTCTCCTACTCAACAGGCGATACACATTTAATTTGTTATGCCATTGGAGATAACCCTTATGGCCCTTTTACATATGCAGGTGTGATATTAGAACCAGTAATAGGTTGGACAACGCATCATTCAATTGTTGAATTTAATAGTAAATGGTATTTGTTTTATCACGATTCAATTTTATCTAAAGGCGTTACACATTTACGATCTATTAAAGTTACTGAACTTACTTATGATGCTAATGGCTTTATACATACGATTAAACCTTATAAATAATGAAACAACTTTTATCATCACTACTCATTGTAGGATTTGTTTTAATGAGTAGTTACACAAAAGCCCAAATTAAACTACCAAGAATTATTAGGGATAGTATGATTTTACAAAGAGAAACTCCTGTAAACTTGTGGGGTTGGGCTGGGAAAAAGGAGAAAGTAAAAGTATATTTTAATAAACATAATTATCAAACAATTGCTGATGATAATGGCCAATGGAAATTAACATTGCCTCCTACAAAATCAGGCGGCCCTTTTGAAATAATTTTTAAAGCATCTAATACCATTACCATTCATGAGATTTTATTTGGAGATGTTTGGATATGTGCAGGACAATCCAATATGGTACATCAAATGGAATTACATAGTGTACGTTACGAAAGTGAAATAACCAATGCTAATTATCCTGCTATAAGAAATTTTACAGTACCTAATGCAACAGATACTTCAAAAGTTTATGATGATGTAACGAGTGGGTCATGGAAATGGGCTAACCCTAAAGATCTTCCACAGTTTAGTGCAGTCGCTTATTTCTTTGCCAAAAATTTATATGACAAATACCAAGTTCCTATTGGCATCATAAACGCGAGTGTGGGTGGCACACCCATAGAATCATGGACCAGTAAAGAAGGACTAGAAAATATAGACACAGCCTATATCAATAATATTAAAAGAATGCCGGTAATAGATAATCCTCCTTTTACTTTTGAGGATAAAGGGTTATTGGAAAAATGGAACGATCCAAATTATCAGCCTAAAGGATGGCATACCATTAATGTGCCTGGTTATTGGGAGGATCAAGGCGTGAAAGATTTTGATGGTATTATGTGGTATCGTAAAGAAATTATAATTCATAATTTAGCAAAAAATAGTCCCTCTAAATTATTCTTAGGTAGAATTATAGATGCCGATCAGGTATATATTAATGGAAAAAAAATTGGGAATACTACTTATATGTATCCTCAAAGAAGATACCCCATTCCAACAGGATTATTAGTGGAAGGAAAAAATACTATTGTAGTTAGAGTAGAAAACATAAATGGCAAAGGTGGTTTTATGCCCGATAAACCTTATTGTTTAATTATGGGAAAAGATACCATCGACTTAAAAGGAGAATGGTTGTATAAAGTTGGAGCTGTGCTTGATCCCACTAAAAAAGTAAAAGGTGCAGGTAGTGTGAATGCCTACAAACCAAATGCACTCTACAATACAATGATTGCTCCGATTATTAATTTTAATAACAAGGGTTTTGTTTGGTATCAGGGCGAGGCCAATACTAGCAAACCCGAGATATATGAAAAATTGCAAACCAATTTAATACAAGATTGGCGAAATAAATGGCAAAACCCCAATGCTACTTTCTTATATGTTCAATTGCCTGGTTATATGGACATGAATTATATACCCTCCGAAAGTAAATGGGCAAGATTACGAGAGTCACAATTAAAAGCCCTAAGCGAACCAAATACAGCTATGGCCATAGCTATTGATTTAGGAGAATGGAATGATATTCATCCCGATCGAAAAAAAGAAGTGGGTGATCGTTTAGCACTAGCTGCTCAAAGTATTGCGTATGGTGAGAAAAATTTAGAATACAGTGGCCCTTTATATCAATCGTCAATTATTAAAGACAATAAAATGGTTATTTCATTTACACATATAGGCACTGGGTTAATTTCATCAGATAAAGAGAACTTAAATTACTTTTCCATTGCTGGGGAAGACAAAAAATTTGTTTGGGCCAAAGCTGTTATTGAAGGAGATAAGGTGGTGGTTTGGAGTAGTGAAATACCCCAACCAAAATATGTAAGATATGCTTGGGCCGACAACCCAGAGGGTGCCAACTTAGCCAATAAAGAGGGGCTACCTGCTTCTCCATTTAGAACAGATCATTAAAAAAGCCTCTGCATTGATTGCTATAATTATGAAAAAAACTTCACTACTCTTAATTTTTATTTTAACAGTAAATATTATTTATAGTCAAATAGACTATGCCAAAGGAATTGCGACTACGGTTATGAGCACCTACCCCGATTCGATGGTAGTAAAAAAATTTCTTGCCCATCTACTTCAGGACAATCAAATTAAACCTGGCGAAGATCCCACCCAAGCAAGTTTCAATAGACCTGCTGTATGGAATTATGAAATGAGTGTGGCATTAACCGGCTTTGAAAAATTATGGCGAAGCACGCATGACGAAAAGTATCTTTTGTACACTAAAAAAATAATAGACCATTTTGTAAACGAAGATGGTAGTATTAAAACCTATAATTTAGAGGAATATAATTTTGATAATATCCCTGCAGGAAGACAACTTTTGTTTTTATTCGAAATTTATAAAGATGCGAAATATAAGAAAGCTGCGACATTACTTCGCAAACAATTGGCCTGGCAGCCAAGAAATAAGGTTGGCGGGTTTTGGCATAAATTAAAATATCCCTATCAAATGTGGCTGGATGGTTTATATATGGCTGCTCCTTTTTATGCTCAATATACTACACTCGTTCATGACACTGCTGCTTACACCGATATTGTAAATCAATTTATTTGGATGGAAAAGTATAGCAGAGATAGTAGCACTGGTTTATTATATCATGGATGGGATGAAAGCAAATTGCAAAAATGGGCTAATCCTCTCACAGGTAAATCGCCAGAATTTTGGAACAGAGCCATGGGTTGGTACATTATGGGGCTTGTGGATGTATTGGATGAAATTCCCTATACGCACCCAGGAAGAAAAAAATTAATTCAAATACTTAACCGACTTACTCCCGCCCTAGTTAAATACCAAGATAAAAATTCAGGAGTTTGGTGGCAAATAACAAACAAAGCCAGTCAAGAAGGGAATTATTTAGAAGCTTCAGGCACTGCTATGTTTGTTTATGCGTTAGCTAAAAGTATACGCCTTGGTTATATTTCTAAAAAATATACCAAAGTAGTTACTAAAGCATATAATGGAATGATACAAAATTTTGTTGTAACAGATGCTAAAGGAACAGTTCACTATATTAAAGCAGTTTCTGGAGCTGGTCTTGGCGGCACTCCTTATAGAGATGGTAGCTATGCTTATTATGTTTCTGAACCTAAAAGAGATGATGATTTAAAGGCAATAGGCCCATTTATTCAAGCATGTATAGAAATGCAGGAATTACAAAAGAAACACTAGGAAATTTTATTTTAATTTGATGCTATCCCAAACTGCATTCTTCTGCTCTAAACTCATTGCGGCCAAATCGAGTCCATTAGCTACGGCATGTATTTCAAGCAGTTCAAATCGGTGTTTAAATTTTTTATTAGTAAGCTCCAAAGCGGTTTCTGGATCGATATTTAAAAAACGAGCATAATTGATTAAGCTAAATAATACATCTCCAAACTCTTGCTCCATTTTTTGAGCATCTCCCGCTTTAATTTCTACTTTAAGTTCTTCAATTTCTTCTTCTACTTTATTCCAAACCTGTTCAATGTTCTCCCACTCAAATCCAACTTGTTTTACTTTTTGCTGAATCCTAAAGGCTTTTACCATAGCTGGTAAACTATTGGGCACACCTTCTAATAATGATTTTTTACCCTCTTGTAATTTTAATTGTTCCCAGTTTTTTTTAACGGTTTCCTCATCCTCTGCCTTCACATCTCCATAAATATGCGGGTGTCGATGAATTAATTTTTTTGAAATACCCTCAATAGAATCTTGCAGAGTAAACTGTCCCTGTTCCGTGCCAATTTTTGCATAAAAAAGTACATGCAATAAAATATCTCCTAACTCTTCCTGTATCCCCTTCCAATCCTCGTCAATAATGGCATCTACTAATTCATACAATTCTTCAATGGTATTACTTCTTAAACTATGTATGGTTTGTTTTTTATCCCAAGGACATTTTTCCCTGAGGGTATCCATAATTTCAACCAGGTCTAAAAAACTTTTTGACAAACTATGACTTGACATACTTAGATATTAAATAAAGAAAGTAAAATAAATGAGGACATTAAAACTGCCATTAAAATGAGGGTTAGAAAATTTAGGATTATAAATTTAAAAACCGTTTTTGCTCTGGACTGATTGAAATGATTACGAAGCGCTTTATATAAATAGAAAAATAATAAAATGGGAGTTATTATTGTAGCGAATGCATATACTTTATGAAATGCCAGTTCAGTAAAAAAGTTAACTAACTTTAAAGCAAATAAAATAATGAAAAAGGCGCAGTAAATATGTATGCTAAAAATTAAATGATCTACAAAATAATGGTTTTTATTGCTTCTATACAATAGCCATAAAAAAAATGCAAATACTGGAAGCGAAATATACAACATGCGTGAAAAATAATGCTGAAACTGCTCATTAAAAGCCTGGCCAATTTTATATATATCGTTGTTGTATTTATAATTTATTTCTATCGACTTTTTAATCACCCTCTTTTCAAACCAATTATGTCTTTTCGCTATAGGCAATTTTAACTGGGCCGAATCATATTCGGCAACATTTTTATATTGTATAGTATCATCAGATAAATTTATCACTAAGCCATTTCGTTTATTGGAATGCTTGGGTAAATTTTTAGTAATCTCCTTTTGTATTTCCTTTGGCTTCGGAGGTTCAGGTGCTTTGCCCGAAAAAATAAAGAAAAAGAACACAGCCGAAATAAATAGATACATTCTTATGGGATGGATATAAGAAGCTCTCTTGCCATCCATATAGTACTGCGTTAATTTAGCAGGCTTAAATAATAATAATTGTAAAGTTTTCCAAAGCTTACCATCGAAATGAGTAAGATCCTCAACAAAGTGCATTAATAAATGACCGAAACTCTCTTTAACTTCTACATTCTCTTGCCCACAATGATGACAAAACCTTCCTGTCACGGTGGAGCCGCAGTTTAAACAATTATTTTCGGGTCTTTCTTTTAAATGAGACATATGGTAATGCTAAGATAAGATATAATGACTAGCTGCATAACTCAAAGCCTTTCACATCCTTTATTTTGGATTGACGACTCACGTTGTTCGTCGTCTTCCCAAAATACCGGTCTTACTCAAAGCCTTTCAAACAAACACAAAGTGTTTGTTTGTCTTTTTTTATTTTCATCAGCTTACACAAGCAAGCTTGTGACGCTGCTTTAAATAAAAAAAGCCTCTCACTTGCGTGAGAGGCTTTGTGCCTCAGGCGGGAATCGAACCCGCACGGGCGTTGCGGCCCACAGGATTTTCTTACTACTATGGTTTTCACCACCCTACATCGGTTTGTAGTCTGGACTATGCCTTCACCTTATCTTTCGATTTAGGTGCTCCGTGTCTAGTCTCTACACGTTCCCTTTCGGGCTTCGCTCGGTATTCCCATTTAAAAGGGTTCGCCGAATTTACGGAGTTCTACATCTTCAATTTCTCGAAGTGCACTCAAATTTTGTTCATCCAAAGAACAATGTCTAAGTCCTGCGTGTCTACCAGTTCCACCACCAAGGCGTCTGTTACAGACTTAAAAAAAAATCCCAAACCGAAATTCGGGATTTTTGAGCGGAAGACCAGGCTCGAACTGGCCACCCCGACCTTGGCAAGGTCGTGCTCTACCAAATGAGCTACTTCCGCTTGTACAAGAACTATTTTTAGGAGTGCAAAAATAAGGATTCAGCACTCTTAAACAAATTTTTTTTCTATTTATATTCTGGCTTGTACTGAGAACTAGTTTGCACTTCTGGGTTAGGTTTTTTAAACCCACTGGTGAATACTTTAGAACAGTTCCCTACCACTAAGGCAAGAATAGAGAAAAGAGTAACGTAAAATAAGAATCTAGATGAAGTTACCCAATTTGAGTTAATATCTTTAGAAGCTTCTGGTTGATGTAAATCTTGTGACATAGTATTTATTTACGGACGCAAAAATAGCAACTAGTTCTTAATAATGAACGTGTTATTCCACAATTTTATTAAAATACTGCTTCTTTTTGAGGAAGTATTGAAAAACCAAAGATCCATTATATACCCCATTCAAGGAAGCCAACGACCTTGTAACCTTGCTACGCTTAAGTTTGCCACTAATTAATATGCCAAAAAGCGCAAAATGAGCTTTCGCAATGGCCGTAAAAAAGTAGGTATCCCCACTAAGTAACCCTTTCCAGGCTGAAATTGCGTCTAAAACAAATCTTAATGGCATTTTCCAGGCCAATTCAGACAAGGGTAAGTTTTTGCACATCATCACTAAATTATTCCTGAAATTTAAGAAAACCTTACGACCTCCTCTTGGAAGGGTGCCAGCCCCCACGTGATATACCACAGATGCAGGACAAACATAAAGCTCATAACCTGCTAATTGCAATCTCCAGCATAAATCAATCTCCTCTTGATGCGCAAAAAAGCTAGCATCAAAGCCATTCAATTCATGAAAAACCGCAGCCTTTATCATCAATGAAGCCCCCGATGCCCAAAATACTTTATTTGTATCCTCATACTGACCTAAATCCTGCTCACATACATCAAATACTCTTCCACGAGAAAAAGGATAACCTAAACTATCTATCCACCCCCCCGAAGCACCCGCATATTCAAAATAAGTAGGTGCATTTTGTGCCAACAATTTGGGTTGACAAGCTGCTGCTAATGGATTTGATTCTAATAAATCAACCATGGGACTAATCCAATTAGCACTTACCCTTAAGTCCGAATTTAAAAGAACATAATAATCCGCCTTTACTAATTTAAGTGCCCAATTATACCCGCCTGCAAAACCTTCATTGGTTAAACTTTCCAAAATTTTAACCGAAGGGAATTCTTTTTTTAAAACTTCTATTGAATTATCTGAAGATCCATTATCGGCCACAACCACTTCAAAATTTTCATAATGAGTAGCCAAAACTGAAGGCAAATATTCTTGCAAATATTTAACGCCATTAAAGTTTAAGATAACTATGGAAACAAAGGGTTTCAAAAGAGAATGTTTCTGCGAATGTAAGCCCAAAATATGGGAATTTAAAGTAAAAAAACTATCTTAGATCCATGAAAAAGCACTCTTTTTTAGCTGCTAACTTAGATTTACTCAATCATCCCTTGGGGTAAGTATCTTTTACCCACCCTATTTTTTGAACTCCTTTTAATTTTACTTTAAAAAGTCAATCATGACATCGCATACCCTTAGTGCTAATGCACAACATTATTTAGATTTAGAGAACCAATACGGCGCACATAACTATCATCCCCTTCCGGTGGTTTTAGAAAAAGGAGAAGGTGTGTATTTATATGACATTGATGGTAAAAAATATTTTGACTTTTTGAGTGGTTACTCTGCTGTCAACCAAGGTCATTGTCATCCTGCGATTATTAAAGCATTGCAAGAGCAAGCAAGTAAACTCACTTTAACCTCTCGTGCTTTTCATAATAATTTATTAGGCACCTATGAAAAATACATCACCGAATATTTTGGCTATGACAAAGTACTTCCCATGAATACAGGTGTGGAAGGTGGTGAGACGGCCATTAAATTAGCCAGGAGATGGGGTTATGCTGTAAAAGGTATCGCCGAAAATGAAGCTAAAATAATTTTTGCTGATGGTAATTTTTGGGGTCGCACTTTAGCTGCTATTTCTTCTTCTACAGACCCAAGTAGTTATAAAGGTTTTGGACCTTTCATGCCTGGGTTTGGCTTAGTTCCTTATAATGATTTAGTCGCTTTAGAAAAAGAATTACAAGATAAGAACGTTGCGGCTTTTATGGTGGAGCCTATTCAAGGTGAAGCAGGTGTTGTAATACCTGATGATGGTTATTTAAAAGGCGTTCGTGAATTGTGCACGAAACACAATGTTTTATTTATTGCAGATGAAATACAAACTGGATTAGCAAGAACCGGAATGATGCTTGCTTGTGATCACGAAGCTGTTAGACCCGATATTTTGATTTTAGGAAAAGCTTTAAGTGGAGGTACAATGCCTGTGGCCGCTATCTTAGCAGATGATGAGATTATGCTACAAATAAAACCAGGAGAACATGGTTCAACCTATGGTGGAAATCCATTAGCCTGCGCCGTAGCAATGAAAGCTTTAGAAGTATTAAAGAGCGAAAACATGGCTGACAATGCTACCAAAATGGGTGCCCTATTAAGAAAAGGGATCGCCGATTTACATTCTCCTTTTGTTACCACCATTCGCGGCAAGGGATTATTAAATGCTATTGTAATAAAACATGATAATCCTGATGCTAGTTGGGACTTATGTTTACATTTAAAAGATTTAGGCCTATTAGCAAAGCCTACTCATGGAGATAAAATTAGATTTGCACCTCCTTTAATTATTAATGAGCAGCAAATAAACGAAGCGGTTACTATTATTGGAAAAGCACTAGAAAAATTACACATTCAATAATATATAATAAAAAAGCCTCCCAATTTAAGGAGGCTTTTTTATTATTTTGGAATTTTAATTTTTGGCAAAAAAGTCATTATTAAAATGCCGAAAGAAATGAAAATGCAAGCATACAGTGCCCATTGTTTTTGAGGGCACTCGCCCATTTGACAAGTAGATAATATCAAAAAATTTCTAAAAGACCATGCTAACAATAAAGCAGCAAAAGCCATATTGAATCGTTTAGCCCAAATAAAAGGGAGCGCAAAAAACAAAATGGCTAACCCCCCGAAATAAGCCAAGAATTTACCCGGTTGCCCATAACTACTTCCTGCAGTTTGCCACCCAGTGATAACCCAATTTTTACTTTCGATAAAAACCAAAGGTTGTGTGGTACAATAAAATAAGAAAAGGCAAAGTAGGATACCAATAGTTTGAGAATGCTTCATAATGCAAAAATACAAGAAAGCGATTGGATTATTTTAAATCCCCATACAAATCAACGTTAAAGACCGAAAAAACAGCATACTCATTTAATATAGCTGCAAGCTCGTAACGTAAAATGGGGCGATTCCAATCAAAGTTATTCAAGCCAATTTGATACCACGATTTTTTAAAATCTTTATTTTTATTTTGAAGCTGACGGGAAAAATACAAGGCATCTTTTAGCGTCATTTCTTGATGGGTATACGAAATTGAATCTGGAAATTTCTGACGCCAAGTTTCTAAAAATTCAGATAGGCTTACCTTATTATTAGGATAAAAATTAGTAGCATTGGCCCATCCACTTGGTTTACCTACTCCTTTTAATAATCCAGTAGCACCCATTTTTTGAATGGCTTTAAAATAAGGGCTTCCGATGGGTACATCTTTATAAGGCATAATATAGCCCCCTGCCTCTAATAAAAAAGATTGTGTTTTTCTAACTGATACATTCTCAGGATTTGTTTTTTCTTTAATACTAAGTGCCGCTAATAATCCAGCGGCTTGCCCAACTTGCATCACACAGGGTTGTAGTCTTGTAGTGCCATTTACAATATTAGAAACGCTGATTGACTTTTCCGCAATAATTAAATTACCTCCCTCCTTTGGTATCATTGCACCCAAAGGAATATTAAAAGAGGGTACCGGGTAAAAATCTAAATGCTGCGGTGCCTCTTTATTTTTTTTATGATGATGATCGATAGGATAATCCCCTACTGCAATACCTGTTTTATATAATGCTTGCTGGGTATCAAAAGGGGTTGAAATATGTTGCACCATCATGCGTACTTTCCCCTGAACTCTTCTAGATTCTCTGTAATATGGGTACAATGCTAATTTATCGGTGGTAGGAAACTCATCGTCCGCCAAGGATAAATTAGAAAACCCTAAATCTTTTTGAATAAAATAAATAAACCTTACTGTTTGTTGCTTGGCTTTTTCTAATAATAGTTCTCTTTCGGCGGGTGTTTTTTCAATCACATTTAAATATGTGTCATTCCCATAAATGGGCCAATTGAGCATGTATTTTTTATTAGGAAGTTTACCATAGTTCAACATCGTTTTCGCATCCACTGTTGGCTTCTTTAAAAAAGTATTGAAATAAAAATTACTATTACTGGCGTCAAATTCTAAAGAATCATAATTTACAGGCCTTGCTATTATAGGTTGTGGCTTGCCAAAATCTTTTAAGATAGCTACATAAGTAATATCTTGAATGATACCATTTGCCCCAGACTTATTTACATTTTCATGGGTTTGTTCATTATCCTCCATGCCAATATCATAGCCAAGAGAGGCCGCCGCTAATACATCCCCTAATTCTGTGGCATCAACATATCTTTTTGCATGAATTAAAATAGATTGATGACTTTTTTTATCATAACATATAAGTCCCTTAATTTGATGGCCGTCTTTATCAAGTTTGGTTAGCTCACAATTATATTTTACTGTTAATTTTTTTTCCTTTCGAGCCATACTTTTAAAAATACTATCTCCCACATGAGGTTCAAATAAAGTATTACTAACCCATCCAGTGGATAGTTTTTTTTCACCACCATAGTGAAGGGCTAATTGCTTTTTAAATTCTCCAAAAATTCCTGCAGGCATGGCATCATTGCCATCAAAAGCAGATACCCCAGCAGAAGTTAGCATACCGCCTAGCCAAGGGGTAGATTCAATAATTAAAGTATTCATACCTAATCTAGCCGATTGAATACCTGCACATATCCCACTTGCTGTTCCACCTACTACTAAAACATCGGTTTCCAAAATTTTTTGGTAAGGTTGCGCTTGTAATCCAAGGCAATGAATGGCCCATAAAATTATACCCAAGGTTAAATGCTTCATCAACAGGGTTTTGATAATTTAAATTAGGGAAAACTTATGGGGCCACAAAATCAGATAGCCAATGCTGCGCCAGCTATCTTCAGCGATAGCCAATGCTGCGCCAGCTATCTCAAGCGATAGCCAATGCTGCGCAATCTATCTTAAGCGATAGCCAATGCTGCGCATTGTCTTCCGCTTCGGCTATCTCGCTTTACCCAAAGCCTTTCAAACAAACACAAGGTGTTTGTTTGTCTTTTTTCATTCTCAACAGCTCACGAAAGCGAGCTTTCGTCGCTGTCTCGAATGAAAAAAGCCTGTCACTTTCGTGACAGGCTTTGTATCGAGGTCCCGAGCGGATTCGAACCGCTGTAGAAGCTTTTGCAGAGCTCTGCCTAGCCACTCGGCCACAGGACCTTTTCGGAACGCGAAAATAGCGCAAAGAACTTAATTATAAAAGAATTTTACCACTAATAGTAATTAAACGACATTTGTAGCATAAATAAATGCTTTATGTCGGTAATTGGTGAATCAGAATTAATTATTAATGCGCGTGGTGCGGTATATCACTTAAATGTAAGACCCGAAGAGATGGCGGACACAATTATCACCGTTGGCGATCCAGAAAGAGTGGCATCGGTGAGTAAATATTTTGACCGCATCGAACATAAATGTGAACATAGAGAATTTATTACTCATACTGGTTATATAGGACAAAAAAGAATCTCCGTTTTATCTACTGGAATTGGACCGGATAATATTGATATAGCCCTAAACGAAGTGGATGCCTTAGCAAATATCGATTTTAATACAAGAACCATCAAAGAACAAAAAAAATCGGTTTCAATTATTCGCATGGGCACTTGCGGCTCTTTGCAAGGGGAAGTAGGTGTGGATCAATTGGTAGCCGGTACACATGGTTTAGGAATTGATAATTTATTGCATTTTTATAATTTACAAAACAATGCAGAGGAACTAGCTATTTTAAATGCCTTTGAAAATCACACGCAAATAACTGCACAAAAAGTGCAACCTTATATTGCCAGTGCAAGTGCAGGCTTAATAAAACATTTTACCGAAGGCTATAGCCATGGCATTACTGTTACCTGCCCTGGCTTTTATGGTCCACAAGGACGAATCTTAAGACTCCCTTTAAGTATGCCTAATTTAGTAGATCAAATGACTTCATTCAGATACGGCAATCATCATATTGCTAATTTTGAAATGGAAACCAGTGCGATTTATGGTTTGTGTAATTTATTGGGTCATCAATGCTTAAGTATAAATGTTATTATAGCCAATAGAGTGAAAAAAGAATATAGTAAGGATATGGCATCTGCTGTAGATCATATGATTCAAAAAACATTGGGTATTATCGCAACTATTTAAAACGCATTTATGAATATTCAGTTTTCAAAATATCAAGGAACCGGCAATGATTTTGTAATTATTGATAATAGAGAAGGAAATATTTCATTATCTAACCAACAAATTGCTTTTTTATGTGATCGCCGTTTTGGCGTGGGCGCAGATGGATTAATGTTATTAGGTACCACAACAGGATATGATTTTTCGATGACTTATTATAATGCCGATGGCACCGAAGGTACTATGTGTGGCAATGGTGGCCGATGTTTGGTGCAATTTGCACACGACAATGGTATTGTAAAAGATCATTATTTATTTATTGCTATCGACGGTCCGCACGAAGCCAGTATTCATAATAATGGATGGGTATATTTAAAAATGAGCGATGTACATGCAGTGGAAACAGGAGATGGTTTTTTTGTAACCAATACAGGCTCCCCTCACTATATAGCGATGGTAAAAGATTTGGCTCATTTTGATGTGTATAAAGAAGGTCGAGCTATAAGATATAACGAACGATTTGCCCAAGAAGGAATCAATACCAACTTTATTGAGCACTTAACTGATGGTTTGTTTGTAAGAACATATGAGCGTGGTGTTGAAAATGAAACCTATTCTTGTGGCACTGGTGTTACTGCTTCCGCCCTTGTAAGTTGTTTGCATAAAGAAGGAGAACATACCGTTGATATTAAAACACTAGGCGGAAACTTAGCCGTAAGTTTTAACAACAAAGGAGGTGGACATTTTAATCATATTTGGCTAAAAGGCCCAGGTACATTTGTGTATAAAGCAAGCATCCATTTAAAATAACTCTCCCATGGCCTTATTTAATGTTCGCGTGTATGGCATTTTAATTGATGATCAGCAAAGATTATTAGTGAGTGATGAGTTCATAAGAGGAAGTTATATTACCAAACTACCAGGAGGAGGTTTAGAAATTGGAGAGGGCACTAGAGACGGCCTAGCCAGAGAATTTATGGAGGAAGCTAATTTACAAGTAACGGTTGGCGAACATTTTTACACCACCGATTTTTTTCAGATTTCTGCATTTAACAACAAGGATCAAATTATTTCAATCTATTATAGAGTATTTACCGATAATACTAAAAATGTAATTGCTAAAACAAAAGCATTTGATTTTTTACCCGAGGAAGTGGCCGATAACAATGGTACAGCAGAACATCTTAGATGGATACCTTTAAACGAATTAAAGGAGGGACATATGACTTTGCCCATTGATAAAGTAGCTGTTAAAATGCTACTCAATGAACATAAGTTTTAAATCTTAAATTTCATTTTCAATACCCATCGCCGCTAATTTCATTTGAGTGGCTTTCTCTTTTCCCAAATACTTTTCAATTCGATTTTCAACTAAGCTAATAACGGGTGTTAAAACAATGGCCATGGTAAATTTGTACATATAGTTTACTACACATACCGCAAGTACGGTACTCCATGACCAACCATTCCCTATTTTAAAAGCAATCACTAATACCACAAAACTATCTACTAACTGAGAAACCACAGTGGAACCTGTGGCTCTTAACCAAACCATCTTCTCCCCTGTCATTTTTTTAATTTTATGAAAAACCATTACGTCAATTAACTGACTCACTAAAAAGGCTACTAGGCTTCCTACAATAATCCACATACCTTGTCCAAAAATAGCTTCAAATGCAGTTTGCATACTGGGCACTCCCATCTCTGTTTTTGAACCTACCCAAAAACTAGCAGGCGCTGCTTTCATAGCAATATAAAACATTAAAAAAGCATAACTAATTAAGGCTACAGCAGTAATACTTATTCGCCTTACTGCTTTGGGTCCATAATATTCATTTACAATATCGGTAATCACAAATTCGAGCGGCCATAATAAAACACCACAGGTTAAATTAAAAGACAATCCTTTTTCGCCAAACAAACTTAGGTTAGCTGGTGCCATCCCCAAGACGCCTTCGAGGGAAAAAATCTTACCTCCAATACACTCCGCAATTAATGCATTGGCAATGAAAAAGGCTGTAATGCCTAAGAATAATTTGGTGGATTTATCTTTTAAAATGGAGTGTATCATATAAAGGCAGCAGTTATTTGAATGAGTAACATAATTAAGATAGCAATTGTTTGCCATCTAGGTATAAAATATACTTTTCGGGTCCATTTTACCCCCAATAACCAAATCAAAAAAGTGATATTAGCCACAGGCGACATTTCCAGCCCTAAAACCGCTATAAAATTGGCTAAAAAATCGGGTAATTTAAACCATTTCAAAAGCATAATCATTAAAGAAAGTATAAAAAATACATTGCAAATAATAGCCAATCGAGAGATAAAAGCTAAAAAGCCATGTGTGAATATATTTCTCATGATTTTGAATTAATTACAAGATAAGAAAATTACGCAAAAAGCGGTTTTAGTTGTAGGTTTGTTACTATAATTTATACCTATGTTTAAGCCATTTTTTAAGTCGGCACTGCCCCATTTAATTGCTGTTGCCATTTTTGCGATTGTAGCTATTATTTATTGCAGACCTGCTATCGAAGGAAAAGTGTTGCAACAGTCAGATATCACTCAATGGAAAGGAATGGCACATGACGCATTAACCTATAGCGAGAAAAATGGTCATACCTCTTTGTGGACAAAAAATATGTTTGGTGGCATGCCCGCCTATCAAATTACTGGTGTGCCAGGATTTGCTTTTTCTATAGGTTTGTTAGATCAAATATTAACTTTAAAATTAGCCGAACCTATAAGTTTGTTTTTCTTAGCTTGTTTAGGTTTTTATTTTTTAGCCCAGGTATTAGGTTTTAATTTAATCGTAAGTGTGATTGGTGCCTTGGCTTATAGTTATGCAAGTTATAATCCTATTATTATTATTGTTGGGCATATTACAAAAATGCATGCCATTGCCTATTTACCTTTCTTTATTGGTTCTATACTTTTATTGTTCAATGAAAAATATATTGCTGGCACTATTTTAACGGCTATTTCAACCGCCTTATTTGTACAAGCAAATCACTTGCAAATCACTTATTATGGTTTAATCGTGGTTGTTTTTATGTCGGTTTATTTTTTAATTAAATGGATTAAAGAAAAAAAATATCAAACCATTTTAAAAACCCTTGGATTAGGTATTGTTGCTGGATTATTAGGTATTGCCGTAAATGCCCCTATGCTTGTGAGTACCTATGAATACGGGAAAGAATCTATAAGAGGCGGAAGCGTTTTAGTAACTAAGGATAGTAAAACAACAGCCACAGGATTAAACAAAGACTATGCACTTAGTTATAGCATGTTCAAATCCGAGCCATTGGTTATGATGTTTCCTAATATTTATGGTGGCTCAAGTGACCCCAATGTGATTGACCCAACAAGTTCAAAGGCCATCGAAGTACTACAACAAATGCAACCACAGGTAGGGCAACAACTTCAGTCATTTTTGCAATTTTATTGGGGAGGCATTGGTTTCACATCTGGACCTCCTTATGTGGGATTAATCATTTGTTTATTTGCCATAATTGGATTAAGTGTAAAATCTAATGAACACCGTTATTGGATTACTGCTGCAATTATATTTAGTTTATTGTTAGCTGCAGGATCATTCTTACTTTCCTTTAATAGCTTCATGCTAGACCATCTTCCATTATATAATAAGTTTAGAGCCCCTAGTATGATTATCGTATTGCCTACTTTATTATTAGGCGTTATGGCCATGTATGGCATGCAGGCTATAACTATAGAGACATCCTTTAAAGAGGTTTTAAAAAAATATAAGCCTAGTTTAATTGTTTTGGGACTAGTGATTGTTTCTGTATTATACATTTATAGTAGTAGCGACTTTAAAAGCGAAAGCGACAAAAATTTAATTACTACCATTGCCAAAATACCTGATGCTGCACAAAAAGCAGTATTTGAAACACCCGCCAATGATCTAGTAAATGCTTTAGCTACCGATCGTAAAACCATGATTGAAGGAGATATTGTAAAATTTGCTATTTACTTATTACTCATTACTGCACTTTTGTTTTTAGCTTTCAAGAAAATATTAAATCAAACTGTTGTTTTAGTGGGTATTGGCTTGTTAGCGATGGTAGATCTGTTTCAGGTAAATGTAAAATATTTAAAGGCAGATAATTTTATCGAAGCAACTGAAAACGAAAATGCGTTTGCACTTAGTCCTATCGATAATGCCTTATTAAAAGACACAACTGATTATCGTGTTTTAGATTTAAGAGCCGGCATTAATAATGCATTTAATGGCGGAGCTATTGTAGCTTATCATCATAAAACAGTAGGTGGTTATAACCCTGCTAAATTAAGCATCTACCAAGATTTGATAGAGAATCAATGGTATAAGTTCCCTAATTGTATGCCTACTGCCAATATGTTAAATACAAAGTATTTTATTACTGGAAATTTAGCAAACGATACCTTACCTAACAAAGCAGCTCTTGGAAGTGCGTGGTTTGTAAAAGGAATTGATGTTCAAAAAGGACCAAACGAAGTAATGAACAAGCTTAGCTTCTTTAGCCCTAAGGATACAGCGATTATTGAGGAGAAAGATAAAATTGCCGACTTAACTGATTTGCAATTTGATTCTCTAGCAAGCATAAAGCTTGTAAATAATAATAACGATGAAGTAAATTATACAAGCAATAGTAGTAAAAAACAATTGGCTATTTTTAGTGAAGTGTATTATAAATTAGGCTGGAAAGCTTATATAGATGATAAAGAAACACCCATTATTAAGGCGAACTATGTTTTGAGAGGCTTAGTAATTCCTGCAGGCGCTCATAAAATTAGATTTGAGTTTAAACCAAGTTCCATTGCCAATGCTCAACTAGCATCCACCTCGGCTTCCATCGTTATTTGGATTTCTTTGATAGGATTTATTATTACCCCATTTATAAAAAGAAAATCGTCGTAATTAAATGCTAGTATCTGTTGTTATATGTAGTTACAATCGTGCCAATTATATTGGCGAAGCATTAAACAGCTTGTACAAGCAATCCTGTGCTCTTTCTGAATTTGAGGTAATTGTGGTTGACAATAATTCAACCGACAACACAGAAGATGTGTATACAGAATGGAGACAAAATCATTTAGAAGGCAATTTTTCCTATACCACTGAAAAACATCAAGGCGCCTCTTTCGCACGTAATACAGGTGCTAAATTAAGTAAGGGCAACTGGCTTTGTTTTATGGATGACGATGCGGTTGCTACCTATGATTACATTAGCAATATCATCAAACATATACATGATAAACCCAATGCCATAGGATTTGGCGGTCGTATCATTCCTAAATATATCCCAGAAGAACCCAAATGGATGAGCTACTATGTATCCTCCTTAGTGGGTAATTTTGATTATGCCCCTGCTGCGTGTGCTTTTGAAAATGGCAAGTACCCCTTGGAATCCAATATGATTGTAAAAAAAGAGGTGTACGAGCAAATTGGTGGATTTAACACCGCTTTACCTGGCGTAGTGGGCACCCTCAGAATTGGCGGGGAGGGCAAGGAGCTTTTTTATAAAATTCTTGCTTTAGGCCATACCATTTACTACGATCCCTCTATTTGTGTGTATCATGTAGTAGAAGTAAAAAAATTAAGTTCCGAGTACATGTATCGTGTGGCAAGTGGTATAGGAAGAGGGGAAAAAACAAGAACCTTACAAATTTCAACAATAGCATATTTCAAAAAAATTATGGAGTACTTTTTTAAATTAGGAGCTTCTTTTATTTTAGCTTTAAAATACGCATTACAATTAACCCCTGCTAAATCCTGGCCAGTTATAAAGTTTAGGATAGATGCTTTAAAAGGATTGCTATGATTTATAAAATATATACGTTTTTATTTGCAAGGAAAATATTTTTCAAACTGAATCGATTTCTTTTTAAGTTAAGTATACATGGTTTAGGGTTAAGAAATAACTCAAATCAATTTTTAAGTGGTGAAAACTCATTCATTAAAGAATTAATCAAAAAAGAAGAATTTAAGAAGGGTGTAATATTTGATGTAGGGGCAAATATCGGAGATTATTCAATTTTCATTAGAGAGAATAAAGTTAATACGCAAATATATGCTTTTGAACCTCACCCTGATACCTTTCAACAATTATTAAACAATACATTAAATTTAAATATAAATCATTTTAATGTTGGACTAGGAGACTCCACTTTCGAAACAATTATTTTTGATTATAAATCTAATAATGGTTCTCAACATGCAAGTGTTTATAAAGAAGTAATAGAAGATATTCACAAAAGTGAGGTTATCGAAACTAAAATATCCATTTCTACATTAGATTCTATAGTAGATAAATATAATATTGAACAAATTTCTTTATTAAAAATTGATACTGAAGGAAATGAACTTTCAGTAATAAAAGGAGCCACAAAAACGATTGCAGCTTCAAAAATAAATTACATTCAAATTGAATTTAATGAAATGAATGTTATTTCGCATACTTTTTTAAGAGACTTTATGAAACTTTTACCTAATTATAAATTTTACAGACTATTGCCAACTGAAATGCTGGAAATAGATGAATACGTCCCTTTGTATCATGAACTTTTTGCCTTCCAAAACATAATAGCAGTAAAGAATAATGTTTAATACTCCCATTTTATTTATTGTTTTTAATCGTCCTAAGCAAACACAAAAAGTTTTAGAGATGCTTGCAAGCATTCAACCTACGATGCTTTTTATAACTGCAGATGGCCCAAGAAACAACAATGTAAATGATATCAAAAATTGTACTGCAGTTCGAGAAATAATAAAAAACATAAATTGGAAATGCGAAGTTAAATACTTGCTAAGACAAGAAAATTGGGGATGTAAAAATGCGGTGTCAAATGCCATCAGTTGGTTTTTCTCAAATGTGGACCAAGGAATTATTCTTGAAGACGATTGCTTACCCAATAATTCGTTTTTTCACTTTTGTGAACAAATGCTAACTACTTATAAAGAGGACACACAAATAATGCATATTGGTGGAACAAATTTTCAACACAAAGATTTTGCAATTTCTGATTCGTATTATTTTTCCCGTATCGTACATGTATGGGGTTGGGCAACTTGGAAAAGAGCCTGGGATTTATATAATGCAGCTTTAGATGATTACAATAAACCTTTATTAAAAAAATGGTTTACTAATTATAAATTTAATCCTAGTTCACTATTGTATTGGCACAAGGCATTCACCAATGTTAATAATAATAGTATTAATACATGGGATTATCAATGGACCTATGCATTATGGAAACATAATGGACTTTCCATAATTCCAAGTAAAAATTTGGTGGCTAATATTGGATTTGACACCAATGCAACCCATACTATAAAAGGCGCCGAGGAGTATGCTCAACTTCCAGTGTATGATTTAAATGAAATGATACATCCAAAGTCAAAAGTTGTAAATTTAACAGCAGATAATTATACATTTAGCAAGTGGTATGTAAAAAGATCCCTTCCTAAACGAATAATTGATTTGATAAAAAAAGTATTTTAAGATGAAATGTAAAATTTGCGACAATACTGCAGAGCCAATATTTATTGCTAAGATTTTAAATAAATATGATGTCACCTATTTTAAATGCAGTGATTGCTCATTTATCCAAACCGAAAACCCCTATTGGCTAGACGAATCCTACTCGAGTGCTATTACCCAACTGGATATCGGGCTTACTAACAGAAATTTCGAATTGGCAAAAAAAACAAGTTTAATTATAAATTCTTTTTTTAACAAAAAAGCGAATTTTATTGATTTTGCAGGAGGTTATGGCATGTTAGTGAGATTGATGAGAGATAATGGATACCATTTTTTTAGACAAGATAAATACTGCGAAAATATTTTTGCTAAACACTTTGATGTTACGGATACCAATATCAAAAATTTTGAATTGGCTACAGCCTTTGAAGTGTTTGAACATTTAAGCAACCCCCTTCAGGAAATAGATGAAATATTAAATTATTCAGATAGCATACTATTTTCAACTGTATTACAACCTACAGAAAATGTAACCTCCGAGAACTGGTGGTATGTATCTCCAGAAATAGGCCAACACATTGCTTTGTACCATTATGATACGCTAAAAAAGATCGCTGAGATTAAAGGTATACATTTATATACTGATGGTAAATATTTACACTTATTAACAAAAAAGAAAATTAACGCTACTCTATTTAAATTAATTTGTCATAATAAAATTGCCAAATGGCTATCTTTTATTTTTGGCAATAAAAACGATTCATTGGTTCAACAGGATTATGAGTTCTTAAAAAATAAAATCAAGTAAATTCATGAATCGCATCAAAGGATTTATATATGATATAATTACTTTTTTTGCCTGCATAGTTAGCCAAAAAAGAAATAAAACCGAAAAGGTTTTATTTATCCGCGTGGATGAAATTGGCGACTATATTTTATGGAGAAAATTTATACTTGAACTATTAACGGCACCAGTATGCCATCAAAAAGAAGTTCACTTTGTCGGAAACTCCGCATGGAAATCCTTATTTGAACTAGAATTTGACACCAGCATTTTTAGTAAAATACACTGGCTTAATAAAAACTTATATAAAACATCTATCGCTTATAGATATCAGTTTTCAAAATGTATATATCAAGAGGGATATAGTGCTGTTATAAATCCAACTTACTCAAGGGCTAAAAGAGTGGATGATAGTATTGTAAAAGCTGCGAAAGCTTTGGATAATTATGGATTTATAAGAAACAACGAAAACTATCTGGATTATGAACAGGCCTACGATAAAAATTTATATACCCATTTACTGCCAATATTTGAAAGGCCTGTTTTTGAATTTAACCGAAATAAAGAATTTACACAGTGGATAACCAAGCAGCCATCACAAGTGAATGATGTATGTTTTTCTGCAGCAGTTGAATTACCAGAAACAAAATACAAATACGCATTACCTTCTAAGTACTTGGTTGTGTTTCCTGGTTCTAGAAGCCCCAAAAGAATTTGGAGTGCTTCCTATTTTGCTGAAGTATGTAATTATATATTTAACAGATATCATCTTACAGTGGTACTAGCGGGCGCTAGCTCCGATATCCATTATGGAGAGGATTTTAACAAGTATTATACACATCCTACAATCAATTTAATTGGTTCCACCACTCTTGCAGAAACGGTTTCTGTTATCAAAGGAGCCAATTGCTTACTTTCGGTGGATACTGGTTCCATTCATATGGCTGCTACTGTAAATTGTTTAAGCTTGGGTATATTTAATGGCTCGCAATATGGCCGATTCTCTCCCTACCCACAAAACATTTCTAATAAAATTATATCTGCCTACCCTACTTCGATTGCTAATGACATAGCCAATGCTACTGTTGTAAAAGATAAGTATGAACATATTGTAAACATCGATTACAATCAAGTAACTCCAGCGCAAATTATTGCAATCATAGAGAAAGAAAACCTATTCAATATTTAACTAAGATTAGACTTAAGTTTAAATATAAATTTTCCAAAACCGGTTTGTAAAAAATAATAAAATAGCTTTTGTCTGAATTGCCATAAACGGCATTGTAAGGAAAACCCAAAATGAGATTCATACACTTCAATATTTTGGGCTAAGGATTTCAAATACTGTACACTACTCACTCCTGTATCATCAAATTTAGCAATCTCAAAATCTAAATATAAATAAGGTTCGTCTTTTATACGACACATTAAATCATAGTCCATGGCAATTTTATATAGCTCGCTAAATAAGCCTACACGATTGTACACTTCTTTTCTCACAAACCAAGTGGGATGTGATACACTTCTCATCCCCTTGTATAATTGATTCCCTTCAAATGGCTTGCCGATAGTTACCCAAATACCTCCTCTTTTTAAAGTTATCTTTCCGCTCAGCCATTGAATAGCTGGATGGTGCTCAAAAGCCTCTTTTACAATTAATAAAACATTTTCAGATGCATATTCATCTCCGGAATTTAATAAGTGTACTACCCCCTCCTCTACTAATTTTATGCCTTTATTAAAAGCATCACTAATTCCTCTATCCCTTTCATTAATAATTTTACGAAACGAAGGCTGATTAGAATTTGTAAACCAATTTTCAACCTCATTGGAAGTGCTGCCATTTATAATAATATGCTGAAAAGGCTTTTCACTTTGCATATCAACTGATGCGCACGACTTTATAAGCCCCGTTAGATCGTTAAAACAAATTGTTACAATTGATATCTTGTTCATATTCTCTGCTGAATACAAGCAAATTACTAAAAATTGATGGGTATCATAAATATTATTGATTCTTGTGAATAATTCAATAATTTTATATTGAAATAAGCAAAATGGGAATTATACAAACACAGGGCACAAAATCAAGTTTTTATATTTTAATTGGCTTTGTGATTGGCGCCATTAATATGCTTATTCTTTTCCCTTATTTTTTCTCAACCGAGGAAATTGGGCTTACTAGGGCAATATTAGATGCAAGTATCACTTTCGCTTCTTTTTGTACTATTGGATCCATTCCTGCTATTTATAAATTCAACCCTTTTTATACTCACTACTTAGGCCCCAAGAAAAACGATTACCCTTTAATTACACTTGTGGTAATTTTAATTGGTTTTGCTATTTTCTTGTTTTTGGGAATTTACAACAAAGACTTTGTTTTAAGAAAACTAGGAAAGTCCCCAAGTTTAGCCAAGTATTACTATTTTATTTTTCCAAGCACATTTCTTTTACTCATATATAGTTGGCTAGAAGCTTTTGCTGGCACTTTAAAGAAAACGGTTACTACCAATTTTTTAAAAGAAACTTTAATTAGAGTACTCACGACGTTTTTAATTCTATTGTACGGTTTCAAATTAATTGATTTTACAAGCTTTATTGTTTTATTCTGTTTATTGTACCTACCCCCAGTATTTATTTTATTAGTTACCCTTATAAAATCAAAACAATGGAATTTAAACTTTATTATTAATAGTAATGTAACAAGACGTTTAAAGGGGCGAATTTTTAATTATACCCTTTTTGTATTTGCAGGGCAGTTTTTTGCGGTATTAGCCCGCACTAATGACACTTTCTTAATTGTTGGTTTAAGAGGATTAAGTGATACAGGGATTTTTACCATTGCCATGTATTTATCGGCTATCATCGAAATACCTCAAAGAAGTTTACAGTCCATAAGTGTTCCAGTGCTGGCCGATTCCTGGAGAATAAAAGATATGGAAAACATAAAGTCAATATACAAAAAGAGTATTTCCAATTTAATGACTATTGGGTTTTTGCTATTTGGTCTTCTACTTATTAATATTCATAATATAGTTACCTTCTTAAATCTTATAAGTCGCAATCAACACAATATTTTTGGACCGCTAGCGGGTATATTTTTTATTTTAGGAATTGCTAAAATTGTTGACCTTAGCACAGGTGTAAATGGTGCAATCATCAATACTTCTAATTATTGGCGATTCGACTTTTTTACCAATGTAGCTTTTGTAACGCTTTCTATACCCCTAAACTTTTTTTTAATTAAATACTTTGGATTATATGGTCTAGCCTTCTCCAATTTAGCTGCTATAATTATCTATAACTCGATGCGCTATGTTTTCTTGTATAAAAAATTTAAACTACAACCATATACCATAAAGCATTTATACTTTTTCGTACTTATAATAGCTTTAATTATTGTTTTATACTTTTTACCTAGCTTTCACAATTTTGTAACAGACGGAATTGCAAAATCACTTATTTATGTTATTGTATTTTATTGGGTATTAGCCAAAATTAACCCAGCACCAGAGCTCACCAATATGTTTTTTGATTTCCTAGAAAAAAGAAACATTAAAATATTAAAGCGCTTTTAAAAATAGTTCCATTCCCTCTTTTTTCTCAGGGGTAAATAGGTAACTTATATTTTGGGTATAGTAAGTATGTAAATCATACACTTGTTCAGCTAAAGGAATTGCCTTAATAACTTGTTCCAAATTTTCCAAGCCAACCGCATTGGCTTTATCAAAAGCTGCCATAAAATGGTCGGGGATTGGTTTGTTGGCAATCCAAGTGGCAAAAACAAAGGGTTTGCCTGTATATTTGACCCAGGCTTCGGCTAAATCATAAATATGCGAAAAATGAGCACGCGCTGCCAAAGCTCTATCTCCAATAATCACCCCGGCCGTTTCCCCCTTAATATGGTCAATATAACCTTCTTCGGCTTTTATAAATTCTACCCCTTTTTGCCAGAATTTTGCCAATAAAATACGAACCAATGCCACAGAAGTTCGGCTTTGATAATCCAAATACACCCGCTTTATTTGATCCATCGGAACCTCGCTAAACAAACATACCGAAGCAACAGGGCCTTCGGCACCTATACAATATCCTGATACCAGATGAGCCTCCTTTAATAAAGGAATAACTGCCACAGGCACTAGTCCAATATCAATACTACCGTCAATTAAATCTTGGGCAATTTTTGCAGGATAGTCCTTGATTAACTCAATGCTTTGCATTAAATCCGACTGTTCAATGCCTAATAATAATGGACGTGTATTTAAATAACTTACCGCCCCAATGCGCCATCTTCTATCCAATTCGATTAACTTTGCGCAAAGATATCAAAAACCAATTGTTTAAAGCAATCTATATGTCACAACTTACTGCTATCTCTCCCATTGACGGTCGTTACCAAAAACAAACCCATAGTTTAGGTGCCTATTTCTCCGAATACGCTCTAATAAAATACCGTGTTTTAGTAGAAGTTCATTATTTTTTATTTTTAGCCGATAAAAAGTTTTTTAAACTAACACCTGCTTTAAGAAAATCTTTACTAGCTGTAGTGGACAATTTTAGTGAGGTAGATGCTCAAAAAATTAAAGCCATTGAAGCTACTACCAATCATGATGTAAAAGCAGTTGAATATTTTTTAAAAGAAATACTGGACGCCCATAAAGCCAGTGAGTTAAAAGAGTGGATACATTTTGGTTTAACTTCTCAAGATATTAATAATACCGCTATTCCTTTATCATGGAAAGAAGCGATGGAGCACAATACCTTACCAGCCCTCATTAATTTACAAAACAGATTATATCAGTTCGCAAAGCAATGGAAAAAAGTTCCCTTACTAGCGCGTACGCATGGACAGCCCGCTTCTCCTACAACTTTAGGAAAAGAAGTAATGGTATTTGTAGAGCGTTTACATAATCAAATTGAATTATTTACCGCCATACCTTATGCTGCTAAATTTGGAGGAGCCACTGGAAATTTTAATGCACATCATATAGCTTATCCTAAAAAAAATTGGGTGTCGCTTGGAAACGAATTTGTAGAGGATGTTTTAGGATTACAAAGAATGCAGTTTACAACACAAATTGAGCACTACGATAATTTTGCTGCTCATTGCGATGCTTTAAAACGTATCAACAATATATTAATCGATTTAGCACGTGATATCTGGACCTATATTTCAATGGATTACTTTAAGCAACAAACCAAAAAAGGCGAAGTAGGCTCTAGCGCTATGCCACATAAAGTAAACCCTATCGATTTTGAAAATGCCGAAGGTAATTTAGGAATTGCCAATGCTTTATTAGAGCATCTTGCTGCTAAATTACCTATCAGTCGTTTACAAAGAGATTTAACCGATTCTACCGTATTAAGAAATATTGGAGTGCCTGTGGGGCATATCACTATTGCTTTAAACTCTTTAGAAAAAGGATTGGGCAAACTCATTTTAAATGAAGCTAAGATTCAGGAGGATTTAGAAAACAATTGGGCGGTAGTGGCCGAAGCTATTCAAACCATTTTAAGACGCGAAAAATATCCAAACCCTTATGAAGCTTTAAAGGATTTAACTAGAGGCAACCATAAGATAGATAAAAAATTGATGCATAAATTTATTGATGGATTAAAAATTACAGCTGCGCTTAAAAAAGAATTAAAAGCTATTACTCCACAAAATTATACGGGTATTACAGCGGAATATTAAATAACTATTACGCATTAAATTATATAGCGTCGCCAGTTTCATTACTCGGCGGCGCTATTTTTTTGCGGGGTTCTTTTTTGGCAAGTAAACTATGAATGGGTTGCATTCCCTCTTTCTCGATTGCCATAGTTAATACCTTTGCTGTAGCAGCTGCATCACCCCAAGCTCGATGACGACCTTCAATGCGAATGCCTAAATCACGTGTTAAAGATCCTAACCCATATTTAACTAATCCAGGAAATACTTTTTTACTCAGTTTAATGGTGCACAATTTAGGAGCCGACCATGCATAACCATGGTAGTTCAATAAATAGTGTACAAAGCCATAATCAAAACTTACATTATGGGCAACAAAGATGCGACCTTGCAATAAATTAAAAATTTGAGGCGCCACCTCTTTAAATAAAGGTGCACTGGCCACCATATCATCACTAATACCAGTCATATTTACAATAAAGGGTGGAATTTTTTGTTGTGGATTAATGAGGGTCACATATTTACCGGTTACCTCTTGTCCATTGTGAATTACAATGGCAATTTCGGTAATCCCATGTGTATGGGGCATTCCCCCAGTAGTTTCAATATCAACAACAGCAAATTCCATAGAATGGGAAGTTCGTACATTTTTGTCAAAAATAGCTTGTGGCTTTTCCTTATTTTTGTGGCTCAATTTAGAACCGAATTTTAAGCATGGAACTTAGTAAAAACTATATACCTGGAGAAGTAGAAGCCAAATGGTATCAACATTGGATTAACAAGGGGTATTTTCACAGTGAGCCTAACGATAAAAAGGCTTACACGGTCGTCATCCCACCTCCCAATGTAACAGGTGTTTTACATATGGGACATTGCTTAAATAATACCATTCAAGATATTTTGGTTCGTCGTGCTCGCATGCAGGGTATGAATCCTTGTTGGGTGCCTGGAACCGATCATGCATCTATTGCAACTGAGGCAAAAGTAGTAGCCATGTTAAGAGAGCGTGGCATAGCTAAATCATCCTTATCGAGAGACGAATTTTTGGAATATGCTTGGGAGTGGAAAGAAAAATATGGTGGCATCATTTTACAGCAATTAAGAAAAATGGGCTGTAGTTTGGATTGGGATCGTACTTCTTTTACCATGGATCCTGATTATTATGAAACCGTTATTAAAGTATTTGTAGACTTATACAATAAAGGAAAAATATATCGTGGCAAGCGCATGATTAATTGGGATGTGCGTGCGAAAACTGCTTTAAGTGATGAGGAAGTGATTCACAAAGAAGTGAATGGGAAAATGTATCATATTAGATACAAATTAGATGTTCCAGGAGACGAATATATTACCATTGCAACAGTAAGACCTGAAACTATTTTTGGCGACACTGCAATATGTGTGCATCCTAAAGATGAGCGTTATAAAAACATAGTGGGCAAATTTGCATTTGTGCCTATGATTAATCGTCGCATACCTATTATTGCAGATGATTATATCGAAATGGAATTTGGCACAGGCGCTTTAAAAGTTACCCCAGCACATGATATCAATGACTTTAACTTGGGTCAAAAACATGGTTTAGAAGTTATTGAAACTTTGAACGAAGATGGCACGATGAATGAGGCGGCGCCTATGTATATAGGGAAAGATCGTATAGAAGTAAGAAAAATTATTGCCGCCGATTTAGAAGCCAGTGGCAATTTGGTGAAGTTAGAAGATTATGTAAATCAAGTAGGCTTTAGTGAAAGAACCGATGCCATTGTGGAACCCAGATTAAGTTTACAATGGTGGGTAGATATGAAAAAATTAGCCAGTCCTGCTTTGGAAGCAGTGATGAGCGATGAGATACAATTTCATCCTGCCAAGTTTAAAAATGTATACCGTCATTGGATGGACAATATCAAAGACTGGTGTATAAGCAGACAATTATGGTGGGGGCATCGTATTCCAGCATGGTATGATGCAGAGGGCAATGTATATGTTGAAACTTCTTTGGAAAAAGTATATGAAACTTATCCCGAAACAAAAGGCAAGGAATTACATCAGGATGCGGATTGTTTAGATACTTGGTTTAGTAGTTGGTTATGGCCTATTGAAGTATTTAAAGGAATGTCAAACCCAGGTAATGCCGAAATTAATTATTACTACCCTACAAGCACTTTAGTTACTGCTCCCGAGATTATATTTTTCTGGGTAGCAAGAATGATCATGGCCGGTGAAGAATATATGGGCAAGATTCCTTTTAAGGATGTTTATTTTACAGGTATTGTGCGTGATAAGCAAGGACGTAAAATGAGTAAGAGCTTAGGCAACTCTCCCGACCTATTAGGCTTGATTGATCAATATGGCGCTGATGCAGTTCGCTTTGGCATTATGATTGCTTCTCCTGCGGGCAATGACTTATTATTTGATGAATCTACATTAGAGCAAGGCCGAAATTTTAATAATAAATTGTGGAATGCCACCAAATTATTGAAGATGTGGGAAGGCCGTCAAAATAAGGAGGGGGCTATTCCTGAGGATGCTGATTTTGCTATGAATTGGTTTGAAGCAAAATTAAATGCTACACAAAAAGAGGTAGATGAAATGTTAACGAGCTTCCGTTTAAGTGAGGCTTTAAAAACTATTTATGGTTTAATATGGGACGATTTTTGTAGTTGGTATTTAGAATGGATTAAACCAGGCTTTGAGCAACCGATTCACGAAGGCGTGTATCAAAAAACAATTCAGTTTTATGATGCCTTATTACAATTATTACATCCCTTCATGCCTTTTATAACCGAAGAAATTCATCATACTTTACAAACTCAAGAGCAAGATTTATGTGTAAAAGAATACGCAGCTCTAAAGAGTTATAATACCGAGGTTTTAAACGCGGGGGCTTTATTACAAAATGTAATCTCTACTTTGCGTGATGCACGAAATAAAAATCAGATAAAACCTAAGGACGCCATTGATTTGCATATACAAACCGATGCCAACGCTCCTTACCAAACTATACAAAATATACTTGCCAAGCAAGTAAATGCCAAATCTATTTCCTATACCAATGGCGCTATCACAAGCAGCATTGTAGTGGCATTAGAAAAAGATAAGTTTTACATTGTTGCCGATCAGGCGATTGATACCGCTAGCTTAAAAGAAAATTTATTAAAGGATTTAGCACACCAACAGGGCTTTTTAGCTTCGGTGGAGAAAAAACTAAGCAACGAAAAATTTGTTCAAAACGCCAAGCCCGAAGTATTTGCGATAGAACAAAAAAAGAAATCCGATGCTTTGGCAAGAATACAAACCATTGAAGAATCTTTAGCGCAATTATAAATGAGTGAAATAATAATTCGTAAAGCCACTTTGGAGGAACGTGCCTTTATCCGTTCTGTATCGGAGCGTACATGGCCTAGTACTTATGGACATATTATTTCACAGGAACAAATCGATTTTATGTTGGATTGGATGTACAGTGATGCTTCCCTTTCGGAGCAATTTGCAAAAGGTCATCAATTTTATATTGCGAATTTACATGGAGAGGATATTGGATTTTGTTCGGTGAGTGCCGAAGGGGCCACAGAAAATGATGTTTCTCAAACAGCCCATAAATTAAATAAATTGTATGTACTACCTGCGGCGCATGGCAGTGGTGCAGGCAAAGCTCTTTTGCATAAAGCGATTGAAGTAGCCAAAGCCGAAGGCTCCACTTCCCTTTTCCTGCAAGTGAATAAGCATAATAATGCGTACACTTTTTATGAAAAAAATGGTTTTGTAAAAGAAGCCGAATTTAAGTTTGATATTGGCAATGGATTTTTCATGGACGACTATGTGATGCGTTTACATTTTTAAACCATCTCATGGGTTTGCTTCACTACCCCCATAATAAATACACTTTGCACTTGTCCAATATTCTCGGCTTGGCTTAATTTGTTTACGTGAAAGTGGTAGTAACTGTTCATGTCCTCGGTAACAATTTTAAGCATAAAATCAAATTCCCCTGAGATACTATAACACTCTACTACTTCCGGTAATTCATTAATGAGTTTAATAAATTGCGAGCCCGATTTTTTACTGTGCTGGTTCAAAGAAACATAACAAATTACCATTAACCCTTTACGAAGTTTAGCCCCATCTAATAAAGCGGCATATTGCTTAATTACTCCACTTGCCTCTAATCTTTTTATTCGCTCATGCACTGGTGTGGTACTTAACTGAACTGATTCTGCAATAGCCGCCACCGACATTCTAGCATTAGTTTGTAAAAGTCTCAAAATAGCCAAGTCTTTGGCATCTACAGGAACTGTATTGTCTATAGTTTGAGAAGGGATAGCCGATTCGGCTATTGGGGTCTTATTTTTCATATCGAATAAGCGTTTATGTACATAAAATTAACCATAAATAGTATATTTCACTATTTTTTAGATATATTTTATTATTATCTACTACCAATTTACCTTTGAACCCTAAATAAAAACTATTATGGGCTTACAAAACATCGATTTTAGCTTACCCTATAAGGTAGCAGATATCTCCCTAGCAGAATGGGGTCGTAAAGAAATTCGCTTAGCCGAGGCCGAAATGCCAGGTTTAATGAGCATCCGTGCCGAGTACGGACCAAGCCAACCATTAAAAGGTGCTCGTATTGCGGGTTGTTTACACATGACTATTCAAACTGCTGTGTTAATTGAAACTTTAACTGCATTAGGTGCAGAGGTTAAGTGGAGCTCTTGTAATATTTTCTCTACACAAGATCAAGCTGCTGCTGCTATTGCTGCTGCAGGTATTGGTGTTTTTGCTTGGAAAGGCCAAAGTGTTGAAGAAGGTGATTGGTGTATTGAGCAAACATTGTTCTTTGGTGGTGAAGATCGTCCTTTGAATATGATCTTGGATGATGGTGGTGATTTAACCAATATGGTATTTGATGTATATCCTCAGTTTGTTGCTGGCATTAAAGGTTTATCTGAAGAAACAACCACAGGAGTACACCGTTTATATGAGCGTATGGCTAAAGGTACTTTACCTATTCCTGCGATTAACGTAAATGATTCTGTTACTAAATCTAAATTCGATAACAAATATGGTTGTCAAGAATCATTGGTAGATGCTATTCGTCGTGCTACTGATGTGATGATGGCTGGGAAGGTGGCTGTAGTAGGTTCTTACGGCGACGTAGGTAAAGGTTCGGCTGCATCATTACGTGGCGCTGGTTGTCGTGTAATTGTTACTGAAATTGATCCTATCTGTGCATTGCAAGCAGCGATGGATGGTTACGAAGTTAAGAAAATGATTAACGCAGTTCAAGAAGCAGACATTATCGTAACTGCTTCTGGATGTCGCGATTTAATTAACGAGAAGCACTTTAGAGTGATGAAAGATAAAGCGATTGTTTGTAATATTGGTCACTTTGATATTGAAATTGATATGGCTTGGTTAAATAAAAACTATGGTCATACAAAAGACACTATCAAGCCTCAAGTAGATTTATACAATATCGATGGTAAAGACATCATCGTATTAGCAGAAGGTCGTTTAGTTAACTTAGGTTGTGCAACAGGTCACCCATCATTTGTAATGAGTAACTCATTCTCTAACCAAACTTTAGCTCAAATCGAATTATGGAATAACCATAAGAACTACGAAAACAAAGTGTATGTATTACCTAAGCATTTAGATGAGAAGGTAGCTCGTTTACACTTGTCAAAAGTAGGTGCTGAGTTAGATGAGTTAACAGCCGAGCAAGCTGCTTACTTGGGTATTCCTCAACATGGACCATTTAAGTCTGACATGTATAGATACTAGTAGACAGAATTCGTTCAAAATATCCCTTAGGCCGTTCCGAATTTTCGGGACGGCTTTTTTATTTTTTGTATCTTTAAGATGTACTTTAAAAAACGATTGCTATGAAAATGAAAATGCTAGTAGCTGCATGTATGACTATATGCAGTATTCAACTAAACGCTCAAGAAATTAATATTATTCCCGAGCCCCTACAAATGACGAAGGGAAATGGAATTTTTACATTACCTAAAAACATTGCTATCAATGCCCCTGCCACGGCGAATGAATTGGCTGAGCAAATAGCGACAAAATTAAAAACAACCACTGGCGCTATAGTTAGTATAAGCAAAAACAAAGCAAGCATTACACTTGACATTATTAAGGACGATAATTTGGGAAGCGAAGGCTATGAGCTAGAAGTGAACGCAAAAGGAGTTTCCTTAAAAGCAAATACCAATGCAGGTTTATTTTTTGGCTGGCAAACTATTCAACAATTATTGCCTGCAAGCATTTATGCAAAAACTTTGCAAGCGAATGTAAATTGGTCTATTCCTTATGTTTCTATTACCGACAAACCTCGTTTTGCATGGAGAGGTATGATGTTAGATGTAAGCCGTCACTTTTTTAGCAAAGAAGATGTGAAGGTTTTTATTGATGATATGGCAAGGTATAAACTAAACCGTTTTCATTGGCATTTAACCGATGACCAAGGATGGAGAATTGAGATTAAGTCTTTACCTAGATTAACTTCGGTGGGTGCTTGGAGAGCCGATCGTAAAGGCAAATGGATGAATATTACTACACCTGCTTTAGATGAACCTAAGACCTATGGAGGGTTTTACACACAAGAAGATATTAAAGAAGTAGTAGCTTATGCGAAATCTAAATTCATAGAAGTAATTCCTGAAGTGGATATTCCAGGTCATAGCATGGCTATGAATACTGCTTATCCAGCATTAAGTACCACGCCCAATTATCCTTACCAAGTAAATGCAGGAGATGAATTTATGGATTGGGAAGGCGTAAATGGACATGTGGCTGCCAGAATAGATAATTCCCTAGACCCCTCCAACGAAAAAGTATTTGAGTATTTAGATAAAATATTTTCAGAGATAGCTCCCCTATTCCCTTTTGAATATATTCACATGGGTGGTGATGAGAATGCTAAAAATAATTGGCAAAAATCGGCCAATGTGCAAGCATTAATGAAAAGAGAAGGCATTAAAAACATTAATGAAGTGCAAAGTTATTTTGTTCGTCGGGTGCAAAAAATAATTAATAGTAAAGGAAAAAAAATGATGGGTTGGGATGAAATTTTAGATGGCGGTTTATCGGGTGATGCAGCAGTAATGAGTTGGAGAGGAATCAAAGGGGGTATTGAAGCTGCCAAACAAAGACATAAAGTGGTCATGTCGCCCAACGATTATAACTATATCGATTTTTACCAAGGCGAACTTACGGCCGAAGGTAAAGTATATCGTGGTTTAAGAATGAAAACAACTTATAGCTTCGAGCCTATTCCGGAAGGCATTGATCCAAATTTAATTTTAGGGAATCAAGCCAATCAATGGACAGAGCAAATTTTTGATATGCGATATGCACAATACATGACATGGCCAAGAGGTATGGCAGTTGCGGAAACAAGTTGGAGCCCTAAAGAAAAAAAGAATTGGTCTAGTTTTTCTAAAAAAGTAGAAGGCCAATTTGAAAAATTAGATGCAGCTGGGGTACGTTATTCAAAAAGTATCTACGACCCTATTGTAACTACAGAACAAAGATCCAATGGTGATTTAGTATTAAAAATGGAAAGCGAAGTGGAAGGCCTAGATATGTACTTTACAATTAACGATCAAATGCCCGATAATTATAGCAGCAAATATACAGCACCTGTAGTATTACCCGAAGATGTATTATCGGTAAGAATTATTAGTTATAGAGATGGCAAACCCATTGGCAAGTATTTAAATATTCCTATAGAAGCACTTAAAAAAAGAGCTGTGAAAGTACTATAAACTATACTATATACTAAGTAAGCAAAGCCTCCATTTGGAGGCTTTGTTGTTTATATGTAGTAATTTTGAAGCCTATGCGGCTTCGTGTTTTTATATTATTTATTTCATTGATCATATGCACTTTTAGCAATGCACAAAAACCTGTTTTGCCTGCAATTCCCAACTTAAAAGATAGTCATCTTGTTCGAAACATGATTAATCTTTTTAAAGGCAAGCCCAACCCATTGATTGACTCTACTAGTATTGCCATAAATAAGATCATTCAATCGATGGCCGAGCAGGAAGGAAAAAAAATTAATAGCATTCAAATTGAACACCGACATCATGGATCATTGCTTCAAAGTGAAAATAACTTTAAGGAGGATTTACTTGCACAATTAGCGGATAAAGTACATAACAACACCAAAGAAAATACGATACAAAAAAATCTATTTTTTAAAGAAGGGGATTATTTAAATCCTTTGATTATTGCCTACAATGAAAAGTGGTTAAGAGACCTTCCCTATTTACAAGATGCTCGTATAATTGCTTTACCCATTAAGGGAGACAGCAGCATTGTAGATATATATGTAATTACCAAAGATATATTCCCATTTGGAGGTAGCATTAATCTTAAAACCGCCAACTCCTATAAAGCCTCTTTAAATATAGAAAATTTAAACGATATGGGAAATGATATAAAATTTAATCACGACTATGATGCACAAAGAACCAATAAAGCAGGATGGGGATTTAATTATACGGCCCGTAATATTAAAGGTAGTTTTGTAGAAATAAATACTGGACTCAATACTTACGAACCTAATTATGCCAACAATATAAATTCAGCGAATCGATTTTATATAAACGGCTTAAGGCCTTTACTCAATCCCTTAAGTAAATTTACAGCAGGTTTTGATTTTAGTGTATCCAATAATAACAATGCCTACCCCGGCCTTTGGACAGATAGTTTATACAAGAGTGATTTACAATATAAATTAACCCATTTTGATACTTGGATAGGATATCAATTATTTAACGATAAATGGAAAATCAATAATACAAAACCCCGCCACTTTATTCAGTTTAGAGTTTTAAATAATCAATTTGATAGCAGGCCCAATAATTATTTATCTATTATAGATAAAAATTTTCAAAGCATAAAAGCTTATTTAGTTGCTTACACATTATTCACACAAAAAATTATACGAACCCAATATCTATATGGTTTTGGACGTAATGAGGATTTACCCTCAGGTAAAGCACTTACTATTACTACGGGTCATTATCAAAGAGAGGGACAAGACCAACCCTATGCAGGAATTCAAATTGAAAATTACAGATTGGCTAAAAACGAAAGCTTTAGACATGTGCTCATAAGTACCGGTAGCAGTTATAGCGATAAACAATTACAAGATGTTCGTTTGTTGTTGAATATAGAACAAATAAGCCCTTTAAAATATCTAGAGAGTGGTTACAAATACAGATCCATTTTTACTGTTAGTTTTGCTGAAACACTCAAAAATAAATTCAATGAAGCATTACTTATTAATAGCATCTATGGTATTCCACAACTAAGTAGAGAAAGAATTAAAGGAGGCACTCGTTTAAGTGCCAACTGGGAATCTATCTGGTATAATTCAAAATCGTATTATGGATTTAGGCAAGCTCCTTTTGTGTTTGGCAATATTACTTACATTAGAACAGTGGGCAGCCCCATCAACTCGGGAGATATTTATTCGGCTATTGGTGGAGGGTCTAGAATTCGTAACGAAAACCTCATTTTTGGCACCATCGAAATTAAAGGATTCTATTTCCCAAGAACCAACCTACAAGTAAGCCCATGGAATATTAGCTTAACAAGTAACTTAAGGTTTAAGTACAACTCAAATATCTTAACCAAACCCGATTTTGTATCCATCAATTAATTACAAGACTCAACTTTTTACACCCCTTTTTGTTATACTAGCATGGTTCAAGCTTATAATTTTTTAGCCTCCTGGCAACTCTTTCCCGAAAAATGTGATTTTGAGTATCAAATAGTTCCTAAATCGGGAAATTACAAAATTGAGAGCACTCACGCAGGGCATCATTTAAGCTTTAGCCACAATTGGGTAAATATCGAAAATGAAGCTTTTTATGCTCAATATGAGATTAATCCCAATGGCGAAAAATTCCCTTTTGACAATAAAGATTTTGCCGACCAAATGGCAGCCGAAATCAACAATGCTTCTTGTTTAACTGTACAGTTTTTTAAAGGCGATACCTTATCGCTGCAGGTTGTTCATGAAATTTTAGCCAATGGTTTTTTAAAAGTAACGCATCATGGTTGTAAAGAAAATGGGGAAGCTTTTAAGAATACCGAAGTGTATCATAAACAGCTAAGTGTTTTACCCTACGCATCCTCTGCAGGCAGTGTTGCCATTCGTCCTACCAAAGAAGGTATCATTAAGCACAAGGCTTTATCGGCGATGGAGGATCAAACCAATATGCAATTAAATCAAATTAAAGAGCAAATTGAGTTATTGGCTAGACAAGCGCAAGAAATAAGAAAAAGAAAAGAATTAAGTTTAATGATTTACGAAGCTAAAATTACTTTTAAACCACAAATAGGACAAGTGTATCATGTGTATGAAAAAACAGATGGCTCGCATGTACTGTCCTTGGTTGCACCTAGTGAATGGGGCGGAGGCGCTGGGCCTTTTGCTCAATTTGTTGCTACAGTAAAATTATTAGCGGATCATACTTGGATCGAATGTTAAGCTAATTTAATACCCGTATTTGGCTAAAATCTCGTCCACTCTTTTTTCAATAGCAGCGTCTTTAAGCACAGGTGGAGCATGATGCTTTTTAATGGTGGCATTTAAAATTAATGGCCCAGTACAACCCCAATGTTTGTTTTGTACGAACGCATCTACCCCATCAATATCATGAGAAGGATTGGTTCTTGTAAAACCAGCCCATAAAAAATTATTCAATGTTTGCGCCATCCAAGAGGGATCTTCGGTAAGCACTAGCATAACCACCCCTAAATTTTCTAGTAATTCCGAACCTGCCCCTTTTAATTTTTCTTGAATAGTTAAAGTATCAATTTTTCCTGCGGCAAATGCAATTACACCCGGCATCACCATTTGTGCATCGGCATCTAATGCTTCGATAATGGGAGGAACCGTTGTAGCCAAAGTTCTAATGGGAGCACCATAGGCAGCTAAAACTATTTTTGACCCAGCATTTAGGTTTTCGCCCGAGTAATCGAGTGTGTCAATAGTTGTGTTGGTATGAAAATGTAAATCGCGTGATAAATTGATACGAGATAAAATATATTCAAAAAATGCTTGCTCGTTTTTAGTAGATAGCTTTTCCTGAAGTTGTGTTGCCGTGATAAATAAAAATTTTGCCAAACTTAATTGTCCTGTACCTAAAATATGATTCGCGATAGTTAATATTTCGGCAGGCTTTTGTGTTTGTAAAAATGGCGTATATCTTTCACTCCCAATAGCTAACAATAAAGGATGTACGCCTGCAGCATCCACTGCATGGACTTCTTTTAATCCTGGTATCTCATTAGAAATGGCTGCCCCTGTCATCTCATGGATTAATTGTCCAAAACTAGTATCCTCTTGTGGAGGGCGTCCAACCACAGTAAAAGCCCAAATAGCATTTTTTCTTGCATATACTTTATGCACTTTCATTACTGGAAAAGGATGTTGTAAACTATAATAACCCAGATGATCTCCAAAAGGACCTTCGGGTTTATTTTCCCCTGGAAAAACTTCGCCCGTAATTACAAAATCGGCATCGGTACTTATGCAATAGCCATCATCATAGGTATAATTAAAACGTTTGCCTGCCAGTACCCCTGCAAAATTTAATTCACTTAAACCTTCGGGCAAAGGCATTACTGCAGCTACACTATGAGCTGGCGGACCACCTACAAAGCAACTTACTTTTAAGGGAAGTCCTTTGTTATTGGCTTTTGTTTGATGTACACCAATACCACGATGTAATTGATAATGCAAGCCAATTTCTTTATTTAACACATACTCGTTGCCATTCAATTGAATACGGTACATGCCTAAATTAGAATTACCAATTCCAGGTTTATCGGCATCCTCTGTATACACTTGAGGAAGCGTTACAAATGCCCCACCATCCATGGACCAATGTTTTATTAAGGGCATATCCGATATTTGAATTTCTTCAAATAAAACGGGTTTAGATAATGGTAGGCTGTTAGGTAAAGCATTTATGGCTGCAGGTAAAGCAGATAAAGTTTTTAATGGATTTTTTAACGCTGCAGCAGGGTCAATTTTTATATCAATTAACTGCTTTACACTCGCTAAAGTATTTCTAAATATAAACTCACTTCTTTCTAGGGTACCAAAAATATTGGAGGCAGCACGAAACTTAGAACCCTTAACTTTTTCAAATAAAATGGCTGGCCCTTTTTGTTCATGAATGCGTAAATGAATAGCTGCCATCTCTAAATTGGGATCCACCTCTTCTTTTATACGCAAAAGCTGGCCACTGCGTTCCAAATCCAATAAACAATCTTCCAAACTAGAATAGGCCATGAGGTATATTTGAGATGCAAAAATAACTTAAATTCGCTCATGACTCGTTTAAGTGTTAATATAAATAAGATAGCCACGCTAAGAAATAGTCGTGGTGGTAATAATCCCGATGTATTAAAAGTGGCTATGGATTGTGAGCGTTTTGGTGCCGAAGGTATTACAGTTCACCCCCGCCCCGACGAAAGGCATATTCGCTATCAGGATGTTTATGATTTAACTAAAATTGTAAGCACTGAGTTCAACATTGAAGGCAATCCAAAAGAACAAAAATTTGTAGACTTAGTTTTAGCAACTAAACCACATCAAGTTACTTTAGTACCCGACGCACTTAATCAATTAACTTCCGATCATGGTTGGGATACCATTAAAGAGCAAGATTATTTAAAACAAATTATTGCACTTTTTAAAAATGCCGGTATTCGTGTTTCTATTTTTGTAGACCCAAATGTAGAGATGGTTAAAGGCGCAGCTAGCACAGGCACGGATCGTATTGAACTTTACACCGAATCTTATGCAAAATTATTTGCAACAGGAGAAAAAGAAAAAGCCATTGCTCCCTATATAAGTGCAGCAAATGAAGCCACTAAGCTAGGATTAGGTATTAATGCAGGGCACGATTTAGACCGATTTAACTTACCATACTTAATTGCCCATATACCTGCCATTGACGAAGTAAGTATTGGTCATGCATTAATTACTGATGCCCTTTATTTAGGACTCGAAAACACGATTCAATTATACAAACGCGCCTTAACTACTTTGTAAAATAATAATACCCGCATGAAAAAAATTTTTGTTCTCTTTTTTTGTTGCTTGACAACGTTAAGCTATGCACAAACAAAATTTGGCCCCACCCCTACAGCAGGGCAATTAGCATGGCATGATAAAGAGTTTTATTTGTTTATGCATTTTGGCCCTAACACTTTTACCGATTTAGAATGGGGACATGGCAGCGAGGATCCTAATGTATTTAATCCCACTGCTATAGATTGTAATCAGTGGGCTTCGATTGCTAAAGCAGCGGGTGCCAAAGGAATTATAATAACCGCAAAACACCATGATGGCTTTTGTTTATGGCCAAGCAAGTATAGCAAGCATACTGTAAGAGAAAGTAAGTGGATGAATGGCAAAGGCGATGTTTTAAAAATGTTATCAGAAGCCTGTAAAAAGCAAGGCATTGAAATGGGCGTTTATATTTCACCTTGGGATCGTAATCATCCCGATTATGGCACACCAAAGTACAATGATATTTACATTAATACCATGAAAGAATTACTTACCGGTTATGGTAAATTTTTTGAACTATGGTGGGATGGTGCCAATGGCGAAGGCCCTAATGGTAAAAAGCAAGTGTACGATTTTACCCGTTTTAAAGATTCAGCATTAAAGTATCAACCCCAATTAATGATCTTTAGTGATATTGGCCCACATGTTAGATGGATTGGAAATGAAAGAGGCATTATTGGGGAGACTAACTGGAACTTATTAGACACTGCTGGTTTTAAAAGAGGCGAAGGCGCCCCTGCCAATGATACTTTAAATAGCGGCAACTATAATGGGAAAAATTGGATTGGTGCAGAGGCTGATGTTTCCATTCGTAAAGGATGGTTTTATCATCCAGGAGAAGACAATACCGTAAAATCGGGCGCTACCTTATTTGACCTCTATGCAAAGTCGGTGGGTCGCGGAGGTAATTTGTTATTAAATGTGCCCCCCAATAGAGCAGGACTTATTTCGAGTGCCGACTCTGCTGCTTTAATGGAATTTAAAAAAATAAGAGAGGCTGCTTTTGCACATAATGTTTTTAAAGGCGCTAAAATATTGACTACTAAAAATAGTGTCGAAATTCATCTTGCAAAAGAAGTAAATTTAAATACGCTGGTACTAAAAGAAAAAATAAGCCAAGGGCAAAGAGTGGTAAAATTTGAAGTATCGGGTGGCAATAATTTAAAACAATTTGATCCCATTACAGCAGGAACTACCATTGGCCATAAGCGAATTTTACAGTTCCCCAGTAAAAAAATTAAATACGTACGCATTAAATTTACCGAGACCAAAGCGGCCCCTATTTTAGCAGGTATGGAGGGATATTTAGTGCCTTAAACCCATTTAGGATAGATTATTTATCTTTGTAAAAATTAAATATATGGCTAGTCCAGCAATTGTAGGTATCATCATGGGAAGCGACAGTGATTTAAACATTATGCAGGCTGCTGCAGATGTTTTAAGCAGTTTTAATATCTCATTTGAACTTACGGTGGTATCTGCTCACCGAACACCCGAGCGCATGATGGACTATGCTAAAAATGCCCGTAAGCGTGGATTAAAAGTAATTATAGCGGGCGCTGGTGGTGCTGCACATTTACCAGGCATGGTAGCAGCAATTACATCACTGCCTGTGATTGGCGTTCCTATTAAATCATCTAACTCGATTGATGGCTGGGATTCTGTATTATCAATTTTACAAATGCCAGGTGGCGTGCCTGTTGCCACAGTAGCTTTAAATGGTGCTAAGAATGCAGGTTTATTAGCTGCTCAAATTATTGGCAGTGCCGATGCTGCCATCGGAAACGCCATGGAAGACTATAAACAAAATATGGAGTCGGAAGTGCTAGCGAAAGTAGATAAAATGAAGGGGCAGTTTAACAACGAGTTTGATAAATAAATTTTACTACTCTTCTGTAATAATAGTAAAGCGCTGCTCCAAGGAGTTAGAATTTACCATTATAGCGTGTACCCAATCCCATCCATAAACCCCCACCCATTCTACAAAATTTTCTACGCGCTCTTGTAAACTATTTTGAGGAAAGAGTTCATTTTTAATTGTACGAATACGCTCTATAGACGTAGCTTGTTTACGTTTTTCTGCTTTTAATATTTTCTTTTCAAGTTCAAGTAGTTTTTTAACAGACTGAACCGACAAGTTCATGGTATGATCTCCTAAGGTAGCATCTACTTTATTTACCTGATTACGAATAGTTTGATAAAGCTTTTCTAATGCATTAATAGAATCTGACAAAGACAAAGAATTTTCGGTGTGTGCATTTACATATTCGGCTTCTAAATTTAATATAGGCTTAAATACATCTGCTAAGTCAAAACCTAAATTGGCCCATTGTTTTACCATTTTTTGAGAAATACATAAAAACGAATTTCTTAATTGCAGTAAAGGGAAATGCACTCCTGCTTCAGCAAAAACATTTTTAAGTTCCATCCAGTATGCCAACTCACCGCCCCCACCAATAAATACAATGCCGGGTAATATTGTTTCCTGATACAGTCCCCTTAAAATAACATTGGGGCTAAATCGTTCGGGATGTTCGTGCAATTCGGCAATTATTTGCGCTTTGGTAAATTGAATATCGGAATCCACAATACTGTATACACCCTCTTTTAATTCGATGCGGGAACGAGTATTGTCTTTTAAATAAAATAAATTAATTACCCTCCCCTCGGTTTGAACATGATAGTCTGTCTTTAACTTTTCAAGTGTAGGCTGTAATGCTTTGTTCGAAAATTGAGTAGTTAACTCTTTTTCCATCACCGATACAAAGGATGATTTTAATTTTGCGTCGTCGGGCTGTATCACCACCAAACCATACTTACCAAAAAAAATATGTACTAAATGTAAAGTTGCTTCATTAATGGTTCGGCCTTTTTGATAGGCTTTTTGTAAGGCATCCATTGCATCTTTGCCCTGAGGTAAAGTTTGCCAATACCCTTCCATATTTTTTAACAAACTGAGCAAAGCATCGTCTACTTTCATACGACCAATAGCGCCAGATTGCTTTGTTTGCCAGCTGAAAGGAGTGCCTCCTAAATAAAAGCTACCTACTTCATCGATATCCGCATCTTCGGAGCCCATATAATACATAGGAACATAATTATTTTCGGGAAACTTTTTCTTTAAATCGGCTGCCATTTGTATGGCATGAATAATTTTATAAAAAAAGTATAAGGGCCCCGTAAAAATATTAGGTTGATGCGCTGTAGTGATTACAAAAGTGTTTTCTTGTAATAGTAATTCTACATTATCTGCCACCGCTTTTTCGGAATTCAATGTGGCATATTGTGCATGTAAAACAGAATGTAATAATTTGCGGTTTGTAGGAAAATTCTTTCTTGCTGCAATAGCTTTTTGAACACCGTCAACATGGGGGGCATAGTTTACATAATCCATTGCTGTGCCATTTGCCTCTACATAATCTCTAACCAGCTGGGAAAATAATCCAGTAGCCTGATAAGGTATTTGAGTGGCGTTAAATTTCATAAATATAGACGGCAAAACCGCTGGCAGATTAGGCTGCAAATTAAGATAAAATTGATACATTTGGTTGCATATTGCTAAACCAAGACTAAAATAATAACTATGGAAACTTATGGTAAAATTTTGATTATCGCCATGCCTCTATTTTTACTATTGGTTTTATTTGAAAAATGGTATGGTTGGCGTAAAGGATTTGATACTGTGCGAACTTTAGACATGGTTTCGAGCCTTAGTTCGGGCGTTACCAACTCTACCAAAGATGTTTTGGGATTAAGTATTGCCATAATCACCTACGGATGGCTTTTACAACATTTGGCAGTATTTCATTTGCAAGCTAACTGGCTTTTATATGTGATTGCTTTTATTGCACTAGATTTTGCTGGATATTGGACCCACCGATTGGCACATACAATTAATTTTTTCTGGAACAATCATATTGTGCATCATAGTAGTGAGGAATATAATTTGGCCTGTGCCTTAAGACAAAGCATTTCGGTTTTTGTAAGAATTTATGCAGTGCTTTTAATACCCGCAGCCATTTTAGGGGTACCCGAAAAAGTAATTGCTATTGTAGCGCCTTTGCATTTATTTGCTCAGTTTTGGTACCATACTCGTCATATTAAAAACATGGGTATTTTAGAATATATTATTGTTACCCCTGCCCACCACCGCGTTCATCATGCGATTAACAAAGAATATTTAGATAAAAACTTTGCCCAAATTTTTATTTTTTGGGACCGCTTATTTGGCAGTTTCCAAGAAGAGCTTGCCGATGTGCCTGCAGTGTATGGTGTTACCAGACCTGTAAGAACATGGAACCCTATTAAGATTAACTTTATGCATATGTGGCTCTTAATTAAAGATGCCTGGCATACACAAAATTGGAAAGATAAATTCCGTATCTGGTTTATGCCATTAGGCTGGCGCCCTGCAGATGTAGTTCAAAAATATCCAGTATATAAAATTGAAGATGTGTACCATTTTGAAAAATATGATACTCCTGCAACTAAAAGTATGCTTACCTATTTATGGATACAACTTTTCTGTTTGCTACTTTTAGTGAGTTATTTATTTGGGAATATAGCTACCATCGGACATAGCAATATATTTATTTATGGGGCTTTTGTTTTTTGTCAGGTGTATGCCTTAACCGAATTCATGGACCGTAATCCCTATGCTTGGCTTATAGAAACCATTAAAAATGCCATTTGTGTAGCTGGTATACTTTTATATGGGGGCTGGTTTGGACTTCAACATGTATGGGGTGCTAGCAGTTATATACTAATGGGCTATTTTATGATAAGTACCGCCACCGTAGCTTCTTTTTCTAGTCAACCAACTCGCCCTCTAAATCATAGTCGTAAGCCTTTGTAATTTTTACCATTACAAAATCGCCTGGCTTTAATCGTTTAGTAGTATTGATAACTACTTCATTGTCTACCTCTACGCTATCAAATTCGGTACGTCCTAGGTAACGACCTGCTTCTTTCTTATCTACCAATACTTTTAAAATTTGGCCTTCTTTGTTTTGGTTGCGCGCTAAACTAATTTCCTGTTGCAGTTCCATAATCTCTTCGGCTCTTCTTTGTTTTTCTTCGGCAGGCACATCATCCACCAAATCGTAGGCACTTGTATTTTCTTCGTGGCTATAGGTAAATATACCTACTCTATCAAACTGATGCTCTTGTAAAAATGCTTTAAGCTCTTCGATATCCTCCAAAGTTTCCCCTGGGAAACCCGCAATTAAAGTAGTTCTAATGGCAATACCCGGAACACGCTTACGAATTTCCGCAATTAGCTCGCCCATCTCTTCGCGGGTAATATTTCGACGCATGGCTTTAAGCATATTATTGCTTGCATGCTGTAAAGGGATATCGATGTACTTACATATATTTTCACGCTCACGCATTACATCCAATACTTCCAATGGAAACTTACTTGGATAAGCATAATGTAAACGAATCCATGTTAAACCTTCCACATCAGCTAAGGCATTTAATAATTTTGGAAGGGCGCGCTCTTTATAAATATCTAATCCATAGTAGGTAAGCTCTTGTGCAATTAACATAACCTCTTTCACTCCTTTTTTAACAAGTCCCTTGGCTTCGTCCACCAATTGCTCGATGGTTTTACTTACATGCTGACCACGCATTAAAGGGATAGCACAAAAAGCACAGGTACGATTACAGCCCTCGCTAATTTTTAAATACGCATAATGCTGTGGAGTACTTAACAAACGCTCTCCTAACAATTCGGCTTTATAATCGGCGTTTAATTGATTGAGCATTAAAGGCAGTTCCATGGTACCAAACCAAGCGTCCACCTCTGGAATTTCGGCTGCTAAATCGCCACGGTATCTTTCACTCAAACAACCCGTTACATATACTTTATCAAGCTTACCTTTATTTTTTAAAGCTACCTGATCCAAGATTGTATTTACACTCTCCTCTTTGGCTTTATCAATAAATCCGCAGGTATTTACCACCACGATATTATGATCTAACTTTTTATTTTCGTGAACCACATCAATATCATTCGCAGCTAATTGACCACTCAACATTTCACTATCTACCAAGTTTTTACTACAACCTAAGGTTATAATATTTACTTTATTTTGTTTGAGTGTTTTTGATTTCATGTTGGCTTTTTTAGCAAATAATTATTTGTTTACCTCGTTGGTAAAATGGAAAGTAATATCGGGGTTATTGGTAATTTCTGTATTTAAAAACCATTCACTTTGCGCTAAATACACTGGCGACTCGTCTTTATCGAGCGCTGCATTTTGTTGCTTATAACGCAAAAAGTCGTCGAGTTTATTTTGATCCTTAGAAGTTAACCAACAAGCTTTATAAAAAGGAAGTGTTCTAAATTCACAGGCTGCCCCATATTCTTGTAACAAACGATATTGTATTACCTCAAATTGTAATTCCCCTACACAACCAATAATTTTTTTATTGCCTCCAAATTGGGTGAATAATTGCGCAACGCCTTCGTCGGTTAATTGCTGAATCCCTTTTTCCAATTGCTTGGTCTTCATAGGATCCTTGTTTACTAATTCTTTAAATATCTCTGGTGAGAAAGTGGGAATACCCGTAAAATAAAAATTCTCTCCCTCGGTTAAGGTATCTCCAATTTTAAAATTACCTGTATCAAATAAACCTACTACATCGCCCGGATAAGCATCTTCGATAACATCTTTACTTCGAGCTAAAAAAGTATAGGGATTGGTAAAGCGTACGTCTTTTTGCAAACGCACATGCTTATAATAAGTATTACGCTCAAACTTACCACTACATACACGCATAAAAGCAATACGATCGCGGTGTTTAGGGTCGAGGTTGGCATGTATTTTAAAAATGAAACCACTAAATTTATCTTCACTTGCTTTTACTTCACGCAAATTTGTAGCTCTATCACGAGGCACAGGAGCAATTTGAATAAAAGTGTCCAGCATTTCTTTTACACCAAAATTATTTACGGCCGATCCAAAAAATACTGGCGCAATATTACCAGATAAATAGGCTTCGGGATCAAGTGCTCCATAAACCCCCTCGATAAGCTCGGCATCCTCTCTTAATAAATCGGCATCACGATCGCCCACTTTTTGTTGTAAAACATCGCTCGATAAATCGGCGATATCCACTACATCCTCATCATTGGCTTTAGTGCTGGCAGTAAATAAACGTAAACTTTTTTCGTGCAAATTATATACCCCTTTAAACTCCTTACCGCTGTTAATGGGCCAGGTCATAGGGTGTAATGATATCTTTAATTCCTTTTCTATCTCCTCCAATAAATCGAAACGGTTTTTGCCATCTCTATCCATTTTATTAATAAATACAATCACCGGTGTCATACGCATACGACACACTTCCATCAATCGACGTGTTTGCGGCTCCACACCATTTACACTATCAATAACCAAGATAACACTATCCACGGCTGTAAGGGTACGATAAGTATCTTCGGCAAAATCCTTGTGACCGGGTGTATCTAATAAATTAATCAAAATTCCTTTATACTCAAAAGACATTACAGAAGTAGCCACCGAGATACCTCTTTGGCGCTCGATTTCCATAAAGTCGGAAGTGGCATGCTTTTTTATTTTGTTGCTTTTTACAGCACCTGCCGTTTGAATAGCTCCACCAAATAACAAAAACTTTTCTGTTAAGGTAGTTTTACCTGCATCGGGGTGAGATATAATCGCAAAAGACTTTCGTCTATTTATTTCTTTTTCGTATTTCATAATTTAAAATGGCCCGCATTCAAAATTTTTTGAATTACGAGCCATTAAGTATTTTATTTACACTAGTTAAATGTCAATTGCTTCGCCATAGGCTGCCGCAGTTGCTTCCTTTAATCCTTCACTCATGGTTGGGTGCGGATGAATGGCGTTTAAAATTTCGTGCGCAGTAGTTTCGAGTTTACGCGCCACCACTGCTTCGGCAATCATTTCCGTAACATTCATGCCAATCATATGACATCCTAAAAACTCGCCATACTTAGCATCAAAGATAACTTTTACAAAACCTTCGGTAGCACCAGCGGCCGATGCTTTACCACTTGCCATAAATGGAAACTTACCTACTTTAATTTCGTAACCAGCTTCTTTAGCTGCTTTCTCGGTATAGCCTACGCTAGAAATTTCTGGTGTGCAATAAGTACAACCTGGAATATTATTGTAATCGATAGTATCTGGTAAATGTTTATGCTTTTTCTCTTGGTATGCCATATGCTCAGCAGCATTGATGCCTTCTTTAGCAGCAACATGCGCTAATGCCTGACCTGGAGAGCAATCACCTAAAGCATAAATGCCAGCGATAGATGTTTGTTGATATTTATCTACAATGATTCTGCCTTTATCTGTTTTAATACCATTTTGCTCTAAGCCAATATTTTCAATATTAGCAACCACACCCACTGCACTTAAAACAATATCTGCTTCTAAAGTAATATAAGTGCCATCCTGTTGTTTTACTTTTGCTTTAACACCAGCACCAGTAGTATCAACCGACTCAACTGTAGCGTTGGTCATAATTTCGATACCTTGTTTTTTGTATTGCTTTTCTAATTCTTTAGAAATGTCTTCATCTTCCACAGGAACTATTCTTGGTAAAAACTCAACAATAGTTACTTTGGTACCCATGCTATTGTATACATAGGCAAACTCAACACCTATCGCTCCACTACCAACTATAATCATGCTTTTAGGTTGTGTAGCTAGCACCATTGCTTCGCGGTAGCCAATTACTTTTTTACCATCTTGTTTTAAATTAGGTAATTCTCTGGAGCGACCACCTGTTGCAATAGCGATATATTTAGTATCTATCACTTGTGTTTTACCCTCAGCATCTTTCACTTCCACTTTTCCTCTCGACAATACTTTACCATAACCCATGATTACGTCAATCTTGTTTTTCTTCATTAAGAATTGAACGCCCTTACTCATTTTATCGGCAACACCACGGCTGCGAGAAATTACTTTCCCAAAATCATGGTTAGCGCCAGTAGTGATAACACCATAATCAGCGCTATGCTTTACATATTCATACACTTGAGCACTCTTTAACAATGCCTTAGTAGGGATACAACCCCAGTTTAAACAAACTCCACCTAAACTTTCCTTTTCAACAATAGCTACTTTTAAGCCTAATTGAGAAGCTCGGATAGCCGCAGGATAACCACCAGGACCACTACCAATAACGATAACGTCGTATGCCATTTTATAATGTATTTATAGTAATTGAATGAGGGTGCAAAAATACCTCGAAAATATGACTATTCAAAGAAAACCCTAACCATCTGAAAAAACCACTTATTATCGTTCTGGCGTTGCTTATTATGTTGATTTTCATCGTATTTACTAAGTCCAAATAAACCCGCCATATTGCCCCCTCTAACCGATATTTCGAGGTAGCCCGCCGAGTTAAACCAAGCTAGTTTATCGGCCACTGGGACTTCCCCATAATTCTTGCTTAAATCCTCGATAGTTTCATTGCGTGTAAACACAATTTTAAAGGGACGACCTTTGGCATGTGTTTCAAACTCTTCTTTACGAATATTAACCACCACATTCTCAAAAGCATCCACAAATAAAATTTGCCCTTCCATCCAATTAGGCCCCACATTGGGTTGCATTGGATAAATTTCGATAATCTCACCGGCTGGCTCCCCTGCTTCGGCCATATTGCCACTGGCAAAATAGTAAGCGATGGATTCCACTATGCGTTCGGTTATTTGAATAAATGTATGTGCGTTTTTGCAATTGATTTTAACAATATCCTTGGGCTTTAAACCTAGCATCATGGTTAAAAAACCATTATCGGGGGTAACAAAAAAGTGTCCATTGTAGTGGGCAAATAAAACATGCTCATGCGGATATTGAAAAAAATTAACCATCACCAAATGCACGGTACCAGAGGGATAAAACTTAGCGGCATTGTTGAAAATATAAGCGCCTTGTTGATAATCTTTGCTAGATAAATAATGCGTGATATCGGCTATTTGACAACCGGGAATGGTTGACAATATTTGCCCCTTAATAGCGCCAATGATAAAATCATTTTGGCCGATGTCGGAGGTTAAAGTAATAACGGGCATATCTTATTAGTAACGAAAAAAATGCTTTTTTATTTTACCAAAATGCCATTCTTAAAAAAGAACCCATGTACCAATTTATCGGCCCATGCAGGAAAGTATTTGTTCATAAAAACAGTGCGTTTGCCCGTAAAGGTTAAAACCAAGCTGCGCTTACGTTTTACAATAGCAGTAATGATATGCGCTGCACATTCTTCGGAACTCATCATAGCCCCCTCATCCATAGGAGATTCTCCTTGTGCTTGGGCATTTTTATTGAGGGCTGCGTTACGAATATTGGAACTTGTAAAACCAGGACACACCCACATAACATGGGTGCCAGAATCAAATAATTCGGTTCTTAGGGCCTCGAGCCAACCGTTAAGGGCAAACTTAGAAGCGGAGTAACCACTGCGACCAGGAAGGCCACGATAGCCGGCGATGCTGGATACACCCACAATTACACCATTGGCTTTTTGGATAGCAGGAAGGGCCGCTTTGGTACAGTAAACAGTGCCCCAAAAATTAATGTCCATTACATTTTTTAGGGTTTGGGTAGCCGTTTCACTTACAAGCGCGCGCATAGAGATTCCAGCATTGTTTATTAAAATGTCGATGCCTCCCCATTTTTCTATTATTGCCTCCATAAATGTAGTTGCTTGCTCTTCGCTAGCAACATCCACCTGTTGAGTATATAAGTTTTGATTAGGGAAATTTTTCACCAAAATGGACAGTTTATCGGCATTACGACCACATGTGGCCACTTTAGCCCCTGCTGCTAAAAATTGTTGTACAAGGGCTTTTCCAATACCATCAGAACCGCCAGTGATAACGACTACTTTTTCGGTGAAATTGGCCATGAGATTGAATTTATACAAATGTAAATTATAAATTGAAGATGAACCACTTATGCCCATTTTGATGTTGAAAATAAAAGTGCCCTTTTATTTGGATAGTTTTCATTAATGCTTATTTTTGCACTCCTCAAAAGGGAAAAAGGTTAGATTCCGTAGCTCAGTTGGTAGAGCAATACACTTTTAATGTATGGGCCCTGGGTTCGAGTCCCAGCGGGATCACAAAGCTCCGACGCAAGTCGGGGCTTTTTTGTTTTGAGGCTGCGTCGGGAGCTCGCTCACGTGAGCAGACGAAAAGCAAAAAAGCAAACAGCACACGAAGTGTGTTGTTTAGGGGCTTTGGGCTAGCTCAATGCGGAGGGAAGTCGGCGGAACGAAGTGAAGCCGACAATCCAATAGCTATTATATAGAATATTTTCATAACTATACTTTAATTTCACGCCTAGCTAAAATTTAGAACCCATCCCCCATTGAAATAGCAATATGTACTTCAGAAGATTTATCATTATTATTTTCTTTGTCATTACTACTAGCTATATTTCATTTGCCCAGTTTATAAGTTTAAATGAATACAAAGGAGAATATGGCGCTGGAGTTGGAACAACTACTTATTTTGGTCAAATTGGCGGAGCAACTAAAACTTACCGTACTAATTTTAACCTCTATTTTAGAAAAATACTAACGCAAAAATTATCAGTTAGAATAAATTACGAATATCTGCCCTTGGGCGCCAACGATTCATTATCAAAAAATATAGCTGTTAAACAAAGAGGATTCAATTTTTATAGACCCTTCCATGAATTAAGCTTCTTGTTAGAATATTTTTTTGAAAACCAAAACCCTTTGCAAGTAAAATACAATAAGATAACACCCTATGCAGGGATTGGGATGGGTTATATCTTAAATGTTCCAAAGGATTACAATAATTTTAAAACTTATAAATTTGATTACGAAAAAATACAAGACCAATACCTTCCCATATTTACTGTTCCTATAAATGTAGGAGTAAAATACATTTCAAAAAACAATCTGCATTTGTTTTCAGAAATCACCTATCGATTCACCAGTTCAGATAAAATAGATAATTTTGGAGACGGTGAAATAATAGACACAAAAAATGGAACCTTCAAATCAACAAAAAACACTAATGACAGAATCATTAGTGTTAAAATGGGTGTTTTTAAAACAATATTAAATAAATATTAGTTATAGAAACTAATGTTAGAGTTTAATCATTTTTATTTGATAAGAAAATTTAATATCATTAGAACTTGCCTTAAATAAATAAGTGCCAGCAGATAAATGTCCTAAATAAATTGATTCTCCAGACACTAAATTTTGCTTAAATGCCACATTGGTTCCTGTGGCAATATCAAATACTTCTAAATTTAATTTTAAATACCCTCTTAGAAGAAAATCAAAATTAACTTGATTGTTAAATGGATTGGGTGCTAGTTTAATATACTCCCCATTTTGTAAATTAGCAATATCCGTAATAACATAATAATAAGAATTACTAGAAACAGATTGACAACCAACAAGGATTGATTTTACAGAATAACTACCAGCAGTGGTTGGTTTATAAGCAATAGAATCAAATCCACTAATAATTGCCCCATCTTTATACCATTGCGTATAGTTGGTAAGCGTTGATACTAAAGCTCCTGTAGTATCTTTTTTAATTGTTATTGAGGAAGGACAATCTACTGTTGAATTACCTGATCTTCTAAAATCGCCCTGGAAAGTTCCCCACATAGGTTTACGCTGAGGAATAACTCCAATAGTATCATAAAATACATTAAAATTGTTTGTTTTAAATGCATTTAGATAGTACATATTGGCAGCATTGTTTAAATTCAAAAATTTATTTGAACTAGAGGCTAAGCTTTTTGTTGGATTATTGAAAATACTATTTTCGTTAGTAGCAAAAGAAACATTTACATTTACTGAATTTGGATTATCATAGATACCATAATATAATCCCGATTCGTTTCCAACATAAAGCATATTATTTATAAATAAAATATTAGCGCTTATAGGAGCTGAATCCTGATATTTCCATTTAATTTGCTTGTTGGCGCTTAATGAATATATCAAACCTTTCATTGTAGCAACATAAATACTTCCATATTCTGAAATATAAGGTGTTGATCTAATTGCAGATCCAACATTAAGTACCCAAATTGTTTGACCATTACTTGGATCAATTTTATAAAAATCCCCTTTTTCATTCCCTACATATATATAACCATCAGCGTCAATAACAGGTGAACATTGAATTGATCCACTTAGAGTTACATTCCATTTTAATGTTGTTGAGCCATCCGCGTTCAATTTAAATTTTATAAATCTACCTGCATCTGTTCCTATATATACAAAACCATTCGCATCAACAGCCGGTGATTTTAAAACAATATCACCAAAACTTATCTTCCATTTAGGAGTTGTTTGTACATCTGACTTACTAATATCAAATCCATATAGAGTTCCCACTTGACTAGTAAATATTAACTTTCGGTCGGCAGAAATAACGGCAGAAGTATTTATGGGAGCATCACAAGTAACACTCCAAATATTTGTACCTTTTTTATAATCATAAGCAAAGAAATTTTTATTAGACACCCCCACATATATTCGACCAAGTAAAGAATCGATAGTGGGTGTTACATAAGAAATACCACCTAATGGCACAGTAGGCCACAAAGCGACACCTGATTTATTAAATCCATTCAAATTACTACCACTAGTAATAAATACAGAGGTATCAGAAGCAACTGAAGGAGTTGTAAATATTTTGTTTTGTACGACAATTTGTTGACTAGAATTACCGGATCTATCTAATATAGAAATCGATGATCCTAATATAGCATCGTAAGTGGAATCTGCGGTATAAATTATATTGGGATTTAGCGCTGAAATTCCACCAAGTATACCCCCTCTAAATTGTTTGTTTAGAGAAACTAAACTAACGGTAGCAGATGAAGAGTCTTTACCTCCATCATTATCTACAACTACTAATTTAATCGTATTTGTACCTAATTTGAAATAATAATTGATAACAGAATCAACTTTGTTTACTAAACTGTCATTAACATACCAATTAAACCCTGCTATTTTACCATCAGCATCTGTACTTCCAACGGCAGTGAAACTCAATTTTATATAATTATACTCCCCCGCATTTGAAATGGATTTATTGAGCAGCTTAACTGCTTTTGGATTTGTATTTAGAGGTGTAGCATTAACAATATTACTAAAGTCACTTTCTATATTATCCTTATTCCCAAGCTTTATTTTGTAGTAATACTTTTGATTTAAAATCAAAGATTTGACATCTTTATATGTTGTACTTGCGCCCGAAACAGAATCTAAAAGGATACTTGCATTAGCATTGGTATCTCTGTAAATTTTAATATACTTGATTCCAATACTATCCTTATTAGTCCAATATAAATTAAGCGACTTTAAATTACTCTTAACACTATCAATGCTTGGTTTGGCAATAAAGGTTTGGAACTTACTAATACTACTCCAAGGGCTAGTGTAAACTGAATCAGTTGCTTGAATTTTCCAGAAATACGTAGTATTATTTTTTAATGATCCAATTACGGCAAAAGTATCGCTAACTAATTTCTGAATTACTGAACTATTAAATGTAGAATCTGTTGAATAATTTAAATTGTATTTTAAAGCATTTTCAACCTTACTCCACTTTAATGAAATACTAGTATCTACATTAACGCTTTTATTTTGCGGTGTAATTAATACTGGAGATGTAAATAATATAGTTTTAATTTCATTACTAAACCCACTTTCATTGTATGCCCCACCCTTGCTAGTAAATCGATAATAGATATACTTATTAAATATTTTATTGGCAGTATCGATATAGGAATTTACCAACCCTATGCTATCTGTTTTTAAGATAGGATTTGAAGAAAGTCCTTTATAAATATATATTTTATTTAAACCATTTGTAGGATATTGATAGTTTGATATTTTAATTTGAGATGAATTAGTACTATCGGTCAAATAAGGTGCTGGATGATCATTAATATTTTCAAATGCCCCTGCGTCAGGGTATGAACCAATAGGTATAATTCGATTATTAAGTTCAAAATCTTTTGTTTCAATAACTGACAATTTACCAATGCCAATTGCAGGAGAATAACTAGATAAATGAAAATCATTATTTAGACTGTCTAAAAATCTAGGGTTGGCATCAACATTTGTATTGTTTCCTGGATAACCTCCTTGAACAATACTATTTAAAATATTTATATTCCCACTATACGAACCTCCAGTATTACCATAGATAATACTATTAGTGAAAATAGGAATATTAATAGAGTTGGATGCTCCAGTTCCAATACCAACATTGTAAGCAATTGTAGAATGAGTTATAGTGGGCACATAATCGTTTGGATCATAAAAGAATACATTATTCGCTGTATTCTTATAAATCAAACAATTTGTGATACGAGCAGCTGAATAATAAAATCTTATTGGAGCTTCCCCTGCACTATTTGTTATAATACAATTCTCGATAATAGGATTTGAAAAATTACAATCAATAGCAGAACCTCTTACACTTCCACCATTAAATAATTTAAACCCTTTTATTTTAGAATCCAACGCCCCCCCTGTAAAATTAACTATTTGCGAATTTGGCAATAATGGCTTGATTGCTGTTTTTAATGCCCCCTCGAGAGAAATTATTGTAATTTTTTTATTGATTAGTAAGTTTTCAATATATGTTCCAGTTTTAACTAAAATTGTATCTCCAGACAAAGTTAAATCAATCGCATTTTGAATAGTTTTAAAAGGGGCAAGTTGTGTTCCAATCCCTGTAGAGTTATTTCCACTTGCAGAATCAACATACCAGATATTTGTTGGGTTAATTGACAAAGTAGAAGAATAATTACTAACAGCGCTATTAGAATCAATGGAGCGTAGCCAATAAAAATATTTTGTGTTTCTTGTTATGTTATTATCAGTAAATTTATTTCCAGTGATGGTATCTGCTAATAAAACCTTTGTATTTGAATCTACGCCTCTAAAAATTTGATATTTTGTTTTTGGTATCAATAATGTATCCCAACTTAAAATAACAGAACTAGGATTATTTACAAATTTTATGTTTGAAGGAATATTTACATTATTTGGAATTGCAGACACTTGATTACTAAAACCACTTAAGGTATTGTCCTTATATACAATTTTAATTCTATAATAATATTTACTATTATTTGTTAAACCAACTGAATCAATAAATGAAAATAAATTTGCTGAATTAATAGTTCCAATAGCTGTAATATTTGAATTATCAGATATACCCGATAAACTTCTATAAATTTTATACCCAAGAATTGTATCAAGTGATTTTGAAATCGAATCAATACTAAAAACTAGTTTAGCTTTCTTATCGTTTGGCTCGACAAGATTTAAAGTTGGAGCTGGAAGTTTAAAGGAACTTTCAAATGCACCTATGTCCGGTCTTGAACCTAAAGGCAAGGGGCGACTATTATATTGATAATCATTAGAGATTGTATCTATATTTTTAGTGGCATCAAACTGACCATACCCAATTCCAGGACTATTTGCTTTTAGTGTAAAATCAAAATTAGTAGTATCGTTGAAAATTGGTAAAAGATTATAGTTTCCAGAATAAGTTAAATTATAAAATGGATTAATATTTAATCCTTCAAGCCCCTTTGGAATTAAATTATTATACATTTTAATCGTAGGTCCTGTAATCCTATCTTCGAAATTTAAATCCTGGGCATTATTCGCTATTATATTATTAGCAACATATGCTGTATATCCCCCCGACCAAGGTGCAAAATTCAAACCAGCACCATAATTTTCTGTGATTGTTGAGAAATATAACTTAAAAGTAACGCCCTGAGCATTGTCCCCCATCTCAATGGCAGATTGATAATAGTTTTTATAAACTTGACAATTAATCATTGTTAATGGCCCTTCAAATTGAACACACTTTGGAGCTCCAGATAAGGATAAATTATTATGATGAATTTTTGTGTTTAATATATAAGCACTATTACTTGTATTGCGGTCGGTAAAAATAATTGTTCCAGCTTTATTACTATAAATATCACAATCAATGAGATATTGATTCGATGTCATAAGTATCATTTCTGACCCAGGATTTCCAGAATTTTTAATTGTGCATTTCTGAACTTTAGCATTTGGAATCATACTAATTACTCGCTGTGGCACATTTGTTATAGTTAACCCAAATATTTTGTATGAACCAGTTGAAATTCCAGTATTTCTAATTAGCGAATTTGAACCAATTGTATCCCCATCTAAAATAGTTTGTGATATAAATGATGTATCGTTTGAAACTGAATCATATTGAGAACCAATTAATAAAGATTTTCCGACAAAATCAATACTTTCTTTATAAACACCTTTTTTTAATATTACACTGTCCCCATTAGAAGAAACACTTATGGCCTTTCGTATGGTTCTATAGGGCAATATTGAGGCCCCAATACCAGAAGTATCGTTACCATTAACAGCATCCACAAAATTAACTTTTATACGTTCCTTAATAGTTAATACAATTGAACTTGAAGAAGCAGGATTTCCATTTATATCTTGATATGAAAAAGTAACCGAGTAGGTACCATCATCTATATTATTTGTACCAACTAGTGCATATTGACTGGAAGTAGCGGTTAGATTTTTAAAATTCAAAAATAAAGTTCCCGTATTTAAATCATTAATATTTAAGGTAGATACTGTGGTCCCATTTTTTGAAAAAATAAGCTTCTTTGATCCCGACAAGGCGGTTTCTGGAGCCAAATAGGTAATAGTTGCTGTACCTGAAACAGCTGAACTAGTTACAGGTGTTAATATGCTTGGTGTTAATGTAATTCGATCAAAGGTTACACTTATAGCACCAGATGAAGCAGCAGGATTTCCAAGAAAATCTTGGTAACTGACAGTTGCAGTATAAGTGCCGTCATTAGGTAAATTAGATGTAATCGTATAAGTTTTACTTCCAGCGCTATTTGCTAGTGTGTAGTTATAACCAGGATTAAGTGTCAACATTGCGGTTCCAGAATAGGGCGCACTTGGCAAGGTATAAGAAAAAACTGGAGCATTATTTTGATTAAATACAAAGCCTGAAGCTGGATTAGTTAACAGAGGTGTAGGAGTAATTGTTTGTATAACTATATTAGCATTAGTAACTGATGAATCTGAAAGAGCAGTGTTGCCTCTGTAAGATAAAGTAACATTGTAGGTCCCGTCAGGCAAATTCGAATGTGTACTTGCGGTTACATTTGGGCTTAATAAAACATTGGTTGATGTAACCGTAAAATTTTGACTTAAAGTATTATTAGCAATAGTTAAAGTATTACTATAGGTCCCCGAAATATTTGTAAAAGTAATTTTTGCAGAACCTGCCACATAAGCTTCTCCGATAGTTAAAGATACTGGTATTTGAGCGGAGTAAGTAAGCTCTGCAGCTGGTTTAGTTAAAACAGGAGAGTTTGTAAAAATGAAATTTACATTCAGAACATTTGAACTAGCTGCAGAATCATTTATTTTAATGCTATTTGTTTCATTGGAAGCGAATAAAATAGTGGAAATAAATAAAAAAATAAATAAAAATAGAGGTCTTAAATTAAAGCGAAAATAAAAATTCATCAGTGTTAATTTATACATTTTATGAATGAGCCGATTAAAAATCAACTCAATAGAGAACTTGACAAATATATCATATTTTAATTAGCTTAAATATGATAAAAATTAAATGTGAATAAGTAAAATTTGAATTATATTATTGAAAATCAACACTTTACAAAGATAGCAAAATAGATAACTCAATTAGGAGAAGAAGACACGAACGAGCGTCTGATGAAGAAGCATAGGGGCACTACGAAGCCGACAATCCCCCCGCATTTATTATTTAGAATAGGTATATATTTGAAATCATCAACCAAAGCCTAAACAAAATAAGAACTAGGAAAAGCATAGTAATCCTATAATTGTCATTATGAAAAAAGCCCTCAACTTTATTGTAATACTATGTTGCATATTGCCAATATGGGGAAGAGCGCAACACAATATTATAGGTGTAGTGTATAATGCAGAAAGCAAGGCCCCAATTGAATTAGCCAACGTTTACATTAGCAATAGTACCAAAGGAACCATTACAGATAAAACGGGAAAATTTAATTTAAATGGTATACCTGTGGGCCAATCCGAATTGGTAATTTCCTGTATAGGTTTTGAAACAAAAAGTATCATCATTAATAATAGCACCAAAGAAATTGAGGTACTGTTAAACCCCAAGTATGAAGATTTACAAACAGTTACCATAGAGGCTTTTGATAAAAACGGATGGAAAAAATGGGGGAAATTTTTTTTGGATTATTTTATTGGCACAACCGAATATTCGCACGATTGTAAGATACTCAACACCGAAGCAATTAAATTTCATTTTAGCAAAAAACGAAATATGCTTAGGGTAACAGCCGATGAACGTTTAATTATTGAAAATAAAGCATTGGGGTATATTTTAAAATATGATTTATCAAGATTTGAATTTGATTTTGACAACCATACTTACCTAGTGCAAGGTCACCCTTTGTTTGAAGAAATGATGAGCGATAAAAAATCCGATCAAAATAAATGGATTAAAAACAGAAACAACGCTTATTATGGTTCAATGATGCAGTTTATGAGAAGTTTGTATCATGATCAATTAGAAAAAGATAGATTTGAAGTTAGAAGAATTATCGCTTCCTCCCCTAGCACTAATTTTTTGGTAAATAAAATTGTACCAAGAGATAGCCTTATTTTTAAAGTAGACAGTGTATCGGTGGGCCTTAATTTTAGAGATCAGCTACAAGTGATATACTCATTAAAAGAGCCCTCTCCTTATTATTCGAGATATAATAACGCCTATAGGGCGCCACAAACATCTCAATTAACATTAAATGACAATGTAATTAAGATATATGAAAATGGATCTTATTATGATGGCACTAATTTAGTAAGTGCAGGCTATTGGGCATGGTCAGAGAAGATGTCCAATTTGTTGCCCTTGGATTTTGAGCCTAATTAACATAAACTTTATAAGGTATTTATCATCTCCACTTCCTCCTCTTCCACTAATTGTATACTAGGTTTTTGAACTGCTTTGGATTTATTTAAGGTATAAATTAGCGATGCAGTGATAGAGCAAAATGCCATCACACCTGTCATGGGAACTAAGCTTTGATTATGCAAAACACTCACCATTGCCGACATAAAAGCCCCAACACTCATTTGAATAAATCCCATAAGTGCCGAAGCATTTCCTGCATTGTGACCAAAAGGTGCCATAGAGAGTGCTGAAGCATTGGGAAAAATAAATCCCTGACAACATAAAAATAAAAACACTAGTAAAAGTGTAGAAACCAAAGTAGCAAATCCAAAAATGGCCGATGCTACTAAGAAAATGGCAACAGTACTCTGAAAATATAAGGCCACTTGAATGATTTGATCGGAATGATATTTTTTTAACAAAAAACTATTTAATTGACTAGACCCAATTAAACCAGAAGCTACAAAAGCAAATCCCCAACCATAATGTTGTTGGCTTTGCTTAAAAAATTCAATAAAAACATAAGGTGATCCACTAATAAATGCATACAAACCTGCTGAAGCAACAGCACCTGAAAAAGTATACAATAAAAACTGTGGATTCTTGAGTACACTCCCAAAACTAGCTAGGATGGCTTTAGGTTGTAGGGAATAATTTGCATCGGCCCCTTTACTATCGGGCAATAAAAAATAAATACCTGCAAGTATTAAAGCTATCACTATAATTAACATCACAAAAATATATCTCCAACCTAAATAAGTACTAATAAACCCTCCTAAGGTGGGTGCAATAATTGGAGAAACAGCAATAACAAGCATTAAGGTTGAAAATACTTTGGCATTATCTTTCACATCAAATAAATCACGCACCATGGCTCTGGAAGCAACCATACCCACACATCCTCCTAGCGCCTGAAAAAATCGAAACAATATTAACATCTCAACCGAAACAGCAGTGGCACATGCCAAGGCCGAAACCGCATACAAGCTTAAGCCAAAATACAGTGGCATTTTACGACCATACCTTTCTAACAAAGGTCCATATACTAATTGTCCAATAGATATACCCACAAAAAAAGAAGATAAGGAAAGGGTTACTCTATCTATGGAACTATTTAATCCTTTCGCTATCGAAGGGAAAGCAGGCAAATACATATCAATAGAAAGTGGACCAATAGCCGACATTAATCCTAATATTAAAATAAGATAAAACTGAGATTGCTTTTTGGGTGTATTCATAAAGCAAAGATACCCATTGAATTAATATCTATTGGATTAAGAATTTCAAGTATTTATACGCTCTTCAATTGTCGAATAACCCCTTAACATTGGCTTTTAAAACAAATTCTGCAAAATAAAATATAATTCCATTTTTCAGAATATTATTCTAACTTTATAAATAGTTGAAAATGGTTATTATTTCTAGATCCATCCTTAATAAATTTGGGGTCGAACATCCAGAAAGCAAGGATTCTCTTCTAACCTGGTTTAATAGCACTAAAAATGAAGACTGGAGTAATTATCATGAGTTAAAATCCACTTTTAATTCAACGGATGCGGTTGGAAATAATAGATATGTTTTTAACATCAAAGGCAATAAATATCGATTAATTGCCTTGGTTATATTTGAGACTAGAACCCTTTTTATATTATACATTGGAACGCATGAAGAATACAATAAAGTAAATGCAAGTAAAATAGAATTTAAAAAACATTAATCATGAAAATAGAAATTAAAACGAAAAAGGAATACCACGAATTGATGGTTGAGATTTATAAATTAATGAACAAAGAGGAAAAAAAACTTACAAAAATTGAACTTAAGAAATTAACTGAAATGTCTTTAGCCGCACAATTATTTGAAGAAACGGTTTTAGGACTAAAACCATTTAAAGAACCAGAAACTATCACTGAATTAGTGGAACTTAAATTATTTGAACGAAAAATGACTCAAGCAAACCTCGCCAATGAAATGGGCTTGGCAAAATCTAAGGTTTCAGAAATTTTAAACGGCAAAAGAAAAGCAGATATAGTTTTCTTAAAAGGAATTCATAAGGTTTTAAAAATTGATGCAAAATTTTTATTAGAAAAAGCCTAAATACAGAATTTATAATTTATTAAATTCACCAACTACTTACCTTATCAATGTAACTGAGCCCATCTCTTTCACAACATTATTATACACGTCATTTGCTTGTATCATCCAGGTATAGCTTGCCATAGGCTGCCTTACTCCATTTAATTTACCATCCCAGCCCTGCGATAAATTATTGGTTTCAAAAATTAATCCGCCCCAACTATCATAAATTCTAAAATAATTAAGTGAAGCTATACCCACGGGATTGATGGTAAAAACATCATTAATACCATCACCATTTGGGCTAAAGCTATTGGGCAAATACACATTATTATTTTTAAATACCCTCACTTGCATACTATCCGTTGTTACACAACTATTGGCAGCTGTTATTTTTACCAACAATAACGCATCGGTATTGGTAAGAATTTTTGTTTCTGCATTGCTAGAGTCAAGCAATTTTGCTACATTTCCTAGTGTAGATGTTTTAACAGCAGTCCAATTATAGCTAACCCCAAAATTTCTTGCTTGAACCATTAAAGGCATAAAAACTACGACATCAGCCAAAGGCATTTTAATAGAAGGTGTTGGATCTTCAATAAAAACTGTTTTACTAATTGTGCTTTTTAGTGCAGGACAAAAGTTAGGTGTAATAGTTAAAGTAATTTTTTTATCCCCCACGCTAGTATAATAAAATTGCGGGTTTAATAATTGTGAACTTTCTCCTACCCCATTATTCCAGTCAAATTTTACAGGGCCCGATACATTAACCACCGATTTGTTATCCATTAATACAGGCAGGTTAATGCAACTATATAAAGTTGAAAAATTTGCAGTAGGCGCATAATATTGCATAATACTTAAAACATTTGATGCCATCGCTTCACAACCAAAAACACTGGTTAATTTACAAGCATAATTACCATAAGCATTTACAAGGAGTACCGAATCAGATGCACTACCAATAATTATATTGTTTTTATACCAGCTATAAGAGTATCCCTCTTTAATGTGTATAGGTAATAAAGCTCCATCGCATACATAATTTACTGCCGATTGAATAGTGGCTAATGGCAAAGGATGTATAGTAAAAATTCCATCCACATAGTTAAAACTATAATTTAAAGCTTGGGCTTCTGTTAAGTATAATTTATAATTACCCGATAATGAATCCCTACTCGCCAAAGTATACACTGTTGGCAAAGTAGTTAACGCAGTTGAATCATCCCCATTTATATACCCTTCAATTTGATAATTAAAATTTGGATTAGCCACCTGAAAACATCTTTCTGCATTTTGGGCTGTAATAGTTAGTACCACTCTTTTTATTTCAAAAGCAAATGATTCCGATATAGCTGAATCGCCACTTGCATCGCTGGCCACGCTAACCACCACCTGATAGGTACCTGCATTTTTTGGCACTATCTCCGATGGTCCATAAACTGTGCCCAATGTTCCGCTATAAAAATATTTCGGAATAGCTTTGGAACCTGTTACAATTGAATTTACCGGGCCTTGCAATTGACCATTATATTCATATTCATTAAGACCAATAATGATTATAGTAGAAGCGAAAGTTTTATTAATCGAAATACTTGTTGAATCTTTTAAAGTAGAATCATTAATAGTTGAATCTATAATAGGTGCAACTATTAAAGTGTCCTTAATCACTGGCACATTAATAGGCGTATCCAATTTTGGAGGAGTTATAACAGGACTGTCTAGTTTTGGGGGAACAAGTATAAGGCTATCTTTTATTATTGTATCTACTAAAGGAGCTTCTTGAATCTTAAATTTAAATGCAGTTGAATTAGCACTCGAATAATTTGAATCACTAGGTACTTTTACAATCAATTGATAAGACCCTATATTAAAAGGTTTGTTTGAACTAGGGCCATATATAGTAGTACCTACCCCACTATAGCTATAGGTTGGTGTTGATGAAGATCCTTTTATGGTAGTTGTAATTTTTCCCTGTGGATTACCATCAAAAGTATATAAGGTATCGCCTGTGATAGTAATACTGGTATTATTTGGCCATATTGAAAAAGGATACCCCCCATCAGTTACACCTAAATAATTGCTAGTTTCTTCTACTGTAGAATATATATAATAAATTCCTGCATTGGTGGGCTTGATACTAGATGTTAAATAAATGCCAGGTCTAGTGGAAGCATATGAACAACTCAATTTTCCTGTGGATCCCGCTACTGTTGCACAGGGAGGGCCTTGTGGCAAACCGCTATAAACAAATATTGTTTTAAATCCAACATCAGTATATAAAAATGTGGGGTAGGCTTTTTTTATTGTAAAAGCAAAAGGCGAAGATGATGCAGCTAAATAACTAGTATTGGCTGCCACTTGAGCAATAACTTGATAGGCACCTGCATTGGTTGGCTTAGTAGTGGTAGCCGTATAAGTAGTAGACCCTGTACCACTATAAGTATAAGTAACGAGACCATTAGAGCCTTGAACCGAATAAGTACTTGGCCCTTGCGTTAATCCATTATAGGTAAACACATTTGATCCAGTAACAGAAATAGTAGAAGCAGCTTGATTTATAGTAAACGACACAGGTGCTGATGTTGCTGCATTGTATAAAGTATCAAATGTAACAGAAGCCACCACCTGAAATGTACCCACTTTTAAAGGGGCTAAAGAACTACTATTATAAGTAGTAGAACCTGTACCTGAATAAATATAAGTTGCTGGATAAGTTGAGCCTACTACTTTGGAAGTATTTGGGCCTTGCCTAGTTCCGTCATAAATAAAACTTACAGGGCCAGTAAGGGTAACAGTTGAATTTCCTTTAATCACAAATTCAACCCCTTTACTCGTTGTGTCTAAATAATTGGTGTCGGCATATAAAATTGCATTCGCATAATAAGTGCCAATTTGAGTGGGCTTTATTGTGCCTGGTCCAAAAATGGTTGATCTTACCCCTTTATAGTTAATAACTCTTAAACCAGTTGAACCAGTTACTATTAAGGAATCAGGGCCTTGAGGCAATCCATTATAAGTAAAAGAGCCGCCAGAAGTAAACTTAATAGCAATGGTGGATGCTGCTTTTAAAATAGTAAAGTTTAAGGCAACCGAACTTGCACTTAATGTATTATTTGTATTGTTGGCAGCTACAGAGGCAACCACCTGATACAATCCCGCATTTTTTGGTTTACTTGTGGTAGGGCCATAATTTGATGAGGATGTTCCAACCCCTTTATAAGTGTATACTACAGGAGATGATGATCCAACAACAGTAGAAGTAAAAGTTCCTTGTGATGTTCCATTATAGGTATAAGAAAGCGTACCTCCAATCGTGATAGTAGGTTGTGATTGCGCCACAACTTTACCAGGCAATATAATTATGGATAAAAATAAAATTAAAGATCTTACCAAATTTTTATTCATGCCTATCGACTATTTCTTTTTTTGTTTACCAAATTCCCAAACTATAGAGGCTTCCGAACTATTTAAAGAACTAAATGATGTTTTGTTTTTAGCAGTAGTTACATCATAACTTAAACCAATCACAAATGAATTAACTTTTAAAGATGCAAATGGATAGATAGACTCATTAATACGATCACAAATGCCAATACTTAATTGATGATTGGCAGAATCGCCAACATTAAATGTGTAGCCTCCTCCTATTGTGAATAATTGTTTTTGTGCTTGTACTTGCCAATTACCTGAAAAAATAAAAGCTCCATTTTTATTGGGTCTAATGGTAAGAGCCCCGTGTGCCACTCCTCTTGGGTCTATTTCATATTTTGTATTATCATAAAATCCCAGCTTAGGTTTAGAAGCATGAAAGATAGCCCCTCCCCATTCATAATCAATATAGCTAGATGAATATTCCATGGCAAATCCAGTGTTCATTTCAATATAAGAAGGGCTTGTAGCTGCAACAGGATCATAATTACTAGCGGTATTCATAAAACCAAAACTCCCAAATTGCGATTGAAAAGTAGAATTAGATAAGTTCAACATTCTGTTGGAATAGGTGCCCGAGATTGCCAACTTTAGTACAATCTTTTCGGTAATTTGTGTTTGATTACTTAAGGCTGCACTAAAATAATTATTGTTAAGTACACCCCCGTTAGAGTTTTCATTAAGCATCATTAAGCCTAATGATAAATGATTAAATTTATTGGTTAGGTTAGATAAAACATGTCCTTCATAGCTCATTGAATTGGTTAAATATGATTGCGCCCCTGATCCCCACCATTGATTTCTAGAGATAAAAGAAAATTTGTTTTCTGCTTGCATATGAGAACCTACTAATGCAGGATTCAAAGTCATAGTTGACACTGAATATTGCGAAAAAAAAGGATCCTGTGCAAGTGCGAAATTTGACAATAACAACAAACTAAATAATTGTATAAATTTTTTCAAGCCTTTAATTTTTATCGTATTAATGTAATTACACCCATTTGTTTAATTCTTTGTTGATGTAAATCGGAAGCATCAATCATCCAAGTATAGGAGGCCAAAGGCTGTCTAACTCCATTTAATTTACCATCCCATCCAATACTTATATTATTTGTTTCAAAAACAATTCTACCCCACTGATCAAAAATTCTAAAAAAATACAAGGCGCTTATCCCCACTGGATTTATTTTAAATTCATCATTAATACCATCCCCGTTAGGCGAAAAAGAATTAGGCACATAAATTTTTTCTTCTTTAAATATTCTAACCAATAATGTATCTACCGTTACACAACTATTGGCCGTGGTAATGGCCACATTTAACTCTGTTTCTACATTGGTGGATAAAATAGGATTGTAAATGCTTGAGTCATTCAATGAAATGGCTGATATACTATTTTTATTTACAATAGACCATGCAAAGAATTGTCCAAAATTTCTTGCTTGCAAAGTCAATGGCTCGCTTATTATGGCATCCACCGATTTCATTCTTATTGCTTCTGCAGGAGCTTCTACCACTATTTCTTTTGATATTTTACGTTGTAATAAAGGACAAGCATTTGGCGTAATGGTTAACTGTATTTTCTTATTGCCAATACTACTATATAATAAGTTTGGCTCAATGGAATTAATGGTATTACCTGCTCCATCCTCCCAACTATAATTAACTAAGCCCGAAGCATTAGTAATAGATTTATTGGTAACCATAATAGGCAAACCTACACAGCTGTACTTAGTTTCAAAACTAGGCGTAGGCGCATAATATTGTTTTATTGCCAATGTGTTTGTGGACATGGCCTCACAACCAAATTCAGAGATAATCTTATTTGTATAATTACCAAAACTATTAATATTTATAATGGAATCGCTAGCTCCGATAATTACACTATTATTTTTATACCAAACATATTTTGTACCCCCACTTGATTTTAATATAAGTTCCGATTCATCGCAAACTATATCGGCCCCTGCCTTAACATTACCAATAGGTGTAGGATAAATAGTTAAAAGCGCAGTATTGTATTTAAATTGATAATTTTCTGCAATAGCACTATCCATTGTTATTGAATAATTACCCGCTTTACTATTTATGTTAGCCCCTGTAGATATAATGGGTTTGTTAACTAAAACAGAAGAGTCCTCTTTATTTACAAAACCTTCCATTGTATACCTTAGTAAAGGATTGGCTGTATTAAAACATCTTGCTGCTTTAACAGGATTAACAGTTAGCGTGGCAGGATTAATGGTAAAGTGTAATGTATCTGATATCGCTTCTTCAAAATTAGAATCTCCCTCTACTTTAGCAATTGCATAATACTTTCCCGCAATTATTGGCGGCTTATTGTACCAATAAGTTATAGCCCCTGTAGAGCCCACAACTTTTGCAGTATTGGGACCCTGCATTTTGCCATTATAGGTGTAGATAGTAGAATCTAAAAACTTAATGCTTGAATTACCTCTAATTTTTAATACCACAACTATGCTTGAAGAATCAATAACTATTGGAACATTAATAATAGTGTCTTTTTTTAACGTATCAATTATAACAGGATCTTTGATAACAGGATCTTTGATGGCAGTATCTATAAAAATGGGGGTTGTAATGGAAGTATCTATTATTACAATTGAAGGTCTTATCCTAAATGTATAGGGCAAGGATTTTGCACTTAAATAATGGGAGTCTTCCTTCACAGATGCCGTTACCTTATAGGAGCCAATATCTTTGGGAAGCTGGCTACTTAAAACATAAACAGTTGAATCAATGCCTTCATACTCAAAATTAGGTGTAGCACTGGAGCCCAATATATTTGCAGTTAAAGGGCCTTGTTCTGTTCCATCATAACTATAGATAGAGGAACCTATAATCTGAATAGTTGTTTTAGCCTTAATGATGCTAAAAGTAAAAGGTGCAGAATAAACTCCCCAATAATATTCATCATGTGGCAATAATACTTGAAGCTTATAATTACCTACATCAATCGGAGCAATATCACTAGGCTCATAATTGGCAGAATCTACTCCATAATAATTAAAAATATAGGCAGAACCAGACCCCTTACTATGTATATTAATATTCGAAGGCCCCTGATTATTTCCATTATAAGTAAAGAAGCTGTCAGCAATTATATCAATTGATGAAGCACCATAATCAATCATAAAGGGAAATGCTGGAGAATTAGAACCATAATAATTGGCATCCCCATCGACGGTAGCAATTACTTCGTAATAACCAAAATTAGTGGGTGGAGTTATACTAGGCCCATAGACGGTTGGGCCAGTTCCGTAATAAGTAAAACTTGGTTTTGCAGTGGAACCAGAAAGTATATATTTATCAGGTCCTTGAGAGGTCCCATTATAAGGAATAAAATAAATGCCACCCCCATCTATATTAATATTGGTACCATCTAAAACTATATTACTATTTGCTTTTTTTATGGTAAAATAAAAAGGCTCAGAGCTAGCACTATCTACAAAAGAACTACTTGAACATTTAGCAATTACTTTATATGAACCTGCATTAGTTGGCCTTTTGGTATTAGTAGCGTATATGGTTGAATCAATACCACTATAATAATATTTAATGACCCCCGCAGCTACATCCACATTGCTAGTATTAGGACCGGTTGCACTATTTCTAAAAACATATTCCGAGTCGCCGGTAATCGTGATTTTTGGCTTTGATTTTAGAATGGAAAAATTTAATACATCAGAGTTGGCAGCTAAATAAAAACTATCTGAAGATACGCTAGCAACCACACTATAATCACCAACATCTATGGGCTTGTTGGGAGAAGCGGTATAAGTGGTAGTATTTTTACCACTATAAATATAACTTACAGTTTTTGAAGACCCAGAAATAGTAACACTAAAAACACCTTGTTGCAAACCAGTATAGAAATAGGATTGAGATCCTGTTAAACTAATGGTGCTTTTTGCTTTTATAAAAAATATAACGGAGTCACTTGCGCCATTATAGTATACCCCTTCAGCAACATTGAGTACCGCTTTATAAGCTCCAATATTTGTAGGCAATGAACTTGAACTTGGATATATAGTAGAACCAACACCCGTATAATTAAACGTTTTGGTATTAGTGGACCCAGTACTGGTATAGGCAGTAGGCCCAATTGGTTTTCCGGAATAATTATAAAACCCTCCGCTTATAAAACTAAATTTTATGGTACTACCCGCTTTTGTAATAGTAAATGCAAATGGCGTCGAGCTAGCACTATCTATGAAAGCAACTGAATCTCTTGCTAATTGTGCAATTACTTGATAAGTTCCTGGACCAGTGGGTTTAACTATTGTTGGTCCATAGGTACTTGAGCCTGTCCCTTTATAAGAAATTGTAGCTGTTGCAGTGGATCCTTTAATGGTAGTTACAAAACTACCTTGTGGAATTGAATTATATACATAGGAGGAGGTTCCAGTTATTGTAATAGTAGGTTTTGAAGAAACAAAAATTATGAAAGTATATGGCGCTGATCTTGCACTATCATAAAAACTATCTGCTGCAATAGAAGCCACTACTTGATAAGTACCAGCATTGATAGGCGCTGAAGAACTAGGCCCATAGGTAGTTGAGATTGTACCACTATATTCATATGTTACTGCTCCAGTGGTTCCTGCCGTCTTTGTATTAGTAGCAGGGCCTTGGGCGGTTCCAGAATATGTAAAATTTTGAGAACCCGTAACGTTAATGGATGATATTACTTTATTAATAACAAAAGTATAGGGGGCTGATATAGCACCATAATAAATACTGTCTTCTCCAAGTGTTGCCACTACCTGGTAAGTACCAGGATTAACAGGCCTGGATTCACTTGGTCCATAAGTTGTTGAATTGGTCCCACTATATGTAAATGTTATAACTCCTGTGGCTTTTGCTGACTTTGTTTTAGTATTAGGTCCTTGTTCAGTTCCAGTATAATAATAAGCATGAGCACCTGTAACAGTAATGGCACTTACTTTCTTAATTGTAAAAGGATAGGCTTCTGATAAAGCACTAACATAAAATTTATTTGCTCCCAGAGTTGCCACTACCTGATAGGTACCCGGATCAATAGGCCTTGATTCACTTGGACCATAGGATGTTGAATTTGTCCCACTGTAGGCATATGTTATAAGTCCAGTGGCCCCAACCGTCTTTACAACACTAGAAGGACCTTGGGGTAATCCATTATAATACCATTTTTTAGTACCATTATTACTAATGGTGGGTGTTGCTTTATTAATAATAAAAGTAAAAGGGTCGGATGTAGCCGTTTCAAATATTAAATCATCTACTAATGGTCCTACAGTTGCCACTACCTGATAATTGCCTGGGTCAATTGGTTTTGCTGTTGTGGGACCATAAGTGGTTGAATATATTCCACTATACAAATAGGTAATATTGCCAGTAGTTATAGGAGCATCAGTAGTAATATTACTCGAATCAGGGCCTTGATTAAATCCATTGTAAGTATAAGAAACTGTTCCTGTTACATTAATAAAGATAAGATCGTAAATTTTAAAATTATATGCGTTTGAAACAGCTGCATAATTATTATCATCCTCAGCTATAGAGGCAGTAATGTTATAATTGCCATAATCTAAAGGCGGTGTAGATTGTAGTGGATAATAGGTTCCATTAATGCCTTCGAATAAAAAGCTAACGTTACCAGTTGAACCTTCTTTATTTAAAAGGATTTGTGATTCCCCATCACTTATTTTTCCGCTAAGCGTATCAGCAACAAAATCAACAAGATGATACCCTCTAAATTTTACAATAGTCCCAGGTTCACCTAAAACTGGATGAATAGTTCGTTTTGTAATGACAAAAGAGAAATCCGAATTAAAAGCATTGTAATTATTATCTCCAGGCGATGAAATAGTAAAAAAATAACTACCCGGACTAGTTGGCTTTTGATCGCTGTTATAATAACTGCCCGAATTGTTTGTATAGGTTACACTATAAGTACCGGTATATTCATTAAAATCGAGGCTATTTGCATCTAACCCTACACCATCACCAGTATAAGATAACAATGTTAAAACGTTATCTTTTAATTGTATGTTGACATGTGAAGATTTTATAATAGTAAATGACAAATCTGCTGTAGTTTGTTCTAAATAAATATCCGTTTCGGGTATGATAACTGATGCAGTATATTCGCCAACATTTGTAGGCATAGTATTAGTAGTAGTATATACAGTTGAGTTAATACCTGTATATAAAAAATTGGGTATTCCATCAGAATTTGTGTTTATAGCATTTATACCTACAGGCCCTTGAGCTTGGCCGTTATATTCAAACTCTTGAAAAGAATTCCAACTTAATGCTGCATTGTTTTTGATACTAAATTGAAATACACTTGAGCTAGCTTCATAGTAAAAATTATCAGATGGTACAGTTACCACTAACTCATAAAATCCTAATTCCGTAGGTGGTGTTGTTGTTGAAGGATAATTGGTGATTCCAATCCCAGAATAAGTGTAGGTAGGTGTAACACTTGATCCTGTTATTGTAGCAACAATTTCGGTATTATCCCCATGTGGTACTGATGGTGTAAATGCATAAGACTTATTTCCACTTAAAGTAATGATTCTAGGCTGTTTACCAGCATTATCAGGAGTTATTGAAAAATTAAAAGCTGCTGTAGTTGCAGAATTGTAGTTTTGTGTTTCTGAAATTGTTCCAACAGCAATATAAGAGCCTACTTCAATCGGTCTTGTGGTACTTGGCCCATAAACTGTTACCCCACCCCCTTGATAAGTTATTGTTTTAATTCCATAGGAATTACTTTGTATCTGAATAGGGCCTTGCTCACTAGCCCTGTAAACATAAGATAAACTTCCAATGATTTGAACTGTTGGAATTCCTTTATGTATAGTAAATCCAAAAGTTTCGGAACTTGCATCAGCGTAGTTGGCTTGCCCACTTAAAAAAGCTTGAGCAATATAATTTCCTGGCAAAATAGGTTGAACTATGCTAACTGGATAATTGGTATTCCCTACCCCAGTATATTCAATAAAAACAACTGGATCAGGGCCACTATTTATAATTAAATCTGGAAGAGCGGGACCTTGAGCAGTGGTGTTATAATTATAATTAGTAATTCCCGTTATTGATATAGAAGAACTAATTGTATTAATTGTAAATTGTAAAGCGTCAGATGTTTGTGCATTGTAAAAAACATCCTCATCAACACTAAAAGTTACTTCATAATTACCAGCATTTATAGGCAATTCATTAGAATCATAACTTGTTTTCATAACCCCTATATAATGTGCCGTTGGAGTAGCCGTTGAACCGGTAACACTTAAAAAATCTAAGGAAGGTCCATGAGCAAAACCATCGTAAGTATACGCTGGTATTTTATCACCATATTCTAAAATTGAATTTGCTTTATAGATGGTAAAATTAAATGGATCCGAAATTGCACCATTATAATTATCATCAGCTGTTAAGCTTGCAATTACTATATAATTACCTGGATTTATAGGAGCATTTGTAATAGGTCCATAAATGGTAGGGCTAACCCCACTATAACTATATGTTGGAGTAGCGGTAGATCCACTAATTTCTGAGGTATTTGGACCAAATGGTTTACCATCATAAATATTTTTAATACCCCCAGTTACAGTGATGGTAGAACTAAGTAAGTTATTAATTATAAAAGTAAATGGATCAGAGCTTCCTTGATTAAAATTTGCATCGGCCATTACAGAAGCAATTACTTGATAGGAACCTATCTCTGTAGGTGCTATGTTACTTGGTCCATAAATTGTGGGGCTCACGCCACTATAACTATATGTTGGGCTAGCAGTAGAACCATTCACAACACAACTAATTGGCCCTTGTGGATTTCCATTATAAGTATATGCACTTAATCCTATGACCGTAAGTTTTGAAACATTTGAATTATTAATTACAAAATGAAATGGACTAGAATTTGCTGTTTTATAAATAGCATCCGCTGCCACAGAAGCAATAACCTGATAAGTTCCTGGGTTTGTTGGTGGCGTTTCTAAGGGCCCATAAATTGTTGTGTCTGTGCCACTATAAATATAGCTAGGGGATGCAGTTGATCCATTCACAGATGATGTTATTGGACCTTGTGCACTCCCATCGTAAGTAAAAGTACTAGTGCCTGTAACTGTAATTGTTGAGGGGGCTAGAATAGAAAATTTAAAAGGCAAAGAACTTCCTGCATAAATTAAATCTTGTAAAGTAGCAACTACTTGATAAGTACCCGCTTGAGTAGGTAGTGTAGAACTTGAAATATAATTTGTGCCGCCCAATCCAGAATACTCATATAAAATAGTTCCAACATTAATGGGAACTCCAAAATAATAAACAATACCATTACTTGGTCCAAGAGGGGTTCCATTAAAATCATATACACTATCTCCATCAATACTTATTTCAATAGTTTTAAAAAGTATATTAAACGCTAAAGCATTAGAGCTAGCTTGTTCATGACTTTTGTCTGCACCCACAGTAGCAGTGACTGTATAACTACCTGGCAGTATTGGTGCAGTTTTACTTGCTGGATAATTTGTGGTATTGGTTCCAGTAAATACGTAAGCTGCAGAGCCAGTAGATCCGTTTTTATCTAAATAAATAACAAGGTCCCCATCAGTGAGATTATCAAAGTCATCAATGTATAATGGTATAGTGGTATAATTAAAATCACCATCACCCCATATAAATGGGAATGAAGGCCCTACAATAGAAAATTGAAAAGCTGGAGAGCTTGCTGCATTAAAATTTACATCAGCATTTACAGAAGCAATCACTTGATAAGTACCTGCAGCTGATGGTTTTGTAGAAGAACTGCTATAAATAGTTGGACTAACTCCTCTATAAGTATAAGTGGGTGTAGCAGTTGAACCATTAACTAATGAAGTGGAGGGACCTTGTTCAGTGCCATTAGCAGTATAAGAGCTACTGCCTGTAACTGTTATAGTTGAACTTAGTAAATTATTAATTATAAAATTTAGAGGTGCTGAGCTTTTACTTAAATAATTGGTGTCCTCATTAATAGAGGCAACCACTTGATAGGTCCCAATATTAATAGGCCTAGTTGGAGTGGATTGATAAACAGTTGAACCTATACCGGAATATAAATAAGTTGGAGTAGCCGTTGACCCATTTATACTGGCAGTGGTTGGACCTTGAGCAGTTCCATTATAAGTATAAGAAGTTAAACCAGTTACTGAAATAGTAGAAGGTGCTTTAACGATTGTAAATACGAATGGAATAGAATTTGCTAAATCATAGTTATGATCTGCATTAACAGTTGCCACAACTTGATAAGAGCCAATTTCAATAGGTGCTGTACTACTTGGCCCAAAAGTTGTTGAGGCGGTTCCACTATAAATATAGGTAATTGGGGTTGTGGTAGAACCGACTTTTGTATAATTGTTAGGGCCTTGTGGCCTTCCTTTATAATTATAGGACGTTGCTCCTGTTACCGTAATGGCAGAGGAAGCTAAACTAATGGTAAATGATAATGCATCTGAGGTAAGTCCATAATAATTTAAATCCGACTCTACAAATACTACTAATTCATAGTTACCCACATTTGATGGCGCAACAGTAGTAATATCATAATTAGTTGAACCAGTGCCCGCATAATAATAAGTGGGTGTTGCTGTTGAACCTATAATATTGGCAGTAGGTGTATGTTGAAAACCATCAAATATATTTAACTTATTCCCTGTAAAACTAATAGAGGAAGCCGTTAGTAAACTATTAGAGTAGTTTGCAATTGTAAAATTATAAGGGTCAGAATTATCAGCTATATAATTATTGGTTTCTGTGATACTTGCTACTAATTGATAAGTACCCACCTCAGTAGGTCTACTGCTACTCGCTTGATAAGTAGTGGTTCCAGTTCCACTATACACATATGTTTTAATACCATCAGATATAGAGGTAGTTACAACAGGCCCTTGAGGAGAGCCTATATAAGTATAAATAGGAGCCCCAGTAATTGTAATATTAGGTTCCGCTTTTATAATACTAAAAGGAAATTCTTCTGTGCTTTGTCCAAAATAAGTATCATCACTATTTACATTCGCTATAACTGCATAAGTTCCCACATTTATTGGGGGTGTACTAGATGTAGGATAGTTGGTCATCCCTTTCCCATAATACAAGAAACCTATTTTACCTTGAGATAGCGTAGAAATAGCGGAGGGTCCTGTAGGTATTCCAACATAAGGATAATCAGCATTGCCAATAACAGTTGCCGGCGTGAATTGTAATGGTGTTACAGAAAATGCATCTAAGGCATAATTTGTTGGACTTGAACTTCCTTTAAACTGAAGTCCTACCGACAACTGATTTGTTGTTAATGCACCAAAATTGGGGTTCGGTTTAAAAAAATAATCGCCATAAATAAATTTTAGGGTACTAGAATTTTCATAAAGTTTAACCTGAAACTTAATATCTGCAACAGCATTATAACAAGTATATTCAATCGTTAATACTCTAGTGCCTTTTGAACCTATCATTTTTGTAGTAACATACTTTATTGATAAATCTGTCCAGGAAGGGGCAATAATATCCTCATTTATATTATTACTAAAACCAGAAATAGATGGATCAGAAGAATAGGCATATTCAGATCCAGAAAGATTTAAATAACCATTGGTGGTAATATAAAAACTCGAATAAGTTGTATTATTATAAATGAAACTAAAATTGTAAGGGGCAAGATTTATAAAAGTTTTTCCTTCATTATTACTAGGACTAAAGGAAGTAATTTTAGAGTCATAATTTCCATCGATGGAAACAAAAGTTGTTTTATCTATTACGGCCGAATAAGTATTTGCCGATACTTCAAAATTGAAAACTTGTCCATAAAATGGGATGGAGGATACTGTGGAAGGGGTATTGTATGCAAAATTTTGTGCTTGCAATTTTGCTGGACAAGCATTTAAAAAAATGAATGAAAAAAATACAACAATAAAAATTTTAAATTGGCTCAACTTATTTATCATAAGAGATGTAGTACTCCTATGATTTCTGCAGCTGTTACCTCTAAAGCCTTAGCGATTTTAATAATTTGAAAAACGGTAGTATTAATTTTACCCAGCTCTATCCTACTTAATTGCTTATACTCCATATTAGCTTCTATTGCTAATATCTCTAAAGTCAAATTTTTTTGAAGTCTTAATTGTCTTACTTTATTACCGATTATTTTCGAGGATTCTTCTTTTGTTAAAGTATATGATATCATTATATGGCAAATATGCCACATAATAGAGTATAAGCTAATGACATTTATGACATATTTGTCATAAATTTTTGTAAATAAGTATATTAATGAGGTAATCAGTTAAGAGGCAGCTCTTTATCAAAAAACAAAAAATGAAACTATTTTAGCTTTAAGAACAAACTGTTTAGCTTATGATACAATAGCTTCATACAAAATCTCGATTGTATGCAAAGCTTTAGTACCTGTTCCATCTTTTATTTGATGACGGCAACTTGTTCCTGGTGCTGCAATTGTGCAAGTATCTTTATGGGCTCTTACTTTAGGAAATAATACTAATTCTCCAATATTCATAGACACTTCATAATGTTCTTTTTCATAGCCAAAGGAACCCGCCATCCCACAACAACCTGAAGCAATGGTTTCAACAGTGTAATGAGTTGGAAAAGATAATACGGTTATAGAGTCGGCCAAAGAACCCACTGCTTTTTGTTGGCAGTGCCCATGTAATAATAATTGCTTTTTGTTTTGTGTAAACTGCTCTTTTCGTATATGACCAGCAGCCATCTCTTTTGATAAAAACTCATCAATAAAAAAGCTATTGTTAGCTAAGGCTTTTGCAGCTACTACATTTTTATCAGTAGCCAAATCGGGATACTCGTCTCTAAAAGTTAATATGGCAGAAGGTTCTATCCCAATAATTGGTTTTTTTTCAGTAACAATATTCCCTAATAATTCTATGTTTTTATTAGCAATTACTTTTGCTTTTCGTACCAATCCTTTCGACAACCATGTTCTTCCACTCTCTTCGTGATTGGGAATAATTACTTCATAGCCTAAAGTTGTTAAAAGTTTAATGGCTTTAATACCTATTTCAGCGTCATTATAATTAGTAAACTCATCGCAGAATAAATAAATAGATTTTATAGGTACTAATGGGGCTTTATAATTTTTATCATACCATGCTTGTAAAGTTTGTTTTGCCATAATAGGCATAGATCTTTGAACAGCGAATCCCGATAAGTACTTTATTAAAGAGCCAGTAAATTTATTAGACATTACAGCATTATAGAGGCCTGGCACCATAGATCCCAATTTTGCAGTGGCTGTAAAATTAGCGATCAAATTAGCTCTTAAAGGCACCCCATTAGCATCATAGTAATGTTGCAAAAATTCTGCTTTTAATTTTGCCATATCCACATTCGAAGGGCACTCGCTTTTACAAGCTTTACAACTTAAGCACAAACTCATTACCTCATAAATCTCTTTATGATCATATCTATTTTGTTTATCGGAATGTGTTAAAAATTCACGTAAAATATTGGCTCTTGCTCTGGTAGTATCTTTCTCGTTTCTGGTAGCCATATAGGAAGGGCACATGGTACCTCCCGATAAATGTGTTTTACGACAATCCCCCGAGCCATTACACTGCTCTGCATGTTGTAAAATATCTTGCTTATGAAAACGAAAAATAGTTTCAAATGAAGGTGTCTGTTGCCCTGGCTCATAGCGCAGCATACTATTCATAGAGGGTGTATCCACAATTTTATTGGGATTAAAAATATGATGAGGATCCCAAATATTTTTAATCTCTTTTAATAATGCATAATTTTTTTCGCCCACCATTTGTTTAATAAACTCTCCTCTTAGTCGGCCATCTCCATGCTCCCCACTTAATGAACCATTGTATTTTTTTACAAGCGTTGCCACCTCTTCGGCAATAGTTCTAAATAACTGGTTCCCCCCTTTAGTTTTTAAATTAATGATGGGTCTTAAATGAATCTCCCCCGAACCTGCATGAGCATAATGCACCGAATACAAACCATGCTTTTTTAAGATTTCATTAAAATCACGAATATAATTGGGTAAATCATTTACATCCACTGCTGTATCCTCAATTACAGGCACTGCTTTTTCGTCTCCTGGCAAATTACTAAGTAAACCAAGTCCTGCTTTTCTTAAAGTCCATATTTTTTTTGTGTCCGCACCAAATAAAACAGGAAAATGATAGCCTAAACCAGCAGCGCGCATTTCGGCCTCCACTGCATTTGTTAAAGCTAAAATCTCTTCTTGGGTTTCCTTTACAAACTCTATTACTAAAATGGCACCAGGATCACCTTGCACAAAAAATCGATTCTTACTTTGTTCTTTATTCTCCTTAGTACACTCTAAAATATAATGATCAATTAACTCGCTCGCGCTTGGCTTATATTTTAAACCAATCAAGTTGGCATGTAGCGATTCATCAATTGTATTAAAATGAACACATAATAAACCTGTTTCTTTGGGCGGTGCTTTAACTACATTTAATTTAATTTCTGTAATAAATGCAAGAGTACCTTCGGAGCCAGCCAGTAAACTACAAAAATTAAAAGGTGTACCTCCTGCAGTAAACGGATCCGTTTCAATGAGTAAATCAATAGCATACCCCGTATTTCGCCTTTCCACCGATTTTTTAGGAAACTCTTTTCTGATCTCCTGTTGATTATCGTAATTACTTAAAATGGATCGAACCGATTTATATATGCTTCCCTCTAATGTAGGTAGCTCACATTTAGCATGAAAATCATCGGTTGACATAGCCCCAAAAACAACCTCACTCCCATCACTTAACAAAGTGGTAACTTCTAATAAATGTTCACGCGTGCTTCGGTACACTACCGAATTAGAGCCACATGAATTATTTCCCACCATACCCCCTATCATGGCTCGATTAGCGGTAGAGGTTTCGGGGCCAAAAAACAAATCATGCGGCTTTAAAAATAAATTAAGCTCATCTCTAATAACACCTGGTTGCACACGCACCCAACCCTCTTCCTTATTTAGTTCTAAAATTTGTGTAAAATGCTTAGATACATCTACCACAATACCACTACCCACCACCTGCCCTGCTAAAGAGGTTCCTGCAGTTCTTGGAATTAAAGAGGTATTGTTTTGTGCTGCAAAACTTATTAATAGGCTAAGGTCATTTTTACTTTTTGGGATGGCAACAGCTAATGGCAATTCTCGATAAGAAGAAGCGTCGGTTGCATACAAAGTACGCATCGTTTTATCAAAAAAAAGATCCCCTTCTAAGGTTTGGGCAAGCTTTTGTAGCTGTTGCTTCATAGGTAATTGTTGGAAGGACAAATTTACCTAAAATAATGATTATTACATAGCTGAAAATGAAGGGTTTAGTAAAAATTTAAACCATTTTAGGCACCTATTTTAAACAACTAACAACCGTTGACATCGGACAAGCTAAATTTGTTTCAATTATTATAAAAAAAAATTCGCTAAGCTGTTAAGGTAACTTGAACTTTAACAATTACATCAAAATAATTCCCCCCGAAATTATTTCTCAGTATTACTTAGCGAATGCATTGCAAAAATGCACTGTTTATGAATAATCCTTTTCAGGAAAGGGGATGAATTAAAAGAAGATACTATAAATGTATTAAGTAACTAATAATAAGCACATTACAAATATAGGTATAGAAACATAACCCCTTTTTTAGTAAAAAATAAATGTTGTCAAAATTTACGAATCAACCATTTTTATTCATTTTAAAAAAATGGAACATTTCAATTAAGAATTTTTATGCGTAAATATTGCAAAACATATATTTTTAGTTATAATTGTAATGACTCTACTAAAATATTCTCCCCAAATGCGCCTTTTTTCATTTACCCTCTTTTTATTGTTTGTTTTACTATTTAAGCCAGTTTGGAGTAATGGACAACCAAACACTTATTCAATAATTAATAATAATTTTTTCAAGCGATTAAGCCATTCCTCACTAAACTATATTCCTATTAGGAACACTCCAGATAATGGCTCCTTATTATTATTACCTTTAAAAGACAAAGCAGTTACAAACAAAGGGCAAATCTTAATTTTTTATCATAAAAGATTATATATCACTATCCCTTCTACTGGTTATTTATTAGAATCTCAAATATTGAATGAAAAATCAGATTCTATCCATTTTTATAGAATTGATTCAACTGAACTTACTGGTTACAATATTGGATGTTTTAGCTTTATATATAATGATACCGTATATAATTATGGGGGGTACGGATTTTGGAGATTTAATGGGCAGCTAAGAAAGTACAACAAACAACTTAAAGAATGGGATATACAATCTACCAATAAAGAACTGCCATTTTTAAATGAAGGTTCCAATGCCAAAATTTGGTTTGAACCAACCCAAGGTAAATTAATGTTACTTTCCAATTTAACTGGAAATGAAGCTATCAATAACGAAAAACCTTCTTGGACCGACTCTGTATTTGAATTAAATCTTAAATCAAAAAACTGGAATTATAAAGGGATACTTAACCCATATATTTACAACTCTAAAAGTATGATTGTAAGTATTGGGTCTTTAGATAAAGGATTGCTAATATTAAATGGAGGTGAAATTGAGGTATGGGATTTAGTAAATAATAAAATTTACAAAATCAATAATGCACAATATAAACAAACACTTAATAGTTGGCTTGGACATGGTTTTTATACCTGGATGGAGGGCAATAAACTTTTTTATACTAGTAATAGTTTACAAGGCATAATTGATTCTATCGAAGTTAAAAACAATGATTTACAAGCTACTGAATTAACTATCTATAAAGAAGAGTCATTAGCGAAAAATATTTTTATATACTTTTTGCTATTCTCAGGTATCGTATTTTCAATTATTTACGTGGTGATTGAAATTAAGAAGAGAAATAAAAGAAGTTTTAGCTTAATCCCAACAAAGGAATATAATTATGACAAGCGTAATAATAGCTTTAATGAACTTGAAAAATCTATCATAAATACGTTAATACAAAAAATTGAAACAGGCTTTGATTATACTGTAGAGGATATGAATCAAGGCTTAGGAATTAAGAGAAAAACAATCGAAATACAGAAAAAAATAAGAACTGAATCCATTAATAGAATTAACCACAAGTTTAATGTAATATTTGATTCAGAAACTGTGTTTATAGAACGAATAAGATCCAGAGAAGACCGAAGGTTCTTTAATTATACTATTAATGTTGAAAATATTGTCTTATATAAATCCGCGTTTAAACAAAACTAATTTTTGCCATTTTGCTTTATCAGCTTAATAAAACTACCGTCATCCTCGTATAGAATTTCAAGAAAAGTATCTTCATTTTCCCATTTTGCAGAAAAACGTCTCGAATTATCGGTAAATCGGTCAATTCTAAGTGAAAAATCATTTTTTAGTACTATACTGAGCTCGTCAAACGTAAATTCAGAAAGATCACCATACTTCTCTAACTGGAAGCGATTTTTTTTGAACCTGAATAGGGCAATTAACTTTTTAAACATAGTTGGGGTTATAGAAGCAAAATTTCATAATTATCATTGCCTAATTTGACATTTAAGATACCTTATAGTATACATTTAAAAAACAAATAGTAATTAAACGTAATTTGTACTATTAGATTGATTTACAATTCATTTCATATAAGGTTATAAATATATTACTTGATATGTTTTCTATTAAATACATTTAAGCCATATTTGTAATTAGATTAGGTTATGAATTCAGTTATCAAGACGGTTTTATTAATTATACTTATATATTGCTATCAACCAATTAGTTCTATAGCTCAGGTTCATACAATCAAATCCACCTCCTTTTTAAATCATTTATTAAAAAGCAAGAAAGCTGTAACCACCATTAATAATATTAATAACAATGACCTATTTGATATAACTATTTTAGGCCATATATTTCCAATGAAGGAGTTAATAAAGACCGATTCAGGGCTTTATTTATTATTTACAGGCACTGGAAGGGTGTATAAAGCTAAGGAAGCCGCTAATGATAGTATAAGCTTTACAAGGATCGATTCTACCCTTGTTTTTGGTTTTAATTACAATGCCATCAATTTTGCTCACAAAAACATATTATACTCTTTTGGAGGATATGGTATTTGGCATATTAATGGGCAGTTGAGATATTTTAATTTCCCCATGCATGAATGGTTTATCGAAAAACTGGATCAAAAATTTAATACAATAAACTCTATCTATCATGACGCAACAGATAGTAGCCATAAAAACCCAGCAATTTTTTATATAACTACCCCAACAAAAAACGAAGAAGGTTTTGAAAAAGAGGAAACAGAATTTAATGTAATTAAATATGACATTGCCACGAAAGCTAACAGGAAAATTGGACGATTAAATAAATTGTTGGAACCAAGACCCATAAAAGGACTAGACCTTCCATCCTTACATGGCATTGTAATGAATACTCTAAAAGAGCATTACCTACTCAATTTCGAAGAAAATAAAGCCTATAAACTCACAAATAAGCTTTTAATTGGATTAGAGGAAAATACTAACTTATATAACACATTTGAAGAGGACGGGAAATTATATTATTCGATTTATCCAGATACAAATTTATACAGCACCCCCGTTTCTATGGCCGATTTTTCAGCGCAATATATTACCATATATGAGGATGAAAATTTTATTTTTACTTACTGGTGGCTATTTATTATAATTTTTATTGTTACAGCTTTGGTAATTTATAAAAAAGTAACAGGCTGGAAAAGTAAAACAAAGAATATTGATAAAGTAGCAGGTAATGAATCTTATGACAAAAAAAGTAATGAATTTACAGAAATTGAAAAAACAATAATTTTTAAAATAATTGAAAAATCGAATTCAGAAATTCATTTTTCAGTTGACGAAATGAATCAGTATTTAGGAATCAAACGTAAATCTCTTGAAATTCAAAAAAAGATTAGAACAGAATCCATTAATAGAATTAACCACAAATTTAATGTGGTATATGATAAAGAAACAACATTTATAGAAAGAGTGAGGTCTAAAGAAGATAGACGTTTTTTTAATTACATGATAAACCAGGAAAATATAAATTCTTTCTTACAAAAACAGCATTAATTCCAATCGCGCCAGTCTTGATTAACAATTGCCATATAAGTACCAATTGATTTATACTTAATGCTTATTACAGTAGTTCTTGATTCAAAAGTAGCCACAAAATAGTCGGGATAGCTATCGATATTGATATGAAAATTTGGTAATTTATGTGCTAATTCACTAAAGCTATATTGAGATATGTCTCCCAAATCTGCTAATTCAAATTTAAATCTGTTAGCAAATAAATTTTCAATTTTCGAGGTGAATTTTTTTAAGACTGACATGTTATTTTATTATTAAGCTTTTTATGATAACACAAAATTAAGCCAGTATTATTAGAAATTGTTTAAAATACAGCTACATAAAGATGTGAAATTTAAACAAAAATTAAAAAAAAGTCACATTTTAATGTTATTTAACACCACATTAAAATGTGACTTTTTAGCCCTAAAAAGCACTTGTTTATGGTTTAATATTATTTCTTAAACATATTAAACAACTGTGCTTTTGAATTAATGCTTAGTTTTTTATAGATGTTCTTTATGTGTGAACGAACTGTATCAATGGAAATGTTATTTTGATCGGCAATTAATTTATATGACATCCCATCCAAGATACCATTTACAACATCTAATTCTCTATCGCTTAAATTAGTCACTTTGGGAGTCTTAAAGTTTTCAATCACTTTTCTTGCAATCTTGGGCGTCATATAAGCCCCACCGTTTGAGACACTTTCTAATACTTCTTCAATATTGTCATCAAAACTTTGCTTATCTATATACCCTACTGCTCCCGATTTTAAGGCAGTAAATATGGTAGTAGCATCATCCATGATTGTATTCATTACAATAGATGCGTTAGGAAATCTCTTTAATAATAAAGGTATTGCTTCCAAACCCGACATCGTAGGCAAATTAATATCAAGAAGAATAATATTAAATTCATAATTATCTTTTAATATATCTTCAATCATTATATAAGTATGATCACAATGATACCCTTGAATAGAGTTTATCTTGCTTTTTAATAAAGTAGATAATGAAAAATCATCTTCTACTATTGCTACGTTTAATTTATTCTCCATTTTAAATTCTTACTTTAATATTAATCTGCAACCCATGACCTAAATCAGAAATCAAAAAATCTACAGCGCCATTTAACCTGTTCACTCTTTTCTTTATATTATTGATTCCATTGCCCTTACTTATAATTTCATCAATATTAGTAAGTGGACCATTATCAAATGTTTGAACATTTAATAAACCATTTTTAACCCAAAAATAAGTTGTTTTTTCGGTTGCGTTTGAGTGCTTAATTACATTTTGATTTATTTCGTATAACAACATTTTAATTTCTCGGTAAACATTAGAATCAACTTGATAATCATGATCAATATCAAAATACAATTGATAATCTATTTTAGATGATTTAATAAATATATTCTTAAACTCTTTTACTTCATCTTCAATTTGGTATATGGATACACTGTTTTGATTAATGGCATTGATATAGGCTCTAATTCCAAAAAGGGCCTCCGAAACGTAGTTGGTTATAATTATTTTACTAGGGCTTTCCTTGTCGGGATCATTTTTTAAAGTGTGTAAAGTTCTTGTTAAAATGGTACCTACCTCATCGTGTAAATCCATAGCAATATCATCCTTTATTTTTTTCTCGTTCTGGTAAGATTTTACCCTAAATATAATAATGAACCAAATAAGCACTACTACAAAAAATAAAAGCAAAAAAATGAATGTACTTGATTTAAAAAAATTGGTATAGTAATCAATTAATATAGGAGCAAAATTGATATTATTCCCAACTTCATCTACTCCTCTAATTTTAATTGTATGTAACCCATCTGTTAATTTATATAAAATAAAACTAGAGGCATCTTGAATGGTTATCCAGCTTGAATTATCAATAGAATATTCAAAAGTACAATACCTTATAATTTCTGCATTATTAATTGTAAAATATAATCTAATAAAACTATTATCTGTATTAAATAATATTTTTTCATTGGGTTTAATAAATTTAAAAACAGTATCAGAATTTGAATAAATTGAATAACCTGTAAATTTTCCCTTTATTTTATTGTGGTCATAACTGTAAAATTTAGGGTCTAATATATCATACCCGTTTAAGCCACCAAACATTAATTTACCATCCTCTAGCTTGGCTGCCGACTTATAATTAAATTCTAAATTGGCTAATTTTTTTTCATTATTAATTTTTATTATAATATTTTTAACAGGATCAATAGAAAATATACCAGAAAAAGAAGATGCCCAAATATTATGATTGTTGTCTAATAGGATGGAAGTTAATTTTGTATTATTAAAATCTTGAGATGGGTACTTATGTACGAGCTTATTTGTTGTAATATCATATTGCTCTATGCCAAAATCTGATGCAATCCATATAAATTTTTGATTATTTACAAAATCTAATTTAATATCTGTAATAAATTTACCAAGGCTATTTACTTTATTTACCAGTTTTTTACTTAGGTTAATTTTATATAAGCCATCTTCAGTACCAGCAAAAAGCAAATTAGAAGAAGTATCTAAAGCGAATGATCTGATTCTTGCTTTATCATCATGTAATAAAATACTATCAACTGTATTTAACTTATAGTTATAAATGATTAATTTACCCCTAGTGCCAAAAGCTATACTATTATTTATAACTGACCCAATATCGGTTACTGATAAATATAACTTACGTGGTTCAATTCCTTTTGCAATAATACTATCTGTTTGACCATTGTTAATATTAACCTTAAATAATCCTCCTCCCTCAGAGCTAGCCCATAAAAAATCACCAATTACTAAACCGTCATATAAAGGATTGGGCTTTTTTAAAATTGCCTTAAAGTTTTGTGTAACATTATTATAAATATAACTATTAGGATACCCTAAGAACAATAGCTCTTTATTTTTAAGTGTAATAATTTTTCTTCTAACTCTTGGCAAATTGGAAGAGTTGGCTATTGAGTCAAAAACCTGATTGGTTGTTCTGTTTGAATTGATAACTTTAACTAAACCTTGATTGGTGCCTATATATAAATTATTGGTATCAGATAATAAAGTATTCCAAATTTCATAAGTCTTGTTTTTGGGAGTTCCAATGGATAAAGTTTTATCATTATTAAATAAGTAAACCGATTTTCTGTTTTTTACATATAAAATAGAATGTGCTGACAATATATCAATAGTAGATATGTCTTTATTCTCCTTTTCATTTAGTATCGAGGATTTAACAAAATTATTGGCGTTATCTAATTCCAAGACTTGTAAATTATTGATATAAAAAAAGCGATTTTCTAATCGTGTAAACATATTCAAATACCCAACGGGCTTAATGCCATAATCTTTAATTGTAACACCTGATTGAGCGTTTATTTGATAAAGGCCAACAAAGGAAATACTTACCAATAAAGTATTTTTTGGGCCCTCAAACATCACACTGGAATTATCTAAATCATCATCGAATTTTCGAATTTTTTCAATCTTGCCTTTTTCATTTTTTTCTAAAACGCCCGAACTATACAAAACATAAAAAACATGCTCATTGGGCTGAACTACCGAGATTACTTTTTTGTTGGTAATTTTAGTGGCAACAAGATTATTTAAGTTAAATTTAAAACAACCATGATCTTTATAAATTACATACAAGCCATCTTTAAAAAGAGAGAGCTTTAGAATTTCTTGGCCATCAAACTCGTAGATTTTAGTACCAATTTTTATATTATTAGCCCCATCATGCAATACTAAACCACTAGATGTGGCAAACCAGATTCTACCTAAATTATCTTTTTTTGAATCATAGATATACCCTGTTTTTAAGGAAACAAGTTGGTCTTGGGAAAATGCAGAAAAGCTTAATAATAATATAGCTAAAATACCCAAGTATTTTAAAATTGGGTTAGTGATCTTATGAGTTTGATGGTAAAGGGGCATAAATAAAAAAGAATATAGAAAATTTTCAATCTAAATGTAGGATAATTTAGAATAAATTCCTCCCGTATACTCAAATTTGACCGATATCAACTAATACTTAGTCATATTGTATTAATTTTGCCAAAATTTAACCTTAATTAGCCATGAGAAGCCTTTATTTACTCATTATTACCCTTTTTCTAAGCACAGCACTGATTGCCCAAAAAACAGAAAGAAAGGGTGAATTTTACATTTCTTGGGGTTATAATAAGGAGTATTATACCTTAACCAACGTTTCGGTAAATCAACCTAGCCTAGGTAATAATTTTACATTTAAAAATACCCTCATGGTAGACCATCCAGGTTGGGATGAGGGTTTATTTACTAAAGCTTTAAGTATTCCTCAATACAATTATCGTTTTGGGTACTTTTTTGACAAAAATAAGGACTGGGCTTTTGAAATAAATTTTGACCATACTAAAGCCCTTTTTAAAGACAACCAGTTAATACATTTATCAGGTACTTATAATGGACGTGCACTTGATTCTTCTTTCATTTTCTCTAAAACTGGCACCGGCAATGCTACAAACTATTATTACTTAAACAATGGTGCCAACTTTTTATTATTTAATCTCGTGAAAAGAAAGCGTTTTACAGAAATATCCAATAGTAATTTTGCCTTTGATGGCTTAGCAAAATTTGGTGTGGGCCCAGTAATTCCTCATGTGGAGAATAGCTTATTTGGGCAAAAAAACAATGCTAAATTTCAGTTTGGGGGATGGAATACAGGCTTTGAATATGCACTTAAAAGTACTTTTAGAAAAAGCATATATCTGGAATTTGCTGGTAAATTAGATTACGCTTATTACTACAATTTAGACGTTTATCAAGGAAAAGCTAAACAAAGCTTTGGCACATTAGAGTTTATCCTTAATTTAGGCTATACCCTGCCCATGGGGCCTAAAATAAATAAGGTAAACCAATAACTATGAAAAAACTACTTGGCCTACTGCTACTTATTTCAACCGCAAGTCTTGCACAAGATAAAAAAGCAGATGAAGTTTTGGGCACTTGGTTAACCGCCACTCAAAATGCCAGAATTGAAATAAGTAAAAACGGAAATAATTATCAAGGTAAAATTGTTTGGATGAAAGAACCTATCGACCTTACAACCAATAAACCTAAAACCGATACTAAACACCCCGATGTTAATTTGCATAATCGTCCATTACTAGGACTAACCAATATCTGGGGATTTAAATACGACGCTACTAGTAATACATATACGAATGGACATATCTACGACCCCAAAAATGGGAAAGATTATAAATCTATTATGACCTTAAAGGACAACAATAATAGCTTAGAAGTTAGAGGCTATATTGGCATTACTTTAATTGGTCGCTCTGAGACTTGGACAAGGATAAAATAATTTCGGCGCGTCTGTTTAATAACTGGCCTTTTCTATTTTGTTTATTCGCTTTAGTAGCACAAGGAATTACATTGAATTTCTTTGAATACCCATTTGCTAAAATTCTTTGTTTGTTCACCCCATGCTTTACTAAATAATTAACCACCGACTTGGCTCTTTTCACAGACAATTTATAGTTGTATTTGTAAGAGCCTATACAATCGGTATAAGCCCCAATAACTATTGAAGCATTCGGTTGTTTTACTAAATTATTAAGTAAAGTGTCTAAAATAAATTGCTCCGATTTTATAAAATTAGATCTATTGAAATCATAATGCACCATATACTTTAATATCATTTGTTGCTTACTAATACTATCCTTTCTTTTTTGTTCAAGAATCGCCAATAAAGTTTTTACCGAATCAGCTTTTTGCTTAGGACTTAGGCCAGTTATAGTATTTGCATAACTCAATTTAGTTTGGTTAGCTATGGTTTGAATTGTAAAATTAACAAATGTTCCATCGCCATTAAGCGTTACAATCTCATAAGCGCGGTTTGGTTTTGCCGTAAATGAATACTTTGCGTTGTTATCTGTATAAATAGAATCAATAATTAATCCCGTCTCTTTGTCCTTAATATATAATAAATGATTGGGCACTAAACTGCCATCATTAGCATATGTTAACACTCCTTGTAAAGTATAATAAACAGGTGCATATTGTACATTTAATACATCAAAATTACCCTCTCGGTTAGTGGTTAAATAATACTGATTATTTATTTTTTTAAGCCCTAACTCATCGGCATCCGTATTTACAGGATAGCCCAAATTAATAATCGCATTTGTTTTTGTTACATCTCTATAATACATATCAAAACCACCCAAACCCCCAGGACGATTCGAACTAAAAAGTAAACTGTCCTTGTAAAGGAATGGAGATAACTCGTCATATTCTGAATTAATGCTTGGCATTGCAATAGGATGCGACCCAATTGTATCTCCTTTTATATTTACATAATATATATCATATCCTCCTTTGCCCTCTATACGATTACTAGCAAAGTATAAATTTTTCCCGTCCTCAGTTATAAATGGATATAAATAATCGGCAGTTGCAGTATCAAAATCAATTCTTTTTTTATGTTTTAAGCGACCATCCATTAAATAGGCTTTCCATAGCTCCCAGCGCTTAACTGTATCTTTTTTCGACATGCCCTCTTTTGCATAAATCAACATCTTTGTGCTATCATTATAGGCAAAAGCTTGATCGGTCGAGAAATTAGCAAAAGTTTTTTCAATTTCGTTCCATTTAATTTTTAGTCTACTATAATTATATAAAATGTCATTATCGTTACTTGTTGGTGCAGTAAAATCGTCGTTTTTTAAGAGTCTTATGTATTTAATAACGGTATCTTTCTTTTTCTTTACTACCTCATTCGTATCTATAATTGAAAAACCGGGATCTTGACTCCAATAAATTTTATTGTATTTGGAAGCATTTGAAATCAATGGTTTATTAGAAATGTACAAGAGCCCACCTTTGTATGGGATTGGACTAAACTCATTGTGAACTGTGTTAATAGCCACCTTGATATTTTTAAAATCCAAGGAATCTCTCATTAATAAAGCTCTTTGATTTGTTAAGGAGCTTGTGCTATTTTGTGCATCTACATGGATGGCAGCAAAAAATACAAAACCCAATAATATTATTTTATAAACTTGTTTACGCATCTTTAATAAATCTTATAGGTTTTATTATTGGGGAAAAGATTTCCTATTTCTATTCTTAAAAACAATTCATTTGAATTAGGCATTTTAAAAGGCATATCGTAAGCATAGCCAACTCTAAACTGAGGACTAAGTTGAGCTTCTGCCATTGCCAACACCGATTCTTTTGTTCTATAGGAAAAACCTAGGCCCACTAAATTTTTCATCCAAACATTTGCATTAAAATCTACTTGCAAAGGAGCTCCGCTAACCGCTTTCAATAAAAAGGATGGTTTTAATTGGACATCTTCATTTATTTTGATTGAATAACCTGCAGTTAAAAAATAATGTAAGTCATTTACTTGGTATAAACTAGAGTCGGATTTATACGTTTGTACATTAGCAAAAGTAATTACATCCGGAGCTGAGAATCCAATATAAAATCGGTCATCGTTATAATATACTCCTGCACCAGCTAAAGGAACAATTTTATTAAAATTGCTAGCATAGGCAATATCATATGATTTTATCTCTCCGGTATAAACACTAGTTAATAATTTTAAGTCATTATAAAAACCAGCTTTTAAACCCATACTTAATACCCCTTTCTCAGAAACAGGGAATTTTAAATTATAATATAGATTCATACCTGTTCTTCTAATAACATCTACATAACGATCATCTATTAACTGTATCCCTAACCCAATTTTTTTATCCTGGGTAGGCATATCAAAAGTGATTGATTTTGTAGAAGGTGACCCTGGCATTCCTGCCCATTGCTCTCTCCAAATAAATGCCAAGCTAGGCACACCTCTATTACCAGCGTATGCTGGATTAATATTGGTCATGTTGTACATGTATTGTGAATACATGGGAAGCGATTGTCCATTGGCTTTAAAAAAGCACATAAGCGCAAAGAACATTACTAGTATATTAATTTTCAACTTCATTTTATCGCTCTATTATTACGTATCCTTTAAATATTTGCACCTTACCTGTATTATCCACTGCCCTAAGCGTATAATAGTATCCACCATCCACTAAATCTTGTCCTAAGAAATTCCCTGTACCCTTGCCATCCCACTCATTTTTATAGTTATTATTTTCATAAACTATATTTCCCCATCTATTAAAAATTTGTAACTCTAGGGTTAAATGTGCAGGTCTAATAATAACAAACTTGTCATTAATTCCATCTCTATTTGGAGAGAAACCTTGTGGTATATTAATTTGCAAGTCGGCCACATAATAACTTGTAGGTATTGAGCTTAAATTAATTTTACCCCAAATAGTATTGGCGCTTACCGAAGCAATATTAGTTAAGGTACCACTATATCCATTAGGAGCTAAATTCATTACAAACTTAGCGGTGTCAGAGGAAGCTGCTTTTAAATTACTTATACTAGTTGTTACATTAGCATCGGTACTACCATTAAAGGCCGTATTGGCTATTAAACTACCAGTAACTTTATTTGAAACAACTATGAAGTCGCTAGTAAACGGAACAGAGTTTTGTAAATTATCAACAATAACTACGCTACTCATTGGATAGGCAGTTAAGTTTTTTGCAATTAAAGTAATTGGATAATTAAATGTTGAATTTGTTTGTAAAATGCCGCTATCTACAATTTTTTGTATTTGAATAATATCTTTTACTTCTAACATTATTACATTAAATCCTGCTGTATCACTTTCAATGGTATTTATAGTTTGACTCGCAGTATAATGCGTTTTGCCACTCACCGTTCCTAGTTTAGGTACTGTATTTAATAAAATTTTATTACTATAATAATTTATTGTTGAGCTAGCCAGACCTGTAACTTGCGCTAAAATAGTTGCCGGATTAGTACTAACACCTATTACATAGGTTGAATCTTTCACAACTGGTGCTACTGGACGAATAATTACCGTGTCAGTAACAGCGGCAGCACTATACAATAACGATGTGGTATCGTAAGATTTTAGCTGATAAGTATATCTTCCAATTTGTGATGGTAAAGACGGTGCCACCGTATCACAAACAGCAGTTACTATATTACACCATACTGGTATAGTACCTACCGGATATGCTTTCACCAATGGTGCAATGCTCTTAGGATTAGTTATAGAACCATAGATATAGTTTCCGTTTACAACAGTTGGTGGTAATGGTAATTTATAACTAATAGAAAACCTTGTAGCTTCTTTTTCGATTGGATTGCCATCATTATTAGGATCTGGGTTAATACCTGAAGTTGATGTATCGGTAGCAAGTGAATAATCTGTTACTGCATGACCAGAAGCAAAATAGTTATTCACCCATGTATAACTTATTTTATCAGTTTTTACAAAAACATCATACTCGATGCTAATACTATCTTTTACACCCACTAAAGCATTGTATTTTACTAAAGTATCGTCCTTATAACCATCAAATTGAGTGTTATTTACAATGGCACCATTTTCTGTTGGGGTATTAATAATATAGGCAGTATCGGGACTAGCGAAGGTATTTTTAAAATGATTGATCATTAAAATACTGTCCACATTCATGTTTCCGAAGTTTTTAATCTTGGCAGCAAAATGGAAAGTATAACCACCAGCCACTTTTGTTGCTGTGCTTGCTTGCAAGGAAGCACCTATACTTACTACAGGGAATAAAGGAAGATATGTTGGAACAGGCACTCCCACTCCAGTAAAATTTGGATGTTTATCAATAGCCGCACCATCTTGTGAAACTGATATTGACGGCTGAGCACTTACACTACCATCATTCTTTTTTAACAAACCATTACCGCTGGATGCAAATTGTAATTTCAAAGTTATATCAGTACTAGTAGGTGCTATAGATAGGAAATAAGCCACTTCCCCTTCATCCCCAATGGCAAGGTTTACACCATTATTAAATAAGAAATTAGCATCTAATACTGCGTTCGATTTAATAGTTGAATAACTAAGTCCATTGTTGTTGGGCGGAATGCTGAATGGTGTTTTAGCAGTGCCATCCCCTTTGTATGTTGGGTTTAACACTAAATTCCCCTTTACCACTTTTATACTATCTAATTTATAGGCAATATCTTTAGGGAATACATCACTCAAATTCGCATTCACTTGCACATTTGATAAATTTAATTCGCCCGCATTTTTAATTTTCATTAATAATTTGGTGCGGAAAGAGTTATCTTGCAATTTGGTTGCTGGTTCTGCTTTAAGTGTTAAAACAATCAATGGCTTTAAAATTGTTAAATAAGCAGTGTCTTTTGTAAATCCAGTTGTTCTTGACTTACCATTAATATCTGTAATTTTTAATAAAGTATACACATTTTCAGAATCAATGGGTGACACTAACACACTATCAATAGCATTATTTAATAATACTGTATCGATTATTTTATTATAGCTGTGCTTAATTATAGCCGTGTAAGGAGCTGTTCCGCCTACTATGTTAAATTTAAGTTTTACAGAGTCGGAAGATAATAATGTATGATCCGCTAATTTTATACTTGCATTAGGTGTTAAAGGCCAGTTTCCTGAAATATCATTTATGGTAACACGTCCATTTGCAGCTATAAAGGAATAGTTTTCGGCAGTCAATTTTGACACATCAGGTATTATATAAATATCAGGCGTACCTGCTGCCATAGTATCCTTATAATTCGTGGTAAACGAAACAGCGCCAGAAATAACTTTACTGTCATCCGTGTCTACAAATCCAGTAATGGTATAAGTAGCGGCTTTTATAATAGAGGTGATGGCATCTCCTTTATTTACCGTTTGATTATCGGCCGTAATTGTTAGTGGTGCTTTTTCGATTACAAAAGTAAATTCTTCCGAAGTAGCAGCAACGTTATTAACATCTGCAGCTAAAGTAGCAACTGCTTTATAAGTGCCGGGTTTAGTTGGCAATGTTCCAGAAGCCGTATAAGTAGTGGATGCTGTACCGCTATAAGAAATGGTTACTGCCCCAGTAGAACCGTGTGTAGTATATGTTTTAGGCGCTTGTGGTTTTGCATTGTAAGTAAATACTTTTGTACCACTCAAGTAAATTGCAGAAACTCCTGGTGCACATGCATCTGCTATTGTATAAGATTTTGATATAGTTGCTCCTTTACTATCTTTAATATTAATTGTGTAGGTGCCTGGTGATAATCCACTTACGTTATTAGTTTTTGCAGAAAAACTATTGGGGCCCGACCATGAATAAGAATACCCTGGGAATCCACCACTTGCTTTTACATGAATGGACCCTCCTGTTGTACAAGAAGAATTCTCGATGGTATCTGTTAAAGTAATATTTGAAACAGAAATATTGATTTGTGCTCTAGAGGTTAATCCCAGAGGATTAGAAACTAAATATTGTAATTCTACAACTCCATTATAATCTGGTGTTGGTGTAAAAACAAAATCGCCATTCAAACTTGCTTTAATGGTACCCTGCGTAGCAGAAGGTATAGACAATAACTGGAATTCTAAATCTGAAATTTGATAAATAGAATCAATATCATTGGTGGCAATAGAGTTGGTAATGGCATTGCCATTTGCAGTAACAAAATTATCATTCACCGCTAAAGGAACATCACATACTGGGCTTGATAAAATAGTTGACCCTGTAGTAGTACATCCATTACCATCTGTAATTGTTACAGAATAGGTATTGGTGTTTAACCCTTTTAAAGATTGTGTTGTATCCCTTGTATTCCATAAATATGAATAAGGCAAAACACCCCCTGTCACTATCGCATATGCAGCACCATCAGGATTAGTAGCACATGTTTTAGCTTCTCCTTTTACTGTTACCTCGAGTGTAGGAGCAGTACCTACTACTTTTGATAAAGTAGCAGTACAACCCAGTGCACTAGTTGCAGTAACTGCATAATTACCTGCTGCTAAATTAGTTGGTGATTTAATGTTACCTATAGTAGTTGGACCTGTCCAGGCATAAGAAATTGTACCTGTTGTATTTTCTGTAGTTAACTCAATTTTACCAGAAGGAGTGCCAGCACAAGCCCTTGTATCGGTAACTACTCCATATAATTTCATAGGTAAACTAGGTTGCGTAACAGTAATTGAATCTTTGGCTTTACAACCATTAGCGTCAACGGCATTTACTGCATAACCACCGGCTTTAAGTGATGTTTGTGTTCTTGTGATAGCACCATTACTCCATGAATAAGAATAAGGAGAAGTTCCTCCAGTAGCTAAAGAACTGATATTAGCATCTGCCCCATCAAAACAATTTACATTGTTATCTATAGCAGCGGCTACTGCTAAAACAGCAGGTTGAGTAATAGCAGAGGATGCTAAAGTTGCAGTACAATTATTAACATCCGTAACTACCGCATTATAAACTCCAATAGATAGATTATTAATATTTTTTGTAGTGGCCGAAAATGAAGAAGTACCCGTTTTTGTCCAAGCATAGGTATAGGGCGCCCCACCTCCAGTTACCGTTAATGAAATAGCACCATCTTCTGCTGCATTACATGAAAGATTGGTATTAGTCATACTTAATGCTAATGCATTGGCCTGAGAAATAGTATAAGAGGCAGTTGCGGAACAACTGTTATTATCTGTAACTGTGACAGTATAAGTACCAGCAGCCAATGAAGAAACATCTTTGGTTGTGGCCCCACCCGACCATACAAAAGTATATGGAGCATTGCCCCCAGTTACAGTTAAATTAATGGCGCCAGTTGCAGTTCCATTACAATTAATATTGGTTAAAGCTGCACTAACATTTATTCCTGCGGGTTCAGTTACAATAGCATTATTGGTAGCTGTACAAGCATTAGCATCGGTTATGGTTACATTATAGGTGCCAGAAGCAAGTGAATTAGGATCTTCCACTGTTGAGCTATAAGAGCTAGCTCCCACTTTTGTCCATGCAAAACTATATGGCGAAGTACCTCCTGTTGGTGTTAAATTAATAGAACCATTGGAGCTTCCATTACATGATGCTGCTGTAATAGTTTTAGAACTAGCTAAGGCAGCTGGTTGTGTGATACTGAAGCCTTGAGATGCAGTACATGCATTTGCATCGGTAACTGTAACTGTATAATTACCCGCAGATAAATTAGTTAGGTCTTCTAAAGTTGACCCATTAGACCATAAATAAGTATAATTTGTAGGAGTAACTGTTCCTCCAGTTGTATTAATGTTTATGGCTCCATTAGATCCATTAAAACAATTCACATTAGTAAGGGATGCTGTAGTGATAGAAATTGCGTTTAATGGTTGTGTCACTGAAGCTGAACTTATATTTGTACATCCTTTATTATCAGTTATAGTAACTGAATAAGTACCTGCTGTTAAATTACTAATATCACGAAGAGTAGAACTAAAAGTTCCTACTCCAGCAGTTTTAGTCCATGAATAAGTATACGGACTATTACCTCCAGAAGTTGCTAAAGCTATTTGACCATTAGTACCTGAATTACATGAAACATTTGTGATTGTAAGGGCAGCTGATATTGCAGAAGCAGGCTGAGTTAATGTATAAGAGTCAGTTAATACACAGAGATTAGCATCAGTAATATCAACTGAATAAACGCCTACTGATAGATTGCTAATATTTTTACTAGTAGCACTATAAGTGCCAGCATCATTTGTCCAACTATAGGTAGTGGTATTAGTGCCACCCGAAACTAATAATGTAATCGCTCCAGTATTTGCCCCATAACAATTAATATTTGTTTTAGTTACATCTGCTTTTAAAGCATCTGGTTGTTTAATTTCAGCAGATATATAAGTATTTAATGACCCATCAGAAATGGTTACTTGATAAATACCAGCCTCTAATCCATTAATATTTTGCAAAGTGGATGAATATCCATTAGGGCCAGTCCATGAAATTGTATATGAACCAGTTCCACCCGTTGGATTTGATAAACTTATTTGTCCATCTTTATTCCCATTACAACTAATATTTGTTGTAGTTGCAGTGGAGGTAATACCATCACTATCTAACAAGGTAACATCTATACTATTGGAACATCCATTTGCATTAGTAGTTACCAATGTATAAATATCTGAAACTAATCCACTAAGATTTAAAGTGTTACTAGTAAATGCAGGATTTTCGGCTGCTGACCAAGCATAAGTAGGACTTGATGTATTAGTTGCTGTAATTGTAATAGTTCCAGAAGCAGATGTAGTACTAGGTTGTGAAGTACCTGCGATAGTTAAAGTGGGACTTGTATTAACACTAATGGTAATTGAATCTTTAGCAGCACAACCCGCATTATTTACAACCGTTGCAATATACTTTCCTGCAAATGCATTGATGGTATTATATAAAACCGGATTTTGTGTACTACTCGAAAAACTATTTGGCCCTGTCCATGTATAATTGGACCCACCAGTAGCATATAAATTTAAATTTTTACCAATACACGCTATATCGGCACTCACAATGGCTGTTACTTCTTGAACATTTACATTCATAGCGGAACTAGTAGAAGTTCCGCAATCATTTAAAGCCACCACCGATACCGAGTAGGAACCTTTTGCAACATTTCTCCAATCTACTTTTATTGCATTTGTTCCAGCACCAGATTTTATAACTGCTCCTGTTGGAAGCGTCCATGCATAAGATCTATTACTTGGATCTGGGGCAACTGACAAATCTGATAATGTATCTGATTTACATACGGTAATACCTGTACAACCTGTTGCTGCAACAATGGAAATATTTGTTGTATCCGATTTACATCCATTGGCATCTGTAGCAATAACAGCATAATTAGCTGTGTTGGCTAGATAATTTCTGTTAGCGCCATTATTTGTTCCGGCAAGATCAATCCAATCAAAAGTATAAGGTGATGTTCCATTTGCACCAGTAACTGTAATACTACCATCAGAAAAACAATTGGGTTGATTTACAACTGAATTAATAGATGCTTGAGTTACTGTTAAAGTTTTTGATGCAGATGTTCCCCCACCTGGACTTGGGTTTACCACCGTTAATAAGGGAGTACCACTTGTTGTAATGTCGGATGCTAAAATTGATACAATAATACTTGTTTCAGTGTAGGAGGTTACAGATCTTGTTTGACCATTTATTTTTACAATAGATTGACTATTAAATCCATCACCAGAAAGCGTCATATTAAATGAACCAGAGTTTGCACAAACTGTAGAAGGTGATATACTTGTTAATACTGGGGTAATATTTGAAATAGTAAATGGATTACTATATACAGTAGTGAGTGTACCTGTAGAAGCAGATGCGGCTAATGTATAGCCAGTTCCAGCATTATCAATTTGTAAATCGGTAAACTCGGCCTTACCATCCTCTGTATTTATTGAAACCGTTTGAGTACCGGTTAGTCTAGCTGTAGAAGGATTATTGCCTATCGCAATATTGATATCATTGGCCAATCCAGTTACAGCATTGCCATAAGTATCCGACCACAGGATGGTAGGCTGTGTGGCAAAAACTGTATTTATATTGGAGCCAATAGGTTGTACATTAAAACTTAAACCAGTACTTAATCCTGTTGAAACACTCGCAGATAATCGATCAGATCCCTTTGAATCAATTGCTCCATCAGTAGCTGCAATAAACACTCCTTCGTTTTTATATAATTTCATTTTCCCATTTGAGGAACCTGATACTGTAGCAACCCCATTGGTAAATGTTATGGTAGTTGATGTACCAAAAACTTTATCAACCCCAGTTTTATCTGAAACTGTTGGAGAATAACTTCCTGAAGAAGCAGAAGCACCTGAAAAAATTAAATTATGATCGCCAGTATATCCAGTGATAGTGGATCCATCTGCATTGGCTGCTGTGATTGTTAAACTTTGTGCTACACCCGCCTTAAAAGAGGCATTTCCAGTAATGATAAATCGTTGTGCAGTGGATGCACTAAGGGTACCATCGGTTGTGCCAAAATAACTACTTTTATTTGCTGCTGCAGAACTTGTTCCACCCCATACACCACCTGCCTGTGTTGTGCCCCCAAATTGTAATAATTTAGTAGTAGAGCTGGTTCCAGCAGCCAATTGTAATGTAGCAGAGCTTACAATATTTACTTTGTTGGCTGCATCAAATGCATAATTAATTGTTTTGGTGGCAGAAGTTCCAGAAAATTCAACATCATAAAATGACAATGAAGTTGCCGCTAAAGTTTGATTAGTTCCTCCAAAAACAACCTTACTTGTTCCAGGTACAAAAACTGATCCAGTTCCATTCAATGCAGTTGTTGTACTTGAATTTACATTTAACACAGTTGAAGTACCTCCATTTAAAGTTCCTGCTGTTAAAGTTATATTTCCAGAAAAACTATGTATTAAATTACTACCTAAATGCAAAGTACCACCTGAGCCATTAATTGTTAAAGATGCCCCCGTAAGGTTCCCGGTTAATGTTGCTGTTCCTGCGGTTTTAGACATCATAAAAGGGCCTGTGGTAGTGAAGCCTGCAATAGATTGACTAATAGCGGTTCCTGATATTGTAATACCCCCCGATCCAGAGGTAAGTGTTCCTGATTTAATAAAATTTCCGTGTAATGTTATTAAATTACTTCCGGGAGTTAAAGTTGCACCACTATTAATATTTAAAGGGACATTTGTATTATTACCAATTTGAACTGGACCTGGTGTTGTGACGGCTCCAGTGTTTTTTATAATTATACCTCCACTCGCTACAAATGGAGTAACCCATTCTTCCGAAGTGGCAGTATAACTTGATGATTTATTATATTGTAAAGTTGCATTTGTTCCATAAGTAATAACCCCCGTTGTAACTACAACTGAAGCAGTCCCCTCTAAAGATAAAATACCATTCACAGTGGGCGTTGTGGCAAAAGTTTTAGCACCTGAACCAGACAAGGTTAAATTATTATAGTTTAAAACACCAGCAGTTTGTGCAGAGCCTGAATAATTTACTGTTCCAGTAGAAGCTGTAAAAACACCCGATGTTATACTAAAAGGAGAAGCATTACTTACATTTAAAATACTAGAACCCCCATTTAAAGTTCCTGCTGTTAAAGTTACTACCCCAGAGAAAGTATGAGATTTACTTATACCTAAATTTAATGTCCCTGCTCCACCTGTACTATTTATAGTAAGAGCAGCAGCATTTACATTACCATTGAAAGTTGCAGTACCAGAAGTTTTAGTAAAAGACAGGTTGCCGGTTGTGGTAAATCCATCAATAGACTGACTTGTTGCTGTTCCAGCTATTGCAATACCGCCAGATCCAGAGGTAAGTGTTCCTGAATTAATAAAATTCCCGTGTAATGTTATTAAATTACCTCCGGGCGTCAAAGTAGCTCCACTATTAATATTTAAAGGGACATTTGTATTATTACTATTTGTAGTATTACCAATTTGAACTGAACCTGGTACTGTGATGGCTCCACTGTTTTTTATAATTATACCTCCAGTCGCTACAAAAGGTGTAATCCATTCTTCAGCAGTGGCAGTATAACTTGATGATTTATTATATTGTAAGGCTGCATTTGTTCCATAAGTTACTACCCCTGATCCTGAAACTACAACTGAAGCCGTCCCCTCTAGTGATAAAGTCCCATTCACAGTGGGTGATAAAGCAAAAGTTTTTGCTCCTGAACCAGATAATGTTAAATTATTAAATGTTAATGTACCTGAAATAGATTGTGCAGTACCATTCAATACAACAGTTCCTGAAGTGCCTGCATTAAATGTTCCGTTTTTTGTAAAACTGCCACTTATTGACAAGGTATTTGAGCCAGAAATTGTTAGTGACGAATTTGTATTAATTGTAAGATTTTTAGCAACAGCAGAACTATTTATAATAGGTTTGTTTGTAACATTTGGGATGATTACATCATTTGTTGAAATAGGCACCGAACCCATTGACCAGTTTGAAGATGTTTCCCATGAAGTATTTGTTGATCCTGTCCAAGAATTGACCACTGGGATTGAAATTGTACCAGTAATTCCAGAGGTTGATGTAAAATAAGTGGCATTTTTATTTGTTGCCGAAGAAGCTGAACCACCCCAAATTCCAGCAGTTTGTAATATATTATTTAAATATAATCCAGAAGCTGTATGGGAGAAAGTGCCAAGATTTGCAACTGCCCCGGTTTCTATGTATAAATTCCCTGTAATAGTTGTATTTGCAGGAAAAATTTTTGTATTTGATCCAGAAAGTATTAGATTATTTGGATAAGAAGTTAGATAGTTGCTTCCATTGTTTATAAATGTTGTGCCACTATATTTAATGTCACCTGCTGTTAAAGTAATTGAACTAGAGTATTTTGGTGTTTCAGTAATTATTAAAACACCACTACTTTTATTGATAGTAATTGATCTAAAAGATGCACTACCCGAAAAAGTTTGATCTAATGTTCCTGTAAAACTTATAGACACTCTGTTACTAACTGTTCCTGCGAAATTCCAATTACCTCCTGTAAGGTAAAATGTTATCGTTTTACTTGAACTTCCAGAAATTGTCCCTGAACCAATTACATCTCCTGTTAAGGTAATTTTATTACTATTACTATTATTAATAACCAATTGTCCCCCGGATTTAACTTCGAGTGAAGCAGCATTTGCATCTGCATCTAGTGTAACTATAAAATTTTCAATAATTACAATATCACCAGTACTTGGATAAACACTTGAGGCTACTGCAGCACCTCCACTTGTTAAAGACCAAGTTGTATTAGATGTCCAGTTTCCACTAGCTCTAGAATAATAAGTTGCGGCTTTAACATCATTAATATAAAAAAATGAAGATAAAATAATTGCTAACGCAAAATATTTACAAGAATGTTTCTTAAGCAAAACTATATTTTTAAAAAGTCCTTTTCCCATTATTAATGATTTATGACCCCTGGTGTAACAGGATTAGGATTGGTGTTAGCAATGATAATTGAATTAGTAAGTGTACAAGATTTACTATCTGTAACAGTTACCGAATATGTGCCAGCCCCCAAACCTGTTGGGCTAGCTATTGTTGATGTATAACTACTTGGCCCTGTCCATGCATAAGTATATCCACCATTTCCACCAGATAAACTTAAAACTACACTACCGTCATTTACTCCTGGACAAGTAGCTTTATTTATAACTGAACTTAATGTTAATCTGTTTGGTTCTACTATACTGTTTGTGGAAATACTATTACAACCATTGGCATCAGTCACACTTATATTGTAAGTACCTAAAGAAAGTCCAGTAATATCTTCAGAGGTTGCACTATATGATCCTGATTCAACTTTAGACCATGCATAAGTATATGAAGAAGTTCCACCTGAAACCGTTATATCAATTGCTCCATTGGTTAATCCATTACAAGTGATATTTGTAATAGCGGGGTTCACATTTAAAACACTTGGCTCAGTAACCGTTATTCCAGTAATTTTTCTGGCACCATTAGCATCTGTTAAAGTAAGTGTATAAGTGCCCGCTTTTAATCCTGTTCTATTTTGAGTACTTGTACCATCGTTCCATGCATAAGTATAAGGACTTGCACCACCAGTTACTGCTATACTTATAGCACCAGTATTATTTCCATTGCAATTAACATTGGTAAGAGTAGGTGTTATAATAATGGCTGGTGGTTCTGTTAATGTAATGGCGTTGGCTAATGTTGCTTTACATCCTTTACTATCGGTAACTGTAACACTATAAGTTCCAGCTGCCGCCGAACTTAAATTTTGTGTAGTTATTCCATTGCTCCATAAATAAGTATAGGTTGGATTTCCACCACTAACAGTAATATTAGCAGTGCCGTCCCCTGCACCATTCGCAGATAAATTACTGGTTGTTCCTGCTGTAACCGAAAAGGCAGGTAATGCAGTTAAAGTTGTATTAAATGAAGATACACAGCCTGTGCCATTACTTCCTTTTACAGTAAAGCCATAAGTACCTGCACTTAATCCTGTGATGGAAGTACCAGTACCTGCAACCGAATCTACTGCACCCGTTTTTTTATATTTCCAAACAAAAGGCCCAGCACCATTAGTAACATTTAAATTAATTGCACCTGCATTAGGTGTAGCATTACAAGGATCCGTAACCACCGGACTTACGTTCATCAAACATTGAATATCGACTGGCTTAGAATCAAAAGTAGTTCTTCCACAACCATCTGTTAAAGTAACACTTAATTGTGCAATACCTAAATTGGAAGGGGCTGTAAAACTTACATTTTGTGAAGTATTGTTAGGGCTAAAAGATCCGCCTCCACTGGAGCTCCATTTTACAGCATATCCATCACGCACTAAATCGACACCCGTAGGTAAAGCCAGTGATAAGTTTAAAGATTGACCCGAAAACAAAACAGTACCAGCAGGTAATCCTGTAATAGATGGAATTACCTCTTTGCCTATAACACCCATGGCAGCTGTAAAAGAGAAATTAAAAAACACTCTCTGTGCTGCAACATTGGTAGGACCTGTTCCATTAAAACTATGTGAAGCTTCTATAAAAACTTTTCCATTACTGCTACTTCCAAAACCTGGCCCCCATGCAATAATGGCTGCACGATGATTAGTAGCCGTATCAATTTTTTGTTTGTGGTCGGCATCATACACACCAATTTTAGTGGTCGATCTCCAACCTGGTGTTAATGGAATATAAACAGTCTCGGCACCACTCGCTACAGCGCCATCAAAAATTCCCATAAACTGCATGATAGGATCATATTGTAAATTAGGATCGTAAGTATATGGAGCAACACCATTGGTATGATTGGCCGCAAGCATTAATGCATTTTGAGAATAAGGACCAGCGCCTGTTGCCAAACCAGTTTTCTCAGATAAAAAATTTGTTTGCTGTGAAGTAATTGCAGTATTGAACATGTCTTCCAAATGGCTACCAGCACTACATCCTAGCCATATACCCCCTTTAGCTGTTTGGTTCCATTCCAATAAATGACCATGAGTAGCCCAAGCAGGATCTGCATGTGGCATCACGAACAAATCGTCGCATGCTGTTAAATCGGCGGGGTTTTTCCAAGTAGCACTTGTGGCACCACCATAGGCAGTGGAAGGTATACCTGCATTGGTAAAATAAGGGATTGCCACCAAACCATTTTGTTTATCTAAAGTCCAGTTGGGCGCTTTATATAAAGTTGTACTTACAGGAACCGTTAATGGTGCAGTGGTAGTAATACCTACAACTCCTTGTGTTTGCCAATAAGCAATATGTGCATTCACTGAATCTGTTCTAAAATCGGCTTCAATAATAAAAGGGCCACCGCTAAAATTTTTTGCTCCAATCGAAAAATCAACACCATCTTTTGCTTTTGTGGGGTTGATTGACCATAATATTGGCACCTGAAAATTTTTCATCAGGTCGTAAATCATACCATATGGCTTTAGCCCATTTCCTACAGTTTGTGGCAAAACGCCCATATCCACAATAAAAGCACCTGCTTTGATTGTCTTGGTAGTTTGAGCATTTAAAGATGAATTATAGCAAATAAGTGATAATAAGATCCACGAAAAAAGTAGAAATTGTTTGGGGTTTAGCATAAATTAAAATCAAAAAATCAATTATATATAGAAGTAATTCTACAAAGTTACTTTAATGTTATGACTTTAATCTATTTGCAGTACTGATATAAATCAGTTCTAATTGAATTTTCACCTATTTTAATAAAACAGGATATATGGGGGATTAATGAGTATTTAAGTATTATTAATCAATAAATTACATAGTTTAAATTAATAATATTTGCACGTATACATATGTGAATCAAATAAAATTTCACCTATTATGATAAAGGTTAATAACCTAAATAGAGAATTGTCTATTAAATCCTTCAAATTATCTGCCTACAGCAGGTATTACCGGCAAGCTCTCATTACCCGATTCATTCACCGATTGTACCCCAAAAAAGTAATTGTCTTTACTGTAAGGAAGTCGTATTTCTAAAGCCTCTGTATATATCTTTTTTTGCCATACCGGGCTGGTGGTTTCACGCATTAAAATATAGTATCCCTTAACCGCCCCCGACTTTGGGGCTTTCCAATACAAATAAGTGGAATTACTTAATTTTTTAACATCCACTTTTACCTCTTCAGGCACAGCTGGGGCTTTTGCCATATTGGAAAGATTAGCCAAATTAATAGCACTGTTTTTACGTAAGTATTCAAAATCGATATGCTCTGGTAAATCACCATAATTAATTCCATTCTCGGTTCTTATATCTTGATGTTGACGCGTGTAGTTCTCATTCATTTCAGTAAAACGAACAGCTGCAAATCCATTTTCTACATAAGGTGTATGATCACCTCCTCTTAAAAAACGATCATTACGATATACCATCATCACCTGAATATTATCCACGTATCGCTCTCCTATCTCTTTAATGTATCTTGCTAATTGTCGAGAGCGACCATCGTTTTCTAAACCTAAGGATCTTATTTGCATGGCAGCTTTTCCAGTATCAGTAACAGATAAACCCTCACTAAATACTCTGATTTTTGTATTCTCAATTATATTGGTCTCGTTACTATTATTAGAGCCCATGATATCATTATTTAAAACAGCTTCAATAGGCCATCCTTCTTTTTTTGCTTTCTTAGCCATATAATAAGCACCTATCAAACCTTGCTCTTCCCCTGCAACAGTTACAAAAATGATGGTTGCCGGAAAACTATGTTTACTCATCACTCTTGCACATTCCATTACAGCTACTGTACCACTTCCATCATCATCCGCTCCAGGTGCATCACCCACACTATCCATTACATTTGATCTCATATTATCTAAATGACCACTCATAATAAATATTCGTTTATCATTAGGGTCGGTACCTTTTAAAGTAGCTACTACATTTCCTAAAATTATGGGACGGTCTACTCTCTTTCCATCAGGAAAATAGGTAACAGTATCTATAAATGCAGTTAATCGCCCACCCGATTGTTTAGCATAATCATTAAACCTACTTAATATCCATGCTCTTGCACCACCCACACCTCTGCTAGCACTTGTTTGATTACTTAAAGTATTACGTGTACCAAAAGAAACCAATTTGTACATATTGGCTTTTAATGTATCTGCACTCATTTCTTTTACCATCGCATCAATTTCGGGATCGCGTTTTACAATGGTTTGTGCAAAAGACATTTGAACACATAAAATGGCAACTAAAAAAGTGATTAATTTTTTCATAGATATTTAATAAAGAGTTTGCTTAATTTTTACTGTCTAAAATAATAGGGGTTTTACCTCCACCCATAATAATTACTTTACTATTTGGAGAGGTCATTAAGCCTTTCATGGCTTGTATTTGCTCATATTGTAATTGCTTATCGCCAAGTCCTAGGCTTATAATTCTTTGATAATCGGCAATACCCTGAGCCTCTACTCTTTTACGTTCTGCTTCTTGCTTTTCTTTCTGTAAAACGTATTGCATTTTTTGAGCATCCTGTTCGGCTTTTATTTTTTCTTCGATAGATCCTTTAACCGATGCAGGTAATGAAATATTTCTCACTAACAATTGCTCCAACACTAACCCACGGGCCTTTAAATTTTCTTCGATAGTTTTAAAAATTCTAGCCTGAAACTCATCTCTTTTAACAGAGTATAAATCCACAGCGGTATAATAAACGGCATTATCACGAATTTTTGTTCTAGTAATAGGACGCACCACTACATTTTTAAAATCGTAACCAATTTCACGCACTATTTTAGGGGCTTGAGTTGATTGTACACGATATAATACAGTTAAATCAATTACTACTTCAAGTCCATCCGCAGTTAATACTCTAATAGCATCGTCTCCTACAACATCTCCCTCGTTATGAACGCCACTCATGGTATAATTTTGTGTGCGAACATCAATGGATCTTATATCCATTAATGGATTTACAAAATTTAAACCACTAGTTAAAACTTCGTCTTGCACTTTACCAAAAAGAGATTGCACCCCAATTTGACCAGCATCTATTTGCTTAATACTGGCAGTTAATAAACCCAATACCATTACAATGATTCCCACCGAACGAATAGCTCCTTTATGTTGAGAGATTGGAAGATTTAAGTTTTGTACTGCCCTAGCAGCAAAAAATATTAGGAGACCTAAAATGATTAAAAACATAGTGTTATTATTTATATTAAAATTACAACTAAATATTCCATAAATTAGCTTTTAAAGTATCTCCTACATGAAAAAAATACAATTATTATCCGGAATTTTTTCCTTGTTTTTTACCACTCAGTTAATAGCGCAAGCAAAACCAGCGTGGCCCTCCATTTTTGCTAAAATCAATAAAGAGGTTTTAGCAAATTCCAATGCCTACACTTCCTTAAAAATTGCTTCTGAAACTATCGGGCACCGTTTAACGGGTTCAGAGAATGGGAAAAAAGCGGAGCAATATGCATACGATTTATTAAAGTCTTACGGATTTAGCAATGTCAAATTTCAGCCTTTCGAAGTAGAGAGTTGGAGCCGTGGTACTTTAGCAGTTACCATCGGAAATTCTTTACAAAATTTACAACCCATAAAGTCAGTATCTCTTGCACACTCCCCTGTTGCTTCCGATATAACACTCGAAGTAGTAGATATGGGCAATGGTGTTGAAGATGATTATTTAGCCAACCCCGATAAAGTAAAAGGGAAAATTGCATTAGTATATTTAGGTGTTTTACCCGGCTCCAAAGCAGGCACTCCAGGATTACACCGCTCCGAAAAAACAGCCATTGCCACTAAATACGGTGCCAAAGGAATTATTGTAATAAACACTGCAGATAAAGGAGTGCTTTTAACAGGCACTGCTTCTGTTACTGGAAAATTAATCCCAATACCTGCTGTATGTGTAGGAAAAGAAGATGGCCTTGCACTTAAAGAACAATTAAAAAATGGGCCATTATATAGTCATATCAATATGACCAACCATTCTGGCATGATTAAAGCGCGTAATGTGGTGGCCACTATAAAAGGTGCTAGCATACCCAATGAAAAAATTGTGGTAGGTGGTCATTTAGATAGCTGGGATTTAGCAACTGGTGCCATGGATAATGGTATTGGCTCTTTTTCTGTTTTAGATATGGCGCGCACTTTTAAAGCTTTAAAATTACAACCCGCACGCACTATCGACTTTGTAATGTTTATGGGTGAGGAAGAAGGCTTATTAGGATCACGCGCTTATGTAGATGCTTCTATAAAAGATAAAAGCATTGATAATATTAGATACATGTTAAACTATGACATGACCAACGACCCTAAAGGATTTGCAACCAGTGCACAAGAAAGCAAATCATTGTTTGAATCCATTGGCGCTATCGCAAAACAGTTAGATACGAGTTTTAAAAATACTTTTTTGGTAGGTGCCGGATTACATAGCGATCATCAGCCCTTTATGTTAAATGGTGTTCCTACAGGTGGCGCTGCTGGTGGCTCATTACCCAAAGGTGCAGGCCCTTGTTACCATGCCGATTGCGACGTGTTTAGTTTAGTAGAAGATAAAGGCATGCGCAATACCGTAAGATTTAACACGATGTTATTATACGGTATTGCAGATGCTTTAAAAATTGAAGCCAAACATTTTACTGACGAAGAAACAAGATTGTTCTTAATTAAAAATAATTTAAAAGAGCCACTCACCATTGCAGGTGAATGGCGTTGGAAAGATTAATTAATTTTAATGAATTTCAATTAGTTTAGGAAAATTATTGAGCATTTGTCCTTCACCTGTAAGGATCCATAAAATATTAAGCTCCGTGTATCTTTCGTGTATTCGTATTAGAATATCGGAACCTATGGAGCCTTTATTTTTTAGTTGTTTATAAATGTACCCATTAGATAGGTGTAAACTTTGCTCAAACTGGTGTTGTGCAATTACTTTGTACTTTAAGTACTCTGAGATTCTTTCAATTGGTTTCATGTTGTTTTTTTTAAATTTTTATTTATATTCAGTGACAATGATTACTCCTTGAAAACCTGCGGCACCAGCAGCGGCAGCCGCAAAGTAAACAGCTGCTCCCGATGCTCCTGCCCCATATCCAGTTGCTGCTACACCAGCAATGGTTTGAGTGGTAATGGCAACAGGTGATTCTCCTCCTGATCCATAAAAAGAAGAAGATCCTTTACCTCCTAAAGAAATTCCAGTAGTTACAAATCCAGTACCACCATCTTCTCCAACTCGACTTATATTTCCACCAATACCTGCAGCACCTCCTGTTCCACCTAGAGTTTTAAGCGCACCACCATTTGCTCCAGTTTGTGCTAAACAACCCACTCCTCCAGTTCCGCCAGGGGCTGTGATAGCACCATTGTTAAAACTTGATGCACCACCTGTACCACCATTACCACCTGCAACTGTGCCAGCAGTACCTGCAATTCCAATTGTATATAAATAACTGGATGCAGGATTAACAATTAGTATTCTAGTATAAGTACCACTTCCCCCACCACCAGCAGCAGTTCCTCTTTGTGATGCTGCCACAACAGCTCCACCACCTCCTCCACCTCCGCCAATTAACTCAACCATAATAGCCTTTACTCCTGCAGGTGTTGTGTAGGTTGATGCAGGAGTTAAAGAAGTTAAAACCTGCACACTTGTTGGCCCAGGCTGCGCCCACACAGGCGCAGCTCCTGCAGCGCTTTGCAAAAATTGTCCACTTGTTCCCACTGCTGTATATGCCTGTGCAGTTCCTGTTCCATAATTTATTCCGCCTGCTGTAGGTGTTGCTATTGAATTTGTTCCACCATTGGCAATGGGCAAAGTACCTGTAACTTTTGCAGTAAGATCAATTGTAGTGGCTGCAATCATAGCATTAGTTACTTTTAATAATCCTATGGTTGTTGTGTTTCCAACACTAGAAACATCGCCAGATAAATTTGCATTGGTTACCACTGTTGCTGCATTTCCTACACTTGTTACGCCTCCTGTAAGGTTGGCATTGGTAGTAACTGTTGCAGCATTACCTGTAATATTAGTTTGGTCTCCTGTGTTTGAACCAGTTAAAGTAGTGATGCTTAATTTTGATTTAATAGTAGTTACTGTTTCATCACCAGAATTTGTGCCTGATAAACTAGCAACAGCAGGATTAGCAATCATCGTATTTGTTATAGCGCCTGCTGCAATAGAAGTTACATTGCCAACACTTGTAACAACTCCTGTTAAGTTCGCATTGGTTACTACTGTTGCTGCATTTCCAACACTTGTTACACCACCTGTTAAGTTAGCGTTGGTAATTACCGTTGTTGCATTTCCTACACTTGTTACGCCTCCTGTAAGGTTGGCGTTAGTAGTAACAGTTGCAGCATTACCCGTAATATTAATTTGGTCTCCTGTGTTTGAACCAGTTAAAGTAGTGATGCCTAATTTTGATTTAATAGTAGTTACTGTTTCATCACC